>CAXXUL010000001.1:0-702500 GCA_963665375.2 Christensenellaceae bacterium
CTAACGCGATCGTCATCGGTTTCAACGTTCGCCCCGATTCCGGTGCGCGCGTCATGGCCGAAAAAGAGAACGTTGACGTAAGGCTCTATCGCGTCATTTACAACGCGATCGACGATGTCAAAGCCGCCATGCAGGGCATGTTTAAGCCGGTCTTTAAGGAGACGGAGCTTGGCAGGGCCACCGTTCGCGAAACCTTCAAGGTCACGGGCGTCGGCACCATCGCGGGTGCATACGTCAACGACGGCAAGATCACGAGAAGCGCGCAGGTGCGCGTAGTACGCGACAGCGTGGTCGTTCACGAGGGCAAGATTTCCTCGCTCAAGCGCTTTAAGGACGACGCGAAGGAAGTTCTCACGAGCTTTGAGTGCGGCATCGGCATCGAAGGATTCAACGACCTGCAGGAAGGCGACGTGATTGAAGCCTTTATCGTTGAGGAAGTCAAGCGTACATAATTGATAGGCGAGTGTTCCAAAGCTACTCTGGAGCGGAACCCTTTCAATTAGAGAAAGTTGAGCGTACATAACAGGCAGGCAACATTTCCGGATCAATTTACGGGAAGTCAAGCGCACATAATCTGGATTTTCGCTTGTTTCGGCCGCCTGGCGCGCGCCGGGGCGGAGGAGGACATATGGCAACGTTTCGCGCAGACCGCAGGAACGAAGAAGTAAAAAAGACGATCAGCGAAGTCATTCGCGAGATGAAGGATCCCCGAATCTCGCCGATGACCGCGCTGACCGAAGTCGAGGTCACAAAAGACCTGAAATATGCAAAGGTGAAAGTCTCCGTCTACGACGAGGACGAGAAGAAACGTGTTTCCAGCGTGGAGGCCCTTAACCACGCGGCGGGGTTCATTTCGCATGAACTCGGCGCGCGCATGCGCATCCGCGCCGTACCAAGCATCAAATTTACGCTCGACAACTCGATTTCTTACAGCGTCCGCATTTCGGAGATTTTAAACGAGCTCCATAAGACAGACGGAAACGAACCGCAACCGCAAGACGGGAAGGAGTAACGCCATGCTGCAGGACGCCGTCCGTTTCCTACGGACGTATGATGATATTCTGCTGATTGCGCATGTTTCTCCGGATGGCGACACGCTCGGCAGCAACTTCGCGCTGTATGGCGCGTTGCTGGAGCTGGGCAAACACGCGCAGGTGGTCTGCGAAGACCCTGTTCCTGCGATCTACCGGTTCCTTCCGTTTTCGGATCAATTGATACCGCCCGAGCAGGCACGACCTGCCGAGGCGGTTGTTTGCGTGGACTGCGCGGATCTGGGCAGAACCGGACGATGCGAATCGCTCTTTCGCGCGGCGAAGGCCACGCTGAACATCGACCACCACGGCACCAACGACAACTATGCTTCGTCCAACTATGTGCAAAAAGCGGGCGCAACTGGAGAGTTGATTTACAACGTGATCACCTGCCTCAAGATTCCGCTCAATAAAAACATCGCGAGCTGCCTTTACGCCGCGATTACAACCGATACAGGCAATTTTTCATACAGCAACACCACGCCGGATACGATGCGGACTGCGGCGGATATCCTCGATACGGGGATCGATCTGCCGTTTCTCAACCGCTGCCTGTTTCGCACAGTGCCGTTTCATAAACTCAAGCTGCAAGCGCTGGGCATTAACAAAGCGCAGCTTTTTGAGTTCGGGCGAATCGGTATCTCGACCATTACGCTGGACGACATCGCTTCCTGCGGCGCAACCAACGAGGACACCGAAGGCATCATCGACTCCATTCGCGACATTGACACGGTGGAGATTGCGGCGCTGCTGCGCGAGAGCGAAGACGGAAAGATTCGCGTAAGCCTGCGCGGCAAAACCTGCGCGGATGTCAGTAAGATCGCTGTTCAGTTTGGCGGCGGCGGACACAGGCTCGCCGCGGGCTGCACAATGCAGCCGCCCATCGAGACCGCGGCGGAGCAGATACTCGCGCTCGCAAAAGAGCTGTTGCACGGGATTTGTGAGTGATATGGATGGAATCGTCACCGTACTCAAACCGCCGGGTATGACCTCCAGCAACGTCGTGTTCGACGTGCGTAAGATTTTTTCTGAAAAGCGCGCGGGGCATCTGGGCACGCTTGACCCCGCCGCTGCGGGCGTTTTGCCGGTCTGCCTGGGCAGAGCCACGCGATTATTTGATATCCTCGTCGACAAGGACAAGGAGTATGTATTCGAGGTCGCTTTCGGTACGCAGACCGACACGCAGGATGCCTACGGCACGGTCCTTGCGCGGGATGACCGAATCGTGGAACGAAGCGAACTGATGCAAGTTTTGCCGGAATTCATCGGTGGACAGATGCAGGCGGCTTCGATCTACTCCGCGTTGAAGGTCGACGGCAAGAAGATGTACGATCTCGCACGTGCGGGAGAGACGATTGAGCCGAGATTGCGCGAAATCTGCGTGCACGAACTGGAACTGATCGAGCAGACGGCACAAAACCGTTTTTTACTGCGTGCGGTTTGCTCGCGCGGAACGTATGTCCGCTCGCTTTGCGAGAGCATTGCGGAGAAACTCGGAACCGTTGGTTATGTACCGATCTTAATGCGCACCCGAAGCGGGCCTTTTACGAGCGAGCAGGCGCTGACGATATCTGAGCTTGATGCGGCGAAAGCAGCCGGAACGCTCAACGAAACGCTGATCTCCTGCGAGGATGCAATGGCGTTTTTGCCGGAACTGCGATTGCCTACCGACCGCACAACACCAACGAAGAACGGACTCGAGACGCATGTGCGCGGCGCGGCGGACGGTCTTGTGCGCGCCTACGGCGATGATGTATTTCTGGGCGTTGGCGAGATCAAGAACGAACGTTTTCGCTTGAATATTCACTTGTACTGAGACTCGATGAAAGCAAAATTGACAACCAAACGGCTTGTATCAAAGTTTGCAGACCGTATTTGAAGGGGATTATGGCAACATACGAACCCGCCGTCGTTGCGCTCGGCATGTTTGACGGCGTACATCTTGGTCACAGGGCGCTCATGGGCCGCTTGCTGGAAGAGGCAAAACGGCTGCACGCCACGCCTGCCGTATTCACATTTTCCAACCATCCGTTGGAGGTGCTCGGCGGCAACGTTCGCCTGCTTTCCGGCATTCGGGAGCGAAACATGATTTTGCGTTCGCTTGGCGCCGAGGCGCTTGAAAGCGTTCCTTTCACGCGCGAGATAGCGCACCTGAGCACGGAACAATTCATCGATATGCTCAGCGAAAGATGGGATGTGCGCGGGCTTGTGGTCGGCTATAACTACACCTGCGGCGATCGCGGCGCGGGCACGCCGGAGACGCTGCGCGAGATTGGCGCAAAGAGAGGCTTTACCGTTTCGGTGGTTGAACCTGTGCTGTTTGAGGGCGAACCGGTCTCCAGTACACGTATTCGCGATGCGGTGGAGCGCGGGGATGTTTCTCTTGCGGAACGATTGCTCAAGAGAAGATATACGTTGTCCGGTACCGTGGTGCAAAACAAGCGCATCGGCAGACGCATCGGCTTTCCGACGGCGAACATTGAAGCAAACCCGAAGCGCGCGATTCCTGCGGACGGCGTGTATGCAACGTTTGCTTTCGTGGGTGGCGGCATATACCGCGCGGTGACAAACATCGGCACCAATCCAACGGTAAACGGTACGAGGCTTACGATCGAGACGCACTTGATCGACTTTAATTCGGATATCTACGGGCAGGAGCTGACGGTTGCGTTTCGCAAGCGCCTTCGTGGCGAGTTGATGTTTGATTCGCTGGAAGCGTTGAAGGAGCAGATCCGTCTTGATGTGGAAGAGGCGGCTTCGCTTCGGGAATCCTGAGCGCGGCAGGCTTCTAAAACGACACATAAAAAATCATTCAGCGGTTGTTTACAATTTTTAGCAGATATGCTATCCTATAAAAGCAATCAAATGCCGTTTACCGGGATTTACGACACTCCGACGTATTTCTCAGTTCACGGGAATTGGAAAAAAAGGAGAAGATGACCATGACGAAGACAGAAACCATTGAAAAGTACGCGCTCCACGAGGGCGACACCGGCTCACCCGAAGTGCAGATCGCGCTTCTAACCGAGCGCATCAACCACCTCAACGAGCATCTCAAGCTGCACCAGAAAGACCACCACTCGCGCCGCGGGCTCCTGAAGATGGTCGGTCAGCGCAGAGGCCTTCTGAACTACCTCAAGGAAAAAGACATTGAGCGTTACAGAGCGATTGCTGCGAGCTTGAACATCCGTATTAAGTAAGAGAAAAGGCGGGGTTGTTCCCGCCTTTCTTTCTATTTGCAAATGATCCGCGCAGACGGGAAGTTGCCTTCTTTCCATGTTCCGCAGGAGACGAAAATTTGCTAACCCGCTCAAATTTTACCGTAAATGCAGGAATCAATTACTTTTGCATTTGTTACGGCGAAATTTGCTAAAATCAGTTATAATTAAAAAGAAGATAAAGAAGAAAAAGGAGCAAACAAATATTATGGAAAGAAACTTCCAGATGCAGCTTGGCGGCAAGACGCTCATCGTCGAGACCGGCAAGTACGCCGAACAGGCGGGTGGAAGCTGCCTCGTCCGCATGGGCGATACGGCGGTGCTGGTCTGCGCGACAATCGCGAAGACCGCGCGTGACGGCGTCGATTTTCTGCCGCTTTCGGTGGAATATCAGGAGAAACTTTATTCGGTCGGCAAGATTCCCGGCGGATTCATCAAGCGGGAAGGCCGCCCGACCGATCGCGCGATCTTAAGCTCGCGCCTCATCGATCGTCCGCTGCGCCCGCTGTTTCCGAAAGGATTTTATAACGACGTGCAGGTGGTTGCCACCGTCATGTCTGTCGAGCAGGACGTTCAGCCTGATATCCTCGCGATGATCGGCTCTTCTGTCGTGCTTTCTATCAGCGAAGCGCCGTTCTCCGGCCCAACGGGCTCGGTTTCGGTCGGCATGGTCGATGGCGCGTATGTCATCAATCCCGATGTCGCGCAGCGTGAAAAGAGCCGCTTAAACCTCACCGTTGCGGGTACCAAAGACGCGGTCATGATGGTCGAAGCGGGCGCAAACGAAGTCTCTGAAGAAGAGATGCTCAATGCGATCCTCTTTGCGCACGACGAGATCAAGAAGATCGTCAGCTTTATTGCGGACATCGAAGCGCAGATTGGCAAGCAGAAGATCGAGCCGGTGATCTATCATCCCGACGAAGCGATCGAAGCCAAAGTTCGCGCCTATGCGTTTGACAAGGTCGTCTGGTCGCTGGATACCTATGACCGCCATGAGCGCGAAGTGCGCGGCGATCAGGTCAAGGCAGAAGTCGTCGAAGCATTCAAAGAAGAGTTTCCCGATTCCGCCAAGGACATCGGCGCGATTCTCTACACCATCACCAAAGAGGTCGTTCGCGACAAGATCATCAACAAGAAGATCCGTCCGGACGGACGCGCGCAGGATGAGATTCGCCCCATCTGGAGCGAGGTCGGTATCTTTAGCCGCACGCACGGCAGCGCGGTGTTCACCCGCGGTCAGACGCAGGTGATGACCATCGCCACCCTCGGCACGATCTCCGAAGCGCAGTCGCTCGACGGGCTTTCCCTCGAAGAGACCAAGCGCTATATGCACCAGTATAATATGCCGCCGTACAGCACGGGCGAAGCGAAGCCCATGCGCGGCGTCGGCCGCCGCGAAATCGGCCACGGCGCTCTTGCAGAGCGTGCGCTGGAACCGGTTCTGCCCAGCGAAGCGGAGTTTCCGTACTGCATGCGCCTCGTGAGCGAGGTCATCAGCTCCAACGGTTCTACCTCGCAGGCCTCCATCTGCGCGAGCACGCTGGCGCTTCTGGATGCGGGCGTTCCGATCAAAAAGTCCGTTGCGGGCGTTGCGATGGGTCTCATCAAGGACGATTCCACCGGCAATATCGCCATCCTGACGGATATCCAGGGGTTGGAAGACTTCCTGGGCGATATGGACTTCAAAGTCGCCGGTACCCGCGATGGCATCACCGCCATCCAGATGGATATCAAGATCAAGGGCATCAACCGCGAAATCCTCACCCGCGCACTGGAGCAGGCGCGCAAGGGTCGTATGTTCATTCTCGACAAGATGGACGAAACCCTGCGTGAGCCGCGCGCGGAGCTCTCACCCTTCGCGCCGCGCATCATCACGTTCTCGATCAATCCGGATAAGATCCGCGAAGTCATCGGCAGCGGCGGCAAGGTCATCAACAAGATCATTGCCGATACCGGCGTGAAGATCGACATCGAGGACGACGGCACGGTCTACATCGCTTCTCCGGATGCGACTGCCGCGGCGGAAGCCAAGCGCATCATCGACGGCATCGTCAAAGAAATCGAAGTTGGCGACGTGTACCTCGGTTCCGTGGTCGGCATCAAAGAATTCGGTGCGTTCATCAACCTCAAACCCGGCACGGACGGACTCCTCCATATCTCCCGCATCGCCAACAAGCGCGTGGAGAAGGTGGAAGACGTGCTCTCCATGGGCGAGCAGGTGCTGGTTCGCGTCATCGACATCGACCCCAAGACCGGCAAGATCAGCCTGACCCGCAAGGACATGCTGCCTCCGGACAAAGACTAAGGTTCCGAAGCGAAGGATACAAACAAGGCGCGGCGGCAACGCCGCGCCTTTCTTGTGCGGAGCGCCATACTCGCGCACGACAATATTTTATGGTAGAATACAGAATTACAAGCAATCGCCCGTGAAAGGAACGAAAACGCATGATCAAACAACACCTGTTGCCCAACGGCATTCGCCTGATCTATGAGAAGATGGAGCACGTTCGCTCCGTGTCCATGGGGGTATGGGTGGATACAGGCTCCGTTCGGGAATCCGGGGAGACCGCCGGGGCTTCGCACCTGATTGAGCACATGGTGTTTAAGGGAACCGAGCGCAGAAACGCAGAGCAGATCGCGATTGAGATGGATGCGGTCGGCGGCAACATCAACGCCTTCACGAGCAAGGAAAACACCTGCTTTTACGCAAAGGTGTTGGACGAGCACCTCGATCTGGTTTCGGATGTGCTATCGGATCTTACGTTTCACAGCGTGTTTGATCCAGAAGAGCTGAAAAAAGAGCAGGGCGTCGTTCTTGAAGAAATCCTGATGAACGAGGACAGCCCGGAAGACCTCTCCGGCGAAGAGAGCAATATGCTCTTCTTTGGCGACGAGGCGCTGGCGAGCCCCATCCTCGGCAGCAAGGAGAGCGTGCGCGCGTTTACGCGCGAATCTCTGCTCGCCTACAAAAACGAGTTTTATGTACCGAACAACATCGTCGTCTCCTGCGCGGGCAATTTTGAAGAACAGGCGTTGATCGACTCCGTGACGAAATGGTTCGATGTTCCCGCTTCGCCGCGCGCGACAACGCCGGTTTTACAGCGTTTTCCCGGCGGGAAACGCGAGAAGCTTGTCGAGAAAGACGTTGAGCAGGTGCATATCTGCCTGACGCTTCCCGGCTTTGCGCGGGACAGCGCGGGACAATATCCGCTCGCGGTGCTCTCCAATATCCTAGGCGGAAGCATGAGCTCGCGTCTGTTCCAATCGATCCGCGAAAAGCTCGGTCTCGCCTACTCCGTCTACTCGTATCCAACGAGCTACACCGGCACGGGTACGCTGACGCTGTATGCCGGAACCGGCGAAAAGCAGGCCAAGGAAGTCTTAAGCCGCATGGTGGAGGAGATGGAGCGCGTCCGCAAGGAGGGAGTTACGAAAGAGGAACTCATGCGCTGCCGCGATCAGCTCAAGGGCAGCTATTTGCTGGGTATGGAATCCAGCGGCGCACGGATGAACGCGCTGGGCAAGACGCTGCTGTTACAAAAACGTGAATATAGCGAGCAGGAGACCTTGCGCAGAATCGAATGTGTTACAATGGAGGATATCGAGCGGATTCTGCCCGTTTGCTTGAATCTATCCAACGCGAGCACCGCACTGGTCGGCAGAGTCAAAAAACAGAAGACCGCGCTATTGGAAGCGATTCGCTGAAATACCCCTTATAAATCGCATATTCCCTTTTTCAGACCGGATGGAGGAAACCGACTTGGATAAGCTGGACATCATTTTTGAGATGCAACAATCGCTCAACAGCGATATAGAAGCGCGCAGGAATATCGCATTTTCGCGCGAAGAATGGATGCAAAAAGAAGTACTCGCCATGATTTCGGAGCTTTCCGAAGTGCTGGACGAGGTGAATTTCAAGTGGTGGAAAAACGTAAAGCCAGTGGACGACGCGGCCTTGAAAGGCGAGCTGGTCGACGTGCTGCATTTCTTTGTGAGCATGTGCCTCAAGAGCGGCATGACGGCGGACGAGCTCTTTACGCTCTATCAGGCAAAAAATCAGGAGAATTTCGACCGCCAATACGGCAGGTCTCAAAAACCGGGCTATGAAGTAGGCGGTGAAACGAATGGCTAAGTCGAAAAAGCGCATCAAAGGCCGCTTCTTCATGATGATCCTCATCCTTGTTGGTTTTATCGCGCTCGTGGTCGTCGTTGCAAACGCACTCAAGAAGACGGGTGAGATCGAGTTTGGTTCGCTGGGCGCGGATCTTGAGATCAACGCCGCGGTCATTCGCGATGAGAAAGTCATCATGTCCGAGCCGTACGAGAAGATTACGTTTGACGTGGTGGAAGGTGAAACGGTCAACAACGACCAGGTCATCGCCCAGCTTTACAAACGCGGCTATCAGGACGAGACGATGGTCACGCTCTTAAACCTGCAAAAGCAGATCTACGACTATCAGATTCAACTGCTTGGCGGTCAGTTGCCGCAGGAACTGCTCGACCTTAACGCAAACATCGACGAGGTGGAGAAGCAGATTCGCGCCGTGTCACGCGGGCAGAGCAAGCTGGACATGCTGGATCTGGAGCAAACGCTGAAAGACCTGGAAAACCAGCGTGTGACGCTCATGCAAACGGTTGTGACGCCGGACACCACGCTCACGCAGCTCTATAGCGACCTCAAGAGCCAACAAAACGTGATGGGCGGCTGGAAGCGCGATATCAAGAACACCTCCGGCACGGGCATCGTGAGCTTTTATTTTGACGGTTACGAGCAGGTGCTCAGCGTCAACAAACTCTCTACGATCAACTCCGCTCTGGTGAAAAACGTTGTCAACGGCGGCAACACCGCAAAGAACGCGGAATCATCCAGCGAGGTGCCGCTGTATCGTATCATCAACAACACGCATTGGTTCATCGCGTTTGTGACCAGCGCAACGGACCCCATGCGCCTTGCGGAAGGCGAGCAGTACAGCGTGCTGTTTCAGAATTACTCTGATCAGCAGTATACCGCAACCGCGCGCGCAAGCCAGGTTTCGGAAAACGCGGTCGTCAACATTCTGGAGTTTAACACCGACATCGGCAAACTCATCGGTACCCGAACCGTTGCGGCGACGATCAGCAAGTCCGCGCAGGGCTTGGTGGTTCCGCTCAAAGCGATTGAGATGGTGTCCGGCATGCCGGGGATCAATATTGCGTATGGCGATAGCGTTTTGCGCGTCGAGGTGGATATCCTCGCGCAAAGCGATAACAAGGCGGTCATCCGCGCGCACAACGCTTCGGATAATCTCACCGCCGGAATGAAGTATGTAAAACCATGACCACCATCGAGCAAAACATTGCCGAAGTAAAAGAGGAGATGGCGGATGCCTGCGCGCGCGCCGGTCGAAAGCCAGAGAGAGTACTGCTCGTCGCCGTGTCGAAGTATCAAAGCGTGGAGCGCATGGCGGAGGTGGCTGCAGCCGGCGTGACAACCTTTGGCGAAAATCATGCCCAGGAATTGACTGAAAAGAAAACTTTTTTTGAACAGCAAGGTTGCAGAGTGCATTTTATTGGACAACTGCAAACGAATAAGATAAAATATGTCTGCGGTTTTGCCGACCTGATTGAGTCGGTAGACCGGCAAACACTCGCGACGCAGCTTCAGCAGAAGGCCGGTGCGCGGGGAATTGTTCAGGATATTTTGATCCAGGTCAACATCGGCGCGGAAGACCAAAAGGGCGGCTTACCCGATGAGGACTTGGATTCTTTCGCGGAATCTCTGGCGCAGTGTGCCAACCTGCGCTTGCGCGGGTTGATGTGCGTTCCGCCCGCGGTGGAAGCGGAACAGGCGAGGGCATATTTTCGCAAGATGCGAGAGCACTACGAAAGACTTCGTGCAAAACGGGATCCCGCGGTGTTTGATACGCTTTCGATGGGCATGAGCCACGACTTTGTGGCAGCGATTGAAGAAGGCGCGACACAGGTGCGTGTCGGGACCCGCATTTTCGGCGCGAGAGACAGAAAATAACTCGTTGATTGCGTGCTGTTTTTTCAGCGGACACATGCAAAAGTAAAAATTCAAATGAATGCCAGAGGCGAATCGCCTTGGCTGACGGTTTTCGGAGGAAGATGGATGGCAAGCCTTTATACGAAATTCCTGGATTTTATTGGGATTGAGGAGAGCGACGAGCAGGACGACGAACGCAGGGACGACGGGTATTACCGTGACGAAGCGCCGGAACGTCCCGCTGGCGGCGCATTTGGCGCGGGCCGCGCCGCAGCCGCACCCAACCGCAGAAACGATCGCGTACAGAATACATCCGGCGCGAACCTGCCCATCTCCGGCGGAATGAAGATGATCGTGTATCATCCCGTGAGCTACGAGGATACGCAAAGCATCATCGACAATCTGAAAAACAGGAAGCCTGTTATCGTGAACATGGAAGAGCTGGAGCTGGATACGGCGCAGCGCATCTTGGATTTTCTTTCCGGCGCGGTGTACGCGCTCAACGGCACCATGTGCAAGATCTCCCGCGGAATCTTTGTGGTTGCGCCAAACAACTATGACGTTGTCGGTAACGGCGAAGACGACTACGGCGATTTGGGTTGATCGAGGCTGCCGCATAACGAAACAGAATTCACTGGCACATCAGACGGTTGGTGTGCCAATTTTTTACCGGAGAAGTTAGCATAGGCATACTCTTTGTAAGGAGGGATCACGGATGCGCACGGACGAAATCATCAATAAAGTATTCACCCGCTCGTTTATGGGTTATGACATCGAGCAGGTGGACTTGTTTTTAGACGAAGTGATCGAGGCGATGGAACGCTATGAGGCGGAAAAGCGAGAGATGCTCTCCGCCATGGAATACTTGATGAAAAAGCTCGAGCATGGGCAGAAAATACCGCTGTCGGACATGAAAAAAGCCATCGACTCCGGCAGAAGCCAAGTCAAAGCCTCTTTGCCGGAGAGCACGGAAAGCCGCGACGAGGAGCAGAAGACGGCGCGCTCCATCACGCGCAGCGGCGCGAGCAAGCCCATTCGCGCGCCGAAAGTCAGCCGGGTGAAGGGCGAAGAGGACGCAAAAGCGCAGGTCATCGAGGAAGCGAAAAGCGCCCTTCCGCAACAGGAACTCACGCCGGAAGAAGCGGACAAGCGCGCAAAGCGCATGTCTGCGGCCGCGGTGAACTGGCTGGACGAACTCTTGATCAATATTGCGGAGCACGAGACTTCGGATTTTGAAAAGCCGCAACAAACCGCAACCCCGCAAGCACAGCAACAGGCTGCTACCCCGCAAACACAGCAACAGGGCAGCGAGCCCGCACCACAGACGGCAACGCCGGAACAAACGAACGAAACGACGGCGAAACCGCCGGAAAGCAACGTATAATATGGCGAAACAAAAGAATGCCTTCCCACCTGTCAGCCGCGAGGAGATGCGCGCGCGAGGCATCGATCAACTGGACTTTGTCTTTATCTCGGGCGATGCGTATATCGACCACCCCAGCTTCGGCGCGGCGATCATAACGCGCATGCTCGAAAGCCGCGGCTACAGCGTCGGCATCATAGCGCAGCCGGACTGGCACAGCGTTGCGCCGTTTCAAGCGCTTGGCAAACCGAAGCTTGCGTTTCTCATCTCTTCCGGAAACATCGACAGCATGGTCAACCATTATTCTGTTTCCGGGTCGCGGAGAACGACGGACGTATACACCGAGGAAGGCGTGGCGGGGAAACGGCCCGACCGCGCGACGATCGTTTACGCCAACCGCTGCAAGCAGGCGTATTCCGGTGTACCGCTGATCATCGGCGGCATTGAAGCGAGCCTGAGACGGTTTGCGCATTACGATTATTGGGATGACCGCGTACGGCACAGCATCCTCTACGATGCGTGCGCCGATATCCTCATCTACGGCATGGGGGAACGCGCGATCATTCAGGTTGCGGACGAACTCAAATCCGGCAAGCCGATCTCGGAGATTACGGACATCCCGGGCACCTGTGTGCGCGTGAACAACGCAGACGGCATAAAAAACGCTGTGCTGTTGCCATCGTATACCGAGGTGGTCAACGATAAGAAAAAATATTGCGAAGCGTTCAACGCGCAGACGAGAGAGCAGGATTCCGTGCGCGGAAAACCACTGATCCAGCCACACGAAAAGGGGCTTTTGCTGTGCAATCCGCCCGCGCGTCCGCTCTCGACCAAGGAACTGGACGAGGTATACGCCCTGCCATACATGCGAAAGCCGCATCCTTGCTACCGCGGGCATATTCCGGCGCTGGACGAGGTGTCGTTCTCCGTCACTTCCGCGCGCGGTTGCTTTGGCAACTGTAACTTTTGCGCGCTGACGTTTCATCAGGGACGCGTCGTGACCGCAAGAAGCCACGCATCGATTCTGGTCGAGGCGGAGAAGCTGACCTGGGACCCGGAGTTCAAAGGATATATTCACGACGTGGGAGGCCCTACCGCAAACTTTCGCCATCCCGCCTGCGAAAAACAGCTCAAGAGCGGCGTTTGTGCAGACCGGCAGTGCATCGGATTCAATGCGTGCCGCAACTTGGATACGTCGGAAGAGGATTATGTTTCGCTTCTACGAAAAATGCGTGAGCTGCCTCGCATCAAGAAGGTGTTTGTGCGCAGCGGCGTTCGTTACGACTACGCGATGCTGGATCGTGACGATACCTTCCTGCACGAACTGATTGAGCACCACATCAGCGGGCAATTGAAAGTTGCACCCGAGCATGTTTCCGACCGGGTGCTGAAGTACATGAACAAACCCCCGCACGCGGTCTACGAGCGCTTTGTGCAGAAGTATGAGGCGATCAATAAGAGCCTCGGCATGCGGCAATATCTCGTGCCGTATTTGATCAGCTCGCATCCGGGCAGCAATATTCACGACGCGATCGAGCTTGCGCTCTACCTCAAAGAGAAGAATTACCGGCCGGAGCAGGTGCAGGACTTTTACCCCACGCCCGGTACCGCATCCACGTGCATGTATTATACGGGGCTGGATCCTACGACGATGCAGCCAGTCTACGTCGCCAAATCACGGGAAGACAAGGCGATGCAGCGCGTTTTGATGCAGTGTCACATCCGCAGAAACTGGCCCTTGATCCGAAAAGCGTTGCGCTCGGCCGATCGCGAAGACCTCATCGGCAGCGGCAGAAACTGCCTTGTTCCGCCGGATTATCTCTCGCCGGATGAGCAGCGCGCGGGATCGATGAAACGTCCGCAGCAGCGCGGAGGCGGCTCTTCACGCACGGGCGGGAAGAAACACACAAGCGGCGATCGCACAAAGAGCCGCGGCAGAAGATAACTTCGAAAAAAACAGCCTGAATCGTGCGCGAAAAACGCGCGGGTAACGCAGGTAGGTTCTTGACAAAAGGCCTTGGAGCCGATACAATACTTAAGGTTGCGTGGAAATGCGCGGTAGTTTTGTGCGCGCTGGCAGGTAGGTACGCGCCGATTTCCTCGGCGGTAAAGGCGGTGGAGATCATGCGGATTAACGTTGCAAACGCCATTCGGCAAACGGGCGAATCTTTTTCGTTTGAATTGACTGAGCTCTTGCCCGATCAAGCGTTCGGTGAGCGGACGATTTCGTTCGCGGAGCCGATTGTTGTCAACGGAACGTATGTTTACGACGGCAAGGCGTTTACGCTCAGCGGAAAAGCGCTGGCAAGTGTGAACACCACCTGCGCCAGATGCACAAAATCTTTTGTAGAGCGCATCGCGTTTTCCTTTTCGGAGCGATTTGTAAAGGGAACAGACGATGCGCCCGACGATGAGACCTATCCGTATTCAGGAGACGAGCTATTGCTCGACAAAGCCGTGTTGGACAATCTCTTTTTAGAGCTTCCCATCGCGAGCGTTTGCCGGGAGGATTGCAAAGGCTTATGCCCCGTTTGCGGCGTGGATCGAAACACAACCACTTGCGATTGCACCACAGAGGAAGCCTGGGATTGAAAAAAATCCCATGCGCTATCAGATGAAGAATAGGAGGGATTATCATGGCAGTACCCAAGAGAAAAACGTCCAAGGCAAGGCGTGATTCGCGCAGAGCATCCAACTTTAAAGTTGCGGAAGTGCAGCTGGGCGAGTGCCCGCAGTGCCACTCGCTTGTACCGTCCCACACGGTATGCAAGACGTGCGGGTATTACGGCGGCAAGCTGGTCGTCGACATGGAACAGAAGGAAAAGAAGAACGCCTGATCATCCATCCTTCGGCATATGTCGAAACCTTCGACAACAAGTTTTGCAAAAGCAAAGAGACTTTTCGCGCGATTTTGCGCGGAGAGTCTTTTTGCTTGCCTGCTTGCGCTCTTCGCCGTGCGCTTCAAACACCTGTTTGCGTTGCGAAACGATCGCAATTTTCGTATAATACATAAATATACGTAACAGCCGCTAGAAGAACATATCGATTCATTCGGACTTATCATCGCTTCTTCGCGGCATAAATTGACCGGATTGGGATAGCGGCAATCGTTGCCGCGGAATTGGGAGAAGACACAGTATGAGAATTGCCATAGACGCAATGGGCGGCGACCACGCACCGCAGGCGGTGTTTGAGGGCGTCAAGCTCGTGTTGCCGGAACTGAACAAGGATGTAGAGCTCGCGCTCTACGGCGACGAGACAATCATCAAAGACGGACTTGCGGCGCTTGGGGTGAGCGATCCCCGCGTGTCCATCGTTCACACGACGGAGGTGATCGGCAGCGACGAGCAGCCGACGCTCGCGATCCGCAAAAAGAAGGACTCCTCTATGGTGCGCGCGGTAGAAGCGGTAGCTTCGGGTGAAGCGGACTGCGTCCTTTCGGCGGGCAGCACTGGCGCGCTACTGACAGGAGCTACGCTGATCATCAAGAGACTCAAAGGCGTGAAGCGTCCCGCGCTGGCGACGGTGATGCCGACGCCGGATTCCTGCGTGCTGCTCTTAGACTGCGGAGCAAACACGGACTGTAAGAGCGACTATCTCGTTCAGTTTGCGATGATGGGCTCCGCTTACATGAAGAGCGTCGTTGGCGTGAATAACCCGCGTGTGGGTCTCCTCAACAACGGCGCGGAGGAGGAAAAAGGCAACGAACTGACCAAAGAGACGCATCAACGGCTCAAGACGGCGCCCGTCAACTTCACCGGCAATTGCGAAGGCCGGGATGTGCTGGGCGGGGACTTCGACGTTGTCGTTTGCGACGGCTTTGATGGAAACATCGTACTCAAGGGGACCGAGGGCGCGGCGGCGTTGATTATGAGTCTACTCAAGCAGGGGTTACTGTCGAGCTTGCGCACCAAGATCGGCGCTCTGATCTGCAAGCCCGCGTTTAAACTGCTCAAGAAAAAACTGGACTACACCGAATACGGCGGCGCACCCTTGCTCGGTGTCAACGGCGGCGTGATCAAGGCGCACGGCAGCTCCAACGGAAAGTCGTTCCGCTCGGCGATTTTGCAGGGCGTGAAGCTCGTCTCTTCGGATGTTACGCACCTGCTCGGGGAAGAAATCGCGCAATTCAACCTACCGGAATAATCGCCAGATTGGCATAAGCATTGACAGATTGCCACGGGTCATATAGAATACTACGCGAATGAGATGCGTGAAAAAACGCGTTGAAAAGGAGTTTTGAACATGTTTTTTGAAAAAGTTAGAGATATTATTGCAAAGCAACTGGATATTGACGCAGGCACCATCACCATGACCAGCCGCCTGATCGATGACCTCAAGGCCGACTCGCTGGACATCGTCGAACTCATCATGGACCTCGAACAGGAGTTCAACATTGAGATTCCGGACGAAGAACTTCCCAAGGTTCAGACGGTTGCAGACATCGTCGGTTACCTCGAAAAGAAGTAAGCACAACAGAGATTTTGTTGACCCGCATCCGAAGACTGAGAGAGGGTGCGGTTTTTTTTGTAAAGCGTTCGGCAACTTACCGCGCGCGGCGTTTGTATTTCCACGAAAATAGACCAGTTCTGACTTTTGACCGCGTAGAAACCAGTTTTCAAAAAACAATCATCAAAGGATAACCAGATGACGCAACAGCAAGATTCGCTCTCCACGCTGGAAGAAACCCTTGAGTATACGTTTGCCGACCGTTCCCTTCTGGAAACGGCGTTGACGCATACCTCGTTTGTCAAGGGAGACGGAAAGCGGCACACGCACAACGAACGCCTGGAGTTTTTGGGCGACGCGGTGCTGGAACTTTGCGTGAGCGAGCATCTGTATCTGGAACATCCAGAGTTGCAGGAGGGCGCGATGACGCGCCACCGCGCGCGGCTTGTCTGCGAGCATGCGCTCTTTAGCGCGGCGACGACGCTCAACATTCCCGCTTATCTGCGCCTCGGCAACGGCGAAGAGCTCACCGGCGGGCGGAATAAGCCATCTATCGTATCGGACGCGCTGGAGGCGATCATCGGTGCAATCTTCCTCGACGGAGGAATCGGCGACGCAAAACGCGTCATTTTGGAGCGGGTGATCCGCCTGCTGGAAGAGGCGCGCGTAGACGAAACCGATAAGGACTATAAAACCCGCTTGCAGGAATACGTGCAAAAAGGGCACATCGGTTCCCTCGAATACGAATGTATGGACGAAGTAGGCCCGGAGCATCAAAAACGATTTACCATCTGCGTGCGCCTCTCCGGTGAAGCCATCGGTGAAGGCACAGGTCTGAATAAGCAGAGCGCGGGACAGGAAGCGGCGAAGTCCGCCTTGATTCGCCTTGGCGTATTGGAGGACGAAGCATGAGACTGGTCAAACTAGAGCTCAACGGCTTTAAGTCCTTCGCGCGAAGGACCGAGATTCGCTTTGGTTCCGGTGTCACCGCCATCATAGGCCCAAACGGTAGCGGAAAGAGCAACATCTCGGACGCGGTACGCTGGGTGCTCGGCGAACAGAGCGCAAAAGCTCTGCGCGGCGCCAAGATGGAGGACGTCATCTTCAACGGCACACAACTGAGAAAAGCGCTTGCTTACAGCGAGGTAACACTGACGTTTGACAACAGCGATGGGCTCTTAAAGGTGCCGTTTAGCGAGGTCGCGATTACGCGCCGCGTCTACCGCTCCGGCGAAAGCGAATACTGCATCAATCGCAACAACTGCCGACTGCGCGACATTTCCGATCTCTTTTGTGACACCGGTATCGGCAAAGACGGTTACTCCATCATCAGCCAGGGTAAGGTGGAAGAGATTCTTGCCAACAAGAGCGGAGACCGCCGTGCAGCTTTTGAGGAAGCGGCTGGCGTAATGCGCTACCGCGTACGCAAAGAGGACGCGGAGCGAAAGCTCAATAATACGGAAAAGAACCTCGAACGCATCGAGGATATTTTAAAGGAACTCGCAGACCGTCTGGCTCCCTTGGAGCAGCAGAGCGCGTCTGCGCGGTCTTACCTGCGTCTGCGAGACGAGCTGAAGGATCTCGAGGTCAATCTGTTTCTCTATCAATACGATCGCGTACACGAAAAGCTCGCGCAGATTACCGAAACCATGCGCCAGATGAACGAGGAGCTAGGGTTGGCGGAGGCGGGGGAAACCACGCTTCTTTCCACCTGCGCCGGTCTGGAAGAACAGCTCAAAGCGCTCGATAGCACAATGAATACGCAACAGAATAAGCTCATGGGGCTGGTTTCGGAGGCGGAGACCCGCGTCGGCACCAGTCATGTGCTCAACGAGCGGCGCGAAAATGCGCGCTCGACGCAGAAGCGCATCGAGCAGGAACGCGAGCAGAGCAAGGCACGGATAGAAGAACTCGGAAACGTGATTGCCGGCCTTCAGGCGGACGAATCCGGTCAAGCGGCGCTCGCGTTGCTGGAAAAAGAGATGGAGACCGCGGAAGCGCACTTAAACGCGATCGACGCGGATATCACCGCGCGTGAAGAATCCCTCGACGAGATGAAGAATAGTATCATCGAGGCGATGAACCGCGCATCCGATTTTAAATCCAGCGCGGCGCGATTTGATACGATGAAGAGCTCGATCGGCGAGCGGCTCGTCGCCATCGAAGCCGAGGCACAGCGCCGCGCGGACGAAACCGCGCGCCTGCGCGAGGAGCTGACGCTCGCAAAAGAGCAGCATGCGGAGGAAGCGCAGCGGCTCGAACAGGCAAAGCGCGATCTGGACGGCTCCGTAGAAAACCGCAGAAAAACGCTGGATGCGTTCACCGCGCTGCGCGAGGAAATCTCGCAGGACGAACAGGGAATCTCCTCGATTCAGTCGCGTCTGCGCGTACTTGACGAGATGCAACGCTCACGCGAGGGCTACTATGCGAGCGTGAAAAACATCCTCAAGGATGCGCCGAACGACGCAAACCTCGGTCGCGCGATTGTCGGCGTGGTTGCGGAGCTTCTGCGCGTGCCGAAAGAATACGAAGTCGCGATTACGATGGCGCTCGGCGGTACGCTGCAAAACATCGTGACCCCGACCGCCGAGGACGCAAAATACGTCATCGAATACCTCCGCGCCAAGGATTACGGCAGAGCGACACTGCTGCCGATGGCGCTACTCAACCCCACGCGCATCACGCGCGAAGAGCGGGCAATGCTGGATGTGCCGGGCTGCATTGGGGTTGCAAACGAGCTGGTCGATTGCGACGACAACGTGCGTAACGTAATGGATTATCTACTTTGCCGCACGATCATCGTGAAGAATCTGGACGCGGGCATCGCGCTGAAGAAACGCACGCGCGGCGCGTTCCATATCGCAACGCTGGAAGGCGACATCATCAGCACCGGCGGCTCCATGAGCGGCGGCAGTCTGCAAAAGCAGACGTTTAACCTCTTAAGCCGCGAGCGCGAGCTGCAGGAACTGCGCGCAAAGCTCAAAAAGGCGGATGCGTCGCTGGAAGAAAAGAAAGCGGCGCTTCGCAAAGGCGAACAGGACGTGTTCCGCTGCGACATTCAAGTGGACTCCTTCCGGGACGCGGTGCATGCCTGCGAAATCGCGGCGGCAAAGCAGGCGGAGCAGCTAGATATCATCCGCAGAGATGTGGAAATCAGCGAACAAAGCGAGCAGACGCTCGCAGATGAGAGAGCTCAGCTCACCGAAAACCTCGCGGAGGTGGAGCGGGAGTGCGCAAACGCGGGTGAGCAGCAGACCGACATCGAGCAGGGCAACGCGACCACGCGCGAGGACGTCTCCCGCGCGCAAGGCGAGCTATACGAGCTGCGCAAGCAGCGCGAGTCAATCGCGGGCGAGCTCACCGAGCAAAAGGTGCGCCGCATGGCGCTGAGTAAGGAGCGCGACGCGGTCTACGCCGAGCAGAAGCGGCTCGTTTCCGAGCACCGCGAGCTGACGCTTCGCCTCTCCGCGCTGGAACACGAGGCGGAGGAGAACGCGGTAAATCTATCGGCGATTGAAGCGGAAATTGACGGCATGCGTACACAGATTGAGAGCGACAGCGCCGTGACCACCGCCGAGAAAGAGAATTTAAAGAAGATCGAAGAAGAGCGGCAGATGGTGTCCGCCTCGCTCTACGAGCAGCGCGCGCGGCGCGAAGAACTGCTCGTCAACACGCGCGACCTCGCCGACCGCATCCATAAGCAGGAGTTGACACAGAGCAAGCTCGAGATGGAGCTTGGCGCCATGCAGGATCACATCTGGAACGAATACGACCTGACCTACGAAAACGCGGCGGCGCTCAAGCGGGAGATCACGGTTGGCGTGAGCAACACCCGTGTGAACGAGATCAAGCAGGAGATCAAGGGACTGGGCGATATCAACCTCAGCTCCATCGACGAATACAAGAGCGTGTTCGAGCGGCACAGCGAGCTTGCCACGCAGTGCGACGATCTCCACAACGCCAAGCGCGACCTGGAGACGCTGATCGTGGAGCTGACGCAAACCATGGAGAGCGTGTTCCTCAAACAGTTTGAGCTGATTCAGCAGAACTTCTCGTCCACGTTTGCCGAGCTTTTCGGCGGCGGTCAGGCGGAGCTAAGGCTCGCGGACAAAAACGATGTGCTGGGCTGCGACATCGACATCATCGCGCAGCCGCCGGGAAAGAAGCTCCAGCTACTGTCTCTGCTCTCCGGCGGAGAGCGCACGCTGACCGCCATCGCGCTGTTGTTTGCGATGCTCAAACTCAAGCCGCCGGCATTCTGCATGCTGGACGAGATCGAGTCCGCGCTGGACGAGGCGAACGTTTCCCGTTTTGCGGACTACGTGAAGCGTTATTCCGACGGGACGCAGTTTATCCTCATTACGCACCGCAAAGGGAGCATGGAGGTCTGCGATACGCTCTATGGCGTTTCTATGGAAGAAAAAGGCGTGAGCAAGGTGGTCTCCGCGCGCTTCGGCGAAGACGGCATCACCACAGCGCCCGAACAGGCAAGCTAAAACTAGATAGAATAAAATCTTTCTAAAGGTAGATGTATGGAGAAAAAGCTTTCTTTCAAAAAATGAATCTTCTGAAAAGGTAGATATATGGAGAAAAAACCACTCTTCCAAAAATGGAAAACAGGCCTCGGCAAGACCCGCACGGGGCTGCTCGCGCGGCTCTTCGCCTCCAAAGACGGCATCAACGAAGCGTTTTATGAAGAACTCGAAGAGGCGCTGATCCTCGCGGACGCGGGAGCAGCCGTCACCGAGCGCTTGCTGGACGACCTGCAAGCCGTCATCAAACAAAAGAAGATTACCGATCGCGCGAGCGCGAAAAATGAACTTGCGGCGTTGATCGCCAAGGCGGTCACCACGAAGAAACCGTTTTCGGCGGATCAGGGCGCTGCGGTCGTGCTCATCGTCGGCGTCAACGGCGTCGGCAAGACGACGAGCATCGGAAAACTCGCCAACAGCTATCATGCGCAGGGCAGAAAAGTCATGCTCGCGGCGGCGGATACCTTCCGCGCGGCGGCGGCGGAGCAGCTCGGCGAATGGGCCAAGCGCGCGGATGTCGCCATGGTGCGCCATAACGAAGGCGCGGATCCCGCGGCGGTGGTGTTTGACGCGATCGCCTCCTACAAGGCGAAGAACTGCGACCTGCTTTTGTGCGATACGGCGGGCAGACTCCACAACAAAGCAAACCTCATGAGCGAACTCGGCAAGATCCGCCGCGTGATCGCGCGCGAGCTGCCGGAGATCCCCTGCGAAACCCTGCTGGTGCTGGACGCGGTGACGGGGCAAAACGCGTTGGCGCAGGCGCGCGCATTCGCGGAGGTCTGCGAGCTGGACGGCGTGATCCTCACCAAGCTGGACGGCACGGCGAAGGGCGGCGTGGTTATCTCCATCTGCGAGACGCTGAAGGTGCCCGTGCGCTTCGTGGGCGTTGGCGAAGGAATTGACGATCTACAGGCGTTTGACGCGGAGCTCTTTGCACAGGCGTTATTGGCAAACGACGCGGATTGACGAAAAACCGGCATTTTCGCGAGAAAAGTCAGAATAAAAAGACAATTCACTTGACAAAATCACCACGCACCTTATAATAGGTACGGTGTAAAGCTTTTCTGCTTTACAGGTGATACGATGAATCGTTTGGTCGAACTTGGACAACTCATGGACTGGTACGGCGCTTTTTTAACCGAGCGCCAGCGTTCGCTTGTGCGCCAATATGCCTATGAAGACTGCTCGCTGGGTGAAATCGCCGAGCGCGAGGGCATCTCGCGGCAGGCGGTACGGGACGCAATCTTAACCGCCGAATCGGAACTGCGGAACATGGAAACCAAGCTCAACTTGATAGAAACCAATGAAAAGCTGTGTGTTTTGATCGATCAGCTCGACGGCACGCGGCTCGACGAAGCGCAAAAAGACCTGCTCCGGCAAATCCGCGAGCTGGTTTCGGAGGAATAAGATGGCGTTTGAAGGCGTCTCTGAAAAATTACAAGCGGTATTCAAGCGGCTCAATTCGCGCGGCAAGCTCAACGAAGCCGATGTGAAAGAGGCCATGCGCGAGATCAAGCTCGCCCTCCTGGAAGCGGACGTCAACTTCATGGTCGTGAAAGACTTCATCAAGATCGTGACCGAGCGCGCCGTGGGCAGCGAAGTGCTGGAGAGCCTAACACCCGGCCAGCAGGTGGTCAAGATCGTCAACGAAGAGCTCACGCGGCTTATGGGCGGCGAACACGCGAAGCTGGAATTCGGCAGCCAGAAACCCGCGGTGATCCTCATGGCCGGCCTTCAGGGCGCGGGTAAGACGACCATGTGCGGCAAGCTCGGAGCCTACATCAAAAAGAACTATGGCAAGAGTGTGCTGCTCACCGCCTGCGATATCTATCGCCCCGCCGCGATTCAGCAACTCCAGATCGTTGGCGAAAAGCTCGATATCCCCGTCTACGAACACGGTACGCAAAACCCCGTGCTCACCGCGAAAGAAGCGATTGCGGAAGCCAAGCGCAAATTTATCGATGTAGTCATCGTCGATACGGCGGGCAGATTGCACATCGACGCGGACATGATGGCGGAGCTCAAACAGATTCGTGACGCGGTCAACCCTGCGGAGATTCTGCTCGTCGTGGACGCGATGACCGGTCAGGACGCAGTTAACGTCGCCAAGAGCTTCCACGAGACCATCGCGCTCACGGGCGTGATTTTAACCAAGTTGGACGGCGATACGCGCGGCGGCGCGGCGCTCTCCGTGCGCTCCGTCACCGGCAAGCCCATCAAATTTTCCGGCATCGGCGAAAAGCTGACCGATATCGAGCCGTTTCATCCCGACCGGATGGCGAGCCGCATCCTCGGCATGGGAGATATGCTGACGCTCATCGAAAAGGCGCAGAGCGCGTTCGATGAGAAAAAAGCGGTCGAGATGGCCGAAAAGATGAAGACCAACTCGTTTACGCTGGACGATTTTCTGGACCAGATGGAGCAGATGAAAAACCTTGGTTCCATGGAAGACCTCATGAAGATGATCCCTGGCATGAGTGCTGACAAGATGGCTGGCGCGCAGATCGACGAAAAACAGATGGCGCGCACAAAGGCGATCATTCAAAGCATGACCAAGGCGGAGCGCCATGATCCCGAAATCCTCACCGCGAGCAGAAGAAAGCGCATTGCGCGCGGCAGCGGCACAAGCGTGCAGGAAGTCAACCGCCTGATGAACCAGTTTAACGCATCGCGTCAGCTCATGAAGCAGATGTCCGGCAGAATGAAAAAAGGCAAAGGCAAGCGCGGCGGATTCCCGTTTGGATTCTAAGCGCAAAACTACATTGGCGAATCACGTTTTGACGTATTCGATATAAAAAACAACATCATTATATTTGGAGGAAGCAGACAATGCTCAAGATCAGACTGCGCCGCATGGGCGCCAAGAAAGCCCCGTTTTACCGTATCGTGGTTGCGGATTCCCGCGCGCCGCGCGATGGCGCGTTTGTCGAAGAACTCGGCTACTACAACCCCCTCTCGAACCCCATTGAGCTGACCGTGAACAACGAGCACGCAGTCGAATGGATCAAGAAGGGTGCGCAGCCGACGGACACCGTTCGTGCGCTGCTGAAGAAGAGCGGCGCCATCGAGTGAGGCAAATATGATGGAGGAACTCGTACGCTTCATTGCGAGAAATCTCGTCGATGAGCCGGACTCCGTCAAGGTCGAGTCGCGGGAGGAAGGGGACACGGTTGTGATCTCCCTCTCCGTTGCACCCGGCGACATGGGGAAAGTCATCGGCAGACAGGGGCGCATCGCAAAAGCGATTCGTACCGTCGTCAAGGCCGCGAGCGTCCGCGAAGACAAGAAATACATGGTCGATATCGTCGAGTAATCGGGGATATCGCCTGTATTCAAGAACGAACCACAGGAAGACGGATTTAGGAAGACTGCTTTGAGAAACGACTACCTGCGCGTCGGCCAGATCGTCCGCGTCCACGGCGTACACGGGGATGTGAAAATCATCCCGCTCACGGACGATCCGGCGCGATTTCGCCAGCTCAAAACGGCATATCTCGAAACTTCGGCAGGCGCGTATGCGCCTGTTGCGGTTACGAGCGCGCGTTTTTTACCGGACGCGGTGCTGCTGCACCTGGAAGGCTACGACACCGTCGAGCGCGCGGAGACGCTGAAAAACGTCTATCTCTGCGTGAGCCGCGACAACGCGGTCAAGCTCAGAAAGGACACGTATTTCGTCGTCGATCTCATTGGCTGCGACGTGTCGGATACCAGCGGCAAGACGTATGGCAAACTCACGGATGTGCTGGAGACCGGCGCAAACGACGTTTACGAAGTCGACGGCGGCAAGCTGCTCGTGCCGGCGCTCAAGCGCGTGCTCAACGAGGTGGATGTGGAGAGCGGGCGCATCGTACTCGATGCGGATGTGCTGGAGGAGGTCGGCTGCTTTGCGGATTGACATCCTCACGCTCTTTCCGGAGATGTTTGACGGTGTGTTCAGCGCCAGCATGCTGGGCCGCGCACAGGCAAACGGCCTTGTCGACATCCGCGTGCACAACATTCGCGACTACACGGACAACAAACACAAAAAAGCCGACGACTATCCTTTTGGCGGCGGTGCGGGGCTCGTGATGATGGCTCAGCCCATCTACGATTGTATGGATGCCGTTCTCGAGGGCGGCACAGCGCGCCGTATCCTCATGACGCCGCGAGGCCGCACGCTCAACCAGAAGATCGCAAAGGAACTTTCCGGCGAAGAACGCCTCGTGCTCCTCTGCGGGCACTATGAGGGCGTAGACGAGCGCGTGATGGAGATCATCGACGACGAAATCTCCGTTGGCGACTATGTGCTCACCGGCGGCGAGTTACCCGCGATGATTGTGGTTGACTGCGTGAGCAGACTCATTCCCGGCGTGCTGGGCAGCGATGATAGCGCGGCGGACGAGTCGTTTTCGGAGGACTTGCTGGAGTATCCGCAATATACTCGACCCGCGAGCTTTCGTGGCATGGATGTGCCGGAGATTTTACTAAACGGTCACCACGCGAAGATTCAAGCCTGGCGGCAGGAGCAGGCGCGGCTCAAGACCGCGCTCAACCGTCCCGATCTATTGAAAGAGACGACCGAAAAAGGCGAAACCATTGAAGCGCCCGACGACGCCTGGCTGTAACCGGAGATAGTTTAAGTAAGAAACTTGTTGCAGGAAGAGAATGGATTCGAACGAATGACAGTCCTGTCAAGGATTGTCTTTTTATAAGGAGAATCGCCAGTTTCGGCGATAACAGGTATGAAACAGACCACAAAAGGCACCATCGCCATGATTGCCACCGGGCTTCTCTGGAGCATGGGCGGCATTTTCATCAAGCTTGTCCCCTGGAATCCGCTCGCCATCGCCGGTCTTCGCGGCCTGATCGGCGGGCTGGTGATGTATGTTTACCTCCGCATTCGCGGGATCAAGCCCGTGTTCAATAAGGACACGGTCAAGATCGCGATCGCGCTCGCGAGCGTCTGCACCACGTTTGTCGCGGCAAACAAACTCACCACGGCGGCGAACGCAATCGTGATTCAGTATTGCGCGCCGGTCTACGTGCTGCTCTACATCGCTTTTGTGCAGAAGAAAAAGCTGCGTCCGCTCGATATCGCCGTGGTTCCGATGACGATTCTCGGCGTATCCCTCTGCTTTATCGGGCAGATTGGCAAAGGACGCATTGCGGGAGACGTCATTGCGGTCATCTCCGGCATCTGTTTTGCGGCAATGTTTATCACAAGCGAGGGCGTTTCCGACCAGACGCGTTCCAGTGGCATCATGCAGGGACAGTTCCTCACCGCGATCATCGGGCTTCCGGTACTGTTCGCGACAAGACCCGCGTTCACGACGCAGGCGATCATTGGCATTCTTGTGCTTGGCATCTTCCAGATCGGCATCGCATACGTACTCTACAGCATCGCGATCAAAAATGCGCCGCTCTTGACGTGCTCACTGCTTGCGGTGCTCGAACCGCTGTTAAACCCCGTTTGGGTGTTCCTCTTCGCGGGCGAGAACCCCGGCATCTGGTCGCTTGTCGGCGGCGTGATCGTCATAGTGGTCATCACGCTGTGGTATGTGTACGACGCCAAGCACCCGCAGGCGCAAACGGAGCTCGCCTTGGAGACAAAACCCGCATAGAATCTGGGAATTTCACGTGCAATCCCGAATAAATGGCTTGCAATAGTGATTTGTTATGTGTTATAATCGCGCTTGTGACATCGGGCGGTCCTCTGTTCTGCTTTTGAAGTATGAACGCCTGGCAAACTGAAAGGAGAATATTTCAAAATGTCGAACATCATTTCCGAGCTCGAAAAAGAGCAACTGCGTACCGACCTGCCTGCGCTGGAGGTTGGCGATTCCGTCCGCGTATTCGTGAAGGTTATCGAAGGTAACCGCGAGCGTTTGCAGAACTTCGAAGGCGTTGTCATCAAGATTCAGGGTGGCGGCGTGCGCAAGAGCTTCACCGTCCGCCGCATTTCTTACGGCGTAGGCGTAGAAAGAACCTTCCCGTACAACAGCCCGCGCATCGGTCGTATCGAAGTCATCCGTCACGGTGTTGTGCGTCGTGCCAAGCTCTTCTACCTGCGCGACCTCTCAGGTAAAGCCGCGAAGATTCGCGAGCGCATCGAAGAGAAGAACAACTAATCAATCAAAACGGGATCAAACCCCTCTGCCGAATTCGGCAACAGGGGTTTTTCCATATTTGGAGGAAAGAAACCATGGCTGCCATCAACTGGTATCCGGGGCATATGACAAAGACCCGCCGTATGCTGCAAGAAAATCTCAAAATGATCGACGTGGTGGTCGAGATACTGGATGCGCGCGCGCCGCTCGCTTCGCGTAACCCTGATTTTGAGGATCTCTTCGCGGGCAAATCGCGCGTGGTGCTGCTCAACAAGAGCGATCTTGCGGATTCAAACGCGACCAAACGCTGGATTTCGTACTACAACAAGCGCGGAATCGAGGCCACGGGTATCTCCGCGACCGGCGGCTCCGCAAAAAAAGTCGCGGTGGCTCTGATCGAGCAGGCGGCGAAACCCAAGGTGGACGCGCTGAAGCAAAAAGGGATCAACAAAGTGGTGCGTGCGATGATCGTCGGTATTCCAAACGTCGGCAAAAGCACGCTGATCAACCGTATCGCGGGGCAAAACCGCGCGGAGGTCGGCGATAAACCCGGTGTGACGCGCGGCAAGCAATGGGTCAAGGTGACGCCGTATCTGGAGCTGATGGATACGCCGGGCATGCTCTGGCCCAAGCTGGAAGATCAGAAGCTTGCAAAGCATCTGGCCTATCTCGGCTCGATTAAGGACGAGATCATGGACAGCGAGGAGCTCGCGCTGGATCTGCTGGCGCTCCTGCAGGCGACCGCGCCCGGGCAAGTAACGGAGCGTTACGGCAAACTCACGGCGGAGACGCCGAAGGAAGACCTGCTCAAGGCTGTCTGTCTCAGCCGCGGGTTCCTGCTGCGCGGAGGCGAACTGGATACCGAGCGCGCATCGCACGTCGTGCTGGACGAGTTCCGCGCGGGGAAAGTCGCGCGCGTGACACTGGAGCAGCCGGAGGCAGCGAAATGACGCGCATACCGGAGGCGGAGCGGCTGCAAGCGCTCGCAACACCGGATCGCGCGTTTTGGAGTCAGAGCGGCGTTGTACTCGCGGGCATGGACGAGGTCGGCAGAGGGCCGCTGGCCGGGCCGGTCGTCGTCTGCTGCGCCGCAATGCCAAGTGAACCGCTGATTTCGCACGTGAACGATTCCAAGAAGGTCAGCGAAAAACGCAGGGAAGCGCTCTATCCGGTTTTAACCGAGACCGCGCTGGGGTACGCAACGGCCTGGGTCTATCCGGACGTGATCGACGAGATCAATATCTTAGAAGCGACTAAACGTGCCTTTGCGGAGGCGTTTGCGTCCATGCCAATTATGGTGACAGACGTGCTGATCGACGCGCTCACGGGGCTCAATATCTCCGCGCGCCAGCATCCGATCATCCACGGCGACGCGCTGAGCTATAGCATCGCTTGCGCCTCCATCATCGCGAAAGTGGAGCGAGACCGCTACATGATCGAGCAGGACGCGCTCTATCCCGAATACGGGTTTGCCAGGAACAAAGGCTACGGTTCTGCGGAGCACATTGCGGCCCTGCGAAAATACGGTCCATGCCCGATTCACCGCAGAGGCTTTATCCGGAGCTATGTATGAGCACGACTTCGGTAGGCAGAGGCGGAGAGACGCTCGCAAAAGAATATCTGGAAGCAAAAGGCTACAAAACCCTGCGCCAGAACTATCGAAGCGGTTCGCGGGAGATCGACCTGATCATGCGGGATGGCGACGCGATCGTGTTTATCGAGGTAAAGGCGAGAAGCAAAACGCAATTCGGCACGCCGGCGGAGTTCGTAACACCCGCGAAACGCAGGCTCTTAACGCTCGCAGCCGAGCAGTATTTAATAGAAGAAAACCTGCTGGATGCACCCGCGCGATTTGACGTGGTAGAGGTGTATCTGGCAAACAAAGAAGTGCATCACATTGAAAACGCCTTCGACGCAACGCGCTGAAACCGCAATCGATATTGACACAAAAATGACAAGCTCAAGCCGCAACCGCGCGGTTGAGCTTTTTTTCGTTTGTGATATACTGTTTGGGAATTCATAGACCCTTGTTAAGGATGGGGAAAGGATACGTTCGTGCGTAAACTGCTGACAATCCTACTATTCGTATGCCTGCTGAGCGTACCCGCGCTGGCGCTTGCCGAGAACGCGGATCAAATCACGGGCGACGAGCTACTGTATAACGGAGATTTTTCACTCCAGGCCGAAAGTGCACCTCTGCCCGCGGGCTGGGAACTCAGCGCATATCAAAACGATGCGGAAGGCGTTAGCGCGTCGATCGCGAGCGAGGACGGAACCGCGCAAATCGTGTTGACGAACCATATCGCAAACGATTCCCGCGTCACACAGGAAGTCGATGTTTTGCCGAACACAATCTATCGCCTGAGCGCGGAGATTCGCACGAGCGACGTACAGTACGGCACGGGCGCAAACCTTTCGATCGATAACTATCCCATCGACGGAACCTTCTGCTACTCGGAAAACCTGTTTGGTTCGGATGCCTGGCGGAGCCTTTCGCTCTATTTCCGCACGGGTGCGGAGCAGACGAAGGTTTGTGTTGCCCTGCGCCTTGGTGGCTACGGCACGACGGCGGTTGGCACGGCCGAGTATCGCAATGTCTCTTTGGTTGAGTGCGTCTCGACCGACGCAGAGATCGTCAATCTCGCGACCGAGAACGGCACGATTTCGAGCCAGACGGACGCGAGCACGGCAGAGGCCGCAAAGACGACCGCGAACGACCCGCTGTATCTGGCGATAGCGTTCACGCTGGTGCTCGCGGTCGCAACCGTGTGGCTTTACCGCAATAAACTTCGATATGCTTCCCGCATGTTGGAGACGGTTGAGCGCCCGCGTTTGATCCTGATGACGATCCTTTTCGGCGCGTTTGCGCTTCGTGTAATTCTCTCAATCATCTTTTACGGGCACCCGACAGACATCAATTGCTTCATGGCATGGGGCAATATGGTTGTGGAGCTCGGGCCGAGCAACTTCTATACCAGCGGCGCTTTTGCGGATTATCCGCCGGGATATATGTATCTCTGCGGTGCGATCTCCGGTCTGTGCAAACTGCTCGGCATTCCGTATGGATCGGACGGCATGGCGTTGCTCTTTAAGATGCCATCCACCGTTGCTGATTTGTTGACCGTGTATCTATTATACCGGCTCGCGAAAGGGCAAAAACTCGGCGAAAAGGGCGCGCTGATTCTAGCGGGCATCTATGCCTTTGCGCCGACGCTGATGTTTGTTTCCGGCGGATGGGGGCAGATTGACTCCGTCCTCGCGCTGCTGATTGCGCTCGTGATACTGCTGCTGCAAACAGACAAGCGCATTTTGGCGGGCGCGGTCTACGGCCTTGCGATCCTGATGAAACCGCAGGCGCTGATGTTCGGGCCGATTCTCGCCGTGGCGTTCATTTTGGATATCATCGATCATCGGGAAGAGTGGGTGAAAAAACTCGGGGAAACCGCGCTGGCGGTGCTCGCCGCGCTGGCGGTACTCTTCGTGCTGTCCCTGCCGTTTAAAGGCAGTCAGGACTGGATGTGGCTGATCGATAAATACAGCTCCACCGCAACCTCGTATCACTATGTCTCGATTGAGGCGTTTAACTTCGGTTCGATGTTCGGCTGGAATTGGAAGACGGCGGACACGCTGTTTCTCGGTATGCCATATTATAAGTTTGGCATGGGTATGATCATCGCCTCCACGCTGTTCTCTTCTGTGCTCTATTACTTTGGCAGAAAGCGGAGTCATGGCGCGCTGTTTCTCGCGTCCGGACTTGCGGTACTGCTCATCTTCACCTTCGGGCACTATATGCACGAGCGTTACATGCTGCCCGCACTGCTGATGATCTTGATCGCGTATCTTTATTATGGGGATCGCAGACTCCTCGCGGTGTTTGGCGGGCTCTCCATAACGTCTTTTTTGAACGCGACCTGCGCATTCTATGTGGTCAACCATCAGGAAGCAAGGGGCACGGTCTATAACGTAATTACGTTTGTGGGTTCACTCGCAACGGTGCTGCTTGCGATCTATCTGAGCTTCGTCGCGTTCCAAATCCTTGTACAAGGCAGGATGCCGGAGTCGCTCGTGCAGGAAAAAACGCCGCAAAAGCGCCTGCCGCGCCGTATCTCGCTGCTGCCAAGCGTGCCGACGGACAATAAACTGCACTACTCCAAGCGCGATATCCTATTTGTGCTTGGTATCACGCTGGTCTACGGCGTGGTCGCGCTGACCAATCTCGGTTCGACAACAGCGCCGCAAACGTACTGGTACAGCAATCAGGCGGGCGAGAGCATTACCGTGAAGTTTAACGCGGTGGAGCACGTCTCCGCCTACAGCATCTACGGCAATATCAACAACGACGGAACGCTGCTGATCTCCACGCCGGACGGACACGAGGAGACTTTCTCACAAAAATACGACGATATGTTCCGCTGGAAGAAGATCTCGACGGAATTTGAGACAGACACCGTGACGCTGTCGCTCTATTCCGGCTCACTGAAACTCAACGAAATCGCGTTTTATGATCTCGATGGAGAACAAATTCCGCTGACGGTCGTCGGCGCAACGGGAACGCAGGGAAATCTCTTTGACGAGCAGGATACCGTCGCGGAGCCGAGCTACTTTTCCGGTATGTATTTTGACGAGCTGTATCATGCGCGCACGGCTTACGAAAACCTGCACAATCTTACTCCCTACGAAAACTCGCATCCGCCGCTGGGCAAAATCCTGATCATGCTCGGCGTTTGGGTGTTTGGCATGACGCCGTTTGGCTGGCGCGTGGTCGGCGCGCTGTTTGGCATCGGCATGCTGCCAGTTCTCTATGCCTTTGGAAAAAGGCTCTTCAAAAACTCCAACTACGCGCTGGTGCTGACCACGCTGTTTGCGTTTGACTTCATGCACTTTACGCAGACGCGCATCGCCACCATAGACGTTTACTCGGTGTTTTTCATCCTGCTGATGTACTATTACATGTATCAGTACATCACGATGAATTTCTTTGTCGACGATTTCAAAAAGACGCTCAAGCCGCTCGCGCTCTCCGGCCTGTTCTTCGGCATCGGCGCGGCTTGCAAGTGGACGAGCATCTATGCGGGCGCAGGCCTTGCCGTGTTGCTCTTTGGTTCGCTGATTGCGCGTTATCTGGATTATGCGCAGGTCAACGCGCGGGATAACGACGCGGACAAAGCGCGGGTGGAAAACTTCTGGCAAATGACGGTCAAGACGCTGCTTTGGTGCGTGCTGTTCTTTATTGTGATTCCGTTTACGATCTATTTTGTCTCCTATACGCCGTATTTCATCTACGAAGCGGGGCAGACGACGGGTTACGGACTCAAGGGCATGTTCCAGACGTTTACGCACTATCAGCAGTTCATGTACAATTATCATTCGACGCTGGTTGCTACGCATCCGTATCAGTCCAGCTGGTATTCCTGGCCGTTTACGGCAAAACCGATGTGGTATTTCTTCAATAGCTACATCACGCCGGAACAGGTCTCCACGCTCAGCGCCTCCGGTAACCCTGCCGTCTGGTGGGTGTCCTCCATCGGCGCGGTCGCGCTCCTCTTTGCGCGGCTGAGCAAGCGCGTTGCGCCGGATCGCGCCATGCAGATCTTCTGCGTGGGTATTCTCGCAAACTTCCTGCCCTGGGTGCTGGTGACGCGCTGCACGTTTATCTACCACTTCTTTGCGACGGTGCCGTTTATCCTGATGGCAACGGTTTACGCGCTGCAAAAACTGGAGGAGCGCTACCCGGAAGCAAACTTCATCAAGTGGTTCTGGGTCGGGCTCGCGTTGCTGTTCTTCGTGCTGTTGTATCCCGGCATCTCCGGCCTCGCGATTCCCGCGGATTGGGCTGCGTTCCTATCGAAACTGCCCGGAGGAAAACTGATGTATGGCGCGTAACGAAGAAGCGAAAAAGACGATTTGGCAGATGGTGAAGTTTGCCATTGTGGGCGTGTTGAATACATTGGTCGACTTTGCTGTATTTCAAACGCTGAATCTCACCCTTGGCTGGGTTTACGCGGCGCAGGTGCTCGGCTATACCGCGGGTGTGGTCAACAGCTATCTTTGGAACAGCAGTTGGACGTTTCGCGAGCAGCGAACACGCTCGTTTCGCGAGATTGCGCTGTTTCTGCTTGTCAATCTGGCGTCCCTCGGCGTTTCGCTCGGCATGATCTGGCTCTGCCGCGAGGTATTTGGCGTCACGAACGAATGGGTTGCAGGCTGGATGCCAAAGGCTCTGGCGGGCTTCCTCAAAGGGGACACGGTTGCGAAACTCATCGCCACGGCGGTCGCCATCGTGGTTAACTATGTCGGCAACCGCCTACTCGTGTTTAATCAGAAGCCGCAGGTGCAGAAAGAACAACCGCAAGCGTAAAAATCGAGTCGAATTTTGTCGAAAAAGCGCCGCACAAGCCGGCGCTTTTCGTGTATACTGAGTATAACCGTAAAAAACGGAATTGCCGGAGAGGAAAAAACAGCACGGTATGCTTTCTCGCATCAAGAGTCACGGTCTCAACGGAATCGGCGGTTATGCCGTACAAGTTGAGACGGATATCGCAAACGGACTGCCCGGTTTTGAAATCGTAGGTCTGCCAGACCCCGCGGTGAAGGAATCACGCGAACGCGTGCGCGCCGCGATCAAGAACGCGGGATACATCTTTCCCGCCGCACGGATTACGGTCAATCTAGCTCCCGCGGATATGCGAAAGGAAGGTGCGGTATACGATCTGCCCGTCGCGCTCTCCATCCTCGCCGCATCCGGGCAGCTTGGCGCGCACACAAACCCGTCGTTCGTCGCATTTGGCGAGCTGGGTTTAGACGGTGGCGTTCGCCCGATTGCAGGCGTGCTGCCGATGGTGATCGACGCGTTTTCCAAAGGGGAAACGATCTTTGCCGTGCCGGAAGGCAACGCGGAAGAGGCGGCGTATGTAGAGGGCATTCAAGTGCTGCCCGTTGCGACGCTTGCGCAGCTTTGCGATCACGTGCGCGGCAGCGCGGAGATTGCGCCGCATCCAACCGAGCGTTGGCAGGGGTATGAGCAGCGCTACGGAACAGACTTTAGCGAGATCAAAGGACAGCAGGGGGCTAAGAGAGCGGCGGAGATCGCCGTTGCAGGCGGACACAACATTCTCTTGATCGGTACGCCCGGCGCGGGCAAGACCATGCTTGCGCGTGCGATTCCTTCCATCCTGCCGCAGTTGACGTACGAAGAATCTCTTGAGATTACGAAGATACACTCGATTACGGGCGCAACAAAAGGCCACGGTATGGTTCGGGAGCGTCCGTTTCGCGCGCCGCACCACGGCGCGTCTTCGGCGGCGCTCGTCGGCGGCGGAAAGAGCGCCATGCCGGGCGAAATTAGCCTTGCGCACTACGGCGTGCTTTTCCTCGACGAGCTGCCGGAGTTTCAACATAACGTATTGGAGGCGCTGCGCCAACCGCTGGAGGACGGCTTCATCACCGTCAGCCGCGCCGCGGCAACCGCGACATATCCGGCGGAGTTTGTGCTCGTCGCCGCGATGAATCCCTGCCCTTGCGGAAACTTTGGCTCCAAGATTCACCCTTGCCGCTGCGCAAAGAGCCAGATTGAGCGCTATCGCGGCAGAATCAGCGGGCCGCTGATGGATCGCATCGACATCCAGATCGAGATGCCGGAGGTCGGGTTTTTAGAGCTTTCCGAGAAAGCGGCGGGGGAACCTTCCGCGATCATCCGCGCGCGGGTGGAGAAAGCGCGGGAGTTGCAAAGAAAGCGCTTTGCCGAAGATGGAATCTTACTCAACGCGCAGATGAACGCGAAGCTCATCAAGCGCTATTGCGCGCCGGATCCCGCGAGCGAGCAGTTGCTTGCGCGCGCGTATGCAGAGCTGAAACTCTCCGCGCGCGCCTACCAGCGCATTCTGAAAGTTGCGCGGACGATTGCGGACGTCGAGGGCGAAGATCAGATTGCGCTTCGGCACTATGCGGAGGCGATCCAATACCGCAGTCTCGACCAGAGCGGAAGGGAAGTGTAACGCTATGGCGCGTGAGACGACGGCGGAGGAAAGAGCACGGCTTTGGCTGAACTATGGCATAGAGTATCGCGCAAAAACAGCGCAGCAGATTATGGGTCACTTTGGCTCGATGATCAACGCAAAAGCCGCCTTTGCGGACGGCGACGAGGCGTTTTCCGCGTTGCCGGAGACGGTTCTAAAGCGGCTCAACGAAGCAAATCAAGCGGGGTTTATCGAGCGGATGCTCGAACAGATGGACAAGAAACACATTCGCTTTACCTATCCCGGAGACGAACGATACCCGAAACTGCTTGCGGAAATTCCCAACCCGCCGAGTGTTTTGTACTATATCGGCGCAATTGAGCCAGACCCCGAGCTCTCCATCGCGGTGATTGGCACCAGACACCCGACCAAGTATGGAATCGAGGTCGCAAAGCGATTTTCCTGCGAGCTCGCCTCCGCCGGTGCTTTGGTTGTCTCCGGTATGGCGGAAGGAATCGACGCGCGCGCGGCGCGCGGCGCGCTGGACGTAAAAAACGCCGTTTGCCCGACGCTCGCGGTGCTCGGCTGCGGGGTGGACGTCGTCTACCCGCAATCAAATGAGCGTCTTTATGAAGAGATCATTGAGCGCGGCGCGGTGGTATCCGAGTTTTTGCCGGGCAAGCGTGTGGAACGATATCATTTTCCAATTCGCAATCGCGTGATGAGCGGGCTTGCGCACGGCACCCTTGTGGTAGAGGCGGCGGAGCGCAGCGGCACCTCGATTACCGCGGGATATGCGCACGATCAGGGCAGGGATGTATTCGCCGTACCGGGACGCATTGGCGACGAGATGAGCGCAGGACCCAACGGCATGATCGCGCGCGGCGAAGCAAAGCCCGTCTTCTCGCCGGAGGATATCCTCGCGGAGTATTCCTGCCTGCATGTGGCTGCCGAAATGCTTCCGCCCGCGAATATCGTGCTGCTGTCTTCGCTGCCGGAAGATCAGCGCGCCATCTGCCGCCTGCTTAAGAGCGTGGAGATGAGCTTTGACGAAATTTGCGACGCGCTGCCGCTGCCGATTGGTACGCTCAACGCGAACTTGACCGAGCTTCAATTTTCAGGAATTGTGCTGGCGCTGCCCGGCAGACGATATGGCATCGATACAAACCGGACGAGACTAAAAGACATCTAATCAATAAAACTGTTTAAATAATGATTGTAATAGTAATCGCGCAACAAACAAAGGATCATATCCGCGTGATCGAATGCACCCGCGAATAATGCAAGCAAGTGGTTTTTTGCGGGGAAATATTTATGTTACACAAGAGACTATATAATAGAAGGAATTTCTTTATTCACATGGATCAGGTGATGAAAAAACATTTCAAAATGAAAAATTAAGGTGAAACGAGCGATGTTTTTCGCAGTTTTGAAGCAATTCATAAATTTTATCTTGACAGAATTACATTATTTCGGAATAATGAAGCAGTTGCCGGACAAAAATGCACGTCTATAACGCGTATGCGCCTCAAGCGCTCTCCGGCGGGAGGAAGATTATGTCAGAAGCACTCGTTATCGTTGAGTCGCCTGCAAAGGCCAAGACGATCGGTAAATTCTTAGGAAATAAATACAAGGTGGTCGCGTCCAACGGACACGTGCGCGATCTGCCGAAGAGCCAGCTCGGCGTCAAGATCGAGAACAACTTTGAGCCGAAGTACATCACCCTGCGCGGCAGAGGCGATGTGCTGGAGCGCATTCGCAAAGAGGCGAAGACCGCCGAGAAAGTGTATCTCGCGACCGACCCTGACCGCGAAGGTGAAGCCATCAGTTGGCATCTGGCGCAGGTGCTCAATCTCGACGAGAAGAGTAAGTGCCGCATCGTGTTCAACGAGATCACGTCCACCGCGGTGAAAAACTCGATCAAAGGCGCGCGCGCCATCGATATGAGACTAGTCAACGCGCAGCAGGCGCGAAGAATTCTGGATCGTCTGGTCGGTTACGAAATCAGCCCGATCCTCTGGAGAAAGGTGCGCAAGGGCCTCTCGGCTGGGCGTGTCCAGAGCGTAGCCACCCGCATCATTTGCGATCGAGAAAACGAAATCCGCGATTTTGTGCCGGAAGAGTACTGGAACATCACCGCCAAACTGCGCGATATCGCCAATAAAAAGACGTTTGACGCGAAATATTACGGCGAAAACGGCACTAAGCGCGATCTTTGCAACGAGGCGGATACGAAGGAAGTGCTCGCGCGCATTCAGGATCAGCTTTTTACCATTACCGAGGTGAAGGAGGGCGTCAAGTCTCGCCATCCCGCGCCGCCGTTTACGACCAGCAGCCTACAACAGGAAGCCTCTCGCAAGCTTGGCTTCACCACTAAGCGCACGATGATGATCGCCCAGCAGCTCTATGAAGGCATCGACATCGGCGGAAAAGGCTCGGTCGGTTTGATCTCCTACATCCGTACGGACTCTGTCCGCATCGCGTTGGAAGCGCAGCAGTCCGCCCGCGTATTCATCGCGGGGCGCTTTGGCGACAAGTATATCCCGGAAAAACCGAATTTCTACAAAGGACGCGACAATGCGCAGGATGCGCACGAAGCCATCCGCCCGACGAGCGTGGACAACGAGCCCGCCGCGATCAAAGACCATTTGACGGGCGAACAGTTCCGCCTGTATAAGCTCATTTACGAGCGCTTTATTGCGAGCCAGATGAGCGACGCGACCTTCGCCACCACGCAGGTAACGCTGGACTGCGCGAAAGCAACCTTCCGCGCAAACGGCATTCGCACGATCTTCGATGGATTTACCGCGATCTATACGGAAGGCCGCGACGACGTGCAGGAAAAAGAGACTACTCTACCGGAGCTTGCGCAGGGCGAGAACTGCAAGGCGGAGAAAATCGAGCACGAGCAGAAATTCACCCAGCCGCCCGCCCGATATACGGAAGCCACGCTGGTGAAAGCGCTGGAAGAAAAAGGAATCGGTCGACCCAGCACGTATTCGCCGACGATCTCCACCATTGTGGAGCGCGGCTATATCGCGCGCGAAAAGAAACAACTGGTGCCGACGGAGCTTGGCTTTGTCGTCAACCGCTTCATGATGGATAACTTTGAAGAGATCGTGGATGTGCAGTTTACCGCGAGCATGGAAAACGATCTGGACGGCGTGGAAGAGGACAAAGTCGGCTGGGCGGATGTGCTTGGAAAGTTCTATGGTCCGTTCCACGAAAAAGTAGCCGTCGCACTCGAAAAAGCACCGCCGGAGAAGATTCCGGACGAGGTTTCGGACGTGGTTTGCGATAAGTGCGGCGCGATGATGGTCTACAAGATCGGGCGTTTCGGCAAGTTCCTCGCCTGCCCGAATTTTCCCACCTGCCGCAACACAAAGGCAATCGTGGAGAAGATCGACGTGCCGTGCCCCAAGTGCGGAGCGGCTCTCATCAAGAGAAAGAGCAAGCGCGGAAAGGCGTTTTACGGCTGCGAGCGCTATCCGGAGTGCGACTTTGTCTCCTGGGATAAACCCACCAAGATGCCCTGCCCGCAGTGCGGCGGCATGATGGTGCAAAAGATTGGGCAAAACGGCAGTTATATCGCCTGCGTCAACAAGGAATGCGGATATATCCACCGCAACGCGAAGAAGAACAAGGAAGAGAAAGAGGCGGAAGCTGAATGAGCCAGCAACGCGTGAGCGTCGTCGGCGCGGGGCTAGCCGGATGCGAGGCGGCGTATCAACTCGCCGAGCGCGGATTCGCAGTCGATCTCTATGAAATGAAACCGAAAAAAATGTCCCCGGCTCACCATAGCGGGGACTTTTGCGAGCTGGTCTGCAGCAACTCCCTGCGTTCCGACCGCATCGAAAACGCGGTTGGTCTGCTCAAAGCGGAGCTTCGCGTATTGGGCTCGCTCATATTACGCGTGGCGGACGAAACACGCGTTCCCGCGGGCGGCGCGCTCGCGGTGGATCGCGAGGGGTTTTCCGCGCGGGTGAGCGAAATCATCCGCTCGCACCCGAACATCACGATCCACAGCGAAGAAGTCACGCGCGTGCCGGATGCACCCGCGATCATCGCGACAGGGCCGCTGACCAGCGACGCACTGGCTGAGGAGATTGCGCGCCTAACCGGAGAACCGCTGCACTTCTACGACGCGGCGGCGCCGATTGTGACCTACGATTCGCTGGATATGACGAAGGTATACCGTGCTTCGCGCTACGGCAGAGGAGACGATTACCTCAACTGCCCGATGACGCGGGAGGAATATGAGGCATTTTATCGCGCGTTGATTTCCGCCGAGACCGCGGAACTGCATTCGTTTGAAACACCGCGTGTCTTCGAGGGTTGCATGCCGGTCGAAGTCATGGCAAAACGCGGAGAGCAGACGCTTTGCTTCGGGCCAATGAAACCCGTGGGACTCGAAATTGACGGCAGGGAACCGTATGCAGTCGTGCAATTGCGACAGGACGACAAGGACGGCAGGCTCTTTAACCTCGTCGGGTTCCAAACAAACCTCAAGTTTACGGAACAGCGGCGCGTGTTCGGGCTCATTCCCGGGCTGGAACACGCGGAGTTTGCGCGATACGGCGTGATGCACCGCAACACATTCCTCAACTCGCCGAAACTGCTGAAATTTGACTATCAAATACGCACCGTGCCCGGCCTCTATTTCGCGGGGCAGATGACGGGCGTGGAAGGCTATGTCGAGAGCGCGTCCAGCGGCTTTGTCGCGGCGGTTTCGCTCGCGCGACAGCTGGGCGGGCAGGAGCCGGTCGACTTCACCGCAAAGACCGCGATCGGCTCGCTGGGACACTATGTCTCCGGCTATGTCGGAGACGATTTTCAGCCGATGAACGTCACCTTCGGCATCATGGAGAGCATTCCGGAGCGCATCCGTAAAAAAGCGCTTCGCTATGCGAAGGTCGCCGAACGCGCGCTGGAGATCATTAACGCGATTCAACCAAGCCTGTAAATACTACTGTGAAACGAATCCGGACGACAATCCGGTAAAAGTGATAGAATTCGTGAAAGAATTGAAAACGAATACGCGAATGCGGGCGGATGTGCCCGCTTTGTGTTACTATGATAGTTGGGTAGAATTTACCTGCCTGCATGTAAATTGCGGGCCAAGAAACAGGAGGATAACCTGATTTGGAACTCAGGGGTACGACGATAATCGCCGTCCGTAAGGATGGCAAAACAGCGATTGCCGGCGATGGCCAGGTGACCATGAGCGAGTCCGTCATCATGAAGGCGACGGCAAAAAAGGTGCGCAGGCTCTATCACGACCAGGTCGTGGTCGGCTTTGCGGGATCGGTTGCGGATGCGTTTTCGCTCTGCGAGCGGTTTGAAAAGAAATTGGATCAATACAGTGGAAACCTTACCCGCGCGGCGGTTTCGCTCGCGCAGGATTGGAGAAGCGACAAGATCATGCATAAGTTGGAGGCACTACTCATCGTCGCCAACAAAGAAGATCTCTTAATCGTCTCCGGTACGGGCGAGGTCATCGATCCCGACGACGGCATCGCCGCCATCGGCTCCGGCGGCATGTACGCCCTCGCTGCGGCAAAAGCACTGAAGGGGAACACCGATCTTTCCGCCGCGGAGGTCGCCGAAAAGGCGCTCCGCATCGCGGGCGATATCTGCGTGTTTACCAACGGCAACATCACGGTGGAGGAGGTATAAACACATGCAACTGACACCGAGAGAGATCGTAGACGCGCTGGATAAATACATCATCGGTCAGGATCGCGCAAAGCGCGCGGTCGCGGTCGCGCTTCGTAATCGCTACCGTAGAAGCTGCCTTTCGGACGAACTCCGCGAGGAGATTACGCCGAAAAACATCATCATGATTGGACCCACCGGCGTAGGTAAGACGGAGATCGCGAGAAGACTCGCAAAGCTGGTCGATGCTCCCTTTGTCAAGGTGGAGGCCACGAAGTATACCGAGGTCGGCTATGTCGGGCGCGATGTGGAGAGCATGGTGCGCGATCTGGTGGACGCAGCCATCCGCATCTGCATGAACCGCAGAATGGAAGACGTCAAGCTGGTTGCGGAAGCCGCGGCGGAGCAAACGCTGGCGGAATTACTGCTGCCGGGCGCGAAAAAACGCGAGCATAAGCAGCAAAACCCGCTTCAGATGCTGCTGAGCGCGGGCCAACCCCAGCAAAGCGATCCCGAACCCAGCGAGGAAGAGAAGGCCCGCCGCTATAGCGAACGCGAGCGCGTGCTTGCGGAGCTCAGAGCGGGCAAATTGGAGCAGGAGCTTGTCGAGATCGAGGTGGAGGAACAGAGCGGTAAGAACGACGCGATGTTTGCCGCAGGCATCGACCTGAACATCGGCGAGATGTTTGGCGACTTTCTGCCGAAAAAGACGAAGCGCAGAAAGCTGCCCGTCAAGGAAGCGCGCAGGGTCATCGTACAGCAGGAGAGCGAGAAGCGAATCGACATGGACGACGTCCACCGCGAGGCGCTGGAGCGCGCGGAGCAGGACGGCATCATCTTCATCGACGAAATCGACAAGATCGCCGGCGCGGAGCGCGTAGGCGGCCCGGATGTTTCCCGCGAGGGCGTGCAGAGGGATATTCTGCCCATCGTGGAAGGCAGCGTGGTTTCGACGAAATACGGTCCCGTCAAGACGGATTATATGCTCTTTATCGCGGCGGGCGCGTTCCACACGGCGAAGGTAAGCGACCTGATTCCGGAGTTACAGGGACGTTTTCCGATTCGCGTGAAGCTGGACGATCTCACGCAGGAAGACTTTGAAAAGATTTTAACCCAACCGGAAAACGCGGTGACCAAGCAATATACCGCGCTGCTTTCGGCGGACAAGGTGAAGCTAAACTTCATGCCGGATGCGCTGCGGGAAATCGCGAAATTTGCGTATCTCGCCAACGAGAACACTGAAAATATCGGCGCGCGCAGGCTACATACCGTGATGGAAAACCTGCTGGACGACATCTCCTTTAACGCCAACGGACAGCATCCGGAGATTGAACTGAACATCGACGCGGAATACGTGGACGAACACCTCGGCGAAGAATTCCACGAGGACGATATTCACAAGTATATTCTCTGATGGTTTTGCTTTCGGAGAGCAAACGTGAAGGATTCATTCTGATAAGGAACGAAGGTATTTGACGAAGCTTAGCGTAAAAACAATTGCGCTCATGTCGCTGACCGCCGTCTTCTTCTCGCTGATGATTGGTTGCGAAGAGGCGGCGGTGCAGCCGCTGGAGATTGCGCTTGCGACGCCGACCCCGATTACCCAGATTGTCGCCTTTTCGGAAAGCAACGGGGAAGAGGACGCGGAGTATGGCATCACAGTGGTCTCCCAATATGAGGGCGACGTGCAGCAGGATGGCTCGATCCTGACGCAGGACGGGCTGCTGATCAACGTTTTGGAGGCGAGCGAACCCACGCCGACGATTCCGCTCACGCCGACCCCCGTGCCGACCGTGCCGCCTGCAACGCCGACGCCTACGCCAAGCCCGACGCCAACGCCCACGCCAACCCCGACCGAGAAGCCGGAGCCGACGGCAAAACCGACGGCGAAGACAACGGCGAAAACAATCGCAACGCCAAAACCAACAAGTAAAACGACCGCGACGCCGAAAACCGCGCCAACCGTAGCCCCGGAGTCGACATTTTCGATCACGCCGGAACCCACCGCGATTCCGACACCGACGCCTACCGCAACGCCCGCGCAAACCTCGTCCCAAACACCACCGAGCGTCAGCGGACCTTACAGCGGGGAAGACGTGCTGCTGGCGGCAAGGGTGGCGTATTTTGAATCCGGCAAGTCGGAGGACGGCTACCGCGCCGTGCTCTGCGTGATTCTCAACCGTGTGGAAGCAGGCAAGTGGCCGGGCAGCGTCTACGACGTGGTGTATCAAAAGAGCCAGTTCTCGGTGGTTGGACGCAGCGACTTTTTAACAAAGACGATTCCGGACAGCGTAATCGGCTATGCAAACGATGTATTGAACAACGGCAATCGTCTGCTGCCGACAAACGTGATGTCCTTTCGCAGCAGCGCAAGCGACAAAACCTGGGGCACACGCACCTACTACGCCACCTATGGCGGAAACGACTTTTATAGTTGATGCAGGCCCGCAACACTGCCTGCGAACAGATCAGCATGGAGAAAACTCCGCATCCATCCGAAATTGGGATTGGAGTGCGGCTAAAAATACACTATACTCTATCTTGTAAGCAAAGAGCCGCACTGCGGTTTCTTTGTGTGTCAGCGGAAATATTGCAGCGAAGGAAGACATTCGCCGAAGAATAACAGCAAACAATATTGGGATAGACAAGGGAATACAGAAGAAAAATGGGGAAATAACATGGCAAATAAACTGAAGATCATTCCGCTCGGCGGCGTCGGCGAGATCGGCAAAAACATGACCGTGGTGGAATACAACGGCGATATCGTTGTTGTTGACTGCGGGTTGAGTTTTCCGGACGACGACATGCCGGGCATCGACATCGTCATACCGGATATGGCGTATCTGCGCGAAAACCGCGCAAAGCTCAAAGGGTTTTTAATTACGCACGGACACGAGGACCACATTGGCGCTCTACCGTATGCGCTCAAAGAATTTGACGTGCCCGTTTACGGCACGGCGTTTACCATTGCGCTCATCGAGCACAAACTGGAGGAAGCGCGCGTTTCGAGCAAAAAACTCAACGTGGTCAAACCCGGCGATTTTGTCGAACTCGGCTGCTTTAAGGTGGAGTTCATCAAGACGGGGCATTCCATCGCGGGCGCGGTGGCTCTCGCGATCAACACGCCCATCGGTACCGTGATTCACACCGGCGACTTCAAGGTAGACTTCACGCCCATCGACGGAGAGCCGATCGATATCATCCGCTTTGCGCACTACGGCGCGCGCGGCGTGCTCGCGCTGATGAGCGACAGCACCAACATCGAAAGTCCGGGACATACGCAGAGCGAGCGCGACATCGGCAAGACGTTTGAATACTATTTTGACGTCGCGGAAGGCCGCATCATCGTCGCCTCGTTCGCGAGCAATGTGTATCGCATCCAGCAGGTGGCGGACGTGGCGGTCAGTCACGGGCGCGTGATCTGCTTCCAGGGCAGGAGCATGGAGCAGGTGGTGCAGATTGCAGTGCGGCTGGGCTACCTGAAGATTCCGCCGGAAAGCATCGTCAAGGTGGATCAGCTTAAGCGCTATCGCGACGATCAGATCTGCGTGATCACAACCGGCAGTCAGGGTGAACCGATGAGCGGACTGTTCCGCATGGCGACGGCGACGCACCGCCTGAACATCGGCAAAGGCGACACGGTGATCATCTCCGCGTCGGCTATCCCGGGCAACGAAGTCGGCGTTTCCCGCGTGATCAATCAGCTCTATCAAAAAGGCGCGCAGGTCATCTACAACCGCATGGCGGACGTACACGTTTCCGGTCACGCTTGCCGCGAGGAACTGCGGCTGATGATGGAACTGACCAAACCGAAGTTTTTTATTCCCGTCCACGGCGAGTACCGGCATCTTGTGATGCACGGCAAGCTCGCGGAGGACATGGGGATTCCGCAGGAAAACACATTTATCATGGATTGCGGAGATGTCGTTGAACTCACGCAGCGCCAGGGACGAAAAGCCGCAAGTGTTGCCTCCGGCGCGGTGATGGTGGACGGCATTGGCGGGATCGACGACGTCGTGCTCAAGGACAGGAAGACGCTCTCGCAGGATGGGCTCGTCGTCGCGGTGCTGACGATTGACAGCGAGACGGGGCGTATGCTCACGGCGCCGGAGATCGTCTCCCGCGGATTTGTGTATATGCGCGACAGCGAAGAACTGATTGCGGACACAAAGGCGCTGCTCGTGAAGGAGACGCGAAAGTTCGAGGGCGCAGACCGAGGCGATTATGCCAACATCAAGGCCGGTATCAAGAATTCGCTAAAGTCCTACCTCAAAAATAAAACGAAACGCACGCCGATGATCATGCCGATCATCATCGAGATTTAACGGAGACACGATGGTTTACGATACAGCAAAGCTGCTCGCGAGCGAGATGAAAAACAGCATAGAATACCGCGAGTTTGCCGCGGCAAAAGCACGCGCAATGGAGAGCAACACGACGCGCACGCTGATTGAGGAATACAATAAGCTCCAGATTCACGCGCAGGCCGCGATAATTGCGGGAGACAAGGAGAGCGATTCGCTCAAAAAACTGCAGAAAATCAGCGAACTGTTGCAGTTTGATGCGGATGCCTCCGCCTACCTGATGGCGGAATTCCGGCTCAAACGAATGGTTGGAGACGTTTACAAGATCCTCGCCGAGGCGGTGGATATCGACCTGAGCTCGCTGGAAGCGTAAAGCGAACACGGCTCAAGTCTCGCAGTAACAGACCTACGGAGAAAGAACGCAATGCCAATGAACGAAAAACCGGAAAAACGATATACGAAAAAGCAGAAACGCATGCGGCGTTTTTGGTTGAGCATCCGACCGACGGTCGTGATGCTGGTGAGCCTAGCCGTCGTGTTTTTGCTCGCGCGGACGACGGTGAACTATGTGCTCTCCAAATATATCGAGCCGGTCGATCAAAACGACGCGACACCCATCGAGGTCACGATTCCCGCCTCCTCTTCCGCGAGCAGCATCGCGCGCATTCTCTACGGCGCATGCGGCTACGACAAAGACGGGTTGATCTCCAGCACAGCGGCGTTTAAGGTATATGTCGATTTTGTCGGCAAGGCAAACAGCCTCAAAGCTGGCACCTATATCCTGAGCAAGAATATGAGCATCAAGCAGATTGTGGAAACGCTTTGCGAAGGGAATCCCGCCAAGGCGACGGTTAAGTTTACGATTCCGGAAGGTTACACAATTCAGAACATCGCAAAAGTACTGAAGGAAAAAGGCCTTATCAAGAACGAAGAGGATCTGTTCACCATCGCGCGGACAGGGGAATCGTTCGCCAACTTTGCCTTTATCGCGGATGCGGGCGCAACGCCAAACGCGGCGTCGCGTACCTACCTGCTGGAAGGATACCTCTTCCCGGACACGTATGAGGTGTATGCGGACGCAAGCGTTGAGACGATCTTGATCAAGATGCTCAATCGCTTTAACGATGTGTTTTCGGAGGAGTATATAACCCGCGCGCAGCAACTGGGCTTGACGATGGATCAGGTGGTGACGCTCGCTTCACTCATCGAGCGCGAAGCGGCCGCACCGGACGATTTTTCTAAGGTTTCGGCGGTGTTCCATAACCGCATCAAGCAGGATATGCCGCTGCAGAGCTGTGCGAGCCTTTCCTATGCGCTGGGCGTCACGAAGTATGTGTTTAACGCGCAGGAACAGGCGACGGAGTCGCTCTACAATACCTACCAGTACAAGGGACTTCCGGTTGGCCCGGTCTGCAACCCCGGTAAGGCAGCAATTGAGGCCGCGCTCTATCCCAATGAGCAATTTCTGACCGACGGCTATCTCTTCTTCTGCAATCAGAACCCGAAGGAGACCAGCGCACTGGTGTTTGCAAAGACCTATGAGGAACATCAGCAGAACGTGGATAAATATCAACAGTATTGGGGTTAACAGACGTTTACCGGCTCCGGCGTGTGATTACGCCGGAGCTTTTTGATGCGCTATTGCCGCTTTGTCCCGCATTTGCGCGTTTCTATGGTATTCTTGTTGCCCGATCAAAACATCTGTGTTAAAATAGCTCCGTATGAAACAGAGAATTGAAGCATTACGCAAAAGCCTTGCCGCCTCATCCCTTGACGCGGCGTTGATCACCAGCGGTGTCAACATTCGTTACTATTCGGGATTTACCAGTTCGGACGGTATCCTTCTTGTCACACAAAAGAACTCGTATCTCGTGACTGATTCGCGTTACACGATTCAGGCAAAAGCGCAGACGAAGGGCCTTTGCGAGGTGACCGAAGCCGGTTTTTCCGATCAGCTGGATCGCATTCGCGGCTTTTTGCAAGCAGACGGTTGCAAGCGTGCCGCGTTTGAAGATGCCGCCATGACGGTGAGCGTGTTTCAAGCCTTTCAAGCGATGCCGATTGAATGGGTCGCTTTCAGCGCCGAGATATCGCTGCCGCGCCTGCGTAAGAGCGCGGACGAGGTGGGAAACCTTCTGGCTGCCCAGCGCATTGCCGACAAGAGCTTTCTCGAATGGCTGGGACGTATCGGCCCCGGCATGAGCGAACTGGAAGTCGCGGCGGAGCTCACCTATATCGGCGCGAAAAACGGAAGCGAAGCGCCTTCGTTTGATCCTATTATCGCGGCAGGCCCGAACGGAGCAATGCCGCATGCGGTGCCGGGTCAGCGAAAGTTGCAGACGGGTGATCTGGTCACCGTAGACTTTGGCTGTATGATCAACGGCTATCATTCCGACACGACGCGTACATTTGCCATCGGCAAAGTGGACGATTTCAGCAAAGAGATTTACGAGATCGTCAAGACCGCGCAGCAGAAGACGCTGGACGCGCTGAAGAGCGGAATTTCGGGAATCGCGCTGGATGCGGTTGCGCGCGAATACATCACGGCAAAAGGTTACGGCGCGCAGTTTGGCCACGGATTGGGACACGGCGTTGGTCTCGAGATTCACGAGTCTCCGTATGCGCGCAAGGACAGCAAGGACACGCTTTTGAGCGGTATGACCATTACGGTTGAACCGGGCATCTATGTAGAGGGTAAATGTGGCGTGCGCATCGAAGACTGCTGCGTAGTGACGGACGACGGCTGCCTGAACCTGACCAACTTGACGAAAGAACTCATCACGATCTAATGCGGCATTGCGGCTGTATAAGACAGCGCTTTGTCATACAATAGAAGTTGTCGGCATGAAATTGATGGATGTCGAGCAAGATGTTTGTCATATATAAAAGTTTTCGGCATGAGTCATGCTGATGATGTAAGAATATACGTAAGAGTATCAGAATAACGGAGGAGATCACCATATGATCAGTGCAGGCGAATTCAGAAAAGGCATGACCCTTGAAATAGACGGGAATGTCTGGCAGATTACCGATTTTCAGCATGTCAAACCCGGCAAAGGCGCGGCGTTTGTCCGCACCAGACTCAAGAACGTCATGACCGGCTCTGTGCTGGAGCGTACGTTTAACCCGACGGATAAATATCCGCCGGCGCACATCGAGACCAAGGAAATGCAGTACCTCTATGAAGACGGCGGCCTGTACTACTTCATGGACGTCGAAACCTACGAGCAGCTTCCGCTCAACCATGATCAGGTGGAGGATGCCATCGCGTTCATCGTGGAAAACCAGAACGTGAAGATTCGCTTCTTCAAGGGCGCGCCGTTCTCCGTCGAAGCGCCGAACTTTGTAGAACTGCTGATCACGCACTCCGAACCCGGTGTGCGCGGAGACACCGCGACGGGCACGACCAAACCCGCGACGTTGGAAACCGGCTATACGCTCAACGTTCCGCTGTTTGTCAACGAAGGCGATCGCATTCGCGTAGATACCCGCACGGGCGAGTACATGGAGCGCGTATAACGCCAAACGAATACAACACGAGCTGTTCGGCAACGAACGGAAAGGCGAAGGAAAACCATGAGTTTTATCTCTGAAAAAGTTGCTTATCTGGACGGATTGGCCGACGGCCTCTCACTCAAAGACGAAGGCACGGACAAAGTGCTGCGCGGCATCATCGAGACGCTTGGCGCAATCGCGGAGGCGCTGGAAGAACAGGACGAGAGCATCGACGATCTTTCGGATTGCATCGACGGCATCTACGACGAGCTGGACGACATCGAAACCGCCATCGACGACGAGTATGACGGCGAGATGGACGAAGATGATTTCATCGAAGTGGTCTGCCCGCACTGCGGCGAGACCGTTTATTTCGACGAGGACATGATCGATAGCGACGACGGGCTGATTTGCCCGAACTGCAACGAGACCATCGAATTCGAAATTCCCGGCGGCGAAGAAGTCGAGGACTAATATCCGCTTTCGCAAAGCAAATGAAACAAGCCCTGCCAATAAAACGGCAGGGTTTTTGTTTGATTGTTTGATTGATTGTATAGGGAGGAGCTTTGAACAAAACGGAATATGCCAATGCGTTCGTGCCCGCATTGCCAACAACCCCGTTTCATGATAAACTAACAAAAACCAAACAAAACCATCACAATAAACAGACACGGTTCGTGAGATAATAGGAGAGATGTTTTCATGATCATCGTCGGTATTTGCGGTGCGAGCGGCAGCGGGAAAAGCACGCTGGCAAAGCGCATCAAAGATTCTCTCGCTTGCAGCTGCACCATCATCGGTCAAGACTGCTATTATCGCAATTTTCCCGATTTGCCGTTTTCCGAGCGCATCAAGCTCAACTACGACGAGCCGGGTATTTTTGATTTTGACGAGTTGCTCGATGACATCGAACAGCTCGAGAGCGGGCAACCCATCACGACGAAGGGCTACGATTACGTCAATTATGAGCGTTCAGACAGACCGGATGTGCTGATCCCTCCGCCGGAGGTGCTGGTACTTGAAGGCATCCACATGTTTTACGACAAGCGTATCTGCGAGAAGATGTCATTGAAAGTGTATCTACATGTGGACGTGGATATCTGCCTGCTGCGGCGCATCAAGCGGGATATCAAGGCGCGCGGTAGATCAATCGACAACATTGCGGAGCAATACATCGATACCGTAAAGCCCGTGTACGAGAAATATATCGCAAACTATATCAACGACGCGGACTTCGCCGTCATGCGCGGCGGAAAGAACAAGATGGCGATCGACGCAATCTCGGCCTATCTGACCACGAAGGTGCTCGCGGAGCACTTTGTGGAGCCGGAAACGCCGCAAGCGCCGTGCGTGTCGTCCTGTGAAACGGAAGAGATCGAAGTCTGAGTGAAACAGTCTCTTGAATCAATCAAGCGATAGGGGAGGCGAATCGAGATGGAACAGAGAAATCCGGAACCGATGCACGAACACAGGCATCACGACCGCAGCGACCTGCCGCGGCACGGCGCCGGGCGTGTGATCATCTACTTCATTTTATTGATTCTGCTCAACGCGATGCTCGCGGTGTACTCCATCTATATGCTAGGCCTTGCGATGATGTTTAACTGGTCGTCGCTTTCGAGCGGCACCATGCAGGTGATCCTTGAGAGCGCGCTGAATCTGCTCCTCTACATCTCTCCGGTGATCCTGACGCTGTTTCTCAACCGCCTGCTCTATCGCGCGTTTCGCGGCAGAGGCAGGTTTCCGCGCGGAACATGGTTTTTCGCCATGCTGGCAATCGTGGTTGTGCAGGCGGCGATGATCGCGGTGATCTTCGGCTATGGTTTCGTTCAGGAGACAAACGGATTCCACGTCGATCAGATTTCGGCTTCGCCCATCGGTTAAAAACGAACATCACCAACGTACGGTTGAATCATATGTGCAGGGGGATGATTGCTCTCCTGCACATTTTATCTTTTTTTGCATTCTACAGCGCAGTATGTTACAATACTTTTACTATTACTTGACGGAGTTCCTGCATGAAACTGCTTTTAAGCAATGACGACGGCGTCTTTGCCGCCGGCATTCGCGCGCTTGCCCATGAATTAAACAAGAGCCATGAACTGTATGTCGCCGCCCCGGATCGGGAACGCAGCGCGGTTAGCCGCGCGATGACGCTGATGGAACCTCTGCGCGCGCAAAAGACGCACATCGAGGGCTTGCCAAACGTACCCGCCTATGCGATCAGCGGCACACCGGTCGATTGTGTTCGCCTTGCGCTGGGAAATCTTTTTCCCGCGCCGGATATCGTCGTATCCGGCATCAATCACGGGCCAAATCTGGGTACGGATGTGCTCTATAGCGGTACCGTTGCCGCCGCGCACGAAGCGGCGCTGTTGGGGTATCAAGCCATCGCGATTTCCAGCGTTTCCTACACGGGCGAGCACATGGAGACCGCGGCGCGCATTGCGGCATATGCCGTAGATTACATTCAGGCGCACCCGCTTTCGTTTGGCACGGTATTAAACGTAAACGTTCCCGCCGTTTTGTTTGAGGAACTGAAGGGAATCAAAGTAACCCCGCTGGCAATCGAGCAATATGCGCTGGAATATGTGGAGCGGAAAGACCCGTTCGGCAGAACCTATTATTGGTGCCCGCGCGGCTGCACGACCTGTTCGGACGGCCTGAATGTGGACGACCGCTGGGCGCGCGAAGGGTACGCCACGCTCACACCGATTACGTATGACCTCACGCAGTATTCCCGCATGGAGGAGATGGCGCAACAGGACATTCGCTGGATCGACGCGAAAGAATAAAACTCGTGACCGCACGATCCGGTAAGCAAACATCAGAAACGTTTAATTGATGATAGAATCGTAAGCAAGTTGACACGGCAGTACATTCTCCGGATTGATTCAACCTCGAATACCGCTACCAAAAACTTATTGGAGGATCAGTCGCAATGGACGCATTGTTTTCAATGATGGAAAAGCAGTATTCCACCTTTTCCAAAGGGCAAAGGCGCATCGCGGAATACATCTTCAACTCCTATGACGACGCTGCGTTCATGACCGCGGCAAAACTCGGCGAGCGGGTCGGCGTTTCCGAATCGACCGTTGTGCGCTTTGCATACATGCTCGGACTCGATGGTTATCCCGCGCTGCAGGAGGCGCTTCAGGATCTGATTCGCCATCGTCTGACCAGCGTACAGCGCATTCGCCTTGCCGCGAACATTCCCCAGCAGGACGTGCTGAAAACCGTGCTTTCTTCTGATATGAATAACATCCGCGCGACTATCGACATGATCGATAACGAGAGCTTCGACGGCGCGATCAATGCAATTCTTCGCGCGCGGAGGATCTATGTTCTCGGCATTCGCAGCGCGATGTCGCTTGCGCAGTTTTTGACCTATTATCTCGACTATGTCTGCGACAACGTCATGTTCGTCAACGGCGCGGTTCAGGATATCCACGAGCGCATGCTCCGCGTAGACGCGCAGGACGTATGCTTCGGCATCAGCTTTCCGCGCTATAGCGCGCGCACGGTGGACGCGATGAAATACGCAAAATCTAAGGGCGCGACATTGATTGCGCTGACCGATATGCCGACCTCGCCGGTTGCGCGCATCTCGGACTTTACGCTCTGCGCGCGCAGTGACATGGCCTCGTTTGCGGATTCGCTGGTGGCTCCGCTGTCGCTGATCAACGCGATCATCGTCGCGATCGGTCACGCGCGTAAGGACGAAGCATACCAGCACCTCACGCAGTTGGAGGAAGTTTGGCACGCCGAGGGCGTTTATCTTTCCGAAGCGGTCAAAGAGGAACGTACATGATCGTTTTCGTGATCGGCGGCGGGCCGGCGGGTATGATTGCGGCGGCAAACGCCGCGAAAAACGGGCACACCGTAACGCTCTTTGAGCGAAACGAAAAGCTCGGCAAAAAGCTCTATATCACCGGAAAAGGCCGCTGCAATGTCACCAATATTGCGGAGCGGGACTCTTTTTTTGAGCATGTGTTAAGAAACCCGCGCTTTCTCTACAGCGCGTTTTCGCATTTTGACAACAAGGACATCATGGAGCGCATTGAACAAGCCGGCGTACCGCTCAAGACGGAGCGGGGCGGACGGGTATTTCCCGTCTCCAACAAGTCGAGCGACATTCTCCGCGCGTGCGAAAAGATGGTGCGCGAATCCGGCGTGAGTGTTCGGCTGAACGCGCATGTGGACGAAGTACTCGCGCAGGACGGCGCGGTGAGCGGCATTCGCATCGGGTCGCAGACGCTTGCCTGTGACGCGGTCGTCGTCGCAACCGGCGGCATCTCCTATCCGCAAACGGGCTCTACGGGCGATGGCTACGATTTTGCGCGCGCAACGGGGCATAGCGTGGAAGAGCCGGTAGCTTCGCTGGTGCCGCTTGTGACCGAAGAATTGTGGCCGCGCGAGCTCGCGGGGCTAACACTGAAAAACATCACGCTCACCGCAGAAAAGAAGGGAAAGGAAGTCTTCTCCGAGTTGGGTGAGTTGCTCTTTACCCACTTTGGCATCTCCGGCCCGCTCGTACTCTCGCTCTCCGGCGTGATTGCGGGGCAGCCCGCGGGAACGCGGCTCTCGATCGACCTCAAGCCAGCGCTCTCGCGCGAACAACTGGACGCGCGGCTTGTGCGGGATTTGCAGGAAGGCGCGCGACAGCAGGTAAAGACCGCGCTGCATGCGCTGCTGCCGCAGCGATTATTAGAGAGCGTATTGGAACTGGCGCAGATCGACGGCGCGCTGCCGGTAGGTCAGCTCAACAAGACCATGCGACAGCAGCTGGTCGAGATGCTCAAGGCACTGCCGATCACGGTCAGCGGCGCGCGCGGACTCAACGAGGCGGTGGTCACACGCGGCGGAGTCAGCGTTAAGGATGTCAACGCATCCACCATGGAGAGCAAGCGCGTCAAAGAACTGTATTTCGCGGGCGAGGTGCTTGATATCGACGCGACAACAGGTGGATACAACCTCCAGATTGCCTGGTCAACGGGTGCGCTGGCGGGGGATAGCATTTTATGAAAGGCGGCAACAAACGATGAGCGAACGAATCAACATCGCGATTGACGGCCCATCCGGCGCAGGAAAGTCCACGCTGGCAAAGGCGGTTGCAAGCGCCTTACACATTCGATATCTCGACACGGGATCCATGTATCGCGCGATGGCGCTTTTTGCAATGTGGCGCGGCGTCAGCGTCAGCGACGAGGCAGGGCTCAAGGCGATCCTAGACGACGCGGATATCCGCGTGATCTACGACGAACGCGGACAGCGCGTTTTGCTGGGCGAGGAGGACGTGACGGACGGTCTGCGCACGCAGGAGCTCGCCATGGGCGCTTCCACGGTCAGTGCGCATCCTTGCGTGCGGCAAAAGCTCGCGGAACTCCAGCGCGAGGTAGGCCGCAATTACGACGTGGTCATGGACGGGCGCGATATCACTACAAACGTATTGCCGCACACGAAGCATAAGTTTTTTGTGACAGCAAGACCGGAAGTTCGTGCGGAGCGTCGCCTAAAAGAACTGCGCTCGCGCGGAAACACGCAGGAGACGTTTGATCAGGTGCTCGCGGATATCAAGCTGCGGGATCACAACGACAGCACGCGCACCTACATGCCGCTGCGTCAAACGGAGGATGCGGTTTTGATTGATACCAGCGATATGACCATCGATGAAGCGCTGACACTGCTGCTTCGCTCGATCGCCGATCAGCGGGATCGCTAAGGCATATTGTAAAAGCTTATTCCTATGGCTTTTTTGTTTGAGAACACCAAGTAAAAAGGAAGCGTGTTACCATGCTCAACATATTCTTTAAGTACCTGCTTACGCCATTTTTCTGGATTCTCTATCGCCCGGTGGTGAAGAATCTCGGCAGACTGTTCTTTCGGGGACGGGGGATTCTCATCTCCAATCACTTTTCGCTGGGAGACCCGATTCGCCTCGCGATGGTGGCGCCTCGTCCCATCCACTTTATGGCGAAGCAGGAGTTGTTTGATACCCCGCTCAAGCGCTTCTTTCTCAAACAACTGCTGGCGTTTCCGGTCTACCGCAAACAGGCGGATATGCTCTCGCTGAAACAGGCGATGACCGTATTGGAGCACAACCACATCTTCGGCATTTTCCCGGAGGGACGCCGTTCGCTCACGGGAGAACTGGACTCGTTTGAAAAGGGCGCGGCGTTTCTCGCGCTTCGCTGCAACTCGCCGATTATCCCCGTGTATGCGGACCCGAATTGGAAAAAGCGGAAGCAGGTGCGCATGGTCGTAGGCGAGCCGATCGATCCGAACGAGGTTGCAAAGACGTATGCCGGGCGCGGCGTAGACGCGGTGACGGACGCCATTCGCGACGCAATGCAAAACCTGAAGAACGAACTGGAACGCATGCCGTAACAGGAGAGACGAAACAGGAGAGACAAACAGAGCGACATGAAGATACTCTTAGCGAAAAACAGCGGATTCTGCTTTGGCGTGCGCCGCGCAGTCGAGATGGCGGAGCAATGCGCGGCAGAATGCGGCACCGTATATACCTACGGCAACATCATTCACAATGAAAGCGTGGTTCACGAGCTCGCGGAAAAAGGCGTCCACTCGGTTGATAAGCTCGACGTTTTAAACGAGGGGGATACGCTCATCATTCGCGCGCACGGGGCTCCGCCCGCGGTATATGAGGCGAGCGAAAAAAAGGGGATCCGCCTGATTGACGCAACTTGCCCGTATGTGAAGCGCATCCACAAAATCGTTCAAAAGGCCGCGGAAGATGGAAGTACCGTACTTATCGCGGGGAAAGCGGATCACCCGGAGGTGATTGGCATCCGTGGCTGGGCGGGCGGCGATGCGCTTGTTTTTGAAAGCGCCGCTGATGCAAAGAACCTGCCGCAGATCACAAATGCGGTACTCGTTGCGCAAACAACCTTGCCGGAAGAGACGTTTCGTGATATCATTCACGAAATAGAGTTGCAGCAGGACAGCTCTTGCGCGTTAGAGGTTTGCAATACGATTTGCGACACCACGCGGGCGCGTCAGAGCGAGGCGGAGGAAATTTCACGCCGCAGTACGCGCATGCTTGTGCTGGGTTCCAAATCCAGCGCGAACACGCAAAAGCTTGTGGAAATCTGCAAAAAACACTGTAAAAACACAGAAAACATCGATGTAACAGAGAAACTTTTTCTTGATAAATTACCATCCGATGGTATAATAGGTATTGTTGCGGGCGCATCGACGCCGGACCGGATGATTAGGGAGGTACTACAAGTAATGAGCGAACAGGAAAAAACGACGATCGAAACCATTGAAGCGGAAGCTCCCGCCGAGGAGGTTGTCGTACCCCAGGCTACCCAAGTGACCGAAGAAGTCGTGGCGGCTGTGGAAGAGCCCAAACCCACAGTGAAAGCGAAAGAAGAAATCAAGCCGGAACATGAAGACAGCTCCGACTTTGCATCTGCGTTCGAAAAGACCATGACGCGTATTCACAACGGTCAGGTTCTGGAAGGAACCGTTATCTCCGTTGTAGACGGTGAAGTGTTTGTCAACGTCGGCTACAAGTCAGATGGCGTGATTCCCATGGGTGAGCTTTCCAGCGATCCGGATGTGAAAGCCGAAGACCTGTTTCATGAAGGCGATACCATCGAAGTCGAAGTCACTAAGGTGAATGATGGAGACGGTAACGTGCTACTCTCCCGCAAAAACGTCGAAAGCAAGAAGCTATGGGACGAACTGTTGAGCCAGGAAAACATCGAAGAAAAGATCTTCGAAGCGGTTGGCAAAGAGGTCGTCAAGGGCGGCTTGATCGCCGATATCAGCGGCATTCGCGCGTTTGTACCGGCATCCCAGGTATCCACAAAGTATATCGAGAACCTCAACGAGTTCGTTGGCAAGCCCATGAAGCTCAAGGTTCTGGAAGTAGATCGTCAGAGAAAACGCATTGTTGCCTCCCAGAAGCAGGTTCTGCTCGCGGAAGCGGCGGCTGAGAAACACGCTAAGTGGGAACAGCTCGTCGTCGGCAGCAAGGTGACGGGTATCGTTCGCAGAATCGCGGATTTCGGCGCGTTTGTCGACATCGGCGGCATCGACGGTCTCGTTCACGTGACGGACGCCGCCTGGGGCCGCGTCAAGCATCCTTCGGATGTGTTCACCATCGGTCAGGAGATCGAAGTGATCATTCTGAATGTAGATGTAGAGAAAGAGCGCGTTTCCCTCGGTTATAAACAGCTTCAGCCCAAGCCCTGGATGCTTGCGGGCGAGAAGTATGCGGTCGGTTCCATCGTAGAGGGCAAGGTTGTTCGCATCGTTCCGTTCGGCGCGTTTGTCGCGCTGGAGAGCACGATCGATGGCCTCATTCATATCTCTCAGGTTTCTGTTCATCGCATTGCGAAGGTTGAGGACGAGCTGAAGGTTGGCGACGTGGTTCGCTGCAAAGTGCTCGAAGTCAGCCCCGAAGCAAAGCGCATCAGCCTGAGCCGCAAGGAAGCGTTGCTGGAAGAAGATCCCGCGCTTGCTGAGCAGCTTGCCGCTGAGAAAGCAGAGCGCGATCGTCAGTACGCCGAGCGTCAGGAGCAGCGTCAGCAGCAGCGCGAGTCGCAGCAGGCGCAACAGGCGCAGCAGCAGTCTCAACCGCGCACAGAGCGGCCGGAGCGTGCGCCGCGTACATCAAACAGCGACCGTTCTTCTTCGAGAGACAGCGGAGACCGTCGTCGTCGCAACAACGAGGATGGCGAGTATGAACTCCCGCCGGTGCAGGAAGCAAAGACTTCGCTGGCGTCCCTCTTCGAAGGTCTTAAGGTAGACGAGTAAACAAAACAAATTAAGCCGCTCAAGCGAGTGACTTCATCCATTAAGAAACCCCATGTTTCCAGAGAAACATGGGGTTTCTTTTCGGGCAAAATTGAGGCCGCGTCTTATTCTTTTGCGTTTTTAAGTGCGTTGCTGTTCTTCCTGCGATCAAGTAAAATCTTGATGCGCCTCCAGCATTCGTAGAGAATCCATACAGTAACATAGGAGAGAAACACGGTCAACGTGAATTTTATGAGATAAGGAAGATCCGTTCGGATCAAGACCAACGAAAAGAAGGTTACCGGCAAGAAATGCAAAATGTAGATTGGGAACGTGGCTTTCGAAAGATATCGCAATACGCCGCTGTCATTATTCCATTGTTTACTGCCGAGATTGACCAATAGAACAATAGCCGCGCTTTCATAAATACCCTTGGAGAGCACCCAAACAATCGTCTGAAAAATCGAGTCCACATAAAAAACTTGACCTTGAATGTTCACAAAGAATAAACCCGCAAGCGAGATCGCAACCAGTATCTTTGACAGATGATCGAATGAACGAAAACGCTCCGAAATTCGCTCATCAGACGAAAAGACATAACCAAAGATAAACAGGCTCAAATAAACGGCGTCATTTGCCCAGTCGGTGATGATGATATATGCGCTGTTGCTGAAAAATGGACGCAGACACAACTCGAATAACGCGACCAGACCAAACGGTATCAAGATTCGATTTCCCTTTACGAGGAAGGATACAAGCCGTTCCAGCGAAGATGGATGTTTCTTCCAAAATAGAAACAAAGGAAGGCAGACTGCGGAAAACACAAACAGGTAAAGCAAGAACCACAAATGCCCATATCCATTGTAACGTATGATATCGGTTATAAAGAACTTCGGCAGAAACGCAAGGAATCCGTCTTGAAATCCTTCATACAGCGCCTTGCAATACCCGGTAACCGGACAAAGCAACAGACTGCCTAATGCCAGCGGAAGAAGGAGACGATGCGCACGCTCTGCCCAAAAAGATCGATCGCTTCGCTTTCTCAATGAATAATTTGCGGTCGCGCCGGCAATAAAAAACATGAGCGACATAAAGAAGTCGCCAAGAGGCACAGTGATGAGCAGAAAGGGAAGCGCCGGGATACCAGTTAATGGCGCTTTGATATAGACAATGCCGTATCTCAAATAAGTTAACGCCGCGTGGAAAGGAATTAGTGATAATATGACGAGAGCACGCAACCAATCTAAATAATATAAACGTTTCGATTCCATCTTTATTTCTTCGCATTCATTTTATTTCGTTCTCGGAATTCTACTGGAACTTATGAAACCGCATCCGGCGAATCACGCAGATCAGCGCGCCGAAGCGCTGGATCGTTTGGATTGCATTCTTACAATCATATTTTCTTCGCTTTTCCTTGTCAACCGCATTTTGAGGAGGATTTCGTTCAATCTTTGCATTCTTTATATACAAGAGAGATTTTTCCACACAATTGGTTGTTTGTATGTGATTGGGTTTGCTATACTGATGCTATGCGAAAAAATGTGAATGTTGAAAGAGCGCAGAGAAGCGACCGGATTCCGATGCAGGCGATCAAATATGGACTGGCTGCCTTTGGCGGATTTTTGGCGGATTATGCCGTTCTGCTTCTGTTGAAAGAATGGGTCGGGTTACATTACCTCATCGCGGTGCCGATCGCGTTTGCCGCAGGCATAGCGGTCAATTACCTGATCGGTATTTGGCTGGTGTTCCAAAGGGGAAACCTCACGCTCGGGAAAGAGCTGCTGCTGTTTATCGTGATCTCTCTTGTTGCGCTCGCGATCACGGAAGGAAGCATGTATCTATTGACGGATCTGCTGAGGATCGACTACCGAATTTCACGCATCATCTCCGGTGTACTAACATACTTATTTAATTTCTTTTCCAGAAGGTTTTTGCTGTATCGCGAAAAGCCGAATATGACACAGAGATAAGAGAAAGCCGGAAGCAATTACTTCCGGCTTTGTGATTCGATTGTTTGAAAAAACGATTACGGTCCCTCCATTGGCGAGTGTGAAGGTGAGGGCAACGGCGTTGGTGAGGGAATCGGTGTTGGCGTTGGCTTTACACCGACCTGTTTCCTTAGCGGGTTGCCGGGATAGGTATCTTCGCCAATGTAGATTGGTTCTACAACCTCGCCGTTCTTATAATGATCGACGAAAACTTGAACAACATATTTGGGACGAGCTTCCGCGAGGATCTTTTCTTCACCAACAAACAACTTATTGGTCTCTGTGATGACGTCTTCACCCGGATCTTCTTTGGAAACGATCACGGTGCGCGCTTTATACTCCTCACCCTCGGGCAAGGCCTGACCGTAAATCACGACGGTGACATCCCGCTTACGGCTCCGATACATCTTGTTTTCGGTAGAATAAGCGTAGATATAGAGCGGGTGCTCCGAGGTATTCGTAAACACGAGATCGATGTGATTCGTGTCGACCGTTGCGTCAAGGCCCATATCGACGTAGGTTGAGGGGATTGTGTGCCGCGAGCGTTCATTGATCTTGATGTAGGGATACGCCTGCAAGAGCGCATTATACAGCGTAGTGCTTGTCTGGCAAACACCGCCGCCGAATTGCAGCGTCATCGTGTCGCCACCGAAAATACCGTTTGCCTCTTTCCAGCCGTTTGCCTCCGTGCGATCGCCGACGACATCGTTAAAACTCCACTTCTCACCGGGCTTAACAACTTGCTTATTGATCGCTTCCGCGGCTTTTTCTACGTTGAATGCGCGGTTTGGTATAATCGCGCGCTGTTGTTCCGTGTCCTCCGCCGTACCCTTAAAGCTATATGTCGTGGTGGCTTTGCCAATCTGCGAGAAGTTCTCTTGAACTTCCTCAATCGTGATGGAAGGCTGAACTGTCGTCAGAGTGGGCGTCAGCGTGGTTTGATATTGACCCGCATCGATGGCCTGCTTCACCAGCGCGATGGTAGATGCAACATCCAGACCGTAGCCCGGTTGACCCTCGACATATTGCGGCGTGGGCTTGCCGCTGCTGGAAAAGTCCATGTTCACAGTGGCATCCACGGGCGGCTTGCTCGAGGTTTGGTTGATCGCATCAATGCGACTGGAAAGCGCCGCGTCGTCGATGCTGATCTTCGTATAATAAACTTGATTCGCTCCGCCGGAGAGCGCCTGCTCGATGACTGCGTTCAGGTCGGAGGAGGCGTTCATATCCGAGCCGGTGATGCGCGCGTTGATCTCGTTGCTGGAGAGCGTGATGGAGATATTGTTGAGCGCGTAGCTTTCGTTGGATTCGAGCTGCGGGCGCACTTCGTCTACGGTCTTGCCGGAGAGATCCATGCCGTTGATGTAGACGCCGTTGCGGAATTTTCCCGTCTCTAAATCAACAGGCGCTGGTTCCGAACAACTATTGACGAGAATGACGACGGCGACGACGATCAACGCAAGAAAAGCAAGGCCCATGCCCACGAGAATCAGCTTGCGTTTGCGCGCTTTTGCACGGCGTTTGCTCGTGCGCCGTGTGGAAGCTACCTCACCGTTGCGGTTTGGCGCCTGATAATATTCAATTTGACCGCCGGAAGATTGCGCGGAACGATTGTCCCGTCGTCCGACAGGACGGCTTCCGTTGGATGGGGTGGATTTTCTTGTGTCGGGCAATCCCGAGTATTTCTCGTACATGTTCGTCCTTTTTCTCGCTTATCTGTTCATACGCCGTGTCAACGACCATGGCGATGGATCATTACAACTCGTTAGACTTAGCATCTCCAGCGCCACCAAATGCATCGTAACACATTTCTTAATTATACACGAAACTCTCATGACAGGCAACTATCCGGCAATCGAGTACGCTGAAGATAATGAACATAATATCAGAATGTGATGAGAAAAATGCAGAAGAAATGTCGCGGAATTCAGTATTTTGTGTGAATTGTCAAATTGTGACACAACGGTTGACAGCAGACGAACGGAGCGTATAATATAAATGAACACGTTCATTTAAAGAAGAGAGGTATCATCATTGCGAAGAAAAGACGACGCGATTAGAAAGACACTTCTGTCCTGTGCCAACCGGATCGAGTGCAACGAAGGGGTGAACGCGATCAGTATTCGCCGCCTCGCAGCGGAGGCAAACATTGCTGTCGGAACGGTCTATCACTATTTCGACAGTAAACAGGAAGTTCTCTTGACGCTGACGGAGGAGTACTGGAAGGATGCGCTCGGGCAAATGCGAGAGCATGTATCTGCGGATCGTTTTGGCGAGCAATTGCGGCAGATGATCGTCTTTCTGAGGGGTAAGATGAACGACTGCGCGGAGATTCTCATGCGAAGCTTGCATGACGACGCGGAGAACGGACGCATCCGAATGGCGTCCATGCAAAGCGTGCTGCGGCGTTCGCTAGTGGAACGCATGGAAAAAGACGATGCAATTTTGGAGAACGTTTGGTCGGAATCCTTTACAAAAGAGGCGTTTGCAGACTTTGTACTCCAAAACATACTCGCGTTGTTGCAGCGAAAAGAAGAGGATGCGACGACGTTTCTCGAGATCGTCAATCGGGTTTTGTATTCTTTCCGCGAGAACGTCATGGAGCAATAAAGTAATATAAGAAGGAGATCTATTATGGCACAAGCTTTGGCAGAATCGATTTTTGACGTACTGTATCTAACGTTTGCAGTCGTCATTGGTATCTATTTAATACAAAGAGGTGGCAAAGGTTCACTTGTGCGAAGCTTTGGTATCATGGCACTGGTGCTCGGCGCGGGGGATTCGTTTCATCTCGTGCCGCGCGCAATTTCGCTTTGGACAACAGGGTTGGAAGCAAACGCGGCAGCGCTTGGCATCGGCAAGCTGATCACATCGATTACGATGACGATCTTTTACCTGATTCTGTACTACATCTGGCGGGAGCGCTACCAGATCATCGGTAGAAAAGCGCTGAGCGTTACGATGTGGGGACTAACGATCGTGCGTATAGCGCTCTGCGCATTCCCGCAAAACCAGTGGCTCAGCTATCAGCAACCATTGCTCTGGGGAATACTGCGCAATATTCCGTTTGCGATCATGGGCGTTCTCCTCATCGTACTGTTTGCGCAGGAGGCAAAGCGCGCGAATGATCGGGTCTTTCGCCATATGTGGCTCGCCATTACGCTCTCGTTTACGTTTTATATTCCGGTTGTGCTCTTTGCCGAGAAGATTCCGATGATCGGTATGCTGATGATTCCCAAGACGCTTGCTTACGTTTGGGTGGTCGTTATGGGATTGAATCTGTACCGTCAAACTAAACAGGAGAGGTTCGAATCAACGAGCGAATGAGGTGAGCGCAATGATCAAGAGGTATTTTAATGCGTCGATTGTATACGCCGCTCTGGCGCTGGCCTGCGGGGTGTTTTATCGCGAGTTTACTAAATATGCGGGATTCAGCGGCAGAACGAGCCTCGCGTTTCTCCACACGCACTACTTTATGCTCGGCATGTTTTTCTTTCTCGCGCTGGCTTTGTTAGAGCGCACGTTTTCATTCAGCGGGCAAAAAGGCGTTTCGGGTTGGATCGCGGTATACCACATCGGGCTCAATATCACAACCGCATGTCTGTTTTTGCGCGGACTTGCGCAGGCGACGGAGACGACGCTCTCCGCAGGCCTAAACGGCGCTCTATCCGGTGTCGCGGGAATCGGGCACATTTTGCTTGGCGCTAGTTTGCTGGCGCTGTTGATCTTGATTCGCAAATGCGCGATCGGTCAAAAGCATAGCACCGTGCGGTTGGCGCAAAAATAGCGCGGAAACACCGCGCTGAATTGCGTAGGATGAAGCGCAAGCTTATTTGTTAGAATTGACTTTTTGCCGGCTTGAGCGAAAGCAGAAAGAACACGATCAGGAGGATTGTGAGCGGAATCCAAACAGAACGAATCCCAATCGCATTCGCCGCGATAAACCCGAACACCGCGCCTGCGATAAAGACCAGTATGATGGAAAAGTACTTGATCGCTCCGGTGAAGGAATTTTTATCTTTGTGCTGAATCGCATGAAAGAGCAGTTCCGTTCCGCTCCGGAGGTTTCCGGTGCACATAGTGGTCGCGTAACTCAGCCCGTGTACGGTACGAAAGCTCTCCACCTGTAGTGCGCAGACAAACGAGATTGCGATGTTGACCGTGGGATTCCACTCTCCGCTTGGAACAAAGCCGATAACGAACAGCAGAACGCATTCGACCGCCAGTACGATTTGCCGCCAATGGAGCAACCCGCGATGCTGGAACACGCTTTTCATCCATTCCGCAAGTAAAACGCCAAGCGCAAACGCGAGAATCGGAATCAGGTATGTGATGGACTCGCTCCAGCGGTGCTCGGATAAACGAAGGCCGAACAAGACCATGTTGCCCGTCTGCGCGTTCGCGAACACTCCTCCGCGCGTCATATAGGAATATGCATCAAGAAACCCGCCCGCGAGCGTGAGCAGCGCGCCGACGAGCAAGGTATCCGATCGCTGAAGTTGTGAGAGTGTTTGACGATTGCGCATGTGTGGATTTCCTTTGCTTGAATGCGTACAATATAGCATATTTTTGCGTGGTTGAAAACGAGATTTGAGCAAGATGACGACTGCTGACGATACGGATCGTTTGATAAACGGAAGATAGATGGACTCAGACAAGAACGACCGAACTAGAAGGAGAGGATCGCTTGAAGAAAACAATAATCGCATGGATGCTGCTTCTGCTGTTGCTTTCGGGTTGCGCTTTTGCAGATAAGCAACCCGAAGCGACCGCCGCGCCCGCGGAGCCGACCAATCCAGACGCGGTCTCCGCCGCTACCGAAGAGCGCTATCGCGAAGGCGAGCTAAGAGAGTATAACGGCGAGCGGTTGGATCCCGCCGTCGGTCCCGGCGACAACTCGATTAAAGGCGTGCAACAGGTTGATATCGACACATACGAGCTCAAGGTAGACGGACTGGTGAATACGCCACGGACATACACGTATGATGCCGTGAAAGCGCTGGAGAGCGAAGAGCGTCTGCTGCGCCTCTATTGTGTGGAGGGCTGGAACGCGAATATCCTCTGGAAAGGCGTTCCGATGAAGACGCTACTTGCGTCCGCAGACCCCAAAGACGAGGCAAACACCGTGATCTTTCACGCGGTGGATGGATACACGACGTCTATGCCCTTGCAGGAGATTCTCGAAGGCAACCTGATCCTCGCGTATGATGCCAACGGTATTGCTCTTCCGCCGGAGATGGGCTATCCGTTTATCTTCGTGGCGCAAGACAAATGGGGCTATAAATGGGCGCGCTGGGTCAATGAAATTGAGCTTTCGTCGGACGATTCGTATCAGGGCTATTGGGAAAGCTTCGGATACAGCAACGACGCGGATCTCGGCAAACCATCTTATTGATTCAAAGAACATACAAAAAACAAAGGGAATCCGGAACAAAACGGACTCCCTTTTTAACAGAATCATGCAATATAACCGAGATTAGTCGGCTTGAATTTGGTAGGATGTTTCCACCTCTACGTTACCTTTGATCGCGATCCAAACGGGAGAAATCTCCTGTGCCTGCCGGAATACCCAATCCATATCGTCCGCGGTGACATTGGCGCACTTGAGATCGACATGAAAATGGATTTTACGCAACGACAACGGGTGCTCCGTGCGCTCACCCTCCGCATGTACGGTGTATTCCTCGACATGACGGCCCAGGCGGAGTAGCAGCGCGACGACCGCCGTGCTTACGCAGCCGGAAAACGTCATGACGAGCGCCTCCAGTCCGGATAGCCCTTCTTCACTGCCAAGCGGCGGAACGAAATCGTACGCGATCGGATAAGCGGGATGATCCGCGCTCGTCGCTTCAAAATGTACGTTTCCAGAGGTTCGTTTTAATTCGATCGATATGCTTTCCATGGGTAACTCCTGACATTGATTGCATTCAATAGAATGCATTGCTTACAGTGTACAGCGATTTTATAAATAGTCAATTACTGATTGTAAAAAAATTAAGTTTTCAGCAAACAGGATCATCGCGTCAAATCAGCTAGGAAACATAGGTTGTATTCAAAGTTTTCGATAGCCATCGGAGCAGGCGCGCAAAGTATTCGTCCGGATTTGCGCAGACCTGTTCGACATGCTCATGCCAGTTCATACCAATCGATAGGATTTCCCGCTCTTCACCGGCGAGTTTTGACAGCAACTCTTTTTTCGCATGGATATACTCACCATTGTTGAGATAATAGACGATTTGCAGCAGAAAGAACGCACCTTTATACAACCCCTTGAGCGCCTCCGCCGGATCGGAATCGTGAACCGCGGCATGACAGACGGCGTGATAAAGGTTGCAGGCGCTGATCTTCGCGCTTGCGGCGATATCCAGCCGCTCGATCGACGGGAGCAAAATATGAAGATCGCCGAAGTATGCGCGCGTGTCCTGCTCAAACTGGAACAGTTCGTGTTTTGCCCAGTTGAAGAGTTCCTGCCGACCGGCGATAAAGCCGCATGCTTTGTCACGCTCCGGCATCGACTGAAGGAGCGCGCGGTACGCCGTGATGTCCTCGATTGAAAGAGTATCCAGAATGACGACGGCGTCGATGTCGCTTGCATCATGCGCCTCGTTTCGCTGGTAGCTGCCTTGCAGACCGACAAACAATAGTCGATCTGCGAAGCGTTCTTTTAGCTTATCTGTGAGTTCGTTCATCCATAGATCCGCTTGTATCACGCCGCACCTCCTTCTGACTTTGTTTAGAGCAGGCCGAACTGCGGACTGTCGAAAATATGTTTGAGCAGGCAGAGGCAAAAAGGATGTCCCTCGGGATCGAACAACACCGTCCAGCTCTCGGAAAACTGTTGCGGCGCAACGGTTGCTCCGCACGCAACGGCATACGATACCGCTTTTTCCAGGTCGTTGACGGCAAAGTCGATATGCGCCATCTGCTGTTGCGCGCTCGGCTCGTCCGGCCAAACAGGCGGCAGATAGTCCGGATTTTGCTGAAACGTGATGCCGGGATATGCACCCTGACTGGTTCCCGGCGCGCTCAACACGACGTATTCTTCATCATAAAACGGTATCTCCCAATGTAGCAGTTTTGCGTAAAACTCTGCCAGCGCGTGCGCATCCTTGCAGTCCAGCGTGATGGCACTCATCTTAATCTTCAACACATCATCCATGCTAAGCACACTCCAATTCGGTAAAAAATCACTGATATTGTAACACGGAAACCCGTGATTCCACGCGAAAGACAGATATATATAATCCATGTTAAATAATCTGTCTAAAGAATCGTCTTATGACAAGAAAAGATAACAAAAAGATAACATGATTTGGGGTTCGATACGCTTCCCTAATCAGTTGCGTGCCGGTACAATGGAATCATGTAATCTTGGGTGACCCGCGTGAAAGATCAAAGGAGACGGCATTATGGCGAGAAATCGGGTTCTGGTCGTAGAGGACGATAGCAGCATTTCCGAAAGCATCGGGCTGAATCTGGAATTGTCCGACTATGATTATCTGGTGTTCGACGACGGATTGGCGGTTGTGGAGCGCTTGAAAAACGACCATTCCTTCGATCTGGCCTTGCTGGATATCATGCTGCCGGGACTGGACGGGTTCGCGCTCATGGAGACCATGCAGCAATACAATATCCCCGTTTTGTATCTCTCCGCAAAGGACGACGAGCAGTCCCGCGTCAAGGGCCTTCGAATCGGCGCGGAAGACTATATCGTCAAGCCGTTTTCCATGTTGGAATTGTTGGTTCGCATGGAAAAGATACTCGATCGAAACGGAAAGCTGAACAAGATTTTGCGTTATCAGGATATCACCGTAGACACGGAAAAACACACGGTCATAAAGAGCGGAGAGGTCATTTCGCTGCAACCGTTGGAATTTGACCTGCTGGTAAAACTGATCAAGTTCAAAAACTGCACACTGCCGCGAGAGCGCCTGCTCAATGAAATATGGGGAATCGACTTTGCCGGCGGTACGCGGACGGTGGATATCCATATCGCGCACTTGCGCAGAAAACTGGGGCTGGAGCACGCGATACAGTCCGTAACCAAGGTCGGCTACCGGCTGGAGGATTGATCTTGAAAAACGAATGGGAGGATTGCGGATGAAGCTACGAACCAAGCTGACAGTCTTTTCGATTATTCTGATCGGGCTCGCCGTCTTCATTTGCTGTGCGCTGATTCTGTCCTTTGTGCAGAGTGGCGAGCGCAGCGACATCACCGAGACGGGGTTAAAAGACTATCAATCGTTCTATCAATCCTTGTGGCAGACACTCACGGACGATTTGCCGCAAAACGATATCACGAGGCATAGTCTGCTGGTCAACGCGTTTCGCGCGATCGACGGTTTTATCGAGTTCTCGCTCAAGGAGAACGGGGAGATCGTCACCAGCAACGTCGGTTTTGATGTTGAGAGCCTGCTTCCATACGAATCAGGAAATACGATTGACACTTCCGCCGAGACGCAGCATCAGTTTGTACACCTGCCGGGCGGGGACTATTTCATCGCGCATACGACGATGTCGATCGGGACGAATCAATATGATCTTTCTTTTGCGCGAAATATCACGCAGAGCACGGATGAAATCCGCGCGCTTGCGATCAAGTGCGCCCTTGTCGGGCTCGCGATCACCGCGCTCACAGCGGGGGCAATGTGGCTGCTCGTGTTCCGCGCGATGCGGCCTGTCGATCGACTGAGGGCAGGCGCGGGTGAATTGGCGCGCGGACATTATGACAACCGCATTGATATTCGCGGGCATAACGAGTTGACGGAGCTTGCGGACGATTTTAACAGCATGGCGGACGCGATTGAGGCGAACGTGTCTCAGATTCAGGAAAAGTCGGCGCGGCAGCAGGCGTTTATCAACGACCTTTCGCACGAGATGAAAACGCCGGTCACGTCTATCCTCCTCAACGCCGAAACACTGCTTGGCAGAAACGTGCCGCCGGAGACGATGACTCGCTCGCTGAGCCGCATCTATGAGCAAGGCAAGTGGCTCGAACTCCTCTCGCAAAAGCTAATGACGCTGGTGCTACTGCAAGGCAAAATCGAACTTCGACAGGAAAGCGTTGCTGATCTATTCGCTGCGGTGAAGGAGACGACCATCGACGCGCTGCAAGAGCAAAACATTTCGCTTGAGACGGTTTGCGGCGCGGAGACAGAGCGGATGGACTTTGTCTTACTGCGCTCGGCGCTGGTCAACCTCGTGATGAACGCAAAGGCCGCGAGCACCGGCGGGCAGAAGATTGAATTACGTGCGGACGGGCACAAGATCGAGGTGGTCGATCACGGCGCGGGGATTGCGCCGGAGGAGATCGCCCGCATCACGGAGCCTTTCTACCGGGTCGATCGTTCGCGCAGCAAAAAACACGGCGGCGCGGGGTTGGGCCTCGCGCTCGTAAAGCGAATTATGGAAGCGCACGGCGCAACGCTCACGATTGAGAGTGTCGTATCGGAAGGAACGACCGTGCGAATCGACTTTGATCCTTCCAGCGGGAAATGATAACAAAATGGTTACCGTTTCGAAACGACTTTGCGATTAGAAGATGAAACAATACCCTTATCAACGAAAGGGGAATGAACCGATGAAACAAACAGTCTCGATATTACTGATCTTACTGCTGGCGCTCTCGTTTGCCGCGTGCGGCAATCAGGCGGAGCCGATGAAGATTCCTACGGACGCGGAGCGCATTGTGGAGCTGTCGCTGGAACCGCAGAACGATACGGCGAACGAGGCGACCGCACCGCAAGCGCCCGTCGTGGAATATTCAAAGGAGCACTACACGTACTCCACCATCGCGGTGGACGGGCGGCTCAGCATCAACGTGGATGCTGACGTAACCTATCCTTCGTCGCTCACGATGCCGATTGCGCGCGTTTCCGCAAGCTATTTTACGCAAGAGCAGGCAACTGCGTATTTCAATTACTTTTTTGCGGGCGAGCAGCCGATTGTGGTGGTTGACCATGGCGCGGCAAAGGTAACGAAGCAGTTTTTGCGGGACTTGATTGCGCAGTACGAGCAGGAGATTGTCGACGGCACGATCATGCTGCAACAGCAATTGACGGAGGAAGAAGCAAGAGAAGAGATCAAGCGACTGGAAGCGCAGATTCCCGACGCGCCGGAGACAGCCGCGCCGGATGAGATCTCCGACGGTACCCTGCTGCCAGGTGTGTTTATGAACAACGATGACCCGGAAGAACTTTTGGAGTTGAACGTTGAAATCAACGATAAATGGTTTGATCTCTATACGCCGGCTGATCCAATGGGGCATGCGCAAGGGCATTTGTTTTTCGACCGGAAGGACTACGATAGCCTATACGAAGCGACCGAGACAAAGCTGAAACCTAACACGTCCATTGAAGGAATGAGCACAACATGGGATCAGGCGGTTGCGCTTTGCAAGGAGTTTCTTGCGGTTGACGGCACGGCGGATATGGCGGTTGGAGAGGCATTCCAACTCGAAAAGGACGGAAAACTCGCGTATCGATTTAATTTTGTTCGGACGGTTGCCGGTGTTCCGCTTGCCGTGAACTATGAAGGAACCGCTTACAAAGGAGTAAAAACACCTTGGTATTATGAAACGCTTTCTATCATAGTGGATGATAAAGGCATATATGATATAGCGTGGGGCTCGCCGGTCAAGACCACTCAAATTGTCAGTACCGCGGCAAAAGTAATCTCGTTTGAGCAGGCGAAGGAGATATTTGAGGCGACGGCGGTGCAAACATACGAACCAAATACAAAGAGATATGACGGCTACGAGTGGGATGCGTCGGTTTCGGTGGACAATATTGTGCTGTCATTGCTTCGCGTGCGGGACGCCAGCACGGACGAACGGACCGGCCTTTACGTACCGGCCTGGGTGTTTTACGGGGCAACGGCGAGAGCTGGTTATCCCGATCACAATTGGAGTCCGCAGATCGTGTTTGCCATCAACGCCATCGATGGAACCGTGATCAACATGGAAATGGGATACTAAATCATTCATAGATTCTGCGAAAAAGGTTCCAAATGGAGCCTTTTTCTTTGTAAGACGGCGTGTGATCGCGTTGCAATCATGTTTAGGAGTGCTATAATTAAGCCTTGTTGGCATTCGTATTGCCACCGAAAACGCGCAGAGACTCGAAAGGCACAGGTTCCATGAAAATTCTTGTGATCAACCCCGGCTCCACTTCCACAAAGATCAGCCTGTTTGAAGACGAAACATTGCTCTTTGAGCAAAGCGAATTTCACGACGCGCCGATCTTGCTGCAATACCCGACGGTAAACGATCAATTACCGTTTCGCAAACAGGTGGTTTTAGATATCATTCAGCGCAATGGCTATACGCCCGAAGAGATCGACGTATACGTTGGCCGCGGCGGCAGCGCGTATCCGCAGCGCGCGGGCGTGACGCCGATTGATGAGCTGCTGTATCGCGATACCTGGAACGCGGTCGGCGGCAGCGAGCACGCGGCAAAGCTCGGCGTATTGATTGTCTACGGTCTTTGCAAGCAATTCGGCGGAAAAATGTTTACGATGAACCCCACCAATGTGGATGAGCTTTGCGATTTTGCCCGCGTCACCGGCATCTCCGGTGTGTATCGAAACGCGCAGTCGCATGTGCTCAACCAAAAAGCGGTTGCGCGCTACCACGCGAAAACGCTGGGGAAGCGTTATGAGGATTGCCGCTTTGTGGTGGCGCATATCGACGGCGGCATCACGATCAACGCGCACGAACTCGGCAAAATGATAGATGGAAACGTTGGTTCCGGCGGGGATGGCCCGTATTCGCCGACCCGTATCGGCAGCGTTCCAGTGATGAATCTGCTGGACGAGTTGGAGCATCACTCGTTGGATGAGATGCGGCTCTTGTGTACGCGCGCCGGCGGCTTTGTCAGCCACTTTGGCACATCCGACGCAAAAAAAGTGCATCGCATGGTGGATGCGGGAGATCAAAAAGCGATTTTGATTTGGAACGCGATGATTTATCAAATTTGCAAAGAGATTGGAGCCATGAGCGCCGTGCTTTGCGGCAAAGTGGACGGCATTCTGCTGACCGGTGGGCTCGTTCGCTTTGGCGATATCGTGGAAGGAATTCGCAATCGCTGCGGATGGATTGCGCCGATCACTGTTTACCCGGGCGAGATGGAGCAGGAGGAGCTGGCAGGTGGCGCGCTGCGTGTGCTGCGCGGCGAGGAAGAAGCGCATCCGTATACCGGCAAGCCTGTCTGGAATGGGTTTGACTTTTAGGAGATATCTTTTCGTTTTCTTTTATATAAAACGGTGAAAATTTATATACAAGAGTATTCGACTTACACAAAGAGAAACGGGCATCGACTGATGTCCTTTTTTTGACGAGATAAGTATAAAAGAGTCTATCCCGGTCTCTTTCGATTCGATACGAAGGCATATTTGAGTTTTTCAGTGAAATGTGGTAAAAAGAGAGCGAACGATTCATTTGAGCAGAATTCCAGATAATCAAGCGAATCAAAACAGCGTCGGGGAGTATTTATGCGACTTTTGCTGGTTGAAGACGACGGGGATCTCTATTTTGCACTCAAAAAACGCCTTTCACAGGAAGGATTTGACTGCGACGTGTGCGAGAACGGCGCGGATGCAGAATATTATCTCAAAAATGGCGGCTACAGCGCCGTGATACTGGATCGTTTGCTTCCCGAGAAGGATGGGTTGACGATTCTGCGGGAGATGCGCACGCGAAATGATCTAACGCCTGTTTTGATGCTGACCGCGCTGGACACCGTAAAAGATCGAACGGATGGTCTGGATACGGGCGCGGACGATTATCTGGTGAAACCGTTTGCGATGCCGGAGCTGCTCTCCCGCATTCGCGCGCTGGTGCGCCGCCCGCCTACGTATCGCGAAGAGGCCGCGCTGCGGTTTGGCGATTTAGCGCTGGATGTTCGCTCTAGCAAGCTGAGTTGCGGGAAAAGCGAGCAGACGCTATCCCGCAAAGAACTGGCCGTGTTCGAGCTGTTCTTTGATCATCCCGAGCGGGTCATGTCCCGCGCTGAAATACTATCGCGCGGATGGGGCGGGGACGAAGCGGTTGAGGACGGGAACGTGGATAACTATATCTATTTTCTGCGTCGTAGATTAAAAGCCGCGGGGTCTAAGACGATACTCAAAACGATTCACGGCGTGGGATATCAACTCGTTTGCGGCGAATAACCGCGACAGCACGAGACGGGAGACTTGATGGAAGAGCGTAAATTGCGTTCGCGCCTCATTTGGATTTATTTCATTACGATTGCGGCGGTTCTTGCTGCGCTACTTGTTGCGCTCTTGCTCTTTTCCGCGCAAAAGATTGACCAGAGCAACCGCGAAAACTTCTCCACGTTGGTGACGGCGATCGGAGATGAGTTGCAAAGCGGCGACATCATCGTCTACAGTAAGTTGAGCAGGTTAGAGCAAGAAAACCGCCTGATGCTCCGAATATTCGATAACGGCAAACCGCTGCTCTTTAACGCGGAGGACGACGCATGGGTAACCGACTTGTTTGCGCAGGTAGAGCGCACAGCCCGCGAGGAGGGGTATGATATCGCGAGCCTCCCGCTGACGGGGGAGCGAAAAACCTCGCCAATCAACGCTTATAAAGTTGGCGGTGTGCGCTATTTTGGCGCGGTCAGCATTATACCGTATAGAACGGGATATCGCACGTTGACAATATTGCAAAGGCAGAGCAATTCCGGCTCCGGTAGCCTCATGACGTATAGTGTGCTTTATCTTGCAGGGGTGCTGTTGCTTGGTGCCGTTGGCGCTTGGCTGATTGACCGCGCGCTTGCGCCTGCCATCGAAAGCCGAAAAAGGCAGACGCAGTTTATCGCCGCGGCTTCCCATGAGCTGCGTTCTCCGCTCGCGGTCATATCCGCGAACCTTGCGACCCTGCCGGAGGAAGCGCGAGAAAGCGCCGCGGTTGAAGTGGCACAAAGAGAATGCGAACGGATGTCCCGCCTGATTGGGGATTTACTGTTTCTCGCGTCGGCGGATGCGGACGCCTGGCCGGTCAAAATGGACGCGGTTGAGGTGGATACGCTCATGCTAGACGTATATGAGGCATACCTTCCAATCTGTCTCGAGAACGGGGTAATCCTGAACATCGTTCTTCCGGAAGAACCGCTGCCCGGCATACGCGCGGATGCGGAACGGTTGAAACAGGTGACCGGCATTCTGCTGGACAATGCGCTTTCATATGGCGTGACGGAGGCGCATCGATCGATTGAGCTAGAAGTTGCGGTACAAAAACGACATGTGGTAATTCGTGTGATCGACCACGGGCCGGGGCTGACGACAGAGCAAAAAGCGCATGTGTTTGATCGGTTCTATCGCGCGGATGCGTCGCGAAAAGACAAGCAGCATTTCGGGTTGGGTCTTTCGGTTGCATCGGAGCTTGTCTCACTCAATCAAGGTAGTTTATCTGTGACGGACACGCCGGGAGGCGGTTGCACGTTTTGCATTTTGTTCGATTAAAGTGATGAGATAGAAAAGCGCGCATGGATTGTGCGCTTTTTTTCTGCAATGATCTTTAGAGGATTTTTAGAACTTTTCTTGATACGATCTCTTCAGTTGCAAAAAAACGTCTGCGAATATTACAACGACAAGCAATTCGCAGATCAAACACAGGAGAAGAAGAACAATATGAAACAAAGCATCAAACGTGTTATTTCAACTTTTTTGTGCGCAATCCTGGCGCTTGGCGTATTCGGATGCACCAAAACGCCAGGCGGATCGGACGCTTCACCTTCCGAGCCAAGTGCAAAAGGCCGCTATATCGAGCAGGAGATCACGCTTCCTGTACCGGAAGGATCGACAGAGCAATACTTCATTGGTATTGGTCAATCGGAAAACGGGTTGGAAATATTTTCGAATATCTATTCGGGAACAGAAGACCAGACGATAGTTCGTTACTTTCGCCACACGATCAACAAAGATGGCACTGTAACGACAACGGATGAGCAATGGCTCAACGAGCTTGCTTCCGACGGCGGAAATGAAATGCGTGTGCATCAGGCTAACGATGGTACTTTGTACATGATCTATACGGGCTTTGACAAAGACTATAATTTGGTTCCGCGTTTGATCATGAGCCGGGACGACGGAAAAACAGGAGAGAGTCTGACCGGAGACGGAATCGCGTTGCTGGCGCAGGCCAATAGCCTTGGCATCCTTGCGGATGGGAAGATTGCGGCTTCCGAATACTATAACGGGAATCTGTATCTATTAGACGCAAGCGGGAACCTGGAGAAGAATCTGGAGGGCGAAACCAAAAAGGTTGCGCCGGTTGTTGCGGCGCAGGGAACGAAAGTCGCTTATATTTCAAAAGGCGCAAAGAGCGTTGTCGTTATGGACACCACTTCCGGCTCGAGCGAAGAATACCCGTATGACTTTGCGGAGCAGAGTTCGCCACAGCTTGCATTCGCGCCGGATGGCTCCTTGTACCTATGCGACGCTACCGGCATCTATCGGCATGCGGAAGGCGGTACGCTCTGGGAACGCGTGGTGGACGGCGGTCAAACCAGCATTGGCCTTCCTTCCTTCTACGCAAGTAGTTTATTGATCGCAAACGACGGTTCGAACGATATCTATGTGCTTAGCGGCAAGCAAGTGCTGAAATATGCACTTGATGCAAACGCTTCTGCCACGGCGACGAAGACGCTTACCGTATTTTCTCTGCATGAAGAAGGAATTGTTCAGCAGGCGGTCGTAGCCTTTAACCGGATGCAAAGCGACGTCTCTGTGGAGTACACCGTCGCCATGAATCAGAGCACCGGCGGAACCGAGCAAGACTATATCAAAGCGCTCAACACGGAACTGCTGGCGGGCAAAGGCCCTGACATTATCATTCTGGACGGCCTGCCGATGGACTCCTATATCGAGAAAGGCGTTCTTTCCGACATCAGTTCCATCGTCGATAGCGCGGAAGCAGTTTTGCCAAATATTCGCAAAACCTTTGCCTCGGCGGACGGAAAGCTCTACGCGATGCCGACGAGAATCAAACTGCCGTTTGCCGTTGCAAGCAAAGAAACGATCGACGCATTTGGTTCGCTTTCCGCGCTAGCGGATCGTTGTGAGCAGAGCGGAGATACCCCGTATCTAGCCAATGCAGCGTTTAACTATCAGACGCTTGCGGAAGTGTTGCTTGGTTATTATGGCAAGAGTGTTGAAACCGGAAACGAACAGGATATCATCAGCTTTTTGACAAATGCAGGACGGATCGCCAAAGCGATCGGCACCACCGATCAACTTTGCGAAGGATGGGATGCCGTCAACGGCATGTCGCAGACCGAACTGTTGGATGGCATGCGCGTGTCAAACTACGGCCCGCAAATCTGGGCTTATATGACGGGAAGAGCGCAAGGTATGTTGCTTCTTCCGATTAGTTCGATCTATAACGGAATGATTGTACTCTCCGCCGCCGAGCAAACGGATTCCGTACTGACAGACGTTGCCGGTCAATATGAACCTTCCGGTATTGTCGGCATCAATCGCGCAAGCGCGCTGCAGGATGCAGCCGCAGAGTTTGTGAAAGCGTTGCTCTCAAAAGAGGTTCAAAACGGCGATCGTTTTGCCAACTCGTTTCCGGTCAACAGCCAGGCATTGACGGAAGTGATGGCGAATGTTGACAATTCCATCTCACAGTCCATGAATCTCGACGCGACCAACTCGTTGGATTCCGAATGGCCGACGGAAGCGACAAGAAACACGCTGCTGGCTCTGCTGCAAAGCGTAGATCAACCGTTATCGACAGATCATACGCTCAACGATATGCTTACACCTCCGCTCGTGGCATATCTTGACGGCAGCGACACGCTGGAATCAGCGGCAGGGAAGATGAAGAGCGTGATTGACACGTATCTTTCGGAATGATGCGAAACCAAAATTTCAAACAAGCGATTTCCCTTCATGTGCATGCAAAGAGGAATCGCAACGGCCGGAGGCACGGGGAAGCAGGCGTGGCGCTTGCTTTCCTTGCCCCGAGCTTAATCGGTGTATGCGGCATGTTTCTGTTGCCGACGGCGGATGTGATCCGGCGATCGTTTTTCTCCGCGATGGGCGACGTGTTTGTCGGGTTCGAGAACTACCGCACGATATTTTCCAACGAGTCGTTCCAGCTCGCGGTACATAACACGGTTCGCTTCATCTTGATCTGCATTCCGCTCTTGCTCGCGCTCTCACTCGGCGTTGCGCTGTTGCTCTACCGAATGAAACGGTTGCAGAATCTGTTTCGAACGACGTATCTCTTGCCGCTTGTTGTGCCGGTGACCAGCGTTGTAATGATTATTCAGACCGTGTTTCAAAAGAATGGTCTGCTTTCGGCACTCTGCGTGGCGTTTGGCAAGACGCCTGTCGACTGGCTCAACAGCGATTATGCTTTTTTTGTAATGGTCGCATGCTACCTTTGGAAATACCTTGGGTATAACGTGATCCTTTGGCTGGCGGGACTTTCCGCGATTCCGGAATCTTATTATGAAGCCGCGCGTGTGGACGGCGCGAATGAAGCGCAGAGTTTTTTCGCCATCACGCTGCCGCTACTCAAGAGTACGATGTTTATAACGCTTGTGTTGGGGCTGATCAACTCCTTTAAGGTGTTTCGCGAGGCGTATCTGGTTGCGGGTCGATATCCGAACAGCAGCATCTATATGCTTCAACACGTGCTCTCAAACTGGTTTTCCGACTTGGATATGCAGAAGATCAGCGCGGCTGCCGTTTTGCTCATGGCGGGTATTCTCGCCGTGGTCCTCTTGGCGCAGCGTGGTTTGGAGCGGCGAAAGGGGCTTGAATGAATATAAAAATCAAGCGGCTGCTGCCGATTTCCATACTTTTTGTGCTGGCTTTGTTGGTCTGGACGCCGCTTTGGATGCTCATTACCGGCGCGCTGACGCCGACAAGCGAGATTCGCGCGCGGTTTTCCGGTGTACTGGGTGCTTCCTCCGAGTTGGCGCAGTGGAGTATTTTGCCTGACAGAATCACGTTTCGCCATGTGGTCGAGCTGCTGCTGGACACGCCGGAATTCTTTCAGGTGTTCTGGAACTCTTGCATGCAGGTGTTTCCTGCCGTGGCGGGGCAGGTACTGGTTGGCGCGCCGGCGGCATGGGCGCTCTCGCAACTGCGTTTTCGCGGGAAGAAGACGCTGTTGCGGCTCTATATCGTTTTGATGATCCTCCCGTTTCAGGTGACGATGGCTTCGAGCTATATTGTGCTGAGCAAGCTGAACCTGATCGACACACCGTGGGCGATCATACTTCCATCCGTATTTTCCGCCTTTCCGGTGTTTATTATGACAAAATTCTTTGCCGGGATTCCGCGCGAAATGCTGGAAGCGGCCAGAATAGACGGCGCGGGCGAGTGGGGTGTTTTTGTCCGGGTCGGTCTGCCGCTGGGTTTACCGGGTATTCTTTCCGCCGCACTGCTCGGGTTTGTGGAAGGATGGAACGCCGTTGAACAGCCGGTCACGTTTATCAAGTCGGCGTCCCTACTTCCGCTCTCCGTTTTTCTGCCTGCAACGACGGTGGAAAACGCAGGGGTAACATTTGTTTGTGCAATGATTGCGCTGATGCCCGCGGTTCTCATTTTTCTATTTGGGCAACAGTATTTAGAGCAGGGAATCGTTGCTTCGGGGATAAAGGAGTAAGAAAAATATGGAAGATACATCTCGCTCAGCGCAGACGGACAGACCGTTTGCAAAGCGGATTGGTCGCGCAATCATTTGGTTTTTTGCCTTCATGCTGGTGCTTACGTTTGTTTCCCGCGCCGCAAGCGATGCGCTCAGGGCCAAGGTTTCGGTTGGATATGTGAGCAGCTCGTCGCTGGATCAAAGCTTGAATGGAACGGGAAAATGGACAAGCGGTGAAACGCTGCTGTTTACAACGTATTACACGCGCCGCATTACGAAAGTATATGTTCAGCCGGGTCAGGTGTTTCAGGAAGGGGATCCTCTCTTTGCTTACGACGTAGGAACGATATCCGGCGGAAAGTCCGTGAACGACCGAAAGGTTCGAGCGGCACAAAAAGCGCTTGACCTCGCCATCGCAAACCAGGCAAACGCGGAAGACGCGAGTTTTGCCGCGGCAGTTGTTGAGAACGCGGAGCGCGCGCTGCAATTCGCGCGATTTATGTATGCGCAAAACTATGCGCTGCAAAACGGCGGTGTCGTGCGGGCAACGTTTTCTGGAACGCTGATCTCATGCGAACTTTCCGCGGGCAAAGCTTCTGTCGCGGGGGAAAGCGGGCTTACCGTCTCTCTCGGCGCGCCGCAGCTATTGATCAGCATTTCGGCAAAGCAAGCGGAGCGGATTTCGATCGGAGACGCGGTCAGCCTCTATCGGGACGGAAAACAGGAGGATCAAACGGCGAGCGTCGTTTCCATTTCCACACCGGATACGGACGGGAACGTCACGATCCTCTGTCAGGACGACAGCGGGCAAACGCGTGTCATCGGCTCCGAACAGGATTGGAAGATACGCAAGCAGTCCAAACAATACAGTACATGCGTGCCGCTGGAGGCGCTGCGGCAAGGCGGTGCGGAAGAGTACTATGTATTGGTTTTAACAGAGAAGCAAACCATACTCGGAAAACAATTGGTCGCGGAAAAAGTTGAAGCGGAGCTGATTGCACATGATCTGACACACGCGGCAATCGAAGCCAATCTGACCGAGGATGTGAAGTTGATCACCACTTGCTCTAAAGAGGTACAGGATGGCGATCTGGTGATTGAACATGACGGGCGTTAAGCGCAGGTTCATTTTTACGGGCGTCTTAGGGATCGTTGCGATGGCTTGCTGGGCTTACTCGCTTTTGACGGCATATAATCTGGAGCGAACATACACTGGAATCAGCGCTCGATTGATCGATACTGCGGTGTCGCGGAAAACGCTGGAAGAAGCGATCAAGCAAACGGACGCAGACGAGCTTTTTTGCACGGCGGCGTGGACGAGGAGCGATGAAAGCCGGCAAGCGGAATCAAAGCTTGGCGGCAATGCAAAGCCGCGTGTCGTCCGCGTCTATGGAGACATGCGCCAGGTTGCGCCGATGGAGCTGATTTCGGGCACAATCCCGGCTGAAGATGACGAGACAGGATGCCTGCTGGATGCGAATTCCGCGCAGGCGCTGTTTCACTCGACGGATGCAATCGGTGCAAAAGTCTCGCTTGATGAAAAGCAATATACCGTTCGAGGCGTCATAAAAACCTATGAACGGGTGATCATGCTTCGTGATGACCGGACAACCTTTGAAAACATAGAGTTTTCATCGCAAAGCACAGACGGGGCGAAGCAATTGGTAGAAACTTTTTTATACCGTTGCGGATCAACCGGGGAGTATGCTATTGTTCAGAACGGCATGCTTGCGAGATTGACTTTGGCGGCGTCGTGGGTTCCGCTTTGGCTCGCTTTGGCATACGCCGCGATTCAGTTGGTAAAACGCGGCTGGAAAACACGCGGACAGGCGACCAGAAGCATTTCTTATTGGGTTGTCGGTATGGTAATGGTTGCGATACTTTGCTATGGTTTGGTTCAGACCGCTTACTGGCCGCAATCGTTTTTGCCGACCCGGTGGTCGGACTTTGCGTTCTGGGGAAAATGGGCGGAGGCCTGCAAGGCGGAAGCTAAGACGTTTGCGCTGATGACGCAGACGCCAAAAGAGATCGAGCTGTTTTCAGCAATGCGCCGTTGCTCGACCGCGCTGATCGTTTCCGTTCTTTCGGGCGGATGGTGTTTGACGACAGCGCGCTTTGCAAGATGGAAACGCATGGTAAGCCGATGTAACCCAGTGGATCAATTATGATTTCAGAGAAGAATGGGCATCAAGTGGTGCTCATTTTTTTATTTTGATTTTGATAGCACGAGCAGGAAAAAATCTGAACAAAGGGGTTTACTGGTAAAAATCGCATCTAAATCACATCGTTTTTAATAAAACGCGGGGGATTTTTGTCTTTGCGGCAACTAAGTATGCAAAGGAGCTGGTGAAATGAACGAGAACACAGTGATTTGCACGCACGGCGTAAGCAAGCGATTTGGAGAGTATGCCGCTTTAAAGAATGTCTCTATTTCCGTTCCGAGTGGTCAGGTTTACGGCTTTATCGGCAAAAACGGCGCAGGGAAAACAACGTTCATGCGGATTATTTGCGGACTGATGAAGCCGAGTTGCGGGACAATAGAGATTTGTAAGAAGATCGGGTTTCTTCCTCAAAATGTTCGTTTTTATGATCGTATGAACGGAGAAGAAGCGCTTCGACTGTTTGCGAAATTGCGCCATACGGGATTTGAAGAAAGTTTGCGTTTCGCAAACGAGTTGGAGCTCGATTTAAAGAAACGAACAGACTACATGTCTCCCGGACAGCAACGCAAGTTGCAGCTTGTGATTGCGACGGTCGGGACTCCGGACGTACTCGTGTTAGATGAGCCGACCGCAGGACTTGATCCTACCGGTGTCCAGCAAGTGCGCGCAATCATCCATCAACTGCGACAACGTGGAAGCACGGTTTTTCTTTCGTCGCATGTATTGATGGAGCTGGAAAACCTTTGCGATATCGTTGCGGTGATCGATCGAGGAGAGCTGCTGTATGAGGGCGCGTGTGGCGCCGCATACGAAATCGAGACAAGCGGTATCGATGAACAGGTCGTGTCGAAAGTCGGTGTTTTGCTGGGCGTCGCGATTGCGGCAAACGGAGATACGCTGCTGGCTAGCATAGACCGCCGTCAGGTACCAGTTGTTTTGCAAGCGCTATATGAAAACGGCGTGCAGGTCTTCGGCGTAAAGAAGCAAGGCGTAGAGATGCTCTACAATACGCTTGTTCAGGAGGGCGCATCAGAATGAAGGATATACTCACTTTGGTCGGCAAAGACCTGAAAAACAGTTTTCATAAAAAGTTCTTTCTACTTTTAATCTTCTTGCTGTTATTCCAGCTTTGGTTTATCGCGGGATCCGGCAGTGTAGAGCAGGTGCGAAAGAGCGGAGAATTGTCCTATATGGCAGCTGTATTCTCGTTTAATTTCTTCGGTTCAATCGTGGCGCTTGCGCTAAACTATAACGGGGTATCTGCCGAACGCGAGTCGAAAATCATGGATATGATCCTCATGTCCGGCATATCAAAACGAAAGGTCTATTTAGGGAAAATATTCACGGGCGTTTTAGTGTCGGCTGTGTTTGCTGTTCTCTATTCAACGGCGATTGCTGTGTTTTACCTTGCGCTGTCGGGAGACTTCATGATTAGTCTGCAAGCGTTGCGATACATTGTACCGATTACGGTGTTTTTGATGATTTTCAACGGGCTCGGTTTGGTGCTGTCGGTCGCGATGCGCTCATCAAAGGCTTCGTTGATCATCTGCATCATCGTCGGCGCTCTCATGATGCCGCGGTTGTTTGTTTCAATCATCGACGGAATCAACAGCATCATCGGCTTAAGCGAAGCAGTCATCGAGCGGATATATCTGCTTTCGCCCGCGTTGATCCTGAACTCGCTAAATGGGTACTCGGACACGAATACCGTATTGTGGGGCTTGCTCTTGTTTGCAATTTATGTTATCGGTAGTATGGTAACAGGCATCTGCATCTTTCAAAAACAAGACGAGCTGAATTACGGCGAATGACGTTGATCATCAAACGTAATTCAGAAAAGTCATTCAAATGATAAGCAATTGATAGGAGAAAACTATGGAAAAGAAACGAATGGGAAAAAAGACCGCGATCACGATGTTGGTCATTCTGATTGTCTGCGCAGTTCTGGTCGGAATCCTTCTGTTAAACAAGAGCGACGGGCCGGTGAGCGGCATGATCCTTTCCGAAATGCCGATTGCCGACGCGGAGGCTTATTCGAGCGCGAATGAAAAACATGGAGATGGAATCTATCTGGTCGTGTCGAACGCCTATAATAAGTTTCAAACAGACTATCAGTCCCCAATACCAGCCGGAAGCGAGCTCTATGCAAACATGTATTTCGTGGAATGTCCTGCCGGTTCCGCGTTTACAGCAAAGCTGCTGAAAGACGGAGCATTGGTCACAGAGCAGGAAGGCGTATTGAAGACGGGTCCGTACGGTGTTGTTGCATATTCTCTTGGCACGCAAGCGTCACAAGCGGGAGCATATACGCTTGAGTTGTACGATGGAGAGAATTTGTTATTTACGCAGACGTATATCGTGGAGTGAAACCGGCATGTCGCAGATTGCAGCAAAACGGGAAGAGGAGTTTTCAAGGCTTTATTCAGAGAGCTTTGACTATGTATACGCTTTTGTCCTCGCCCGCACCGTCGGAGACAGACGATTGACAGAAGAGATCGTTCAAGAAGCCTATACGGCTGCATGGTTGTCATTTGAGCGGTTTCAAAAAACAAGCTCGTTTCAGACATGGGTTTGCTCGATTACAAAGAATAAGCTTCGTGAGAGCTATCGAAAGGCGATTCGCCGCGAGAAACGGGAATTCGTATTCAAAGAAGAGCCGGTTGATTTGAAGGACAAGTCAAGCTTAGAAGAGACGGTTCTTTCCCACGAGACAAGAGATTCGGTGCTGAAGACGTTAAACGAGTTAAGCCCTACCTACCGGTACTCGCTGATACTGAAGTATGTTGACCGTCACAGCGTGAAGGAAATCGCCCGCATCATCGGCAAATCGCCCAAAGCTGTGGATGGAATATTGCAACGGGCGAGAGCCGCATTTGAAAAACACTACAAGCAAACGGAAGGTTGTGAAAATAAGTATGAATGAACGCGAATTTGCGGATCTGCTGATTTCAATCGACGCTCCTGTTGAGCCGCCGGAAGGTTTGAAAGAGAAAATCCTCATCACGGCGACGGAAAAAAGCACGAACCGTGAACCGGTTCTATCCGGGTTTGAGCGGATAATATTCGAAAAACCGCTCAGATTGGCAGGACTGGTCTCGGCGGCGGCATCCGGTGTACTCTGGGTGATACTGGGCAGCGGGTTTCCTGCGCTGGTCAGCAGCATGATTGGATAGGTGTTCAAAATGTGGAATGTGTTGTTACAATCGATCGTTTCCCCACTTCACGTTTTCCGTCGGGAAGGAGACAAGGGGAAAGAGGTCGCTTCGATAGTAACGGTTTTAGCGACCGCTGTTTTAGGGACTGTTCTTTTACCAATCGCGTATTATCTCGCGTGTCGGAACCGTTATGAGCTTACGCTTGACGCCGGCGGCATGCTACTTGCGCTCTGCGTGTCGGTGCTGAGCTGGATTGCAGTCTGTTTATTATTTTGGGCGCTTTCCAAAGCGTTTCATAACGGGTTGAGCTTTCGGCAGACGGCGTCGATATGGGGACTGAGTTATGTTCCAAATTTTCTGTGCATTCTGTTGTACGGTCTCCTAAAAGTCGTACCGGACTTAAGAATCTCAAGCGGATTTGCCGCCTATCTCGTTAGCGCAATGTTTATCCTGCTGCTCGTATGGAAAGTGATCTACTATTTCATGTTCCTACGTTTCGTTATGGATACGTCACTGAAAGAGTTTCTGCTCACAGTTGCCGCCTCGGCGATCGTATTCTCTGCGCTGATCTGGGCTGGTGCATCGGTCGGAATTCAAGTGCCATTCATATGATTCCCGACTAAGCAAAACACAGATGTACTCAAACAAAAAAAGAATGAACATCAGACGATGTTCATTCTTGCTTTATTGCGCATATCGGCGCTTGTCCAGCGCAATTAAATATCTTTCAAATTACACTAATAGTTAGCACTTACGCTATATTCAGTTCTGAGAAATGTACTTCATCATATAAAACTAAACAAGACGTTCAACTATATATAATATCATAAATGGATAAACTATCTGTATGCATATAATCATTATAATCTATCGGCCGCTGTATAACGATTTCAGAAAATGAGATTGCTCTGTCAAATCGAATCTTAAACTCTTTTTCTTCACCTTCGTTGATTGTAATCTCGCCTACTTGAACCCAACCATCTCCATTTTCACGAACGCAAACGAGCCAGACATTCTTAACATAGTTTCCTTCCGGCAGTTGGTAGCTGAATTTCATAGTGAACCCAAGACAATTCTTTATTTCCGGGTCACATATATAAGGATAATGTTTTCCTCTTTTCAACTCCAGTACTTTACTAGAACGATATATATTATACGGGGTACTGCTACTGCCGGTGCTTACTGTTTGTTCTTGCGGAGTTTGAGTAGGACTGACAGGAGCGTTTGTAATTACAGCGGGTTCTAGATTCTGAGAACTATTGTAATAGGATTCGTTTGTTGTTGTATTCGTAATTGCTGCAACATTATTATTAGGTGCCGCGCTTCCCATTAAGGCGACACTATCTTTGAATGAAAAAATCAATACGCTAATTGCACCTAATACGATTAAGGTCGTAATTCTCTTTGGTGGTGACCAAGTTTCGGTTTTAATTAGAAACTGCACTATCGCTATTAGTCCAACAAGAGTAGCAAAAACATCCTTTAACATATTTCCCCCCACTGCTTACTGCGCAACATTTATTTGCATTATAAACTATCTGTATTTGTTTGTCTTGTTGATATTATTCGAAAATATAAAAAAGAATAAATAGCCTGAATTGAAAGTTTAAAATTTTCTTGTTTTAATCACTTTCACGACCTGCCCGCACGTCCTCTCCACGAAGCCGCTTACCCCTTGAACCCCGAATGGCGTTCGGCATAGACCGAAGGTAAAATCCTCGCGTAAACAGAAATAGAAACGGGACCTCGGATGAAGTCCCGTATCTATTTTGGTCTGGGTGAAAGGATTTGAACCTTCGGCCTCTTGAACCCCATTCTTAAAATAAGGTCGAGAAATGCCCGTTTGCTGGGGTTTTCTAGCTTTATTTTACTAGTTTTCATGCTCGATTGATGACAGATTGATGACAAAACGGATATACATTTTGTATATTCAATAAGCGAAAACACATTACACAATATGGACTTAATATACATGATTATCCTGGTGTTCTGCATGGAAAGGATTGTGTAAACGATCGTTTCTATCAGGAATTAGACCGCAAGGACGACATCAACCACGGAGATTGTGTGTTTGTGCATCGGCATCGTAATCAAAATTATGTTGAAAATCGACTTTATCTCGAGTGTGGTAGAGATCACTTTGCGAGGGTTATTGTACGTGTTCTACGTGGTCATGGGGTGGCGTTTGGCCGCGAGCCGAGCTCAAACATGTCCTGTGGATAAAAAAGCGCGAAAAGATGGGCATAAACACTGTGATGTTCGAAAAATAAAGAAGGCCTGCAAAGCATTATGCAAGCCTTCTGTTTCTTGAAATAGTTAAGAGCACTGAGAAGGTGCTTTCAGGAACAAGAATATTCCTCTTAACTGTATTAAGTATAATAAACTAATACACGAATGTCAATGAATTCTATGATTAACTATACTTTATAAGTATTTTCAGAGTAAAAAATGCCATTTACCTTAAAATTTGATATTCTTCTATCTATCGATCGCGATTTAATTATATCATAATAGTCTTTCAGTTTTCGATCGAATGTGCTTTCACAGGGAGAAATATGCAGGTTGTTGGAGTAGTAATTACGTAAAATACCAGCAGAAATATCAGCCATTTGAAGTCCCGCGGTGGTTTCTGAGTCTGCAAATAACGGAACGGGTAAAATATGCACAAGCTCGCTTCCTCCGCTAGAACGGTATATGTAATTGTTGAATGCAAACGCAAGATATTTGTCGATTTTTCGGGTATTGTTATCAATGACAACTAAAACATCATTAACTTTCCACTCGCGCGCGATTGCTTCAATTCGCCACAACGCATCAACATAATGTTTTGGAAAGTGCTTTTCATCACTTTTTTGGTTGTCTCCAGAATTTTTAAATATAACCGCCGCGTGTCGACAATCCATGTTATCAATACATTGACGAACTAGCTTTTCGAGAAATTTAGCTTTATTTAGATCAGGATGCTCCAAGGTGCTCCTGTTAACCAACTGGGTGGATTTCATTTCCATATATTCATTTACAAGAATATCCCTTTTCAAACCATGTAACGCTGCTGTCACATCGTAAATCGAACGTTTTCTAATACATACAACACTAATGCAAATAAATTCTGACTCTGTTGATTGTGAATATGGATCACCTGAAACATCGATGAAAGCGATCATTGAAGCATACCTCGCAACAACATTTTCTCTATTGTACTCTTTCTAATGGTAGTAGTCCAGCACTCATGCATTAGTCTAGTTGCTAAATATCCGATGAAAACGAAAACAATAGCATTTCTGCGTTCTTGCGTATTTACCAAAAGGGGAAACTATAAAATCAACCAAAAACAGGTTGACAAATAAACCTACACGAGGTAACATACAAGTATCGGAGGAAAGGTGGAGTATATAAGTGATCACAGAATTTGGCAAGAAGCTGCGTATTATACGCATGAACCAAGGAATACGTTTAAAAAAAATGGCGGAGGATTTAGAAGTATCGCCTTCTTTCTTGTCAGCAGTTGAAGTTGGGAAAAAGAATGTACCCAGTAAATGGGTAAATGAAATCTCCGATCGTTACCGGCTTACCGAAGAAGAAAGAAGCGAATTAGAGAGACTGGCACAAGATGCAGTTATAAACGTAAAAATCGAAATGACTCAAGCAAACAAGTCTCAACGCAGTGCTGCGCTTGCTTTTGCACGAAGTTTTGATACTTTATCAGAAGAAGAGGCTCAGCAGATTATTAATTTTCTTCACAAGGGGAATTGAATTATGCAGTATGCATGCCCTCCTTTAGGTAGAGATCAATTGCGCGGTTACGCTTGGCAAGTACGAAAAAAGTTACAACTTGACAGGTGTGCTTGGCTTCCAGTAATGGATTTACTGGATGGGTTTCATAAAATAATCAACGACGATGATTTCTATTTTGAAGTCGTTGATGACGATTACTTTGAAAGGGGAAAACATGCTGCATATTTCCCAGAAGACAACTGTATTCGAATTAAAAACAGCGTTTATTTATCAGCTGACGAAGGCAACGGAAGAGATCGTATGACAATTGCGCATGAGTTAGCACATGTGTTGCTTCTGAAAGTTTGTAATATTCAACTTTACAGATGCTTCGAAGAAGAACCAATTAAACCATATCGTGATCCTGAATGGCAAGCTAAGTGTTTAGCAGGAGAATGGATGATTCCCTACTATCTAGTGAAAAATATGACCGTAGAAGAAATTGCCGAACAGTGTGGCGTATCTTATGATGCGGCGGCATTTCAAAAAAGCAAATTTAAATGAAAACAACGACTTTGCAGAGTCGTTGTTCTCATAGCGGGATCTCAGAGCGAGTTATACCCGCCTCTTGATTGGTATTAACACACCATGACAATATCACCATGTGTGATAAAATGCAAGAGAAAATTCTCGCTCGGAAAGACATTGGACCAGTTTATGCCTTATGAGATCGCAGCCCTGCTGCATCGAGAGGATGGCAAGTGCACGGGGTATATCTATCGTGCATCGATTACCATCAACGGCGTGAAGTACTACGCCAAGGACTATGGCCATCGTGCGTTCCGCATTCCTATTTACGCATGATGGACTGAACAAATCAGCCGATAATGTTACGTTATCGGCTGATTTTCTTGATACGTCATTTTGCGCAGAATTAGTTGCAGGGCAAGAGCTTGAACCTGCGTTTGCGCTTATAGACACGCTATTACATTCCGCAACCGTTCTACGTCCGGATGCACATAGGTTCGTTCTGTGAAGTTCGGGTCACTATGGCCGCCGACCATCGCCATACCTAGCTTGTCTTGGCATTTCGCGTCAAGCCTCGTAAAGAACGTGTGTCGTGCTTTATGCGGGGTCAGTCGCCTTATACTGATGCGCTCAAGAGCCGCGAAGTATAGATCGCAGAAGTGTTCGTATCGATAAGGCTTTTTCACGATTTTGAAAGTTCCATATTTCTTATTTCCAATGCTGCTTTCCTGCTCGAATATGTGTTTCTCGCAGGTTGCATGAAGACGCGAAAACACAGGTTGAATTCGCGGATGTATCGGGATAGTCCGATCTCGACCGGCATCAGTTTTCACACCACCGGTGATCAGCATCTCTTTGATATTGACGTCAAACTTCGTTAGGCTCGTAAGCTCGGAAATTCGCATGCCGGTATAGATCATAACGACGATCATTTCCACGATCGGGTCTGACATATTCTTTTCGAGTTTTGCAACCTCTATGTCGGAGAAGTATTCGGGAGCCTTCTTCTTCGCTTTGGCTGGCAGCCGGACGTTTCTTGCGTAGCTCTTGATGATCACGTCATTCTCGCAGGCAAAGTCGGATAGGATGGTGGAGATAGCCTTTATCTTTTCCATCGTGCTATGGCTTTTACCAGCGTCCTCAGCGGCATCAATCGCCTGCTGGAACTGTGGCTTTCTAAGCTCGCGGAATTTCCAATTGAAAAATGGTTTAAGATACTTTATAGCAGCGTCATAATTCTGCTGCGTTCCTTTTGTCAGGTCTTTATAATCTCGTGTTTTCTTCCATTCTTCGAAAATCTCAGCAAGCGTAAAATCAATATATTCACTTGTCGGTGGAGCGGCCTGAGCTATCCTGTCCTTCAGCAACGCTTCTTCGGCTTCGGCGTAAGTCGCGAACGTTCCAACAATAGGACGGATCGTATCTCCGTCCTCGTTAGTGACCGCGGCTCGATGAGCCTGGTATGGTTTCTCGCGGTTTCCGGATAATTTTGTGATCGATCCGGAGCCAGCAGCGCGCTTGTGGGCCGTGCGTTTTTTGACTGACTGCAACGCTCCGCAATATAGGCAAAAGAAACTTCCAGAAGGGATCTCCTTACCGCATTTTCTATTCTTGCACACCATAGATTTTTCGCATCCTCTGGGATTACTCTTGAATGTTTAAAATTGCTTTTATTGCAGCATCATACTCGTCCACCTGAGCTGGATCAAAATCAGCATCGAACCGCAAAAGAACATTATCATATTGCAGCTCGTATTGTGTTCCAGTAAAACCAGTCATGATTAAGTTCTCAATATAAGCATACCGAGCCGCTGCATCTTCTTCGTTATTGAAAATCTCCAACATCCCGCAATCATCATACTCACCAGTTCCTATACGACTGTCGTAAAAGTTTGTTTTATCGACGTACGCATGCGGGCGGCCCATTAGCTCGTTCGGATCATTGGTTGCGTCATAGGCCTCATAACGTGCTATGGGTAGTCCTGCAGCTATAAGCGCTTCGACAATCTCTTTGGTCGTAATTGTGTATGATATTGGAATTGGTGAAGGTGTTGGAATTTCGGTTGGTATTGGCGTTGGTTCTGGAGTTGGTGAAGGAGTTGGAATGTATGCCGCTTTCTGCTCGACATATGCAAGTTGAGCTTGAATGGAAGACAACCTGTCGTTTAGTGCAGATTGATTATTTGAATACGTGATTATTCCAAAGACTAGCAACCCGGCAATGATCGCTGCAAAAATATACTTTAGGTATTTCATCTTGCACATCCTTATCTTTTTTTACCACAATAGCACTGAAAACTAAGCACTGTCAAATGCTGTGAGCGCATCATCAGAACTATCAATAGATGTTGATGCGACTACGAGCGCAGTTTTTATGAGATCGATCGTTTGATAATCCATCACGTAAAATTTCATGCCATTGCGATTCACAATAACTTGCTCACCACGGTCAACTACTGCATTGGTGTATTTCACAGTGTTGCGAATGAATTCCATGTATGAGACTTCGATCATACGGCAGCACCATCCTTTATAGCCGCAGGCGGATCAATATCGATGCTGGAACGGTTCGGCACGGGAAGCGCGCGGAATACCTCATTGACGACATACGCAACGCAGGCAGGGCACGGTGCGGAAAGCGTGCAACGTGAGCATCCAGATGTTTGCGGCGGATATAACGGAACGCCGTCATCCTCGTACACGGTAACCGACATTGGATAGATATAATTTTTACGAGTACGATGGCATACGACATTGGCACGGATCATTATTTGATTCGTCATATTATCCTCCATTGATTAACGCTCGTGTATACATTCCAAAAGCAAACTACATCTTGTGCGTTGACAACTTAATGTCGTCTGCTATAATGAATGCAAACACATGTTCGTATTATAACACGAACAAACGAGATGTAAAGCGCGAATGAGGGGAGATTAGCATGCAAGTCTTGTATATGAATATGCCTGAGTTGCCGCGAACGCGGCATATCATCATAGGTGATAAACACATAGTAAACACCGCTGCGCCAGAATCGAAGATTTATCATCGAGTCGCTCGGAGCGGAAGCGCGGACAATAATGCAAACAGAGGCAATCAAAGAACTGGTATTCGGACGCTTGCAGGACAGAAATAATACACAATAAATACACAAATTATATTGCGTAAAGGTATTGATGTGTGTGTAATAAGTGTGTATAATATAAACATAAGGAGGGCAGAAAATGAAGCGGAGAGACTTGATAAAGCTGCTCGAAGCAAATGGGTGGTACTTCAAGAGAGAGGGAGGCAATCACGACATATATACGAACGGTACGGATTGCGAACCAATCTCAAGACAGACCGAAATCAACGAGGTATTAGCAAAGAGGATCATAAAACGGCGGGGGCTGAAATAAGCCCCCACCAATCCTCAAAATATAAGTGAGAAACGAGAAACTATAAAAGAGAGGCGGAGGACGCAAATATGAAAACGGTATTCCCTGTTGTGTTCACTTACACGGGTGAAGACGGATATGTAGCGCATGTGCCGGATATGGATATCGACACGCAGGGCGCGAACTTGGCAGAAGCAATTGAAATGGCACGAGATGCAATCGGTCTGATGGGAATCGATATGCAGGATGATAAAAAAGAGATCCCGCAACCTTCGAAACTTGAAGCCGTTGCACATGAGCCGGGTGAGATCGTATCACTGGTCGATATCGACTTTGCGGCATATCGCAGGGCGAACGATCGCAGAACGGTGCGCCGCAACGTGTCTCTGCCGTCTTGGTTGGACGAGGAAGCAACGAAAGCTGGTATTAACGTATCGGCGGTACTGCGTTCGGCACTGGAACGTGAACTTGAGACAGTAAAAGCATAAGCGACAAGACAAACGAAAGCCCCCGCAAAAACGCGGGGGCTTTCGTTTTATTAAAGAATTGTATAGCGAATTCGATTTATAATTCTTTTTTTAAATTCTTCGAGGTCATCCCATACAATAATATTCTGATGATTTAAATCGAAATGAACACCTTCTTGCAGTGTTTTCCCTTGCGCGTCGATAACGTTCTTTAGCCAATCGTTGCGGCAAGTCAAAATTACGGGTTTACCTAAACCCTTTGCGTAACCAGCTTCAAAATATACGCCTCCTCTGTACCCTGTTAGATCGGCAACCATGAAGCGGCATGCTTTGATTCCCGCAAGAATTTCATCAGTAATATCATTGTTGTGTTCTTTGTTATCAACGCGAAATGCAATAAAATCACCACACTCTTCGGCTTCGATTGCGGGTTTTATTGCTTTTTCAAAAGCTAGTTTCATGTCGTCACTAAACCACATTGCCACAAATGCCGAATTGCTTATGGAATGCGTTTTTTTAATCTCTTCTGCAGCTTGAATGCCATTGAAAGTTAAAATGAAATGGAACATATCAGTAGACTGGAGGAATCCAATTTGTACGAGATGTGCTAGTATCAAATCAAATTCGTTCTTGTTAGCTGAATAGCATAAAGAATAATGTTCACGATAAAGTTCAAATCTTTCACCAAAATAACTTGTTCGATTTACCGCATATAATAAAAGTTTGTTTATTTTTTCAGATATAGTCCTAGCAACAATTGAGCTATTTAAAATATCGCTAACGTTTTCATTTGTGAGTCTGGCTATAGAGTGACCATTTTCATTCATTTCAGCAATATAGCCAGAGATTGACGATTTTTGAATTGATGATAATTTATCAATTGCAAAACTCGAATCTGTTTGATAGTGACCGCAGTTACTGGCACAATTGTAAACATATGTGTTATCTAGTGGGCCTCGTTTTTCAAATGAAGCAGTATTATCGCAGAAAAGACATTTCCTATTTTCCATACTTTACTCCAAATCTAAACTGTTGAATACTGAGTCTCGTGATTAAGAACAAAAAGCATCAAGAATCAATAAAGTAATCCCCCGCCAAAATTGCGGGGGCTTATTTTTATGCGTTCTCGTCGGTTTTTCGGGTGGAGTTTTGCGCGTCGTGTGCATCGAGATATTGATTGGTGATGCGCTCGATGCGCTCGTGCTCTGTTTCGTCAATCTCAGCGTTTTTGTAGCTGTCGGCGGCGATCTTCCGGGCAACTTCCACGGCCATCCGCTGGAGTTCGGGCGGCATTTCGTAGACTGCGCGGACGAGTGTCTGTTGAAAATCGCTGAGTTGATACTTTGCCGCCATCTCTGAAATAAAATCGCCACCATCGTCGAGAAACATTTTTCCTTCGCCGGTGTACATCCAATTAGGGTTAACACTATAAGACGCACGGAGAAGTAAAACAGTTCTGTCACTCACGATACGATTGCCATTTTCGCTAGCAGACACGCTGGTTTTGGTCAAACCGAGCGGCTGACCAAATCGCTCCTGACTCAAATCAAGAGTAAGTCTAACCTCTTTAAGCCTGTCATTAATCGTCATAATTTCACCACCCATGCGCAGTATATCATGAGAAGTCCACTAAGTAAACATTAATATTGACAAAGTACACCGTGTGGATTAATATGTACACACAGAATACACTGTGCGCTTCGAAGAGACGAAAGGGAGGGCAATATAGCATGGATATTCGCGAGGCTGCGGACAAAGCGAACGTGCAGGGCATGATGATGCGGCGGAGGTCTTGGCAGAAGGGACTACGAGTCAAACCAACGAACGAAATTTTGAAAGCATGTTTGATTTTCTATTTAGATCGACCTCCGGCAAAACTATGGGCTCCAAAGCTGGAAGATTTGATTGCATTCGATTGGGAAATCACATCTTGCTGATGAGAACATTGGTCAGAACGTTGCTTGCAACCTGAGTGATTATTTCAACCGACATTAAAAGGAGATACAACACCATGAACAAAGAAAATCTGGAAGAATGCACAACGCAGAAAGGGTTGGCGGTGCAGACCGAAAGCCGAGCGGCATTGGCAGGCGAAGTCGTGGCGGTCATGCAAACCCTGCCGGACAAATATCGCACGCTGTATCAGGGCTTTTTGTTGGGTCTGCAAGCGGCAGAAGAAGCGAAAAAGGCAGGGTAACAGCGCTGCCAACAAAACTAACGAAACGTCCAAAACATCGGACGCGGCGAATTATACCTAGAGAGGAGAAACAAAAATGCTCAATCATACTTTGGAAGAATGCAAAGCAATTGCAAAAGAACTTATTGATTTGTTTGCAAAAAAAGACATGAGCTATCTCGATGCATCGGTAGTGCTCGACATAGCTCGAAATTCTTTGGATGAAAATGCGAAAATTATTTCTTCTCAGCCTGATTCTTGATGTCGTTTTCGAGTTTGATCCGGATTAAGCAATCGCCGTTTTCCGTTCGCAAAACGCATTTTGTGTTACAGGCAAGTCCGGAACCTGATGCAAGAGAAATAGGACAGACAACCTTATTTTCCATAAATACACCGCCTTTCAGAGGCGATTATAACACAGAGAAAGGGGAGAACAGTATGGAATCTGTTGAACGGCTTGAAACAGTACCCGTTCTTGAAGTAGCAAAAGCTCTTGGGATAGCTCCGATGAAAGTGAAAGCTGCGATAAAGAATCATACTCTCCCGATCGGCTGCGTATGCACCGAGGATCGAAGCACGAAGGAGCGCACGGTTATACTGCGCACGCGCTGGGAGAAATGGAAAGCAGGGGAGCTATAAGGAGGATAACGCTATGAAACGTCTCATAGGATATCTACTTGGAATCGTCGCTCTGGCGGCGATCGCGTATATAACAGGATCACGGGCCTACGCACTGGCAGCACAGCCTGATGCTGCAGAGCCAACGCCGACACCGACACCCTATGTTTGTACAGCAGTGATTGAGACGGTACCGCCTAGCGCAACCCCGGCGATCACACCGACGGTGCGTTCTGTAACACCAACACCATCCCCGACGCCGCAATGGGCACCAGCAACCGATTACGACGAAGATGATTATACGCATCTTGCCAGATACCGGCATTCCTCAATCCCTCTCAACGCTACCCTGATCACACAAATTGTCTCCTGCGAAGTAGTCCAGAACAGGACGGTCAACGAAGGGTTCCCAAGCAGAGTGAGAAGCGTACTGCAATCAGGGGATTTTGGCGGGTATTCATGGAAATCGAAGTATTACAAAGCGGATGTTTTTGTCGCCGACATCGTCATGCGCTCTTGGATGGCTGCCCTAGATGGTAACTACAACTTCCGATACACGCCAAGATGCGGGATATACCTCAGCTACTCATCGGATGGCCGATATTGCAAGGTTTTTGACAAGGACTGGCGTGTAGTCTGCGATACAAGCCAATTTGATTAAGGAGTACGTATGGAACGGAACAAACGCATTTTATTAAGCGGGATGATCAGCAAAGACCCGCATTACAGAACGAAGTTTGCAACCAACACGGCGATTTTGCAGCAGCTTGGGTTCTACGTCATGAACCCTGCAACGTTACCAAAAAGAGGATTCACACACCGGCAGTACATGCACGTTACCCTCGCGATGCTGGACGTTTGCGAAATTCTATGTCTATTGCCAGACTGGTATAGAAGTTCCGGCGCGATCATGGAGTTTGTATGCGCAATCCTCAAACGCAAGATTATCGTAGCTTACGAAGAACTTGCGCGAGACCCCGAATGCATAGGAGGCGATAACTTTGGCTTACTACAACAGATGCGACATCTGCGGCGCGCATCTTGACCCTGGAGAGCATTGCGATTGCAAGGAGGTAAAACAAGTGAACCATTATGAATGTGAGATTGAAGACCTCGTAACCGAAATCATCAAGAAGAATCCGCGCCTTAGCGCCAGCGGGATCTCAAACAAGGTGCAGACCTTGTACAGCTTAAAACTCAGCGTTGATACCGTACGCAAGGTCACGAACCGACTGATTCAATTTGAAGGATTACGAGCCGACAGGTCAACTTCGGGTTCCGTAGTCTACTTCTACGCGAAGGAGGCATGACGCATGGACGAAGTTTTGGACAAGCACCGGATAGAAGTGCTTCGCGCTGCTGGATACTCCGGTATGACCAAGTCCGTGTTCAGCATGCTCAAGAACCCCGATAAATACGCGGCGCGACTTGTGCCACGGGCAGTAAAGCTGCTGCAGCTGGCATTCCCGAATGAAACACCGGTTGGAGAGTCGCCGCGGAACCCGGAGAAGTCGCTCCCCGATCCGACCGTCAGATGCAAAATACCAACTATACGAAAAGCGGAGCTTTTGCAGGCTCTTAAGGAGGATGGTTACGACGAGATTCAAAGCGGACTGTCCTACATCATCGAAATGTATTTGATACGGAGGAAACACGGTGAAGAATCGTTCCAGCAGGCGGGCTAAGGCATGCGCGATCACAGTCGAGGTCGAGGCAGAAGTCCGGCGGCGTGACAAAGGCGCATGCATCTTTTGCAAGAACACGGTCAACGTCACTTCTAGGGCGCACGTTGTTCCACGCTCAGACAACGGACTCGGCATTGTCGAAAACGTAATTACGGCATGCACCGATTTCACCGATAACAAGTGCCACAGCAAGCTTGACCACGGCACGAGAGAAGAGCGCAAAGCGATGTACGACTACGCACGCAACTACCTGCGCGGACACTACCCAAATTTAGATGATATCAACGTCAGATACAGCAAATACGGATTCTGATGGGTGTTCGCAACGTTTATTACGCGAAATGGGGCGGTTTAAACTCGATTTGAGCGCGATAACACCGCTTCCTCGATAGATTGCCGCCCTATCCCCGCGAAGCTAGGCTCTATGGCGACAAAATTCAAAACCAAGGAGAACAGCCGTGAACAGAATAACCCTGATTGGGAACCTCACGCATGACCCCGAAATAAGATCAACAGCGAGCGGAGTGACAGTGTGCTCGTTTACGATTGCGGTAAACCGCAGATACGGGCCACCCGGCGGAGAGCGTCCCGTAGACTTCTTTCGCATCAATGCTTGGAGACAGTTGGGCGAGAGTTGCGGGAGAAACCTCACGAAAGGCCGTAAGGTTGCCGTGATCGGCGAGCTGCAGGCGCGTACTTATGAGGCGAAGGACAAAACGACGCGTATGTCGCTTGACGTTGTCGCTGACGAAGTAGAGTTTTTATCTCCGAAGCCACAGCGAGATGAGAGCGGATATGAAAATCAAACGACCAATGCGCCAGACACGAGTCAATTTTCCGATGTGAGTCCAGAAGATATTCCATTTTGAGGTGACAAATGCCGACACGAAGAATCAGCGATAAGATTTGCCGAAGCGACGACTACAAGAGCATGACTTTATTTCAAAGGGATCTGTTCTGGCGACTAATCGTGAATGCTGATGATTTCGGACGGTTCGACGGAAGACTGAATGTTCTCAAAGGCGCATTGTACCCTCTAGAAAGCGTGACTGAAAAAGCGATTGAAGACGGTTTGAAAGGCTTATCGACCATCGGCATTGTTGACCTCTACTCAGTAGGTGGAAAACCGTACCTTCGGCTTATAAGTTGGCTGACCTATCAACAGCAACGCGCGAAAGAAAGTAAGTACCCTGCTCCGAATGTGGATAACCCTGTGGATAACCCGCATGATATCAATTGCGATCAAATGATATCAGCCGATATCAAATGTCCCCGTCTAATCGATTCCGATAGAACGGATAATACTATGTGTAATACATGCTCTATCGGCGCGCGTGCGTACGAGATCGACCGAATGCTCAAAGAATACGCTCGGTACGTCGAACCAGACTGGCAGAGGATCATCAAGCTTGCGTATAAGTTGCAGCGGGTAGAAATTCCGGCAGTGCGGAAAGCAGTATTGCTGGCGATGGATGCCGACGATCCGATGGCATATCTCACAAAGCTTGCGGATGATTGGATTGTTCGTGATATCCGCACAATCGATGATTTCAAAAGCGGAAAAGGTACGTTTGCATAATGGGCCATTGAATCAACAGAATTTGTTTTGATGCGAAAAGGAGAGGCCATGGAAAAAGAACTAACTGTATCCGAGTGGATCGAAAAAAACGCGCAGGATACTGCACAGCGTATAAGACATAGTCATGAGAAAAAAGGTGAAGTTTGTGCGATTTGTCTCGCAACGATCAGTAAAGAGGACATAGCAGCAAAACGGTATTATTTCACGCAAAGCAAAGCGTCTGGAACGTCGTATATCTGTTTAAAGTGTGCGAATGGATCAAAATGATGAAAATATCAAGTGATTTAATTTTTTGGGGGAATATCAGTGAGCAACTTTATCATTGTGATTGCAAGTAAAAAAACATGCGAAAAATGCCTCGAATGTATGAGCTATGTCATACCACCGCGCTGCACACTAGAAGAAAACCCGATCGTTGCTGGTGAGTATTGCAAGAACCCGAGATCGCCTTATTTCATGCGTTGGCCAGCTGGTCAGTGCGATTGCTTCGCGGAGGGAATATGTTCGTCAGAAGAGATACCTGGGTAACGATACGCGGGTTTGACCGATACGAGATCAACCCATTTGGAGAGATCCGGCGCAAGGACGGAAAGCCCATGATCACCACTGACAACGGCAGCACGGTGATGGTACGATTCCCAGACGGAAAACGCCGACAGAAATGCAAAACGGTCGCTCATCTCGTGGCGGATGCATTTTTAAAAAACCCGCTAAATCACCCATACGTCTGGCACCGCAACGGAATCTACTCCGACAACCGCGCATCAAACCTCGAATGGGTCTCATGCGGTGAGTTCTACCGGAGGACGGGCGCGAACAACAACCAGCGCAAAACGGTTCTCAAGGTTACGGATTCGGGCGAAGTACTTGACGCTTACGGCAGCATCACCGAGGCAGCAAACAAAAATTATCTCAGTCCGTCAACCGTCCGCAAATGGTGCCTCGGCATCACAAAAGACCGATACGACAAAGACAGATGCACGTTCGTTTTTGAGAAATAGGAGGAAGAATGCTGATATTGCCGATTAAAAAGAAGTGGTTCGACATGATCGCTTCCGGCGAAAAGCTCGAAGAATACCGTGAGTGTTCAGAGTATTACGGCAAGCGTTTTGCCAAACTCGGCGTTGGCGACGGATCGGAACATTATGTGTGGCTGCGGAACGGATACGGAAAGTACCGACCGACGATCATGTGTAAGCTGACAATCCGTGTTGACTACGGGAAGCCGGAATGGGGGGCAGCGCAAGGCGTAAAGTATTTTGTGCTTGGAATCATCAACGCCTACGACATGACGCTACCAAAGTTTGATTAGGAGGATTAGATGGAAACTGAAAAGCTACTGAAAGAACCGCTATCTGTTACGGAGTGGATCGAGAAGAACGCCGCTACAACCTCACGTGCGGTCGAGCGGATTCACGCAAAAAAAGGCGAGGTTTGCGCGATGTGCCTAATGACAATTAGCAAGGAAGATTTTGCCGCAGGTCGGTACGTGTTCACCGAAAGCAAAGCGTCAGGGAAGTCGTACATTTGCTATAGATGCGCCGGGCTGTGAACCGCGACTTGATGGAAGCAACCATATGTTGGAAGACATTGCAAGCTGGGAGAACACGCCTACCGTCTGCTATGGCGATGGAGAAGACAGTCCTGTCTATTACAGAGTTTGCCCAGTATGCGGAAGATATGTTAAAGCCGACAATCGGTCAACGATTCCGCAATACCTTGTAGCAAACGCAACCTGTAAAATTCATGGTCGCGTCGCGATGCCGTTCTGCTGCTGGGCACCCTATGGAGATTGAGGAGAGAAATATGCCTTATGGGAGTATATCAGTAATTACCGCCTTATTGAATGAACTGATACTAAAGAGCACCGAACGGCTTCATGAGCTTGAAGAGAATGCTGAATTATCTAGGTTATATCATGATGGCAGAACAACTTCAGCGCTGCGGTCACTAGAAAAGCATCGATACATGCATGCTCTTATACAACAGCTTTGTAGCGAAATACATTCTCTGGAGGGAGACGAACATGCGTCTGATTGATGGGGATTGGGCAGACGCTGAAATGAGGAAGGTGTTTTCACTGCCTGAAATGATCGGCGAGATGGATAACCCAGATGCTCGCGAAGGGGTTACTGCGTTAAATATCATTACGGCAGCAAGAACAATCATCCCGGGACGAGACGACGATTTGTTGCAATGTTTTGTTATCGCAAAATCGCTCCCACCTGAGGAACTGGTTATATTGCTCCGCAAGATGGAAAGACGGAAGCCGCGGAGTATTGGCGCAAGACCAAAGATATTGTACGGGTTAGCAGCGGACTGCATCGAAAAATTAATGGAGGCGAAGCCATGACGATCGAAGAATTAGAACAATATCGATTCGAAAAAGAAGAGTGTGCAGATCTGAAACGCAGAATGACTCAGGACGCAGGGAGATCAAAAATTGTGAGTGACACCGTTCGTGGTTCGATGCAAGAGCATCCGTTTACTGCACACACAATCCGCATAGAAGGGGTCTCAAACAAAGAAATACGGTGCCGCGCAATCCTCAAAGCGAAGTATCGCCGCAAATACGAGATAGTTCTTGCACATACGGTGGAGATTGAAAACTGGTTAGATACTGTTCGCGACGCAAAGATACGATGCATCGTTCGATACCGTTACTTTGATGGGAAAGAGTGGCCTGACGTGTCAAGGCGCGTTTACGGACACCGATCTCCAAACCGTGCGCGAATGGCTCTCGCTCGGTTCTTCACAAATTGTTCATAGTGCGTGCGTTTAGTGCGTTTTAAAAATGTTATAGTGTAAGCAAGTGAAAGAGTATAGAACAGGTGACCAGAAATGGCCGCCTGTTTTTTTGCTTGAAAACCATGAAAATGTGAAAAATCAATTCAGTTTGGAGGCCGTATGCAGATCACTGATAAATTCGAGATCGTTCCGGTTGCGGAGATCAAGCCTGACGAGCGCAACGCCCGCAAACACAGCGATGAACAGATCACGGAGCTGCGGCGCTCGCTGCGCGAATTTGGGTTCGTCAATCCTCTCCTGATCGACAAGGACAAGAAGATCATCGCGGGACACGGGCGGCTCGTTGCGGCTATCGCGGAGGGCATGACCGCTGTGCCGTGCATCTTTGTGGAGCACCTGACCGAGGCGCAGCGTCGCGCGTACATGCTCGCTGACAATCGACTCGCAGAGCACGCGACATGGGATATCGGACTACTGAACGAAGAACTAAAGTTTCTGGACGATCTCGGCTTTGACGTGACCATTACCGGCTTTGATCTGCCGGAGATGGAGCAGGAAGCCGTGGATGATGGCTACGAGCCGGAACTGCCAGCGACACCACAAAGCCATGAAGGACAGATCTATCGTCTTGGTCGGCATCGGCTTATGTGCGGTGACAGTACCGAAGCTGCTGATGTCGCGCTCCTCATGGATGGCGCGCAGGCGGATATGTTGCTTACTGATCCACCGTACAACGTGGACTACAAAGGCAAGACGAAGGAAGAGCTCACCATAGAGAACGATGCTCAATCGGACGATGCATTCCGCGATTTCCTCGTGAAAGCATTCGCCAACGCGCAGGAAAACATGAAGCCGGGCGCGGTGTTCTATATCTGGCACGCGGATTCAAACGGGTATGTCTTCCGCGCGGCGGTGCAGGAGGCGGGGCTTATCGTGAGGCAGTGCCTGATTTGGGTGAAGAACAGCATGGTCATGGGAAGACAGGACTACCAGTGGAAGCACGAACCGTGCCTCTACGGCTGGAAGGAAGGCGCGGGCCACCTCTGGGCGAGCGATCGCAAACAGACAACCGTGCTTGAGTTTGACCGACCGACGCGCAACAAGGAACACCCGACCATGAAGCCGATTCCGTTGTTCGACTATCAGATGCAGAACAACACGAAGGGCGGCGACGTGGTACTTGACCTCTTCGGCGGTTCGGGTACGAGCGTCATGGCAGCGGAACAGAACGGACGCGTCTGCTACTGCATGGAGAAAGATCCGCGGTACGTGGACGTGATCATCGACCGGTGGGAGAAGTTCACCGGTGAAACGGCGGTGCTGATCAATGGTTGAGATTACCGAACACAAAGAGAAGTTGAAGAAGGCAAGGGAAGAGTACAAACGCGCAAACGGATTCCGTCGCAGAGACCTCGGTAAGTACATCAAACGGTTGCAGAAGGAACAAAACGAATGCAATGCACACCTGAACGGTACTTACGGAAAGGCACGCACGTGAGCAGAATCGTATACGGCGACGCATGCGTCCATTGCGAAAACGCTATTGACGATGACGGAGCACTATATTGCAGCGATGATACGTGCACCAAAGGAGAGGAACACATGCCAGACAACGCAGCGTACTACAAACGTCGCCACCGTAAATGGTCAGAAGCTGTTATGAGAAGAGATAAGTATCTATGTCAAGACTGCAAGCGGTATGGAAGAAACACACCAGCAGTAGTAGCGCACCATATAGAACCGATCACGGAGCGACCGGAGCTTGCATATGTGTTAAGCAATGGGAGAGCACTCTGCGACGCCTGCCACAACAAAAGGCATCCAGAGAAGGGTGGGAGAAGCAGGTAAGCCCCCCCGTCATAGCGACTGAATCGGGAGTGCTGGCAACCGGCGGCCGAAGCCTTTTCCAACTGTGCGCGATGAATGAGGGGGGGGTGATCGGAAAAACCCAACATTGCGGCAGTAGAAAAACAAACAACTCAAGATCAGGAATTCCTAGAAAACACGGCACTTCTTAGCGTTCTTACGCTCGAAAAGTGCTGGCCTTTTGCAGCAGGGTTTTTACCCCTCTGCAAAGGTTTGATTTTTCAGAAAGGTGCAGGAAGTACAACATGAGCAGACCCAAGAAAACATGGACCGGAAAAGAGATAGAGCAGTTTGAAGCACTCTGCAAAATCCAGTGCTCTAAGATGGAAATCTGTGCCGTTATGTGTGTGACTGACAAGACGCTTGACCGATTGGTTAAGGAAAAATACGGGCAACCGTTTGATAACGTGCAGGAGAACTTCCGTTCTTATGGGAAAGCATCGCTGCTGAGATCGCAGTTCAAACTAGCCGAGCGCAATCCCAGCATGGCGATCTGGCTGGGAAAGCAATACCTCGGACAGAAAGATTCGTCAATGCGGCGACCGCCCGGAGGAGACAATGGCGGCTCGTCAAAACTTGATCAGTTTTTAGATGAAGCCGACGAACTATGACCTTGTCGTCGAATATGCCCGGAGCATAATAGAAGGACGGAAGATCGCCTGCAGAGAGAAAATACAAGAGTGCGAAAGGTTTTTTCGCGATTTAGAAAATCCTGCGTATGATTTCGACTGCAAAGACCCTGAATTTGTAATTCGATTCATCGAAACATGTGTTTCCCATAAAGAAGGGGAATCGATAAATGGTGAACCACTGCTTGGGAAACCGCTGCTTCTCGAACCTTGGGAGAAGTTCATCGTCTACAACCTGCTCGGCTTTCGTCTGAAGGGAACGAAGGAGCGCCGCTTTAAAGAGGCGTTCCTTTTTATCGCTCGAAAGAATGGGAAGACACCGTTTGCTGCGGCGTTGGCGCTGGCGTTGTCGTTTCTTGAACGAAGAAGCGGTTCGCGAATCTACATTGCTGGCGCAGCGCTCAAGCAAGCGCGGCAAGCTTTCGATCATATTTTTTTCAATCTAGATCAAATGGGCGAACTGCGCGAGTTCCGTGTTTTGGACAACAATGCGGAGCATTCCATCTCGCGCACATTTTATAACCGTGGTCGAGTGACTGGTTCGCTACGCATTGAAGCGCTTGCCGCTAACCCGGACAAGCAGGACTCGCTTGTATCCAATATTCAGATTTGCGACGAATTGCACGCATACAAAAGCGCGAAGCAGTACAACGTCATCAAAGAGTCGGGCAAGGCGTATTCAAACCGTCTCTGCATCGGCATTACGACCGGCGGCGACAACCCGACCGGCTTTTGCTATCAACGACTGCAATACTGCAAACGAGTACTGAACCGGACATGTCCGGACGAGCAGCTGTTTATCTTTATTTGCAAGGCGGATGAGGATGCCAACGGCGATGTGGATTACACCAGCGCGGTTGAACAGGAAAAAGCGAACCCGAACTACGGCGTGTCCATCCGTCCGACAGAGATCATGGACGATGCGATTCAGGCACAAAACGATCCGCAGCAGCGTAAGGACTTCTTAGCCAAACGTCTCAATATTTTCACCTCGGCCATGAAGGCATACTTCGACGTCGAGGAATTCCGCAGAAGCGATGCGAAGTACGAGTGGACGTTGGAGCAATTAGCGAAACTCCCGATCAAATGGTACGGTGGAGCGGATCTTTCAAGGCTACACGACTTAACCACGGCAGCACTTTATGGCACTTATGGTGAAGTTGATATCATTATTCCGCATTGCTGGTTCCCCATCACTGCTGCGTACAAGAAAGCGGATGATGATAACATTCCGCTCTTCGGATGGAAAGAAGATGGATGGCTCACCATGAGCAACAGCCCCACAGTGAACCACGCAGAAGTCGTGAACTGGTTTAAGCAAATGCGGGGCAAGGGATTTGCTATTACAGAGATTGGTCACGACCGTAAATTCTGCCGCGAGTATTTCATCGGCATGCGGTCGGCTGGCTTTAAGATAACGGATCAACCGCAGTATTTCTATAAAAAGTCCGAGGGTTTCCGTCACATTGAGGTCAAAGCGAAGAACGGACTTTTGTATTATTGCCATTCAGCTCCGTTCGAGTACTGCGTGCAAAATGTGCATGCCATCGAAAAGACGGACGACATGATCCAGTATGACAAAATCGAGCCTGAACAACGCATCGATGTTTTCGATGCGTCTGTTTTTGCCTGCGTCCGGATGCTGGAATCGCTGGAGCGTAGTCGGCAGGCCACAAAATGGTTGGAGGGTTAAATAAATGTCCAAGAGCAAAGGGCAAAAAGTACGCGCACCTACGCAGTCGCGCTCCATCAGCGGGCTGACATGGCTTTGTGCTCCGGATACATTCAGCAGCTTGGTAGGATACACCTCGCTGGCTGACAACCCGGAAGTGCAAACAGCTGTTCAGCGTGTTGCGGATCTCGTGAGCTCGATGTCGCTGCATTTAAAGGAAAACACTAAGGACGGCGATCGTCGGCTTGAGAACGAACTGTCCCGCAAGGTGGATATCACGCCGTGTAAATTCACGACGCGTAAAGGATGGGTCGAAACGATCGTGCGGGATATGCTGCTTTCTGGAAACAGCATACACATTCCGCATTATGCTGGAAGTCTGCTCGATGATATTGAGCCAATCCCGCAGCGGAAGTTTTCCATCACGGATCTCGACTATGGTTACACGGTCCAGATTCGTGGCCGGACGTTCGAGCACGACGAGATTCTGCACTTCGTTCACAATCCGGATCCGGAGCACCCGTGGCATGGCCGTGGGCACCGAGTTTCTTTGCAGGGTATCGCAAATCAAATCAGCCGGGCACGACAAACGGCATCGAAGCTCATGGAGAGCCCGACACCGTCGATCATCGTTAAGGTGGATGGCTTGACAGAAGAGTTTGCTTCGCTTGAAGGGCGTAGAAAATTGTCTGCGCAGTATTTGGACAGTTCGGAAAACGGGCAGCCGTGGTTCATTCCGGCTGAGGCTTTTTCGGTTGAGAAAGTTACGCCTTTGAATTTGGATGATCTTGCGATCATCGACAGTATTAATCTTGACAAACGGACGGTTGCGTCGATCATCGGTGTGCCGCCATTTTTAGTGGGCGTGGGGGACTTTGATCAGGACGAGTATAACGCTTTTGTTCGGTTTGTCGTGCTACCGATAGCACGAGCGATCGAACAGGAGCTGACACAAAAATTGATCATATCTCCCAAATGGTATTTCAGGTTTAATCCACGCTCGCTATACGCGTATTCTTTCGCGGAAACAGGTGAGGTTATCTGCAATCTGGTAGACCGAGCTATCGTTGACAGAAATGAAGCCCGCGATGCGTTGGAGTATGACCCACGGGAAGGGTTGTCCGAATTGGCCGTTCTGGAGAACTACATCCCATACACCAAAATTGGAGATCAGAAAAAGCTGGATCAAACAAGCCAAACGAAAGGAGACGGCAAATGAACGGACAAAAGGACAACCGGTCAGTTGATCGTCAGTATCGCAGCTTCGAAACGGCGCAGTTCCGCGCGGGAGAGGCGAACGGAAAACGCACGATCGAGGCTTATTTTGCCGTGTTCGGAGACACCTATGAGTTCTGGCCGGGGGCGACAGAGAGCTTTGATGCGCACGCTTTTGATGGCGCGATCAATGATGACGTCCGCTGCCTGATCAACCACGATCCGGCGATGGTGCTAGGTCGGACTAAGTCGGGGACGTTCAAACTGTCCATCGACAACTACGGCTTAAAGGGCGTTGTTGAAATCAACGACAACGACCAGGACGCGACGAACGCATACGCCCGTGTGCAGCGTGGGGATGTTTCGCAGTGCTCTGTCGGATTTGACATTATTCGCGAGGATTACGTATCGAATCCGGATGGAACACAGCACTGGACCATTATGGAGGTCAAACTTTACGAGGGGTCCATTGTCACGTTCCCTGCGTATGAAAAGACCGAGGCGGTCGCGCGGCAACGTCAGGCGCAGTCGTTCGACCTCTGGAAAAAACGCATGAAAGAGAGGATTTCAAAGTGGCACTCAAACAATTAATTTTGAGGAAAAAACTCGAGGCTGCTATGACTGCTGCTGCGGCACATCGCAGTTCCAGATCTGCGCTGGATACGCGCCGGACGGTACTGCAGACGCGTGAGCAGGCGGCGGAGATCGCGGTAAGTGAACTAACTGCCGAATCGACTCAGGAAGAGCGCGACGCAGTTGATGCGGAAGCGACGGCTATTGAGGCTGAACAGACTGCTCTCGACCAGGACACAACGACGCATGATGCGGAGCAGACACGCCTTGACGGTATTGTTACCGGAATCGAAGCGGAAATTCAACAGCTGGAAGACCGCAGCGCGATTCCGCCTCCGACTGCAGAAGCAAGAACAAATTCAGCGCCCCATGAGGAAAGGGGCAGAAGGGATTATCTCATGAAGAATAGAACCAAGTTCTTTGACACCATCGAACAGCGTGACGCGTTTTTCGCCCGGGAGGACGTGGGTGCTTTTATTAAGCAGGTGCGTTCTCTACGTGCAGGCATGCAGACGCGTGCGGTGTCTGGAACGGCGCTTACGATTCCGATCACGATGCTCGACATTCTCCGTGACAATATGACGCGGTATTCCAAGCTGATTTCCCGTGTTACGGTGAAGCCGATTCTTGGTGAATCCCGTCAACCCATCATGGGTGCGGTTCCGGAAGCTGTCTGGATGGAAGTCACCGGAGCACTCAACGAGCTTGATATGAGTATCGGCCAGATCACGATGGACGCCTATATGCTGGGTGGTTTCATCCCGATCGCGAATGTCTATCTGGACGATAGCGATCTGAATCTTGGCACCGAGATCATGGACCAGCTGGGTAAGGCGATCGGCAAGGCCCTCGACCGTGCGATTTTATATGGCACTGGCATCAATATGATGACCGGTTTTATTACCCGCCTTGCGCAGACTGTTCAACCGTCCAACTGGGATGCCAATGCGCCTGCATGGACGGATCTTCACACGTCCAACATCAAGACGCTTAACATTGCGAGCAGCACTGGTGCGGCATTCTTTGCGGCACTTGCCGCGGTTCTGGCGATTCCGAAGCCTGAATATTCCGACGGCATTGTCACATGGATTATGAACCGAAAGACGCACATGGATATCCTCGTGAAGCTGGCGGCGTTCGATTCGGCGGGCGCTCTCGTTTCCGGCCTCGGGAATCAGATGCCGATTATCGGCGGTGACATTGTCGAGCTCGAAACGATCGGCGATTACGAGATCGCGGGCGGATTCCTTACACTGCAGTTGGTCGGTGAGCGCGCGGGTGCTGTGATTGAGCAGTCCGGACACGTACGCTTCTTACAGAATCAGACGGTGTTCAAGGGTACGGCTCGCTATGACGGTAAGCCTGTTTTCGGCGAGGCGTTCGTGCTTGTCAGCTATGATAATTCCGCACCGGCCACGACTACGACTTGGCCGATCGATTATGCTAACACCGAACTTGGTGTTCTTGGCGTGACCGCTGCGGCGGGTACGGCAACTGGCAATACAGTACTTACCGTCACTGGAAAGGCTGCGAGCGGTACAACTCTTGCGTACAAGATCGGCGATCTCACGGTTGCTACGGGAGACAAAGTACCCAGCTGGACTGCTCTCGAATCCGGCACCACGCAGATCACCTGCGCGGCGGGCAAGCTCATCACGGTGGTCGAACTGGACAGCAACTCCCGCGCTATCAAGGCAGGCAAAGCTGCGGCAGTGCCGAAGGTGTAACCAATTCTGAAAGGAGGATACGGGCGTGGCATACAACAAAGATACAGCGCGTTCACTGCTCATGGGACGCATGGACCGTGCGGGCGCTTCGAACACGCCCGCGCCTCTCGTTTCGTATTGGGACAGTGCGCTTGATGCGGCAGCGCGGGAGCTGGAGCGAAAAGGAATCGTGCTGCTGGACACTGTGGACGATAACATGCTCGTGGCGAACCTCGCTGCGGATAACCTAAGCAGCCGAGATCGGACAACCGGCAGGCCGCAATGGCTGAAGCTAGCAATCCGAGAGCGGTGGCTGCAAGAAAGGCCGGTGATCGAAGATGCGGATTGATTGGGTTACGTTGGTTAAAACGGCACCTTCTGACACGACGTTTCAGCAGATCACGCCCGTGTCGAGCCTATCCTGCTGGTCGAAGAAAAAGAGCGTTGCGCGCAGAGAATTCTACGCGGCGGACGCAAACGGGCGGCAGGTTGACGCGGTGTTCGAGGTTTCGCCCATCGACTTTGACGGACACCAAAAGCTGATCCATCACGCCGCGGGCGGAGATGTGGAATATCGCGTCGTGCGGGACTATAAGACCGGACAGGATGCCGTCGAGCTCATCTGCACGCGAATTACGGAGTGACGATATGGCGACGGTAAAGTTTGAAGGGTTCGACGAATATGAAAAGATGCTCGCCAAGCTCGGCGACAGCACGGACAGCGTGCTGAAAGAAATGGTTACCGCCGGACTGCGCATTCTCTACGCGAAGATCAAGAGCGCTAACGCAAAGTTCGCTAGGTACGTCAAGATGAAAGCCGCGCGTAAGAATCAGTGGGGCTGGTTTGCGCAGGTGCAGTTCCGCGGTAAAACAGAGTCCGGAACGCCCGCCGCGCTCGCGGTCAATGTTTACGAGCATGGTCGCAGCGGCAAGAGCGCGCAACCTGCGCGGCCCTGGCTGAACGCCGCCTGTGCGGCAGCGGAGCCGGAGTGCGTTGCCGAAATGCAGCGAATCTACGACGAGGAGGCGGAGAAACTTGCCAACTCTTGAAACGATCGATACCGCGCTCGCGCCGCTCAATCTCAAGCACGGCGTCGGCATCTGCGTGGTCAATCCGACCGTCGATCACTATGTCCTCGTGCCAGATTTTGAGCGTGCGTTTGAAGCGGATAACGACGATCTTTTTATAGACGAGCACGTCAACATCGAGTTTTACCTCGGCGACAATTACCGCACCGTGATCGCTTCGGCGAAATTGCTGCTGAAAGCGGCGGATATCGTCGTGCTTGAGAGCCGATATGTGGAATATGAGAAAGACACACAAAAACATCACTACACACTGACCGTATTCGGTCGGATTTAGGAGGAAACAATGCCTGAAAACAAATATCGTTACGGCATCAGTCGCGCGGCGATCGCGCCCATCACGATCACGGACGGGGTGTACTCCTACGGAGCGCCCATCAACTGGCCGGGTTCAACCGCGCTCACGCTGTCCCCGAAAGGCAACATCGAGCCGTTTGAAGCAGACAATACCGATTACGCCATGATCGACAAGAGCGAAGGATATGACGGCGAGCTGGAGACCGCTTACATCCCGACCACGATTGCTGCAGCGATCCTCGCGATTACGGAAGATGCGAAGAAAGTCGCGGAGGAGTATTCGGGGCGGGTATACCCGCAGTTCGCGCTTCTGGCGCAGTTTCAAGGAGATGCGCACAACCGCAGGATCGCGCTGTACGACTGCGTGATCACCGCACGTCCGGAGGTCGCGGCAAAGACCGCGAAGTCACGCACGCCTGACACGACGAAGGTCAAGTTTGCAGCGCGTCCGCGTGCGAGCGACAACCTCGTGCAGCGGTACACCAAGAGCGACACCGACGCGACCGTGTATGCAAACTGGTTTACGACGGTGCAGGAACCGGCGGCAGGGGTGTAAGCCACAATGGAAAAAATAATCAAGATTTCGGGACAGGACGTCGGCTTCAAAGCGCCGGCGTCTTTGCCTGTGCGGTACTACAACGCCACCGGCAGAGACCTCTTTGTCGATCTGCAGACGCTCGCAGACGGCACGGAGCAGGTGGACGTAAAGCCAAAGTTTGGCAAGAAGAAATTCGACGAGCCGGTGTTCAAGCTCAACAAGAACTGGAACACCATGGTCTTCTATGGCATCGCGCATACCATGGCGCGCGCGTTTGACGAATCCGTCAACCCGAACATCGAGGATTGGATCGATTCGTTTGAGTCGTTCCCGATCTTTGAGATTTTCGGCGAACTGAAACCGCTGTTGAATGCGAGCTTGCAAACGTCAAAAAAGTAGACGGCGACGGCGGACATATCGATGTGCCCACGTATTTGCTCGTCGCAAAGCGCATGGGGTTTACCGTCGCCGAGTTGGATCAAATCACGATCGGGCTATTCTTGGACGCTTGCGTTGAATCGACTGGTAATACCGTGAAGCAAGCAACGCAAGCAGACATAGACCGAATGTTTCCATTTTGAGAGGAGGTTGCCCTGTGGGTTATAACATCGGCCCGACCATCGCGGTCAAGGGCGACAAAGAGTATGGTAGCGCGCTGAAAAGCATCAAGGACAGCATGAAGCTCGTCGCTTCGGAGGCCGCGGTCATGACGGCGGAGTTCGGCAAAAACAACTCCTCCATCGCAGCGCTGAAGGCGAAGAACGATCTTCTTAACAAGTCCATGACCGAGCAGCAGAAGGCCGTAAAAGCCGCGGAAGATGCACTGAAACGCATGAAAGAAAACGGGGTTGATGAATCCTCCGAAGCGTTTGTGCAGATGAAAACCAATCTCAACCATGCCAAGGCCGCGCTCGAATTGACGAAGAGCGAGATCCGCGAAAATGGCGAAGCGCTCGAACATGCTGGAAAGAAAACGTCCGATTTCAGCGCGAAATGGAGCGATTTCGCAAGGAGCGCGGGCACATTGGCGGTCGGTGCGCTGAAAGGAATCGGGATCGCGATCGGCGCGGTTGCCGTCGCCGCGGTTGCCGCAGGCAAAGCCGTCTTCGACCTGACAAAGAACGCAGGCAAGTGGGCGGACGAGCTGCTCACAACTTCCGTGCAGACGGATGTTTCCGCCAAGACCCTGCAGGAGTGGGCATATGCGGCTCGGTTCATCGACACTGAAGTCGACGACATGACGAAGGGTATGGGCAAGGTCGTCTCCGCCATGCGCGAGTCCGTCAAGGGCGGCAAGGACTACATCGAAGTCGCGAACGGCATGCGGGTTTCGCTCATCGGCGCGAGCGGGCAGATGAAGTCCACCGAGCAGGTGTTTTACGACACGATCGACGCGCTGGGCGAAATTGAGGACGCGACAAAACGCGATATCGCCGCGCAGGATATCTTCGGCAAGTCGTATCAGGACATGAAGCCGCTCATCGACGCAGGATCGGAAGCGCTGCTGCGGTACGCCGCCGAAGCGCACGCGGCGGGGTTGATCCTGTCGGACGAAGCGGTCTCGGCACTCGGCGGGTTCGACGATCAGATGCAGCAGGTCAACGCGCGTCTGGAAACAGCCGGACGGCTTGCCGCGCTCGTGGCGCTGCCATCCATCAGCAGCATCGTCGGCGGCGTGACGGAAATTCTGTCCTCGATCACGACCGCGCTGTCCGATGGATTTCAGGAATCCGACATTACCGCGATCTCCGACGCGATCACCGAACAAATCAAAAAAGCCGTGGAAGGAGTCGCAAGTGGGGCTCCGGCATTTATAGGTGTGCTTTCCAACGTCATCTCCGTCGTGGCGGGCATGATCGTCGAGCTGTTGCCGGAGGTTCTCCCCACACTCGCTACCGCGGCGATTCAAATCATGACCGGCATCTTTACCACGATTCAGCAGAATGCGGACGCGATCTCGCAGGCAGTCGTGCAGGTCGTCATGATGGTGGTGACGTTTTTCACCGAGAATCTCCCGCTACTGATCGAAACGGGCCTCGATATCGTGATCGCGCTGGCGCAGGGCATTGCGCAAAGTCTGCCGGAGCTGATCCCCGCGATCGTCGCCATGGTGCTGGAGATTGTGAATGTGCTCACGAATCCTGACACGGTGATCGAGCTGAACAAAGCCGCGCTGCAAATCATTCTCGCCGTGACGCAAGGATTGATTCTCGCGCTGCCGGAGCTGCTTGCGCGGCTGCCCGGCATCGTGCTGAACATTGCGGTGGGCCTGATCGAAGCGGCGCCGCAGCTGTGGGAGAGCGGCAAAGAGCTGATCGCGCAGATGTGGGAAGGCATAGTCGCCAGATTTTCTGAGGTGTTCCTCTCGATTGGAACGCTCGTAACCGAGAACATCACGCAGCCGGTCAAAGACAAGGTTTCGGACTTTTTTAATGTAGGCCGTGACCTGATCGTCGGACTCTGGAACGGCATTTCGGACAAGATTTCGTGGCTGAAATCACAGATCAGGGGACTGGTCAATATCATAAAGGGCTGGTTCACCGGCAAAGAGGGATTCGATGAGCATTCGCCCTCCAAGTGGGCGTTTGGCGTGGGCTACTACATCACCAAAGCGATCGGACTCGGCACGGAGAGCGGCATCGGGGAAGCGCTGGCGGCGGCAGGCAACGTGATCAACAAAGTGAAGTCGACCATGTCCGGTTCCAGCGTCGATCTAGACGTGAACGGCAATCCGACCGGCTCGTCCGGCGCGGGCGGCGCACCGCAATATGTGTTTCACATCTACGCGCGGGACAAAGAGACCGCGCTGGAAGCGGCTGACGCAACGCTCGCGGCGTTTCAACGCGGGAGATGGGCGGTGTCCACATGAGAGATATCTTTACTTACGTCAATGACAACGGCGATTCGCTCGCGTTCAGTGCCGCCAACGGATACCGGATCACGTCGATCACCGGCACAAGCGGGATTTCCGTCAACGCGAACCAGGCGCAGGGCATCGGGCAGATCGGCACAACGGTGCAATCGCGTGTCGTGCAGTCCGTGCCCATGACGGTGACCGGCTATCTATTCGGCTCCCGCGGGCAGATCGAAGCAAGCGCGGAGCGGCTCTTTGCAGTCGTATTGCCGGATATCGGCGCGCGGCTCTACCACAACGGTACTTACTACCGGATCGTCACGCCGACCGCTACGCCCGTTGTCGACAACGCGCTGCGCTTTCCCGGCTTTCAGTTTTCGCTGCTGGCTCCGTATCCCTACTGGATGCTGGATCAGGCGACAAAGACGATCCTCACCGGCGTGCTGCCGCGCTTTAAGTTCCCATGGAACATTTCGCAGCCGTACCGTTTCGGTGAGGTGATCGATACCGCGTTTATCAATATCAAAAACAGCGGACAGGTGGCGTGCCCGTTCACGGCGACGCTGAACGCAAAAGGCCCCGTCGTGAATCCGCGGCTCGTCAACGCGATCACGGGTGAATTCATGCAGCTCAATCGCACGATGGCTGCGGGCGAGCGGGTGACGATACGGATCACGCACGACCTGACCTATGTCACATCGACCATCGACGGCGATATCCGCGGCGATCTGGAAATCGAGAATACGCTCGCCTCCATGGCGGTCGGCGACAACCTGATCAAGACCGAGGCGGACGAGGGCGCGGCGAATCTCGTTGCGAGCATCGACGTCGCAATCGAAAAGGTGGCGATTCTCACATGCTAGTGGCGTTCAACCCGACCTTGACCGGATATCACGAAATCCGCGCGAATTCGTATCAGACGGAAGAGTGGTACAACGACGTCGGCAAATTCACGCTGATCGTGCCGCCGACCAGCTATAACATTCAGCACCTTGTGAAGGGTGCGATTTTGTATCGCAACAAGATCAACCAGGCAATGGTGGTTACGCGCGTCTCGCCGGACACCTCGCAGGATCGTATCACAATCAACGGGTACACGACCAACTGGCTCTTGAACAAGCGGACGATCTCGTCTCCTGTGTCGATTTCGACGGTGGAGAGCGGTATCTACGCCGCGATCAACGCAAACCTCCGTGACCTCCCGCATGTGGAGACAGGCAGTTTGCAAACGCTGTCCGAGACGCACAGCGCCATCCTCTTTGGCAGTCAGATGCTGGATGAGTTCATGCCCATTCTGGATGCAGTCGAGCTGGGCCAGCGGATGCGCTTCGACACGAAGACCCGCAAGCACATCTTCGAAATCTACAAAGGAACCGATCTGACGAGCGGATCACATGCCGTGATCTTCTCGGACGAACAGGGTACCGCGCGCGATCTCAAGATCGAGGACGACGAGAGCCTGTTTAAGAATGTGATCTATGTGCTGGGTACGCTGACGGACGGCTCGATGATCGTCCAGACCGTCGGTACGGCGACCGGAGCCGATCGATACGAATACTGGCACGATTCACGGCTCAAGCAGGAGAGCGAAGAACAACTCGCTGCGTTTCAGGCGAGGCTGGAAGCGGCGGGCGCTGCTGAGATCGCAAAGCGCGTGCGGAGCCTTGGATTCTCCGTCCGCGTCGATCCCGGTGAATACGGGGTCAAGTACCGGATGGGCGACCGCGTACGGTGCGTGTCCAAACGCTTCGGCGTGCAGTTCACCGCGATCATACAGGGCGTCAAGCGCACGATTCAGGCGCAGAGCGAGACGGTTTCGATCGTGCTGGGTGAACCGGAAATCACAGTGATTGGAGAGATGAAATTGACATGGCGCAGATAAAGAGTTATCCCAACAACGTCAATGAAGAGATCGGCGCGGAAAGCGTCATGCGCTGGCACCACGGGCGGACGCGCGGCGTCTACGGCGCACCGGGTGAGTTGGCGGTCAAGGCTCTGACCACGCCCGGCATGGCGGTGACCGTTTCGGACGGCGGCGGCTGGCTGACCGACGCAAACGGCAACGGCATCCATTTCTGGAACGATATCTTCGCGGTGACAGCCAGTCTGCTGGAACTGCCGATTGCGACCGCGGACGGCGTACTCAACCGCATCGACCGCGTGATCGTCGAGTGGTCGACGCCGAACTATACGCAGCTGCCGGAGATCAAGATGCTCAAGGGTACCAACGCGGTCTCTCCGGCTGCTCCCGCGCTGACGAACGACGCGTCGCTGCGGCAGATCTCGCTCGCGCGGATCAGCATCGCTGCGGGTACGCTCGCGATTACGGCTGGAATGATCACGGATGAACGGCTTGATGCTACCGTCTGCGGAATCGTGACCGAGTCGACCACGGTCGATACCTCTATGGCGGTCGCGCAGTTCAATGAAATCCTCGGTGAGGCGCAAGACCTCGTCAACGACCTGCAGGGCGACGCGGTGGTCAACCACGCGGCTACACACGAGCCGGGCGGGGATGATGTGGCGAAGTTCGTTTACTACGGCGGGACGCAGGTGCTTACGGACGCGGATAAGGCGCAGGCGCGGTCGAACGTCAGCGCGGAAGCCGCGCGGTTGCAGTTCATCGGCACCGTCGTGGACAATGCGGCGTTTGTTTCGAATGCGACTTACGCGGACTTTCCGTATCGGGCGGCAGTAGCGCTCACTGGCGTTCTTTCCACCATGGTACCGCATGTGGTTTTCGGCGCGGTGGACGCGATCAGCGGAATCTTCGCGCCCGTGGCGGCTTGTTATGACGGCGGAATCTATCTATATGCTTCAGAAGTACCCGCGGCGGACATCACGATCCCGACGATCATCTGCTGGAGGTGAAATAAGTGAAGCTGGAACGAAACAGGGCAGAGCGACGGAGCAAGCATGGCGTTTCAATCCTTTATAACGGGATTCCATACCTGATCTTTGCCGCGCTTGCGGCAGGCTTTTTGCTTGGTGCGCCGCAACAGACGGCAACCTCCGCAATCACGCAATCGGACAAAAGCACGGTAGCTGTTGTGGAACGCAAGCAACTGCCATTCGCTCTTGCAGGCTACCTCGGCAAGACCAACAGCGTGCTTTCCAGAGGCTTCACCGAGGAAGACTTCACCTTCACCGGATCAAAGGCGTGGGTGGATGATGGAGACGGAAACTTTCGTTTGAAATTCCTCTCGAGTGGTACGTTCACACCGAAAAAGAAAATCAAGATCGATATCTTTCTCGTTGGCGGTGGCGGCGGCGGGAGAAACGGAATAGCAAACAGTAACGCTGGCGCTGGCGGTGCGGGTGGATATGCCGGAACTTGGAGAAATATAACACTTGCTGCAAATCAAGCCTATACAGTAACGATTGGCGCAGGTGGAGCGGCGAATGGTGGAACAGGCGGGACAACTTCTATATCGGGACCAGGGATTCCCACAATGTCCAAAGCCGGTGGCACTCCCGGTGTTGCTTTTTATTATGGCGGCAATGGCGGTTCCGGCGGAGGCGGATCTGTTGGCGCTGGTGGTAGTGACGGAAGCAACGGTGGCAGCAACTACTATGGAACGGGACAAGGGACAACGACTCGCGAGTTCGGAGAAGCAGGCGCAGCGCTTTATGCTGGCGGCGGTGGTTCCGGTGGCTCAATCAGTAATGGAGCCGCTGGTGGTGACGGTGGCGGTGGCGCTGGCGGCAGCGCGCCAACCTATAGCGGTACCGCCTACGGTGGAGCTGCGGGTACCAACAATCTTGGCGGCGGCGGTGGTGGCGGCGGCTCTACAACAAAATCTGGCGGAGCTGGCGCGGCTGGCGGTTCTGGAATAGCTGTGATACGCAACGCAAGATAAGGAGGACACAATGGGACCGAGAACATTCGCACTGATTGAAAACGGTGAGGTGGTGAATATCATCTCAATGTACGCAAAGAACCTGACGGACTTTCCGAACGCGGTTCTGGCGACGGATCGCCCGGTTACGATCGTGGATCGGTACGAGAACGGCGTTTTTCTGAGGGACGGTGTTCCAATAATTACATATGAAGAGATCGCCGCGGCAGTGCAACCGCCGGACGAGATTCCGGCAGATCAGACTTGAGCCAGACGGTTCTTTTTATTTGGAGTGGTTTCGCTTATCGCGGGAACAGGAGGATACAGCTGATGGAGGCAATCGAACGAAAGGAATATGAAGTGCAAAAACGCCTTTGCGACGACCGGTTCACGCGGGACAAAGAAGCGATTTCGCAAAACGACATGGCAATCGCCAATCTCACGCGTCTGGTGACCGAGATGGCGACCATGCAGAAGCAATCTATGGCGCAGACCGCGGATCAGGAAACGCGCATCCGGGCGCTGGAAAACAAAGGCGGGATTTGGCTCGATCGGATCATTTCGCTTGCGCTGGGCGCGTTGATCGCGTATCTCGCGTCGGTTGTCTTTTGAGAGGAGGACTATATGAGCATACGAATCGGTCATGCGGTCATGGACGAGCTGGGCAAGACGATTGGATTAGCGCCCGGCGACCAGACCGGTAAGGAGATTGCGATCAGCACATGGTACGCAAAGAACAAAGCAGGACGCGCGTGGCAACATTACCTCGAATGCACGGACTCGACCATGGCAGAGCGTGCGGCACAATACATGGAACAGATCTGCGCGGACAGCGCGTTCGGTTACTCGCAGGACAAGGTTCGACGCTGGGATGGGTACCGCTCAATCAAGTCGAACGGAAGATTGGTTTCCGGCGCGCACGGAGATTTCGATTGCAGCACGCTGGTGATCAGCTGCTACATTCTCGCAGGCTTGAGCATGGCTCCGGACGGCTACACGGGCAACATGCGCGCGAAGCTGCTCGCGACAGGCAAGTTCAAATCTTACAGCGACAGTGCGCACATCGGTACCGATAAGCTTGCCAAACGCGGCGGTATCTATCTGCGCAACGGGCACACGCTCATGGCGCTGGAGGATGGCAGCGGTGCGGGCGGCATGTCTGAAGCAAGCGATCTCAAGGTGGTAGGGGAGATCATAGTCGACGAGATCAACAAGTGGTGCAACGTGCGCAGCGGGCCGGGGATGGAGTACACGATCATTGGCAAGGCAAAGAAAAACGACGTCTACAGCGTGTACGGCGTCGTCGAGGACTGGTACCAGATCGATTACAACGGTTCGGTGGGCTACCTCTACGGCGATCTCGCCTCCGAAGTACTGCCCGGCAATGTGTGAGGCGCAGCATGGCAAAGATACCGACGCTGACGAAGTTCATCGTCCTGTCCATGGCGGCGATCACGATCTATACCGCGGTGCTGCTGTGGTTACGGGTGCGGTACGACTTCTGGATCGACACGGAGTATTCCCGCCTCTGGTACGGCTTCTGGGGGTCGGAAATCTTCCTCTGCTCCGGCCTTAAAACGGGCAAGTTGATCCTCGGACGGAACAACCCGTTCACCGGGCAGGGCAACTCAACAGGAACCAACAGCGACGACGCTGTGGGATAAAGAAAAGGAGAACAATTATGGATTTGGCAAATTTGATTATTCTGGCGCTCTTTGTAGAGGCAATCGTGCAGACCATGAAACCCATCTGGGACAAGACGGCTGGGAAGATCACCACCGCGGAGATCGTGAGTATGGCAATCGGCGTTGTAATCGCCGTGGTGGCGAAGATCAACTTCCTCGAGGGTGTGGTCGATATAACTCAACCGGTGCTCTTGTACATGCTATACGCGCTCACCGGCGTGGCGCTGGGCAGAGGGCCGAGCTTTGTGCATGATTTGTGGGGGAAGATCAAGTCCAGCATTTCAGGATAAGAATGGTACTTTCAGATGTAGATACAGTAAGAGTCCGGACAACCGGACTCTTTTTTGTTTCAGTTGATACTGTATAAACGCTTATATATGTAGATAAATTTCTCTTGTTTTTACAGGATTTATCGTACGATTGATGACAAATTGATGACAAAAGGCCGGAAGCGATTGTTGCAAAAAAGCCCGTAATCCCAATGATTACGGGCTTTTTTCTGGTCTGGGTGAAAGGATTTGAACCTTCGGCCTCTTGAACCCCATTCAAGCACGCTACCAAACTGCGCTACACCCAGACGGCGTTGATTATGATAGCATTTGGCAGGGTAAATGTCAACACTTGCAATGCGTCTTTGCGCGGGAAACGGATAAAATCGAGAGAAGATTTTGTGCGCGAATCTTACGATAGAGAAGCACGAAATCCCGCTTCGAAAAGACAAACTGATTTCCGCATGATATAATCGAGCAGAACGAATTTTGAATGCAGAAAAGAGACATATAAGGCTATGAAATTCCTCAGTTTATCTCCCGCCGAACAGGTCGCCGCGACCATGCGGCGCGTCTATGACCGCGGACTCACCACCGCAACCGGCGGCAACATCTCCATGATGGATCAAAACGGCGATATTTGGATCACCCCGAAGGGTTACGATAAAGGCAGCCTGACCAGCGAGGATATCGTCTGCGTGCACGCGGATGGCACCTATGAGGGTAAACACGAACCTTCGAGCGAGATTTTCTTTCATCGGGCTACCTATCGCGCGCGCCCGGACTTCCGCGCCGTGGTACACGCGCATCCCGTTTTTTGCATCGCGTTTTCACTCACGCGTACATTCCCGCGCATCGACTTATTGCCGGATACTCTCACGCGCTGCAAAAACATGCGCCTCTCCAAATACGCCATGATGGGCAGCCCCGAACTCGGCGAAAACATGTACGCGGAGTTTTCCAAGGGCGCGGACGTCGTGTTCCTGGAAAATCACGGCATCTGCGTCGGCGCGAAAAACCTGCTGAAAGGGTATCAACTGTTTGAAACCATCGAATTCGCGGCGAAGCTCGACTTGCTTTCGCGCAAGCTGGGTTCTCCGCGTGTGATTACGGAGGATCAGATTTCCGCGTGGCAAGCGCGTCCCGCAAATGAATTACCAACGTTTCAGAATCACCAGCCCGACGAGCGGGAGCGGCAACTCCGCGCGGAGATGGTGCAAAAGCTGCGCAGAGGGTGCGAGCACGCGCTACTCTCAGGCGCGGTTGGTATATGCAGCGCGCGCGTGAGCGAAAACACGTTTCTGATCACGCCGCGTGATATGGATAACGCCTTGCTGGAAGAGAGCGACCTTGTTTTAATTCGCGATGGCGCGGCGGAAGCGGGGAAGCAGCCATCGCTGGAGACTCCGCTGCACGCGGCAATCTATCAAGCGCACACTGATATCAACGCAGTTTTTACGGCGGCACCTGTGCATGTTGCGGCGTTTGCGGGCTCCAAGCAGCAATTTGAAACATCCACCGTGCCGGAGAGTTACTATATGCTTCGCTCGGTACCGCGCCGCCCGATGGAAGAATATTACGGTGCGCCGGAGATCGCAGCCGCGCAGTTTTCTGCAAAGACACCCGTCGTATTGTTTGAAAACAGCCGAATCGTGACCACAGGGAACTCGCTGTTTACCGCGTTTGACCGATTGGAGGTCGCGGAGGCAACGGCGGCTTCTATACTGACCGCAAGAGAAGCGGGGCAGGTCATCTACTTGAGCGAAGCTGAAATACAAGCGCTCAGGACGACATTTCATCTGGAATAGTTTCGTATGGATGGACTGCGAGACGGAATAAAACCCCATAACGACACTGCAAAGGCGGATTTTTCTCCGCCTTTTATATATTTTTAAAGATTTCATGGAATATTCGATGAGATATAGACCAACGCAAACAAATGCGATAGAATCATAAAGGAAACTTGACTTTGATCTTATAAATATCAAATATATGTTAAATGGAGATGTAAAGTAATTCTGGGGTTCTTTTTTTCGGAATGTGCCAGATTGCAGGGATAGGGAGAACAATGACAATACCATTTTCAGACTTTATTACGCGGCTTACGTCCAACCCGGCGCTGATTGTTACAGTAGTGCTGACGTTGGGCGTTATTCTTGTCAACGGCTGGACGGATGCGCCAAACGCGATTGCCACCTGCATCTCCACGCGCTCTATGGGCCCGCGCGCGGCGATTCTCATGGCAGCGGTATTCAATTTTCTGGGCGTGTTCGTCATGACGCTGCTCAACGCAACCGTGGCACAGACCATCTACAACATGGTGGATTTCGGCCCGAATGCGGGAGAAGCGACCATCGCGCTCTGCGCGGGCATGTTTGCCATCGTGCTCTGGGCGACCATCGCCTGGTATTTCGGGATTCCGACCAGCGAGAGCCATGCGCTGATCGCGGGCATTTCGGGCGCTGCGGTCGCGATTCAAAACGGATTTGGCGGCATCAACGGCTCCGCGTGGATCAAGGTCATCTACGGGCTTGTGCTCTCATCCGTGCTGGGGTTTGTGATGGGTTATGGCGTGACAAAACTCATGGCGCTGCTGTTTCGCAAGATGGAGCGACGAAAGGCGGATCGCTTCTTTAAAAGCGGCCAGATTGCGGGCGGGGCTGCGATGGCGTTTATGCACGGCGCGCAGGACGGACAAAAGTTCATCGGCGTTTTCCTGCTCGGCGTGTTCCTTGCCGGCGGACAAACGGATGTCAATACGTTTACGATTCCGATTTGGCTGATGATTCTCTGCTCGGTTGTTATGTCCCTCGGCACCTCCATCGGCGGCCTTCGCATCATCAAGGCGGTGGGCATGGACATGGTGAAGCTAGAAAAATATCAGGGATTCTCTGCGGATATCGCGGCGGCAGGCTGCCTGCTTCTCTCGTCGCTGACCGGCATTCCGGTGAGCACCACGCACACGAAAACAACCGCCATCATGGGCGCGGGCGCGAGCAAGCGCCTGAGTTCCGTCAACATGGGCGTGGTCAAAGAGATGGTCTACGCCTGGGTGCTCACGTTTCCCTGCTGCGGACTTGTCGGCTTCTTGATGGTGAAATTATTCCTGGCGATCTTTTGACGCCGATTACAACAGATTTTGAGAATTACATCGAAAATAGAAGGAGTATGACATGAGAAAACAGCGTTCCAACGAATATTTTGAAGGGTTTGTTTCCGGTATGGAGAGCGCTTGCAAGGCGGCTGAATATTTGGAGAATCTCGTGGAGCATTTTGATTCGGGGAAATTAGCCGATCAGATCGACGAGATTCACGTAATCGAGCATCAGGCGGACATCAACAAGCACAAGCTCATGCAAAAGCTTGCCAAGGAATTCATCACGCCCATCGAGCGCGAGGACATCATACTGCTCCTGCAACAGATCGACAACGTGACGGACTTTATCGAGGATGTCGTGCGCAAGATGTTTATGTACAACACGAAGTCTATGCGCGCAGAGGCGCTGGAATTCGCGTCGATCATCAAAAAATGCTGTTATGAATCTCGCGACGCGCTGAAGGAACTGCCGGGTTTCCAGAAGAATGGAGAACGCCTTGAAGAAGCGATCGTCAAAGTAAACGATTTTGAAGAGCAGGGAGATCGTCTCTATTGCGCGGCGATGCGCAGGCTCTACTGCGAGAACGCTGAATCGCTCGAGCGAATCACGTGGACGAAGCTGTTTGACTGGATGGAAGCCTGCTGCGACGCCTGCGAAGACGTGATGGAGAGCGTGGAACTCGTCGTCATGAAAAACAGCTGAAACTTTTCAAACAAAAGAAAAGCCCGAACGGAATCACAACCGATCGGGCTTTTTGTTCGCTTAATATCGACTATTCGTTTGCAAGCGAGAGTAATCGCTCCACCGTGTGCTCCAGATACATTCCTCGCGAGGCTTTCACAAGTATCACGTCGCCATCGCAGACCAACTCCTGCAACTTCGCGAGCAGGTCTTCCTGCGTTGCAAAATACGCTGCACAGTCAGGTTTTTCAGATTGCGCACCAAGATACATCCGTTCGCTTTCCTTGCCGACGCAAAGGATGCGCTCGATGCCGAGCGAGGCTGCGTAGCGACCGATGTCCTCGTGCATCTGAGGCGCTGCTTCGCCAAGCTCCCGCATATCGCCCAGAATCGCAACGCGCCTGCCGGAGCATTGTTTCAATACGTCCAGCGAGGCTTTCATCGAGGTCGGGTTTGCGTTATAGGTGTCGTCGATGAGCGTAAAGCGAGTAAGCGCGTGGACATTCATGCGCCCTTTGAGCGGCGAATAGGTCTCGATGCCGGAGGAGATGCTTGTTAGCGACATGCCGAGGAGCAATCCGGCGGAGACCGCCGCAAGCGCGTTGTAGACCGAATGCAGTCCTAGCGCGGGCACATGCATACGGCATTGATTTCCCGCATAGTTCGCGGTAAAGGACATTCCTTGAAGAACGCGGTCTTCGACCTGCGTCGCGAAAACGGCACAATCTTCGCTTAACCCGTATAGAAACGCGTTTGGAATCGTGCAGAGCATATCGTCGTCTCCGTTGGCAATCACGCGTCCGCCCGTGCGCAGATAAGGCAGCATCTCGGTTTTGCCTTGAAAGATGCCTTCGCGCGAGCCGAAGTTTTCGATATGCGCAAGGCCAATATTCGTAAAGAGGCAAAAATCCGGTTGCACGAACGCGGCAATGCGACCGATTTCACCGAAATGATTGGTGCCCATCTCGACGACCGCGACCTCGTGCTCGTCTTCCAGAGAGAAGATGGTCAGCGCGGCGCCGGTCTCGTTGTTGAGATTGCCCTGCGTTTTCATCACGTTAAACTTGGCACCGAGTGCAGCCGCGACGATATCTTTGGTAGAGGTTTTTCCCGCGCTGCCGGTGAGCCCGATCACGGGAATCGTAAACTTGTCGCGATAGCTTTTTGCGATGGCGTGCATCGCTTTGAGTGTATCCGAAACGAGCAGATACGGCTCCTGCGCAAGCGGGTGATCGCTCACGACCAGAGAGGCGCCTTTTTCGCGCGCGGCGGGAATAAAGGTGTGCCCGTCGTGCTTTTCGCCGCGGATGGCGATAAACAGCGAACCCGGCTTTGCAAGTTCGCTGTTGATGACGACGCTGACGATCGCTTGAGAAAGCAGCGCGGATTCGCCGAAATATGTTCCGCCGCTTGCCGCGACGATTTCAGAAAACAGATACCGTTTCATGCTCATTCATACCGCTTGAGTGAGAGATTCACGATGGTTTCGCAAAGCGAGGGGTAATCGTATCCTTCGTGCGCCGCCTCCTGCGGAAGCAGACTTGTCGGCGTCATGCCGGGAAGCGTGTTTGCCTCCAGACAATAGGCTTCTCCATCGCGCGTCAACAGAAAATCGATACGCGCGTACACGCCAAGCTTCAGCGCACGGAACGCTTTTTTTGCGAGCTCCTGCACCTTTTGCGTGAGTTCCGGCGAGATGCGTGCGGGTACGATCTCGTCCGTCCAGCCGGACTGATACTTATGCTGGTAATCATAAAAGCCGTGTTTTGGTACGATCTCGATGAGCGGGAGAGCGATACAATCATCACTGTTGCCGAGAATGCCTGCGGAGAGCTCCATGCCGGAGACATACTCTTCTACGATCAGCTCGTCTTCAAACGCAAACCCCGCTTCGATGGCGTGCTTGAGTTCTGCGCGCTCCCGCACGATCGCAACTCCGATGCTGGAGCCGCCGCTGTTGGGCTTCACCACACAGGGAACGGGAAAGTGCTCCGTGTCAAATGGAACGCCTTTTCGCGCAATGGCCCAGTTCGCGGTCAGAATGCTTTCGCTGCGAAGGAGGGACTTGCTGACGGATTTATCCATCGCGAGCGCGCAGCCGATGGAGGGGCTGCCCGTGTGCTTGATACCGCAGAGGTCAAAGAAGGATTGCAGACTTCCGTTTTCGCCGACACCACCGTGCAGCGCGAGAAAGGCTAGATCCGCTGCGCGGCAAAGCTCCAAAACGCCGTTGCCGATTTGATCCGAAAATCCGCTTTTTCGGGAAGTGCGTACCGCCGCTAAATCCGGCTCGGCCTGCGGGACCGAGAAGGCGGGTAGCATGCCACCGACATCAAACGCCCGCTCGATTGGAGTGGGCAGTTGTTCCATTCCGAAGAAAAGATCGACTAAAATGGCGTTGTGCCCTTTTTTACGCAGAGCGTTTGTCACCATGGTTCCGGTTGAAAGGGAGACGTCGCGTTCCGGCGAGAGGCCGCCCGCAAGTACTACGATGTTCATATTTGGTTTCCTTTCCGATGTGAGAATCGGTGCGTCATAGCGGCGGAGCACCAGCTCCGCAAAGCCGTTCTTATGTTTATACCATGATTTTTGCATGAATTCAATAGAAGCGGGATGGATTGCGGTTTAGTGAAAGCCGAAATCAGGCCACTATATCAGAAAAATGTATTTTCTTGAGCTTCGCCTTTTCACAGATCATACGTTTTCTCATGAGGCGTATTTCTAGCGTAATCAAACGACACCACGAGGGAAAACATGTTTTTCACAAAAGAAAAATAGCTGGGCTTTCCGCTCAACGGATATTATAATAAGTACATGAAAACACGTGTCACAAAGAGAATGTTGCTTTCCGCCGCGCTCGCCGCGCTGTTTTTCTTGTCCGCTTGCGGTAACTTTGGCGCGTCGAATCAAACCGCAAAGGATGTTTCGGTTGACTATCATGCGCCGCTTGCGCATCAGATTGTAGAAACTGAGCGCGCAAATGTTCCGTTTTCGGAAATGGTCTATGAGCGACCGGATCTCGCGAGCTTACGTAGCGCGATAGACGCCCTGCAAAGCAACATCGACGCGGGCACGTCCGCGCAGGAATTGATGAACGATTACCGGGCGTTGCAGAAGCAGTATGATCACGCGGATTCGATGCTTTCGCTCATCTATCTTCTTTACGCGTTCGATGTGACCGATACCGCGAATCGGGAGGAATATGCCTATCTGCAATCCGCGCTTTCCGAACTAGACTCGGATATGCAGGATGTGTCCGCCGCTCTGGTGGAATCCTCCGACGAGGCTTCCGGCCTGGCAAAGCGATCGCTTGGCGAACGATTTGTAAACTCCATTCTCAACGACGAGCAGTATCTCGACGCGACCACGCAAGAGCTGGAAAATCAGGACGCGGAGCTGACGCTGGAATACAACAATCTCTGCGCTACGTTCGTTTTGTCCGACAACGGCACCGACTGGACGTATGACGACATCATAAACGATATGTCGTTGAGCAACGACGAATACTATCGCCTGTACGATGCGTACAATCTTGCGCTGAACGAGCTGGTTGGCAAAATTTTTCTGGAACAAGTCGCGCTGCGTACGGAGATTGCGACACGATTGCATTATTCCGACTACGCAACCTACTGCTATGAGGGATTCGGGCGGAAGTATTCACCTGCGGATGCCAGAGCGCTTCATACAGCGGTGAAGAAATTCATCGTTCCAATCTATATCGATGCATTCGATCGCGTCGACAACTCCGATCTGGATGCCGCGTCTTTCCCGGACGATACGTTTTTCGGCAATCTTCCGGCGGCAGCCGAGGCCTTCTCACCGAAGTTGAGCGAGACGGTCTCCTACATGCTGCAAAACCGGCTGTACGATGTGACCGACAGCGACGTAAAGATGGACACCCAATTTACGACCTATCTGTCGGATTATCGTGCGCCGTTTATCTTCTCCACCTGGACGGGAAGTGCGGACGATATCGCGACCATGCTCCACGAACTGGGACACTTTGCAAACTATTATTACAACGCCGAGGTAGGCAATTCTTCCGGAGAAAATCTGGATTTAGCCGAGGTTGACTCGCAGGCGCTTGTGCTGCTTCTGTTTGACGAGTACGAAGATTTTTACGGTGAGCTTGCGGATCAGGCGCGCAGCGCAATGCTGTTTGACGCGATGTTTTCGTTGATTTCCGGTTGCATGGAAGACGAGTTCCAGCAGGATGTTTACGAAAACCCCGATATGACGCTCAAGGAGATGAATGATCTTTACAAAGAGCTTGCGGTTGATTATGGTCTGGATGAAGTATATGGCTATCAGGGAACGGAATGGGTGCTGATTTCGCATACGTTTCAATATCCGCTGTACTACATCAGCTATGCGGTGAGCATGGTGCCGGCGCTGGAATTGCTTGAGCTCTCACATCGGGATACGGAGGCGGCAAAGACGGCTTATTTTAATATTCTGATGCGGGAGCAATACGCCGATCTTGGCGACGAACTGAACAAAAACGGGCTTGGCGACGTGTTCTCGGAGGATACAATCGCGCGGATAGCGGATATTCTGGAAACCTATCTATAGAAGCAATCGCGTTTTGATCTGTACTATGCGCGGCTCTGTATTCGTAATGAGAACGGCTAGATGAGAATTTCTGCCTGTTAGCGCGGCGAAAGCCGCGCCTTTTTTCGTCAAAACATCAGATTTATAGCGAATATTCCAAATAAATATGGACTTTTGTACAATAATTTCAGATATAATACAAAGCAGAATCGTACTGAAATGCTTAACAATGCACTTAACGTACAGAAAAATGCGACTATGGAACCGTTGACGACAAATTCCCGGTAAATTACCGGGAAAAAGCCCGTAATTAGGCGACTTTTATAGCATAATGGGAAGACCTCGCGTCTTTTCAATCGAAAAAAAGTGTGCTATACTAGGACGCGATGCAAAAAAGTGAGGTTAAATTTAGTGAAAATTGATTCCATCATGGAGAGCATAGAGCTTGCGCTCAAGCAGAATCATCAGGTGTCGTTTCTGGACGCAACGACCGCGCAACTGCATGATGCATTATCCGGCGTGGTGATGGCCGCGATTGCGGAAGACTGGTATGAGAGCCGCCATGCGCACGAGCGCACGCGGGAAGCTTACTACTTCAGCGCGGAATACCTCGTTGGCAGAACCGTATATAACAATCTCTTTGTGCTCGGCATTTTAGACGATGTTAAGCGCGAGTTTGAATCCCGCGGGCTGGATATCGCGATTTTTGAGGATATCGAGGACGCGGCGCTCGGCAACGGCGGCTTGGGTCGGCTCGCGGCCTGTTTCCTCGACTCCGCCGCGAGCGAAAATCTTCCGCTGGACGGCTATGGCATCCGCTATAAATACGGCCTGTTTAAACAATCCTTTGTCGACGGTTTTCAGGTGGAGAGCGCGGACGACTGGCAGCGCTTTGGTGATCCATGGAGCCGCAGACGCGACACGCACGAAATGCTCGTGCGCTTTGCGGATATGACTGTGCGTGCGGTGGCATACGACATGCCGGTGCTCGGCTATAACACCAGCAACATCGGCACGCTTCGTCTCTGGCAGAGCGAGGCGGTTTCGGATTTTGATTTTAAACTCTTTAACGATCAGGAATATTCCCTCGCGGTGTTGGAAAAGAACGCGGTGGAGGACATCACCCGCGTGCTGTATCCCAACGACTCGACCGAAGCGGGAAAGAAACTGCGCCTCAAACAGCAGTATTTTCTCTCCAGCGCGAGCCTGCAGGATATCATCTTCCGCTTCAAGCGTGAGAACCGCCCGATCGACAGCTTTGCCGAGCATGTGGCGATTCAGCTCAACGATACGCACCCGACCGTGAGCATTCCGGAGCTCATCCGCTTGCTCATGAAAGAGGGTATTCCGTTTGATCGCGCGTTTGAGATTGCAAACAAGACTTTTTCCTATACCAACCACACCGTCATGGCGGAAGCGCTGGAGAAATGGGACGTCAACCTGTTTAAGTCCGTGCTGCCGGAAGTGTTTGACATCGTCTATCAGATCAACGCAAAACTTTGCGGAGAGCTGATGGCACGTAAGTTTGACTGCTCAAAGATGTCCATCATCCAGGGCAAACTCATCCACATGGCGAATCTTGCGGTGTATTGCTCGCGCTATGTCAACGGCGTTGCGGCGCTTCACACCGAGATACTGAAACACGATGTGCTCAAAGAGTGGTACGCCGCCTATCCGGAGAAGTTTCAGAACAAGACAAACGGTATTACACAGCGCCGCTGGCTTGGGCTTTGCAATCCCGAACTGTGTGATTATCTCGACTCCCGCATCGGGAAAGGATATCTTTCCAATCTGGAGCAGATCGGCAAGCTCAAGGAGCACTTGTCGGATTCGGACATCGAGCAGTTTAATGAGGTCAAGCGCCTCAAAAAAGAGCAGCTCAGCAAACTCATTCAGGAAAAAGAGGGCGTCTATCTGCCGCCGGATTTTATCTTCGACGTGCAGGTCAAGCGCATGCACGAGTATAAACGCCAACTGCTCAACGCTTTTGGCATTCTTGATACCTATTTCGGCCTCAAGGACGGCAGGATTAAGGACTTTACACCGACGGCTTATATCTTCGGCGCAAAAGCAGCGCCGGGCTATATCCGCGCAAAGGCGATCATTAAGTACATCAACGAGCTGGGCAAGTTGATCAACTCCGATCCCGACATGGCGGACAAGATGCGCGTGGTATTCGTGCAAAACTACAATTGCTCTTACGCCGAGCATATCATTCCCGCCGCGGATGTATCGGAACAGATTTCGCCCGCGGGTACCGAAGCCAGTGGCACGGGCAACATGAAGCTCATGCTCAACGGCGCAGTCACGCTCGGCACCTTTGACGGCGCTAACGTGGAGATCGTACAGCAGGCAGGACTTGAAAACAACTATATCTTCGGCGCGAGCGTTAAGGAGCTCAACGACCTCAAGCCGCACTATAACCCGAAGGCGATCTACGATTATGAGCCGCGCGTACGCAGAGTGGTGGATTCTCTGATCGACGGCACGCTCAGCGACGACAACAGCGGCGCGTTTGCGGACCTACATCGTTCGCTGCTGTTTGGCAACGACTGGTCCAAGCCGGATCAGTATTTCGTGTTGCAGGAGATGCTGACGTTTTGCCAGAGAAGAACGGATGTCAATTGCGACTATCGCGACCGCATCGCGTTCGGTAGAAAGTGTCTAATGAACATCGCCAGCAGCGCGTTCTTCAGCTCCGACCGCACCATTCGCGAATACGCAAACGACATCTGGCATATCCAGCCGCTGCCGCCGCTGGAGAGCACGAGATTGTTTTAAAACAGAAAATAAGAAATAAAAACAAGAAGCAGGGGATTGGCCCTGCTTCTTGACTATTGATCAATCGTTACTGAATCTGGTCATACACCTCTGCGCTGGCTTTCGCGCCAAGAAGCGCGCATTCCTCGGCGGGCAGCTCCCGCACGCAACCGTCGATGATGGCGGCGCTCATCGCATCCCCCGCGACGGAGACGTCGTGAAGCACGCGCGTTTCCGCGGGTACCACGCCGCAACCTTCCGCATCCGCCCAGTAAACGCCCTCCTCGGCGAGGTCGATGAACACGCGCTTGACACCCTGCTCCAAGAACCAGTCGGAGGCGCGGTAGATACCGCGGAGCGTATCGCAGGATTTCCCCGAAAGAAAGCCCGCTTCAAACCGGTTTGGCTTGATCGCGTAGCAACTGCCGATGTTTCCGCCGATGCGTTTTGCCTTCGCGCAGCTCACCGGATCGTAAAATAGCGGAGAAGTGACATGATGGCAAAGATACCCAAGCGATTCCGGCGAGAGATTGCCGTCGATGACGCACATCTTCGAGCTGTTGATCAGCGGGAGCAGCGCGGCGAGATAGTCCGGCGTGAGGTGATCCAGCACGGACATGTCGCTGATGCCGACGAGCATGTCGCCGTCCTCGTCAAATACGCCGATGTAGGTGCCGGTGTGTTCGGTGCCCACATAGGTGTGCGCGAGGGATACATTCGCTTTGCGGCAACTTTCGCGCACCATGCCCGCGTGAAAGCCGGAGCCGATCGCGGTGACCAGCTCCACTTCATAAATCAGCGAGGCGAGCCGCTTGGCAATATTGTGCCCAACGCCGCCGACGCGGATGCCGACGCGACCGAGGTTGCTGTCCCGCTCGCGGCAAATGCTGTCCGGCTTTCCGGTGATGTCGATGGCGGCGCCGCCGACGATCGTAATCTTATCCATACGTGTTCCTCCGTTGATTGGATATGCGGGGGATTTTGTTTTATTCCGGTTTCGGCAGTGCGATTTCGCGCCCGCTGATAAAAATGCGCTCGATGCCTTGCGTCAAAGTATTGCCGTTTTGGTAGGTCGCGGTGTCACGAAACCGATCCAAATCGATCAATAATACGTCTGCGTCCGCGCCGTCGGCGATGCGTCCCTTAGACGAAAGGCCGAGAAAGTCCGCCGCCTGCCCGGTCATCTTGTGAATCATTGCTTCGGGTGTGAGCAACTTTTTCTTACGCACGAGCAGATCATACGCGCGCGCGGTGCTGCCGAATGCGCGCGGGTGCGGATTTTCGGTTGGCTTGCCGATGAGGCCATCGGTACCGAGCACGCAGAGCGGGTGGGACAAAATCTGCGTCATGTCGTCCTCGCTCATGTGAAAATAGATGCCGAGTCCGAGTCCCTGATTACGAATCAGTATATCACAGTATGCGTCGAACGGGTCCATGCCAGCTTTTTCGGCATATTCGCTGACAAACATGCCTTCCGCGTGATGATCGACCGGGCAGCTCGACACATATACCCCGGAGAAACCGCCGCTGTTATAAACATAGTTGTCGTAATCGCTGATACGGCTCATCTCTTCGCGGATGATCTCACGCTCGGACTGATCCTGAAGCGCTCGCAGTAGCCCGCTCATACCGTTCGTAAAGTAGCGTGGCGGGATTGAGACATTCAGCGAGGTGCAGCCCGCCGTATACGGATAGCAGTCGATGATGGCACGAAGTCCCTGTTCCACAGCTTGATCGAGCTGCTCAAGCATCGTTTTCGGCTTGCCCCAGTTTTGCCTGCCTGCGGCTTTGAGGTGAGAGATGCAGAGCGGAACATCCGCCTCCATCGAGAGTCGCATCGTCTCCGCGCGCGCTTCGATCACGCGATCGCCCTCGTTGCGTGGATGGTTGGCGTAAACGCCGCCCTCCTCGTGCACCACGCGGAGCAACGCCAGGATTTCATCGTTGTCCGCGTAGCAGCTCGGCGCATAGACCTGTCCGGTCGAAAGGCCGAGTGCGCCTTCACGAATGCAGCGGCGCAGCATCCCCTTCATGCGACCGAGTTCGCCCGCATCCGGCTTTCGGTTTTCATAGCCCATCGCCCAGAGGCGAAGCGCGCCGTGTCCCACAAAGCACTTAGTCGTAATCGGATTTTGCAGCGATTCCAGCCAGGCATAAAACCCGGCCGCGCTTTCCAGCAGCGAGAGATCTTCCGGCAAGTCGGGGTAGGGCGCGATGCCTGAAACAAAGCGGGTAAACTGCTCGCTTCCCGCACCGCCCGCGGGAAAGAGCGAAACGCCGCATTGCCCCGCAATCTGCGTCGTGATGCCCTGGTTGAGTTTGCTCAGCGTCGCATACGGGCTGACCAGAGAAAGGTCCCCGTGCGAATGCGCATCGATGAAACCGGGAACGAGCGCAAGCCCGCTCGCGTCAATCACAGCGTCCGCGACGGGAACTTCGCCGGCATGAAACACGCGAATTTTGCCTGAATCGAAACCGACGCTGCCTAAATAGGCAGGCGCGCCGGTGCCGTCATAAATAGTACAGTTTCTAATGAAAGTGTTCATGTTTGCCAATTCTGTCTGATAAAATGGGAAAGGGTTTGAGCGCGCGGACGAATCCGTGCCCAAACCCCAAATGAACCGCCGTTGAAGCGGAGATTAATCTTTGATCATGCGGATCGAACCGATGATCGGCAGATCTTTGTCTTCCTTATTGGCGACGTTGATGATGCCGATGAGGGAGAAGACAAAGCTCGCAAGACCTGCCAGCGTGCTCAGAATTCCATCCAGAATCGGAACCCAGGAGAAGATGCCGACCGCGACCCAAGCGATGACTTCCAGGATCAGAAGATTGATGCCGCGCACCGCGTGCGCGCGCACAAACGGCGTTTGATCCTTTACGAGATAGGGAATCAGCGCGAGAACGCCGAGATAGGACAGGATACCCATCCACATGTCGTTGGAGCTGGACGATGCCGCATGGGTTGCGCCGGGTACGGGTTCGCCGCAGTTGCCGCAGGCCTTGTCACCCTCGTTGAGCTGGGAACCGCATTTGGAACAGTATGCCATGGTTGTTACCTCCATCATTTTTAATATGGATCAAGCGTATGAAACGCTCTCTCTTCGGGGCAAGTAAAAAACGGTTACGAAAAATGTTTTCTACGCTTCTAAGTATACGGCATTTTTCGTACGAATCGCAACAGTAATTCCAAAATATCGGCTCAATTCCGATCAATCAACAAGACCCGGCGGGATTGCTCCCTCCGGGTCAAAGATAGAGGCTCTTTGTTGGATTTATGCGCGCAGCGGAGCTCCGCTGTTTTTCAGCGCGTCGATGATGGCGTCCATGCCGCGCTTGATCTCCTCGTCGGTGAGCGTATGATCCTCCGCGCGGAGCGAGAACGAGAACGCGAGGCTCTTTTTACCCGTGAGGACACCGAGTCCCGCGTAGGTGTCAAACAGCCGCACGTCGGAGACGATCACGCCCGCGGGCGCGGTCTCGATCACGCGCTTGAGAAATGCGGACTCGACATCGATATCCACCACGACCGCGAGATCGCGCTCCGCCGCGGGGAAACGGGGCAGCGGCTCAAAGCGCTTGCCAGCGGTTCTGCTTTCCGCAATCGCGGTGAAGTTCAGCTCCGCGACATACACTCTGCCGTCGGCTTTCCAGCCGTTCGCCACATCGGGGTGCAGCTCGCCGAACACGCCGAGGGAAGCTCCGGTTTCGCTGAGGATTTCCGCCGCTCTGCCGGGCTGGAGATAGCTCGCCGCGCTCTTTTGATACACGGCGTTCTTCACGCCAAGCACGCGGAACAATTCTTCAATCATTCCCTTGAGTACATAGAAGTCCACGCCCTCGCCGCCAAGGATGATGCCGATCTTTTTACGCTCCTCCGGCAGCTCCGCGCCGGTGTCCACGTGGGTGTTGCCCACCTCGAAGAAACGCAGATAGCCGCTTTTGCGGTTACCGTTACGCACGAGGGAGTCCAGCATGCCGGGAATCAGCGTGGTGCGCATGAGGCTCTGATCCTCGCCAAACGGGTTGAGGATGCGAACGGCTTTACGAAGTTCGCTGTCTTTCGGCAACAGAAGCGCGTCGAAGACGGAAGGACTCGTGAAGTTGTAGTTATACATCTCGTACAAGCCCAGGGAAACGAGCGTGTCCTTGACGGTGTCGTCGAGCAGGAACAGATCGTTGATGCGCCCGCGGAAGGTATCCCCGCGCATGAGCGTGGGCTTGATGTTATAGTAGCCGTAAATGCGCGCGATCTCCTCCGCGATATCCCAGTCCGCCTCGATGCCGCTCTCGATGTCCGTGCGGAAATGCGGAATGGTTACATGCAAGCCGGTCAGTGACGGACGCGCGTGGATCGAGATCGTCGAAAGCATCTGTGCCATCTCCCGCGCGGAGAGATCGAGCGCCAATAGCGCGTTGATGTGGTCCACGCTGACCGTAATCTCGCGATCGACCGGTTTTTCCCTCTTGATGTCGATCATTTCGCCAACGACGGTGCCCGCCTTCAGCTCCGAGACCAGCTCGATGGCTCGCTCCAGCGCGAGCTCCGCGCTCACCGGCTCTACGCCTTTGATGAAGCGGCTCGCGGCGTCGGTCGTGTGCTTGAGCTTTCTTGCCGTCGCGCGGATATTGCTGCCTTTGAACACGGCGGACTCGAACAGAACCGCCTGCGTTTGCTCGGTGATTTCGGAGTTGAGACCACCCATCACGCCCGCGATGCCGACGCCGCGGCTTTCGTCCGCAATCAGCAGCATGTCCGGCGTGACCGGACGCTCGCGCTTATCCAACGTGGTCACGATTTCGCTCTCGTAAGCGTTACGCACCACGATATGGCTGCCGTGAATACAAGCAAGGTCAAATGCGTGCATCGGGTGACCGTATTCCACAAGCACATAGTTCGTGATATCCACGATGTTGTTGATGGGCCGCATGCCGACGGCCTTGAGCTTTCGTTGCATCCAGGCGGGAGAAGGCTCAATGATGATATCCTTGACCACGCGCGCGGTATAGCGCGGGCAGAGGTCGTAGTTTTCGACCGTAACGCGCGCATAGTCCGCGGCGTTGCCTTCGCCTTTGACCGGCTGAATGGCGGGTTCGCGAAAGCTTTGGCCCAGCGCGGCTGCGGCTTCGCGGCACATGCCGATGATGCTGATGCAGTCCGGGCGGTTGGGCGTGAGCTCAAACTCGAAGATATCGTCATCAAAGCCGAGTGCGACATCGATCGATTGACCTAGCGGATGATCCTCCTTGAGAATCAGGATGCCGTGCACCTCACTGCCGGGATAGTCCGCGTTGGTTAAGCCCAGCTCCGAACCGGAGCAGAGCATGCCGTAGCTCATGACGCCGCGCATATTGACTGCGGCCATCTCGCGCCCGCCGAGCTTGGAGCCAACGACCGCGACCGGAACCAGCGCGCCGTCAAAGACGTTATCCGCGCCTGTGACGATGGTTAGCACCTCACTGCCGATATCGACCTGACAGATATTGAGGTGCTCGGAGTTTTCGTGCTTGACGATAGAGAGCACACGACCGACCACAACGCCCTCGACGCCCGCGAGCTCTTTTTCCACGCCCGCGCACTCAAAGCCGCGCCACATCATCTTTTCGATGAATTCGGCGTTAGTTATGTTGAAGTCGACATATTCACAAAGCCATTTCTTCGGTAATTTCATATTCGTTTCCCTCCTTAGAACTGGCGCAGGAAGCGCGCGTCGTTTTCGTACTCAAGGCGGATGTCATTGATGCCGAACTTGAGGTTTGCCATGCGGTCGACGCCAAGGCCGAACGCGAGTCCCGTCCAAATCTTCGGGTCATAGCCGCAGTTGGCGATTTCGTGCGGGTTGGTCACGCCGCAACCGAGGATCTCGATCCAGCCCGTGCCCTTACAGACGCGGCAGCCTTTGCCGCCGCAGATGGAGCAGGAGACGTCCAGCTCCGCCGAAGGCTCCGTGAACGGGAAGTAGCTGGGACGCAAGCGGGTCTTCACGTCCTCGCCAAACACGGCGTGTACAAACGAATCCAAAATACCTTTCAGATCGCCCAGCGTCAGCCCCTTGTCGACCACAAACCCCTCGATCTGGTGGAAGACGGGGGAATGGCTCGCGTCCACTTCGTCCACGCGGAACACGCGACCCGGCATTAAGAGCCGGAACGGCGGGGTGAGCGTGGTCAGCGCACGGATTTCGCAGGGCGAGGTGTGCGTGCGGAGTACGACGTTTTCATTGATATAAAACGTATCCTGCATATCCCGCGCGGGGTGATCCTTCGGCAGGTTTAAAAGCGTGAAGTTGTTGTCGTCCAGCTCGATCTCTGGGCCGTCGAACATCGAAAAGCCCATACCGACCAGCGCATCGCGAATCAGGCGATACGTCTGCGTCATCGGATGCAGGCGGCCCAGCGGTTCTGCCAGCTGACCGGGGGCTGTGACGTCCAGCGCTTCCTCGGCAAAACGTCGCTGTTTGGCGATTTCGCCCAGAGCGGCGCGCTTTTCCGCGACGACCGTCTCCAAAGCCGCCTTGACCTTGTTGGCAAAAGCGCCGACGCTGGCGCGCTCGCTGCTTTCCAACTTGCCCATCGTGCGCAAAATCGTCGTCAGAGTTCCGTTTCTGCCGAGCACGTCGACTAAAAGCTGCTCCAGCTCTTCCGGCGACTGGCAGTTCTTCAGCTTCGCTTCGGCTTCTTCACGCAGTTGCGCGAGAGATTCCATCATTCCCATTCTTCTTCTCCTCCTTGTGCCTGAACATGGCTCGTTACCAAATAAAAAACGCGCTCCGCCCCAAAGGGACGATTCGCGTCGTGGTACCACCCTCGTTTGCTCGATCCGGCGCAGTTGCCGGAGTAAGCCTCGATCTCGCTGTATCGGGCGATCCCGTCTTCGACTACAAAACGCGCTGCGTTGTTCACCGAAAAGGCTCCGGGGCGAACTTGGTGTCCTGTTCTTGGCATACCGCTTTCAGCCGGTGACGGTACTCTCTAAAGCGCAGGTTGAGGACTTTTCCCCTTCATAGCCATGCATATGATTGATCTTACTATTTTATCACCGTCACGCTGGTTCCGTCAAGCAGGAGCGTAATGGTTCCGTCCTCATCCGTGCGATAGACCGTAATGCCGCGTTCGCTGAGGCGATCCAACAACGCCTGATTCGGGTGCCCGTAATCGTTGTCTTTGCCTACGCTGATGACGGCGATGGCGGGAGAGACCGCGTCGAGAAACTTTTCAAACGTAGCGTCGCTGGAGCCATGATGCGCAACCTTGAGCACATCCGCCTTGAAGTAGTGATCCGGCTGCGCCTTGAGCGCGAGTTTTTCGCCCAGCTCGGTCGTGTCTCCGGTGAGCAGAACCGCTGTGTTGCCATAAGAAACGCGAATGATATAGCTAGTGTCGTTGAAATCCTGATAGATCGTTTCGTAGGGCGCAAGGATGCGCACCTCCACCTGATCATCCCACGGAATGAGTGTGTCGACGCCGGCATACGGCTGATGCACGGTTGCCTGACTCTCCTTGAGCGCGTCAAGGAGGTTAAAGTACGTCTCGCTGTCCGCGTCAAACGGCGGATAGTAGAAATCTCCAATGGGATACGTGTCTACGACGGAGATCAAGCCTCCGATGTGATCCGCGTGCACATGCGACGCCATGACCACGTCCAGCCCGACCACGCCGAGCGAGGTCAGATAGCGATCAATGACAGGAAACGATCCGTCCGGCCCGCCGTCCACGAGCATAGTTTTGCCGGAAGGAGATCGAAGGAAGATGCAGTCACCTTGGCCCACGTCGAGAAACGTAACGAGAAGACCCGCGTCGTCGGCGGGCAACTGCGGTGATGATCCATCCGCGCTTTGCGTGGGCGATACGTCGGCGGAAACCGCCGCAAGCGTTGGCGCGGGAGTTGGTAATGCAGCGGAAGAGAATTCCTGCGCAAACTGGCTGTGCAGCAGCGAAAAAAGCACCGCAAGAACCGCAAGCAACAGCGAAATCAGAGAGACGAGCGTGATCCGCTCTTTGCGTCTTTGCGCGCGCTCCTCCGGCGACTCGGATGGATTCCAGTCACAGCCGGACTGCTGCGAAGAAATATGACGATTTAGTTTGGGATCGAATTGCTTTTCCATAGAGGGCATTCTATCATAGTAAGAGAGGGAAATACAGCGGTGGAAACTGGGTAAAAATTGCGCTTTCCCCAGAAGAGCGCCATTCAAGAGGATAGAAACACGTTTTTACGCCACAAGACGCGAAAAAAACAACATCTCTTCACAAATATGAATCAATTCTGCTTGACAACATGCGGAATTCGAAGTAATATTCAAGTGTACTATAACGGATAGTACACTTATCCTTGCAAAGGAGGTTGCGCGATGTTCCAAATCGATCGATTCGGACGTACGCCGATTTATGAACAAATCATCGAACAGACGCAGCGACTGATCTCATCCGGCATTCTCAAGGAAGGCGATCAGCTTCCTTCTGTTCGTGTGCTCTCACAGGAGCTCTCTGTCAATCCCAACACACTGCAAAAGGCGTATAGCGAGTTGGAGCGGCGGGGGCTTTGCGTCAGCGCGCCCGGCAACGGAAGGTTTGTTACAGCAGGCGCTTTCCAGCTCGTAGGGGTAGGGCTGAAAGAAAAACTGGAAGAGATTCGACATATCGCGGAAGAACTCTGCGCGGCAGGTCTGCCCGTTGAGCAAGCGCTCGACGCGGTGAACGCCGCCTACGGAAAGGAAATAGTGTCATGATAAAAGCGCGCAAACTGACCAAGCGCTTTGGTGAAGTAGAAGCGCTCGTCAACCTGAACTGCAACATTCCGCAGGGTTGTATCTATGGCCTTGTCGGCGCAAACGGCGCGGGCAAGAGTACGTTTTTACGGCTTTGCAACGGCATCTACAAACCGGACGAGGGACATATCTCCATCAACGGCGGTGAGGTATTCGATAACCCCGCTGTGAAGGAACACTGCGTCTTTGTGCCGGACGAGCTTTATTTTTTACCGCAGAGCAACCTGAACCGCATGTCGCTGTTGTATGAGTCGATGTATCCGCGGTTCTCTTTAGAGCGTTTTGCGGATCTCAGCGCAGCTTTTAAGCTCGATAGAACGCGCCCGCTCAACACGTTTTCCAAAGGAATGCGAAGGCAGGCCGCTACCATCCTCGCGCTTTCAGCCATGACGGACTATGTGTTCTTTGACGAAACGTTTGACGGTCTCGATCCTGTGATGCGAAATCTCGTAAAGGGTATGCTCTATGACGATGTGCTGGAGCGCGGCTGCACCGCAGTCGTCACCAGCCACAGTCTGCGAGAACTCGAAGATACTTGCGATCAGCTGGCGCTTTTGTATCAGGGCGGAATCGTGTTTGAAAGCGATGTACAAAACCTAAAGACATCGCTCTTTAAGGTACAGATCGCTTTTTCGGAAGATTACGACCGCACGCGCTTTGCTGATATGGATATTCTATCCTTTGTTAAGCAGGGCAGCGTCGCAAACATGATCATCCGCGGAGACAGCGCGAAGGCAAAGGCGCATATCGGCGCGCTGAACCCGCTGCTGCTCGAAATTCTTCCGCTGACGCTGGAAGAAGTATTCCTGTTTGAGATGGAGGCGCTTGGTTATTCGTTTGAAGCGCCGGCCGCGAAAGGAGGCGAACACGCATGAAACCATATTTGGAGTCGATCCGCAGACTCTCACGCGTGGGGTATATCTTATTGGCGCTGACGCTCGTTGCAAGCGCGTTTATTTCCATTCAGTATTGCACGCAGCCATACCAATACAATGTGCCGAGTATAACGAAGATGTTTACTCCGCTGATCGTATTGATCTATGTCAGCGGCGTCGTGTTTGCGCTCGAAGGTTTTTCGTTTCTCAACAGGCGCGCGGACAGCGATTTTTATCACAGTCTGCCCGTTTCGCGTAAAAAGCTCTTCTGGGCGATTACGCTTGCCGCGCTGACCTGGATTGCCGCGATCGTGCTGAGCAACGTACTGCTTACGGCTATCATCTTTACGCTGACCAGGACGCCGTTTGTGCAGCTATACGTACTGGTTGCGGTTCCGTTCTTTACAATTGCGGCGATGCTGGTGTTTTCAGCGTGTGCAATTGCGATGACGCTGACCGGTACCGCATTGACCGGACTCGGGCTTACGGTGCTGGTGTTTGGTCTGCTGCGGTTTGTACAGTTCTCCGTGGCGCGCGGCATTGTTGCGAATACACAGCTCATCAACTGGCTTGATCTGCCCTGGTACCTGACTCCGGTTACCAACATCGCAACCGGACAGATCGCCCAGCTTCTGCGCCCGATGTTACGGGATACGCTGTATTTGCCGGTCAATATGATCTACTCAGCCATATTGGTTGCACTGGAGCTGATTCTGGCGCGCGTACTCTTTGCGCGGCGTTCTTCCGAGCTCGCCGAACACGGCGCAAAGAATGCTACGGTGCAAACCATATTTGCTTGCGCGGCTGTCGTTCCGGTCGTGATGCTGTATTCCTCCGGCATTATTACCCAGCGCAATGTGAGCATCCCCATCATTGTCGCGGTTGCAGCCGGCATCTACATCATCTATCAAATCATTGTACTGCGCGCCGCGAAGAAGGTGCTTCTCTCGCTTCCGTGGATGCTGATTCCGCTGGGAATCGGTGTTGCGGGTTATTTTGGTACGTTAGGTCTTGCGACCAGCTTGCAGTATTATGTTCCGAATACGCAGGATGTCGCCTATGTAAAGTTTGATGGCGTGGGTCGCGGATCGGAAGCGAGCACCTATCAGCAGTACATGGTGTCCAAGGTGCAATTTACCGAAAGCGACGTGAAGAATTACGCGGTTGAGACACTGCGCGACAATGTCACAACGATTCGGCGCTCTGGATTCCTGAATTACAACTACGATGATCAATCCGGATGGACTCGCGTTACGCAGCCGGTCACGTTTGTACTGAAAAACGGCAGAAGCTTCAGTCGCGTGCTGACGTTCCTCAACCAAAACACGCTGCTGACCTATTGTCTGGAAAACGAAGGATTCAATCAGGCGATTCGTACGCTGCCGCCGATGGATTCCGTGTGCTATTTGCAGGGAGACGATCCGTTTAAAGGCGGCTATCTGGAGAACAAGCAGATATTGAGCACATTTTATCAAGAGCTGCCGAGTACGGATTTTACCGCGAATGATTCCTATCGCTATTATGATCCGACGTCAAACTATAACGTGGACGACGAGCAGATGTATGGTTCTCTGTCGATTGCGGGATATGTCGGCATGACGCGGTATTGGGACTATTACAACATTCGTGTCTCGATGCCCAAAACGGCAACTGCATGGATGACCTATCAAAACAATCATAGCAAGGGAGAGTATCTCGATCTGATGCAACAGATGCTGGAGAAGTCCGCATCGCTGAAGTTCGACACGGATTACTTCAACCTTTCCGTGATGTTCTATAACGTTCCGATGTCGAATGGAACAAGACAGGCGATTTCGTTCTACTATAATCGCTCGTATGGCGATAATGAGGCTTCATTCAACGCGAAGTTACAACCGCTGATGAATGAGCTCGCAGACATCTTGCTCAGAAGCACGCCGACCACAAACCCGAACGACTTCTGCGCATATACGAACTGGAGCGGTCGCATGCACAAAGACGACGGAACATACTACGGCGCGGAGATTCTCGCCAAGTTGCCGACAACAAATAGCGACGGATCGTTTGTCTCCGGCGGCAGCGTTTACTATGTGAGCGACGGAACCGTCCAATATGCAGGCCCGAGCGGGGCGATCATGTCGTATAATCCCTGTTATCGAGCATTCTCAGCAGAAGATCAAGCGCGCTTGATCGAGATCTTGCAGCAGTGGAAAACGCTGCAGGAGGAGTTTGAAAATACGGTCTATGGAAGCAAACCTATAGATGGACCCTCGATTGGTCTTCAGACCAATCCGGTCGTGCCGACGCCGACACCAGCGGGATAACGCGAACAACCTCGAATGCCGCCGCGAGAAAATCACGGCGGCATTTTTGCGCTCGTGTTACGGTTATGGTATAATCGAACCTGCTCGATTGTTCGTAGTTTGGAAAGCGAGAGGCAAACAAGGTGGAACACGAAAAAAGATGCTTTTGGGTGAGAGAAGATCATGCGCTTTATTGCGCCTATCACGATGAAGAGTGGGGAACGCCGATTTTCGACGATCGGGAAATGTACGGCCTCTTTTTGCTAGAATTGTTTCAGGCGGGACTTTCCTGGATTACGCTGCTGAAAAAGCGGGAAGCGTTTTCGGAAGCGTTTGACGGGTTCGACGTGGAAAAGATCGCGCAATACGATCAAACGAAGATTGACGAGCTCCTGCAAAACGCGGGCATCATCCGTAGCCGCGGCAAGATAGAAGCCGCGATCTCCAACGCAAAAATCGTTGTTGCGCTCAAGAAGGAATACGGCTCGTTTTGCAACTATCTTTGGAGTTTTTCCGGCGGCAAGGTGGTGCTCAGTCTAGACGATCAGCCCCGCTCAACCAGCCCGCTCTCGGATCGAATGTCGGCGGATATGAAGCGACGCGGCATGCGCTATGCGGGATCGGTGACGATTCATTCGTTTTTACAGGCGGCGGGTATCGTCAACGAACACGAAACTAGCTGCTTTCGCTATCATGAGCTGATGCAATCATACGGCGAAAACCAAACAGTACGCGAATAGCGCTGTGTAGCTTTCATAGATATCGTACGCAAGGAGACACATTCGTTGGAAGAGTTCATTTGGACAGACGCAAACATCCGCTGGATGAGCGATGCGTCAAAGAAGAACAAGTTTTACTACTGGATTGCGGAGCGAATCTCCGCCTACCTGCCGCCGAATGCGCGCGTGTTTAACGCGGGCGGAGGACTCGGCGATCTCGCAATCTGGATGGCCTATCATGTTGAGCAAGTGACCGTGATCGAAAACGATCCAAAGGCGGTTGCCGCGTTTCGCGCGCGCTGTCCGCATAATGTGGTCGCGATTTTAGGCGATGTACACACCTACTCGCCGGATAAACTCTATGACGCGCTCGTGCTGTTTGATATTGGCGGAGTGGAGCAGATTTTGCCTGTCGTACGGGAACTCTCCCGCGCGAAGACGTTTGTTCTGCTCTCGCGTGAGACGCAAAAGGATGAAGAAACAATTCAGGAACTGACCGATACCTTGAAAAACGCGGGAATACCGTTTACCTATGAGCCGTTTAAGCAGGAGAAAATTCAACCGTTTCGCTCCCGCGAGGACGCAAAATCGTATTTTCTATTTTTATGGAACCGACTGTTGACGGATGAAGAGCTAGATGTGCTGCTGGAAACGGCGGATGACGAAGCACTTCCGTATCAGTTAGTCGAGCAAAAGAAGATGGGCATGATCGTGTTTGACGCGGCAAACCCAGCGCTGAAAAAACCGATCGGATAACACGTTTTTTCTGGAGCGACGCATGAACAAACAACTGCTGGATGCCATCGCGGCTGAATTAGACGAAGGGGAAGGCTGCATGCTTGCAACCGTTCTATCGCGTCGCGGTAGCGCGCCGCGCGGTATCGGCACCAGTATGGTCGTATCCGGCACAGGGAAGCAGACCGGAACGGTCGGCGGCGGTTTCTTGGAACACCGCGCCAAACAGGACGCGCTGGCCCTTCTGGCGAAGCAAGAATCCGCGATCCGCGACTATGAAATTCACGCCGATGAGAAGATCGTCTACTCCGGCGGGGTTACGATTCTGTTTCGCGCGTTTACCGACGAAGCAGGACGCAAATTAATTACGCAGATGGAAGATGCTTTTGCGCAAAAGGAAGAAGAATATCTCGCTTGCCGAATCGAAGACGGAATTCCGCTTGAAAGCAGCGTCCTGTCCGCGCAATCGGTGCAGGACACCTGTAATATATCTTGTCTGACGGATCAGCCGCTTTTGACGGAAGAGGAACCAAGATGGTTCATCGAACCACTCTTAGAATCTCCACGTGTGATTCTCTTTGGCGGCGGGCATGTGGCGCAATGCATGGCGCGGCAGCTTGACCTGCTGGACTACCGCGTTTGGGTGACGGAGGATCGCGAGGCGTTTGCCAAAGAAGCGCTCTTTCCTTCCGCCGAGCGGGTGCTGCTTTGCGAATATGAAAGCGTGGAGACGATTTTGGAGATCACGCCACGCGATCATGCGATCGTGATGTCGCGCGGACACGAGACGGATTATCAGATTTTGCGCTGGCTTTTGCGCGCAAAGGCGGACTATATCGGCTGCATCGGCAGCAGACGAAAGATAGCGCTCACGAAAGAACGCCTGCGCGCGGATGGCCTGAATGAAGCGCAGATCGCTCGCCTTCATGCGCCGGTCGGGCTGGCAATCGGCGCGCAAACACCCGCCGAAATCGCCGTCAGCGTCGCGGCAGAGCTGATTCAATATTCATCCTGCAAAGCGTAAAACAAAAAGAGCAAAACAAGAGCGTCCGGAACGAATCCGGGCGCTCTTTTGTCGCGTAAAAAACATTATTTTGCGGGTGGTGCCGTCTTCACATCTTCGTAGGAAGAGAGCGCATAACCGCGCTTGCGAAGAAGATCGATCGTGTCCTCCTTACTCTTTGGCGTTTCGCCGCCGCCGGAGCAGAGCACTACGTGTAAGATTTTATCTTTGGGGATGAGTTCCAGCGCGGCGTTAAACGCGGGCGCGGGATGTCCGGCCCAAACGGGTGCCATCAGGGTCACGTCGCCATATGCGCTCCAATCGATCGAAAGCGGGCGAATTGCGGATGCCTTTCTGCCGAGTGCCTGTGGGCAACCGGATAGAAACGCGGAAAAGATACCGCGCTTCTTCGCTTCCATTACTTCAATAACATCCGCGCCGGACATAGCCGCACGCTTTTTTGCTTCGGCGCGGGTTGCGCCGCCGAAAGAATAGTAAAGTATGACTGGTTTCATTGTAAACAATTCTCCTTACAACTTGTGAAAATATACCTAACCCGGAAACGGATAAAAGAAAAAGTGATTCTTCAATCAATTGTATGATTGCATTATATGAACTCCATCCACACATGTCAAGCAAGACGACTAATGCGGAAAACACGCGATTTTACAAGCGGGTATTTCCTTGCGCCCTTGTTTTGACGCGCTGATTCATGGTATATTGTATAAGCGTTGAGCGGTTTTATGCAAACCGAAATCCAATAGGAACGCAGCAGAAACTGCTCCGGGAGACAATCATGCAACTATACGACCTACATACCCATACCAACATGTCCGACGCGAGATTCCCGATTGAAGACCTCATCGAGGTGGAACAAAAGCAGGGACATATCCTCGGCGTGTCCGATCATTTCTTCTGTGCCGGCATCTATACGCTCAACGATGTCAAAAACTATCTTGAGATTCTACGGCTCTATCCCGTTTACCGCGGAGCAGAGGTCAATATGGAGCACCGCTTCAACCTGCCGGATTCGCTGGAAGATGAACTCGACTACATCATTGCGAGCGTACACAGTATGCCGGATGGTCGCGGCGGATTTGTTCCACTCAGTCAATATTTTTCCCACAAATCCGGTTATGCGAAGGAATATCAGAAAAACTATTCTTCCGATATGAACCGGTACTATCTGGCCTACATCATTCAAATGATGGAAAAAACGTTTTCAACGCAGCGCGTGGATATTCTCGGCCATGCGACCGTTCTGCCGCCATGCGACGAGCTTTATGGCACAAAGTTTTTACTGCAATGGGAAGACGCGGTCATCAATCTCTGCCAAAAATACGATGTGGCGCTTGAAATCTCCGGCCTTTGGCACGCGCCGGGGTCGGACATGATTCGCCGCGCGCATGAGGCAGGGCTGAAGTTTTCGATGGGGAGCGACTGCCACAGCGCGCTCCAGATCGGAGACCTGAAATACGTCGAGCGTATGATCGACGAAATCGGCTTGCAGCAGGAAGATTTCTTTGTACCAAAGCGCGAGCTTGCATATTAATTCTTAGCATTCGCAAGATAATCGAATCATCTCATCGGATCCATCCATTTTCTTTAGCGTAGTTCAGCGGGAGGAACGGTATGCGAAACATTCGGGTAGCGGTTTGGGGATTTGGCGCGATGGGCGGCGGCATCACAAAGGTGCTGCTGCAAAAAACGGGCGTGGAGATCACGGGCGTTTGCGACCTGCACCCAAATCGCGTTGGTAAGAGCATCTTTGAACTTTTGGAGGTCGAAAGAGGCAATCGCGCGGACGTGATCGTGACGAGTGATATCGACACAGCGTTGCCGGAACGCGGCGCGGACGTCTGCATCCTCGCGACAGACTCGTTCACGAAGGACGTGTATCCAAAGCTCGTAACCGTGCTTTCGCGCGGAGTCAACGCCATCAGCACTGCCGAGGAGATGAGCTATCCCGCAGCAAAGGAGCCGGAGCTGGCAAAAGAAATCGATCGCGTGGCAAGAGAACACGGCGTGACCGCGCTCGGTACGGGCATCAATCCCGGACTCATGATGGATTTGCTCGCAATCTGCCTGACCGGATGCATGACGAACGTGGATAAGGTCACCTGCCGCAGAGTCAATTCGCTTTCGCCCTTCGGCCCGCTGGTTATGCAGGAGCAGGGCGTGGGCCTCACGCCGGAAGCGTTTCAGGAAGGCGTGGAGAAAGGCGAGCTCGCGGGACACGTCGGCTTTGCGGAAAGCGTTGGCATGATTTCCCATGCGCTAGGTTGGCAGATTGACGAATTTAGCCAGCAAATGGCGCCGATTCTGACTGAGGTCGACCGCAAATCTCCATACGGGTTTGCCGCGCGGGGAAATGTCGCCGGCGTCAACATGACAGGTCAAGGCTACGTCGACGGCAAAGTGAAGATCGACATGATCCATCCGCAGCAGATCGAGCCGGAGCTCGGCGGCACGCATACGGGCGACTACATTACGCTCGAAGGAACGCCGCGGGTCGATATGAAGATCCAGCCGGAAGTCAACGGCGGCATCGGCACCATTGCGATGTGCGTGAACATGATTCCGCACGTGATCAACGCGCGTCCCGGACTCAAGACGATGATCGACCTGCCGGTACCGCATGCGATCATGGGAGACATGAGAGACCAGATCGAGGAAGGCTTACTCCTTTAAAGATTGAGCGAGGTGATTGTCGTGGCAAAGAAGGGCGATTGGGTTCGCATCCATAGTATTATATTAGCGCCGGAGCAGCGCTCTTCCGCTGTGCCGGAGGACACGAAGTCCGTACCGCTGGAACAGTGGACGAAGGGATATCTCCATGCAGATACATCGCTCGGAGCTGAGGCCACCGTCACAACGCGCACGGGACGCGTCGTCTCCGGTACGCTGGTAGACGAAGCACCGCATTACAACCACAGCTTTGGCGATTTCGTGCCGGAGCTGCAGCAGGCAGGCGATGAAGCGTTTGCGTTCCTGTTCGGAGGTAATGCGAAATGACGAAGGACAACAGTTTCTCCGCCGTCATGGCGCGAAAAGCGGAGATCATCCGCAACGCGGTTGGCGTGGATTATAAGGAATTTGAGAGCGGTTCTATCGCGTTTGACTACGAAAAAATGATGGCGTCCACTGGCTATACGCTGGAAGACGTAATCGAGATTCAGCGCGAGTTTGCGATCGGCAACACGCCGCTGATTGAGCTCAAAAACATCACCGCCCTGGTGCGAAAAATCAGCAAGGACGGCTATGGCGCGCGCATCTTTGTGAAAGATGAGGCGGCAAACCCCAGCGGAAGCTTTAAGGTGCGACGGGCCGCGACCAGCATCTACCACGCTAAACGCATGGGTTATCGCGGCGCGCTCTCCGCAACCAGCGGTAACTACGGCGCGGCGGTTGCGAGCTGCTGCAGCAAGAGCGGCTTAAAATGCATCGTCGTGCAGGAGTGCTACGATTCGCGTGGTGTCGGTCAGCCGGAGATCATCGAAAAGGCGCGCAAGTGCGAAGCCCTCGGTGCGGAGGTTGTGCAGCTCACGGTAGGGCCGGAGCTGTTTTATACAGTTCTTCGCATGCTGGAAGACACAGGATATTTCAACGCCTCGCTCTATACCGCGTTTGGCATCGCGGGGATCGAGACGCTTGGGTTTGAGGTCGCAAACCAATGTCGCGAACAGCTCGGCAAAGACCCGGATGTGGTCGTCTGCACCAACGCAGGCGGCGGCAACCTGACCGGCACCGCGCGCGGACTCATCAAGGCGAATTGTTCCGCGCAGGTTGTGGCGGCGAGCGTCAATCTCAAAGGCCTGCATATGGCAAGCGACACGCAGTTTAACAAAAAATCGTTTACGACCGGGCACACCGGCTTCGGCATGCCGTTTTCCACCTGGCCGGATCGCAGCGACGTTCCCAGAAGCGCGGCGCGCCCGCTACGATATATGGACAGATACGTGACGGTCAATCAGGGCGAGGTGTTCTATACCACCGAACTGCTCGCTCGGTTGGAAGGAATTGAGCGCGGGCCAGCGGGTAACACAAGCCTCGCCGCGGCGATTTCACTCGCGCAAGAGCTGCCGGAAGACGCAATCGTCGTTGTGCAGGAGACGGAATATACCGGCGCAGGTAAGCACGGCAGCGCGCAGCTCAGCTTTGCGCGACAAAACGGGATTCGTGTTTCACTCGGCGATCCCAAAGACGAAGTAGCGGGTGAGAGCATCATTCTTCCCGCGCATCCGCGGCTCTTGCACGCGGTGGACGTCGATCTCGACCACATGCGCCACTCGTTGATTTCCCACGCGGCAACAACGGTCGACCACGCGCCGACGCAAAACGATATCGCGTTTCTCGCGGAGGAGACGAAGACGAGCGAGTCTTTCGTGCTCGAAACACTCAACAATAGAAATTCCTGAACAACATCGGGAGGGAAATATGATCAAACGCGAAGATGATTTTACGCAACGGCATGAACACCTGAAAAACCTGAGCGACGAAGAGCTCAAGGCGCGCTTTTGGACGCTGACGGGGCAGCTTGTCGATCCGCTGTTGGAGCTTGCAAAGGAAAACACCTCGCCCGCGATCGAGCGAAGCGTTCTGCTGCGCATGGGCTTTAGCTCGCTGGAAGCAAAGGCGATTGTCGACGGTTGCGTCGAAAGGAGCCTGCTGGGTCACGGCGTGGGCAACGTGGTCCACCGCTATAGCCAACACAAAGGACTGGGTATTCGTGAGGCCGGACTTGCGCTGATACAGCCAACCAACATGGAGCAGGCGGCGCGCCTGTTCGGAGGCGACCAATGAGCGAATATCGTCTGAATCCGGATGAAAACATCGACGTCGCGAAGATTTTAGAAGATTTGGAACATTACCGACCCCGCCGCAGAGGTTGGACCTGGCGCGAACCCGCGCCAAACCTCACGATGGGGCCTTTTACCTATCACGATTGCAGCGTGCCGCTCAAGGACGGCGTGCCGCTGCCACCCGCACATTATTTTGGCGACGTTGACCCGCAACCGATGCCGGTCATCACCACCGAGATCGCAAGCGGTCGCTTTGAGGACGACATTCGCCGCATGCGCATGGCGGCGCACCACGGCGCGGATCACATCATGGTCATCCGCACTTCAGGACAAAGCCATTATGATGGTTTAATTGAAGGCACGCCGCAGGGAAGCGGAGGCGTTCCGATCACACGAAAGCAGGTGCGCGCGCAGAGAAAAGCGCTGGATCTGATCGAGGACGAGGTAGGCAGACCCATCAACTATCACAGCTATGTCAGCGGCGTTGCCGGGCCTGATATTGCGGTGATGTTCGCGGAAGAGGGCGTCAACGGCTGCCACCAAGACCCGCAATACAACGTCATCTATCGCAACATCAACATGTTGCGTTCGTTTGTGGACGCGGCGGAGAGCAAAAAGCTCATCGCGTGGGCAAACATGGCGCAGATCGACGGCGCGCACAACGCAAACGCCACCGCACGGGATGCGTGGAAGGTGATGCCGGAACTCATGGTGCAGCACGCGATCAACGCGCTCTACAGCCATAAAGTCGGCGTGCCAAAGGAGAACATCTGCCTTTCCACCGTGCCGCCGACGGCGACGCCTGGGCCTTGCGTCTATATGGATTTACCGTATGCGGTCGCGCTTCGCAAGCTCTTTACGGGTTATCGCATGCGCGCACAGATGAACACGAAATATATCGAATCTAGCACGCGCGAGGCGACGGTGACGCATGTGCTCAACATGGTCGTCAGTAAACTTACGAGTGCGGATATCCAGTCTACGATTACGCCGGATGAAGGGCGAAACGTACCCTGGCATATCTATAACATCGAGGCTTGCGATACCGCAAAGCAGACACTGGTCGGGCTCGACGGCTTGATGGAAATGGTAGAACTCAAGAAAGATGGTTATCTGGAAGAAAAGTCGCGGGAGCTCACCGAGCGGGCCGTGCTGTTCCTCGAAGAGATGCTAGAAAAGGGCGGCTATTTCGCGGCGGTCGAGAGCGGGATGTTTGTCGACAGCGGGCTTTTCCCGGAGCGCAACGGAGACGGCATCACGCGAAAGCTTGCCGCCGGAATCGGCGCGGGCACGGTGATCAAACGCGAGGCGGACTATATGGCGCCCGTTACCGCGCACTATGGCAGAAACAACGTTGCGCAATACGGCGGAGACCCGACGAATCCTGCCGCGCTCATCGGCGGCTGTACGCTGGAAGCGCCGGAAAAGATCGTTTATATCGACGAGCTCGACGAAGACGACAACGTCTATCTGCGCATGGACGCGGTGAAAGCGTTTGCCCAGCCGAACGCCGCGAAGATTAAGCCGGAGATGGAGTGGCTCGCGGACGGAACCGTGCTGCTCACGTTCTGTTTCCCTGCGGAAAAGAAAATCGCCGAAGCCGCCGCCATTGAGTGCGCCAGGCGCATGAATCTCAAGGACATCGCGGTGATCTCGCGCGAGGTGCTGCACCGCGCGGAGGGCACGAGAATTGAACTCAAGGGTAAGGTCGATTTCGACATCGACATCGCCTCTCTGGTCATTCCCGCCGAGCCGGATGTGATGAGTGAGGACGAGCTGCGCGCGGCGATTGAGAGAAAGCCCATGCGCGTGGTCTGCGGCACCATCGGCGAGGACGAACACTCGGTGGGATTGCGTGAAATCATCGACATCAAGCATGGCGGCATCGAAAAATACGGCATCGAGGTGCATTATCTCGGCACCTCCGTTCCGCCGGAAAAACTCGTGGGAGCAGCCATCGAGTTGAACGCGGACGCGATGCTTGCTTCCGTCATCATCTCGCACGACGACATCCACTATAAGAACATCGCGCGTATCGACCGCATTGCGCGTGAGATGGGTGTGCGCGACAAGCTCCTGTTTGCCGCGGGCGGCACGCAGGTGGAGAGCGAGCGCGCGAAGGAAGCCGGCGCGGACGCGGGCTTCGGCAGAGGTACACACGGAAACCACGTCGCTACTTTTTTAGTCAAAGAGCGTGCGAACCGCGAGAGAGAATAACATGTTTGCGGATGTACTCATCGCCGAGATCGGCTCCACCACCACGCTGATCAGCGCGTTTGCGCTGGGCGATTCCCCGCGCCTTCTGGGGCAGGGACAGGCCGCAACGACGGTGCTGGAAGGCGATGTCCGCACGGGACTCAACCGAGCCATCGACGCGCTGAAAGCAAACCTCGGTACGGGGAAATTGGACTATGGCGAGTTGCTTGCTTCGTCCAGCGCGGCGGGCGGGCTTAAGATGTGTGTCCACGGGCTGGTCTACGACATGACTGTCAGCGCGGCGAAAGCTGCCGCGCTCGGTGCGGGCGCAATCGTGCGCCAGACCACGGCGGGCAAGCTGACGGACGACGATCTGGCGGAACAACACAACATCAAGCCGAATCTGATCCTCCTCGCGGGCGGGACGGACGGCGGAGAGCGGGAGACCGCGCTTTACAACGCCAAACGCATCGCAAAGGACGGCGCCGGCGCGCCTGTGCTCTACGCGGGCAACGCGCAGAACCAGAGCGCGATCCGCACGATCTTTGAGCAGGCGAATGTGCCTGTCTACATCACGGAGAACGTCTATCCGCGTCTTGACGCGCTGAATATCGAACCCGTGCGTAAGGTGATTCACACGGCGTTTGAAAAACACATCGTGTCCGCGCCCGGTATGGAGCACATCCGCGATCTCGTCACCGGAGCGATCTTACCCACGCCCGGCGCGGTGATGGAAGCCGCTATGCTCTTGTATGAGGAGATCGGCGACCTCGTTGTGCTCGATATCGGCGGGGCCACCACCGACGTGCACTCGGTTACGCAAGGGTCGGACGAGATTGCGCAGCTTCTGACCGCGCCGGAACCGTTCAATAAGCGCACGGTCGAGGGCGATCTTGGCTTATTTGTCAACGCGCACCATCTTGTGGAGCAGATCGGCGAGGCGAAGCTTTCGCGCGAGCTGGGTCTGGATGTAGCCGTGGTCATGCGGGACTATCAACCGATTCCGCAGAGCGAGGCACAGTTTGCGCTAACTTCACGGCTTTGTCTGGAAGCGGGGCTGACGGCGCTCAACCGGCACGCGGGCAGACTCCGGCATTATTACACGCCGCAGGGTCGTACGACAGCCGCTGAAGGAAAAGACCTGACACAGGTAAAGACGCTCATCGGCACCGGCGGCGCGCTGACGCGTCTGCCGGAGCGGGAGACAATTCTCCGTAAACTTGCGGACTGCAACGCGGGCGGCAGCATGCTTTACCCCAAACCCGGCAGCATGCGCCTCGCGTTTGACGAAAGCTATATCATGGCGTCGCTCGGCGTACTGGCAAAGACGAATCCGCAGGCGGCAAAGACGCTATTGCGTGCGACTTTACGATTTGGATCAAACTAGGTATCGAGGTTTTCTATGGCAACTTACCCGCGCATTACGGCGGACTTAACCAAAATCAAACACAACGTCGACATGCTCCAGGCGCTTTGCGCGGAAAACGGCGTTTCCATTGCCGCGGTAACAAAGGTGGTCTGCGCGGATGAGCGCATTGTTCAAGTGCTGGAAAACAGCGGGGGTAGCGATGCTTGCCGACGCACGGACGGAGAACCTCGCGCGGCTCAACACACGAAAGCCAAAGCTGCTCTTGCGCGCGCCTGCGCCGGAGGAGGTGGAGGAGACGGTGCTGCTTGCTGATATCAGCCTCGTCTCGGAGATTGAGACCATTCGCGCGCTGGGAAAAGCGGCAAGCGCCGCAGGCAAGACGCACCAGATTATATTGATGATCGATCTTGGCGATCTGCGCGAAGGACTCCTGTTTCTCAATCGTGAAGAAATCTACCGTGCGGCGGACGCGGCGAAGGCGGAAGCGGGGGTAGAGCTGGTCGGCGTTGGCACCAACCTTACCTGCTACGGCGCGATATTGCCGGACGAGAACAATCTAGGCGAGCTTTGCAAGATCGTTGACGAGCTGCGCGCGAGAACGGGGCTGCCGATTCCGATCGTCTCCGGCGGTAACAGCAGCTCGCTTGGAATTTTGAAGCGCGGTTTAGTCCCGGAGTGCGTCAATCATCTCCGGCTCGGCGAGTCGATCTTTCTCGGCAACGACACCGCCGCCTGCCGGGTCATGAACGGACTTGTTGGCGACGCGTTTACGCTCTCGACTAGGCTCATTGAGGTGCAGCGAAAGCCAAGCGTGCCGATCGGCGAAAGCGGGGCAAACGCGTTTGGCGAGTATCCAACGTTTGAAAGCCTCGGCGAGCAGATCCGCGGCATCTGCAAGATTGGGCGGCAGGACACGGTCGCGGACGGACTAACCCCGCGCGATGGCAATATTAAAATCATCGGCGCGAGTTCGGATCATTTAATCGTCGATCTCACGCACGCGAAAGAATATCGCGTGGGCGACGTGCTGGACTTTACGCCGGACTATGGCGCGTTGCTTCGAGCGTATACCAGCGCGTATGTCTTTCGGGACTATATCGAGTGAATCGCATAAAAATCAAAACGGACGGCTCATCGCCGTCCGCTTGCGTTTAAGTCACTATTCGGATAATACGCGGCAAATGCGCTCCAACCCCTCGCGCAAAACCGCTCTGGGGCTCGCGAGGTTGACCCGCATGAAACAATCCGCATTGTCGACGAAATCTTCGCCGAACTGGACGAATACGCCCGCCTGCGAAATGCGTTTTTTAAGCTCCTGTTCGCTCAATCCATAACCTGAGAGATCGACCCACGCAAGATAGGTTCCCTGCGGAATCGAGAAGTTCGCTTTCGGAAGACGTTCGTCCAAAATGCGTTTCATCATGATAAAGCTCTCGTCCAGATAGCTCCGCAGTTCGTCCAACCAGCCCTCCGATTGGTCATATGCCGCAACCGTTGCCTGGTTGGAGAGCGCGTTCGGGTGACCGTTGTAGTAATTCTTTGTCCAGTTATGACGAAGGGATTCATCCGGAATAAACAGATGCGCGTGATTGTTGCCCGCGAGATTAAAGCTCTTGCTGGGGCTTGTGCAGGTGATGAGCCGGTTCTCGTTTGGAAAGAGCTTCGCTAGCGGGGTATGCGTAAATCCTTTTCGTGTTAAATCTTCGTGGATTTCGTCGCTGACGACGAACACGTCGCTTGTAAAGCAGAGCTTGCCGAGACGCAGCAGCTCCGCTTCGGTGAACACGCGTCCTGTGGGGTTATGCGGATCGCAATGAAAGAACATCACGCATTCCGGGCGGCTCAGCTTCGCTGAAAGATCGTCATAGTCGATCGACCAATACCCGTTTTGACAGACCATACGGGAATAGACCGGCACGCGACACTGCTTCTTGACAGCGTCGTCAAAGGGATGATAAGCGGGGGTCAGGAAACAGACCTCGTCACCGGGCTTTGTGAGCCGCGCGACGGCGGCAAACAACGCGCTGACGATGCCTGCGGAAAATACGATCTGTTCCGGCTCCGTCTTCCAGCCAAATCGTCGCTCCATCCAGCGAACGGCGCTCGCTCTGCATGTTTCGCTCAGGTTGGTATAACCGAAAATCCGGCGATCCAACCGCTCCTGCATCGCGCGGAGAACCTCCGGTGCGCAGGCAAAATCCATATCGGCAACCCAAAGCGGAATCGCGTCTTTGGGCAAGTAAGGGTTCACTTTTTCGCCTGCTTCGAGTTTCATGCTGCTCGTTCCCGTTCGGTCAATGATCTCGTCAAAATCGTATCTCATTCGTTTCAATCTCTCTTCTGTCAGCATTGCGAATTCAGTATAGTCAAATCGTGAAAGAAATGCAAAATCGTTATTAATGTTATTAACAACGATTGCAAAGTTTAGCGAAATTGATATAATAACTGTATCAGACCGTGAGGTGATACAGATGAACAAAAGCGTGTATTCGCTCGTTTTGTCGGACGAAATTGTACAAGAAATCGATCGGTTGGCGTACGAGTCGGGCGCGAGCCGGTCTTCTATGATCAACCAGATTCTTGCCGACTTTGTACGCTATACCACGCCGGAAAAACGGATGCGAGAGGTGTTTTCCGCCATCGAACAAATGCTGATTGGCAGCGTATTCGAGCCGCAGTTGCAGCCGTCGGATTCCATGTTTTCGCTGCGCAGCGCGCTGGATTATAAATATAACCCAAGTGTGCGTTACAGCGTGGAGCTCTATAAAAACGCCCGACCGCTGCTTGGGGAATTGCGGGTTTCCGTGCGCAGCCAAAACAGTGCACTGGTACTCGCGATGCTTCAATTTTTTAAACTTTGGACGAGAATCGAAACCATGTATATCGGCAGAGTCGAGTGTGCCATGGAAGACGGACGATATCTGCGCAAACTTCGGCTTTCGGACGATAATCAGCTTTCCAACGAACAGATCGGCGAAGGGATCGCGGCGTATATCAACCTGCTGGATTCCGCGCTGAAACGGTATTTTGAACTCATTCACGAACCCGCTGCGGCTGTCACGAGCGTAGAGAAGCTCTACGTCAACTACATTCACAGCGGCGGGATGATCTTGTAACAGGGGGTGACGAAGGATGAACGTCAATCAATTAACACAAAAAAGCATTGAAGCCGTACAAGCGGCGCAACAGCTTGCCAGCGAACGAAATAACACAGAGGTTGCGCAGGCGCATTTGCTGTACACGTTAGTCGCGCAACCGGATGGTCTGATCGGCAGCATTCTTAGCGCGACTGGGGTCGACCTCAACCGCATCCGTATGGAAGCGGAGCGCGAAGTGAGCGCGCTGCCTACCTACAACACGGGCTCGGGTTCCGATCAAATCTATATTTCGCAGGATTTGAACACGGCGCTCAACGAGGGGGAGAAGCGGGCCAAAGAGATGGGCGACCAGTATGTCTCGGTCGAACACCTGTTTTTAGGCTTGCTTAAAAAAGCCAACGAGCCGATCAAAAAACTGTTTGTTCGAAATGATGTGACCGAAAAAGCATTTGTCGAGCAACTCAAGGTCGTTCGCGGCAATAAGACCGTAACGACCGACAACCCGGAGGGAACCTACGACGTGCTCGCCAAATACGGTCAGGATTTGGTTGAACTCGCGAAAAATCAAAAGCTCGACCCCGTGATCGGCCGCGACGACGAAATCCGCAGCGTGATACGCATTCTTTCGCGCAAGACGAAGAATAACCCCGTGCTCATCGGCGAGCCGGGCGTCGGCAAAACCGCGATTGCGGAGGGACTCGCCCTTCGTATCGTGCGCGGCGACGTGCCGGACAACCTGAAGGATCGAAAGGTTTTCGCGCTGGATATGGGCGCGCTGATTGCGGGCGCAAAGTTCCGCGGTGAGTTTGAGGAACGCTTAAAATCCGTGCTCAACGAGATCAAGGGGAGCGATGGCAGGATCATCCTCTTCATCGACGAGCTGCACAACATCGTAGGCGCGGGCAAGACCGAGGGCGCGATGGACGCGGGCAACCTCTTAAAGCCGATGCTCGCGCGCGGCGAACTGCACTGCATCGGCGCCACGACGCTGGACGAATACCGCCAGTACATCGAAAAGGACGCGGCATTGGAGCGCAGATTCCAACCTGTATTGGTCGAGGAGCCGACGGTTGAGGACACGATATCGATTTTGCGTGGACTCAAGGAGCGCTACGAGGTGTTCCACGGGGTCAAGATTCAGGACGCAGCGCTGATTGCGGCGGCGACCCTGAGCCACCGGTATATCTCCGATCGTTTCCTGCCGGATAAAGCCATCGACCTTGTGGACGAGGCCTGCGCGCTGATCAAGACCGAGCTCGACAGCATGCCGACGGAACTGGACGCCGCGAGCAGAAAGATCATGCAGCTCGAAATTGAGGAAGCCGCGCTCAAGAAGGAGACGGACAAGCTCAGCCATGAGCATCTGGAAGAAATTCAGCGGGAGCTTGCGGAGCTCCGCGCAAACTTCAATGAAATGAAGGCCAAGTGGGAAAATGAAAAATCCGCCATCGGTAAAGTGCAGCAACTGCGCGAGGAGATCGAGCATACAAACGCGGAGATTGCCAAGGCGGAGAGCGCGTATGATCTCAACAAGGCCGCTGAGCTGAAATACGGCAAACTGCCGCAACTCGTCTGCGATCTCGAAAAAGAAGAGAAGCTCGCCGAGAGCGGACAGCATGAGACCACCTATCTGCACGACCGCGTGAGCGAGGAGGAAATCGCCCGCATCGTTGCCCGCTGGACGGGAATTCCTGTTTCGCGGCTCATGGAAGGTGAGCGGGAAAAACTCCTGCGCTTGCCGGAGATTCTGCATCAGCGGGTCATCGGTCAGGACGAGGCGGTGGATCGCGTCAGCGACGCAATTCTGCGTTCACGCGCGGGCATTCAAGACCCCAATCGCCCGATCGGCTCGTTTCTGTTCCTTGGCCCAACCGGCGTAGGCAAGACGGAGCTTGCAAAAGCGCTCGCGCAGGCGCTCTTTGACGACGAGAAGAGCATGGTGCGAATCGACATGTCCGAGTACATGGAGAAATTCAGCGTCAGCCGCCTCATCGGGGCGCCTCCGGGATATGTTGGCTACGACGAAGGCGGTCAGTTGACCGAAGCCGTGCGCAGAAAGCCGTATGCCGTCGTGTTGTTCGACGAGGTGGAAAAAGCGCATCCGGACGTGCTCAACGTGCTGCTACAGGTCTTGGACGACGGGCGCATTACGGATGGTCAGGGCAGAACGGTGGACTTCAAGAACGCGATCCTGATCTTGACCAGCAACCTGGGTTCGGACGTGATTCTGGAAGGGATTGACCGCGACGGCTGCGTCACCGAGAGCGCAAAAGACGTTGTGATGCAACTGCTCAAGCAATCGTTCCGACCGGAGTTTCTCAACCGCCTCGACGAGATCGTGTTCTATCGTCCGCTGACGAATGCAGATCTAAAACAGATTGTCGATCTGTTGATTGCGGATTTGAACAAGCGGCTTGCCGCGCGGCAACTCAAGGTGGACGTGACCGACAAAGCAAAGGAGTTCATCGTCGACGAGGGCAGTGATCCGCTGTACGGCGCGCGCCCGCTCAAGCGGTATCTGCAAAGCAAGGTTGAGACGCTTCTTGCGAGAAAGATCATTGCAACCGACGTTGCTCCCGACACCACGCTGGTCATCGACCGCGACGAAAACGGTCTATTCGTTCGCTAACGAAACACAACAAAAAAAGCGGCGCTCCTGTTGATCGGGAGCGCCGCTTTGACTGTTATTCAATCTAAAATTCGTCCGGCAATTCGATTTCGGAATAGAGAAGACGGATGGTTAAATCATCGTATACGAGAAATTCATAATAGGCAGTTCCCGTCGCGCTGCTGTTGGAGCCGTCCCAATCGAGCGAATGCACGTAGTAGAGCCTTACGGTCGCAATGCCCGGAACAACACCGGCAAACGCGTTTTCCAGCACGCCGCTTGCGCCCATGAGCGCATAGGTCTCATCGTCCCGATACGTTTGCCCGATATAGACCTGACCCGTATCGTCGCTGCTGGAGCGCGCAACCCAGGTGTATCCGCTCGCCTGATCGCAAGGCAGCGTATCCACATAGGTGATCTCCGGCTTTTTGCCGCAACCGAAGAGGGAAGCGATCATGACCGCAAGGAAAGCTGTCAACAACGCTTTTTTCATGATTTGACCCTTTCGCGGATGAGCGCGGGAATGGTTTTGCCGTCCGCACAATTGTGTCGGTACGGAATAAATACATTTCATTAAGTGTATTATGCCATATAACACACTTTACTTCAACCATAATCCGCGCAATTCATCCTTTCGTCATATATGACAGTTGAAACACGGATCATATGACAAAAAAACAAAAAAATAGTGCTTGACGAAGAGATATGCATTCGATATAATTTCGACCATAAGCTGTGAAGCGGAGATAACGGACGAATACGACCTCTTAGAGAGCAGGGACGCTGGTGAAAGTCCCGCAGGAAACGATCGTTCAAATGGACCGCCGAGCGCGCAGGGGAACAGAGTATCCTGCGACGGGTCGTGACCGTTATATCGCGGGGAATGTGTTGGCATTTCCGCAAAGAGTCCGATTTATGATGATCGGGAAACAAGGTGGCACCGCGAGAGCATCGTCCTTGTTTCGGCATAACGCCGAAGCGAGGGCGTTTTTGTTTGCCGCAAAACAAAAAAACTTAAATTCAAACAGAAGAAAGGACAAAAAGTCCGCGGCCAACGGCGGGCGAGGGAAAAGCACCATGAAGATGACTTATCAGGACTTTACGAACTATGTCAAACTCTATCCCGACGAAAATGGCCGCTTTGGCGAATATGGCGGGGCCTATCTGCCGCCGCAACTCGTGCCCGTGTTCAAAGAGATCGACGACGCTTACGAAACCATCTGCCACAGCGCGCAGTTCATCAGCGAGCTGCGCCGCATCCGCAAAGAGTTTCAGGGCAGACCTACCCCCGTCTATCATGCGGAACGCCTGAGCCGACTGCTCGGCAAAACGCAGATCTATCTCAAGAGAGAAGACCTCAACCACACCGGCGCGCATAAACTCAACCACTGCATGGGCGAAGGCCTGCTCGCCAAGTTCCTCGGCAAGAAAAAGCTGATCGCAGAAACCGGCGCGGGCCAACACGGCGTTGCGCTCGCGACCGCGGCGGCCTATTTCGGCCTCGAGTGCGACATCTACATGGGCGAAGTGGACATCGCCAAGCAAGCCCCGAATGTCACGCGCATGAAGATGCTCGGCGCGCGCGTTATCCCGGTTTCGCATGGCCTCAAGACGCTGAAGGAAGCGGTAGACGCGGCGTTTGTGGCGTATCTCAATGAGTATGAGGACGCGATCTATTGCATCGGCTCCGTGGTCGGTCCGCATCCGTTTCCGAAGATGGTGCGCGACTTCCAGATGGTGGTCGGCATTGAAGCCAAAGAGCAGTTTGTTGATATGACAGGACTTCTGCCGGATGTGGTCTGCGCCTGTGTCGGTGGCGGCTCCAACGCGGCGGGCATGTTCACCACGTTTTATGAAGAACCGGTCGAGATCGTCGGCGTTGAGCCGATGGGACGCGGCAGCAATATCGGCGACAACGCGGCCTCCATTACGTTTGGTAAAAAGGGCGTGCTGCACGGGTTTGAGAGCTTACTGCTGCAGGACGATCAGGGCGAGCCGCTGCCGGTCTACAGCATCGCGAGCGGGCTTGACTATCCGTCTGTCGGGCCGGAACATGCGTTTATGCACGACGTCGGCCGCGTGCAGTACACCAGCGTAACGGATGAAGAGGCGATGGAAGCGTTCTTCTACCTCAGCCGCTACGAAGGCATCATCCCCGCGATCGAGAGCGCGCATGCGCTTGCATACGCCATGCGCTATGCGCGCGAGAGCAAGCGCGGTTCGATCCTCGTGAATCTCTCCGGCAGAGGCGACAAGGATATCGACTATGTTTTCGAGCATTACGGTTACGGCGAACAGTTCTTTGAAAACAAATAAGATGTCTTCTATATTATGTATCTAACAATACGGGGCGGCGCAAGAAGTTGTGTCCGCCCCGCGTAAAATTTGCTTGACGGCGAGCGATTTGGTTTTGTATAATGTCCAAAGGATTTTGCGTCCGATAATGGGTGGGCGGTTGGCGGCTTATTATCGGACGCTTCATTTTTGGCAAAGGGGGGATTCCTGATACATGTGTGGAATTGTTGGATACACAGGTGACCAAAATTGTGTTCCCATTCTGATGAACGGTTTAACTTCGCTTGCCTATCGCGGCTATGACTCCGCCGGTGTGGCGGTTTGGGAAGGCGGCGAGCTGACCCTGCGCAAGGCAAAAGGCAAGATTGAAAACCTCAAAAAGTTATTAAAAGAATCTCCTGTCAGCGGCAAAAGCGGCATTGGACACACCCGCTGGGCGACGCACGGCGAGCCTTCGGACATCAACGCCCACCCGCACACGGATACCCGTAAGACGCTGGCGATCGTACATAACGGAATCATTGAAAATTATCAGCAGATCAAGAGCATGCTGATCAAAAACGGCTGCGTCTTCGTTTCCCAGACGGACACGGAAGTAGTCGCACAGCTGCTTGGGTATTACTATCGCGGGAATGCGTTCTCGGCGCTCAAGCAGGCGGTTGCCATGCTGGAAGGTTCGTTTGCGCTCGCGATTCTCTTTGCGGACGATCCGGAGACAATCTATTGTACCTGTAAGGACAGCCCGATGGTATTGGGACACGGAAAGAACGCAAGCGTCGTCGCCTCCGATATCCCGGCTATTTTGGAATATACGCGCGACGTATTCTTCCTTCAGGATCGTCAGATGGCGATTTTGCACAAAAGCGGCATCGAGTTTTATGACGAGTTCGGCGTTGCGATTGAAAAAGAGCCGATGCACATCGACTGGGATGTGGAATCCGCGAAAAAAGGCAACTACGAACACTACATGATGAAGGAAATCTGCGAGGAGCCGGAGGCGTTTCGCAAGACCTTCGATCAATATGTGACTAAAGATTTTACGCTGAAGTCCGATCGTTTCCCCTGGGACGAGGCGCGCGCAAAGGGTTTGGGACGCTTGAACGTCGTAAGTTGCGGAACGGCCTATCACGCGGGCATGCTCGGCAAGAAGTTCATCGAGCACATGGCGAAACTCCGCGTGGATGTCGATATCGCGAGCGAATACCGCTATGGAGAAACGCTGATCGACCCCGGCGAAGCGTTTATGGTCATCAGCCAGAGCGGCGAGACCGCAGACACCATCGCGGCGCTGCGCCGTGCAAAAGAACTCGGCTGCGATACAATGGCGGTTTGCAACGTGACCGGCAGCACGATTTCACGCGAGGCGGGGCATGTGCTGTATACCTACGCGGGGCCGGAGATCGCCGTTGCCGCGACAAAGTCGTTTCTGACACAGATTATCGTGATGTATCTTTGCGCACTGGATCTGGCGCAAAAGCGGGGAACAATGACCGCGCAGCAGGTGACGGATCGTCTCAAGGAGATGAGCCGGGTGCCCGCCGCGATGCAAAAGGTATTGGACACCAAAGAACAGATTCAGTTTTTTGCCAGCCGCTCGTTCGCGGTGAAGCATGTGTTCTTCATCGGTCGCGGACTGGACTATGCGCTCGCCATGGAGGCAGCGCTAAAGCTAAAAGAGATCTCTTATATTCACTCCGAGGCATATGCCGCGGGCGAACTCAAGCACGGAACCATCGCGCTGATCGAGGATGGTTCACTTGTCGTTGCCCTCGCAACCCAGCCGGAGTTACAGGCGAAGGTAGCGAGCAATATGGAGGAAGTACGCGTGCGCGGCGCGCATGTGCTCGCCGTGACCAACGGACCGTGGGAGGGAGCAAAAGGTCACTCTCACGAACAATGGCAGATTGAGCAGATGGATGAGACGCTTGCGCCGCTTTGCGCGATCGTTTCCATGCAACTGCTTGCTTACTATCTCGCGGTACAGAAAGGTTGCCCGGTGGATCAGCCGCGCAATCTCGCAAAGAGCGTCACGGTGGAGTAGCCACCCTGTTTCACGCCCCTCTCACAAAGGGGCGTTGCTTTTTGTTTACAACACTATAACCCATCAAAATGGCGATGATACTTCCTTTGCCCGCGTTCGGGCTTGGTTCAGTGTTTGATTAACTTGGATTCAATTTGTAGAAATAAACATAGAACGGAAGAGACACGGAGGAGATTGTATGGCGAAGTATATTTTTGTAACAGGCGGCGTTGTTTCGGGGCTTGGCAAGGGCATTACGGCGGCGTCGCTGGGGCGCTTGCTCAAGGCGCGCGGGCTGAAGGTTGCCGCGCAAAAGCTGGATCCGTATATCAACGTTGACCCGGGAACGATGAGCCCCTTTCAACACGGGGAAGTATTTGTGACCGAAGACGGAGCCGAAACCGATCTTGATCTGGGACACTACGAGCGATTCATCGACGAGGACTTAAACCGCTTTTCCAATCTGACGACGGGCAAAGTCTACTGGAACATCCTCACCAACGAGCGCGCGGGCGCATATCTGGGCGAAACGGTGCAGGTCATTCCGCACGTGACAAACGAGATCAAGCGCTTTATCTACAGCGTTGCGGATGCGACGCATGCGGACGTGGTCATTACGGAGATCGGCGGCACGATCGGCGACATTGAGAGTCAGCCGTTCCTCGAAGCCATCCGCCAGGTCGGCCACGAAGTCGGCCCGAACAACTGCCTCTTTATCCATGTCACACTGGTGCCGTATCTCTCCGGTTCGGATGAACATAAATCCAAGCCTACACAGCACTCCGTCAAAGAATTGCAATCCTCCGGTATCACACCGAACATTATCGTCATGCGCGTCGATCGTCCCGTAGACGACAACCTCAAGCGCAAGATTGCGCTGTTCTGCAATGTTAAGCCCGATTGCGTGATCGAAAACCTCACGGTTGAGACGCTTTACGAAGCGCCGATTATGCTGGAGCGCAACAACTTCTCCGAGGTCGTTTGCCGTGAATTACAGCTAGACTTACCGCAGCCGAACCTCAAGGAATGGAATGAGATGCTGGATCGCGTGCGCAGCAGCAAGGAGCACGTGAAGATCGGTCTCGTCGGCAAATACGTCAAGCTCCACGACGCATACCTCTCCGTTGCGGAAGCCATGCGCCATGCGGGCTATGAAAACAGCGCGGTGGTCGAGATCGAGTGGATCGATTCGGAAGCCATCGACGCGAAGAACGTAAATGAAAAGCTCGCGGGACTGGACGGAATCGTGTTGCCCGGCGGTTTTGGTGTGCGCGGGGTAGAGGGCATGATCCAGACCGCGAAATATGCGCGCGAAAACAAGATACCGTACCTTGGGCTGTGCCTCGGCATGCAGATTGCGGTGATCGAGTTTGCGAGAAATGTCGCCGGCTTGTTCGGCGCGAACAGCGGTGAATTTGACGAAAACAGCCCGCACAAGGTGATCGACTTTATGCCGGATCAGTATGCGACGATCAACAAAGGCGGCACGATGCGACTCGGAACCTATCCTTGCAAGGTAATGCCCAGCTCGCTTTTGGAGAAATGCTATGCCCAGCCGCTCATTCACGAACGGCACAGACACCGCTATGAATTTAACAACGATTACCGTGAAAGCCTCACAAAGGCGGGGCTCGTCCTTTCCGGCGTTTCGCCGGATGAGCGCATCGTCGAGACGATTGAGCTCAAAGATCATCCGTTCTATATCGGTGTTCAGTTCCATCCGGAGTTTAAGAGCCGCCCGAACCGCGCGCATCCGCTGTTTAAAGGCTTCGTTGCAGCTTCGCTGAAGAACAAGAAATAATTACTATCGTCTGTGATAAAGGAACGCCTGCTGAAAAAGCGGGCGTTTTCTATTGTTCTGACTTGAATTTCAGCGTAAAATAATAATGATAACTAGATATGAAACAGGAGATACGATGCAAACATCCGGAAAGAAATTATTTTCAGTTTGGGAACTCTATCAAATCATGACGCTTGCGTTTCGCTCGATTCCGTTGCTGAAAAAAGCAAAAGCAGCAGGTAAGATGAATAAGGCGTTTTTGGAGCGTATCATGCTCGCCGTGACGGAAGTCAACGGCTGCGCGATGTGCTCGTATTATCACACCAAAGTCGCGCTTGAGGAAGGATTCAGCGCCGAGGAGATTCGCGCAATGCTCGGCGGCAGCTTTGCCGACGTTCCACAGGAGGAGCTCTCCGGCGTGCTCTTTGCGCAGCATTATGCGGATCAGCGCGGCAAGCCTGCGCGCGAAAGCTGGGAACGCATCACGCAAAAATACGGCGAAACAGGCGCATACGGAATCCTAGCGGTCACGCGGATGATTATGATGGGCAATGCGGTCGGGATTCCATCCGGCTCGTTCCTGCTCCGTTTCCGCGGTAAAGCGGACCCGAGGAGCAATGTGTTCTATGAGCTACTGATGATGCTTGCGATGGTGGTCTATATACCCATAGCCGGATTGACCGCGCTTGTGCTCAACTTGGTAAGAACTCCGATTTTACGTTTTTCCTAAAACTTACAACAAGCAAAAAACAGGCAGACGATAAAAATCGCTTGCCTGTTTCTTATCGTACGTTTTTAAGAGCAGACGGGGCAATTTGGATTCTTTGCAAACGATACAAATTCCGTCGTCATGCTTGCTCCGTCAAAGAGTAACATCCGCCCGTCGGTGGGATTCGGCAACCCAAGCAAGATATTTGCGGCGCTCTGCGCTTCCAATGCGGAGATTGCGGAGACAATAGGCGCAAAGCTGGGGATTGGTGAAGACTGTACCGGAGCAATATCTCCGTAATAGCAAGCCAGACATGCGGTTTGACCCGGACGATAGGTGTAAAGAGAGGCATTGAGACCGTCAACACCCGCGTCAACCAGCGGAACGCGGGTCTCCACACACGCGCGGTTGACGACCAGTCTGGATTCGATCGAATCCACCGCAAGCAGAACCAGATCGTAGCGCGGCACCAGCTTTAGTGCGGTTTCCTGCGTGAGAAAGAACGCATGCGGTTCCAAAACCAACTCCGGTGCAAAAGCGCGGAGTTTTTCGTGGGCGGACTGCGCTTTGTTTCTGCCGATGTCGTCCGGCGTGTGCAGATATTGCCGGTTGAGGTTTGACAGCGAAACAACGTCTCCATCGCAGAAGCCGATTCTACCGACGCCGATGCCGCAAAGAGCGTACAGCAGGGTTGAACCCAAGCCGCCGCAGCCGACGACCAGCACCGACGAAGCGCAGAGCTTCGCTTGACCCGATTCTCCGATTTGCGGCATGAGAATCTGCCGCTCAAATCTGCCGCTCACTTACTTTTGCGCGCGGATATCCTGAATCAGCGCGGTAAACTCCGGCTCGTGCCAAAGCACAGGCACGGGATAGATCGGGTTTGCTTCCTTCATGGCCCACTTGATCATCTGCGGGATATCCTTGTCCTGAATGAAGTCAAACTTGTCTTGAATCTTCATGTCGGTGTTCATGCGGCGAATTTCAAGAATAAATGCTTTCGCTTTTTCTTCGTCGTCCTTGCCGTTGATGCCGACCGCTTCGGCAAGGCGCGCGAGTTTATAGTAGACGGCGGAGCCGAAGTGCTCCATCACATAGGGCAATATCACCGCGTTGGCGAGGCCGTGCGGTGTGCCATACAGGCCGCCCAACGTATGCGCAACGCCGTGCACATAGCCCACGCAGGCGCGGGTAAACGCGGCGCCGCCATAAAAGGCAGCCAACTGCATATTGTAGCGCGCGGTGAGATCATGACCGTCTTGATAGACCTTCTCCAGATTTTCGAAGATCAGCTTGACCGCTTCCACCGCGAGCTTGTCGGTCGACTTCGGCGCAAACAGGTTGGTATAGGCTTCTACCGCGTGGGTCAGCGCATCCATGCCCGTCGTGCTTGTAATATGCGGCGGGAGACCGACGGTGAGCTCGGGGTCGAGTACCGCATAGCGCGGAATCAGGCAAAGGTCCTGAACGGCATATTTGTGATGCGTCGCGCGGTCGGTCACCACGGCGGCGATAGTGGTCTCGGAACCGGTACCCGCGGTGGTTGGCACCGCAAACAACGGCGGGAGCTTCTTGAGCACGCGCAGCGTGCCGCCCATCTGCGCCACGCTCTGGCGCGGTTTGACCACGCGCGCGCCCGCGGCTTTTGCGCAGTCCATAGCGGAACCGCCACCGAACGCGACAATGCCTTCGCAATGGTGATCGACATAGAGCTTTCGCGCGGCTTCGATATTCTCAATCGAGGGATTCGGTTCGACACCGTCGTAAACGATTCCCTGAAGACCCGCTTCGTCGCAAGCCGCGAAAAACGAATCCAACAGGCCAAGCTTTCGCAACACGGAATCGGTCACGATCAACACGCGGTTGACACCTTTGCTCTTGATGAACGCAGGCAGTTTTTTAATACTGCCCGGGCCGCTGAGCAGCTCCGGCTGCCGCCAGGGCATGAGATACATGCATGAAGTGAGCACAAACTGAAACACACGGTACCAGAGTTTCTTCAACGTCCAAAGCATGATGTCGCGCCTCCAAATTTAGTTTTGATTGGTGTTATAAAAACGAACTGTTTTTAACATTGTAACATGCAACATAATTTGCTGCAATCGACGCGTGATGCAAAAACGACACGTTTTGATTAACTCGAATCGACGGGTTTGATAACAATAAATCCGACAACAGAAAGAATAGGTTTTAAACAATAATATTCTTTGAAAATCGGATGTAGCCTAAAGAAACGATTGTTGCGATTCTAATCATTACCGGAAATGATGTATATACAAAGAGTCGAAAAAACGCGAAAAAAGTCGTTTAAACTCGAAGAATAGCGGAACCGTTGAAATTTGTTATTTTGTAGATTAATGTCTGTTTATTGGTGAAAATTGACAGGGAGGACAAACACGTGAGGTCAAAAATCGATCAAGAGTTACTCAGACTCGGTGCGCCGACAGGGAGGCTTGGATATGTGCAGATGGCGATGACGCTCGAACTGATCATGCAAGAGGAGCAGGTGACCAGCACCACCCGCGTACTATATCCGAAAGTGGCGGAGCGCTGCAACACAAAGCCCGCGCGCATCGAGCGTAACGTTCGCGAGGAGATCAAGGCAATTTGGAACTTCGGCAATCAGAAGCGCCTCGACCAGCTTTTCATCAACCGCGGGAAATACCCGCCGGGGAACAAAGAGTTTCTTTACACCATCGCGCGATATCTGCAACAAAACGGTTAACGCCGGATCGCGGAAAAATAAAAAGCGGGGGATTACTCCTCCGCTTTCGCTGTTTTGGCATTCGTTAAAACGAGCGAACAGGTTCCATCGTTTCGCTGCGCGGGTAGATATATTCCATCTTTGGCGGCATGGAGTTATAGACGCGCTCGATCTCTAAGACGCCCTTTGCATAACGCCCTTTCACCAAAACGCTCTCCATCTTGAGATTGAGGCAAAGGATAGAGGCCTTCGCTCCCTCGGGAATCCGGCGAAGTTGTTTTCCAAACGGAACGCCGCTGAGCACGATGCGATCCGCGCCCGCGCTGGTCGCCTGGACGACGGGGATAAGCTGTGCCTCGCCCTTTGCATCGTAATAACACAAAAACTTCAGCGAATCCAATTGGGAAAAGAGCTGTTGCCCAACATAGGGCAGCGCTTTTTTCACGTTCTTACGGTAAAACAGCGCTTTCATTCGCGAAAGAATTGCGCCGATGATGATAGAACCCATCGGCAGCGGTTTGATCGCGCTGATCCGCTCCAGATTGAGGTAAAACACGCGATAAAACCCCATGTAGGAATTATAGCGAAAGAGCGGTTTGTTGTTGTACAGGTCAAATTCGCGTCCCGTGTTTGCGCTGTGCGTATAGGTTGCGTTGCCGGAAAGAAACCGTTTATCCGCACCGAGCACGAGAAAACCGACGCGCGGGCGATCCATAATAAAGCGCTTACTCAGGCCAGCGGAAAATTGACCGAACGTCAGCGAGCGATCGTCCAGCGCCTGAATCGAGGAGATAAACGACAGATGCGGGTATCCGCTTTCGTCCTCGGTGGCGAGAACGCCAACCTTGCTGTCGCAGTCCATCATCGTCACGGCGGAATCGTCAATCCGGTCAAAATAGTTTTGTTTCATTCTCGTATTCCTCCGAACCAAACTCGTTCAATCACGCAACAAACAAAATCGATCTTAATCCGCAAGCGCGCCGCTGATGCGAATGTCCGCGCAGGCGCTGGTGCTTTTTGCTACCGCGAGCAGCTCTTCCATATGCCGCTTTGAAACCAACGGGGTGTTTGCAAACGCCCAATCGATGTCCAGACGCTTGTATTTATCGGTGCAAAGGTTGTTAAACGCGCAGAGCTCCCAGCGCTCCGCGCCGCCGATTGCGTTGATGCGGTTTCCGATGGCGCGGATATTTTCCGGCGAGTCGGTTGCGCCCGGAATGACCGGCGTGCGAATCCAGAGTCTGCCGTTGCCTTTTGCCCAAAATGCGGCGATGCCGAGATTTCGAAGGATCATCGCGTTGCCGCGCCCGGTCCAGCGCGTGTGCTCCGCGTCGTTCATGATCTTGAGATCGTAAAGAAGAATGTCCGTATACGGAAGCGCCGCCTGCAATTGCTCGGGAAACAGCATGCCGCAGGTGTCGACCGCGGTTTGAATGCCCTCCGCTTTGAGTAGCTGCAATAGTTCGATTGCGCCTTCCTGCAGCAGCGCCTCACCGCCGGAGAGGGTTACGCCGCCGTCACGCCCGAAATAGGCGCGATCTTTCACCAACTCGCGGCAAAGATCCGCCGCCTCCGCGTCGATACCTTTGCATTCCAGCGCGAGTGTGGGGCAGGCGGCAACGCAGGTGCAGCAGCCGGTGCAGAGCCTTCGATCGATCTTTACGCCGTCCTCGTTACGCGTAAGCGCGGCATTGGGGCAGACGCCGTCGCAACTGCCGCAGCCGATGCAGCGGGTAGAGAGCCAGTGAATCTGAAACTTTTTCGCGATGCTTTCGGGGTTATGGCACCACGCGCAAGCGAGCGAGCAGCCCTTGAAAAAGATCGTGGTGCGGAGACCGGGGCCGTCCTCGCTGGACATGCGCTGAATATCGAGATAGCGAATTTTTGTCATATCAATACCGGTTGTGACTCTTCCTTTAGTTTGTTATATCCATGTGCTTTAATAGCGATTGTGACTTTCTCTTGCGATGATTTCGTTTTGCAATTCTCTGCCGATACTCGTGAAATACGCGTTGTATCCGGTGATACGCACGAGCAGATTCTTGTAGTTCTCCGGGTGCTTTTGCGCGTCCTTCAGCGTCTCCGCGTCGAGAATGTTGATCTGCAGCGCGGTGCCGCCGTTTTGCGTGTAGCCACGTAAAAACGCTTTCAGCTTTTCGCGCCGCTCGCGGTCGCGCATCAGCGATGGAGAGAGCGTGATCGTGTGGCTTGCGCCATTTGGAAGCAGGTTGACCACGTTCCCTTGCGTATCACGTCCGCCTAACGCTTTACCGACCGAGTTTGCGTTGCCGGTTGGGCCGTTGGTGTCCGCGCCGTTGACGGGGCAGATGGCGTTGCTGAGAAACTGTCCGCGCGCGCGCCCGTCCGCCGTTGCGGGGAGGATGAAGCCGCTGCCGATCCAGTAATTCCAGCTGAGCATACCGGGCCGGAATTGTGCGTTGGTCGACTTGGTCTTGTAACCCCAGACGATGGTTGACCAGTCGCGCATGAGCCTTTGCGCCAGTTCGTCCGCCGCGTCGTCGTCCCTGCCGTATTTCGGCGCTCGGTTCTTCGCCTGCGCCTGTAAAATCTCGTAGCCTTCCCAGTTGGCTTTCAGCGCGCGAATCAGCGTATCCATCGTGCAGAGCTTTTTATCATAAACAAGATACCGGATTGCGAGCAGTGAGTCAACCGTTGTCGCGAACGTAACGCCTTCGACCGTAACAAACGACAGTTCCGCGCCGCCTTGCGTGCAGTCCTTGCCGCTTTCCGCACAGCCCTTGACGAGGCAGCTGAGATACGGCGTCGGCGAAAACTCCGCCCGCAGCGCGGTGGAGCGTTCATAGAGTTTAACCATGCGCTCCATCACATAATGAAGTTGAATGAGGAATGCCTGATAGAATGCCTCAAAGTCGGCAAACTGGCGCGGGTCGCCAGTGCTTGGCGCGTGGGTCTCAACGGGGTACGGATTGCCCCAGAGCGCATCGGTGTAAACGATCAGGTCGTGCCCGTCGCCAAGCGTGAGCTCGATGGCTTTGACCAAATTCGGGTTGCAATCTACGGTTGCGGAGCGGTCGTTTCCGCACATCGTGTTTTCGAGGCACCCGACGGAAGCATAGTCGAACACGTTATCTTCGTTGATCAGGTGTTCCACATGCGCGCGCCTGGCTTCCTCTAACAGACCAGCCATGGAGCGCTCGTCAAAATTGAGCAGAAACGGCGCACCCTGACTCGTAGAGATCATGTCTACAACTTTGTCCAAGAGCGCATCCGGCGAATTTTGATGCAGGCGAACGTTTGGCTTGGGTTCCAGAATCGGACTCATCTCGTCGATGACTTCGAGGAACACCCAGGTCAGCTCATTTGTCAGATCCGCGCCGTCTCTACCGAGGCCGGAGAGGTTAAAGAGTTGCCCGTAGCCTGCCGTAATGCCCTGATTGCCGGTTTGAATCATCGCGTCGTAGGCATAGTTACAGTGCATCCAGAAGCACTTGAGGAGTTCTTTGCCGAATTCGCGATCCATGCCCGACTTCATCGATTCCTGCCAGTAGGGCAGCAGATATTGATCGATTCTGCCGAAGGAAACGCCCGCGCCGGGATAGTTTTCGTCCGTGAGCACCAGCATGTGAGTCAGCCAGAGCGATTGCAGCGCTTCGTGAAAATCGCGCGCAGGTTCTTTTGGCACGCGTTGAAGCACCTCGCTCAGTTTGAAAAGCTCCGCTTTTCGTGCTGCGTCTGTTTCTTCCTGCGTCAAAGTTTTGCTAAGACTCGCGTATTTTGCCGCAAGCTCAATCGGCATATCGCAGCTGAGGATCATGCCCCGCAACTGTCCGCCATTTTCTCCCGCCTGTTCGGCGATAGGCATCGCGTCATATCGCTTTTGAAGCTCCGCCTTGATGGCGGTAAACCCTTTTTTGAGCACGCTCGGATAATCCGGAATCAGGTGTCCACTCGTAGCGCCACAGTTGCCGTAACCGCGATCTTGAAACTCAAATGTCGCGCAACGGATGCCGCTTTTGCCAAACAACCGCTCGTTGCGCTGCTTTGCTTCGCTCTTGCTCCAACAACGAGACGCCATGAGGTTAAAACGCCCGCCCGCGAGAAGGTCGCCGGGCAACATTTCCTGCGGCATGCGGTTTACGATGGCTTCTTTTACGATCCATGCGCGCCGCTCCGGCAGAGAGAGGGCGTAAAATTCCTTCGGCGGATCGATGGTGCGCGCCGCAAGCTGGAAGGAACGACGAAATGTGGGGAAGAACGAATAAACCTCCGGCACGATCAAAAAGCTCGTTTCGTCGAACACCTCGTCCCATGGCGTACCCGTTGAAAATGCCGCGAACTCGTTGTTCCAGGCACGCTTGTCTCCCTGAAAATAATAATCCCTGAGCCACTGAATACGCGGCGAGAGATTGTGCGGTTCTTTCACGTTTTTTGTTGCGGCTTCCATGCAGATGCTCCTTTCGGTTGCGGGAATCAGGCGAACGGGAGGATTCGATAAACATATGGAAAAGATATGTAGAAAGAAAGAAGGAAAACGAGAGTTCCTGTGAATTGTTTCGTAGTCATTATAATACAATCCCAAGCGGCGGGCAATTTTCGCGTGAAACCTAGCAGTATATATTATTGATAACGATAGTGAAAGAGAACGCGGAATGATTGGTTACCGGGCGCGCAGAAGCGTGATTTCCTCTCCGTGCTCTATAGTCTCGTTCGGGGTCTCAAGTATCATCGGAAGCCCTGCAAATGACGGATGGTGCGCAATAACTCGCATGGCCTCGAGACCGATGAATCCTTCGCCTATGCGTGCGTGGCGGTCTTTGCCGCAACCTAGATCAAACAAGCTGTCGTTGAGGTGCAGCGCGAGGAGACGATGAAGGCCGATGATGTGATCGAATTGCGCGAGCACGTCTTCCAAATCGTTTTTCACGTCGTACCCGGCTGCGAATACATGGCAGGTATCGAGACAAACACCGATCTTTTCTTGCAGACGAATTCGGCTGAGCAAGTCCGCGATCTGCTCAAACCGACCGCCGATCTCCGAGCCGCCGCCGGACATGGTCTCGATTAAAACCGTCGTGCTCTGCTCTTTTGTCAGCACATCGTTGAGCAACTCTGCGGTGAGGCGGATTCCCTCGTCGATGCCCTGACCCGTATGACTGCCGGGATGGAAGTTGTAGACCTGGTTGGGAAACGCTTCCATGCGGGCGAGATCCTCCGCAAAACAACGGTAGGCAAAGTCGCGCACCTTTGCGTCCGCCGAGCAGGGGTTTAGCGTATAGGGTGCGTGCGCAACCAGCGTGCCGAAGTGATTATCTCGACAAAGCGCGTTAAGCGCTTCTGCGTCCGCGGGATCGATCACCTTCGCGCCGCCGCCGCGCGGATTGCGCGTAAAAAACTGAAAGGTGTTCGCGCCGATGGACAGCGCGACGCGGCCTGCTGCCGCATAACCCTTTGCGTTACTGAGATGACAACCGAGAAACAATGTGCCTGGTTCCATAATCTTCCCTTCACGATTCTTTTTTGCGCCGCGTTGCGTTGGCGCGCTGCGTTTGCTAAAATGTGCGTATGAAACACACCGTATTGATTACAGGCTCTTCGCGCGGTATTGGCGCGGGCATTGCGCGACGATTTGCCGAAGAGGGGCACAGGGTCGCGATTCATTATCGTGAACAGGAGGCGCAGGCGCGCGCCCTCTATGACGAACTCGCGCAGGCGGGTTATTCCGTCATAATCGTTTCCGGCGATATCACCGATGAAAAACAGTGCCGGAATATTGCGGCTTCGGTTCGCGCCAAATTTGGCTTCATCGATGTGCTGGTCAATAACGCAGGGATCGCGCTACCGACGCAGCTCGTCACCGATACGTCCCTTGACGAATGGAATCGCGTGATGGACACAAACGTGACGGGCATGTTTCTGATCACCAATGCGGTTTTACCGGAGATGGTCTCTCAAAAACGCGGCGTAATCGTGAATATTTCCTCCATGTGGGGTGTGACCGGCGGCTCCTGCGAGGTAGCGTACTCCGCCTCAAAAGCTGCCGTCATCGGCTACACCAAGGCGCTCGCAAAAGAGGTTGCGCCGAGCGGAATCCGCGTTAACTGCGTAGCCCCCGGGTTTGTGCTCACCGATATGACGCGCTGCTTTGACGAAAGTGTGATTGCGGATATCTGCGAGGAAACGCCGCTATTGCGCGCGGGCACGCCGGAGGATATCGCGTCCGCGGTACGGTTTCTTGCCTCGGATGATGCGTCGTTCATCACGGGGCAGGTGCTCTGCGTGGATGGCGGTCGCTGTATCTAACGGGTTGATTATACCATGATCCGATTTTTTCTGTCATTTATGGGTCTGGTTTGAAACAGAGAAGCAATCTTTTTTTATTCGGATCAAACGCGAAATTTCGTTAGAAGATGAAGAGAATTGGTTGACATCCGCGCGAAAGATGCTATAATACTTTTTGCCGCGGTTTGAGGATGAAAGCCACAATTCAACCCTGACTGCTGACGATAGGGCTCAGGCACTCGGCCGGAAACGGCGAACTGCCGAGCGCCCAAATGCGCCTCCTTAGCTCAGTTGGCTAGAGCACCTGACTCTTAATCAGGGTGTCCAGGGTTCGAATCCCTGAGGGGGTACCAATTTTTCCGCCGCTGTCGTTTGCGGCAACTTTTGCGGGAGTAGCTCATTTGGTAGAGCGCAGCCTTGCCAAGGCTGAGGTGGCGGGTTCGAGCCCCGTCTCCCGCTCCAGATTATTTTCAAAGGGGATCGAAGCCGCGTTAAAAAACAATCCAGTGAATTGTTTTTAGCGGCAGGGGAGCGAAAGCCAGCAGACGCGTAGCGCGAAGCGCAAGCGGCAATAGGCTTGAGCGAAGAGCCCCGTTTCCCGCTCCAGTTTGATCGATTAGCGGCCTAACGGCCGCTAAATAATTCTTGCCTCCTTAGCTCAGTTGGCTAGAGCACCTGACTCTTAATCAGGGTGTCCAGGGTTCGAATCCCTGAGGGGGTACCATAAACCCGTGCGAGATCTTCGCATGGGTTTTTTCATATCCTATAACGTGCCAGACGGTTTGACAGAACGCCTGACAAAGTGTTATTCTCATTCAGGGAGAACGAAACGCCTTGCAAACGATATTTTACCAAACAGAACATGGAATTTGTCCGGCGTTTGATCCACCGCGCGGCATCACCGCGCTGGTTGGCGGCGGAGGAAAGACGACGCTGATGCTTCGGCTGGCTCGTGAGCTATCAAAAAGCGGCGCGCGCGTGATCGTCTCCACCACGACGCATATCTTTCCGCCGGACGGCATCGCAACATCCAATCCGGAAACTATAAAAGAGGCGAAAACCGCACTTGAACAGAACAGCCTAGTTTGCTTCGGCAAACCTGCCGAGCAGGGCAAGCTCTCCGCACCACACATTTCACCGGAAGAGATGGAACAGCTCGCGGACTATGTTTTCATCGAGGCGGACGGGGCCAAGCGACTGCCACTCAAAGCGCCGGCGGAGCACGAGCCGGTGATTCCACCGCAAACGCGGCTGGTGATCGCCGTTGCTGGTTTGGATGGCGCAGGACAACCGATTCGCGAAGCGGCGTTTCGGCCCGCGCTCTATGCCGCGCTATGCGACAAAAGCGAGGATGATTTGGTCAGTGCGGAGGATATCGCACGCGTGCTGGCGCATCTGCAAGGGCAACGAAAGAATGTAACCAGTGAAATGCGATTTGCCGTACTGCTCAACAAAGCGGACGATGCGGAAAAACGCACCCTTGCGCTCTCCGTCGCGACAGCGCTGCAGCAATACCCCGTTGAGCGCGTGATCATCGCCGCGCTTCAACCGTAAAACTTTTATTAAAAATTCTCACGCATCGCGTGATAACATGAGGGAACTTTTTATGATCATTTGGGTGCGCGGCGCAGGAGACATTGCAACGGGCGTCGCGTTTCGGCTTTATCAAAGCGGCTTTTCGGTTGTGATGAGCGATCTTATGCGACCGACTTCCATCCGCAGAACCATCTGCTTTTCGGAAGCGATCATCGACGGCGAAACGAAGGTAGAGCATATCACCGCGCGGTTTGCGGCAGACGCGGACGAGGCTCGCGCAATTTTGGCACGCAAAGAGATCGCCGTGCTGGCGGATCCTTCGGGCGAAATCGTGCGAAAATTGGAGCCGGTCGCCGTGATCGACGCGATTTTAGCAAAAAGAAACCTTGGCACAAAGATCGACGATGCGGAGATCGTTGTTGGCGTTGGCCCCGGCTTTACGGCAGGCGTCGACTGCCACGCGGTTGTAGAGACCATGCGCGGGCATACGCTCGGGCGCGTGTACTACAGCGGCTCCGCTCTGCCCGATACGGGAATTCCCGGCAGTATCGCGGGCTTTACGCTGGAACGGCTGCTTCGCGCGCCGCGTGCGGGGATTTTTCGTGGAGTAAAAAAGATTGGCGACGTGGTGCAAGCAGGGGATATCTGCGCTTATGTGGATGACGAACCGGTGACCACGCGGATCAAAGGCGTGTTACGCGGGTTGCTTCCGGACGGTATTGAGGTCTACGAAGGCATGAAGAGCGGAGATGTTGATCCGCGCTGCGAGGTTTCGCATTGCTTTATGGTGTCGGATAAGGCGCTTGCGGTCGGCGGCGGCGTACTGGAGGCGGTACTGAACGGGCTGGCGCAGAGAGGATATTCATGGAAACAGAAGTAAAACTCACGAAGCTTAGCAGCTGTGCGGGCTGCGGCGCAAAGGTCGGTGCGGGCACGCTCTCCAAGCTCCTGGGCGACTTGCCGACGCACCGTGACGAGAATCTGCTTGTCGGCTTTGACCGATCGGACGACGCTTCGGTCTATCGCGTGAGCGATGATCTCGCGCTGGTGCAGACGGTGGACTTTTTTCCGCCGATCGTGGACGATCCGTTTACCTTCGGGCAAATCGCCGCAACCAACGCGCTTTCGGATGTCTACGCCATGGGTGGTGAACCTAAGCTCGCGCTCAATCTTTTATGTATTCCGGAAAATATGCCGCAAAGCGCCGTTCAGGCAATGCTTGCAGGTGGCTACAGCAAGGTATATGAGGCGGGCGCAATCATCACGGGCGGGCACAGCATCTTCGACGACGTGCCGAAGTACGGGCTTTCCGTTACCGGGTTTGTTCATCCGGAAAAGTTTTATAAAAATCTCGGTGCTCGCGAAGGCGACGTGCTGTTTTTAACAAAGCCGATTGGCGTAGGTATTTTGACCACGGCGGAAAAAGCGGAGATGCTGGAACCGGGTGAGATCGACCGCGCGATCGCGCTGATGACCACGCTTAATAAGAGCGCGCGGGATTGCGCAGTGAATTATCGCGTTCATGCCTGCACAGATGTAACCGGGTTTTCGCTGATGGGGCATATGCTGGAGATGATGCAGGGATCGGACAAATCCGCACGCGTGGAAACCGGCGCGATCGAATTTTTGCCGCGCGTGCTGGAGTTCGCGAATATGGGGCTTCTACCTGCGGGCGTTTATCGAAATCGTAACTATGCCGAGCCGTTTGTGGACGAAGGAAACCTGCCGCTGAAGGTACGTGATGCGCTCTTTGACCCGCAGACGTCCGGCGGACTGCTCATCGCGGTCGACCCAAGGGATGCGGATGCGATGGAAAGAGACTTGATTGCAAGCGTACCAAGCGCGCAACGCATCGGAACGGTGTTCGCAAAATCCGACAAATCAATCTACTTGGTTTAAAAAGCTGAGATACAACGAAAAACCCGCCGTTCATCCGGCGGGTTTTTGCTAACTAGTCGAGAATCGCTTTTATGGAGGAGAGAGTGAAGTCGATCTCTTCTATAGTGTTAGTGCTGTTGAACGAGAATCGTACGGTTCCCTGCGGGAACGTGCCGTAGGTTTTGTGCGCGTTTGGCGCGCAATGCAGGCCGCAGCGGGTGAGTACGCCAAACTCGGTTGAGAGACAGTCTGCAACATCCGCGTTATCGCGCCGCGCGGTGAAGTCGACGGAGACGAGGCCGACTTTTCGACTCGGATCGCGCGTGCCAACGATGCGAGTGCCGTCTATTGCGTCGAGCCCGCGTAAGAAGCGACTGAGCAGCGCCTCCTCTCGCGCCTGACGGGAATGCTGACCTTCGCGTTCCAGCTCGCTCAGCGCGGCGTGAAGGCCGTAGATGCCGGCAAGGTTCGGCGTACCACTCTCGAATCGATCCGGCATATACCCCGGTTGCACTTCGGTATGTGAATCGCTGCCCGTGCCGCCGGTGATGAGCGGATCAAGCGCTTTTGCGAAGTCCTTTGTCAGCAGCAGCGCGCCTACGCCGCTTGGCCCGCGCAGGCCCTTATGCGAAGGAACGCAGAGCGCGTCGATCTTGCTTTGTTTCATATTGACATTCAGGTGCCCTGCGGTCTGCGCCGCGTCCACGGCGAGGAAAATGCCGTTCTCGCGACTGAGGTCGGCTGCCCTGTCAATCGAAAGCACTGTGCCGCTTACGTTGGATGCGTGCGTGAGCATCATCAGTTTCGTATTCGGACGAATCAAACGTTTTGCTGCTTCCAGATCGAGATCGTCCTCTTCCGTGAGCGGAATGCGATCAAACGAAACGCCGTGTTCCAACAGTTGCGTAAGCGGGCGCATGACGCCATTGTGCTCCAGCGGGCTGACCAGTACGTGATCACCGGGGTGCAGCAGTCCTTTGATCACCATGTTCAGGGAGTAGGTTTGTCCCGGCGTGAAGATCACGTGCGTCGGGTCACTCAGCCTGAACAGCGAACAGAGCTTTTCGCGCGTTTCGAGTACATGGATAGCCGCGTCCGTCGCGGGAGCGTAGGTGGAGCGGTTTACGTTTGCGCAGACCTCGTCGATATAATAGCGCATCGCCTCGCCAACGCCAGCTGCCTTCGGACGCGATGTTGCCGCTTGATCCAAATAAACCGTTTGACCGAATAAGAATTTCTGAGTCATTTTCGTTATCCTCGCTTGCATACAACGATCATCTATGCTAAAGTATATCCGAATCAAGGCGGTGAAACAAGCCCGCCATCCGCAAAATCAGCACGATCGAATCAGTAAAAGTGAAAATGTGGGGAAATACATCCGCTTACGATGCGGTTTGCATCGGGCCTGGTTTCTTGCGGCTATTTAAAACAAAATCAACAAGGGATGAAGGAGAGACTAAGACAAATGAAGAAACGGAATTTTTGGGTCATTATCACGGGCGTCGTCATCGGCATAGCCGCCATCGCGCTCACGGCTCTGGGTAACCCCGGCAACATGGGCTTTTGCATTGCCTGCTTTTTGAGGGATACGTCCGGTGCGCTGAAATTCCACTCGGCTGAGGTCGTTCAGTATGTTCGCCCTGAAATCGTAGGCATGATTCTGGGTGCGATGCTGATCGCCATGCTGACCAAAGAATTCAAGCCGCGCGGCGGGTCTTCGCCCATGACACGGTTTGTCATCGCGGTTGTCGTCATGATCGGCGCGCTCGTGTTCCTCGGCTGCCCGCTTCGCATGATGCTCCGTGTCGGCGGCGGCGATCTGAACGCGGTTGTCGGCCTCGTCGGTTTTATCGCGGGTATCTTCGTCGGCACACTCTGGATGCGCGGTGGATTTTCCCTCAAACGTGCGTATGCGCAGAGTATGACGGAAGGGCTCGTGCTACCGATCATAGCGGCTGCGCTCATGCTGCTGTCCGTTCTGCTGCCGTCTTTGTTTGCTTCCAGCGAATCCGGTCCGGGCTCCATGCATGCGCCGATTCTGATCGCGCTCGGCGTTGGCCTCGTGGTAGGCGGCCTTTGCCAGCGTTCCCGTTTCTGCACCGTTGCCGCAAGCCGCGATGCGATGATGTTTAAAGATTTCTCCATGCTTTGGGGATTTGCCGCCGTCATCGTGACCACGATCGTCGGCAACCTGATTCTGGGCAAATTCCATCTTTCCTTTGCGGATCAACCCGTTGCGCATACGGATGGACTTTGGAACTTCCTCGGCATGGCGCTCGTCGGCTGGGGTAGCGTACTGCTCGGCGGCTGCCCGCTGCGTCAGGTTATTCTGGCGGGCGAAGGCAACTCCGACGCGGGCGTTACCGTAACGGGTTTCGTGGTGGGCGCTGCGATCTGCCATAACTTCGGCCTCGCTTCTTCCGCAAAAGGCCCGACGGCGAACGGCATGATCGCGGTGATCGCAGGATTTGTGATTCTCACGCTGATTGGTTTGTTTAATCGCGAAAAGGCATAAATTCAGCCGATAGAGTAACAAACGTGAACGAGAAAGGATAGAGAATATGATGATCGTAGACGCGAGAGGGCTTTTATGCCCGGAACCCGTCGTGCGCACGCAGCGGGCGGTAAAGGACGGATTGAGCGAACTGACCGTTCTGGTTGACGCGGAAGCAGCAAAGGAAAACGTAACGCGCTTCGCCGCGTCGCGCGGATACAACGTGACAATCAAGCAGGAAGGCGCGGATTACACGCTTTCGTTGACCCGGGCATGACGGAGTATATCGCAACGTTCCACACGCATCTTTCTGCGATGCGCACACAGCGCGCGCTGAGCGGAAACGGCGTTGCGGCGCGGCTTGCGCCCGTTCCACGCTATCTCAGCGCGAGTTGCGGCACCTGCGTGCTTTATACCGCAATGGAACCGCACTTAAGTTGCATGGATGCAGATGTGGAGCGCGTGGTCGAGCGAACAGGGCAGGGAAACGAAATTGTTGAACTGCTGAATCGCGCATAACTGTTTATCAGAAAGCAAAGACATGGAATAAGAGCCATGTCTTTGTTTGATTCGCTTCTTCTTCGCGCCGGAATAGCAGTTGTCCGTCGGAATAAAATAAGGTATGATAAGGAAAGTAAAAATGAAATTTCTAGGGGGTCTGGCATGATGAAGAGACGATTTCGGCGCGGGTTGATTCTGGTCGCCGTACTTCTTTGCTGCCTGACGCTGGGGGCATATTCCCTCGCGGACGCGGGCAATTTTTCCGGCGGGTCGGACTGGGGTGGCGGTGGTTCCGATTGGGGCGGCGGTTCCAGCTGGGACAGCGACTCGAGCTGGGATAGCGGTTCCTCCGGTTGGAGCAGCGGGTCAACCTACGACAGCGGTTCTTCCTACTCGGACGGCAGTTCAGTCGGATGCCTTGGCGGCAATCTGTTTACGGTAGTGATCATCATCATCGTCGTGGTAATTGTGCTTCGCTATATGCGTTCCGGTCAGCAGAGCGGCGGACAAAACGTCTATACCGCGGCGCAGGAAGAGCCGGGGTTACCGCTCGATACGCTCAAGCAAAAAGACCCGAACTTCAATGAACAGGTGTTCCTCGAAAAGATCGGGAACCATTACATCCAGATGCAGAATGCCTGGCAGAACAAAGACTGGGAGTCGATGCGCGCGATCATGACCGACGCGCTGTATAACCAGATGGCACGGCAGCTGCAAACGCTCATCGACGCGAAGCAGACCAACTATGTCGAGCGCATCGCCGTGCTGGAATCGCGCATCATCCGCTACGCGGTTGAGGGAGATAACGATGTCCTCGTCGTTCGCCTCTCTACGCGCATCACGGACTACACGAAGGACGACCGAACGGGCGCAATCGTCAGCGGCAGCACGACACGCGAGCTGTTTATGGTCTACGACTGGAAGCTCACACGCCAGAAGGATATGAAAACGCTGGCACAGCCGAGCGTCACTCAGATCAGCTGCCCCAACTGCGGAGCGCCGCTGGACATCAACCACAGCGGGAAGTGCCCGTATTGCGGCACCGTCGTCACCCTCAAGGATCACGATTGGGCACTCTCCGTGATCAAGGGTGTCTCTCAAAGAACGGTTGGATAACGCGCCAATACAAAACAAGCAACAAGCCCTGCTCCGTATCAAACCGGGACAGGGCTTTTTTTATGGGAAATCGTGTTGTACTACTTCAAGTCGACATCCGGCTGGAATCCATCAAAGAGATTTGGGAAGACTTCGTGATACGGTTCCAATACACTGTAATCGGTGATTGGATTGTTTCTGATTTCAAATTCCTTGATTGTCTTGATCTGCGCAAGCGGGCTGATATCCGTTATCTGGTTATCGGTGATAAAGACGCTCCAGAGCTTCGGCAGCCCGACCAGCGGAGAAATATCCACAAGTCCAGCGTTTTTCGCCTCGAAAATCTCCAAATCGGGCATGCTCTTGACAAAGTCGATATTCGGATACCCGTAAAAACCCTGATCCGGTGCATAGCTCCAATCAAAACCGATATTCACCATTTTGGTCAAAGATGCGAGTGGAGAAAGGTCTTTCACCCGAACAGCACAAAACGTAAGCGTGTTGAGATTTGTAAGCGTGGAGATAGGGGATAGATCCTGGACGTCGTTATAATCGAGATGAAGCTCCGTCAAATTCGGGAAGTACTTCAGATCGGAGATATCCTTGACGCCTCCGTTTTCGGCGTTCATCGCTTCCCAGTCAGCGTTTTGCAGATTCAAAACAGTGATTGCCTCCGTCTCGGCAACCGTGATGTCGCCGTCCGGCTTATTCAACGCGGTGCGCACGGCATCCTCAAAATAAGGATCGGAAAAAACAACAACTTCCGGCGCAACCGTTGCGGCAGGCGCCGGTGTTTCGGTTACCTCCGGCGTCGCGGTTGCTTCCGGTGCGGATGTGGTATTCTCGACAGGCTTCGCGCTGGCGGAACAGGCAAAGAGCGAAGCTAAGAGAACGAGCAGCATAAACAAGCATGCAACCTTTTTCATTTTTCTTCTCCTTTTCCTCTTATGGCGGGCGGGCACAATCGGCATCTCATGATGCTACTTATGAAACAAGTGGATGGAAAGTATCAAGAAAAATGTATCATGACAAATGACACAATACAAGTGAACTTCGTTGTATTTCATTGAATATGCATTGATAAATAATAACGCGTCAACTGCAATGCATGGGTAAAAAACAGGACAGATTCGCGAGGAATCCGTCCTGATTCAGAGATCGTTTAGAATGGCGCTAGACTATGCCTGCTGGTTTGCCGCAATGCGGACGATTTCCTCGTGTTCCGCATCCGGAATCCCGTTGATGTCGGAGAGCGAACCGGAGAAATAGACCGCGTATTCCGGCAGGGATTGTTCCTTTAAACTTGGGGCTGCCTGTTGAATGGATGCCGCGATTAGAATACCGTCCATTTCGATCACGATCGGCTGCTTCTCGGAACTGCTTGCGGCGTAAAAGAATCCGCGCAGCGTCGCGTTGTCCCAATCCAGCTCGGGGCGAAATCTTGCATGACCGCCAACGGAGACGCAGACCATGTTGAGCGTGATACCGGAATAGCAACTGGTTACGTCGTAGACTTGCCCGGGCACCAGCTTCGCCTGCACCTCCGACCACGGCATCAGCGTGCCGTAGGTCACGAGAAAACCTTGCGGCCCTGTGGCGAACACACCGGAGCTTTTGACTGCGGCTGAGACCGCGTCGCTGGAAAACAATACGCTGGCAGATGCATAAACGGTAACTTTATTTACGTCGGCAAATGCGGCTAGCGCGTCCGCATCCGCTTGCTCCCAACGGCCGTTGACGACGCTATGGAGATACCCGAGGTCGGAGAGGCGCGTTTCGACGCGAAAGATTTCATCCGAACAGTCTCCAACGGAAAACAAAAATCCGGTTGCCAAAGCGCGCTGTGATCCGGCAAAAAGCAACACAAAAGCAAGCGTGAAGATCAGCACGCGTCGGGATAAAGAGTTTATTTTCTTTTGAAAAGAAGATTTCATATCGCAGAGAGTATAGCACAGAATATGATGAAATTCCATAAACGGAATGTAAAGAACTTGGCACACGAAGAATCAGTGCTTCTCAATGATCGAAACGCGAATAGCCAGAAAAAGGATCTAGCGAACTCGACGGAACAAGAACCTACGCCATTTGCCGTTGAATGTGATAAAATAATAAGGCTATGATAGAGGAGGTGAGCACATGCGGTGTTCCTGTCAAAACTGCGGAGCATATATGGTACAGGATGAAAAAGGTCTTGGAAGCCGATGTATTTGTCCGGAGTGCTTTACCACATGTAGCGCCTGCATGGGCACGCGACAAGCACCGATGGATGCCGACTCGCTTAAGTTTATGATGCTCCAACGCGAACGATATGACGCGGAGCACGAAACGGAAGATTAATATAAAAAACGAGAAGGTTGGCCCTTCTCGTTTTTGATAGTTTTGGTTCTGTCACGGCGACGTCGGCGGGATTACTTCGGTGGAGGGGATTGGCTCCGGTGTAATCTCCGGCATCGGCGTTTCTTCGCCCGGGCAGATCCAGATCTCACCCTGGAACGCTTTATAGGTGGAAACCGCAAGTTTTTCTTTCTTTACGAGCGTACCCGCAAGGTAATAATTTTTATAGCTTTGGTACACATATCCTTTTCGCGGCGTAACCGCAACGTAGGTTTCACCGGCTACCATGAGCGAGCCATCCGCCTTCTCGGTACCGACGGGAACTTCCATCTGAACCGGTTCACCAGCGGGTTCAGTGGTGGAAACGCGCGCACTCGTGAGCTTGATTTCGTCATACTCGGTTGTGGCAAACGGAACACCCCATACTTCAAACGTGAGCTTGTTGCCTACCGTATAACCAATGATGATGATATCCGAGGCGGTATTGTTTTTAAACTGGAAGTCGATGATGTTGCCGACGGAGTTGATCGTCGCATCCAGACCCTCTTTGACATAATGGACGGGCATGGAGTGATTGCGGCGGAAGACAACCTCAAGGTCGGCCTTTACAATTGCGTTATACAGCGTGGTGGAGAGCTGGCAAACACCGCCGCCCGCCTGCGGAACGACCGCGCCGCTTTCATATGCGTTCGCCATCTTCCAGCCGTTTCCGGTTGTGCGCGTTCCGAGCGTATCGTTTGTGGAGAAGACGGCTCCGGGTGCGATCACCGTGCCGTTGATCAATCCCGCACCTTTCTTCACATTGTATTTACGCGCGCTGGTGCTGGAGGCAAAATCCGTCGTTGCGCTTGCGCGAAGAACGAACGAACCCTGCAACGTCGCCGCCGTGATGGTTGGCTGCGTTTCAATGATCGGGATATTGACCGGCGAGCCGGAACCCTTCATGAGCGAATCCGTAATTGCAGTGATCAGCGCGTTTTGATCGACAGCAAAACCCACCACCTCGTTTTGAATCGCGAGCGCGTGCGTCGTTTCATCGATTCCGGTCACCTTTGCATCTTGTGCCGGAACGTCGATCTGCGTCGCCACCGCCGCAACCTTTGTGTTGAGCGTCGTGAGATCATAACTGACGGTCAAGGTAAACGCACGACCGTTCGTCTTCACATCTTCCACTTCCGCTTTCATCGCGGCGAGGTCGCCCGTTTTTCCGAGCGGATATGCTTCGTTCAGCACCGAGTCGATATTGAGCGTAATCGGCATGTCGGAGATATCGAGCGGATAGAGCTTGTTGTCGTAGACAAGCTGAATCTCTTTTAGTGCGGTGATATTTGCTTCCGTAGCGGAGAGCGCGGTTCTCGCTTCGTCCATCGTCATTCCGCCGATGGAGATGCCGTTGACCGTAATTCCTTCCAGAAAAGTGGTGGCGTTGGCGAGCGCTTCAAACTCCTGCCGCTCTTTTTCCGCTTGTGCACGGGCCGCTTCTTCCGCGGCGATCTGTGCCGCGGCTTCCGCCGCAGCCTGCCGCTGATTGCTGATGAACATATAGACAAAAACAGAGAGTACAAGAGCGAGCACGACACCAAGGGCGATGATCATGCGCTGCTGCTGTTTTCTTTTCTTGCGTTTGCGTGCAGAAGCGCTGCCGTTCTTGCGCTTCTGCGGCAGGCCAATATCCTGAATCGGCTCCAATATCACCTCTGAAAACTCCGACTCATTCTGTGGTTGGCTCGGCTGACGCCGGTTGTCCTCCATTCAAACATCCTCCTGGAACAATTGATATCGAGCGCGTGTCGCGCGAAATCGTCTTTTCCTATTGTAACGGATTGGACGGCTTTTTGCACCGCCGGAATCACGCGCCAACGGAATTGTTACAGAATGTTCATGAGAAAGTTGCATGATTTCTCCTTTATTTGCTGTAATTCCGGCTTTTTTCGCCGCTGTCCGCGGAAGAAAAATTATGGTAGAATAACCGCATGAGAAAAAGCATGTCAAAACCCAAAAAAGTGTCTGATACCGGAAGAACGCCGATGGACTCCGCGCTTCGTTTTCTTTCGCGCGCACGCACGGTTCGCGAGGTGGAGCGGCATCTGGACGCCTGCGAATACGGCGAGGTGGAGGTCTATGAAACCGTCGAGCGGCTTAAAGATCTGGGACTGCTCAACGATGTGGCGTATGCTGAAGATTTCGTTCGCACGCGGCTTGCAACAAAGCCGGTCAGCCGCGCACACCTGCGCGAGCAGCTTCTCTCACACGAAACGGATTTGGACGCCATCGGGCAGGCGCTTCTAACCGTAGACGACGAAACACAGCAAAAGAGCGCGGTTTCCATCGCGGAGAAGTATGCGCGTCAGTATAGCAATCTGGCGGAAGATGAGCGAAACGAGATGGTGATTCGCAGATTGCTTGCGCGCGGGTATTCCTATGACGACGCGCGCGCTGCGCTAGCGGAAGCGACAGGGGAGAGGGACGAATGAAACGCGTAGTTGGCGCGGACGAGATGCGCAGCTTTGAGCAAGAGCGCTTTGCGGATGGCAGGGCAGAGAGCCTCGAGTGGATGGAGCGCGCGGCGGAGGGTGTAGACGCTCTGCTTGCAGCGCGGTATCCCGAAAAGAGCGTGCTTGTTTTCTGCGGCAGCGGAAACAACGACGGGGATGGATTCACGCTGTTACGTCTGTTAAAACGGCGCAACGTTTCTTGCGCGGGCGTGTTGCTTGCAAAGGCGGAACAGCTTACGGGCGATGCAAAGACGAATTATCTGCGCGCGCTGGATTGTGGTATTACGTTCTTGAACATTCCGACGCAAGGCTTGTTTATAAAATACGACGTTTTTGTCGACGCGATGTTTGGAACGGGACTGTCCCGACCGGTTTCCGGCGTTTATGCGGACGTAATTGCGCAGATGAACGCGAGTGGAAAACCGATCGTCGCAATCGATCTTCCTTCCGGCGTGGATGCGACGAGCGGAGAACTATTGGGTGCGGCTGTTCACGCGAGCGAAACGATCACATTTCAGTTTTACAAACGCGGGCAACTGCTCTTTCCCGGTAGAAGCTATTGCGGCGAGGTGATCGTGCATCCTTTAGCGGATGCGGATGATGAAGCTGGAAGCGTGAGCCTCTTTTCGCGGGAAGATGCCGCGCGACTCCTGCCTGCGCGACCGACAGATTCGCATAAGGGCAAAAACGGACGCGCGCTTCTTTGCGTAGGTTCGCTGAATCTGACGGGAGCAGCGCTCTTAAGCACCGCAGCTTGTCTACGAGCGGGCGCGGGACTCACGACCGCCGCCGTGCCGGGCGGGGTAAAGACGGCGTTTTCCGCTTTGCCGGAGGCGATGGCGATTCCGGTCAACAAGGGTGCGGACTGGGACGAGGCGGGCTGTGAAGAAGCGGCAAAGCTTCTTCCGCAAAAGAACGTGGTCTGCGTTGGCTGCGGTGCGGGCGAAGGGAATATTCTGCCGTTGATCGAATCGGTGTTGAAATCCCAAACGCCAGTCGTGCTGGACGCAGACGCACTCAATCAACTGGCGAAGGTACCGCAACTCATAACAAAGCTGCACAAAAACGTGGTATTAACGCCGCATCCGGCCGAGATGGCGCGGCTCTGTGGCGAACCGATTTCGCTCATCCTTGCCGATCCGATCGGGATAGCGCAAACATATGCGAGTAAATGGAACTGCATTGTGCTACTCAAAGGCGCGACCACGTGCGTCTCCGACGGGGACACCGTTCGGCTGAACATCAGCGGAAATGCGGGACTCGCCAAGGGCGGGAGCGGAGACGTGCTCGCGGGATTGATCACGGGATTGCTCGCACAAGGGCTTGCTCCGCTTGATGCGGCTTCTTGCGGGGCATATCTGCTCGGAGCTTCCGCGGATACTGCACTCGACCTGCTCAAAGAACGAATGCTGATCGCGCGGGATGTGATCGGTGCAATCGAACAGACGATTGAGCGACTATAACGCAAGAAACGAAAACAGCGCCCGCAGATGCGAGCGCCGTTTTGCGTTTTCGCTCAATCCTTCGTATAAACGCGCGGAACACGTTCCGAGATGCTGAGCAGTATTTCGTAGCTGATTGTTCCCGCAATGTCCGCCAGTTCGTCCGCGGTGATCGCGTCGTTACCCTGGCGACCCAGAAGCACCACGTCGTCGCCCACGCTTGACTCCGGCACGTTGGTCAAATCGATCATCATCTGATCCATACAGATAGTGCCGATCTGCCGCGCGCGGATGCCGCGAATCAGTACCTCCGCCTTATTGGAGAGGCAACGCTTGTAACCGTCTCCGTATCCAACCGCAACGGTGCCGACGCGCATATCACACGGCGTTACAAACTTCAACCCGTAGCTTACGCCTTCACCCGCGGGGATGGTCTTGATATGCGTGATATACGCATGCCAGCTCATCACGGGGCGAAGGTCGATTCCCTTGACCGCGTGCCCTGCCGGATGACAACCGTACATCGCGATGCCACCGCGCACCATGTCAAACTGCGCCTCGGGAATGTGGAGCGCCGCCGCACTGTTGCTCGCGTGGAGAATCGGGTGCAAACCGTTCTGGCTGCAAATCTCCACATAGCGGCGAAAACGATCGGCTTGCAGCAGTGTAAAGGAGGTATCCGCAAGCTCGGACACCGCAAAATGCGTGAAAAGCCCGTCTAAAACAAGATTGGGGCAACGCTTGAGCAAGAGGATCGCTTCGGTAAACGCAGCCTCACTGGTAAAACCGATGCGGTTCATACCCGTGTCCGCCTTGATGTGTACACGGCAGACCATGCCTAGTTTCGCCGAGTGCGCTTGCAAAAGCTGCAGCGTTTCGACCGTAAACACCGTCGGCATCAGAGCATGGCGAATGACGTCGTCCATATGGTCCTCATCCGTGGCGCCCAGCAGCAGAATCGGCGCGGTGATGCCGGCGAGGCGCAGACGAACGCCCTCTTCGGTGAACGCGACGCCGAGGTAGGCCGCTCCGCTTTCCAGCGCGCAGTTGGCGACGGCTTCCATGCCGTGACCGTACGCGTTTGCTTTGACGACGGCGAGATATTTTGTCTCCGGCTTGAGGCGGGAGCGAATCAATTCGATATTATGCTTGATGTTGGCGAGCGAAATCGACGCATAGGTGGAACGCATGTGTTACGCCTCCTGTTTGAGCGCGTGATGCACGATCTTGCCGTTGATCAGCGTAAGCACGCAATGGGTGCGGTAGTCGAACGGGTGCCCGTCAAACACCGCAATATCCGCGTCCTTGCCGACTTCCAGCGTACCGACGCGATCGGAAATACCGACGATCTCGGCGGCATAGCGCGTAATCGAGCGAAGCGCCGTCTCTTCGCTGAGCCCTTCGCGCACGGCGAGGCCCGCCTGAACGGGCAAAAACTGAATCGGGATGACGGGATGATCGGTCATCATCGCAAAGGGAATGCCTGCTTCCTCCAGCACGCGGGGAGCAGCAAACGAGAGGTTTTTGAGCTCGATCTTGCTGCGCTCGGAAAGAAGCGGGCCTATGATGATGCCCGCGCCCTGCTCGCGCAGACGGTCTTTGAGCACATCCGTGATCAGATATCCTTCGGTGCAGTGATCGATGGTCACCTTGAGGTTGAATTCCTTCGCAAGGCGCAATCCGGTCAGGATATCGTCCGCGCGATGGGCGTGAATCTTGACCGTGAGTTCGCGGTTGATCACCGGCAGCAGCGCTTCCATCGCGATGTCGCGATCCGGCTTGTCTTCCTCTTTTGCCATACCTTTTTGATACTCGATTGCGTCGGTCATGGTGGAGCGAAACAGCGAGGCGATCGCCATGCGCGTGGTGGGGGCCACTTTCTTTTCGGTATAAACGCCCTTTGGGTTTTCGCCCGTTGCCACCTTCATGGCGATGGGATCGCGAAGCGTCATCTCCTCAATGCTGCGACCGCAGGTCTTCAGCGCGGCGAACTGACCGCCGATGACGTTTGCGCTGCCGGGGCCGGTGACGGCGGTGGTCACGCCCGCATCCCTTGCTTCCTTAAAGCAAGGGTCAAACGGATTGAGTCCATCCACCGCGCGCAGTTCCGGCGTGATGGGATCGGTCATCTCGTTTCCGTCCGCGCCCTCTTCGCCCATGCCGTCTTCCCACATACCGATGTGGCAGTGCGCGTCGATGAGACCCGGCAGGACAAACTGGCCGTTCAGGTCGATCACCTCTGCGCCGTCCGCGGAAAGCGAAGCGCCGATTGCTTTGATTTTACCGTTATCGATTAAGAGATCGCCTATAAAGGCGTCCTGCGTCATGGTGTGAAGGTTGCCATTTTTTAAGAGCAGCATATCGTTCCCCTTTTGTAATCAGAGATATCGATCAACAACCCGTGATCGATTAAAACAGAACCAAACTCCTGAGTAAAAAATACAGAAGCACGTCTATTTTACCACATCATACGAAAATTGCATGCTTTTTTGAAAATTGGGCTAGATATTCATTTTCTTGATACAATTGAAATGTAAACAAACGCGTGTGTCTGATTTGACCGGAGCAAACACGTATGATACACTATCATATTAGGTGAAATATGCCAATTTGCATTGACTGAATCACCGAAATGAAGAGGATGGATCGGATTACGACTTTGGATCAAACAGCTTTCAACCGCCTGCTTAGCCGCGTGGAAAAGCCCGCGCGCTATATCGGCGGAGAGTGGAACAGCATCGTCAAGCAGCAGGCGGATATCCGCTTTGCGCTTTTATTTCCGGATGTTTACGAAATCGGCATGTCGCACCTCGGCTCGCGGATTCTCTACCACGCGCTCAACCGTGTAGAGGGCGTGGCATGCGAGCGTGCGTTTGCGCCCTGGCCGGATATGGAGCAGGTGCTTCGTGAAGAGCATATTCCGCTCTTTTCGCTGGAGACCAAGCGTCCGCTGAAGGAATTTGACATCGTAGGTTTTGCGCTGCTCTATGAAATGTGCTACACCAACATCCTGCAGATGCTGGATCTATCCGGCATCCCGCTGCTCGCAAAAGATCGCGGAGAAAACGACCCGCTGATCATCTGCGGCGGTCCCTGCGCCTGCAACCCCACGCCCGTTGCCGCGTTTATGGACGCGGTGCTCATCGGCGACGGGGAGGATATGACGCCGGAAGTGACGCTGGCGGTTTTAAACGCTAAGCGCGCCGGCAAGAGCAAGGCGGAGCTTTTGAAAGAGCTTTCGACCATCCGCGGCGTGTACATTCCGTCTCTCAAGACGGATGAAACCTGCGTCGTGCGCAGGATCATCAAAAACCTGGACACGGCTGAATTCACTGGTGAACCGATCGTGCCGTATCTCGGCATCGTACATGATAGAGTCGCGCTGGAAGTCATGCGCGGCTGCACACGCGGCTGCCGTTTCTGTCAGGCGGGCTATATCTACCGCCCGATTCGCGAGCGTAAGAGCGAAACGCTGATGGAGCTCGCGCGGCAGCAGATCGGCTGCACCGGCTACGACGAAGTATCGCTCTTAAGCCTTAGCACCGGCGATTATTCTGAAGTACACAAACTCGTACCCGAGATCATCCGCGAGATGGAGGCGGGCAAAGTCTCCGTGTCTCTGCCGTCGCTTCGCGTGGACAGCGAGCTTGCGGGCGATTTAAAAGTGATGCAGACCGTTCGCAAGGGCGGCTTGACCTTCGCGCCGGAGGCGGGAACACAGCGTCTTCGCGACGTCATCAATAAAAACATAACGGAGGAAGACATCCTCCGTGCCACGCAGGACGCGTTTTCGGCAGGCTGGAGCAGCGTCAAGCTCTATTTCATGATCGGGCTGCCGACCGAGACGGACGAGGACATCTTGGGCATCGCCCAGCTTGCGCGTAAAGTCAGCTGGCAGTTCTACCAGCTCCCGAAGGAGTTGCGCGGCAAAGGCCTTCGGCTGAACGTGAGCGTTTCGACCTTTGTGCCGAAGCCGTTTACGGCGTTTCAGTGGTACGGGCAGATCTCGCCGGACGAAATCCGCAGAAAGCAGGAACTGCTCCGAGGCGCGATGAAAGGGATTCGCGGCGCGGAGCTCAACTGCCACTATTCGCTGCTCTCCGTGCTGGAAGCCGCATTTTCGCGCGGGGATGAAAAGCTTGCGGACGTGCTTTTGCGCGCCTATCAACTCGGCTGCCGGTTCGATTCCTGGTCGGAGCACTTTCAGAGCAAAGCCTGGTCTCAGGCGTTTGCCGACTGCGGCTTGAGCGAAGAGGCGTATGCCCAGCGTGAATTCGCGCTGGAAGAACCGCTCCCGTGGGATTTTGTCGATATGCTGGTGACAAAGGCGTATCTCAGACGCGAATACAAGCGGGCCATGAGCGGCGAAACCACGCCGGATTGCCGCGAAAACTGCAACGGCTGCTTCGGGGCAAGATATGATACCGACTGCCGGATGCAAGAATAATACCCCAATTTGGAGTAAGATATGAAATTGATTGCCGCTTATCATAAAGGGAGCGAGATCGCGATGATCTCGCATCTGGATATTCAGCGCACGCTCCAGCGCGCGTTTCGCAGAGCGGAGATTCCGCTTTTGTACTCCAACGGCTTCAACCCGCACCCGCAGTTTTCGTTTGCGACCGCTGCCGCAACAGGCATGTCAAGCGAATGCGAATGGTTTGAGGTGCAGCTTTCCGAGGAGATGAGCCCGGAGGAGTTTGTGCGTCGCGCCAACGAGGTGATGCCGCAGGGAATGTCTGTTTCGGGTGCGTTTACCGCACCGGAAAACTACGGCTCGCTCTCCGCAAAATTGCGCGCGGCTCAATACCGCGTCGATCTACAGTTTGAGACGCCGGCGGATCATGAGACGCTGGCGCAGACGCTCGAAGCGATGCTTGCGGGCGAAATCATCATACAGAAACGGACGAAGGGCGGAATCCGTCCAGTTGACATGCGTCCGTATATCCTGCGGGTTTCCGTGGGGCAGGTAGAGGGCGATCAAGCTGCCCTCCTCGTTCTAGGCAAGCTGCAAGCCGATGGCGGGCTGCGGGTCGATGCGTTCATCGACGCGCTGCTCGAACGTTTGGATGCGCATGCTGCGTACGAAATCCACCGTACGAACATGTACTTTGCTGAAGATGGCCTGCTGCCGCATCTGCCCGTAGAATAAGAAAGAGAAGGGAAAAATGAATAAGGAGATCCTGGTAGACGCAAGCGGTGTGGCAACCCGCGTTGCGGTCGTCGAGGACGGCTCGCCCGTCGAGCTCTATGTGGAGCAGGAGGGGACTGAACGCCTCGTCGGCAACATCTACAACGGAAAGGTGCAAAACGTTCTGCCCGGCATGCAGGCGGCTTTCATCGACATTGGGTTGGAGCGCAACGCCTTCCTCTACGCAGGGGATATCGTGCTCTCGGACGATCCGGACGACGAGATCGAGCAGATACCGGAGTCGAAAAACATCCGCGACCTGCTCAAACCCGGGCAGACCATCATGGTGCAGGTGGCAAAAGACCCGGTCGGCACCAAGGGCGCGCGCGTGACCACGCACATCACACTGGCGGGACGTTCGCTCGTGTTGATGCCGACGATGGACTATGTCGGCGTTTCTCGCCGCATCGACAAAGACGAAGAGCGCCAGCGCCTTCGCAAAATCTTAACCGAAATCAAGCCCAAGTGCATGGGCGTCATCGTGCGTACCGCGTCCGCGGGCAAGACCAAGCAGGACTTTGCGGAAGACCTGGAGAGCATCGTCAACCTCTATGCCGAGATTGAGAAGCGCGCCGCAGCAAAAAAAGCGCCCGCGCTCCTGCATGCGGAGCAGAGCTTGCTCTTCCGTACCGCGCGAGACCTGCTGATGAAGGACATCGACCGCGTGTTCGTCAACGATACCGAGGCCTATGATAAGCTGCGCGAGATCGCGGACTACATGGCGCCGAAGCTTAAGGCGCGCATCCTGCTCAAGGAGAGCGAGGCGCTCTTTGACCGCTACGACACCGAGAGCAAGATTGAAAAAGCGCTTGCGCGCAAGGTCTGGCTCAAGAGCGGCGGCTATGTCATCATCGATCGTACGGAGGCGCTAACCTCCATCGACGTCAACTCCGGCAAGTTTGTCGGCAAGGACAATCTGGAAAAAACGATCACCGCGGTCAACTGCGAGGCGGCAAACGAAATCGCAAAGCAACTGAGATTGCGCGACATCGGCGGCATCATCATCATCGACTTTATCGATATGGAGAAGGAAGCAAACCGCGCGCTCGTACTCACCACGCTCAAAAACGCGCTGCGGAGCGATCACACCCGCTCGCACGTGTTTGGCTTTACGCATCTGGGACTCGTCGAGATGACGCGAAAGAAGACCGGTAGAAGCATTTCGGACACATTGCAGCAGATTTGCCCGTATTGCAACGGGGACGCGAAGGTGCTAGCGCCTGAAACCATGATCAATCGCATCCGCAAGCAGACGGTACAGGTGATCAAGGGCAGTAACAATAAGCGTATCTTAATCGAAGCGCATCCCGATGTGGTTACCGCGATGGAAGAGGCGGAGAAGAAGCACGGGTGTCTCTTCCCGGCGGAAGAAGGCGGAACGTATTATGTCCGCCCGAATCCCACGCTGCACATCGAAAAATTCGCCGTTCGCCCGCTTTCTGAGAAGAAAGTGCCGGAGGCGAAGCGGGATTGCAAAATCATTCACTAACAGCCGGAAGAGACGCATAAAACGGCAGTTTTTTCGTTGACATTAGAGTATTTGTTGTGTTATGATCTTTCGGTGAGCCGCTCCGGGGCGGTATAAGCGCGCGGTTTTATCCGCGCCACCGCGATTGGGCGAGTCTGGTATGAGGAGGTGCAGTTATCGTGTATGCAATCATTCAAACCGGTGGTAAGCAGTATAAGGTAGAGGTTGGCAACCAGATCATGGTTGAAAAGCTCGAATCCGATGTGAACGCCGAAGTCAGTTTTGAAACATTGCTGGTTGCGGATGACAGCGGCGTTAAGGTGGGCAAGCCCGTCTTGAGCGGCGTTGTGGTTCGTGGCAAAGTGCTCGAACACGGCAAAGGCAAGAAAGTCGTCGTTTTCAAGTATAAGCCGAAGAAGGACACGCGCACAAAGCGCGGCCATCGTCAGCCGTACACCAAAGTCGAGATTCTCTCGATCGGGTAAGGCAATATGGTTACCGTAACGATGCTTCAGCAGGGTGGGCGAACGGTCGGGTTTACCTCAACCGGTCACGCGTACCACGGCGAAGCGGGGAAGGACGTCGTTTGCAGTGCGATCTCCGTGCTGACACAAACGTGCTGTCTGGGTCTCACCGATGTCATTGGACTAAAAGAGGGCAAAGAACTCGTCTACTCCATTGACGATGAGGAAGGAATACACTGCGTTCTCGCGGACGATACGCACGGGGAGCAGTTGGATCGGGCAGAGCTTCTGTTTTTAACGATGGAAGCAGGTCTCCGCTCCATACAAGAATCGTATCGAAAATCCCTTAAAATACGACACAGGGAGGTGTAACGATATGTTCAAGATGAATCTACAGCTGTTTGCACATAAAAAAGGCGTTGGTTCGTCCCGTAACGGCCGCGACAGCCATTCCAAGCGTCTCGGACCGAAGCGCGCGGATGGTCAGTTCGTGCTTGCGGGCAACATCCTCGTGCGTCAGCGTGGCACACACATTCATCCCGGCACCAACGTTGGCATCGGCAAAGACGATACGCTCTTTGCAACCGTCGACGGCGTTGTGCGCTTTGAAACCAAACACTTTGGTAAAAAGCAGGTCAGCGTTTACGAGGTCGCCGCGGGCGAGTAAGATCAGGTTTTCAAAAGGCAGACGAGAAATCGCCTGCTTTTTTCGTGCGTCCACGTCTCCATTACACGGATGCTTATATGTTTGGAGAGCTGCAAATCGGGTTGAGGCAGATCACGGTTGACACAGAAATCAAGAAAAGAATTCACGTTGAATGCGTGGACAAACAAATCCGCAAAGCAGTACAATGGTCACAATCGGTGTCTATCAAAAGACACAAGACTGATATCGCGGTTTTGTCCGCGTGATGGAGGACCCATATACATGATCACAAGAGATACAAAGGTTGGCGAATTGCTCAATAACCCGATCGCACGGGATGTGCTGGCGCAGCTGGTGCAGTACGCGGGCGTCAACGAAAAAGTGATACTCAACCCGATCGTCAAGTCGCTCAAACTTTCCGCACTGCCGAAGTTTGCAGGCAAAGCCATGCCGGATGCGGATTACGTGATCGACACGATGATCGACTTATTTAATCAGGAAACAAACACCAAACCGCTGACAAAGTCCAATGAACACTATTGGTGGAAAGAAGCGGTCGTTTATCAAATCTATCCGCGCTCGTTTCAAGACGGAAACGGGGATGGAATCGGCGACCTCAAGGGCATTATCCAGAGACTGGACTATCTCAAACAGCTCGGTGTGGACGCGCTTTGGCTGTCTCCCATCTTCGATTCACCCAACGACGACAACGGCTATGACGTGCGCGATTACAGAGCGATCATGACCGAGTTTGGCACGATGGCGGACGCGGAGGAGCTGATTGCCGAGATGCATGCGCGCGAGATGAAGCTCATCCTCGACCTCGTCGTCAACCACACGTCCGACGAGCACGAGTGGTTTGTCGACTCCGCGAAAAACCCGCAGGGGGAACACGGAGACTACTATATCTGGCGCAAACCGAAAAACGGCGGGCACCCGAACAACTGGCACAGCTTCTTTTCCGGACCGGCCTGGGAGAGCGTGGACACGCGAGATGAGGAGTACCTGCATCTGTTTTCGAAAAAGCAGCCCGACCTGAACTGGGAGAACCCCAAGGTGCGGGACGAGGTTTGCGACATTATCGAATTCTGGCGTGAAAAAGGTGTGGACGGATTCCGTCTCGACGTGATCAACTACATCAGTAAGACCTCGCTCGAGGACGGCAGCGCGACGCTCGGCACACTGTTGCAATTCAGTGGCATCGAGCATTATTTCTACGGAAAGCGTCTACACGAGTTTCTGCACGAGCTGAAGTCTCGTTCCTTTGGCGACGCGTTCACCGTCGGCGAAACGCCGGGTACCGGGCCGGAGATGAACAAGCTACTCACCGCGGACGAGCGGGAGGAGCTGAACACCGTGTTCAGCTTTGACCATCTGGAAAATCTCGGCAAGAACCGCTTTGACGATTACCGCTATAATCTCAATCACCTGAAAAAGAGCTTTTGCAGGCTTGAGGGAGATTACGCGGACTATGCCTGGCCGAGCATCTTTGTCGAGAACCACGACAATCCCCGTATGGTCAGCAAGATCAATCCGAATGAGGAGTATCGCGACATCATCGCAAAGCTGATCGCGGTTGTGCTGTTTACCGCGCGCGGAACCGTGTTTCTTTATCAGGGGCAGGAGCTTGGCGCGGTCAATGTTGATTTTCATGATATGTCGGAACTGCGCGATATCGAGAGTATCAATAAATACAACGATCTGATCGCCTGCGGAAAGACGCCGGAGCAAGCCTGGCATACTGTTCTCTGCGGTACGCGGGATCACAGCCGCACACCGATGCAGTGGACGGATAAGCCGTATGCGGGTTTCTCCGAGTGCGAGCCGTGGATTCGCGTGGGCGACAAAGACACCTGCAACGTCGCGGCCCAGCTGAACGAGGAAACGTCCGTTCTTCGCGCGTACATGACGCTGATTCAATTGCGAAAGGAACATCCCTCGCTGGTCTACGGCTCGTTTGAACCGCTGGAGAGTGCGAAGGAGGATGTGTTCTGTTATTATCGGGACGACGGCAAAGAGCGCTTCTACATCGAAGTCAACCTGTGCGAGCGAGCGATCAAGCAGCCGAAGACAAAAGAGGAGATGGAACTGGTTTATTCAAACTATATGGCGCAAGGCGACGGGCTGCAACCGTACGAAGCGAATATTTACCGCATCATAAAATAGTTCAAAAAGACGGATAAAAAAGGCCGATCGAGCACACGCTTGATCGGTTCTTTTATGTGACGGAACAAATCGTGAAATGTAAAATCAAAGTAAATAATATATACACAATTTGACACAATTCTGTTGATTTTATATGTACCATAAGTATAATTATAATTACACCCGGCGGGTGAATACGTTTCAAGGAGCGAAACATGAATCTTGTAGCGTTAGTTGTTGTGGTAGCATATCTCATCGGTATGCTCGTTGTCGGCTTTGTCGTCGGCAAGACCAAGATCAAGGACAGCAAGGACTATATGATTGCGGGTCGCCGCATGGGCCTGTTTATGGTTGCGTTCTCGCTGTCGGCAAACAACATCGGCGGCGGAAGCACAACGGGTCTAGCCGCAAAGGCGTTCGGTGATTGGGGTATGAGTGCAAGCTGGTATGTGCTTGCCGCCTCGTTGGCAATGATTCCGCTGGCATTCTTTGCACCCAAGATTCGTAAAACGATGGCAGTCACCATACCTGAGGTTGTGGGGCGTCGGTTTGGTAATTTTTCCAGCACATTTTCTGCCATTCTTAACATCGTTGCTCTATTCTGCTTGACGAGCTCCCAAGTGATGGCATCCGGCGCGGTTATCTCAACGTTAACCAGCATTCCGCTCAACGTCTGCCTGGTCATTGCGGGTCTTGTCATCATTCTTTACACGACGCTCGGCGGTATGATTGCAGATCAAATCAGCGACCTTGTGCAGTTTTTGATCATCCTGATTGGCCTTGCCGTTGCTACGCCAATTGTTTTGGTCGACGCGGGCGGCTGGGCTGCCATCTCCGCAAAACTGCCTCCGATCAAGCTGAGCTTCACCGCGATCGGTTGGGTTACGATCATTGGCTATATCTTCAACTACTTCTGCACCTTCCTCTCCGGGCCGGAAATGGTGAGCCGCTTTGAGTCCGCAAAAGACGAAAAAACGGCAAAGAGTGCCGCATTCTTGTCCGCAGCATTGATGGCGGCGATGTCGATTTTCCCGACCTTGCTAGGCCTTGCGGCGTTTGCGCTGCAGGATCAGATTCCGAACATCTCCGCAAAGACCGCCATGATGGACATAACCAACACATTTGCTCCTCCAATCGTTACAGGCCTTATCTCGGCCGCGATTATATCGGCTACGATGTCGAGCGCAGATTCGAACTTGCTATGTATGTCCACGATGTTTATCAAGGACATTTATCTGAAGTTTTTCCGAAAAAAAGAAATGTCCGAAAAACAGATTATATTCGCGACGCGTTTTTGCAACGTTATTTCCTGCGTGATCGCGATGAGCATCGCAATGTTTGGCGTAGATATCGTCATGATGAATACATTCGCCTTTGCGATTCGCTGTGCAGGGCCGTTTGCTGCATATGGTCTTGGCTTGGTTGTGCCGCGCGCGATCAAAGCATCTGGCACTGTATCGATCATCGCGGGAACCGTGGGCGTCGTAGTTTGGCAAATTCTCAGTGGAGGTTCGTTTTATCTCGGCCTACTGCCGGTCGTGTTCGGTTGTGCGGTCGGAGTGCTGGCGTTCTTTGTAACTAACTGGATTGGCTGGGCAAAAGGTATTGCACCTGCACCCTCCGCGTATTTAACGGCTGAAGAAGAAGCAAACGCATAAAAGTCATATTGCAAATTGCAGCTAATGTTTCAAGCGCTCTATTTCAAGTAGAGCGCTTGTCTCTGTTTGCGTACAAACATGTAATGTAACGTTTTCGTGAATTGGGCGTGATGTGGCTTGTCTTCCTGCCATATTTTGACTAAACTCAAGCTTGTAGATTCTTATTGTTCTATTTTGCATCAACGAAGATAAGCGATCAAACGGAAGACACTGGATCGAAGAAACTCGAAAAGAGGGACTATGAAGAAGCGAATTACGCTTGTATGCACGATACTGCTCATGATCGGGTTAGCTGTGGTTCCTGCCCGCTCCTCTCACGCGCTCACGCTGAGTACGGGCGTCATCAACGCGGACAGCGTTGCAATGCGGAAAACTGCTAGTGAGGACGGCGGTGTGGTGAAACGGCTGAGCAAAGGCACGGTCGTCAAGATTCTGGAGAGCACCGTCAATGCGGAGTGGTATCATGTGGAAGTCGGGACGAAGACGGGTTACGTCAACCGTCTCTATGTCGATATCGACGCGTCGCTTCCTTCCTATCAACTGGATTACACCGGCACGATCTTCAACGTTCAGCAGGACGTCAACGTTCGCGCAGAACCTTCGCTGAAAGCAAGCAAACTCGGCAAAGCGAACAAAGGGGATACCTTCAAGGTCACGCAAGCGTATGCCAGCGGGGCATGGCATCAGATCGATTTCAACGGAAGTGTAGGGTATGTTTCCGCAGACTATATGGAACTCAAAGCAAAAGTTTCAAATGACTTACTCACCGGCATAGAGATAACGGGAGGGACGTTATCGCCCGCGTTCTCGCCGACGGAGTACGGCTATGTGCTCACCGCGACGCAGGGCGAGATCGATATCAACTGCATCGCAAACAACGGCGTCAAGGTCAGCATCGGAAACACAGGGATCGGCAGCGCGAAGTACACCATCAACTCCGGCAACAGCAAGACCATCCGTATCTCCGTGAACGGTGTGGTCAAGTATTCCATCTATCTTGTGCGCGATGTACTGACGGTTGGCACCTGGAACATCAAACGCGGAAACGACAATCTGGAGATGCAGGGCTGGTTGATTGGGGCGCAGCGGCCGGATATCCTCGGCATTCAGGAAGTATACATCAACGAGAAAGAGAATAAGAATAACCTGCTCTCCGTGCGCACAAAAAATACACAGTATATGACCTTTGCCGAAACGATCAAATATCCGTCCGGCGGGAAATATGGCATCGGGCAGATTTCGAAATTCAAACCGGAAAATGCAACGGTGACATTACTCTCCAGTGAGAATAAAGAGCAGCGCTGCCTACAAAAAGTGGAGTATGTGATCAACGACAAGCGCGTTTCTGTTTACAACACGCATTTTTCCTATGAGTCCGCAACCATTCGCAAGAAGCAGTTTGCGGAGGTGCTGAAGATCATGAACGCGGATCAAAACGAGTTTAAAATTCTGACAGGGGACTTCAACGCGCAGGAAAGCGAGTTCTACGGATTCCGGAAGAAATATCATGTCGTCAATACCGGCGCGACCAAGTTTCTCACCTATTCCAACAAGAGAATCGCGATGACGCAGATCGACAACATCATCGTTTCGAACAATATCACCGTGCTCAACGCGCGCGCGATTCCCAACGAGTATTCCGATCACTATCCGCTGTTTGCGTTTCTCTCGCTGAACTAACCGATTAAACAATTCAAGATCATTTGACAGGCTTTGCGGTTTTCGCAGAGCCTGTTTTTTGCGCAACACCAACTGTTCGGCGTATAAAAAAAAGAGAGCGGACGAACCGCTCTCTCTTGTAGAAACGAAGTGATTACTGCGCGTCGACCTTCGCCATGTGCGTGATCAGGTCGAGCACTTTGTTGGAATAACCCCACTCGTTGTCATACCAGGCGACGAGCTTGACGAAGTGGTCGTTCAGGCTGATTCCTGCATCAGCGTCGAAGATCGAGGTGCGCGGATCGGTGTAGAAGTCCGAAGACACAACTTTGTCTTCGGTGTAACCGATGATGCCGGCCCATTCCGGCGCTTCGGAAGCGGCCTTCATGACGGCTTTGATCTCGTCATAGGTTGCGCCCTTCTCAAGACGGACAGTGAGGTCAACCACGGAGACGTCCGGCGTCGGAACGCGCAGGGACATACCGGTGAGCTTGCCGTTGAGGGAAGGGATGACCTTGCCGACGGCCTTGGCGGCGCCGGTGGAGCTGGGGATGATGTTGTGCGCTGCCGCACGGCCGCCGCGCCAATCCTTCTTGGAAGGACCGTCAACGGTCTTCTGCGTCGCCGTGATGGAGTGAACGGTCGTCATGAGGCCTTCGATAATGCCGAAGTTGTCATGGATGACCTTCGCCAGAGGCGCGAGGCAGTTGGTGGTGCAGGACGCGTTGGAAACAACCTTCATGTCCTTGGTGTACTTATCCTGGTTGACGCCCATGACGAACATCGGGGCATCCGCCGAGGGAGCGGAGATGACAACCTTCTTGGCGCCGCCCGCAAAATGCGCGCTCGCCTTGTCGGTGGTGGTGAAGATACCGGTGGATTCCACGACGTATTCCGCGCCGCAATCTTTCCACGGGATCTCGTTCGCGTTCATGCAAGCATAAACCGCGGTTTCTTCGCCGTTGACGACCAGCTTGCCGTCCTTGATAGAGATATCTCCCTTGAACTGACCGTGAACGGTGTCGTAACGGAGCATGTAAACCATGTAGTCGAGGTCGATGAACGGATCGTTCACGCCGACGACTTCGATTTCGGGGTTGGCTGCGGCTGCACGGAATACCAGGCGGCCAATACGGCCAAAGCCATTGATGCCTACTTTGATTGCCATATCTATGTTCTCCTTTTTATGATATACGATGTTATAAAGGTCTCATTTTCTTTCGAAAATCATGCGAAAAACCATATCTGCGGGATTGATATCCGCTCCTGCGAATACGATTTTCGCTCTTAAAGCCCAACGTATTGTACAATATCTGCGCGATATTCGCAAGAAAAAACTTTCTCAGCACGCCTCACAAAACGGCTGATTGATACGATTTAACGATCCTGGCATATCGATTGGCGCGCAAAGCAGCTGCTTCAATCTATGTTATATTTTTCGGATACGATGTAGAGCGGGCGTCCCTTGACCTCGTCATACATCCGGCCCAGATACATGCCCTGTAATCCCATAAAGAACAGCGTCAGCCCCTGCATGAATACGATTCCGCAGGCGGCCCAGAGCCACGGAGCCACGCCGGACACGATCGCGAGCACGATCAGCGCGATGAGCCCCAGACCGGAGAGCGCCATCAGCCCGATGCCAAACGTCATCGGCAGCGTTAGCGGTTTATCGGAAAATCCCGTGATACCGTCGCTGGCGAGGCGGAGCATCTTCTTGAGCGTATACTTTGTTTTACCCGCGAAGCGCTCCTGCCGCTCGTATTCGATCGGGACGGCGTTATAGCCCATCCATGCGGACATGCCGCGCAGGAAACGGTTGTGCTCGCGCATCTGGAGAAACACATCCGCAACATTGCGCCCGATCAGGCGAAAATCTCCCGTGTCGAGGGGGATAGGATAGGCGCTCATCCAGGCGAGCAGACGGTAATACATGCTGGCGGTCAGTTTCTTTAAGAACGTTTCACCTTTGCGCTTGAGGCGCTTTCCGTAGACGATATCCGCGCCCTTTTCCCACATGCGTACCATTTCGGGGATCAATTCCGGCGGGTCTTGCAGATCGACGTCGATGATGATCAAAGCATCGCCTTTTGCGGCGTCCATGCCGCAGGTGACGGCGAGCTGGTGTCCAAAGTTGCGGGAAAACGAGAGAACCTTAACCTGCGGGTGCGCGCTTGCCAGCTCACGAAGCTGATCAAGCGTGCGATCCCGACTGCCGTCGTTGACGTAGATGATCTCGTAGGCATAGCCGGTTTTCTGCATCGCTGCGTCCATACGGACAAAGGAATCCTTGAGAACTTCCTGCTCATTGAATACGGGGATGACGAGGGACAACAAGCGTTGCTTGGTTGAATCCATGGGATACTTCCTCCAAATTGAACCCGCGAGGTCACAGCGGGCATCATTCGTTCCTTCTCAATGCATAGTATAGCGCAAAGCAAACGGAAAGACAATTGAGCAGGTATGGTTCGATTTTATTTCGATCAAAGCATATCGAGTCGAAAAAACTGCTTTTGTAGGAACTTACAGGCCAAATAGGGAATTTTTCGTTGCAATTTAAGCGTCATGTGATAGAATACGTATCGAAAGAACAAGACAATTGATCCAACCGATCAAGAAAAGGAGATAGTTCAAATGCCTATCGTAACCAGCAAAAAGATGTTTGCGGACGCATATGCCGGAGGTTATGCCATCGGTGCGTTCAACGTCAACAACATGGAGATCATTCAGGGCATCACCGAAGCCGCCAAGGGACTCAAAGCCCCGCTGATCCTGCAGGTCAGCTCCGGCGCGCGCAAATACGCCAACCACACCTATCTCATGAAACTCATCGAGGCAGCCTGCATTGAGACGGATCTGCCCATCTGCGTTCACCTTGACCACGGCGACACGTTTGAACTCTGCAAAAGCTGCATTGACGGTGGATTCTCCTCTGTTATGATCGATGGATCGCACCACGGCTATGAAGAGAACGTCAAGCTGACCCGTCAGGTTGTTGAGTATGCGCATGACCACGGCGTTGTGGTCGAAGGCGAACTCGGCCGTCTCGAAGGCGTTGAGGACGACGTGAAGGTTGCGGCAGGCGAAGGCAGCTACACCGATCCCGATCAGGTGCAGGACTTTGTCAACCGCACCGGCGTGGACTCGCTGGCGATCGCCATCGGCACCAGCCACGGCGCGTACAAATTCAAGCCCGGCACCAAACCGCAGCTGAGATTTGACATCCTCACCGAAGTCGAAAAGCGTCTGCCCGGGTTCCCGATCGTGCTCCACGGCGCTTCCAGCGTCATTCCGGAGTTCGTGAAGATGATCAACGAAAACGGCGGCAACATGCCGGATGCCATCGGCGTACCGGAAGAGATGCTCCGCGAAGCCGCACGTATGGCGGTCTGCAAGATCAACATCGACAGCGATCTGCGTCTTGCCATGACGGCGACGATCCGCAAGTACTTCAACGATAACCCCAGCCATTTTGACCCACGCCAGTATCTCAAACCCGCGCGCGACGCGATCAAAGCCATGGTCGAGCACAAGATCACGACCGTGCTCGGTTGCGAAGGCAAAGCGTAAGAAACAAATCGATTCCAAAGCAAGGCGCCCGCAAGGGCGCTTTGTTTATCCCAAGATTCGCCCTAATTTGAAACAAACCGTTGCAATCTTGGCGACAGTTCAGTATAATAACTTTTGCGCGAGCATTCTTGGAGGGTTGTCAGAGTGGTCGATCGTGCGGCACTCGAAATGCCGTGTCCCGAAAGGGACCCAGGGTTCGAATCCCTGGCCCTCCGCCAGGAGAAACGCACTCTTGTTCATACCGAATAAGGGTGCGTTCTTTTTACGAAACAAACGACAGATCAATTTTTCAGGTGGAATATGTCAATTCAAATTACGAGCTACAAACAGCAAGATATCGAAAAGGCAATCAAAATTTGGAATGAAATCGTTGCGGAAGGCGTCGCTTTTCCGCAGACGGAACCGCTGACGCTGGAATCGGGAGATGCGTTTTTCTCCGCACAGTCCTATACGGGAACCGCGCGGGACGACGCATCGGGCGAGATGCTGGGGCTCTATATTTTGCATCCCAACAATGTTGGCCGCTGCGGACACATCTGTAACGCGAGCTATGCCGTATCTGCGGGCGCTCGCGGGCGTGGCGTTGGCGAGGCGCTGGTCAGAGACTGTATGCGGCAGGCTAGAATGATCGGCTTTCGGATCCTGCAATTCAACGCGGTGGTCAAAACCAACGCTTCCGCACTGCATTTATATCAAAAACTTGGATTCACACAACTCGGTGTAATCCCCGGCGGCTTTCGACTGGATGATGGAACATATGAAGACATCATTCCGCACTATATCGTTTTATAAGCAAGAAGGTGGCTCACATGACAAAAGAGATTTTTGATGCGATATGGAAGCTTCGAAACGAGAGTAAATCCGCGTATCTTTCCTATGTGGATGAGGAAGGCTACCCCGTCACGCGGGCAATGCTGATTTTGGAACACGACCAGATAAAAACGCAGTATCTTTCGACTAATACATCCTCCGGCAAGATTCCGGCGCTCTTAGCGAATCCGAAAGCGTCGCTCTATTACTGCGACCCCGATCATTATCAAGGCGCGCTGTTCGTCGGCGAAATCGAGGTTTGTACCGATATGGAGACAAAGTCGTTTCTTTGGCGGGAAGGGTTTGAGATGTATTATCCCAAAGGGGTAACCGACCCGGATTACTGCGTGCTCAAGCTCACTGTGAAAAAGGGAAGCCATTATCACGGACTCTGCAACACGAAATTTTTGCCGGAAGAGATGGAGTAAAGCATTACTGATTGCACTCATCTGGAAGGAGACGCGATTTTGACGGAAAAAACAGCGCAGAAAAAACCGTTTCAACTGTTATTGTTCCTCGGCTTAATCTTTGTCGCGATTAATTTGCGTGCGCCAATCACCGCAGTAGGCCCGCTTGTGCCTACCATGAAGACGGAGCTTCCGTTTTCCAGCGGCGTTTTCGGTTTGCTCACGACAATACCGCTGATCATGTTTGCGTTGCTTTCGCCGTTTGTGCGGCGCATCAGCGATCGGTTCGGCGCGGGGAAGACGCTGCTAATCGCCATAACCGTAATCTTGCTTGGGGTCGCGCTGCGTTCGTATGCGGGCAACGCGGGACTGTTCGCCGGAACGTTCTTGCTCGGCGCGGGCATTGCGATTGGCAACGTGCTCGTACCGGGCATCATCAAGGCACGTTTTCCGGAGCGGCTGGGCCTCGCCACCGGCGCGTTTACGATCTCTATGACCTCATTTGCGGCGGTCTCCGCTGCGGTGAGCTATCCCATTAGCAAGCTTCCCAACATGGGCTGGCGGAATTCTCTCGCGATTTGGATCGCGCTGGCGATCGTCGGCATCCTCGTCTGGCTGCCGCAACGCAAGCTCTCGATTGTGCAGACTAAGATGGATACTGCGGTTACACAACAGCAGGAAAAATCCGTCTGGCGCACAAAGCTTGCCTGGTGGTTGACCGTGCTCATGGGCGCGCAGTCGTTTTTATTTTATTTTTTTGCGGCGTGGCTGCCGAGCATCGCGCTCTTCAAAGGGCTTTCACCCGAAGCTGCCGGATATCTGGCGTTTGCGTTTCAACTCACGACCATCCCGGCCGCGTTTCTCATTCCCGCGATTGCGACAAGGCTCAAGGATCAGCGCGGATTGATCTCCGTCGTTTCGGTGCTCTATATCGCTTCTCTTTGCGGCTTGGCGATGGCTAAATCCACCGCGCTGCTGACCGTCTGCGTGATGCTATACGGCTTCTCAACGGGTTCCTGCTTCAATCTTTGCATGTTGCTCATCGGGCTAAGAACGCAAAACGCAGAGCGGGCAACGAGCCTCTCCGGCATGGTGCAGTCGCTTGGCTACGGCTTTGGCGCACTTGGCCCGCTGCTTGGCGGCTGGCTGTTCGACTGGACAGGCAACTGGAACGCGGCGCTGGTCTGCGTCGGGATACTGATCGTGATCATCTTTTTCTCCGGCAGGCAGGCCGGTAAAAACCAATACATCTGAGTACAATAAAAAGCCGTCTGATCTTTTGATCAGGCGGTTTTGTATGAAGTTGCTTAGTCCCGGTGCGTGCCGTGGATGGCGGCGGTTGCGCAAGCAGCGTAAACGCGCGTGGCTCCCGCTTGTTTGAGCGCGACCGCGCAGGCAAGCAGCGTGCTATGCGTGGTGGTCACGTCGTCGATTAAAAGAATGCTTTTCCCGCGCGCTTCAGGCGATGCAAGAAACGCCTGCGATACATTTTTTGCACGCTCAAATTCGTTTAACTTTGTCTGCGATTTGGTAAAGCGCGTACGCCGCAACAGATCGTCTTGCTGCAACAGCGCGTATCGTTTGCAGAGTTCTTTGGCGAGCAGATCACTTTGATTATACGAACGGAGCCATTGTTTGAGCGGATGCAACGGAACGGGAACCACGCAATCGATCCGCCAATCCGGCGGCAGCGTGATCGCTTGGGCAAAGAACGGGGCAAGACGCACTTGGTTTTGATACTTGAGCGCTCGAACACCTTCGCGCGCGCCGCCGCCGTAACGATACGCCGCGACGATTCCGTCCATCAGAGACGGACAAACGAGCGCGGGAGCGGGAGAGAGAGAATCCCGGCAGGTTGCGCAAAGACGGTCGCGGTCTAGCAGCGTTTCTCTTCCGCAGAGCGCGCATGCAACGTCCGGCGGATAGAGCGCGTCGAGCAGAGCCTGAACAATTGTTTTGTGCGTGGAATTGCTCATACGCCGAGCGCCCGAAGTTCGCTCAAGCGGCTGCAGAGCGCGGTATAACGCCGATCCGTGCGGTTGTTGTTGACCATGCTCATAAGCGCGTCTCTTCTGCCAATGCAGACAACCTGTTTTTTTGCACGCGTAACGGCGGTATACAGAAGGTTTCGCGTCATCATGGGCGATGCCGCGCCAAACATCGGTAATATCACAATCGGAAACTCGCTGCCCTGACTCTTATGGATCGAAATACAGTAAGCAAGCTCCAGCTCGTCGATATGCGTGTAGTCAAACACCGCGAGCCGCTCATCGTCAAAAATAACACTCAACGCGCGATCCTGCTCGTGAATTTGATAGATCGTGCCGAGGTCGCCGTTAAAGGCGCCAGTGCCATCTTCCACACCACCGCCGGGTAGTTTTTTCCGCCACTCGATCTTATAGTTGTTCTTCATCTGCATGACGCGGTCGCCCTCGCGGAAGATCGAATCTCCGCTGATGTGCTCGCTTTTATGCGGCGCTGGCGGATTGAGCGCGGCTTGCAGTTTCGCGTTGATGTTATAAACGCCCAATACGCCTTTTTTCATCGGAGCAAGCACTTGCACATCCAGCAGGGGTTCGTTTGTCGCGAGCACATCGCCCGGATGCGTGCAAACTTGTAGAATCCGATCGAGAATGCGATCCTGCGAGGCGACGTCCTCAAACAAAAAGTCGCTTTCCGGTACGTCTAGCAGCGGCGCGAACCCTTCGTTGATGCGGTGCGCGTTGGTCACGATCATGCTCGACTGCGCCTGACGGAAGATCTCGTCCAGACGAACCACACGAATGGTCTCGCTGCTGATGATGTCGCGGAGAACGTCTCCCGCGCCGACGGAGGGCAACTGATCCGCGTCGCCGACGAGGATGAGCCGCGTACCGATGGAGATCGCCTTTAGCAGCGCGTTCATGAGCATCGCATCCACCATACTCATCTCATCCACGATGACCATATCGACAAAGAGGGGATCGTCCGCATTGCGCAAGAATCCTTCGCCGGGAACATATTCCAGCAGGCGGTGGATGGTCTTCGCTTCGTGTCCCGTAGCATCGCTCATGCGCTTTGCGGCTCTTCCGGTTGGTGCGGTCAAGGCGACTTCCAGCCCGATTTCCTCCATGATGGTAGTGATAAAACGAATGATGGTGGTCTTGCCCGTGCCGGGACCACCGGTGATCACCAGCGCGCCTTCGCTCAGCGCCGCAAGTACCGCGCTCTTTTGCTGACCGGAAAGCTCCAGCTTTTGCGCAGACTGAATCGCCGCAAAGTCAAAGAACGGGTTTTCGATTGGCTTTTGCGATAAGTTCAGCAGCTTTTCCGCAACATACGACTCAATCCGGTCGAAGTACGGTAAAAACACCGCTTCCGTTTCACCGACGAATTGCTGCACTGCTTCGCCGTGCGCAACCAACAGATCCAGCGAATCGTTCAGCCTCTCTTCGGGTGCACCAAGGAGCTTGACCGAGTAATTGAGCAACGATTTCTTGGGCAGATACGTGTGTCCGTATTCGTTTGCCGCGGTCGAGAGCGCGAACAGAAGCCCCGCGCGCAGGCGGGACTCGGAGTCGAAGGAAAATCCGGCGACGTTTTGCGCGATCTTGTCCGCCGTGACAAAGCCGATGCCGTCCACGTCCTTGATGATTTGATACGGGTCTTCCTCGATCCGCGCAAGACACAGCTCGCCGTAGATTTTATAGAGCTTGTACGCCTGATTGACCGTTACGCCGTATGGTTCCAGAGCGAGCAGAATATCCCGCATCATGCGGTTTTCGGTATAGCTTGCGAGGATCATATCGCGCCGTTTTGCGCCGATACCGGGTATCTCCGAAAGGCGTAGCGGGTCTTCGTCCAGAATCGCGAGTGTTTCCATGCCGAAGGTGGAGACGATTGCGCGCGCAGTCGCGGGGCCAACTCCCTTGATGAGCCCGCTGCCGAGATAGGTTTCAATCGCGGATAGCGTCGCCGGGGCTACGGTATGATAGGCGGTCGCCCGAAATTGACTGCCGTATTTCGGATGCGAAGAATATTCGCCCGTCAATTCCAAACGCTCGCCAACGTTTGCTAGCGGCAGCGCACCAACGACGGTGAGCTTTTCGCCTTCGTCAGGGCAAAGCTCTAAAACCGTCCAACCGTTTTCAGTGTTGCGGTAGATGATGGAGTTGACGACGCCGGTAATCTCTGCCATATCGTTTCCTGTCGTTATGATTTCTCTTGCGTTCGATTACGCCAAACAAACAATTGCCCCCGCGCAGGACGCGGGGGCTTGTGTCTCTTGCTTTAGAAGTCCAGCCGAGTTTCGATGTAGCTTGTCAGCTCGTCGATCGGCAGGCGAACCTGTTCCATTGTGTCGCGGTCGCGAACGGTGACGCATCCATCGGTCTCGGTGTCGAAGTCGACCGTGATGCAGTACGGTGTACCGATCTCGTCCTCGCGGCGGTAACGCTTGCCGATGGAACCCGTCTCGTCAAAGTCCACCATGAATTTCTTGGCGAGCTTTTCGTAGACGACCTGCGCCTGCTCGCTGAGTTTTTTACTTAGCGGCAACACCGCGCATTTAAACGGCGCGAGCGCGGGGTGGAGGTGCAGCACGCTGCGAACGTCTCCGCCTTCCAGCGCCTGCTCTTCATAAGCGTTGCAGAGGAACGCGAGCGCGACGCGATCCGCGCCGAGGGACGGCTCCACGCAATACGGAATGAATTTCTCGTTGGTGTACGGATCGAGATATTCAAAATTCTCGCCGCTATGGGTGGCGTGGCTCTTGAGGTCGAAGTCCGTGCGGTCGGCGATGCCCCAGAGCTCGCCCCAGCCAAATGGGAACATAAACTCGATGTCCGTCGTGCCCTTGCTGTAGTGCGAAAGCTCCTCTTTCTCGTGCTCACGCAGGCGGATGCTCTCGTCTTTCATGCCGAGGGCAAGTAAGAACTTGTGGCAGTAATCCTTCCAGTAGTGGTACCAGTCGAGGTCGGTGCCGGGTGTGCAGAAGAACTCCAGCTCCATCTGCTCAAACTCGCGGATGCGGAAGATGAAGTTGCCGGGCGTGATTTCGTTTCGGAAGGATTTTCCGATCTGCGCGATGCCAAACGGCAGTTTCTTGCGCGTGGTACGCAGCACGTTTTTGAAGTTGACAAATATGCCCTGTGCGGTCTCGGGGCGCAGATACAGCTCCGACGCGGAGTCTTCCGTTACGCCCTGAAACGTCTTGAACATCAGGTTAAACTTGCGGATGCCCGTGAAGTCCGATTTTCCGCATTCGGGGCAGACGATGCCTTTTTCTTTGATAAACTCTTCCATCTGCGCGTTTGTCCAGCCGTCGGGATGCACATCCGTCAAGCCTTGCTCGGCGACATAGTCTTCGATGAGCTTATCGGCGCGAAAACGCGCGCGGCAGCTCTTGCAGTCCATCAGCGGGTCGGAAAATCCGCCTACGTGACCGCTCGCGACCCAGGTTTCGGGGTTCATCAAAATCGCCGCGTCCATGCCGACGTTGTAGGGCGACTCCTGGACAAATTTTCTCCACCAGGCGCGCTTGATGTTATTCTTAAACTCCACGCCAAGCGGGCCGTAGTCCCAGCTGTTGGCGAGGCCGCCATAGATCTCGCTGCCGGGGTAGACAAAGCCGCGCCCTTTGCAGAGCGTTACGATCGAATCCATCGTATACCAGGAAGGTTTTTCCGTTTGCGCTGCCATGTAGTCATTGCTCCTTATTCATCAGTCAACGCATATTATCGCAGGAATACGGCTTCTTTGTCAAGGCGAACGGAGGGTTGGGAACAGTTTTCCCAGAGCTGAGATCGTGAATTTCTATCTCTTTGAAAGAACGAACAAAACGCAAATAAAAATCCCGCCCGAAGGCGGGAAAAAGTTCGCAATCGATCAGTTACTGTTTCAGCCGTTCCAACACTTCTTCCAGTTTTGGCATCGCGGGAATTCCGCCGCGCCGCTCGACGCAGAGGGAAGCTGTCGCGTTGCCAAATCGGGCATAGTCCGCGGCATCCGTGATCGTAACTTCGCGAAGCGCTTTGCCGGAGGAGAGGAAGCGATACAGAAACCCGCCAAAGAAGGAATCTCCCGCGCCGGTGGTGTCCACGGCCTTGGCACGAAATCCGGGGACGAGCACATGCTCTTTTCCAACGCGGACATACGCGCCATCGGAACCCAGCGTGATTGCGACGATCTTGACGCCCTGATCGAGCAGCACATCTGCGGCTTTCGCCGGATCGGTTTCGCCCGTGAGCAGCGGCAGTTCCTCGTCCGAGACCTTTATGATATCCGCGGTGACGATCAGAGAGCGCATGAAGCGAATGGCCTCGTCACGGCTTGACCAAAGCGACGCGCGATAATTCGGGTCGTAGGAGATCACGGCTCCCGCGGCTTTTGCGATGTCGATCGCCTCATAGGTTGCGCTTCTCGCGGGCTCCTGCGTGAGCGAAAGAGAGCCGGTGTGAAAGACGCGCGTGTGTTTCAGCATTTCACGGTCGAGTTCGTCCGTGCGGAGCTGGGTGTCCGCGCCGGGTTTGCGCGCAAAGGAAAACTCGCGTTCTCCGCTGGGCTTGAGCGCGACGAAAGCGAGCGTCGTAAATACGTCGTCCGCTTCGATGAGCGCATGCATATCCACGCCAGCGTTGACCATCGCTTGTTTAAGAAATGCTCCGTGCATATCGCGGCCGACCTTGCCGATGAAACCTGTTTTGGAGCCGCACTGGGACGCCGCGCACAAGAGATTGGTTACCGCGCCGCCTGCATTTTGTTCAAAGAGGCGCTGACCTGCTGGGGATACGCCGCTCTCCGTAAAGTCGATCAGGAGTTCGCCTAGAGATACGATATCGTACATGAAAGGTCTCCTTGCGAAAAGATTTTTTTCAACTGATTTTTAACACGTGCTTTTTGAAAAAGCGATGCCGAAGGATAGATCAATATTCGTCTGCGCAATAGCAGTTCTCTTGCGAAAACGCATTCTGAAACGGCAGATATCCGCACAAAAACTGCATGAGGCGACCAGCCGACAATATATCGGTTGCAGGTTCGTTCGTCAGGTTGCCCGCGCCGTCGAATACGCCGTTGTTCCAGGGCATCATACCGTCCAGCACTTCCAACCGAAACGCGGGAATATTTCCGCAGAGCGCACGCAGTAACGCGGAGACATCTACGGGAATCATCACGCCCCACGGTTGCAGGTTGCCTTGCACAGGCACATCTGGCGGGAGCTTGACAACGCTACCCTTTGGCAAGCGCGCGATCATCTCGGTGTAGGCTTGGTTTGAGGTGGCGAGCGCTTCCTCACAGTAGAGCGAGCCGTCGTCCTCCTCGGAGGCGAAGAGATATCCGTCGAGGATGCCGCCCGTTTGGTGCCGCAAGAACCGCGTTCCGTCGCAGGTAAGATCCCGCATACGTTTCTCTATATCGGAAAGAGAACGGATCACGAGGCCGCTATAGAGCGCGGTCGTCTGCTCGTAAACGCGGAGCAGCTCGTTTGCATCGGGCGGCGCGTCCCAGACGACGGGGGTAAGCGGTTCGACTTCCCGTGTGTGAAACAGCGCGTCGTAGCAGGGGAACTCGCCCACCGCGCGATAGATCGAGAAATGCGAAGGCTTGTGGAACGCGATCGGGATATTTCGTTGTTTGCACTCGGAAAAGAGCGCAAACAACACCCGTTTCATCAAACCCTGGCCTTCAAACCCCGGCAGCGTTGCGACGCCCGAAATCATCATCGCGGGAAATACTATGCCGCGCACACGAAGCTGCATGACCGAGCCGTGCGCAATGCTGACAATGCGGCCTTCTTCTTCCGCGCAAAACGAAGTTTCCGGCGCGAACCGCTCGGAAAAATACCAGTCAATAAAGGAAAGGGAGTCGTGAAAACGCAACTCCCAAATTTCCTTTGACTGCTGTTTATCCGCCGTGGTGAGCGATCGAATCGTCAGCATATGCTTAGATGATGAATTTTTCGTTCTTTTCGGGGATGGCGGCAAGCTCCGCGCGCTTTTCGTCATAGCCCTGTTTGCCGAGCAGCGCATAGGTCGCCTTCTTGCCTTCTTCCACGCCGGGCTGGTCGAACGCGTTGATGTTTAATAGTTCGCCCGCAAACGCCGTCGCCATCTCGAAGAGGAAGAGAAGCTGACCCACCGTAAACGCGTTGACTTCCGGCAGGAGGATCGTGTGGTTGAGGTGACCGCTCTTGCTGACCGCGTATTCCGTCGCCTTGAGTTCGGCTGCAATCAGCTCGTTTTGCGTGTGTCCGCAGAGGAAGGAGACGTCCGGCACGTCGAAATAGCCGTCGCTGATCATGGTCTCGCAGCGATACTTGTCCACGGCGAGGAAGGTGAGTACCTTGTCAAACGGGCCTTCCGTATAGAGCTGCACCTGAGAGTGCTGGTCGGTCACGCCGAGGCTCTTGACCGGGGTCTGGCCCGCGTTGATGACGCTGCCGTCCCAATCGACCTTTTTACCAAGGGATTCCGCCCAGAGCTGCGCGTACCAGTCCGCCATATAGCGAAGAGAATCCGCATACGGCATCATGACGCTGATGTTGCAGCCGCGCTTCATGCTGGCAACCTGTAAGGTGGCGAGCATATACGCCGGGTTTTTCCAAACGTCGCGCTGACCGTCGCAGATCGCGTCCATAAACGCGGCGCCCGCGAGCAGTTCGCGAATGTCGATGCCGCAGACTGCTGCCGCAAGCAGACCGACGGGGCAGAGCTCGGAGAAACGACCGCCGACGCCCTCGGGAATATAGTACGTCTTCAGGTTCTCGGCCTTGGCGATCTTGATCAGGTTGCCCTTGCTTTCATCCGTGGTGGCGATGAGGTGCGTGCTGATATCCGCGCCAAGCTTTTCGTGCAGCAGCGAGGAGATGATGAGTAGCTGGCTCATGGTCTCGGAGGTGCCGCCGGATTTGCTGATGACGTTAAAGCAGGTCTTTTCCACGTCGACGACGTCGAGCAGCGCCGCCATGCGTTCCGGGTCGATGTTGTCTTCCACAAAGAGGCGTGGGCCATTGCGCTTTTCGCGCGGCAGGTCGTTGTAGTGCAGGTGGTTGAGCGCCTGCTGCACGGCGATGGGACCCAGCGCGCTGCCGCCGATGCCGAGTACGACAAAGTCGTCAAACTTTTCGCGGATCTCCACCGCGTCCGCCAGAATGGACTTGACGATCTCATCCTGATTATATGGCAGCTCACGCCAGCGCATGATCGGGCGCTTGGCGCGCGTGCTGGCGACCGCTGCGTCCAGCTGGCTCTGCATGCTCTCCAGCTCGCGCTTGTATATACCGCGGTTGCCAAGCTTGTCGGACATCATGTTGTTAAAGTCCAGCTTGACTCGCATGGCCTGCCGCCAGGATTCGTCAAAATATCGTTCGTTCATCGTTGTATCCTCCCGTTGGTTCTGTTGGGTGTTATTTTAAACTCATAAAATTTGTCTTGTATCTTATCATATTTTGTCCGGCGCGAAAAGCGTGAAAAACGAAAAAAAGGATCACGCTTGCGAGTATGTGGAGTGGGAAACCATCTGCCTGACACGATCCAAGCTCTCATACAGCACGGGAATCTTCGTGTACATGTCGCTGTAGACCTCGATGAACGCGGGGCCGTGATAGCCCTTTTCGTGCAGCAGGTTCAGCATGGCAAGAAAATCATATTCGCCAAAGCCGGGCATATCATAACGCACCCCGCCGGAAGGAAGCCGCGTTGCGTCACAAAGGTGTACGTTGACGATGTGCTCGCCCACCGCGCGGATGTAGTCCATCGGGTCGTAGCCGCTGCGCACCGCCTGCTTGACGTCCAGCGTGTGCTTGATGAAGCCGCCCGTCATCTCCTGCAAGCGAATGCCGAACTCAGGCTCGTTGAATACGCACCAACTGACGTTTTCGAGCGTGAGTTGGATGTCATATCGCTGCGCGCGTTCGGCAAGATCCACAAAGATCGGCGCAATGCGCGCCAACTCGATGTTTTTCACGCCGCCAAAAAGGCGTGCGGGCCCATGCATGACGTAATATTGTGCGCCGAGGCGCTTTCCCGCCGCGAGCACGCGCTCATAGAGAAGAAGCGCGTCCTCCCGCTGACGCGGATGAATGGAGAAGAGCTGCGGCTCAAACTGCATGCTCATCGGGTGAACGCTGAACACGCTGGTGTTTGTGCTCGCGAGTCTTTCGCCAAGCAAATCGATAAACGGCGGCTCATATTCCGAAAACGTATTGAGAAACAGTTCGCAGACAGGAACGCTATGCGCGCCGATGTCGAGAATTGCATCCTCAATCTGTAGTTTCTGAAAATAACTCGCCGTTGAAAGTCCGATTTCCATCTGTCTTAACCTCACCCGATATTGTATCATGCGCCGCTGGATTTCGCTAGAAAAACAGATTTTTATAACACTGCAAGGATAGATTACGTCACAATCCAATGGTATAATCGCTCCATGGCGAAACGGTTAGAGACAAGGAAGAATAAACACGGATATCAAGCGCTTTTCATCCGGGGCGGCCTTGCAGCGGCTTTCCTATTGTTAGGGCTGAGCTGGCCGCGCCTGCTCGTCAATCATCGTGCGTGGATTGAGCAACACTACTGTGAGGGAATCTATCCGTCCATTCGCCGTGCAATCTCCGCAGCAACGAGTCTTGTTCCGTTTTCCATCGCGGAATTCCTTCTCTATTTTTTGATACTTGGCATCACGGCTTTGCTGCTGAAAAGATTGTTTCAGTTGATCACACGAAAGATCAGGTTTAGCCGTCTAGTTGGTACTATCGTTTCTATTCTGCTCGCGGGCGGAATTATACTCAATCTATTTTATGCGACATGGGGATTCAACTATTTTCGAGAGCCGCTGGCGACGCGGATGGGACTCAACATCAGCACGCGATCGGTGGATGAGCTGGAAGCGTTTGTATTAAAGACGGCGCGGCAAGCGCGTGATTTGCGCGCAACGCTGCACGAAGACGAAAACAGAGTTTTCGCGCCGCAAGAGAGCAAGGACGAACTCTTTTTGAAGTTGCCTGCTGCCTATACTACTCTTTCTGTAAAGCACTCTGCTTTTCCGACGGACGTCACTCGCGCCAAACAAATTTTCTGGTCGACGGGGCTTTCCTGGCAAGGAATCTCCGGTATCTATATCGGACTCACCGCCGAGCCAAACGTGAACGCGGATCAGCCGCCGTTGCTGCTGTATCAAGCCGCGGCGCACGAGATGGCGCACCAAACCGGCATCGCCAGCGAAAATGAAGCGGAGCTCGTGGGCTATCTTGCTTGCGTGAATTCAAGCGATCCGAACATTCGCTACAGCGGCCTTGCCTACGCGCTGATCGTTGCGGGTAACGCGCTCTATGACGCGGACAGCGCGCGGTATCTCGCGGCGACCGACACGTACGGGGACGCGATTTGGCGCGACTTTACGGCTTATAATGATTATTGGGACGCGTTTTCCGGCGAAGTACGGGAGAGCGCGGATCGAAGAAACGACGCGTATCTTAAGCACAATTCACAACCCAGCGGGATCAAGAGCTACGGTGAGGCGGCCGATTTGCTGCTTGCGTATGACGAAAAAAACGGCGAATAAAACGCGCGACAACGGCGCTGAAACCGACATAGTTCGGAAACCCGATCGACACCAAACAAAAAATTAGAAAGCATAAATATATTTCATATTTTTTACCCGTTTTGGGTTTACAAACCGGGTTTCATGTTGTATGCTGATAGAGAAATAGGGCAATTCTAACTAATATTTTTTTAGGAGTGAAATACATGATCGACCTGACGAAAAACAAAGAGGGCCTTCAGCACAGCATCGACAGAGCGCGCGAGAAGGGCATCATCATCCCGAAAATTGCTCAGATGCGCAACCCGGATTTGATCCCGGACGGCATCAAAGAGAAGCTGACCAATGTCGGCCTTTGGGACATCAATCCGCTGAACCTGTTCCGTATTACCTGGCGCAACGAGCCGAAGGAAAAAGGCGGTAAGTTTGGCGACGTGAACTTCATCGAAGTTCCGTCCGTGCTCTCAGGCGTCAAGGCGCGCATCATCATCCTCACCGGCAAGTGGTTCCCGACGGGCTGCCATAAGGTTGGCGCATCGTTCGGCTGCCTCGTGCCGCGCCTCGTAACCGGTCAGTTTGACCCCACCTACCATAAGGCGGTTTGGCCCAGCACCGGCAACTATTGCCGCGGCGGCGCGTATAACTCCGCGCTTCTGGCCTGCCAATCGATCGCGATTCTTCCCGCTGAGATGAGCAAAGAGCGCTTCGAGTGGCTCAAGACCGTCGCGGGCGAAATCATCGCGACCCCCGGCTGCGAGAGCAACGTCAAAGAGATTTTCGACAAAACCTGGGAGCTCAAGACGACGCGTAAAGACGTCATGATCTTCAACCAGTTTGAAGAGATGGGCAACTGCGTCTGGCATTATCAGGTGACCGGCAAAGCCATTGCGGATGCGTTTGAGTCCATCAAGCGCGAAGGCGACCGCTTCGCGGGCGCGGCCTTCACGAGCGGCAGCGCGGGCACCATGTCCGCGGGCGACTACCTCAAAGAAGTTTATCCCAACAGCAAGCTGGCAGTCGGCGAAGCACTCCAGTGCCCGACACTCTTGAACAACGGCTTCGGCGGACACCGCATCGAAGGCATCGGTGACAAGCATGTGCCGTGGATTCACAATGTGAAGAACACCGACATGGTCATCGACATCGACGACGAAGACAGCCAGAGGTTGCTCCGCTTGTTCAATGATCCGGAAGGCAAGAAATATCTGGTCGAAGAAGTTGGCGTACCCGCGGACTTTGTTGAGAAGCTTTCTCTGCTCGGCATCTCCGGCATCGCGAACTTGCTCTGCTGCATCAAGATGGCGAAGTACTACGAGCTGACCGAGCACGACGTGCTCGCCACCGTCGGCACCGACTCCTCCGTCATGTATGAGAGCCGTATTCGGGAGCTCGAAGAGTCGGATGGCGCGTACAGCCCGGTCAAAGCAGCGGCGGACTACGCGGAGCACCTGCATGGCATCCGTACGGATGTTATGGAAGAGCTCACCTATGAAGGCCGCAAGCGCATCCACAACCTCAAGTACTACACTTGGGTCGAGCAGCAGGGTAAAACCTACGAGGAGATCAATCAGCAGTGGTATGACGAGAACTACTGGACCGACATGCACGCGCAGGCAGCCGAGATCGATGCGCTCATCGATGAGTTCAACCACGCGACCGGCCTCGTCAAGTAATTAAAAACACCAACAATACGACAAACTCAAAGCCCCGCCATCCGGCGGGGCTTTTGCTATGCTCGCGTTTATGATAGAAAGATTGTTATGGCGCGGGCGTTGCGCTGACTGTAACGGGCGCAAACGGGGTTTTGACCACGAGTGAGAAGTCCATCGCCGTTACGTCGATATCGGTGTTGATCTCGGCGTAGATCGCATTGGAACCCGTCTCGAGTTCGGTCGTACCGAGTGTATTATGAATCTTGCCGATGCCGCAGATTTTGCCGTCGCTCGTGGTATAGACGATGTTGACTTCGCCGTCCAGAGGCAGAGGATAGGCATTTACGCAAATGCCGTCGAGAAAAGTGCCGTCGTCATATTCGTAGACCCGCAGCGCGCCAAACGAGAGATATTGCCAATAATGATCGCCTCCGCTGATCGCGTTTCCCAGCGCGTCGGTTGGAACCGGCTCGGCCGTGATCTCCGCCGAAAACGGATCGGGCAGCGGCGTTGGTGTTGCGGCCGGGGTCGGCGTGCCCGCGAGAACGGGCGTTGCGTTCTCGCAGCCAACAAGCGCGAAGAGCAGCAACGCAAGGATTAGAAGGATGACAGGGAGCCTGCGCTTCATGCGTGGTCTCCGACCGCATCCCGCAGCAGCTTTTGTTTGAGGTCGTAGAGCCGATCCGAAAGGTCGACCTTGTAGGTGTGCGGCATCAGGATGCGCTTGTATTCATCCCACATGGAGGCCATTTCGCGTTTGGCATAATCCGCGATATCGTGGATATCCGGGCATACATAGACCTGCTTGCCCGCGATAAAGATTGGCTGGAGCAATTCGCGCGCAGTGAAGTTGGTCAGCGTCATGCGCTTATAGGTTTGAATCGGGTCGAAGATGCGCAGAGGCTTCGTGCTGTCGATGGTCTCGTCTTCCAGCGCGATGAGGTCCGCAACTGCCATGCCGTCCTTGTCGTAGAGGCGGTATACCTTCTTGTAGCCGGGATTTGTTACCTTGGCGGGATTATCCGAAATCTTGATCTTTGGTATGAGTTCGCCGCTGACAATCTCGCCGCTCATCTTATAGACACCACCGAGTGCAGGATTGTTTTCGCTCGTGATCAGACGGGTGCCGACGCCCCATACGTTGATGCGCGCGCCTTGTGTCTTGAGGTCGCGAATCACATACTCGTCGAGGTCGCTGCTCGCGGCGATGATCGCCTTCGGGAAACCCGCTTCGTCCAGCATAATGCGCGCTTTCTTGCTCAGGTACGCAAGGTCTCCGCTGTCGAGGCGGATGCCGACCGGCTCATGCCCGCTTACGCGGAGTTCCTTGAACACCGTAATCGCGTTGGGTACCCCGCTGCGAAGCGTATCGAAGGTATCGACCAGCAGTAAACAGCTATCGGGGAACGTGCGCGCATACGCGCGAAACGCGGAGACTTCGTCAGGAAAACTCTGCACCCAGCTGTGCGCGTGGGTACCAGAGACGTTGATGCCAAACATCTGCCCCGTGAGTACGTTGCTGGTCGCGTTGCAGCCGCCGATGATGGCGGCTCTCGCGCCGTAGATGGCGGCGTCAGCGCCCTGCGCACGGCGAAGTCCAAACTCCAGCACGCTGTCCCCCTGCGCGGCATAGCAGATCTGACTCGCCTTGGTGGCAATCAGCGTCTGGTGATTGACAAACGTGAGGATCGCGGTTTCGATGAGCTGCGCTTCCATGATCGGCGCGCGGACGCGAACGAGCGGCTCATAAGGGAAGACGACGGTGCCTTCCACCATTGCATATAGATCGCCGGTAAAGCGGAATGTCTTGAGGTAGGTGAGAAATTCCTCGTCAAACAGGTTGAGAGAGCGCAGGTAGGCGATATCCTCATCGGCAAAGTGGATGTTGTTGATGTACTCCACAACGCTTTCTGTGCCTGCCATAACGGCGTAGACAACGTCCTCTTTGGGACGGAAGAAAAGATCAAAGATGCCTTCGTTCTGCTGCATGCCTTCCTTGTAGTAGCCATACATCATGGTGAGCTGGTACAGGTCGGTCAGCATGGTTAAGTTTCGCATTGGAAAAGTTCCTCCTTCATCAAACCGCGCATGAAAACGAGTTCCGCATTGCATCGGAATTGATTTTCTTCATTATAGCGCGATTGCGGAGGAGAAAAAAGAACGCAGGAGCCTGTTTTTTGAAAGAAACTGTGTCGATGGTGAAAATATCGACGATTTCCGAGAGAATGCGCACTTTTTAAATACTATTTTGTAACAGAAAAGAACCGTTGAAAATGCGCTTTAAAATTTGATCAAAAGCAATTGACAACAAACCTCCCTACGGCTATAATGACATGGTGCGCGGCAGTGCTGGAATTGGCAGACAGGCACGTTTGAGGGGCGTGTGCGCAAGCGTATGGGTTCAAGTCCCATCTGCCGCACCAATAGAATGACCACCCCAACCGGGTGGTCATTTTTCGTTTAGAGCGATTACGGGCTAGACCGGAGGGGGAATCATTATGTTTAAGGAATACATCAAAATCGGTCACATTCCGGCGGTGATCTGGGGAGAGTCGTCCATGCGCGTGTTTATCGCGGGGCACGGGGATCAATCCAACAAAGAGGATCAAGTGATCGAGGTTTTCGCGCAGGAGGCGACAAAGCGGGGGTATCAGGTGCTGAGCTTCGATTTGCCGGAGCACGGCGATCGAAAGCAGGAGCCCACGCCATGTTCTGTGCAGATTTGCGTCAAAGAATTCGCAGATGTGATGGCATTTGCACGATCAACGCATGAACAAGTCAGTCTGTTTGCGTGCAGCATGGGTGCGTATTTCAGCCTGCTTGCGTATCGGGACGAGCCGCTCGACCAGACGCTCTTCCTTTCGCCGGTCGTCGATATGAAGCGTATCATTGATAATCTGATGATGTACGCGCAGGTGACGTCGGAACAGCTGGAGCAGCAGAAAGAGATCGTGACGCCGTTCAAGACACTCTATTGGGATTACTATTCGTATGTCGCAACTCATCCCGTCGTCTGGGACAAGAAGATCGCGCTGCTCTACGGCGCGAAGGATTTCCTCTGCGAATACAGCTTTGTGAAGGCATTTGCGGATCAAGCGCGTGCAGACATGACGGTATTTGACGAGGGGGAACACTTTTTCCACACGGAGGAACAAATTGCATTTTATCGGGATTGGCTCACAAAACAAATCGCGGAATAACAGCAAACCAGCAGGAACTGAATGGCACAAACCGAACGGCTCCTGTTTCTTTCTGTATTGACATCTGATATAATCTCTGGAAAATGTAAGTTGAGCAGCACGTAATGGAATTGTTTATCGTAGACGCATTCACAGACCAGCTCTTTGGCGGCAACCAGGCCGGCGTAGCTTTGCTGCAGCAGGATCAACCCTTTCCCGAGGACGCTCTTATGCAAAAGATTGCGGCGGAGCTGAAGCACTCGGAGACCGCGTTTGTGAAGCGAACCAACCCAAGTGAATACCAGTTGCGCTACTTCACGCCGGAGGGCGAGGTCGCGCTTTGCGGACACGCGACGGTTTCCGCGTTTACCGTTTTACGGAACACGGGAGAGCTTGCTTACGGCGAGGCCGTTGCAAAGACGAAATCGGGGGACTTACAAGTGCTTGTCGAGCCGGACAAAATCTGGCTGGAGATGCCGCAAGGCGAGTTGATCCGGACGCTGACAAGCGAAGAAGCTTCCCGTGTCTATGCAGCTTACGGGTTGAGCACATCCGATTGTGCGGCGGGAATGCAACCGTGCATCGTCAAAGTAGGCCTCGCGGATATCCTTCTTCCGGTTGGCAACAAGGAAAAGCTTGATCACGCGGTGCAAAACCTCGAAGAAGTGATCAGGCTCTCAAAGGAACTCGACGTAGTTGGCGTGCATCTGTTCTTTTGCCCGATCGGCGGTACGCCGACCGCATATTGCAGAAACTTTGCGCCGCTGTTTGGCATCGACGAAGAATCCGCAACGGGAACCTCCAATGCGTCGTTGAGCTATTACCTGCATTCCAACCAGCGTATTCGATCCGAAATGATGAATACGTTTGTGCAAGGTGAGGCGATGGGGAAATCTTCCATGATCCTGAGCAGAATCGATGAGGACGGAATGATCTGGATCGGCGGAAACGCCGTGATCTCGGTTCAAGGCAAGTTGTGTTTATAAAGTGAAAACTAAATCGATATAAGCAGTACTTTTTTAGCGAAAACAGAAGTTGGAGAAAAACCCATGTACGAACTGCATCAGGTCACAGACACCAGTTACTACATCCAAAGCCCCGCGAAGATCGGACTCATTCGGTTGGATGGAAACGACGTTTGCCTCATCGACAGCGGAAACGACAAAGAAGCCGGACGCAAAGTGCGCCAGATTCTGGACGCCAACGGCTGGCGCTTACGCTGTATTTTGAACACGCATTCCAACGCCGATCACATCGGCGGGAACAAGTACCTGCAAACGCAGACCGGTTGCGATATCTTCGCGCCGGGAATCGATCGCGACTTTACCGTGCATCCGCTGCTGGAGCCTTCGTTCCTCTATGGCGCGTTCCCGCCCAAAGCTCTGCGGCACAAATTCCTCATGGCGCAGGAAAGCGAGGCGGATTTACTCACGCCGGAAGCGGTGCCGGAGAGCATCAGCGTGTTGCCGCTGCCGGGTCATTTCTTCGACATGGTCGGCTACCGGAGCGTGGATGGCGCGGTCTATCTTGCGGACTGCCTCTCAAGCTGCGAGACACTCGAAAAATACCAGATCACATTTATATATGATGTGGCTGCTTATCTTCAAACGCTGGAGATGGTGAAGACGCTGGAAGCAAAGGTGTTTATTCCCGCGCACGCCGAGGCGACGGAGGACATCGCGCCGCTAGCGCAGATGAATATCGACAAGGTGCACGAAATCGCGGGACGGATTCTCTCGATCTGCGCTGTATCAACGACGTTTGAATCCGTGTTGCAGCAGTTGTTTGCCGCGTTTGGGTTGACGATGAACTTCGAACAATATGTGCTCGTCGGCAGTACGGTGCGTTCTTACCTCGCTTGGCTCAGCGACACCGATCAAGCGGAATATTGTTTTGAAAACGGTCAGATGCTCTGGAAATCTAAATAGAGAAAGTCAAATCGATCTGTAAAGGAGCTGCCCGAGAAAGGCAGCTCCTTGTGTACTCGAATAACAATAATGAATAGAACTCATGGGGTAGAGTAAGGAGCGGAAACGGATGATTGACAATCGTTCGTACTGGGAAAAAGAATGGAATTCTGAATCGCCGGATGCGTATCAAACGTATCTTGAGGGCCATATTTGCGCAAAGCCTTGGTTTCTGGAGGAGTTTCTTCGACACGGTGTTTCCAGTGTTTGTGACGCTGCCTGCGGATTTGGCGCGTATAGCGCGATGCTCTTGGCAAACGGATATCAAGTCAGCGGCTTTGATGTCTCTCAAACAGCTGTCAGCCTCACAACAGAACTTTTGCATCGATACCAGCTAAGATTCGGGCAATATCGTGTCAGCGATATCTGCGCCATCGATTTTGCCGACGGTGAATTTGACGCGGTTGTCGCGCATGCAGTGCTGGATCATTTGGAAACAAGAAGCGTACAGCAAGCGATTTCGGAACTGTTTCGCATTACTAAGCAGAAAGGCCTCGTCTATGTCTCGTTCGATCCGCTGGAACAGGACGACATGGACGAGGCGCACGCTGTTTTGCCGGACGGCAGCTTTGTGTATCAAGGCGGCAGCCGGGACGGACTGCTGTTTCACTATTATACGGATGAAGAGATCAGAACAATGCTGAAAAACAAGACAGTGCTGCAATGGAATATCAATAAGCGAGGCGAACGCGAGTTGCTGCTCATCAAAGATTGAGATCGACTGAAGAAACCATAAAATCAACAAGAAAATATTATTTATCATTTAATCAACACTGTGGTATGATAATGTCACAGAACAAATTGAACTAACCGTATACAATACTCTTACAGTATATCTTCAGGCCTGACCTGTAAGGGCGAATGCACCGCCACTGATTGGATTGAGTTGCATGGGAGAGGACATAGGCCTGTTTTTTAGTTGAATTGAAAGGAGCCGTTTCAAAATGAAAAAACGTATATTATTGATTGCGGTCGCCGCCGTTCTTGCCGTATTTGCGGTAGGGTGTAGCGTGAGTGTCAGCACGGCAAAGATCGAAGACGCCATTATGACCACCAGCATTAACGCAGAGGGAAAGCCCGGCGATGAAGTCGTTTCTTTTCCGGCGGACGCGGCAGTGTTATATACCTCGGCAAAACTGATGAACGCGCCGGACAATACACAAATCCGAATTGAATGGACTTATGTAACCGGCAACCAACTTATCGATTCCATTGTGTTGGACAGCGGCAATATCGCAAGCCGCTATATCTACTCCAATCTGGAACCGACACAAGCGCTGCCTGAAGGCGATTATCAGGTGCAGTATTTTGTAGATAGTCGCGAAGAACCGGACGCGACGGTGAAATTCGTCGTTGTTGCGGCGGAGAACAAAACAACTGATGCCAACCTCGCATATTTGGAAGATACGCATATGACGAGCGGAATTGATGCAACGGGCATGCCGATCGATACCGTTACCAGCGTTGCCTCATCCGGCACGTGGTATGTATCGTCCATCCTTCGCGATGCGCAGGCAGACACAATGATCTACTACGTTTGGTATGATACCAACGGAAACAGAATCGATCAGGTCGAGTTTGACCCGCAAGGTGCGACGGATGTCTATATCTTCGGCTCGTTTGCGCTGACGAGTATCGCGCCGGAAGGTCAATATCGCGTGGAAGTATATATCAACGACGCAACGGCGCCGGCAGCTTCCGTTGACTTCAACGTGAACAATATCGTTTCCGATAATTCTGCGACGGATGTGAAGATGGCGATCTATAAGCAGACGGAAGGAGGATTCTCCATTCGGTATCCCGAGAGTTGGGAGATGCAGGAATTTACCGACAGCATGCTTGCCTGGTTTTATCCCGCAGAGTATGCAATTGACGGCGAAAGCGACATCAACAATGTATTTGTGGTAGCCGTCAAGGGCAGCGCGGCTGGATACACGACCGAAACTGCTTTGAAATCCTGGATTGATGAAACAGTGGCGGAGAATCACGAAAACTATACCTATGTCGATCAGTCGATTGACAACGTCAATGGACGCGATATCGCCAGCTATGCGTACCAATGGACGAAGGACGGGTACAGTTTGAGTACCATCGACTTTATCATTGTCGACGGAGACAATCTCTACGCGATTACGTTTACTGCGACGAATGACGCCTTTGAAACGCTGTATCCCTATGTTGAGCAGATGGTGCTTTCGTTCCAAATCTTATAATGTCTGACAAGGCGAGAACCGCCGTAGACGAACCGAAATTCGGTTTCAGTCGCGGCGGTTTTTGTTTTCTGCGCAATTTTTGGCGATTGACGCGTTGGACAGAGAATGTCAAAATATGATATGATTCTGTCAGCATTAAGAACGAAGGTAGCATTCAGATGAATTCAAGCGAAAAGAGTCTACAGGCAAAATCGTATTTTGAGCAGGGGTATAACTGCGCGCAGGCCGTATTGCTTGCGTTTTGTGATGAGACCGGTCTTTCCCATGAACAGGCGGCGAAGCTTGCCTCCACCTTTGGCGGCGGTATGGGACGCATGCGTGAGGTTTGCGGCGCTGTGAGCGCTATGTTTATGGTAGAAGGCTTGCTGGAAGGTTACAGCGACCCGAAAGCAAAAGAAGAAAAGAGCGAGCTCTATGCACGTGTTCGAGCGCTGGCGGATCGCTTTCGCGAAAAGAATCATTCCATCATTTGCAGAGAATTATTGATCGATGCAGAGGCAACGCCCGGCGGCGAGCCGGAAGCGCGGACGAAGGAATATTACGAGCGCCGCCCTTGCGGCTGCTATGTGGAAGACGCAGCATTTCTGCTCGCGGAAACGCTGAGCGGATCCGCAAATTGACGAAACAGACCGAGGGGAGGGACGCGTCATGCCAATCTTTGCGCAGGGCGTAACAAAAGATAAACTCACCATACTCTATTATCTGCACGCGTCCAAGGTAGACATCACCCGCGAGCAACTGCACCGCGTGATGGTAGATAACGATACGATGAGCTTTTTCGACTTTCAGGCATGCATGCATGAGCTGGAGGAGGATGCGTTCATCGCGGCGCTGCCCAAATCGTTTGGACAGGTCTATCGCCTCTCGGTGCGAGGATCGGATGTGCTGGAGCAGTTCGTTGAGAGTTTGCCGGTTTCCCTTCGCGAGCGATTGGAGCGGTATGCGCGAGAGCACAGGGAAGAGATGCTGCTGCAAACGCAGATCGTTTCGGAGATGGAAGAGCTGCCCTCCGGCGGATATCTCGTGCATCTGCGCGCGCTGGAAGAAAATGCTGCGATTATGGAGCTGACGCTGCGCGTTGCAACGCGTGAGATGGCGCAGCGGATGCGCGCGAACTGGGAGAAAGAGTCGGAAGCGCTGTATGCAAGCATGCTGACGGCACTGTTGAAAACGGAAGCATAGATTTATATGATCATCTGCAAATAAAAAGAGCCGAGAGGCTCTTTTGTGCTATGAATTCGATTTCTAATTTACTTTCCGCAGCGAAGGTCACGAATCATCTTCGCGGGATCGTTCGCCTGAAAGACCGCGCTTCCCGCGACGAGTACGGTTGCGCCCGCGTCGATGCAGAGCTTTGCCGTCTCCGGATTGATTCCGCCATCGACTTCAATCTCGGTGGCAAGACCCCGTTCGTCAATCATCTGACGAAGTTCCGCAATCTTTTCGACGGATTCCGGAATAAACTTTTGTCCGCCGTAGCCGGGGTTGACGGACATGACCAGCACGAGATCGCAATACGGCAATACTTCGCGTACCAGATACGCGGGCGTTCCGGGATTTAGTACGATGCCCGCCTTGCGTCCCGCCTCATGAATCTGCTGCAGCGCGCGGTGGAGATGCTTTTCCGCTTCCACGTGGATCGTGATGATGTCCGCGCCCGCCTGCAAAAACCACGGGATCATGCGGGACGGTTCTTCCACCATGAGATGCGCGTCGATCGGCAGCTTGGTCAGCGGGCGAATCGAAGAGAGAATCGGCGGTCCGAAGGAAAGATTGGGCACAAAATGTCCGTCCATCACATCAAAGTGAACCCAATCCGCTTGCCAATTGGATAGGCTTGCGATGTCGCGGCCCAGATTCGCAAAATCAGAGGCCAGTATGGAAGGTGCAATTTTGATCATGGTAGTTGTTCTCCTTTGTGTTCACTGTTTCAGACTGGATGGAAAGAAACAGGTCGTTTTTATCATTCTGAATGGAAGGGAACCGATCAGTTCTTAATCATAGCGATGCTTGCGTTTCTCGTCAATTTCGACTTGAATCGCCTGATAGCGGGTATAGCGCCCCTGCGAGAGCTTGCCATCTAGCAACAACGCCTTGACTGCGCAGTCCGGTTCGGCAATATGCCGGCAGCCGGCAAAACGGCACCTGGCGGTAACGCCCGCGAACTCGGGATAACACGCGTTCATCGCGTCCTGATCCAACTCGCTCATCTCAAACAGCGAAAAACCCGGCGTATCGAGCACGGCGCCGCCAAGATAGGGCCAAAGCTCCGCTTGCCGCGTGGTGTGCTTGCCGCGATCCGTCTTTTTAGCAAGTTCTCCGGTTTCCAGCGAAAGCTCGGGAAAAAGCGCGTTGAGAAGCGAGGATTTGCCGACCGCGGACTGCCCAGCGAAACAGGAGACACGGTTTGTGAGCGCTCCTTTCAGCGCATCGATCCCGTCACCATTGGCAGAAGATGCGGGAAGCGTATGAAAAGCGGCATAATCCCGCAAAAACTCTTCGGTGATCTCCGGCTTTGCAGAGTCCATCTTGTTCAGCACGAGCAACGGTTCGATTTTGAGTGTCTGCGCCTGAATGAGCAGCTTGTCCGCAAGCAGAAGATCCGGCTTTGGGATACTCGCAGAGAGCACGATCACGAGCAGATCAATATTGGCGACCGGCGGACGCAGCAGCGCGTTTCTTCGCGGGAGGATATTGTCCATCGCCGCAAACCCGGTCTCATGAAGCGAGATTTCGACGAGATCGCCGACCATAGGCGTGACGCCTTCGTTGCGAAACCTTCCGCGCGCTTTACATGTGACGGTGTCGCCGCCTTCCAGTAAAACATCGTAAAACCCGCCGATTCCTTTGATGATTCGTCCTTGCATATCGATTTAGGATTCCTTCGCCGCAAATGTGAAATCCTGACGCTTCACGACCGCGCCGTCGCTGAACAAAACGACTTCTCGCGTGCCATCTACATCGGATGTTGCGGTGAATGAGATCGGTACTTTCTCGCCTTTTTCCAGTGTCGTTTCAAACAGAATTCGATAGTAGGCAAGGCCGTTGTACGTCTCCTGCACGGCGGCGAAGGCCTTCGTTCCGCTGTTATCCACATCAAGATTAAACGCAATATCAGAGGTAAACGGATAATTGGGCTTGCCGCAAACCGTAAGGGTTACGGGAACTTCGGGCAACACCTGCGTGCCGGGCAGCGGGTCTTGCAGATAGACAACGCCATCTTCCACAATATTGCTTTCGGCATAACGCACAAAGACATTGTTAAACGAAGCCAGACGAAGCTGATCCAAGATCAGATTCACAGGCAAATCCATTGCATACGGCATATCAAACGTCGTTTCGGAAGACGCGCTGATGACGATGTTGATCACTTGCCCGTTTGTCGTCTCCGTATCCGGCGGGAGGGATTGCTCGCATACATAGCCGATGGCAACCTCGGAGATGCGATAGCTTACGCTGCCGAGCACGAGCCCCGTTTCCTCCAGCGTATGACGCGCTTCATCCGGTGAAAGGCCGATTAAATTCGGCACCGTTGGGGCGGCCGGCCCGAGACTGACGATGCCGTATATAGTGGAACCGCGCCGCGCTTTGGTACCGCCTTCCGGCGTTTGGAGAATCACGTCTCCGCTTGCCACCGTATCGTTGTTTTCATAATCCTGAATTTCAAAGGTAAATCCAAAGTTTTCCGCGCGCTTCTTTGACTCCTCCACAGAGCGGTCGACCAGCGTCGGAACCATTTCAAAATCGTTGGATTCATTTTGATAAACGTCGCGGAGCACAAAAAACACGCCGACAAGCGAGAGGATTAGCGCGCCAACGATAAGGCCGATTTTGAGGGCGCCGTGCGTCTTTTTGCTTTGCGTTGGTTTCTTCTGCGCTTGTGGTTTGGCGGAGGGAACGAACCTTGCGAAATCTCCGGTCGGTTCCTTCAGCGCGCGGCGCAGATGCGCGCTCATTTCGCTCGCGGTACTGTAACGGCGATTCACGTCCTTATTCAATGCGCGCAGAATGACGTCGTTGAGCGCGGGGGATACCTTGCTCGTCAGCTCGATCGGCGGAACGGGGATGTCGCTGATGTGCTTGAGCGCGATGGCAACGGAACTGTCTCCGTCAAACGGCACTCTGCCGGTCAGCATTTCGTAGAGCATGATGCCCGCGGAATATAGGTCGCTTCCTTCGGTGACGGGAAGTCCCTTCGCCTGTTCCGGCGAGAGATAATGCACCGAACCGAGTACGGTAGAACCCGCGAAGGTAACGGTGTTTGCGTCCACCTCGCGCGCGATGCCAAAGTCCATGAGCTTGACCTTGCCGCTCTGCATCACGATGACGTTTTGCGGTTTGACGTCCCGGTGAATGATTCCCGCGGCGTGCGCGGCGCCAAGCGCGTCTAGTACCTGCACGACGAGCGCAACCGCAATACGCGCGGGCATAGGCCCGTTCTCATCCAGAATGTCTTTCAGCGTTTTGCCGTCAACAAACTCCAATACGATATAGGGAAGGCCGTCCGTTTCGCCAACGTCGAATGCACGAACGATATTTTCATGAGAAAGATGCAGCACAGCGCGTGCTTCGCGCTCAAACCTACGTAAAAACTCCGCGTCGTTGCGGTATTCATCCTTGAGTACCTTGATGGCGACGACTTTACGGGAACTGAGGTTGACTGCGCGGTAAACATGCGCCATGCCGCCTGTGCCGATGAGGTCTATGATGCGATAACGATGTCCTACGATGGTACCCTGCGCAATCATACCGCGTCACCTTCCTCTAGCCGGACGAGGATGACGGTGATGTTATCCGTGCCGCCGTTATCCAGCGCGAGCTGGATCAGCACATCGCACATGCTTTCCAGCGAGCGGTTGGAAGCCAGCACGGTGATGATATCGTCTTCTTCCACCGCGCCGTGCAATCCGTCCGAGCAGATCATGAGTATGTCTCCCGCGCTCCAGGTGCGCTCAAAGAGATCGACGTCAACCTTGGGAGAGACACCCATCGCGCGGGTGATGATATTGCGCTGTGGATGAACGCGGGCTTCTTGCTTCGAAATCGCGCCCGCGAGAACAAGCTGCTCAACCAGCGAATGATCCGTCGTGATTGTTTCCAGCTTATTTTGGCTATATTGATACATGCGGCTGTCGCCAACATTCGCCGCGATATAGTCTTTGCCTAGGATGAGCGCGGCAACCAGTGTCGTGCCCATTCCGTGCAGGGCGCGGTCTTTTTCCGCCGCATGAAAGATGCCCAGGTTTGCGGTCTCAATGGCACGGCGAAGCAATTCCAACTCGCGCTCCGGCTCCACCATGCGGTCGAACAACTCCAGCTGCTTGACGAGCAGCTTGCTCGCAACCGAACCCGCCGCGTGTCCGCCCATGCCGTCCGCAACGGCGAACAGCATCGGGAGCTCGCTTTTTTCGGAAAGCAGATAGCTGTCCTCGTTGTGGACTCGCTTTCCGATGTCAGTTTTCACCGCGTATTTCATGCAGAATCCTCCTGCGCAGCTGTCCGCAAGCGCCTTCGATGTCCGTGCCCATCTCGCGACGGACGGTTGCAGAGATGTTTCGTTCGGTCAGTCTGGCGGCAAACCGTTCCGCCTCCGCGCGGGTAACGCCGTTGAGTCCGCGCTCCGGTACGGGGTTGAGCGGAATCAGGTTCACGTGGCACATGATTCCGCGCAGTTTTTTCGCCAGTGCGTCCGCGTCCGCTAAGGAAGCGTTGACGCCGCCGATCAGCGCGTATTCAAACACGACGCGCCTGCCGGTTTGATTCGCATAATTCTTCGCAGCCGCGATCACGCTGTCGATTGGGTAAACTTTGTTGATCGGCATGAGTGAGGTGCGCGTCTCGTCGTCATGCGCATGCAACGAAATCGAGAGTGTCACATGCGGCGCATCCTGTAAAAACTGCGCGATATTCGGCACGATTCCGCAGGTGGAGACGGAGATGTTGCGCGGGCTGATGCGAAGGCCGTCCTGCGCGGTGACGCGGTTGAGAAACGCGACCACATTGTCGTAGTTATCCAGCGGCTCTCCGCTGCCCATGAGTACGAGATTGGTTACGGTGCGGTGTCCCGCTTCTTTTGCGGGTTCGTCGTGCTCGACGGCGAAGATCTGTCCAAGCATCTCGCCCGGTCGCAGATTCCGAACGCAACCATCCAGCGTAGAGGCGCAAAATTTACACCCCATGTTACAGCCGATCTGCGTGGAAAGACATAACGTATTACCATAATGATAGCGCATCAAAACGCCTTCGACAAGGTTTTCATCCTCCAGCCGAAAGAGATACTTGACTGTGCCGTCTTTTTCGGAAAACAATTTTCGCTCAATGGCGACGCCGCCGTAGGGAATGGAGGAGAGCTTTTCACGTAGTGTGGCGGGGAGATTGGACATCTCCTCCGGTCGCGTGCCACGATTGAGCCAGTCCCAAACCTGCCCTGCGCGATATTTCGGCTCACCCCATTCCAAGATGAGACGCTCGACTTCCGGCTTTGACAAATCTGCTAAATACATCGTCTCATCCTCGCAATAAAAAATCCATCGGTGTGGTGGATGTGCGGCAGCAATTGAATCTGCCCTTCGTTTGAAATCGGAATCGGTATTTCCTCCAATGAATAATCTTTGTGTTCGCGCAAAAACGCTTCAACTTGATCTTCGTTTTCACGCCGGGAAATCGTGCAGGTTGCGTAAACGAGCAGGCCGCCGGGTTTTACATAACGCGAACACGATTGAAGAATGTTCTTCTGAATTTCAACGAGAGAAACGATATCCGCATCTGATTTACTGTAGCGGATATCCGGCTTATCGCCGAGCAGACCCAGCCCGCTGCAAGGAGCGTCGATCAAAACGCCGTCAAACGCAAATTCAAACGCGGGGTCAAACGCGCTTGCATCCTTAACCATCGTTTCGGCGGAGACGTGCAGCCGATCCAGAGTTTTGTCGAGCAGCTCTTTGCGATGGGGATGCAGCTCGAAACAGGTGAGATGGATCTCGTTCTGCATCAAACTGCTCAGATACGCGCTCTTACCGCCCGGCGCCGAGCACGCATCCAAAACACATTTGCCGGTCATATCGCCGAGCGCGCGGCAGGCGAGCATCGCGCTCTCACCCATCACGGTAAATTTTCCTTCTAAAAAGAGCGGATGTGCGGCGATGTTAAACCCGCTCGCGAGCGAAAGCGAATTTGAGTCCCATTGATTGACTTCGCTGGCGACGGGCAGCGCTTTTTGCAGCTCATCTCGCGTAAAGGGGTACTGCGCGCGCACTTCCAAAAGAGACGCAGGGCGGGAAAGAAGCGCTTCCGTCTGCGATTCGCCAAAGCGGGAGACCCACTCGCGCACGATCCACTCCGGATAACTATACTGAATCGAGAGGCGCGCGACCGCCTCGGCAGGAAACGGCGGGAGAGAGGCGCGGTTTCGATCGATGTTTCGCAGCACCGCATTGACAAAGCTCGCAAGGCCGCTCTTCCCGACCTCTTTGGTGAGCGAGACGCTCTCATTGATCGCCGCGTGCGCAGGCGTGGAAAGATAGAGCAGCTCGCAAACGCCCAGCCGCAGAATGCCGCGAATCACCGGCTTTTGCGTACCTTTGACGAAGTGCGCAAGATAGTAGTCAATCGTCAGCAGATGGTCGAGCGTATGGTAAACGAGCGCGGCGGCCATGTTAGCCTCGCGCTCCGGCAGGGACGAAGTGAGTTGTTTGACGCGGAGATTCGCATATGCCCCGCGATCAGTGATGTCGCAGAGCGCGTCCAGCGCCTGCCTTCGTGTATTCAAACGAGCACCTTTCCTTCCAACGCCTTTCCTGCGAGATAATCTTTTGCATGGAGGCGTTTGCCTCCGGTTGCCTGCAATTCAACGATCTCCAGCCAGCCGTCCGCGCAGCGCACGAACAATCCAGACTTTGCGTTTCCTTTTAATATACCGACGGGTTCGCTGCCGACATCCCGATCGGAACGGCACGTTTGGTGAATCTTGAGCGGCTCACCATCCAGCAGCGCATATGAGCCCGGCCAGGGATTTGTTCCGCGCACACGGTTGTGAACGGAAACCGTGGATTGCGAAAAATCGAGCTTGCCGTGTTCCTTTTTCAGCATGGGGCATTTTGTGGCTTTCGATTCATCCTGCGGGGTACGGACAAGCTTGCTCGCTTCCAGTGCGGATAAAGTTTTTTGAAGTGTCTCTGCGCCGAGCGTTGCCATACGCGAAAACAGCTCGCCCGCCGTCTCGTCGGGATCGATGGTGATGTGATCGACGAGCAGGATATCGCCTGTGTCCATGCCGATATCGGTCATCATGGTCGTAATGCCGGTTTCGGTTTCACCGTTGATGATCGCCCACTGAATCGGCGCCGCACCGCGATATTTTGGCAGGAGGGAGCCGTGTACATTGATACAGCCAAATTTCGGGATCGCGAGGTTCTCCGCGGAGAGAATCTGACCAAACGCCGCCGTCACCATCAAGTCCGGCGCAAATGCTTCGAGCGCGGCAACGCCCTCCGGTAAGCGAATCTTTTCAAACTGAAAAACGGGGATATCGTGTGCAAGCGCATATGCTTTCGTCGGCGGGGGCGTCAGTGTCGCGTGGCGACCGACCGGACGATCAGGTTGCGTGAAGACAGCGAGCGTATGCCCGCTTGTCCGCAGCATGTCCAGCGACGGGAGCGCAAACTCCGGCGTGCCGAGAAAGGCAATCCTCATCAAATATTCTCCTCTTCATTTGGCTCGTTGTCAAAGTCTTCCGGCGGTTCGGTTTTCTTTGTTAAATAGACGATTCCGTCGAGGTGATCCAGCTCGTGCTGCACCGCGCGCGCAAAGAACCCCATCGTATCATAGGTGCGTTTTTCGCCTTTTCGGTCGAGTCCTTCTACGATGACATGATCCGCGCGCTCAACGTAGCCGCTCTGTCCGGGGAAGGATAGACAGCCCTCGTAGCCGCCCTGGCACCCTTCCGAAAGAAGGATGCGCGGGTTAACCAGCTCAATCCTGCCTTCGCCTGCGTCGATCACGACCACGCGGCGAAGAATGCCGACCTGCGGCGCGGCAAGGCCTGCGCCGTCAGCGGTATCCATGGTTTCAAACATGTCGTCAATCAATTCGGAGAGCCTGCCGTCAAACTTTTCGACGGGCTTACAAATTTTATAGAGGCACGGATCATCGTCCGTGCGAATGGTGCGTAATGCCATTGGGTAATTACCTCCTTTAGTAACCATACGTATTGTACTAAAAACGGAACGCCGTGTAAAGAAAAGCCATGGTTGAGTAAAAATCTATCTACGGTTGAGTTTCAATCTTGGACGAATCGAAAAGTTGAGTGAAATTCTACCGTGGGTTGCAAAGAATTTTGCAACTCGAAAAACAGGCTATGTTCAAGTTTTACGCGATATGACATAATAAACGCATGAAAGAGAGGGACAAAAATGGAACAACAATCAATGGGAAAGCGCATCATGCAGTTGCGCAAAGAAAAAGGGTACACGCAGGAACAGCTCGCCGAGATTATGGGGGTTTCGGCGCAGGCGGTCAGCAAATGGGAGAATGATGTGTCCTGTCCGGACATTTCAATTCTTCCGTTGCTGGCGGAGAAACTTGGCGTTTCGACGGATGAACTGCTTGGGGTTAAGCCCATCGAGCCAAAGGTTGTCATCGTGGACGCGCAGAAGAATAACAAGGAAAACGATGGTTCATTCTCCGTCTCCTGGGACGGCGGAAAGAGCGTAAAGAAGGATGGCATCTGGTTTGCGGTGCTGATCATCGTACTCGGCGTAGCATTTCTGATGCAGCGGATTGGACTCGTCACGTTTGGCATTTGGGGAATCGTGTGGCCGGCGGTCATCATCGGTCTGGGGGTGAGCTGGATGATCAAGCGCTTCTCGTTCTTCGCGGTCGCGGTGGCAGGACTTGGCGTTTACTTCCTGCTATACAATCTGGGCGTGATTTCGATCATGCTGACCTGGAGCATTATTTGGCCGACGCTTCTGGTCTTGCTCGGACTGACGATCCTTTACGAAACGCTCATTCCGCATAAGCACAAATGCTGCGGCGTGAATTTCAGCGGCGATAAGGATAAGCGCAGCCAATATCGCGAAGAGAACGGCTTTGTCAGCTATGAGTGCTCGTTTTCGGAAGAAAACCGCAAGGTCGCCGCGGAAGACTTTCTCGGCGGTGATATCGAAATTTCCTTTGGGAAGAGCGAACTCGATCTGACCAGCATCAAGCGTGTCAACCAGAATGCCAAGCTGGACGTAGAAGTGTCGTTTGCGACGTTTGATCTGATCGTTCCCAAGACGATGCGTGTATTCCTTAAATCCGAAAAATCCTTCGGGTCGATCCAGATGAGTGGTGAGCCGAATCCGGACGCAACATTGGCGCTGAATGTTGATGGAGAAGTCTCCTTTGGCACGATGAACATCCTATACCGTTAATCGACGTAAAAAGCGAACAAAAGCGCCGCACGGAGCAATCCATGCGGCGTTTTGCTTGCATAAATCTTACTTCTTTATGCTGCGATCAGGTCAAAGATCAGCCTGACGAACAGCAACCCTAACACAACGAGGATAAATGGTTTAACGACCTTCGCGCCGCTTTTCAAAAGCACGCCCGCGCCGATGAAATGTCCCGCGACGGCGAACACCGCTGAGATCAGACCGATGGGAATGATCGCCTGCCCGTGAATCAGAAAGACCGCAAGGCTGCCGATGTTGCTGGATAGATTCGCGATCTTGACGTTGCCTGCCGCAAGGCGTAACGGCAGTTTCGCGAGTTGAGTGTAAGCAAGCAGCAGAAATGTACCCGTTCCCGGCCCGTAGAATCCGTCGTACATACCGACAAACAGCGCGGCAAGACAGACGACGAGAAACTGCCTCTTTCGGCTGACCGGCTCCAGCGATTCCTCCGACAGATCGCGTTTTTTCAGTAAGACAAACGCGAGAATTGGAATCAACACCAACATGATATAGCGAATCACGTTGTCATCAATCGCGAGGATGAGCTTCGCGCCCGCAATGGAGCCCAACACCGCAAGAACGGCGGAAGGAATCGCCGTCGGCCAGTCCACACACTTGTTTTTGATGAACCGCGCGGTGGAAGCGCAGGTGCCGATGCTGCTGCTTAGCTTGTTGGTCGCAATCGCGTTGTGCGGCGGCAATCCCGCGATGAGGTAGGCGGGGCAGCGAGATGAGCCCGCCGCCGCCTGCGACCGCGTCGATCAGGCTCGCTGCAAACACGAGCGGACAGATGATCAGGAGCGACCAATAGTTGATTGTCATGCGCTTACCTGCCCCGAGTGCGGGATGAAACGACCGAACAGCATCATTCTTTCATATTCTCCTGCTTGGCAGAGCCGAGGGATTCCGCTGTGCGATCCTCGCAGAACTGCTGTGTGTAGAGGTCGTAATAGTAGCCGCGCTTTTTAAGCAGCTCCTCGTGCGTTCCGCTCTCCTGAATCTTCCCGTTGCGAATAACCAGTATGCGATCAGCCGTTCGAATGGTGGAGAGACGATGCGCAACGATGAAGCTCGTGCGATCCTTGAGAATATGCGTGATCGCGTGCTGAATGAGCTGCTCGGTCTCGGTGTCGATGGAGCTTGTCGCCTCGTCGAGCACAAAGATGCGCGGGTTTTTCAACACCACGCGTGCAAACGAGAGGAGCTGCTTTTGCCCGGTAGAGAGACGCGCACCGCTCTCGCCGATCTCGGTTTCATAACCTTTCTCCTGCTGGAGGATAAACGGTTCCGCGTGAACCAATCGCGCGGCTTGCTTGACTTCTTCATCCGTCGCATCGGGCTTTCCGAATCTGATGTTGTCCTGGATGGTGCCGGAGAAGAGATGCGGTGTTTGCAGCACGTAGCCAAGGCTCGATTGCAGCCAAAGCTGAGAGCGCTTGCGATAGTCTGTTCCGTCGATGCGGATTTCACCCTCCGTCGGTTCGTAAAAGCGGCAAAGGAGGTTGACGATCGTGCTCTTGCCCGCGCCTGTTTCGCCGACGAGCGCGATGGTTTGGCCTGCTTTGACGTCCAAAGAGAAGTCATTCAGCACACGCTCGCCGTTCTTGTATTGAAAAGTCACGTGGTCGAACGTGATGTTGCCCGTGATGGGTTCCCAGTTCTCCGTCTTTGGATGCATGATATCGCCATACTTTTCGAGAATCTCCGCGCTGTCGGTGATAGCCGATTCGGTATTGAGAAGCGAGATGACGCGCTCTGCCGAAGCTTGCGAGCCCAGCATTTCTGCAAGGATGTTCGCGAGTTGCTGAATCGGGTCAAAAATCTGCGTGCAGTAGGAGATAAACGCAACCAGCGTGCCCGCGGTCAACGCACCGATGAAGGCGGTCTGCGGGTTTAGCACGCCCTGACCGCCGAGCGTGAGCGCGAGGCCGGTACCGACCGCACCAAGGGACATAATGATCGGAAAAAACGAAGCGGAGACCAACGCGCTCTTGATCGTAGCGTGCCGCATTTTGCCCGTGAGCTCGTTGAATTCGTTTGCGTTCGCTTCCTCTCGCACGAGCGTCTTGGTGGTGACCGCACCCATGATGCCCTCGTTAAACGCGCCCGTGATGCGGGAGTTGAGTTTTCTCGACTCCCGCTGATGCTTGAGCATGAGCTTTTGCAATTTGATGCTGATAAAAGCAAGCAGTGGCAAAACCGCGAGCGAAATCAACGCGAGTTTCCATGAAAGAACGAACATCGTGATGATGCAGCCGATCGCGTACAAAAGCGACCAGAGCACGTCGACTAAGCTCCACGCGATCATGTCCGACAAGCGGGAGATATCGCTCATCATGCGCGCCATGATGTAGCCAACCGCCGTCTTGTCATAATAGGAGAACGAAAGCTCCTGCAGGCGCAAGAACCCGTCCTGACGGATGTTGTATGCGATCGCCATCTCCAGCTTTCCGGCAAACGTAATAAACGTAATCACACCGGAGCTTTGCACGAGAATTACCGAAAGGTAGAGCAGCGCAAACTTGCCAAGTCCTGCCAGTGACTTCGGTACGACGAAATGATCGATGGCATAGCTGGTGAACAAGGGGTAGGAGATGTCGATTGCGGCGACGGCGACGAGCGCCACAATCACGGTGAAAAACAGCTTCTTATGCTGGAGCGCATAACGATAGAGCCGCTTCCAAACGTTCCAGTCTATCTTTTTTGCAGCAAAATCCTGCTCTTCAATATACATTATGCTTCGCCTCCTTCCGAGACGGCGTCCTGAATCTCGGCAATGCGCCGATACAGACCCTGTTGTCCAATCAACTGCGCATGCGTACCCTGTTGGGTGATGTGTCCATCTTCCAACACGAGGATGTTATCCGCTTCGCGCAGGGTTGTGATGCGGTGCGAAATCAAGAACGTGATTCCATCCTGATTCAGCGCGAACAGAGAGCGGCGAATCGCGGCGTCGGTCTCCGAATCGACCGCGCTCATGGAGTCGTCAAAGATCAGGATCGGCGCGTTTTGCATCAGCGTACGCGCGATGGCGACGCGCTGCTGCTGGCCTCCGGAGAGGGTGACGCCGCGTTCGCCAACGAGTGTTTCGTAGCCCTGCTCAAAGTTCTCGATTACGTCATGTACGCTCGCCGTGCGCGCGGCGCAGTATACGTCGTCCTCCGTGGAACAAGGCGCGCAGATGCGGATGTTCTCCATGATCGTACGCGAATATAGGAACGGCTCTTGCAGCACGATGCCGATGTTGCGGCGAAGGTGCCCGTGCTCGATGTCGTTTACATCCGTTCCGGCGATCGTGATGCTACCCGCGGTGCGCACATAGAGCCGCTGTAAGAGCTGTACAAGGCTCGTCTTGCCGGAGCCTGTTGCGCCGAGGATGGCGATGGTTTGACCCGGTTTGGCGGTGAAACTCACGCCGTCCAGCACGTCGTTATACCGCTCATAACCAAAGCAGACGTTGTCAAAGACGATGTCTCCCGATAAGCTTGGTGTAAGCGCTTTGCCCGGTTCCTGCTCGACCGGCGCAGAGAGAATCTCGTCCAGTCGCCCAAGAGAGACGCCAGCTTTACCCATGTCTGCGAGAATTCTGCCAAGCTGGCGAACAGGCCAGGTCAGCATTGCCACATAGGGTGGTAAAGAGAGCAACGTTGCCGAGCGTAAACGTGCCGCGGTAGACGCCGATGACACCCATGCAGAGCGAAAGGCCGATTTGAATATAGCCAACGCAGTCCGAAAGTCCCCAGTAGAAACCCAGCAACTTGATGAGCTTATAGGTCTTTTCGCGGTATGTGCTGTTCAGCTTGGTGAATTTGTCAATCTCGCTCTTTTGCTGACCAAACGCGCGCACGACGCGGACGCCGGTTAAATTCTCCTGCAACATGGTCGAGAGCGCGCCTTCCGCTTCATCCGAGCCGGTGAAGTATTCCTGCACGTATCGGAAATATACAAACGAGCTGATCGTTAAAAACGGCAGGAATGCCAGCGAAATCAGCGTCATTTTCACGTTGACGGAGAACATGACGATCGCCGCGAGAACGAACATCACGAGCGTACGCACAATTTCCATGAGCTGAAGATGCACGAAACGCCTGACCGTATCTACGTCGGATGTGCAGCGCTGCACGAGATCGCCCGTGCTTGCGTGCTTATGATAGTCGTACGGTACGTCTTCCAGATGGCGGTAGAGGCGGTTGCGAAGCTTCATCGCCATACCTTCGGAAGCGTAGGCGATGTTCTGCCTGCGCGTGAAGGTAAAGATGCAGTTCAGCGCGGTGAAAACGAACAGCGCAAGACCGCAGACGAATAAACTGCGTGTAAAATACGCCCGCCCGCCGAGAGATTCGATCCACGGCAGCAGGAATTTTGGCGTGGAGGTTGTAATGCCCTGAATGACGTAGTCGAGCGTAAAGCTCGTTACATACGGAACCGCGTAAGAAAACGCAGTAGAAAATAATACGCTGATCGTGGCGAAGACGATATAGCGACGATAGCCCGTTAAAAGCTCGCGTACGAGTTTCCAGTTCGTCTTTTTTCGCTCCGTCTTTTCGATTGGGATCTTCTTGTCTTTATTCTTCTCATTCTTCTTCATAACATATCCTGTGGGTTTACCTCGACCATGGCGAAGAGTTCGTCCCGATGATCTGCGGCAAACGTATAAATCGTTTGGATCGCGCGGCTTAGGCGCGCCGTGCGCAGCAGCTTGATCAGTATCTGGTAACGGTAAGCACGTTGTTTTCTCTTGATGGGCGCGGGGGAGGCGCTATAAAGGAGAACATCCTTTTCGCCTTCCTTCCCGAGGCACTCATCCAGCGCAAGCTTGAGCTGCTCCGCATAAGCGGAGACGCCCGAAGCGAGCGCCGCCTCATCGTCGGAAGAAAACAGAATGCGGATAAACAGCGAAAACGGCGGAAAGACGGCTTTCTTTCGCTGCTCGAGTTCATAGGCGTAAAAGCTCTTATAATCGTGACCTTTTGCAAAACGGATGGCGGGATGCGCGGGTGAATAGGTTTGAACGACCACTCGTCCCGGGGTTTCGTCCCGTCCTGCGCGCCCTGCAACCTGGGTAAGGAGTTGAAAGGTGCGCTCCGTGCTGCGATAATCGGGAATCAGCAGCGTTGAATCCGCCGCGACCACGCCGACCAGCGTCACATTCGGAAAATCATGACCCTTGGCGATCATCTGTGTGCCGACGAGGAACTGCGCCTCGCCGCGCGCAAACGCGCCAAGCATCTGCTGCATCGTGTCTTTTGTGCGGATGGTGTCCGTGTCCATGCGAAGGGTAACGGCCTTCGGAAAGAGATTATGCAGCGCTTCCTCCACCTGCTCGGTGCCAATGCCGAAATACTTGATAAACGGCTTGCCGCAGGCGGGGCATTTGGTAGGCAGGGGCTTGACCGAGCCGCAGAAATGACACCGAAGCCGGTTTTCACCCTTGTGATACGTCATGGAGATATCGCAGTCGTCGCAGAGGACGACGTGCCCGCAATTACGGCAGGAGACGAAGGTGGAATAACCCCTTCGGTTGATAAACAGCATCGCCTGTTGGCCTTTTTCCAGACACTCGCCCAGATATTGCGCGAGTTTTCCGCTGAAGATGCCGTTGTTGCCTGCCTGAAATTCCTGCCGCATGTCGATGATTTCGACCACGGGCAGCGGGCGGTTTTGAACGCGATCGGGAAGCTCGAGTAACTGATAACGTCCCGAGAGCGCGCGATAGTAGGAAAGAAGGGATGGTGTCGCGCTGCCTAAAAGCAGCGGGGAACCAAACTGTTTTGCGCGGTAGGCGGCTACGTCCAGCGCGTTGTAGCGCGGAACCGTTTCGCTCTGATAGCTGCCCTCGTGCTCCTCGTCTACGATGATGAGGCCGACGTTTTGCATCGGCGCGAAGACGGCGCTTCTTGCGCCGACCGCGACACGCGCTTTTCCGAGGCGGATTCTGCGCCATTCGTCAAAGCGCTCGCCTGCGGAGAGCCTGCTGTGCAACACCGCGATTCCATCCGAAAACCGCTCCTGAAAGAGGCCGACGGTCTGCGGTGTCAGCGAAATCTCCGGTACGAGCATGATCGCCTGCCTGCCCGCGGCAAGGCACTGCTCGATGGCGTGCATGTACACCTCGGTCTTGCCGCTGCCGGTCACGCCGTGCAACAGAAGTGTACCGCTTTTTGCGTCCATTGCCTTGACGATCGCGTCCACCGCGTTTTGCTGCGCCGCATTCAGCGTCACTTGCTTGTCCGCGGAGAGCGCGCTGATGTTCGGGCGGCGGAAGGTGACGTGGCCGCCTTCGACCAAAAACCCGCGTTTGATGAGTGCCGAGATTGCGCCCTGTGCGTCCGGCACATAGGCCAGTACATCGTTGACCGCCATCTCAATCCCCGTGGTCTTGAGTGTTTCGAGCACTTCATACTGCTTCGGCGCGCGGGGCTTGCCGCTCTTATCCAAAAGGAAGTTCAATTGAGCGTCCACTTCGTTTGGTTTTGCCAGCTGAACGGTGCGCTCAATCTTCTCCTTAACCTTAGAGCCGCGCATCTGTGCCGGGATCATGAGCCGGAGCGCATCCACCAGCAGACAGTAATAGCTCTTTTGCATCCAGTAAGCTAGCTCAATCTGTTCCGCCGTGAGGATGGGGTAGGGTTCGATCACACGAAGCAGCGGCTTGAGCGAGACGGGGGTTGGCTGGGTCTCATCGCGCTCGGCATGCGCTTCGCTCGCCTCCATCACGCGGATGACGAAGCCCTCGCGCTGACGGTTCCCGTTGCCAAACGGCACAAGCACATGACTGCCGATTGCGACCAACATGCCTTCCGGCACAAGGTAAGTGTAGAGCCGGTCGACATTTGCGTGCGCAATGTCTACGATGACCTCGCAGGTTTGTTCCATGCCGTTCACCTCCCGCCGAATAGTATGTTTTGCTTTGATCCGTGTTAAGAGAGAAAGTTCAGGTTATTTGCCAAAACCGCAAATAGCCCGCAAGCGGGCCAATGCAATGCCGATGCCGCAACGGAACAAAGCCGGAGTGCGGATTCGGCGAGAATTCATATCATGTCGTATAGAAACGGGAATGACGATCCCGTTAAAAAATCGGGCTTGTCAGTCCTGATAGAATTCCTTCGGATATTCCAGATGGAGTTTACCCGTGTAGAGTTCATCTACTGCGACGGAAACAGGTTTGCGGCCGTCTAACTTATCCGGATCCGATTGCAATTGGCGCGCTCTCTGCGCAACGGCGGTCACCAGCATATACCGGCACCCCGCGATCTCGATCAGTTCATTCAACGGTAAGTTCATCATATTGCGTTCCTGCCTCCTTGTAGTTTTTCAATCAATTCGCCGTTTCTGGAAACCTTGCAGCGTTCCGCTACGATGATATCCTCTGTACGCGCAATTGCGAGGTCGAGAATATCGTTTACAACAACGTAGTCGTATTGATTGATGTATTTCATTTCCTGATACGCCGTTTCAAAACGACGATCTATCGCTTCGGAACTTTCGGTTCCGCGGTGAATGAGGCGGGATTTCAGCTCGCTCATGGAAGGCGGTGCGATAAAGATCAGCACTGCGTCCGGATAAGCGGCTTTAACGCGCATGGCGCCCTGAACGTCGATCTCCAGAATGACGCTGCGGCCTTCGGCGAGCTCTTGCTCGACAAAGCTCTTCGGCGTTCCGTAATAATGGGTATTAAATACGCGCATATACTCGAGGAACGCGCCGCTATTGATCATGTTTTGAAACTCTTCTTCGGTTTTGAAGAAGTAATGAACGCCGTCGATTTCGCCGGGACGCGGGGGACGCGTCGTCGCGGAGACGGACATACGAATGTCGCTGTTGCGCGAAATCAGTGAAATATTGATGGTGCCTTTGCCAACGCCGGCAGGGCCGGAGATGACCAAAAGAAGGCCTTTTCGATTCTGTTTCATGTGATGATTCTCCTCTCGTCGTCAGTCGTCTCGTCAGTCGTCGGCTTCGTCCGCTTTTGTGTCGAGCCGGTTTGCGATGGTCTCCGGCTGAATGGCGGAGAGTATCACGTGGTCGCTGTCCGTTATGACGACGGCGCGGGTACGTCGTCCGCAGGTCGCGTCGATCAGGCGGCCGCTTTCGCGCGCTTCCTGCACGATGCGCTTGATGGGCGCGGATTCCGGGCTGACAATCGCGATCAGGCGGTCTGCCGAAACGATATTGCCAAAGCCGATATTCACAAGCCGCAGGTTCATCATAAAAGGACTGCTCCTATTCTAAACTTCTTTGTTTTTTCTTTTTCCAGTGCGCTGTGCAAATCGAAGATTTGCATCTGCATGCGAACAGTTGAATCAGGGAATCTCAGATTAAGCTGAGTAGGGGCTATTCGATGTTTTGCACCTGTTCGCGAATCTTCTCGATCTCCGCTTTGCTGGTGAGCACGAGCTTTGTCAGTTCTCCGTCGTTGGCCTTGGAGCCGATGGTGTTAAACTCACGGTTCATCTCCTGCACCACGAAGTCCAGCTTTCGTCCGGCGGGTTCCGGGTCGACTAGCAGGCTTCTCATCTGCGCAATATGGCTGTGCAGGCGCGAAATCTCTTCATCGATGCTTGCCTTATCCGCAAAAAGCGCAACCTCGGTTGCAAGCCGCGCGCGATCCACTTCTACATTGCCCAAGAGGGTAGTGATGCGCTCGTTGAGCTTGACGCGGTATTCCTCCACCACGACGGGTGCGCGCACCGCAATCTGGTTGGTGAGCGTTTCCACCGTGTCCGCGCAGTTGCTCAGGTAAACGCCGAGGCGATCGCCTTCCTGCCTGCGCATCACGAGCAGCGCATCGATCGCGCCGGAAATCGCGCTATTGAGAAGCGCTAAAAGCGAATCGCTATCTTCGTCCGCCTCGCGAACATTGGAAACATCCGGTAGCCTGAGCGCGGCGGTGAGGGATAGATCATCCCGCAGAGCGAGTGTTTCGTTTGCCTGTCTTGCCGCCGCGACGAAAGCCGTCAGTAGAGGCACGTCGATCTCAACGCTTCTTGCGTCGCTGCGCAGATTGCGATAGTTGACAAACACGTCCACATGTCCGCGCGAAAGGCGATTGCCAAGCGCGGAACGAATCGGATCTTCTAAAAACGAGAGGTGGCGGGGCAGACGCATTCCGACATCGAGGTAGCGGTGGTTGACGCTCTTGAGCTCAACCGTCATTTCGCGCCCGTCGGTAGAAGCGCTCCCTTTGCCGTAACCTGTCATGCTGTACATCGTTTTATTACCCCCAAGTCGCAATTATAAATTATAGCATGTGAAGAAGCATCACACAAGCGTTAAGAATGAACCGAATCGCAACTTGTTGCTTTTTCGCGCTATTGCACCATTATTGTGTGTGATTCGATAGCGCGCTTATTCGTTAGAGTAGAGCCGGTAGAGCTCGTCCGCGTGCGGTTCACTCAGTGGTTCGTCATCGACAAAACTTGTTTCACCATCGATAGCGCGCCCGATGATCGCGGCAGGAATCCCTTGCTTTTGCAGCGCGTCGCAAAGACGAACGCCGTCTTCGCAGGCGATCAACAGACTGCCGCTGCCGATGAGCCGGAGCGGATCGAGCGAGAGCGCGGCGCAGAGCGCCCGTGTTTCCTCGCGAACGGGAATCTTTCCGGTGTCGATCGAAACCGCGCAACGATTGGCAAAGCCAAGCTCCCAACTCGCGCCGAGAACGCCGCCTTCCGTCACATCGTGCATGGCGGTGGCGCCAAACTGCATCGCGATTCTGCTCTCGGAAACGATGCTGAGTTTTCCGGTGAGCGAGCGGGCGGCGTCAATTAGTTTCGGAGGGACGGAAGAGAGACGATCCGTGAAATCTTCCGCGAGGATGGTCGTGCCTTCTACGGCGGCCCATTTCGTCATCACGATGTCGTCGCCGGGACGCATACCGCGCAAAGCCTGGTTGCGGGGCTGCCGGGCGATGACGGTGGCGTTCGTCACCGCGCGGGTCACCACGTCGGTCACCTCGGTGTGTCCGCCTAAGATATCGACGTTTGCGAGCTGTGCCGCGGCGGAGAGATCGTCCGCAATCTGCGAAATCTGCTCCATCGTGCCTGTCGGCGGCATCAGCAGAGTGACCAATAGCCCCACGGGTTCTGCACCAGCCGCAGCTGCGTCGTTGCAGCTTACGTGAACGGTGAGTCTGCCAAGATGCGTGACGCTTGCGGAGGTGATGGGATCGCAGCTGAGCACGAGTAAATCAGAACCGATGTCGACCACGGCGCAGTCCTGCCCGATGGTGGGTGAGGAGAGCGACTCCGGTCGAACGCGGCGGAATTTTTTAAGTACCAGACGATCCAGATCGTCGTTGTCGAGTTTGCCAAGTCTAAGCATTCTATTATCTCCAAGTTGATTTAAAACAGTGTAGCAGGGCTATCTTCGCGAGGTGTTTCACCAATCAGCGAGAGAAACTCCGCCTCGGTGAGGAGCGGAACACCGAACTCTCGCGCTTTGTCGAGCTTGCTGCCCGCGCTCTCGCCGTAGAGCACGTAATCCGTCTTTTTACTGACGCTGCCCGCAGCCTTTGCGCCGTTTTGTTCGATGAGCGCTTCCGCTTCTCTTCTTCCAAGCGTCGGCAGCGTTCCCGTAACCACAATGGTTCTGCCCGCGATGGGAGAATTGGTGTTCGCCGCCTGTTCGCTCTGCGGCGAAACACCGCGAGCAAGCAGTTGATCGATCTGGGAAGCGATATTCGCATCGCCGAAAAACGAGAGGATACTCTCCGCCACGATTCCACCGACGTCGGGAATCGCAAGCAGCTCTTCCCGCGTCGCCGCGCGTACCGCCGAAAGTGACCCGAATCGTTTTGCGAGATCCTTTGCGGTCTTGCTGCCGACATTCGGAATGCCGAGCGCAAAGAGAAATGCGCTGAGCGGTCTAGTTTTGCTCTTTTCCAGCGCGTCCAGCAGGTTTTGTGCTTTCTTCTCGCCGAATCTGTCCAGCGCGACGAGCTGCTGCTTGTCGAGCGCGTAGAGTTCCGGAATCGAGCTCACGCCGAGCGCTTCGATGAACTGCTCCGCGGTCTTGTCGCTGAAGCTTTCGATGTCCATCGCGTCGCGCGAGGCGTAGTGCGCGAGCCGAAGCGTGATCTGCGCGCGGCAGGAAAGCGAGTTGGTGCAGAAGAGGTGCGCGCCGTTTTCCTCCACATGCGCGCCGCAAACGGGGCAGCGCGTGGGTTTTTGAATCACTTCGGTCGCGGTGTCGTCCGGCACAGCGCCGAGAATTTCGGGAATGACGTCATTGCTTCTGCGGATGAACACCTTTGAGCCGATCTTCACACGCTTGCGCTGGATATCGTCGTAGTTGTTCAGTGTTGCGCGTTGGATGGTGGCTCCCGCGAGTTCGACCGGGCTCAGGTGTGCCAGCGGCGTGAGTTTACCCGTTCTGCCGACCTCCCAGGTGACTTCTTCCACGATGGAGGTTGTCTCCTCGGCGGCAAACTTATACGCCATTGCCCAGCGTGGAAACTTCTCCGTTGCGCCGAGGGATTCCCTAAGCGCAAAATCGGTCACCTTGACGACCATGCCGTCGATCAAAAAATCAAGCTTGCCGCGCGTCTGCTCCGCAAGGTCAATCTCGCGCTTGAGCTCTTCCGCCGTGTGGCAATAGCGGATATACGGGCTGACGGGGAAGCCGTTTTCGGCTAAAAACGCGAGCATTTCACGTTGATTGGTCAGTTCTTTTCCTTCGATATAACCCACGTTGTAGCAGAAGAGATCGAGCTTTCTGCTCGCGGTCACTTTGGGATCAAGGTTTCTCAGCGCGCCCGCCGCCGCGTTTCGCGCGTTTTTCAGCGGTTCGTCGGCTGTTTTGTTGAACTCTTCGAGCACGGAGAGGCGCATGATGCATTCGCCCTGTATCTCCATCTTGCCACGAAACGGAATCGAGCGCGGAATCGAGCGGATCGTGAGCAGTTGCTCGTAAACGCCGTCTCCGGTGACCCCGTTGCCACGCGTCGCGCCCTGCACAAACCTGCCGTTGTCGTAGGTGAGGCAGACGGTGAGACCGTCAAACTTGTATTCCAGCGCAAACTCGACCGCGCTTCCTTCGGCGGCCTTGATTGCGCGGTTTGCCCAGTCGGCAAGCGCGTCCTCCGTTCGCACTTTGTCGAGACTATAGAGCCTTCGAATGTGCGTGTGCGGCAGAAACGCGCCCGCGGAAGCGCCAACGCGCTTTGTAGGCGAGCCGGGCAGCGCGAAACCGCTCTCTTCTTCTAAAGAAACCAGCTCGTCGTAGAGCGCGTCATATTCCGCGTCCGATATGACGGGCGCGTCGGTATCATAATACGCCTCGGCATAGCGCACGAGCTGTTGCGTCAATTCTTCCTGACGGGTCATCGTCATCCGCCTCCAAAATGATCAATCTTTGAGTACTTCAATCGGCGCGAACGCCGCCGCAAACTTTTTATTCGCGCCGTTGTCAAACGCGATCTCAACGATGGAGGACGCGCTGGAGCCGTTGACCGCGAGCACGGTACCATCGCCAAACGCTTTGTGGCGCACGCGTTGTCCGGGCGCATAGCTTACGTCGAGAAGCGCCGCTTTCGGCTCCGCCTTTGTTTGCTCGCGGTGGATGGCGCTTTGCGCGCCGTTGCTCTTGAGCGAATGCACAGAGATGCCAAACGCCTGCTGTGGAGGTGCGCTCTTGAGAACCGGCTGCTGTTTCGGCGCGGGTTTCGCTTCCGCGGGTAGTGCCGCCTCCAGCTCGGTCAAGAAGCGCGAGGGCATTGCGGGCGTGATCTTGCCGTAGAGCATACGCTGCTTGGCGGATGAGAGGTAGAGCTTTTGCCGTGCGCGCGTGATGCCGACATAGCAGAGCCTGCGTTCCTCTTCGAGCTTTTCCGGTTCGTAGATGCTCTGCATGGAGGGGAAGAGACCATCCTCCAATCCGCAGAGAAACACGACGGGGAACTCCAACCCCTTTGCACTGTGCAGCGTCATCATCGAGACGCGCCCGTTTTCCTCATCCACGGCGTCCGTAGCCGAAAAGAGGGCTACGTTTTCCAGAAAAGCGGAGAGCACGTCTACCTTCGTTTCGTCCATCGTCTCCGTGAATTCGCGGATGTAGCCGACAAATTCCTTGACGATATCCGCGCGTGCTTCGTAGTTTTCCTTGCGGTCCGCCTGCAAATAAGCATCGTAGCCGATCACCTGCAACAGATATTCCACCACGTCGGGAAACGATTTGACGCCGAACTGCATGTATACATCCGAGAGTATTTCAGCAAACGCGGTGAATTTTTCACGCGCGGCTTTCGAAAGGTCGCCCTCCTTGAGTTGCAGAATCGCGTGCAGCAGCGGTTGCGTGCGCGCGCTTGCAAACGCTTGCAGCGCGTCGACGGAAGTATCGCCGATGCCGCGGCGGGGCACATTGATCACGCGCAAAAACGCAATGTCGTCCGCGGAGTTTTGCAAGAGGCGAAGGTACGCTACAATGTCCTTGACCTCCGCGCGCTGGAAGAACGAAAGCCCGCCGTAGACACGGTAGGGGATATCGTAGCTTTGCAGATACATTTCAATGATGCGGCTCTGCGCGTGCGTACGGTAGAGAATTGCGTAGTCGTCATACCGCCGGTCACCGTATCGCGCGCCTTCGAGAATACGGTTCGCGATCCGGTTTGCTTCGTCCCGCTCGTCCATCGCTTCGTATACGTCGATGGGCTCGCCGCCCTTCGTATTCGTCCAAAGCTGCTTCTTCTTGCGGGAGCGGTTGTTGGAGATGACGATGTTCGCGGCGTTGAGGATGACCTCCGTCGAGCGATAGTTTTGCTCCAAGCGAATGACGACGGCACCCGGAAAGTCCTTCTCAAACTCTAAGATATTGCGAATATCCGCGCCACGCCAGCCGTAGATGCTCTGGTCGTCGTCGCCGACCACGCAGAGGTTGCGGTGCTCGCTCGCGAGTTTTCTCACGATATGATACTGTACCAGGTTCGTGTCCTGATACTCGTCGACCAGGATATAGCGAAATTTGCTGCGGTATTTTTCCAGCACGTCCGGAAAACGGTCAAGCAACTGCATCACCATCAGAAGCAGATCGTCAAAATCCAGCGCGTTACACTGTTTGAGCTGCTTTTGATACGCCTGATACGCCGCGACGACTTCTTTTGGCGCGTAGCCTTCGCGTAGATAATTGAGCGCGTCGAGACTCTGGTTCTTCGCTTCCGAAATGCGGCTGCTCAGTTCCCGAGGGGTAAACACCTTTTCGTTGAGGTTCAGATCGCGAATGATTTTTTTGAGTAACGACTGCTGATCCGCGTCGTCATAGATCACAAACGTGCGCTCATAGCCAAGTGCTTCTATTTCGCTGCGCAAAATTCGTGCGCAGCAAGCGTGAAACGTCATGACCCACATGTCGTTGACGCCGGAGCCGAGGAGACTACCGACGCGCTCGCGCATTTCGCCTGCGGCCTTATTCGTAAATGTCAGCGCGAGGATATGCCAGGGCGCGACGCCCTTCTCCTGAATGAGATAGGCGATGCGGTGCGTCAGCACGCGCGTTTTTCCGCTGCCCGCGCCCGCGAGAACGAGAAGCGGTCCTTCCGTGGTCTCGACCGCCTCGCGCTGTCTGTCGTTGAGAATTGATAGATCCATGATGTTCCCCCATAAACTAGTCGAATCATTATATCATAGCGGCAGGGTAGCTTAAAACCCGCTGACGCGAAAAAAGCGAAGAAAATAAGAACAAGCGTTTGCATGGTCTTTTTCTTTACGCGTCGGCGAAACTCTGTTATAATCTGCCCATGAAATTGATTCTAGCCACCAACAATGCGCACAAGATGCGCGAAATATTTGAGATTCTCGGCACAGAATTTCCGGATATGGTCACGCTCAAGCAAGCGGACCTGGAAATCGACGTAGTCGAAGACGGAAGCACATTCGCCGAAAACGCCATCAAAAAGGCAGACGAGGTGCTCAAGTTTTCCGGCTATCCCGCTGCTCTTGCGGACGACAGCGGACTGATCGTGGACGCGCTGGATGGTGCACCCGGCGTCTACAGCGCGCGCTATGCGGGCGAAGGGCACAACGACGCGGATAACAACGCGAAACTCATGCGCGACATGGAAGGGGTTCCGACCGAACAGCGCACCTGCCGCTTTGCTTCAGCGGTCGCGCTCGCGCGCGAAGGCAAAGAGACCATCTGCGTGATGGGCTATGCCGAGGGAATATTGCTTACCGAGTCGCGCGGAAGCAACGGATTTGGATACGATCCTTATTTCTTCTATCCGCCGTTTGGCAAATCGTTTGCAGAGTTGAGCGCGGAGGAGAAAAACTCCGTCAGCCACAGAAAACATGCATTACAAGCGCTCCTTGAGGTGCTGAGGCAGGAAAAGGTATGAAGCGCATCGCGGTGTTTGCGGATTCGCATAATATGTTTTCGCGCCTGCCTTTGGCGGCTGAGAAGCTGGGCAAGGTGGATATGCTGTTTCACCTTGGCGATTTTGCGATCGATGCGGAGCGGATCGCTGCCGAACTCGGCAATGTACCATATTTCTCGGTGAAAGGCAACAACGACAGCGGAAGCGTCTATCCGCGGATGCGAATTGAACGCGTGGAAGACGTTTGGATCATGCTGGTGCATGGAGACGCGTATTATAATCTTTATCACATGCTCAACACCGCGCGGGATAACAATTGCAGCGCAGTGCTCTTTGGACACACGCACGAGCCGCTGTTGCAGGCGGACGGCGAGATTTTGATCGTGAATCCCGGCAGCATCTCGCTGCCTCGCCGGGGCAGCAAGCCTTCCTGCGCACTGCTGGAAGTGGACGGAAAAGACATCAACGTGAAGATGCTTCCGCTGATATAATCTTGAGCAAATAAAAACCTCTCGCAAAATTGCGGGAGGTTTGTTTTCTTAAGAACAGATCAATTACACCACCGGAATCTCTTCCGAACTGTCTTCCAAAATCTCCTGAGAATAAAAGGGGAAATTTGGCATTTCTTCCAGCGCGTGGATGCCAAACTGCCGTAAGAATTTATCGGTGGTGCCGAAGAGCGTCGGGTGACCGACCACGTCTTTGCGACCGACTTCTACGATCAAGCCGATCTTTTGCAGTTGGGTGACCGCGTAGTCGCAGCGCACGCCGCGCACGCGCTCGACATCCGACCGGGTCACAGGCTGGCGATAGGCGATCACCGCGAGTGTTTCCAACAAAGACTGGGAGACGCTCTTGGTCTCATCCGGATTGACGAGCTTCTTGACGTCATCGATATAATCCCGGTTGCTGACGAGCTGCGCCGTGTCATGGGTCACCAGCAGCTGAATTCCGCGTCCTTCCACACGATGGAAATACTCCATCTCGGTAAGCACATTTCGCATTTGTTGCATCGGTAGATCGAGCACGCGCGCAAGCTCCGTAATCGCGACGGGGTCTCCCGCCACAAAGAGCATGCACTCGATTCTATTCCAGAGCGATTGCTCGTGATTCTTTTCTGCTTTTTCTTCTCTACGCTCTTCCATCGTTCCCTCAATGATCAGTCTTTGATGATCGGTCTTTGATGATCAGTCTTTGATGATCAGTCTTTGATGATCAGTCTTCGATCAGTCTTCGATCAGTCTTCCGACTCGTCCATATACTCATAGTTATCGTCGTCCAGCAGGAGCTTATCCGCGCTGATGCGAATCGGCGCAAACGGAGCTTTTTGCTTGAGCAGGATTTCGCCGCGAGCGATCATTTCTAACAGCGCCATAAACGTCGCGATGATCTCCATCCGGTCCGCGTTCTCGGCAAAGAGTTCTTCAAACGATACCGCGTGTTTTTCGAGTAATACCGAGCGAATCTTCGCGGTCTGCGAGCGCACGGTATAGCGATCCGGATTGACATGCTGCGAGCGAATGACCTCCGGTGCGTCTTTTTTGCGAGCCAACATCTCTAAAAACGCGGCAAAGAGTCCATCCATCGTTGCGCCGTCGAGCGCGACTTCCTTCGGTGGGAGGGGGATATCCTCCGGCAGACGTGCGCAACTGTCCTTTGCGCGATCAAAAAGCGATTTGAGTTGCTCGCTGGCTTCCTTAAACGCCTTGTAATCGCGCAACTGGCGAATCAGCAGCGTCTCCGGATCTTCCTCCGCTTCGTCCTCTTTCGGTGGGCGGGGCAGAAGCTGACGACTCTTGATGTACAAAAGCGTTGCCGCCATAGAGAGAAATTCGCTCGCGGTATCCATGTCCAGCTCGTCCAACTGATCCATATAGGAAAGATACTGCGCGGTGATCTCTGAAACGAAGATGTCCTTGACGTCCACTTCAGATTCTTCAATCAAATGCAGCAGCAGGTCGAGCGGGCCTTCAAACTGTTGTAACGAAACGGTATACGGCATGCCTCACCTTTTAGAGCAAATTGATCAACCAGGCGGCAATGGAAAAGAAACCGCTGGAAATCCCGCTGATGAGATAGCTGAGCATCGTGGTAAATGCGCCGAAGACCAATAGAATCAGAAGAATCCATTGTCCGTATTGGCGCAAAAACCAGAATACGCGTGGCATTTTGTGCATCAATAGGCTTTCCGCAACGTGCGATCCATCAAGCGGATAGATAGGAATCAGGTTGAAGATTGCCAGCGCCAGATCGATGGTAATGATGGATCCGATGATGCTTGTAAACGCTTCGTTGGTGCCGAGACCCCATTTGAGAAATCCCGCGACATAGACAAAGGAGAAAACAAACGCAACGAGAAGATTCATCGTGATTCCGGCGAGGGAAACGATGATATCATCCCGCTTGAAGTGCTTGAAGTTACTCGAATTGATCGGCACGGGTTTCGCCCAGCCGAAACCGACGAGAATCAGCATGATAAAGCCGATCGGATCGATGTGCGCAATCGGGTTGAGGGTCATACGTCCCATGTTGCGCGCGGTGGGATCACCGAGGCGATAGGCGGCATATGCATGCGCCCACTCGTGAACGGTAAGACCGATGATGATCGCCGGCAGAACATAGAGAAACTGAAGCGGATTTTGAAAGATTTGCGTAATGCGTGAAAACACGTAAATTTCCTTCCTGTTCAAGAGGATGGACTCGACGACACTAGAAGTATGAGTCGAATCGATGACACAATTATACGCGAACGGGGAACCGAACGCAATCAAGCGAGCTAAGGCTTGCGGATATTCCACAGACTGTTCACAAAAGAAGGGCGCCTGACGCAAGGTTGCCGTAATGCTATTTTTGCTCCGTGTTTTCACGCAGTCGCTGTACCAGCGCGGATTCAGGGGTTACGTATAGCGTGCGATTGGTGGAAAAGATCACCATGCCGGGGCGTGCGCCGGAGGGCTTTTTGACAAACTTGCGCGGGGTATAGTCGATCGGTACGGCGGTGGAGGAGCGCGCCTGCGAATAATACGCGGCTAGAGAGGCCGCCTCGCGCAGCGTGGTTTCCGGTGGTTCGCCTTCATAATCGATGATTACGTGCGAGCCTGGCATATTCTTCGCGTGCAGCCAGATATTCTCCGAGCGCGCGGTTTGTAGCGTGAGCGCGTCATTTTGGCGATTGTTTTTACCGACATAGATGGCGATTCCGTCGCTTGAAACAAACCGCATCGGCGCTGAAGTCTTATTTGCTGGCTTTGCCGCCTGCGTTTTTTCCGAACGCAGGTATTTCTCGCGAACCAGTTCTTCTTTGATTTCGCTGAGCTCATAGAGCGTGTCGCATTTATCGATGTTCTCCAGCTGCCCTTCCAGATAGGCGATCTCGGAGGCGAGGCCGTCGATCTGCCCTACGGCGTAAGCCTTGCCGAGCTTGCCTTTGCGATAAAGCTTGAAATAGCGTTTCGCGTTGTCTTGCGCATTAAATGCGGGGTCGAGCGAAATGACGCGCTTAGCGGGCGGGTCAGCGAAATAATCGTCCACGATCATCTCCTGCATGCCGGGTCTTGCCAAATGCAGGTTCGCGAGGATGAGTTCGCCGTTGATCCGCGCGGTGTCGTGCACGTCGCTCTGCTGAATCGTCTCCAAGAATGCGGCATACTTATTCTGCGCGCGGCTTAATGCGGAAGAGACCGTATGTCGGAGAGCCGCGCCATGACGGCGAATGCGAACAATCTGGTCGCGATCGGCATAATAACGATCCAGCGCCTCGCTCATAGAAGCAACGGGTTCCACGCGCGCGTATAAGCTGGATGGCAAAAACGGCAGTGCTATGGCGGGCTCGCCCTCTGAATGATACGCAAGACAAGGCGTATATGCGCCATTTTTCATGGAGCGGAGGAGCGAAACCAGCGCGGAAGGGGAAGACGCGGCGGAAAGCAGCGCGGTTGCGCTCTGCTTGGAGATGCCGTCTAGTGTCGCCGTGATCGCCCGCACAGGATCAGGCGCGGAATAGATTGGAGCGAGCGCATCTTCCGTTATCGTAAACGGATCATGTTTGTTTTGCGACGGAATCGCTTCATACGGAAAACCGGGAAGAAGGATACGCGCGCCGTCGTTGGTTGCGGAAACACGACGCAGGCAGTCTACAATCGCGCTGTTTTGATCCAGCAAAAGAAGATTGGCGTGTTTGCCGGTGAGTTCGACGATGAGCCGCAGCGCGACCTCGTCAAACAGCTCGTTTCGCGCGAGCACGATGATTTCGCAGACGCGATCCGCACCCAGTTGACGAATGGAGCAGATACGACCTCCAATGAGTCTGCGGCGGAGCAGCATGCAAAACGCGGGCGCGTTCATCGGGTTATCGAAACTGCGGTTGGTGAGTTGGATTCGTCCATTTTCCGCGTGGATGCTGAAGAGTAACCGCTGGTTCCCGTTATTCGCCCGCACAACAAGGAGCAGCAAGTCCTTTTCGGGCTGCTGCACTTTATCAATCTTTCCGCCAATCAGCGGCTGAAGTTCGTGAATCACCGCGCCAAGTGCGATGCCGTCCATTGCCATCTAAAACATTACTCCAATATCACATCATAGTAAGCGAACAAGAGCGACTTTTACTCCGGCTTCTTGAGCCGGTCGAGGATGAGCCGGTAACCGCCCGCACCGTATTCCAGACAACGGTTGACGCGGCTGATGGTCGCGCTGCTTGCGTTGAACTTGTGCGCGATATCCTGATACGTTTCACCCGCGTCGAGTTGGCGTGCCACCTGCCAGCGCTGCGCCATGGCCTGCAATTCGTTGATGGTGCACATGTCGTCAAAGAACTGATAGCACTCATTGACGTCGCGCAGGGAAAGAATTGCGTCAAACACGTCGTCCAATTCTTCGCTCTTCAGTCGGGAAACATATGCGTCCATGCACGGTTCACCTTTCATATTGCGATTGTTGGCAAAATTAGAAATAGAAGTAACTATATTTTATTCGCTTTCACACTGGAAAGCAAGAAAAAAGGACGTATCGAACCGATACGCCCAAAGCTAAAACCGAACTGGGGTTACTGCGCCGCAGCGCGCTTTTTTGCCAACTGCGCTTTTTTGTGGGCGGCAGCATTTTTGTGGATCATGCCCTTTGCAGCAGCATGGTCAACGGTGCTAACGGCCGTCAAATACGCTTTTTCGGTTACGGCAGAGTCCCCGGCCTGCAGCGCTTCATCAAAGCGGCGGATAGTCGTCTTCATTTCGGACTTGGCCGCGCGATTATTCAGCGTCTGCTTCGCGGTGATTTTGACACGCTTCATGGCGGACTTGATGTTTGCCAAAACAATTCACCCCCTATTTCAGTCTCTCATTTCATTCGAACAGAAGTCAGTTTAGCATACCACGGGGGATAATGCAAGGAAAATATTGCTCTTTTCAGGCAAAAAGGATGAAGGCTGCCTTTCGGTAACGACACAGAGCACTTCATATTATTATAACCGTGATGATGTTCCCGAAAAGAGTATTGTACGCGGGACATTTTCACATTTTCGTTGCATTTTCAAAGTTGACGCATGGAACATTCGTGGTATAATAATTTTCGTGATTAGCACTCGACAAAAAAGAGTGCTAACAAATGAAACAGCAATTTATAATACATAGGAGGCGAATCTCGTATGAAACTGAAACCTTTAGCAGATCGCGTTGTTGTTATCAGCATCGAGAACGAAGAGGTTGTCAAGGGCGGCATCGTGTTGCCGACCGCAGCAAAGGAAAAACCGCAGATGGCGGAAGTGATCTCTGTTGGCCCCGGCGGCGTTGTGGACGGCAAGGATGTCGTTATGTATGTCAAAGCGGGCGACAAGGTGATCTGCTCCAAATATGCGGGCACCGAAGTCAAGCTGGATGACAAAGAATACCTCATCGTCCGTCAGAGCGATATTCTCGCGGTCGTAGAATAACAGGAGGAAAACGAATTATGGCAAAGCAGCTGAAATATAGCGAAGACGCCCGCAAGGCGCTTCAGGTAGGCCTTGATAAACTGGCCAACACCGTCAAGATCACCCTCGGACCCAAGGGTCGCAACGTCGTTCTGGATAAGAAATACGGCGCTCCCTTGATCACCAACGACGGCGTGACCATCGCCAAAGAGATCGAGCTGGAAGACCCATTTGAAAACATGGGCGCACAGCTGGTCAAAGAAGTCGCCACCAAGACCAATGATGTGGCCGGCGACGGTACCACCACCGCGACCCTGCTCGCGCAGGCAATCGTCCGCGAAGGCATGAAGAACGTAGCCGCCGGTGCAAACCCGATGGTCGTTCGCCACGGCATCGAAGCCGCCGTCAACGAAGCGGTTGATGGACTGAAGTCCCTCAGCAAGCCCGTCGGCAGCAAGAACGCCATCGCGCAGGTCGCCTCCATTTCCGCCGGCGACGAAAACGTTGGCAAGCTCATCTCGGACGCGATGGAGAAGGTCGGCAACGACGGCGTCATCACCGTGGAAGAGAGCAAAACCATGAAGACCGAGCTTAACATCGTTGAAGGTATGCAGTTTGACCGTGGTTACGCCTCCGCGTACATGGTCACCGATACCGAAAAGATGGAGGGTATTCTCGATAATCCCTATATCTTGATCACCGACAAAAAGATTGGCAACATTCAGGAGATTCTCCCGATTCTTCAGCTGATCGCCCAGCAGAGCCGTTCGCTGATGATCATCGCGGAAGATGTCGAGGGTGAAGCGCTCACGACTCTGGTGCTCAACAAACTCCGTGGCACGTTTAACTGCATCGCGGTCAAGGCCCCTGGCTTTGGCGATCGCAGAAAGGCCATGTTGCAGGATATCGCGGTTCTCACTGGCGGCGAAGTGATCTCCTCCGAAATCGGCCTCGACCTCAAGGAAACCCAGCTGACCCAGCTTGGTACCGCCCGCCAGGTCAAGGTGGACAAGGACAACACGATCATCGTCGAAGGCGCGGGCAACGCTGAAGAAATCAAAGCGCGTGTTGCCGCCATCAAGGTGCAGATCGCCGAGACAACGAGCGATTACGACAAGGAAAAGCTCCAGGAACGCCTTGCCAAGCTCGCGGGCGGAGTCGCCGTCATCGCAGTCGGTGCGGCCACCGAGATCGAGATGAAAGAGTTCAAACTCCGCATTGAAGACGCGCTCTCCGCAACTCGCGCGGCTGTGGAAGAGGGCATCGTTCCCGGAGGCGGCGTGGCTCTACTGAACGTGTCCGATCGCGTCAAGAAACTCGCCGATGGTTCCACCGGCGATTACAAGACCGGCGTCAACATCGTGCTCCGCGCGCTGGAAGAACCGGTTCGTCAGATCGCGATCAACGCGGGCGTGGACGGCGCGGTCGTGGTGGAAAATATCCGCCGCGAGAATAAGCCCGGCTACGGCTACAATGCCGCGAGCGATACCTATGGCATTATGGCGGACGAAGGCATCATCGACCCGACGAAGGTTACCCGCAGCGCGCTGCAGAACGCGGCTTCCGTCGCGGCAATGGTGCTGACCACCGAGAGCCTGGTTACCGATATCCCGACGCCTCCGGCACCCGTTGCGGCGCCCGGCCCGGATATGGGCGGCATGTACTAAGTCTAACGACACAAAGAGAGCACGGAGAAATCCGTGCTCTCTGTTTTACTTTCAATACTTTTTTGAGAAAAGTATTCGGAATATAAGCGGCATGTACTAAGTCTAACGACAGTAAGAGAGCGCGGAGAAATCCGTGCTCTCTTTTTTTAGCAAATTGATTCCACTTTGTGAAAGTTTTTTGAGTAAATTTCTATTCTTTCTCGTATTATGATTGTAGTAAATAAAAAGAGGTGATGACCGCTTGACAGAAAAACAGATGCTCGCGGGGCTTACTGCGGGTGATGAACGTTCGCTGGATGCGGCGATTCAGTCGTACTCAAGACTTTTGTGGAGCATAGCGCGCGCGGTTCTTTGCAACATCGGCTCGGCGGAGGACATGGAAGAATGCGTTGCGGACGCGTTCGTTCAGCTCTGGAAATCAAGCGCGGCGCTCAAAGAATCCCGCGGAAGCGTAAAAACATGGCTTTGTGTTGCGGTAAAAAGCCGCGCGATTGACCGATATCGCAAAATCGTGCAAAAGAGCGAGATTGCTTTCGATGAACAGATTTCATCGTGCGGCATGGAGATCGTCGATCAAACGCTGGATGCTGTGTTGCAACGTGAACTGATCGCCGCAATCCAGGCGTTGGGAGAGCCTGATCGGGAGATCATCATGCGGCGTTTCTATTATCGGCAAAAGCCGAAGGAGATCGCGCTTGCGCTCGACCTGCCGATCAAGCAAGTCGAAAACAGAATCTTTCGCGCCAAACAGAAACTTAGAGCACAGCTGGATGGAGGTGCAATATGCAACATCTAAACGATAGATTTAGTCGTAAACATTTACAAAACATACGTATTAGAGTGAATAATGAGCTAGGGATATCTTCTCGAAAAAGCCTGCATCGAAGCGGTGTGATGCGTGTGGGGGTTGCGTTCGCGGTGTTTGCCGTGTGCCTTTTGACGATTACACCTGCACTCGCGGCTGAAATTCCGGAAGTGTATGATATGTTGTACTGGGTGCTGCCGGAGACGGCGCAGTTCTTCAAGCCCGTCCAGAAAAGCGATATCGATCAAAATATCGAAATCAAAGTCGAAAGCGTTTATGTGCATGGCGCAGAAGCGGACGCGGTCATCTCCGTTCGCGATTTATCGCAGGATCGATTGAGTGAGAAGATCGACTTTGATGACTCGTATGATATCCATACTGGGTTTGATTCCGTTGGCACCTGCAGCCAGATTGACTACGATGCGACAACTCGAACCGCTACGTTACTGATTGAAACCAGCAGCATGCACCCAAGCGATCTCATCGTCGGCAAGAAATTAACAATCTCGTTTGATACGCTGTTGAGCGGAAAAATAGAGAGGTTGGCGTATCCGATTTCGATTGATTGGAGCACGATTCCAGATACGGTTCAAACAGAACAGCCTGAACCTTACTTAGAGACCGTGCTCGTGCCCGGTGAAAAGCAATTGGATATTTTAGATGGCTTCTCGATCACGGGCATGGGATATGTGGATGGCAAATTGCACATTCAGCTCTATACGCCTCGAAGGCATACGTTTAGCGATCACGCTGCCTTATACCTCAAAAGCGGTGAGGAAGAGCCTCTGTGGGGCACCTCGATCTATAGAGGCGGTTACAGCGGAGATCCGGTGCATGATCGAGAGGCGGACTATATCGACTACGTTTTTGATGTAAAGCAGGAAGAACTTCCTAAATACACTCTGTTTGGCGACTTCTATGGCTATCAAACGCGTGCGGACGGGGACTGGAGCATCACGTTTCCGCTGGAAAATGACGGATGACGAGCGAAATGATCCTTGTCAATATCGAGAAGACGGTATGAACGTTCTTTTGAATGGGCGTTATTACTTGAGACCCTTATCACAACATACCAACTGGCAAAAAAAAGAGAGAGTGCAGAGCAATCTGAACTCTCTTTTTCGCTTTCGATCCAGCGAAGACTATTATTCAATCACGCCGCCGTGGAAGAAGCACTCGTAGATTCGTTCATCTCCAAGCAGAATCTCCTCATATCCTTGAAACCAGTGATCATCACCATCGACGTTGCAAACATAGCGCATGGAGCCTTCCTGATACGTCTCCGGCCCGCGAAAAGGGCGTTCCGGCGGAACTTGTAATAGTGCGCGCTTGAGAAAGTCGCCGTCAAAGCGACCGTCCAATACACGCCCGGAATAGTTCATTGCCCAAGCGGGCACATTTCTGAGCCAAACCGCTTCTTCTCCAATAAAACACTTGCCGCCGAGATAGGTGTCGATGTAGGTAAACTCACCTTCATCATACCGTAGATCATGCGAGTTCGGGCGCGAGGGAGTGGTCTCAGATCCGCCTACTGCATACGTGCTCTTTTTGGCCTGAAGAAGAAATGTTAGCGTGCGATCTTGCATGAAAATGCCTCCGTTTAGTAAAACTTTATCTTTCCATCGTATTATAACAAAATATTAGTTGATTCTGCGAATGCGATCCTGTAAAATCTGACGGTTGCTTCATCAATTCAGAATGACAGCATCAAACAAATTTGGAAATATGCAAGCAGAATGGTATAATGCAATCATGGAAAATATGCGCAGGAAACAACAAATCATCATCGACGTACTCCCCGGGTCTCCGGCGGAGCTTGCCGGCTTACAAAGAGGAGATGCGTTGCTTTCCATCAACGGTGAAAATGTGATCGATTTGATCGATTATGAGCACCTGACCGCTGGCGAGCTGGTGACGCTGGAAATACAGAAGAAGAACGGCGAGCAGGAGATCATCGAACTCGAAAAGGAAGACTACGAGCCGCTGGGGCTTACGTTTGCCACGAGCCTGATGGACAAGATGCGCACCTGCAAAAACCACTGCGTCTTCTGCTTTATCGACCAAATGCCAAAAGGTGGTAGAAGCAGTTTACATGTCAAGGACGACGACTGGCGCATGTCTTTCGTGATGGGCAACTATGTGACCCTCACGAATCTCGACGAGCGAGAACTGGATCGCGTGATCCGTCGTAGGGTCAGCCCGCTGTATATCTCGCTGCACGCAAGCGACCCCGCCGTGCGCCGTGCCATGATGAAAAACCCGCACGCGGGGGATATCGTACCGCAGCTCAAGCGCCTTGCGGAAGCCGGATTGCAGTTTCATCTGCAGATCGTGCTCTGTCCGGGGCTCAACGGTGGAGATGTGCTGCGCCGCTCAATCGACGACATGCTTGCGCTCTATCCTTCTGCGCAGTCGCTCGCGATCGTTCCCGTGGGACTTACGCGCTTTCGCGAAGGACTCGCACCGTTAAGAACGTTTACGCCGGAGGAAGCGGGCGCGCTGATCGATGAGATAGAAGCGCGACAAAAACAGATTCTCCAAAAACTTGGCATTCGATTTGTGTTTTTAGCGGATGAGTGGTATACGCTTTCCGGCAGAACACTTCCGAAATACGATGATTATGAAGAATTTCCGCAAATCGAGAACGGCGTTGGACTTCTTCGCCTGTTTGAAGGTGAAATGTTGGAGGCGCTGGAAGAAAGAAAACCGCTGAAACAAAAAAAAACGTTTTTTGATGGCGGGAGGCACCTCCGCACACTCGTTTTTTGCGGAATCCTATCAGCAACTTCTTCCGTACGGAATCGCGATCGACACGCGCGCGATCAAGAACCGGTTCTTTGGAGAGAGCGTAACGGTAGGCGGGCTGGTCACAGGTGGAGATTTGGTCGAGCAGCTCAAGGGCGAAGATTTCGGACGCGCGCTGCTGATTCCGCGCGCGATGCTCAAGGCGGACGAGGAGCTCTTCTTGGACGGTATGAGTAAATCGGAGGCGGAGACCGCACTTGGAACCCGCATCATCCCCGTCGCAACAGGAGAGGACCTTGTTGAAATTGTGTTTACGGAATGATGATATTTTATAAGAATCTTTTACTCGTTTATAATCAGAAAATTGCCGCCAGTCGGCAGCAGGAGAACACATGAGAAAACCATTGGTCGCGATCGTCGGTCGCCCGAACGTTGGCAAATCGACGCTCTTTAACCGCCTGATCGGCAGGCGAGTCGCAATTGTAGAAGATACGCCCGGCGTAACTAGAGACCGTATCTATCAGGATGCGGAGTGGCTGAATTACGCCTTTACGCTAATCGACACCGGCGGTATCGAGCCGGAGAGCGAGGATATCATCGCTTCTCAGATGCGGCGGCAGGCGGAGCTTGCCATCGAAACCGCGGACGTGATCATCTTCCTCGTCGACGGCAGAGAAGGCATGACCAGCGCGGATATGGACGTAGCAGAGATGCTGCGCCGGTCCAGCAAGCCGGTCGTGCTCGCGGTCAACAAGATCGACGCGCCGAAGTTTGAAGAGGCGATGTACGAGTTCTATTCGCTTGGCCTCGGCGATCCTTATACGATCTCTTCCGCACAGGGGCTTGGCTTGGGCGACCTTCTGGACGCCGTGGTCAAAGATTTTCCCAAGGATCTTGAGGAGACGGATACAGAGCGCGTCAATATCGCGGTTGTCGGGAAGCCAAACGTAGGGAAGAGCAGCCTCGTCAACGCGCTGTTGGGCGAAGAGCGCACCATCGTAAGCGATATTCCCGGTACGACGCGCGACTCCATCGATTCCAACTTTGAGCGCAACGGTCGCGAATACACGATTGTGGACACCGCGGGCATCCGCAGAAAGCGCAGCGTGGAGGACGAAACCATCGAGCGATACAGCGTGATTCGTTCGCTTTCGGCGATTCGCCGCGCGGACGTGGTGCTGATCGTTTGCGACGCGAGCCAGGGCCTCAGCGAGCAGGACGTTCGTATCGCGGGTTATGCGCATGAAGAAGGCAAGGCGAGCGTGCTCATCGTCAACAAATGGGACTTGATCGAAAAAGACACCCATACGATGAACGCGTTTCAAAAAAGCCTCGGCGCCGATTTGGCATTTATGAGCTATGTGCCGATGCTGTTCATCTCCGCAAAAAACGGGCAGCGCGTCAATAAAGTGCTGGAACTGGTGGACAAATCGTTTGAGCAGGCGCGCCGCAGAATCACCACGGGCCAGCTCAACGACGTTGTCAGCGAAGCGGTCATGATGAACGATCCGCCGAGCGATAAAGGACGCGTGCTGAAGATTTACTATTCGACGCAGGTTTCGGTTGCGCCGCCGACGTTTGTGATATTCGTCAACGATTCCGAGATCGTCCACTTCTCCTACGAGCGATATCTGGAGAACTTCTTTCGGAAATCCTTTGGGTTCGAAGGCACGCCGATTCGAATACTCTTCCGAAGCAAAAAGAAGGAGAACGAGCAGTGACTTTTTTTACAGGACTCCTGCCGCTCAATATATGGACGATGATCGCATGTATCGCCATCGGCTATCTGCTTGGCAACATTCAAACCGCCATCATCGTCAGCCGGGCATATTATCATGACGACGTGAGAAATCATGGCAGCGGCAACGCGGGCAGCACCAATATGGTGCGCGTATATGGCTACGGCCCGGGCGCGATCACGTTTGCGGGCGATTTCATAAAGGCATTTCTCGGAGTGCTGTTGGGCCAGCTTGTCGCGGGGGAGATTGGCGGCTATATCGCCGGATTTTTCGTCGTGATTGGACACTGCTGGCCGGTGTTCGACGGCTTTCGCGGCGGCAAAGGCGTCGCGTCCTCCTATAGCATCGCGCTTTTCACGTTTCCGCTCGGCGCGCTTGGAGCAATCCTCATCGGCGGCGTGATCCTGCTGATCAACAAAAAGATGTCGATCATGTCGCTCGCCGCGATGCTGTTGTTCTTTCTTTCGACGCTGGTGTTCCGTATAAACGACCTGCCGCTGGTGATTCTCGCGGGACTCTTGACCATCGTTGTGTTCGTGCGCCATACGGAGAATATCAAGAGATTAGTACACGGAGAAGAGCAGCGCCTTCGCAAAGAAGGAAAGTAGTTTATTACGAGTAACAAAAAGCGCTTCCAGCGAGTTTGGTCGTTGGAAGCGCTTTGCTATTGATCGGTGCGTTATCCGATGTGGAATTTATTGCGGATAGCGTCCGCCGCACGCAGCGCATGCACGGACTCCACGCAAAACTCGATGCGCGTTTCGCTGGTGGTGATCAGCCAGATGTGGATGCCTTCCTTGCGAAGCGTGGAGAAGAGCTGCGCCGCGACGCCGTGCTGCAGCGCCATGCCGGTGCCTTCCAGCGTGAGCTTGGTCAGGTCGGTGCGCGTGCGAATATCGCAGCCATAGCCGTTTCGCGTCAGCTCGTTGATGGCGTTGAGCGCTTCGGAAAGCGAAGACTCGCTCAGCGAAAAACCGATGCTCAGGCTCTGTTCGTCCGGCTCGGAGCAGGCGATCATGTCCACAAACACGCCATGCTCGGCGATCACGTCAAACACGCGGGAAGCGAACGCATCCTCCTTGGCAAACGAACGCATGATGACCACCGCCTGGTTTTCGAGAGAAAACAGGCGGGAAGCCGCGTCGTGTTCGGTGACAACGTTTTTCATGTTGTAAAGGCCCGTCTGCTTGCCGACGAGGAACTGCGCCGCACGCAGCGCGCCTTGCGCAAACACCTGCTTGCTAAATGCGCGGTGCGAGACTTCAATGATCTCGTCATTGCCAATGAACTGTACCTGATGTTCACCGACGACCGTGCCGCCGCGGACGGAATGGATGCCGATCTCGTTGTCCGAGCGCCGTTTGTTCTTCTCATGTCTGCCAAAGACAAACTCTTCATCCTCCGGCGAAATGGAAGCAACGGCGTTTGCCAGCATCAGCGCGGTGCCGCTGGGGCTATCTACTTTCTTGCGGTGATGCGTTTCGATGATCTCCACGTCAAAGTTGGAGCCGAGCGTAGAGGCGGCAAGCTGAACCAACTCCACCTGCAAGTTCACGCCAAGGGACATATTACCCGTCTGAAACATGGCAACCTGCTCCGATGCGGAGCGAATCAATTTCAGCTCGCGCTCGCCGAGGCCGGTCGTACCAATGACGGCGGGGATTTTCTTCTCCAGCGCATAGCGAATGATCTCCGGCGTACTCGCGGGAATCGAGAAGTCAATGATGACTTCCGCACGCTCTTTGATCTCGTCCAGCGTCTTGTAGACGGGGCAGCTGTATGTGTTGGCGCAGTCAAACGGGTCAACGCCGGCTACGGCGGAAAAAGCGCCGCTCTGCGCTTGAATAGCGGCATAAACGGCGCGTCCCATTTGACCGCAGATTCCGTTGATGATCACAGAAATCATGTCAGTCCTCCATGTTTGGTTGTGCTCAGATCAGTTCGTAGCCCTTCAAGGTTTCTTCGATCAGACGCATGCTGGCGGTGGACGGAGGAACGAGCGGTAAACGCACGTCCGGTTCGCAGAGTTGCATGAGTCCCATCATTGCCTTGAGCGGAATCGGGTTGACTTCGCAGAACGCGGCTTTCCAGATCGGAATCAGCTGCAATTGCAACTGCCTGGCAAGCTGAATATCGCCTTTGAAGAATGCCTCGCAAAGCGCGTGCATTTCGCCGGGCACGATGTTGGCGATGGTGGAGATGACGCCCTTGCCGCCGATGCTGAGCACGGGCAGAACATGGTCGTCGTTTCCGCTGTAAATGTCGCACTGCGGGCAGAGGGCCGCGATGTTGACGATCTGCTCGATGTTGCCGCTGGCTTCTTTGGTGCCGACGATGTTCTCGTGGGTGCAAAGCTCCGCCATGGTCTGCGGCAAAACGTTCAGTCCCGTGCGCGAGGGAACGTTGTAGACGATGATTGGGGTTTCCACCGCGTCCGCAACCGTGAAGTAATGGCGCAAAAGTCCAGCCTGGGTGGTTTTGTTGTAGTATGGTGTTACGACAAGCAAGCCGTCTACGCCGATTGCCTCGGCGGACTTGCTGTTGTTGATCACTTCTTCGGTGTTGTTTCCGCCCGTGCTCGCGATGACGGGGACACGCCCGTTGACGCGCTCTACCACGAACTGGATCACGCTCAGACGCTCATCGGTCGAGAGCGTGGAGCTCTCGCCGGTCGTCGCCGCACAGATGATCGCATCCGTACGGTTTGCAATCTGCAACTCGATCAGCCGGGTAAACGCAGTGAAGTCGACCGACCCGTTTTGAAACGGGGTAACGATTGCAACGCCGCTTCCTCGAAAGATAGACATACGTTTTACGCCTCCCATTGACGAATGAGTTCCTGTGCAATCTGCACGGCGTTGGTCGCCGCGCCTTTGCGGATATTGTCCGCAACGCACCAGAAGTTAATTCCGTTTTCGACGGAGAAATCGCGGCGGAGACGCCCAACATAGACGGGGTCTGTATCCGCGGCATTGATCGGCATGGGGTAGATGCCCTTTTCCGGATCGTCCTGAACGATCAGGCCTTCCGTGCTCTCCCAGATCTTACGAATGTCAGCGATTTCAAACGGTTTTTCAAGCTCTACGTTGATGCTCTCGCTGTGACCGTGGAACACGGGTACGCGAACGGTGGTCGCCGTGACGCGAAGAGACGGCAACTCGAGAATCTTTCTCGTCTCGTCGATCATCTTCTGCTCTTCTTTCGTGTAACCGGTGTCGAGGAACACGTCGATCTGTGGCAAGACGTTGCCGGCGATGGGGTACGGGAACTTCTTCGGCGCTTCGCCCTTGAGCCCGTTCTCCAGATCGCTATATCCGCCCATGCCCGCGCCGGAAACCGCCTGATAGGTCGAGTAGATCACTCGCTTGAGGCCATATTTGACCGCGAGCGGTTTGAGCGGCACCATCGCCTGAATGGTCGAGCAATTCGGGTTGGCGATGATGCCCTTATTCTTGTATTGAGAAATTGCGTGCGCGTTGACTTCCGGCACGACGAGCGGGACTTCCGGGTCCATACGCCAGGTGCTGGAGTTGTCGATGACCACCGCGCCGGATGTCGCGACGATGGGTGCGAAAATCTTGGATGTGCCGCCGCCCGCGGAGAAAAGCGCGATGTCAACGCCAAGATCTTTAAAAGCATCTTCAGTCAGCTCGCGAACAGTATGTTTTTTCCCCATGAACTCGACGGTAGTGCCCGCACTGCGTGCTGAGGCAAAGAGAAAGTATTCCGACGCCGGGAGCTTACGCTCTTCCAGTACGCGGAGGAACATTCTGCCGACCATCCCTGTGGCGCCGACAACTGCGATCTTGTACTGTTTCATGTTGCGCTTGTGTTCGCGATCCTGATGAACAGGAGCACGGCCTTTCTTATAGTTAGCATGATTTTAATAAATATTCACTGGTTTGTCAAATGAGATCAGCAATTTTATAGGATATATATTTGCGGGAATGCCCGTTTTGTTGTAAAATAGAAAATTGAATACGCATGCGCACTCTATATGAATAAAACAGGAACAAATGCGGATATTCATATAAGAAAACGAAAACGCAGCGCAATTGAAGGGAGGCGGCGAACCAGAATGACACGGCAATATCAAGAATTCGCCTCCTATTACGACACGCTGATGACGGACGTCGATTACGCGATGTGGGCGGATTATCTCAAGCGTTTGCTGCAATCTGGCGGTGTTTTACCGGGAGAACCGATACTGGACTGTGCTTGCGGTACAGGTGAGATTACGCTTCGGTTGCATCAAGCAGGATATATCATGACCGGTGCGGATTGCTCGGAGCGCATGTTGGAACGCGCGCAGCAAAAAGCGCGAAAGGCCGGCGCAAAGATCGCTTTTGTGCAGCAGGAAATGCAGCACATCAGCGTACATAAACCGGTCTCCGCGATTACCTGCGCTTGCGACGGAGTGAATTATTTATTATCGCAAAAGGATGTAGACGCGTTTTTTGCGGGCGCAAACCGCGCGCTAAAGGACGGGGGATTGCTGCTTTTCGATATCTCCAGCGCATACAAACTGGAACATGTGCTCGGCGGGCAGACGTTTGGCGAGAATGAAAGGGACTACACCTATCTTTGGCAAAACTGCTTTGACCCGATTTCGAAACTGTTGGAGATGCGATTGTCGTTCTTCGTACCGGATGAAAGCGGCAAGTATACGAGATTTGACGAGCGGCATGTGCAGTCTGCACATACGCAGGAAGAATTGACGGCGGCACTGGAACACGCCGGGTTTCACGTAATGGGTGTTTACGAAGCGTTTACGCTCGATTCCCCCCAAAAGGAAAGCGAACGAATTCAGTTTGTCGCGCAGAAGAAGCGCGGGATTGAATCAAGTTTGAAAGAGTAATGTAGAAAGATGATATACTATAAAAACTATGAAAGATAATGTTTTAGCATATAAGAAAAAGACACAGGACCGCCTGATCCAGTGCGTGGCGGCAAACGGAATGGTACGCGTCGCGTTCATCGAAGGAACAAACCTCGTGCGCGAGGCGCAAAAACTATTAAAACTCTCCCGCGTGGCAACGGCGGCGCTGGGACGGCAACTGATGATGACCGTCATCATGTCCGCCGACTTAAAAGGCGAATACGATCTGGTTTCGACGATTCTCAAAGGAGACGGACCCGCGGGCAGCATGATCTGCACGGGCAACAGCCGGCTTGAAGTCAAGGGAAGCGTAACGAACCCGGAGGTTGAACTGCCGATCAACGAGCTGGGCAAGCTCGACGTTGGCGGCTTTGTCGGACACAGCGGGAAACTATCCGTGGTCAGCGACCTGGGCCTAAAAGAGCCGTATGTGGGGTTGAGCAATCTCGTCTCCGGTGAAGTTGCGATCGATTTTGCGAACTACTACGCCGCGAGCTTGCAACGCCCCGTGCTGATCTATCTCGGCGTTCGCGTTCGTGCGGAAGACGGAAGCGTTCGCGCAGCGGCTGGCGTATTTGCCGAGCCATTGCCCGGTTGCCCGGACGAGGTGATCGACCGCCTGCAGGCCAAGAGCGACGAGATTGCGCACTTTTCCGAGCGGTTGGACGAAGGCGAAACACCGGAAGAGCTGCTGGATAGCGTATTTGGCGAGTTTGGTTTAAGCTATGTTGGCGAGCGGGAGCCGCTCTATCGCTGCGACTGCTCGCGTGAACGAATCGAGCGCGCGCTGATTTCGATAGGTTGTGACGAACTGAACCAAATGATCGAGGAAGATCATGGCGCGGAAGTTACCTGCCGCTTTTGCGACAAAAAATATCAGTTTAGCGAAGAGGACCTGCGGGCGCTGCGGAACGCGGCGACGATGAGAGAAGATGACAAAGAATAAAACAGGGAAAGTGATTCCTTTCACGCAGAGTGCTAATTTTTATATGAAGCGCGGCGCGAAGGAACTCGAAAAAAATGATTTAATCGCGGCAATTGCAAAATATCGCGAGGCATATGAGCGCGCGCCAGAGGACGCGGAGATCGCCATCGCGCTGGCGGAGATACTCAGCCAGATGCAGCGCTTTGAGGAAAGCAACCGCATTTTGTTTCGTTTACTTGCGGATCGCGAAGACACACCGGCGGAGTGCCACTTTGGCCTTGCATGCAATTATTTTGGTATGCAGGATTACGACCGCGCGGCGGACAGTCTGGAAGATTATCTGGAGCTGGAACCGGACGGCGAGTTTGCCGCGGACGCGGAAGATTTTTTGGATTTAATCGACGACGACGACGCGATGTTTGAAACGACCGGCCTTCGCAGTGACGACGATTATGAAGACAATGCGGTCAATCATTTCGCGCGCTCGCTGCTTGCCAGCGGTGAAGCAAACTATGCCGTGGAAGAGCTGGAACATCGTCTGAGTCAGACGCCGGATTCATTGAAGATTAAAGAACAGCTCGCGATCGCATATTTTGTCGCAAACCGGCGTGACGATGCAAAAAAACTCGCAAACGAACTCATTGCCGGGGACGCAACAAACGTGCTGGCAAACAGCACGCTCGCGCTCGCGGAAATAGAAGATGGCAACCGAGCAGCCGCGCTTGCGCGGCTCGACGAAATTTCGAAAATTCGCGCGCTGGAACCGGAAGAGCTCCACAGCATCGCGGTGCTACAGCTGGATCTGGAACTGTTTGAAGACGCGGATAAGACACTCACGCAGATGATGCATCTCATGCCATATGACGAAAACGTTTTGCACAAGCTCGCTTATACAAAGTTTATGCAAGGCGATGCGGAGGCGGCAAAGGCGATTTATCAAAAGCTTTTGCGGATCGACCCGCACGATACTGTGGCGAAGTATTATCTGAATCAATCGAAGCACACCGATAATGCGGGTAAGCACGCGAACGCAAAGTGGATTATTCCGTATCAGGTACCGTTTTCAGAGGCGTTTCGGCGGCTCAACCACCTCAACCGCATGCTTGCGCTGCCACATGACGAGTTGAACCGCACTTGGATGAATGATGTTTCGTTTCGGGATTTGCTGGTGTGGGCAATTTCGCTTTCAGACCTTCGGGTGAAAAGGAGTATGCTCTCGCTGGTGTTCACCTTTGCGGACGAAAACGCGCAGCACATCTTGCGAGATTTCCTCCTGCGCACCGATCAGCCGGACGAACTCAAGCGCGCGGTATTCGGTATGCTGAAGCACCTCGGCGCGAAAGAGCCGTATATGGCTTACCTCAACGGTCGCTGGATCAAGGGCCGCGTGAGCCTGCTGGAGCTGGATTATAAGCTGCCCGCGTCCTATGAGGGCGTGATGCAGACTTTGATGCAATATATGCTTGGCAACTGCCCCGAAGAGTGCGCGAGCGAGGCCGCGCATATCTTTCAACGGTATGTCGACAGCTTACATAAGAAATTCCCGCGTATCTCAGCCGCGCAGGAGATTTCGTTTGCGGCGGCGCTCGAATACCTCGGCAGACTCAGCTGCGGCGAAACGGTCACGCAAGAAGAGATCGGCGAAGTATATCGCGTAACGAAGTCTCGCCTTCGCAACGCCGTCGTCAAGCTGGAACCGTTTGTCGTTAAACCGAAAGAGACGGAGTAAGCAGCCAAAGATCGCAACCAAAAGAACCGCTTAACCGAACATAGGAGAATATATGAAATTTATCGCAACCTGTAAACTGGGACTTGAATCGCTGGTGACCCGGCAGCTTCACGACCTTGATATTGAAGTGACTGAGACGGCGGACGCACGCGTTTCGTTTTCCGGCGGCGTGGAGTCGATGGTGAAATCGCTCCTCTGGCTGCGTACGGCAGAGCGTGTGCTGCTCGTCGCGGGTGAGTTTGACGCAGAGACGTTTGACGAGCTTTTTGAGAAGACGAAAGCGGTTTTTTGGAAACAGTATCTCAAACCTGAGACGAACATTCACGTTACGGGAAAGTCCGCCAAGAGCACGCTCTTTTCGGTGAGCGACTGTCAGAGCATCGTAAAAAAAGCGATTGTAGAGAACCTGAAGACGGCTTACCGCACGCAGGTGATTCCGGAAGGCGGGGAGGAGATCATCGTCGAGGTAGGCATCCTACGAAACCATGTTTCTCTCTGCCTCGATTGCTGCGGCGCGGGGCTTTCGCGCAGGGGATACCGCACCTTTAACGTTGCGGCTCCGCTGTCGGAAACGCTCGGCGCGGGTATTGTGCTACTTTCGAGATATCGCGCGGATAGTCCGCTGATCGATCCTATGTGCGGCTCCGGCACGATGCCGATCGAGGCCGCAATGATTGCGCAAAACATCGCGCCCGGGTTGGGTCGCTCGTTTGCCGCCGAGAGCTGGTGGTTCTTCGACAAAGGCGTTTGGGCGCGGGAGCGACAGAACGCGCTGGATGCAAGAACAAACCAGAAGATCGACGTACGCGGATTTGATATCGACGAGCGGAGCATCGATCTATGTAAAAAGCACGCGAAGAAGGCCGGTATTTTCTGCGATTGGCGCGTACAGAACATCAAGGATTTTTCCGTGACGGAACAAAGCGGCGTCATCGTCTGCAACCCGCCATATGGCGAGCGAATGATGGATAAAGACGATGCAAAAATGCTGTATCGCTTGATGCGGCGTGTGTTTTCGCCCTATCCGGGTTGGAGCGTCAACGTGTTTTCCGGCATGCGCGAGTTTGAGCAGGTCTACGGCGCGCGCGCGGACAAGCGCAGAAAGCTCACCAACGGTGGCATGCCCTGCACCCTGTACCAATACTTTGGCGTGAGGGACGTATAAGAATAAACGAATCGCAAACGCGTTATTTGGAGTAAAGAAGAGATGAAATTAGCGGTCATTTTAGGCGACGGGATGGCGGATTGGCCCGTAAACGAGCTTGGCGGAAAGACGCCGCTCGACGTAGCCAATCACCCGTTTATGGACAAATTTGCGCAAGACGGAGAATTCGGGTTGGTCAAGACCGTGCCGGACGGCATGAAACCGGGCAGCGACACGGCGAATCTATCCGTTTTTGGCTATGATCCCAATCAGTATTATTCCGGCCGTTCTCCGCTGGAGGCAGCGAGCCTTGGCATCGATCTTGCGCAGACGGACGTGACCTACCGCTGCAATCTTGTTACGCTTTCGCAGGAAGCCGACATTGCCGACACGACGATGATCGACTACAGCGCTGGTGAAATCTCCACTGAGGAAGCGCGGGAGCTAATCCTGTTTCTTGATCAGAAGCTGGGTCAAGATGGCGTCCGGCTTTATCCCGGGTTTTCTTACCGGCACTGCCTTGTGCTCAACAACGCGGAGATCGGCGCGGAACTGATCCCGCCGCACGATTTCTCCGGCAAGCCCGTTTCGGGCAAGCTCCCTTCCGGCACCAACGAAGCGTTACTGATGCGCTGGATGAAAGCGGCATATGCGCTGCTCAAAGATCATCCGGTCAATCTGGCGCGCGTTGCCGCGGGAAAAAATCCGGCGAACGCGATCTGGTTCTGGGGCGAGGGCCGCAGACCCGCGTTGACGTCTTTCCTGGCGAAAACAGGGCTGAAAGGCGCCGTGATCTCGGCGGTCGATTTAATTCAGGGAATCGGTCGATGTGCGGAGATGGAGGTTGTTAAGGTAGAAGGGGCAACCGGCACATTTGAAACCAACTTTGCTGGGAAAGCCACGGCGGCAATCGATGTGCTTTCGCGCGGCGCAGACTTCGTTTACGTCCATATCGAGGCTGCGGATGAGTGCGGTCATCATGGACAGCTCAAAGAGAAGATCTATTCGATCGAGCAGATCGATCTTCAGGTGATCAAACCGATACTTGCGTATTTGGAAGGATGCGGCGAAGATTACGCGATTCTAGTGCTGCCGGATCATCCTACGCCGCTCAAGATTCGCACGCACTCGGCAGACCCTGTGCCGTTTGCGCTGTATCGAAAAGGGGATTGCGCCGGGAAAGCATGTCGATATACGGAGAGCGACGCTATGACAACCGGGCTATATGAACCAGAGGGATTCCGCTTAATCGATCGCATGAAGACCAGAATGGAATGAGATCGAGCGTTTTGTTCGTCGATTGGAGATTGATTTCACGAAGAAGTAAATTTGCGAAAAGTAGAAATTGCAACGCGCAAACTGTTGAAAAAGTATTGCAAATTTGAGCGCATTCGTGTATCATACACAATGCGTCCGTAAAACAGACTTGTGGAGAGTTGGCTGAGCGGTCGAAGGCGCACGATTGGAAATCGTGTTTACGGGGAACCGTAACTAGGGTTCAAATCCCTAACTCTCCGCCAAAAAAGAGCACCAGTTCGGTGCTCTTTTTCTTTTGCATTCTTCGATTGTTTCTGCCGATTTACGGCATTTGATATACCGTCATAAACTCAGATCCGAAGGCACTTTCCGAGACGGCTTTTGTCAATCCGCTCAAGTATACATCCAGCCCGTATGCGGAGATCCAGTCCTGACGCGGTTCCAGCGTTTTATCACTGCAGAGCTGTAAGCCGCGCGGATTTACCATCAAGTAATCCGCGCCGCGCGCAATCGTATAATAGCCGACAAAGATCAACCGCATACGCTTTTGATACGATTCCGGCAGAATGTTGTAGGCCTTCTCAAGCCCGTCGCCCGTATACCATTCCGCGGCGGTTACCGAGATTTGCTCATCTGAGTCGACGGTATCGATCAAATCCATCAACGTTTTTGCCTGAGACACATTCCAATAGTCCAAGTCGAATTTTTCGCCGGGATTGCTGCCGGCAAACGCGTTAAAATAAACAAATTGGAATGGATGGCTGAGAATGATCACCGCAAGCATCATGATCAGATGCGCGCCGACCACGCCAAACGCGACCCATTGGCAGCGACCTTTGAGCAGAGCAACAATCTCGCGCAACCCGTATACCGCAAGCAGGATAAACAGCCCGTAGAGAAAGTAGAAGTGTCGCCAGTTATCGTAGAGGATGGGTCGCGTGATCATCGCAAATCCCAAGAACGCCCAAACGAATACCAGCATCAACAGATAATACTTGTGTTCTCCGGCAAATAATTCCTTCGCTTTGGTTCGAAATGGCGACAAGACTGCGGCTACGTTGCCTGCCAAGATCAGAACTAAGATCACAATCGGTGTTGTGACGGCGATCATCACGGGAATATAGTGCCAAGGAACAGGCCGTTGCGCATGCCCCATATAGAACACATAACCGGGCCAGTCTGAGAAGTTAGATGAACGAGAGAAGACATAGGAGATGAATTTCACCGGGTCTTTCCAGAGGCCGGGTGTCAACGTCGCATAGAAGACGACAAACGAAACGATAGCCAGAACGCCCAATAGCAGCGCTTTCCAGCTCCATTCGCGCTTGATGGAGACAGTAACGAGATACAATACGCCACAAAGGCCAAAGAACGCGAGGCCGGAGATGCGCATATTCGCGGCAAGCGCGCCAAAAAGCGCGAAAAGTATCGTGTCTCCGATGGTTTTGCGCTCGATGAAGCGAATCGCGAACCACAGGCAGATTAAGATCATGACCATCGCCATAACATCTTTGTTGTTATAGTGAGACTCCGCAAAGAAACGAGGGCTCAGGTATAGAAGCAAGCTCGCGACCAACCCGTAACGCCAATTCTTTGCAAGATAGGAGGCGATGAAATAGATCGCGACGACTCCCGCCATAAATATCAGGAACGTATACCCGTGCCAGAGCAACATCAGCGTGCGCGCGCCGCCATCGCCGTAGTGAAAAAACAATGCGGGAGAGAATGGATAATAGACCGATTGACCGTGGTCGATGTCCACATTTTTCGTCACATCCGGTATCTCGATTCCGGTGGAAGACTGTGTGGGTTCCGCGTCCGCGCCGCGAACGAGCCCGATATATTCACGGATATTGGTACCGAGGGTTTTGATCTCGGTCAACTCGTCCCAGGGCATACCGTAATCAGGGGTAACCAACAGACCCGCTGCGGTCATGATGAGGAACAGGGCAACGATGATCCAGCGATATTTTTTGTTTGATTTTTCTGGAATAGAGCTTGCTTCATTCATATTGTTATGATCCAATCCATATTTTAATGAAATATTGGCAAAATATAATCCAATTTGCATATGAGCTTTAGTTTTCGGCGACGACGATGATGCGGTCGCCTTGTTCAAATTGTATCGTCTTTGACTTAGCCGGGTTAACGTGAATGCCGCCGAATGCCTGATCGTTATCGGACTGCTTGGCGATTGTATAGCCAAACGCGGACTCACCTTTGCGGCGCGCGGACGCGACGACGGCGTAGAAAGTGACCGGTTCTCCGATGCGAACATATTGCTCGACGGGCTTGAGATAGATCTCCGAACCATCTGCATCGAATATATCCTTGAAGACGGCGTTGAGCACCGGATTTTCTGAGACCTGCGACATCAGCAGACTGATGATCGTATCACTGACGATGAAATCGTTGACTTTCGCAACATCCGCGAGGCGACTGTTTCGAATATCGAGCATTTCGCTGACAATGGTAAACTGCCTCCCTGTGGTTTCCGCGATATTTCGCAAATGCAGGAGCGTGATGATTGTATTGGCATCCGCTCTCTGTATATCCGCTTGGCAACGATCGGAGAGCAGAATGATATGCGGATAGTCTTCACGAAGGAGCGCGTCCAGAGTGGTTCTCAGCGTGATGTTTTCCTCGATCAATTGAATGGTTGCGTGTTCCAACATGCGCGCCATGTGACGAATCGAAGATTTTGCATCAGGGAGTTCACTGACGACGGTGAACCTGGATCCGTCTGCGACATAGCGGTTCAGTTCCTGAATGATCAGGCTCGCGTTTTCATTCCAGCCGAGGATTAGAATGCGCTCCGGAGCGGCTGCTTCCGCGGGTTGATCGGAGAACACGGATTCGTCCGTTACGGTAGGGGTTCCGTCAAGAAGCAGCGTGTCGTCGTCTCTCGTTACGGCAATGAGCTCGTCCCCATCGCATAGAACAGTATTCATCGGCGGGTTGAGTTTCGCGCCGCAACAAGATTTCAGACCGATCACAGAAGATGTTTCAAACAAGGCAAGCGTCTCGCCGTACGTTTTTCCGGTGAGTTCGGGAAATGCCCGAAGGTAGATTTCGTCTCTGTCAAAATTGAGCAGCTCCGTATAAACGGCGGAAAGACCTGATTGACGGCAGGTTTGCGCGATGATGCGAGCGATGATTGCATCCTCCAAAATGATCTCCGCCTGACCGTGCGCGGCGATTTTCGCAACTTCGACATTCTTTGGTTCGCGTAGAACGGCAATGATCTGATAAGGTGTCTTGCGCTCAATTGGCGTATGAACGATTGCAAGCAGCGCCTTGATCACAGCGGCATCGTCTGTTTCGTTGATGATGATCGACTTTGCTGTGTGCAGACTGAGCAACTCAAGATCGTTGATATCGATCGCGCTGCCGTTTCGCGTAACAATGCATGTGGTCCTGGTGTTCGGGATGCGGCTTCTGATAGCTTCGTCCATCTGCACCTTATCCATCGGGCTCATGATGACGATGCAGGCATTCTTATGGTTGCAATTGGCTTCGATCAGTTCCGTTAGGATTGTGAATATCTGATTCGACCAGCCAAGAATTACGGTATGCCCGCTTTCAACGATGCCCGAATGACCTTTTCTGAGCGACTCCAGCTTGGAGGAGATGCCCGTTGTTAACAGACCGATGAGAATGCTGAAGATAAAAATCCCACCGAGCGAGATCACGAACATGGCAGCTACATAGAAGAAGTTACCGGTATCGCCGCCTATTGCTCCGGGGTCGATCGAATGCAGAACGCCCATCCAAATCAGATTGATAAACCCTGCACCGTTGCCGATCCCTGTCACACAAACAAGCACAGAAACAACGAGGATCATCAATACGGTTACTGTTGCTAGGCTCAAAATCAACGCGACGGTGCCTTTTGCCATCAAGTTATCAAAGCGGTATTTGAGTTTATTCTTCATAAATACCTCTTAAAGATTTGATTTGATTGATGCAGAAGTTTTCGTTTACAGACTTGTGAAAAACATGTTTTCTACAAGACTACGCGCCAAGAAATGGCTTTGTCAACACAGAATAATGCTGGTTCCTGTTAATACTTTACCGTAAATCAATACGATGTCAACAAAATATTTATGATACGAACAACTTAATTTCAGAATCACATTAAGTAGTCAGGATTGTGCAAGTTTCGATGAAATACGACTTTTTTACCCTCTAGCCAACATGAAAATTTGAGATATGATAGATCTATATGTCGTCTGTTACGCGTTGCTTTTTTGCCGGACTGAAGAGAGGACGATTGTATGAAGAAGGCGAGCACCACTGTTTTATGGTTGTTTTCGATCATACTTGGTTTGACAGCGTTGGCGCTTCTCTCATACAGCGCGCTCAGCTGTGCGATGTTGCTTGGATGCGCGGTGTTCATTAATCCGGTTTTTATCGAGAAAGTACAATTAAAAAAGGGATTGACCGCGCTGCTTGCCATCGGGTTATTCATCGGTTCTGTTGCTGTTTTTCCGTCGACAGATCATGAAACTGTTCCAAAACCGGTACAATCGATCCAATCACTTAAGATCGTAATCGAAGAAACACAACAGCCAGAAAATGTAGCGAAAAGCTATGACGCAGTATCGCCCCAGGTAAACAGTGCAGAGGGATTTTCACGCTCAGAAGGCGATTCGCGAACGCGGGTTCTTACCGATTCTCCGACGCCAACATCAAATTCAACCGCAACACCAAAGCCGACGTCTACGCCAACACCGGAACCAACGGCGACACCTAAACCATCAAAAACGCCGAAGACAACGTTAACGCCGAAACCGGTCACACGCTCGGTCGGCATCACGATCCTAGACTACTCGGACACGGTCGGACGCGGAGAATACGCCTACATTAAAATTCAGGGCGCTCCGAATACGGATTACGACTGCGAAGTGGAATACAAATCCGGCATGTCGACGGCTCAAGGACTTGGCGTAAAGCAATCGGATGGCAACGGCAAAGTCTCGTGGAAATGGAAGGTTGGGTCGCGCACTTCACTGGATTATACACCAACCATCTATATCGACGGCGGCGGAGACTCGATCAGCGTTGATTTTGAAGTGGTAAAATAGCTAGATGAATATAAATCTATCAAACAAACAAAGGCACCGCAAAAATACGGTGCCTTTGCTAACGCTTCTTGCGTTTATAGTTTGCGCACAAAGATGTCGCTCTGCTCCAGCAGACTCTCGATGCTGTCGAGCCCCAACTGATGCAGGAGCGCTATGACATAGGGGTTATCGATCGGTGTATCATAACTGGCCTCCGCGCCGTAGCGAACAACGTTCGTTCGTCCTTCGTCGCGCGGGATCAGCGACTTTGGCCCGCCGACGCAACCGCCGACACACCCCATGCCTTCAAAGAAGTTTGCGCCGCCGTTGCCTTCCAGAATGTCGTTGAGCATCTGCTTGCAGGCGGGGACGCCGTCCGCATGACGCGTCTTGACCGAAATCTGTTTATTAGGATTGATCCGCTCCACCGTCGCGCGAACCGCCTCACTGACGCCGCCCGCGCCCGCGTAGATGCGGCCGGCTTTCGAGGAATGGTCGCGCTCGTCTTCCTCCATCTCGGCAAGGTTGATGCCAGCATAGTCAAACACATCCTGAATCTCTTGAAAGGTCAGCACAAAATCGGTCGAATCGATGATATCCGCTTCCCGCGCCTCAGCTTTTTTCGCCACGCATGGGCCGATAAACACGGTGACCGCATTCGAGTGAATTTTCTTAATCGAGCGACCGCAGGCCGCCATCGGCGACACCGCCGCGGGAACATGCGGAATGAGCTGCGCGTAAACCTTTCGAATCATGCCAATCCACATCGGGCAGCAGCAGCTCGTAAGTTGGTAATCCTTCTCCGTCAGAATGTTGTGATTAAACTCCAGCGCCTCTTTGAGCGTTAAGATGTCCGCAAACAACGCGACTTCGAGCATGCCTGCAAAACCGATTTTTTTAAACGCCGCGCGTAGTTTTGCGGGCGTGACCGCCTCGGAATACTGGTTGATGAACGCGGGCGCAATCATGGCGTAAACCGGCGCATCCGCGTTTCGCAGCGCGTTGAGCGTCGGTAGAACGTCCCGGCTTTCGGTCAGTTTCTTCGCGTCGCAACCTCGCACACAGTCTCCGCATCCAACACAAGCGGCGGGGTTGATCTCGACGCTGCCGTTTTCTACAAACAGCGCGTCAAAATAACAACGCGCGCGGCATTTCTCCATCTGCTCGCCCTGACAAAGGCAGGCATCGGTACGAATGACGACCGGATGTTTCTCCGGATGGAGCAGGCAGGAGAGATGATGCGGATCGTAGCCCTGCTGACGAACCAAATTCAGCTCCTGCGGAAGCGTACCGTTTACGCTGCTTCTCAACAGACGATTATAGAGTTCTTCAAACGTCATAGTATCACCTCTTTGTTATATTTATCTTATCATGAGAGAAGGGCTGCTTCAAGCAGCCGGATTCGATTAAAAGCGTATCATTCTATCTATAACACAATGTTTTGAAAAACAAAAAAAAGGATATTGACAACGATTTCATTCGCGTTTATACTGTGCATGCTGTATATAAACAGTAGGCGAGGAGCGTGAACGGTTGAACATCATCATCAGCAATGCGAGCAATCTGCCGATTTACGAGCAGATCTATACACAGATTAAGAACGCGGTGCTCATCGGAGACCTTGCGGAAGGAGACCTGCTGCCCTCGATTCGTCAGCTCGCAAAGGATCTAAGAATCAGCGTCATCACAACCAAGCGCGCTTACGACGAGTTGGAGCGCGATGGGTTTGTCTATACAGTTGCCGGAAAGGGTTCCTATATTGCGGCAAAAAATACGGGTATCATTCGCGAAGGACAACTCAAAGAGATTGAAGAACACATGCGTGAAATCATTCGGCTGGCTCCTGCCTGCGAACTAACGCCGGAGGATTTGGTCGAGCAGTTTCGCGTCATCATAGAGGAGGAATACGAAAAATGAATGCGATTGAAGTAAAGGATGCGACAAAGCAATACGACGGATTTTTGCTAGATCACGTCAGTTTTACACTGCCGCAGGGTGCAATACTCGGCCTGGTGGGTGAAAACGGCGCGGGCAAGAGTACGACCATCAAGCTCATTATGAACGCGATCGGAAGAGACGGGGGAACGATTCGCGTTCTCGGTGAAGATAACACTTCGCCTGTGTTTCAATCGGTCAAGGACGACATCGGCGTTGTGCTGGACGAGGCGTATTTTCCGGAAGTACTGACCGCAAAGCAGGTTGGCGTCGTGATGAAAAACACCTACAAACGCTGGGACAACGAAACATACAAGCGGTATCTGCAATTGCTGGATCTTCCGATGAATCTGATCTTTCGGGATTTTTCACGCGGAATGAAGATGAAGTTTGCCATCGCGGTTGCGCTGTCGCATCAACCCAAACTCTTGGTTCTGGATGAAGCGACCAGCGGGCTCGACCCGATGGTGCGAGATGAAATACTCACGCTGTTCAACGACTTTACGCGGGACGAAGAACATTCGATCCTTTTATCTTCCCATATCGTGAGCGATTTGGAAAAAGTTTGCGATTATATCGCGTTTCTGCACAAGGGAAAACTTGTGTTGTGTGAGGAAAAAGATCGCCTGCTGGAAGAGTATGCGATTGTGAAGACGACGCAATCCGCGCTGGATCAACTGCCGCAGGGGGCGATGATCAGCAGCAAGGCGGGCCCTTACGGCACGGAAGCGCTTGTGAGAAAGGAGCAGCTGCCGCGCGGCATGCAGACGGAGTTCACGACACTGGAGAACATCATTCTATTTCTTGCAAAGAGAGGTGAGCGTGCATGAAAGGCCTGCTCCTCAAAGATTATTTTACATTGCTCAAGCAACTGCGGTTTTATTTGGTGTTTTTGCTGATCTTTACGATCATACCCAATATGAACCTGTCTTCCATCGCGATCGTCTACGCGGCGATGCTGCCCATCACGGTGATTGCGTTTGACGAACGGAGCAAGTGGGACCAACTTGCCGCGATGATGCCGTATACCAAACGTGACCTGGTATTCAGTAAATATTTACTTGGTTATATCGGGGTGGCGGTTTTCAGCGTAGTCGCGCTGGCGCTCCAGGCGGGAATCGGCTTGATTGGAAAGAGCGGCTTTACCGCAGAACAGGCGTTGACAATTATCGTCACCGCGGCGGCAGGACTGATCTTGTTAGCGATCAACTTGCCGTTCATGTTCTGGCTCGGCGTGGAACGCGGCAGAGTTGTGTTTATGGTGCTGATCGGAGTCACCGTATTTCTGGGCATGATGAGCGCTGAAAGCGCGAAAGAACTGCTCGCAAAAGAAACAATTTCCACGGCGCAACTGCTTTTGCTCTGCGGTGCGGTAACCATTGCAACGAACGTGGTTTCAATTTACCTTTCCAGCAAGATATATCGAAAGAAGAAAATTTGATTTTATTGTGATTCGAATGGATTCAATCAGGATCCAATATATAATAAGAAGCTTTTAATATTGAAATCGCCCGGCAGTGATGCCGGGCGATTCGTTAGGGGATAGGGGTTGAGGTTTGGGGTTTTGGGGAAGCTTATTCGTAATCTTCGTCCTGCAATGCGTCGTATCCTTCTTCGCCGGTGCGGACTTTGATGACGTTCTCAACATTGTAAAGGAAGATTTTGCCGTCGCCATAGCTGCCGGTGTAGAGCGCTTTCTTGACGGTGTCGACCAGCAGGTCAACCGGCACTTTTGTGATCACAACGTCAACCTGAACCTTAGGCAGCAACTTGGTTTCGACCTCTACGCCGCGATATTTCTGCGCGTGGCCTTTCTGCATGCCATAGCCGAGTACGTTGGTGACGGTGATTCCGGTGATGCCGATGTCGTCCAGCGCTTTTTGCAGGCTCGCAAACTTGTTCTGATTGGTCACGATGGTGACTTTTGTAATCTTCGCGCCGGGGTGCGTGAGGTCCTTAACGGGAATTGCAACCTCATGCGGAATCGCAACTGCGGGTTTTGCGACGGCACCTGCGCCGATGTCAAGCGCGGGAACCGTGATCATGAAGTCGGCATAGCTGCTCGCAAGGCCGTGCTCCGGCAGGTCGAGACCCTGAATTTCTTCTTCCGCAGAGACGCGTAGACCGTTTGTCTTCTTGATCAGGAAGAATACGCCGGTCATGGTGACAATGGTCCAGGCTGCAATCGCCGCAACACCGAGTGCCTGAATGCCGAGCTGTGTGAAGCCGCCGCCATAGAAGAGACCTTTTGCCGTCATGCCGGGTGCGGTATCTGTCGCAAAGAGACCGACCGCAAGCGTACCCCAAAGACCGTTTACGCCGTGTACCGCGACTGCGCCGACGGGATCGTCAACGTGCAGTTTCATGTCGATGAACTCGACAGCGAGAACGACGAGGATACCGGCAACGCCGCCGATGATGACCGCACCGAGTGCGTCAACGTTTGCGCATGGAGCCGTGATGGCGACAAGGCCGGCGAGAGAACCGTTGAGTGACATGGAAACATCGGGCTTACCGTTTTTGATCCAGGTGAAGAGCATGGTCACAACGGTTGCAACGCCCGGGGCGATGGTGGTGGTCAGGAAGATGGAGCCGAGCTGCGGAACGCTGAGCGCGGCGGCGCCGTTGAAGCCGTACCAACCAAACCAGAGGATGAATACGCCGAGTGCGCCAAGCGTGATGGAGTGGCCGGGAATCGCGCGGGAGGTTTTCTTACCGGTCTTAGCATCTTTAAAGTATTTACCGATGCGCGGGCCGAGGATCGCGGCGCCGATAAAAGCTGTGATACCGCCGACCATGTGAATCGCGGAAGAACCGGCAAAATCGATATAACCGAGATTGAAGAGCCAGCCTTGCGGATTCCAAACCCAACCGGCTTCGACCGGGTAAATCACAAGGCTGATAATTGCGCTGTAGATGCAATATGCCGAGAATTTTGTGCGCTCTGCCATTGCGCCGGAGACGATGGTCGCCGCTGTGGCGCAGAACACCAGATTGAAGACGAAGCTTGAGAAGTTAAACTCCGCAAAATTCGTGAAGATCTGGAAATCCGGCAAACCGATTACACCGAATACGTAGTTCTCAGACATCATGAGACTGAAGCCGAGTAAAACGAATACGACGGTACCGATGCAGAAGTCCATCAGGTTCTTCATGATGATGTTGCCCGCGTTTTTCGCACGGGTAAAGCCGGTTTCGACCATTGCAAAACCGCCCTGCATAAAGAACACGAGTGCAGCGCCGATTAGAAACCAAACCGGAAATACTACACCATTTACCGCATCTAGAATCTCTGTCATGTGGATTACCTCCCAATAAAAATAGATCAAGAGGGCGCTGCCTGCTCAACAGACAGCGCCCTTGCTTGACCTTGGGTGTACTATAAAGTATGCAAAACAGAATTGCAAGAGGAAAAGTGAAAAAATATTGAAATAATATATAAAAATCGTATATTTAATGCACTTATTTCAAAAAAAACTAAAAATCTATTCGAGAATGAATGAAAATCACTCGTTTTGTAAGATTATATATTATTGCAAAAGTACCCATGCAGACCCAATATGACACGTATCTTTTCGGATATATAACGAAATGTATAGAAAAAGCCATTATTAATTTTCGTGCTCTATTGACAAGATTCTCACTACTGGATATAATACAGTAGTAGATGATGAATGGCATAAAAGCCCGCGGAGGACTACGATGAATGTTCAATACAAAAAAGGCGTGCTGGAGCTTTGTGTGCTGTCGATGCTTGCCAAAAGAGATTGGTACGGGTACGAGATCTCCGAGTATCTTTCTCAGAAGATCGACATTGCAGACGGGACCGTTTATCCGCTTTTGCGAAAGCTCAAGAGCGACGGCATGGTAACAACCTATCTTTCGGAGGAGAGCGGAGGTCCGCCTAGAAAGTACTATTCTCTGACGGAACAAGGCCGTACGGCGTATCAAACCGACCGAAACGATTATCTGAATTTTGCTGCAACAGTAGAAAGTATACTGGAGGATTAAGGAAATGACGAAGCAGGAATATTTAAACGAATTAAAGGTGCAACTCAATAAAAACGCCGTAGCGGACGCGGAAGAAGTTCTCTCTGAATATGAGCAACATTTTCTATTTAAATTGGCGGATGGCTTCACCGAGGAGGAAATTGCGGCAAAACTTGGAGTCCCGGCGCAGATCGCAATTCAGTTTGCGGGCTTGCCAAAAGAAAAGAAGCGTAAAGGCGGGAAGAAGGCGCTGCTGGTACTCTGGCTCACCATCATCGGTATTTTTGAAGTGATGCTGTACGGCGCGTTCCTCTATTTTATCGTAGGACTCTTTATCGGCTCGCTGGTACCAACGGCGCTCGGTGTGGAGCTGATTGCGGGATTGAACTTTATGAACATCCTGCCTCCGATGCCGTACGGCGGTGCGATCGTGTTCGGCATTTCGCTCGTCGCGCTCGGCGTGATGCTCATTCTGTTCGCGATCTACTGCTTCGCTACTTTGCGGCAGATGGTGCGCGCAAGCCTCCGTTGGAGAAGAAACTTGATGCGCGAGGAAGCGCTCCCGCTACTGTCGCTGAGCCCGCAGTTTGCACCCAAAACGCGGCGTGCAATCCGCGGGGTTCTTCTCTGGGCGGTGCTGATCTTCGCCGTCACGTTCATTGCAGGGTTTGCCATCCTAAGCCTATACACGCATTCGTTCGGATTCTGGCATGCGCTCGGCTGGTTTGGATATCCGGCAACGATCCATTGATCCGGTACGACAAAAAGTATCTATAGACAAACGATGGAATCGATTTTTCAGAAAGGGAAATCATGAAAACAGCAGTCATTACGGGCGCGAGTTCCGGCATCGGACTCGCAGCTCTGGCGGAGCTTACGCAAAAAGGTTTCCGCGTAATCGGAATCGGGCGTGATCAATCACGCTGCGAACAGGCAAAGCAGAAGATCCTTTCGGATCAACCGAATGCGAATATTACCTTTCTCTGCGCAGATTTGATGCAGCAGCGCGAGGTAGAGCGTGTGGCGGCGGAGATTGCACAGATCCTCGCTGAGAAAAACGAGGATAAGCTCGAAGTGCTGATCAATAATGCCGGATGCGTTCGAAGCTGGTACACCACGACAGAGGAAGGCTACGAACAGCAGTTTGCGCTCAATCATCTGGCGAGCTTTTTGCTGACATATCGTCTCTTGCCGCAGCTCAGAAGAGCGGAAGGACGCGTGATCATGACCGGAAGCGAGAGCCACAAGCACATGCGCATGCACTGGAACGACGTGATGCTGACGCGTGGATACAATCCATTAACGGCGTATAAACAGTCCAAACTCGCGAATATTCTCTTTGCGAAGGGTCTGAATGAGCGTTATTTAGGCGACGGAATTACATCCTATGTAGTCGATCCTGGATTGGTTTACACCGAAATCGGCTGCAAGAACACCGGCGGTCTCGTGGATTGGATTTGGAACATGCGAAAAAAACACGGCGTTGCGCCGGAGGTGCCCGCAAAGACTTACGCTTATCTCAGCGACACGAAACCTGCTCCGCGCGAGCTTTACTATCATCTCTGCAAGCCGAACAGCTATAGCGCGCAGGTAACGCGAGAGAACGCGAACAAGCTATTTACGTTGAGCGAAAAGCTCTGCGGAATCGAATATCCCGTATGGATTAAAATTTGAAACAAGATCAAACTTTACTGCGATTGAGCGCAGGAGAGAGAGGATTATCATGAATGTTTTTATCACCGGCGCAAGCGGAGGATTAGGCCGCGCGATGGCGAACGAATGCGGTAGACGCGGTTATAATATGCTGCTCTGCGACATCAACGAACAAGGACTGCAGTCGATTCAACGCGGTTTGGAGCGCCAGTTTGGCGTGATCGTCACGACGGCTGCCTGCGATCTGACCAGCGACGCAAGCGTGGATGCGCTGCTGCAAAAGCTGGATTCGTACCAGATTCGCTTTGATATGCTGCTCAATATCGCAGGGTTGGATTACGAAGGCAGCTTCTTGGAGCGGGATCGCAAAGATATTTCGCGCATTATCTCGCTGAATAACGAGGCGACACTGCGGATTACGCACGCAATTTTGAGTAGAAGAAGAGAAAATCTCCCATTCTACCTGATGTTTACGTCCAGCTTAGCAAGTATGTATCCCATGCCGTTGAAGGCGACTTATGCCGCGTCGAAACGCTTTTTGCTTGATATCGCAGTCGCGCTGGGCGCAGAGCTGAAGAAAGAAAATGTCAACGTGCTCGCGCTTTGCCCCGGCGGGCTCGCGACCACGCGGGAAGCGATGGAAGGCATCGCGGCGCAGGGATTCTGGGGCGGTGCTACGACTAATCCGCTGGAGCGCGTCTCCAAACAGACCATCGACAGACTCGAACGTCGTGGAGGCGTCTTCATTCCCGGCGCGCTCAACCGAACGCTGACGTTCTTTGGCAATTTGCTTCCGCGAAAAGTAGTTGCGGCGGTAATCTACCAGCGCTGGAGCAAAGCGCAGGAACACTGGAACCCGGTGGATTTTTCCTCGGGTACGATAAGGGGATAGGCGATCCGTGTTACATGCTGAGAGGAAAAGAGGAGTTTTCGATCGAATCCGCTCATCTGTCGCATTGCAAAATTCGGCTTGATCCGATAGAATACTCCTTATGAAATTACAACCCGAATGCATTACCTGCATCATTGCGCAGGTCAAAAACGTCACCAGCATGTTCAACCTGCCCGATGATCTGCGCGACGCCGCAATGACGGACACGCACGCGTACCTCGCCGGAGCTAATTACGAAGGTTGCACGCCGGAATCCATGGGCGAACTATGGCAAATTCTCCTGCGTCATGTCGGCGGAAAAGACCCATACGCGGGCGTCAAGTCGCTCTGCAATCAGGAAGCAATGAAGATGTTGCCTGAGACACGGGAGAAGATCGCGCACGCAAACGAGCCGTTCACCGTCGCGCTCAAGTACGCGATTGCGGGGAACCTGATCGACTACGGTCTGGAGCATCCCGTTTCGATCGAGGAGCAGAACGCGCAGATCGACGCGATCGCGAACACAGCTTTTTCCATCGACGACAGCGAAAAGCTCTTGTCCGTCATGAAGAGCGCAAAAACCATGCTGTATTTGGGCGATAACGCGGGCGAGATCGTGTTTGACAAACTCTTGATCGAGCATATTCGGCAGCGCTTTCCTCAGATCGATCTTGTGTTTGTGGTCAAGGGTTCGCCTGTGCTCAACGATGTAACGCGCGCGGATGCGGAAGAAGTCGGCATGCAGGAGGTCGCACGTGTGATCGATAATGGAGACGGTTCTCCGGGTACGGTACTGTCGCGCACAAGTGAGGCTTTTCAAAAGGCATTTGCCGAAGCTGACGTGATTCTCTCCAAAGGGCAGGGAAACTTCGAGAGCCTCAGCGGAATCGAAAAGGAGAATCTTTTCTTTCTATTTACCGCAAAGTGCGATACGGTCTGCGCGGAGGCTGGCGTGCCAAAGCTCTCGATCGTATGCATGGAAAACAGAATGTAATAAACTTCATCATCATATCGCAAAACATCGGGAACGCTCCTATTCGTTAGGCGCGTTCTTTTTTGTTCGAATCGCAACAAAGAAAAATAAAAAAGAAGAACCGATTTCGAATCTTCTTGACAGGTGGAAATAAAATGTTATAAAATAACATTAACAAGATAATGTGTAACACATCAGAAACATATAAGGAGGCAACGTATGGCAACACCGGTCATTATGCCACGTCAGGGGCAGTCGGTTGAGAGCTGCATCATCACCGAATGGAAAAAAAAAGCAGGGGACAAGGTCGCCGTTGGAGACGTGCTGTTTTCCTACGAAACGGATAAGTCTACCTTTGAGGAACAGGCAAAAGTTGACGGAACGCTGCTCGCCGTGTTTTACAACGCGGAGGATGACGTTCCTGTTTTATTGAACGTAGCCGTCATTGGCAACCCCGGCGAGTCGTTCGCCGAGTTCGCACCAGATGGAGCACCCGCCGCAGCTCCGGCAGCCGCGGAAGAAACCAAAGTCGCGTCCGCAGCCGAAGCCGCACCCGCCGCGCAAGCAACCGCAGCAAGGGCGGAGGGAGTCTCTCCCCGCGCGAAGAACGCCGCTGAAAAGCTCGGCGTAAACCCCGCAGATGCCGCGCCCACAGGTCCGCACGGCAGAGTGATCGAGCGGGATGTGCTGGCGCTCGCAAAAGAAGGACGTTTCGGCGGAGAAGCCGTTGCGCAAAGCGCGGTCGCTGCTTCCGTTGCGGCGAAAGTAGCCGAAGCGCCCGCCGCCGTCAACGCGCTGGAGTATGACGAAATCAAGCTGCCGAACCTTCGCCGCATGATCGCAAAGACCATGCACGACAGCCTTGCCGAGATGGCGCAGCTCACGCATAACACCAGCTTTGACGCGACGAAGGTGCTCGCCTTCCGCGAGAGCCTGAAAGCCGCTCCCGAAAGTTTGGATCTGCCGAAGGTCACCATCAACGACATCATCCTGTTCGCCGTTTCGCGTGTGCTGACCAAGCATGAGGGACTCAACGCGCACATGATGGGCGATAAGATTCGCTATTTCAAGCACGTTAACCTCGGCATCGCGGTGGATACACCGCGCGGACTGCTGGTGCCGACGCTGTTTGCCGCGGAGACGAAGACACTTGGGCAAATCGCCGCGGAGTCGAAAACGCTCGCAAAATCCGCCATCGACGGCAGCATCAATCCGGACCTGCTGCAGGGTGGAACGTTTACGATCAGCAACCTCGGCCTCTACGGCATCGAGAGCTTTACGCCCGTCATCAACCCGCCGCAGGTTGCGCTGCTTGGTGTGAACTGCATCACGGAGCGCGTGCGCACGGTAGAAGGTCAGATTACGACTTATCCCGCGATGGGGCTCTCGCTCACCTATGATCACCGCGCGGTGGACGGCGCGCCCGCGAGCCGCTTCCTGAAGGATCTTGTCACGGCACTGGAGCACTTTGACCTGCTCCTGATCGGCTAAGGAGGAAGAGAAAATGGCGTTTGATTTAATCGTACTCGGCGGTGGCCCTGCCGGCTATCTTGCCAGCGAACGCGCAGGCCACGCGGGACTTTCCGTTCTTTGCATTGAGGAGCGCAGCGTTGGCGGCGTTTGCCTCAACGAAGGCTGCATCCCGACGAAGACGCTGCTGTATTCCGCGAAGCTTTACGACGGCGCGGCGCACGGAGAAAAATACGGCGTCACCGCCGAAGGGCTAAAGATCGACCACGCGAAGGTCGTCGCCCGCAAGGACAAAGTCGTCAAGACGTTGGTCGCGGGCGTTTCCTCCGCACTCAAGGCAAACCACGTGACGGTGATCAGTTCTCGCGGCGTAATCACGGGCAAGAATGACGAGGGATATACCGTGACCGCCAATGGCGAAACCTATGTCGGCAAGCGCCTCTTGATCGCGACCGGTTCGTCGCCTGCGGTTCCGCCGATTCCCGGCCTCAAAGAAGGTCTGGCCGCCGGATTCGTCTGCACCAACCGCGAAATCCTCGCGCTCACCGAAAAGCCGGAGAATCTCGTTGTCATCGGCGGCGGTGTCATCGGGCTGGAACTCGCGAGCTATTTTACCTCAATCGGGTCTAAGGTGACCGTCATCGAGATGCTCGACCACATCGCGGGCGAAAACGACGCGGAGCTGGTCGGCATCCTCAAAAAGAGTTTTGAAAAACGCGGCGTCACGTTCTATCTTTCTGCGAAAGTAACTGAAGTAACCGCAAACGCCGTGAAATACGAAAAAGACGGCGTGGTCAGCGAATTTGTTTGCGATAAGGTGCTGCTCTCCATCGGACGGCGCGCAAACACAAAGGATATCGGGCTTGAGAGCATCCATGTGCTCACCGAGCGTGGCGCTGTCGTCACCGACGCGCACATGAAGACCAACCAGCCCGAAGTCTATGCGGCGGGCGACGTCAACGGAAAGTCGATGCTCGCGCACACGGCATATCGCGAGGCGGAAGTTGCGGTCAACGTGATGCTCGGTAAGAAAGACACGATGCGTTACGAGGCGGTTCCCGGCGTACTTTATACGAATCCGGAGCTGTCCGCGGTCGGCGAAACGGAAGCCGGCGCAAAGGCGAAAGGACTCGACTTTACCTGCGTGAAGATTCCGATGCGCTTTTCGGGCCGCTACCTTGCGGAAAACGAAGGCGGCGACGGTGTAATGAAGCTCGTGGTCAACAACGCCACCAAACAGGTGCTCGGCGCACAGCTGTTGAGTAATTATTCCAGCGAGTTCATCGTGACGGTCGGCACATTTATCGAGCTGGGCATGACGCTCGACGAGATCAAAAAGATCGTATTCCCGCATCCGACGGTATCCGAAATCATCCGTGAAGCGGTCTTCCAATATTAAATTGACGTGTTTGAAATAAGGAGATAGATTATGTCAAAACAGATTTTCATCGATCCTAATGTTGTCAGAAAACCCGAGACGCTCTCGTTCCCGCCGATTCCGGTCAACCAGTATCAGAAGACCGTCAAGGATGAGAAAAAGAACTTCACGAAAGATGAGTTTCTAAACATCTACCGTGATATGGCGTATATCCGCGAGTTTGAGACCATGCTCAACCTCATCAAAACCACCAACGAATATTGCGGCGTGCAGTATAACCATCCCGGCCCGGCGCACCTTGGCATCGGTCAGGAAGCGGCCTACGTGGGAGCTGCTTACGAGCTCACGCTGGATGATTACACATTCGGTTCCCACCGCAGCCACGGCGAGATCATCGCCAAGGGCCTGCGCTCCATCCAGATTCTCGATGATGCGAAGCTCATGGAGATCATGAAAAACTTCTTTGGCGGGCGCACGCTTTCCGTCATCAAGGACAGCGGCAAGACGGTCAAGGAAATCGCGATCAACTTCCTGCTCTATGGCATGATGTGCGAAACGTTTGCGCGCAAAAACGGCTTTAACCAGGGACTCGGCGGCTCCATGCACGCGTTCTTTACGCCGTTTGGCATCTTCCCGAACAACGCGATCGTCGGCGGCAGCGGCAGCATCGCTCCGGGCGCCGCGCTATATAAACTCAGCAACAAGAAACCCGGCGTGGTCGTCTGTAACATCGGCGACGGCAGCGTAGCCTGTGGCCCTGTCTGGGAAGGACTCATGATCTCCGCGATGGATCAGGTTCGCACCCTCTGGGGCGAAAACGGCGGCGGTATGCCGATCATCTTCAACATCAACGACAACTTCTACGGCATGGGCGGACAGACGCGCGGCGAAACAATGGGTTACGATATGGTTGCGCGTATTGCGGCGGGCGTGATGCCTTCCGCCATGCATGCCGAGCGCGTGGACGGTTTTAACCCGCTCGCGGTCATCGACGCATATCGCAGAAAGATTCCGGTTGCCAAGGCAGAAGGCCCCGTGCTGCTCGACCTCGTGACATACCGCTTCAGCGGACACAGCCCGTCGGACTCCAGCACCTACCGCACCAAGGAAGAGATCGAAGCCTGGGAAGCGCAGGATTCCATCATATCCTTCGGCAAGCAGATCGTCGAGGCGAAGATTGCGACGCAGGACGAGCTGGACGCTATCTGGGTCACGGTCAAAGACAACATGCTGCGGAACATGAAGCTATCCATCGACGAAACCGTTTCTCCACGCATCGACATCTTCGGCGCCGAGAACGACTACATCGGGAATCTCATGTTCTCCAATCAAAAGGTTCGCTCTTTTGACGAAACGAGAAAGCCGGACGTGCTGCTTCCCAAAGAGGAGTGCCCGCGCGTACAGCAGATTGCGAAAAAGACGCGCTTTGGTTTGGATGCGGACGGAAAGCCAGTCAGCAAGAACCGCGTCTATCAACTGCGCGACGGTATTGCGGAACCCATCATCAACAAGTTCTATGAAGACCCCACGCTGGTCGCCTTTGGCGAAGACGTGCGTGACTGGGGCGGCGCTTTCGCGGTTTATCGCGGCATGACGGAAGCGATTCCGTATCACCGCCTGTTCAACACGCCCATCGCGGAGGCGGGCATCGTCGGTGCCGCGATCGGTTACGCCATGAGCGGTGGCAGAGCGGTTGCGGAACTGATGTACTGCGACTTCCTCGGTCGTGCGGGCGACGAAATCTTCAACCAGCTCTGCAAATGGCAGTCCATGAGCGCGGGCATGCTCAAGATGCCGGTCGTTCTGCGCATGAGCGTCGGCAGTAAGTATGGCGCGCAGCATTCGCAGGACTGGAGCGCGCTGATGACGCATATCCCCGGCCTCAAGGTCGTATTCCCGGCAACGCCATATGATGCAAAAGGACTTATGCAGTCCGCAATCAACGGCACCGACCCGGTCATCTTCCTCGAAAGCCAGCGCATCTATGACGTCGCCGAGTTGTTCCATACGGAAGGTGTACCGGAAGTGGAATACGAGATTCCGTTTGGCGAGCCGGATGTCAAGCGCGCGGGCAAGGACGTAACCATTCTCTCGATCGGCGCAACGCTTTATCGCGTGACGAAGGCCGCGGATATTCTGCAGGAGCAATACGGTGTTTCAGCCGAGATTATCGATGCGCGTTCGCTAGTTCCCTTCAACTATGAACCCGTGATCGAGAGCATCAAAAAGACCGGACGCATCGTGATCACCGGCGATGCCTGCGAGCGCAACAGCTTCATGCGTAACCTCGCGAGTAACATCGCAGAACTCGCGTTTGACTATCTCGATGCGCCGCCGATCGTTGTTGGCGCAAAGAACTGGATCACGCCTGCGCACGAGATGGAAGACGCGTTCTTCCCGCAGCCGGAATGGATCGTGGACGCGATTCACGAGCGCATCCTGCCGCTGAAAGGCCACGTTTGCAAGCATAATTGCACGGAACTCGAGCAGATTCGCGAAAATAAGCGCGGAATCTGACGGATTAAACCTATGTTGGCGACGGATATGATATAATATTCGTCGCCATCTCTTTATCACTTTTTCGGAAGTGCAGCAAGAAAATCTGGGCATTTCAGAAACAATTTTTCTACAGAAAGGGATCTACGATATGAACACAATTGAGCAGAAAGCGATTACGACCATCCGTTTTTTAGCGGCGGAGGCTGTTCAAAAGGCAAACAGCGGACATCCGGGTCTCCCGATCGGCGCGGCGCCCATGGCGTTGACGCTCTGGAAACAGATGAGGCATGACCCCAAAGATGCAAGCTGGACTGGTAGAGACCGCTTCGTCCTCTCAGCGGGGCACGCATCCATGCTGGAATATTCGCTGCTACATCTCTTTGGATACGGACTCTCCATCGACGAACTCAAGAGCTTCCGTCAATGGGGCAGCAAGACGCCAGGGCATCCCGAGTTTGGTCACACTGTCGGCGTGGAGACGACCACCGGCCCGCTCGGGCAAGGCATCGCGACCGCGGTCGGCATGGCGATGGCAGAAGCTCGTCTTGCCGCCGAGTTTAACCGCGAAGGATACCCTGTCGTGGATAACTACACCTATGTGCTGTCCGGCGACGGCTGCCTGATGGAGGGCGTTGCTTCGGAGGCCGCTTCTCTTGCGGGCCATCTTGGTTTAGGCAAGCTGATTTTACTTTACGATAGAAACGAGATCACAATCGAAGGCAGCACGAGCCTTGCGTTTACGGAAGACGTCGGCAAGCGCTTTGAAGCATACGGTTGGCAGGTAGCTTACGTTGAGAACGGCGAAGATACGGCGGCGATTGCGCAGGCGATTGACAGCGCCAAGGCGGATAAAACGCATCCTTCACTGATCATTGTTCGCACCGAGATTGCGCACGGCACGCCGAAGGCAAACAAGGCGAGTGCACACGGCGAACCGCTGGGTGCGGATGCGCTCAAGGTGATGCGTGAATTCTATCAGTGGAACGAAGAGCCGTTTGCGGTTCCCGAAGATGTGGAAGCGTATTTTGCGGAACTCCAGAAAGGTTATAGCAAGCAGCACGCGGAATATGATGCGATGTTTAAGGCGTATCAAAAGGCGTATCCGGAGTTGTATTTGAAATGGCAGGCCTGGCACGAAAAGAAACTGCCGGAGGCGCTGAAAAATGATCCGCGTCTCTTTAGCGCGAGCGAGCCGAAGGCTACGAGAATCGTCAGTGGCGAAGCGCTCAACCTCTTTGCCGAATATCTTCCGAATCTCTTTGGCGGTAGCGCGGATCTTGCGCCTTCCAACAAGACGGAACTCAAAGGCAAAGGATTCTTCAGCGTGGAAAATCGCGCGGGCGCAAACATTCACTTTGGCATTCGCGAGTTTGCGATGGCTGCGATTTCCAACGGCATCCAGCTCTACGGCGGATTCCATGCGTATTGCGCGACGTTCCTCGTGTTTACGGACTATCTCAAGCCGGCGCTTCGACTTTCCGCTATCATGCATCAACCCGTGGTCTATGTGATGACGCACGACAGCATCGGCGTTGGTGAAGACGGGCCGACGCATCAGCCAATTGAGCATCTCGCAGCGCTCCGCGCAACGCCCGATGTGCTGGTGTTCCGTCCGGCGGACGCAAAAGAGACCGCTTACAGCTACATCATAGCGTTTGAGGCGGAGAAGCCATCCGTGCTCGCACTCACCCGCCAAAACCTGCCGCAGTATCCGGAAACGGGTGACGGCACATACAAGGGCGGCTATATCTTGAAAGATACGAAGAAGGGTAAGCCTGATGTAATCCTAATGGCGAGCGGAAGCGAAGTAGAACTGATCTACAAAGCGGCGGATCAACTGGAAGCGGACGGTATTAAGACGCGCGTTGTCTCCATGCCGTGTCTCGACCTCTTTGACGAGCAGGATGCAAGATATAAGGAATCCGTTCTACCGAGAAGCATCCGCGCGCGCGTCGCCGTGGAAGCAGCGTCTGCCTATAGCTGGGATCGCTATGTCGGACTCGACGGAGAAACCGTTTGCCTCGATCACTTTGGCGCATCTGCACCGGCCGGAATCCTGTTTAGGGAGTTCGGTTTCACAGTGGAAAACGTGGTTGCCGCGGCAAAAGCGAGCCTTAATAAATTGAAACGCTAACAAACCGATTCAGTAACAGCCAAACTAAACAACAGGAGGAGACTGCCGTTGAACCGATTTTTGATCACAGACTGTGTCGATCCCTATGAAAACCTTGCGCTCGAAGAGCTCTTGTTTGAAACGCAAGGCGAAGGCGCTACGTTCTATCTCTGGCAAAACGAACGCACTGTCGTCATTGGACGAAACCAAAACGCTTGGCGCGAGTGCCGTGTAGAATTGCTGGAGAGCGAAGACGGCAAGCTCGCGCGCAGATCTTCCGGCGGGGGCGCGGTGTTTCATGACCTCGGCAATCTGAACTTTACGTTTTTATTACCGAAGGATCGCTATGACCTTGTGCGCCAGCTCGGCGTGATTCAAAAAGCCGCGGCAAAGTTCGGCATAGAAACCTCGTTTACGGGCAGAAACGATTTGGTTCTGACGGCGACGGGGGAGAAATTCTCCGGCAATGCGTTTCGGTTTTCCAACAACGTCGCGCTTCATCACGGCACAATTCTGATCTCCGCAGACTTCTCGCGTCTCGGGCGTTATCTTGCGCCCTCGCAGATGAAGCTGGAGTCCAAGGGTGTGAAAAGCGTGGTCAGCCGGGTGACGAACCTCGGTACTCAAAACCCCGCGTTAACAATTGAGACGATGAAGCAAGCGCTGATGGAAGCCTTTGAGGAAGAGTACGGTGACTATGAGCCGCACAGCTGGGACCTGATCGATAAAGAGAAGCTGGAGCAGAAACGCAAGACCTATTCCTCCTGGGACTGGAAGTTTGGCGCGACGCCGGCGTTTAACATCTCGCTCGAGAATCGTTTTGAATTCGGCTGCCTAGAGCTTCTGTTAAACGTCAAAAACGGCATTGTCGAATCTGCAACATGTTATACGGACGCGATGGACGCCTCTCTCGCTCAACGGGTGGAAGACATGCTGACCGGCTGTAATTACGGTAGCGGTGCGCTCTGCGCTCGTCTCATCAGCGGCGGTGGGGCGGAGGAGAAAGCGATCGCGGCGTTCCTCGCACAGCAGACATTCTAGTTCCAAAACAGAGCATAGACAAAGAGACGGGAAACCCCGTCTCTTTTGCTTTGCTTGTGTCGTTTGGTTACTGAAGCAGTCCGCTGATGTCGGTGAAGGTGCTTGCGCCTCCCGTGACTTTGGGCAGCTGTCCGTCCCACTTTTGCAGCAGCTCATACCGAATGAGGATATCGCTGAGCGATTCCGTGATTGTTTTGTTGCTCTCAGCCGTCGCATCTGCGAGCAGACGAATCTTGTCCGCTTCCGCCTGCGCCGCAATGACCTGCTTCTGCGCTTCGGTGTTGGCGATGACGAGCGCCTGTTCCTGCTCCGTGCGAGTTTTGATCAGGTTCTGCTCGGCAACCTGCTTCGCCTCAATCGCGCTGATGTACTCCTCAGTGAAGTCCCAATTGATGATATTGAGGTCGTCAACAACAACGCCGTACTCGTTCAGCTTTGTGTTGAGGTTTTCATCAAGCAGAATGCTGACTTCGCCGCGGCTGCTTACGAGCTGCTGCGCGGTGTAGTTTGCGGTTACGGCTTTGAGTACCTCGTTGATCGCGGGTACGACCAGAACATCTTCATATCCCAGACCGACCTGTTTATAGATCTCCGCGCTAGAGGATTTGTTGATGTGATAGTTCACCGCAATTACGGTAGAAACCGTCTGTAAATCTTTACTGAAGGCTTCCGTGTTGACTTCTGTCTTCACGATTCGATTGTTGATGGCAATTACATTCTGCGCAAAAGGCACTTTTAAGTGGATGCCCTCCTGCAGTACGACGGGGCTGACTCTGCCAAACGTGAGCACGACGCCCGTTTGACCCGCTTCTACAACGACGACGCTGCCGCCGAGCACGATCAATACCAGGATGAGAACTGTGGCGATCGCGACAATTTTGCCAACCGCTACGTTTCCGGCTTTATCTCTGAACATATACACTCCCTTTTTCTTTTTGAGATTCTTTGACCAGTGTTTCCATAGCCAAGTTATTTTATTATAACATGTGAGACTGCCTGATCAATGATTTCGAGCACATAGAATGCAATCATATTGTGAAATCGATACATTTCAACAAAACGCAAAGCGGCGGGGATGAGACCCGCTCTTTATTCCAAAACGCAAGACGGCGGGGATGAGACCCGCCGTCTTGGAATGAGGAAACAACTAGCCATAGCCAATGGCTATCGATGATAGGCCGCGGCACTGTTTTCGATCACAAAACGTGCCGCGCCCGGAGATAAGCGCTATTTTTTGCTGTAAGGGGTGTTTTCCAGCGGTAGCTTGGTGCGGAAGATTCCGTCGCGATTGTAGTACGCGAGCTGCACCGCGGGTGCGGTCGGAATCGAGCAGATTTCGCCGACGCCCTTTGCTCCGCAGGCAAGTCCGTCTTTGCTCGCTTTGCCTACAATGATTGGGGTTACTTCCGGTGTCATGTTCGCCTTAAAGAGGCCGAGCGTGCCGAATTTGCGCATGGGTTTGCCGTTTTCCAGCGGAAAATCTTCCGTGAGCGCATAACCCAGGCTCATGACAACGCCGCCTTCAATCTGGCCTTCCAGCGAGATCGGGTTGACCGCCTGACCAACATCGTGCGCAGCGGTGACGCAGCACACGCGTCCGTCATCGTCCAGCTCGACAACCTGCGTCGCGTAGCCATAGGCGATGTGTGAGACAGGGTTTGGTTTATCGGAACCCATCGAATCTGTTTTTCCTTCGTATTCGCCGAGGAAGCTCTGACCTTCGAGCGCTTCGAGCGATCCTGCTTGATCCATGGCGGCCTTAACCATCTTTGCCGCGCGAACAGCCGCCTCACCCGTAAAGAGTGTCTGACGGGAAGCGGTGGTGTTGCCGGAGTTTGGTGCACTGGAAGTGTCGGGTACATGGTAGACGATCTGTTCCAGCGGAAGGCCTGTAATCTCCTTGACATACTGGGTTTGAACGGTGCCCATACCTTGCCCGATGCAGGCCGCGGAAGAGTGCAGGTGGAGCTTTCCGCCAAGCACCTCAATGCGGCATCTGCCGACATCCGGCACACCGACGCCGAGGCCGCTGTTTTTCATCGCGCAAGCGATTCCGGCCTTGGGGTTGCGCTCCAGAATCGGGCGAACCGCGTCGAGTGTCTCGATGAGTGCGGTGGTTTCATCCGCATACTGTCCGTTTGGCAGCACCTGACCGGGGCGAATCCCGTTTTTGTAGCGGAACTCAAACGGCGTCATACCGACCATTTCCGCGAGCTGGTTGAGATTGCACTCGGTGGCAAAGCAGCTCTGGGTCACGCCGAAGCCGCGAAACGCGCCGCCCGGCGGGTTATTGGTATAGTAAGCGTAACCCTCGATATCAACATCCTGATAGTTATACGGACCCGCCGCGTGGGTGCAGGCGCGTTGCAGCACGGGGCCGCCGAGGGAGGCGTATGCGCCACTGTCCGCAATGAGACGGGCACGCATACCGGTGAGATTCCCTTTTTCGTCGCAAGCGGTGGTGAAATCCATCTCCATTGCGTGGCGTTTCGGGTGAATCAGCAGGCTGTCCGTGCGGGTAAAGCGCACCTTGACGGGGCGCTTGAGTAAGTAGCATGCAAGCGCTGCATGGTGCTGTACGCTCATGTCCTCTTTGCCGCCGAACCCGCCGCCAACCATCATCGCGGTGACGCGAACCTGCTCCGGCGCGAGTCCCAGCATCATGGCGCATTCTTTGCGCGTTTGATACACGCCCTGATCGCCGGAGAAGATGTGAACACCGTCGCCTTCGATTTCGGCAACCGCGCATTCCGGCTCTAAAAACGCATGATCGGTAAACGGCACGCTGTAGTGGTTTGTGACCACGTGCGCGCTGTTTTTGATCACCTCGTCCGCATTGCCGCGCTTGACGCACTGATAGGAGAGCAGGTTGTCCTTGCGCTCCAGATGCACGAGCTCGAAGCCCTCTCTGCTCGCGTCATCCGCGGAGAGAATGGGGGTAAGGGGCTCATATTCCACCTTGACAGCGGCTTTTCCCGCTTCCAGAGCGGCTGCATTCTCCGCAACGACGAGCGCGATTGCGTCGCCAAGAAAATGTGTGATACTGCCAACGGGAATCATCACGTCGTAGTCCTGCACCAGGTGACCAATCTTCTTTGTACCCGGAACGTCCTCTGCCGTGAACACGGCGACGACGCCTTCGACCGCTTTTGCGGCGGAAGTATCGATGGAGAGTACCTTTGCGCGCGGATACGAACTGCGCACGCAAGAGCCAAGCAGCATACCCGGCAGATGAATATCGTCCGCGTATTGAGCCGTTCCGAGCGTTTTATCGACGACTTCGATTCGGCGAATGCTGTCGCCAACCGTTCCGGGAAGCTCGGCTTTCGGCACTTCGGTGTTTTCACGAAAGAGTTTTGCGCTGAGCAAGATCGCGTCTTCGATCTTTTTGTATCCGGTACAGCGGCAAATGTTGTTTTTGATGGCTTCTTTCACATCCGCATGTGATGGCTCCGGATTCTTATCAATGAGTCCCTTCGCGCTGATGACCATTCCAGGCGTGCAAAAGCCGCACTGAACCGCGCCTGCGGAAGCAAACGCGTAAGCGTAAACGTCCTTCTCGCGCGGGGTAAGACCCTCGACGGTGACGATTGACTTTCCGTCGAGTTTATCTGTCTGCTGGACGCAAGCTTTGGTGGCTTTGCCGTCGATGAGCACCATGCAGGTACCACAAGCGCCCTCGGAACAACCGTTTTTCACGCTTGTGAGGAGAAGCGTATCCCGCAGAAAAGGAAGTAGTTTTTGGTTTTGGTCGACGGACATTTGCACGCCGTTGACGGTGAGAATTGCCATGAAAATCCCTCCAAATGAAGGCGGTTCGATAGGAGTAGACGTGCCGCCGCATCCCGCAGAAAGCGGCGGCATCAAGTCGGTTTGCTTAGAAGAGGTAGCTGTAATCCCAGATGACCGCGTTGATGATCTTTTCAATATCCGGGTCGATGGCGTTTGTGCCGAGCTTCACGGTGGAAACGTCGTCAAGACGGAGCTTGACCTTGCCGCCGCCGAGGGCGAAGAAACCCTTGTTCTCGCTTTCATCGAACTCCTTCTCGGTCGAGAAGAAGGTGAACTTCTCCTTGTATGGCGCGCTATCATATGGGCAGAATACCGTGCAGTTGCCGCACTCGTTGCACATGCGATCCACGTGGATGATCTGCGGCATATCCATGCCCTCCACCTCGATGGCGATGTTTGCGCGGTTCGGGCAAACCTGAACGCAGCACTCGCAGATCGTCGAGCAGGCGAGGCAACGCTCGGTTTCACGGCCTGCGCTGTCGTAGACCGCGAGAGAACCCTGCTTCGCGAGGCAGTTGCCGGAGCAGGCTTTGGACTCTTCGGGAACGGTAACCTCGTACTTGCCCACGATAGCATCTGCAACCTTGTGCGCGTCAGCTATGGCTTCCACAACGGTGGCAGGGCCACGGTTCGCGTCGCCGATGACGAACACGTTCTTTTCGCTGGTTTCAAGCGTATCGGGATTGACCTTGACGGCTCCGCGGTCGGTGAGCGCGATTCCGTTGTCGGTGAAGTCGCTCGAAATGACTTTCTCGCCGATTGCGGAGACGAGCAGAGAGCAGGGGATGGTCACGAGCTCATCCGTCTCTACGGAAGAGCGTCTGCCGCTCGCGTCCGGTGCGCCAAGCACGCACTTCTTACAAACAAGCTTGCCGTCCTTGAGCGAAACGGGATTGAGCAGTTCTTTGAACTCTACGCCGTCTTCCAGCGCGAGCTGTAATTCTTCTTCGTCCGCGGGCATATAGCGCTGGGTTCTGCGGTAGACGATGCTGCTCGATACCACACCCTTGATGCGCTTTGCAGCGCGGGCTGCGTCCATCGCGGTATTACCGCCGCCGACGATCACGACGTGTTCGCCGACATCTTTGAGCGACTCGCACTTGTACTGTTCGAGGAAATCGAGCACGTTCATGCTCTTGCCTTCCGCGAGCTTCAGGTCTCCGTGCGCCCAAGCGCCGGTCGCGAACACCACGTGCGTATAACCCAACTTTTTGAGCTCCGCCACGCTGGGAGCTACGGTGTTGGTCTTGATCTCCGCGCCCATGGATTTGAGCAGATCGACGTCGCGATCCATCCCGTAGTCGCCGATGCGGAAGCCGGGGATGACGTAGCGGACGATGCCGCCGAGCTCTGCACGCTTCTCAAACACGGTCACTTTTGCGCCTTGACGACCGAGCAGGTAGCCAACTGCCATACCGGCGGGGCCGCCGCCGATGACGGCGACGTTCGCGTCGGATTTTCCCGTGGGTTTCAGCGTACCAATGATGCTGTCGAAACCTTCGCGCGCGGCGAGCAGCTTCGCGTCGCGGATATGTACGCTTTCCTCATAGAATCCGCGTGTGCACTTATCCATGCAGCGGTGGGAGCAGATGCGCCCCGTGATGAACGGAAGCGGGTTGCGCTCCAGGATGAGCTTCAGCGCTTCGCCGTATTTCTTGTCGCCGACGAGGCGGACGTATTCGGGAATATCCTGATTGATCGGGCATCCGTGCTCGCAGGGCGCGATGAAGCAGTTTGTCAGCGGAACCATGCTCTTGATCTTGCGAACGGGCAGGGGCTTGACGGGCTTGAGGTGGCGCTCGTCGGTGCGCGCCGCGCGGGCAAGGTAAGCAACTTTTCCAACGGATACACCGTCGAAGGGAACATAATCTTCCTTCGCGAGCTTTTCCGCAATCTGCTTTGCGCGCTGGTAACCACCGGGTTTGAGCAGCGTCGTGGCGATGGTGATCGGCCAGATGCCCGCGTCAAACAGCTCGGTAATGTTGTAGAAATCTGCGCCGCCGGAGAAGGACAGGCGCATTCTGCCGTCGAACTCGCGGCTGATACGGTGCGCGAGCTCGATGGTCAGCGGATAGAGCGAACGACCGCTCATGTACATCTCGTTGCCGGGCAGCTCGTTTCTCGCGATACCGACGGGGAACGTGTTGGTCAACTTGAGGCCGAATTGCACGCCGTTTCTGCAGGCGAGATCAAGAAGGCGCTTAAACATCGGAATCGCGTCTCGATACTGCAGATCGTCATTAAAATGGAAGTCGTCAAACACGAGGTAGTCATAGCCCATGTCGTCCATGGTCTTGCGCGCAAACTGATACCCGAGGAGGGTGGGGTTGCACTTGACGAACGTGTTGAGACCTTTTTTCGAGATGAGATAGCTTGCGATGCGCTCGATCTCCTGCGGCGGGCAGCCGTGGAGCGTCGAGAGCGTGATGGAGGAGCAAACGTTGGGCGAGATAGCGTCGATATACTTCGCATCAACCTTGCTGAAACGGGAAAGATTTGCCTTGGCCCATGCGCGGCATTCTTCCCAGATGGCGGTAGAGGAGGCGTTCTTGAGTCCTTCGATGAAGCTGTCGATCTTCTCGCTCGTGATGCCTTCAAAGTTGTAACCGACGCTCATGTTGAACATGAACCCGTCGGGCCGGCCCAGATCGAATTCCCAACTGATGAGCTTGAGGGCGTACCATGCCTTGACATACTCGGCAAACGCTTCCGGTACGCGAAGTTCAGTCGACCACTCAACGTTATAGCACTCGTCCTCCGCAAGGATGCAGGGCTTCGAAACGGGCAGATCTTCGCCGTCGAGCGTCTGCACGGTCTTGAGCTCGAAGAAGCGGCAGCCCGCGTAGTAGGCCGCGACAAGGTTTTGCGATAGCTGCGTCTGTGGGCCTGCGGCGGGGCCAAACGGCGTCTCCAGATGTTCGCCGAAGAGGTCGAGCTGTTTGCCTTTGGGCGCGACATACGGGCGGCGAATGCCGAACACGCTGCCTTGCTTGCGCTCTTCCAGAATCCAGTTCATCAATTCCCCAAAGTGAATGGGGGTCATACGATCGGACATGGGGATGCCTCCTTATTCCTATATCATAGTGGGTTGGTTGTTACGGTTCCGTTGTGCCTGCAACAGGAATATGCGCATTCGGCTTAGCCGTTGATCGACTGCCAGAGCTTCGCCGCGCTCTTGCGGCATTCCTGCATGACGAGCTTTTCGTCCGCGACCAGAACTTTGCGATTCTTCATCAGCACTTTGCCGTTACAGACCGTGGTGACCACGCTGCGTCCGTTCATGCCAAAGAGGATGTGTCCGTTGGCGTTGCCGCTGTTCATCGGCGTGAGCGGATCATAGTCGGTGACGATCACGTCCGCATATGCGCCCGCTTTGAGCACGCCAAGCGGTTTTTTAAAGAATCTGCCCGCAATGCGCGGATTGTTTTCAAACAGCATGGTCGGAATTTCGCCCCACGCGACGGTTGGGTCGCAGAGGTTGTGCTTGTGGATGATGTTGCCGACTTTGTAGCTTTCGAGCATGTCGTTGGTGTAGCCGTCGGTACCGAGGCCGAGCAGAATGCCTTCCTGGAACAGACGAATCACCGGGCCGCAGCCGACCGCGTTGCCCATGTTGGACTCCGGGTTATGCACGACCATCGTGTTGGTCTCTTTCAGCAGCGCCATCTCGGCGGGGCTGACGTGGACGCAATGGATGGCGAGCGTCTTTTCGCCGAGAATGCCGTTTTCGTAAAGACGCTCGACGATGCGCTTGCCGTATTTATGAAGAGAATCGATCTGGTCGCCGGGGCCTTCCGCAACGTGGATATGCGCGCCGGTGTAGGCGGGGGTGTGCTTTTTACAGAGGGCGAGCGTTTCATCCGAGAGGGTGAACGCAGCGTGCAAACCCATCATGCCTTTGAGCATGTCGCTCTCGTCCGCATTGGCACGCAGGATCATGCGCTCGTTTTCGAGAACTGCCTCGGTCATCTTCGCCTTGCCGTCGCGATCGGACACCTCGTAGCACAGGCTCGTGCGAACACCGAGCGCTTTTGCAGCGTCAGCGATCGTGTCCAGACTGCCGGGGATGTCGAGGTAGCTCGCGTGATGGTCAAACACCGTGGTCACGCCGTTTTTGATGCAGTCGATATAGACGGCTTGCGCGGAGAGACTATCGTTCTCCTTGGTCAGCAGACGGTCGATCTTCCACCACATGCCTTCGAGTATGTCGTTAAAATCGTGGGGGTTGTATCCTTTAATCGAAAGACCGCGCGCAAACGCGCTGTAGATATGGTTATGCGTGTTGACAAGACCGGGCATGATCACGCCGCCGTCGGCGTCGATCCATTCCGCTTGCGGATATTTCTGTTTCAATGCGGCTGTTTCGCCGACTTCCAGTATCAGGTTGCCTTCGATTGCAACCGCACCATTTTCAATATAGTTGCCTTCATCTCTTGTGAGGAGCCGTCCGTTTCCGATGAGTAGCATGGGTGTTTTCTCCCTTCGCGATATGCAATTATAGGAATGTGAAACTGCAGAATGACAAACTTATTATACTATACCGTCCAAATGCGGCGCAATACGAGCGGGGCATAATATACAAAAATATTTCGGGCACAATAATTTTGTTCAGCAATAATTTTTACTGTACAATTCGTAAAATCCAATGTATGATGAATTGTGTTGAGCGGCAATCCAGCCGTAAAAACCAGAGAAAAATAAACATTGGAGTGTTCTTATGAAGCGCGTTGCAGGCTATCGCTGTACAATTTGCGGAAAGGAATACCCGTTCGGCCCGGAACTGATGACCTGTCCGTCCTGCGGAGAAAAGGGCATTCTGGACATCGTATACGACTATTCCGAAATCAAATCCGTTCTTTCCAAAGAATCACTAAAAAAAGATCATGACAACAGCATGTGGCGCTACCGTGCTTTGATGCCGATCAAAGGCGAAGGGCTTTCGGACTTTTTACGCATCGGTTGGACGCCGTTGTATCGCTCGCTGCGGCTGGGGAGACAGTTCGGTCTCGATACGCTCTATATCAAAGACGACGGATTGAATCCCACCGGCTCTCTGAAAGACCGCGCGAGCGGTGTTGCCGTCGCCAAAGCAATCGAGCTAGGATATGACACGATCAGCTGCTCTTCTACAGGAAACGCCGCGAGTTCCTGCGCGGGCAGTGCCGCACGCATGGGACTCAAAAGCGTGATTTTCGTGCCGGAGCGCGCGCCGCTCGGCAAAGTAGCGCAGTTGTTGATCTTCGGCGCAAACGTCGTTTCCGTAAAAGGCGACTATCGCCAGACGTTTGAGCTGAGCAAGGCCGCCATCGAAAAATGGGGCTTCTACAACCGCAACGCGGGCATCAATCCCGTGATGACGGAAGGGAAAAAGACCGTGGCTCTGGAAATCGCCGAGCAGCTCAACTGGAACCCGACCGACTGGGTCGCGATCTCCGTTGGAGACGGTTGCACCATCGGCGGCGTCTACAATGGTTTTTACGATCTGCTCCAACTGGGCATGATCGATCGAATTCCGAGGATCCTCGGCGTACAGTCCACGGGCTGCTGCCCGTTTGTGGACGCGGATAGCCGCGACGGCATCCTCAAACCCACGCCGGAGAACACGCTCGCGGACAGCATCGCGGTCGGCGTGCCGCGTAACCCCGTGAAGGCACAGCGCGCGGTTAAGAACAGCGGTGGCGCTTGGATCGCCGTTTCGGACGACGAGATTCTGGATGCGATGCGCTTGCTCGGCAGAACGGAAGGCGTATTCAGTGAACCTGCGGGCGTGACCGCGACCGCAGGTGTGAAAGCGGCTGTCGCGAGCGGAATCATCAAACCGCATGAGAGCGTAACGGTCGTTTCGACCGGCAGCGGCCTCAAAGACGTGAAAAACGCGATGCTTGCCGCGGGCGAACCTTTCAAATGCGAACCGGATATCAAAGCGCTGGAAGCGAGCGGAAGAATTCGCTGATTATAATAAAATATGAAATAAAAAGCGAAATGTTCTTATCGTAATCGATTAAGGATCCATCAGAGGAAAGCGATTGCGTGGCTTGCGAAGAAACGCCGAGCGCACGTAGAAATCCTCCGAAAATAACATCACGACAGAAAAATACTTTGGTAGCATGTCATTTTTTCTGACCAAGGAAACGAAAAATAGTTCCTAAAAAGGTTGTTTCACCGAATAACTGGTGCTACAATAAATCAAAATTCTGTAGGAGGAAAACCATGAAAAAAATCATTGCTCTTCTGGCCGTCATGATGATGGTGTTCGCCATGGTCGCCTGCGCCGCGCCCGCGCCCGCAGCCGAACCGGAAGTGACCGCAACCGAAGCGCCTGCCGCCGAAGCGACGGAAGCCCCCGCTGCCGAAGCGACGGAAGCCCCCGCTCTGAAAGTCGGCGTCATTCTTGTTGGCGACGAAAACGAAGGTTACACCTATGCGCACATCGAAGGCATCAAGGGTGCAATCGCAGCTCTTGGTATCACCGACGATCAGGTCATCTGGAAGTATTCGATTCCGGAAGACGAAACCTGCTATGATACCGCGGTAGACCTTGCGGAGCAGGGCTGCTCGATTATCTTCTCCAACAGCTATTCGCACCAGTCCTATATGGTGCAGGCTGCGGAAGAGTATCCTGACGTGATGTTCTGCCCGGCGACGGGTGACACGGCTGCCGTTTGCGGTCTGCCTAATGTCGTCAACTTCTTCCCCTACACCTATGAATCCCGCTACGTGTCCGGCATCGTCGCTGGCATGAAGCTCAAGGAACTCATGGATGCGGGTAAAGTGTCCGATCCGTACATCGGCTACGTCGGCGCGTATCCGTACGCCGAAGTGGTCAGCGGCTACACCGCGTTCTTCCTCGGTATCAAATCCATCGTGCCGGAAGCGCACATGGACGTTGTCTACACCAACAGCTGGTTTGACATGACCAAAGAAGCAGAAGCCGCCAACAACCTGATGTCCAGAGGTTGCGTCATCATTGGCCAGCACGCGGACTCCACCGGTGCGCCCTCCGCCGTTCAGGCGAAGCATGACGCTGGCGAAGAAGTTTACAGCGTTGGTTACAACGTAGACATGCTCAGCGTTGCGCCCACCGCAGCTCTGACCAGCGCACAGAACAACTGGTCCGTGCTTTACAAGGACATCCTCTCTGATTTCACGAGCGGTGCCACGATGAAGCATGACTACTCCGGCGGCTACAATGAAGACGCCGTGCAGATTTCCGCCCTTGGCGCGAGTTGCGCAGCAGGCACCGCCGAGAAGGTTGCCGAAGTCATTGCGGGCCTCAAAGCTGGCACGCTGCATGTGTTCGATGCGGCAACGTTCACCGTCGGTGGCGCTGCTGTGACCACGGCTCCGTTTGACTTCTCCACCATGAACGCGGATTACACTGCCGTTCAGTATCAGGGCCCGACCGAAGAGTGCATCGTTGATGGCTACTTCCACGAGTCCGAATTCCGCAGCGCACCGTACTTCGGTCTGCGCATCGACGGCATCACCGAGTTGAGCTAAAGCACTGCCATAAGGCGTGTGGAGTCAAAGGGGAGGCGGGCGACCGTTTCCCCTTTGACACATCTTCAAAGACGAGCAATATACAAGCAAAACTCGATGGAGAGCAGGTTTCTGCTCTCTTTTTGCGTGATGTTGAACGATCATTTTTAATTTCGCAAAGAATCGTACCTTTTTGTTTACATTCGGTTCACGGTTATGCTAAAATATTTTCAGCAAGTCTTAATCTAATATAGAAGGGGCCAAACATGTGGAAAGTTCAATAGCGATCCGAATGGTCAACATCACCAAGACCTTCGGTGAGGTGGTCGCGAACAACAAAGTTTGCCTTGATATTCAACGGGGTGAGATACTCTCTCTGCTCGGCGAAAACGGCAGCGGTAAGACCACGCTCATGAATATGCTGGCGGGTATCTATTTCCCCGACAGCGGCGAGATCATCATCAATGGCACGCCTGTCACCATTGCTTCTCCGAAGGACGCATTTGACCTGCACATCGGCATGATTCACCAGCACTTCAAGCTGGTAGACGTTTTAACAGCAGCAGAAAACATCATATTGGGTTTGAATGAAACACGCGTCGTCGATCTCAAACGCGTACGCGAATCGGTCAAGCAAATTTGCGACCGGTATGGTTTCGTCGTCGACCCGAATAAAAAAGTGTATGAGATGTCGGTTTCGGAAAAGCAGACACTGGAAATCGTCAAGGTGCTTTACCGCGGCGCAGATATTTTGATTCTTGACGAGCCGACCGCCGTGCTCACACCGCAGGAAACGCAAAAACTCTTCTGCGTCATGCGCAACATGAAGGCGGACGGGAAGTCCATCATCATCATCACGCACAAGCTTCATGAGGTTCTGGAAATTTCCGATCGCGTAGCCGTGCTTCGCAAGGGACAATATATCGGCGATGTTCAAACATCGGAAACCAGTGCGATGAAGCTGACGGAGATGATGGTTGGTCGCGCTGTTTCGCTGGATATCGGGCGCACCGTTCCGGAGAACCCCAAACCGCGTTTGATTGTGAAAAACCTAAATGTTTGCGACAAGGACGGCGTAGCCCGGCTTTGTGACGTGAACTTTACCGCATATAGCGGCGAAATTCTTGGCGTTGCCGGCATCTCAGGCAGCGGACAGAAAGAGCTGCTGGAAGCGATCGCGGGTTTGCAGAACTGCCGCGATTGCAGCAGTATCGAGTTTATCTCAAGCACCGGAGAAAAAAAGTTGATCTCCGGCATGCATCCGCTTGAAATCAAGCGCCTCGGCGTTACGCTCGCTTTCGTTCCGGAAGATCGACTGGGCATGGGACTTGTCGGCAGCATGAACCTGACGGACAATATGATGCTGAGGAGCTATCAGGACGGAAAGGGACCGTTTGCGGATCGCAAGAAGCCAAAAAAACTCGCCGAGACGGTCGTTCACGATCTGGAAGTGGTGACGCCTAGCATCAACACCCCTGTTCGCAGGCTTTCTGGCGGAAACGTGCAAAAGGTTCTCGTCGGCCGCGAAATTTCGATGGAACCGCAATTGATGATGTCCGCCTATGCGGTGCGCGGATTGGATATCAATACGTCCTATAACATCTATCATCTTTTGAGCGAACAGAAAAAACGCGGCGCCTCCGTCATATTCGTCGGCGAAGACCTCGATGTTTTGCTGGAGCTGTGCGATCGTATCATGGTGCTCTGCTCGGGGCATGTCAACGACATCGTCGATGCGCGCACGACCACGAAAGATGAAGTTGGATACCTGATGACTTATCTAAAGGAAGGGGGGACAAACCGTGAGTAAAGAGAAAAACGTTCATCACGAACCGTTTATCCGCATGTCGAAACGGGACGGTTTGCCGATTTGGAAGTCGTTGGGGATCCGTCTGATCGGATTAACGCTCGCGCTCGTCATTTGCGCGATCATCATTTTTTCATTGACAAAACTCAATCCGTTGAAGGTTTACGCAGCAATGGTCAACGGCGCATTTGGCACCAACAAGCGCATTTGGGTCACCATTCGCGATATTATGATGCTGCTTTGCATCGCGGTTGGCCTCGCACCCGCGTTCAAAATGCGCTTTTGGAACATTGGCGCGGAGGGTCAGGTCTTGGTCGGCGGTATCGTCGCAGCAGCCTGCATGATCAACCTTGGCAATACGCTCTCTCTCGTTCCGCTGATGATCGTCATGTTCATCGGCAGCGCGCTGGCAGGCGGTATCTGGGGTGGAATTCCGGCGGTATTCAAAGCAAAATGGAACGCAAACGAAACGCTCTTTACGCTGATGATGAACTACATCGCCATTCAGTTGACGAGTTTCTTCGTGGCACAATGGGAGCACCCATTTGGCAGCAACTCGGTCGGCATCATTAACCCGACGTCGAAGAGCGGCTGGTTCCCGCAAATATTCGGACAGGTGTACACGCTGAATGTCATCATCGTTCTTGCTCTGACGATCCTCATGTATGTTTATCTGAAATACACCAAACACGGCTATGAGATCGCGGTCGTCGGCGAAAGTGAGAATACCGCACGGTACGCGGCAATCAATGTCCGCAAGGTTATCATTCGCTCCATGATCATCTCCGGCGCAATCTGCGGAATCGCGGGCTTCCTCGCGGTCAGTGGCGCGAGCCACACCATATCGACGAGCACGGCTGGCGGACGCGGATTTACGGCGATTATCATCGCTTGGCTTGCGCGGTTTAACAGCTTTGTTATGATACTCATTTCCGCATTGATCGTGTTCCTGGAACGCGGCGCAATTGAGATCGCGTCCCAGTTCCAGCTAAACGATTACGTATCCGAAATGCTTACGGGTATCATCCTGTTCTTCATTTTGGGAAGTGAATTCTTTATCAACTACAAGATAAAATTCCGTTCGGCTAAGAGCAAGGAGGGCGAAAAATGACCCAATTTATCGCTTTATTCCAGGCGGCGATTGTCTTTGGTACCATCATCATCTACGGCGCGATCGGTGAGATCCTGGCAGAGAAGTCCGGTAACCTCAACCTCGGCGTTCCGGGTGTGATGTATCTTGGCGGTATTGCCGGATTGACCGGTGTGTTTTTCTATGAAAACGCGGTTGCTGAGCCGAGCGTGTTCCTTTGCATCCTGATCGCCCTTTTATGCGCGTTTATAGCGGCGATGCTCGGCGGATTGATCTTCAGCTTCTTAACCATCACGCTGCGCACCAACCAAAACGTTACCGGTCTTACGCTGACCATCTTCTCCGGCGGCGTTGCGAACTTCTTCGGCGGTTCGCTGATGAAGCTCGCGGGCGGTGTGGGTCAGATCTCCGTTGCGACAACGAGCGGCGCGTTCCGCGCGACGCAATCCTGGACGGATGGCTGGGGGATTATCGACAAACTGTTTCTCAGCTATGGCTTCATGGTTTATGTCGCGATCGTGCTGGCGATCTTCATCGGTTGGTTCATCAATAAAACCAGCATCGGACTCAACCTTCGTGCGGTCGGCGAAAATCCTGCGACGGCGGATGCCGCTGGCATCAACGTTGCGAAGTATAAATACCTCGCAACGTGCATTGGAGCAGGGATCTCCGGCTTAGGCGGCCTCTATTACGTCATGGACTATACAAAGGGCACCTGGGCAAACGACGGCGCGATTGAAGCGCTCGGCTGGCTCGCGGTTGCGCTGGTCATCTTCGCAACGTGGAAACCGAAGCGCGCAATTTGGGGCGCATATCTGTTCGGCGCGCTTTATTGGCTGTATTTCTACATTCCGGGTCTCACCAGAAGCTCGCAGGAAATCTTCAAAATGCTTCCGTATCTGGTTACGCTGTTTGTGCTGATCATGGTAGCGCTGCGTAAAAAACGGGAGGATCAACCGCCTCGCAGTCTGGGCGTTGCATATTTCCGCGAAGAACGATAAGCATCCGTTACACAAAGTACCCGCGCAGGATATCTTGCGCGGGTTTTTGCATTGATCGTGAATTCGGCAAAACATATATATAAAAATATATTTTGAAACCTCAATTTTTTAGAGAATTCGTGGTTGAATTGCGGTTCTTCCGAGGATATAATGTATTTGAAAAACCATTTTCAACATATCACGAAAAATCTTTTAGGAGTGTGCAGTATGAAATACGACCGTATCTACAATTTTTCTGCGGGTCCCGCAACGATGCCTGTTGAAGTGCTCGAAGAAGTCGCGGCGGAGATGATGAACTACAAAGGCAGCGGCATGTGTGTGATGGAAATGTCGCATCGCTCCAAGGTCTATCAAACCATCATTGATGAAGCCGAAGCGGATCTGCGCGAACTCATGAATATTCCCAACAACTACAAAGTGCTCTTTATTCAGGGTGGTGCAACGCTGCAGTTTGCCATGATTCCCGCGAACCTGATGAAGAACGGTGTTGCGGATTATATCGTCACCGGCGCGTGGTCGAAAAAGGCTACCGAAGAAGCGAAGAAATACGGCAAAGTCAACGTGATCGCCACCAGCAAAGATAAGAACTTCAGCTATGTTCCCGATGTAAGCAATCTGCCCATCGACGAAGACGCGGACTATGTCTACATCTGCGAAAACGAGACCATCCATGGCACAACGTACGCAGAACTGCCGAACACCAAGGGCAAAACGCTTGTTTCCGATCAGTCGTCCATGTTCCTTTCCAAGCCCTGCAATGTCTCTGACTACGGCATGATCTATGCCGGCGTTCAGAAGAACGTTGGCCCCGCGGGTATGGTCGTCGTGATCATTCGCGAGGATTTGATCCGCACGGATCTGCCGGAATGGGTGCCGACCTATATGCGCTATGACATCCACGCGGAGAACGGCTCCATGTACAACACGCCGAACTGCTGGGCGATCTATGTCTGTGGTAAAGTATTCAAATATCTCAAAAAGATCGGCGGCCTTTCTGCGATGCAGGCGATCAATGAGGACAAAGCCAAGGTGCTCTACGACTTCCTGGATTCCAGCAAGATGTTCCGCGGTACGGTCGAGAAGAAGTATCGCTCGCTGATGAACATTCCGTTTGTTACCGGCGATGAAGCGATGGACGCGAAGGTCGTCGCTGCAACGAAGGCCGCGGGTTACGACAACCTCAAAGGCCACAAGAGTGTTGGCGGTCTGCGCGCTTCCACCTATAACGCAATGCCCAAAGAGGGTGTTGTCGCGCTGGTCGACTTCCTCAAGAAGTTTGAAGCAGAGAACAAGTAACGAACGACGAATAGGGGAGAAACGCTATGATTAAGATTCTTGCCAGCGACGGCATGGAAAAGAGCGCGATCGCCGCGCTTCAGGCGAAGGGTTGTCAAGTAGATGTGAAGTTTTACGATCCGGACGCGCTTTGCGAAGCCGTACAGGATTACGACGTACTCGTCGTACGCAGCGCGACTAAAGTGCGCGAGCAGCAGATCAACGCGGCTTGCATGACCGGCAGATTGAAGCTCGTCATTCGCGCAGGCGTCGGTATCGACAACATCGACAAGGTCTGCGCCGAAGGCCGCGGCATCTCCGTCTGCAATACGCCGAAAGCCAGCTCGGACGCGGTTGCAGAGCTTGCGCTGGGACACATGTTCTCCTGCGCGCGCTTCATCTCCGCTGCAGGACACACCATGCGCGAAGGAAAATGGGAGAAGAAGGCCTACGAAGGCATCGAGCTCAACGGAAAAACCGTTGGCATCGTCGGCTACGGCCGCATCGGTCAGGCGCTCGGTCGCCGTTGCCAGGCGCTGGGCATGAAGGTGCTCGCATACGATATCTACAAGGTACCGGAACTGGAATGCGACACCATGCGATATGTCGAAATGGATGAGTTGCTCTCTACTTCGGACATCATCTCGCTGCACGTTCCGTCTCTGCCCGGCCAGCCGCTGGTCAGCCGAGACACGCTCGCGAAGATGAAAGACGGCGTGATCATCATCAACACCTCGCGAGGCACCAATGTCGACGAAGCGGCGCTTCTCGAAGCCCTCGACAGCGGCAAGGTCTACGGCGCAGGTCTCGATGTATTCGCGGAAGAGCCGAGCAAGAACGAGGCGCTCTACAAGCATCCCCGCGTGAGCAGCACACCGCACATCGGCGCCTCGACACAGGAAGCGCAGGCGAGAATCGGCGTTGAAATCGTCGACCTGATCTCGAAAGCCTTCAATCTGTAATTCATTCGATCATCGTTTTAAAACTCAGGTGTTCTTCGCCGAAGTTTCAGCCCATCGACAAAATTGTCGATGGGTATTTTTTTACTCTGCACTTTTAATTGGGGATGAGAAAAAAGAAGAGGCATAGCCGCTTCAAATCTTGTAGATTAAGGTTGTCAGCATCACTGCAGGAAAAGGAGAAGGTTAAAGCAAATATGTAGAGATCGTTATATATAATTGCTTATCCAAGAATCGAAAAGTAGCCAATTACCAATATTAAGCTAAAATGTAGAGGCCGTTACAATGAACTGTAAATCCCAAAACATAGACAAGGAGCTAATCCTGATATAAAACCAAAATGTAGAGACTGATACAAAAAAACTGTCAACTCCAAAACATAGACAAGGAGCCAATCCTGATATAAAACCAAAATGTGGAGACTGATACAAAAAAACTGTCAACTCCAAGACATAGACAAGGAGCCAATCCTGATATAAAACCAAAATGTAGAGACTGATACAAAAAAACTGTCAACTCCAAAACATAGACAAGGAGCCAATTTCTTGGCTCCTTTGTACTTTCCGTCCGTCAAGCCTTTCCGATGGTGCCCTATCCACCAGAAAGTAATTATGAAGTTACGTAGTAGTTCGGTTACGCGGTTTAAGGAGGAAATCGGTAATGAAAAAACGAACATAACGGACGGAAACTTGAGATCTTTTATGGTTAGAGTATAACACCCGAATTATGCAATTGCAAGCAAATCTATGCGCCGATTGTGTCAATATTATATCTGATTTGTGAATTGTGGCGTATAAACCGACTGCGCCGAATCCCGCTGCTGAATCAATATGTTGTATAGTCCCAGCGAAAGCGCATACGATATCACGCGATCATACTCCCGCTGCGTGATCCGGCGGTTGAGCGGGAACTCCGTTGTATATACCTGCGGCGTATATTGACTCATCAGCGATAGATGGATCGATAGCGGAAAGCGTTTGACGATCTCATCCAGCACGCTTCGGGAGTCATCCGCACAGCCCGGCAGAATCAAATGGCGAATCACAAGCCCGCGCACAGCGATACCATTCTCATCGAGTTTCAGCTCGCCAACCTGACGAAACATCTCCTCGATTGCAGCGGAAGCAACATTCGCGTAATCCGGCGCATTGGAAAACTTTTTGGAAAGCAGGGGGGAGACATATTTCCAATCCGGTAAATACACATCTACAAGTCCATCCAGCTTGCGAAGTGCTTCTACTTTTTCATATCCGCTGGTATTATAAACGACGGGAATTGTCAGACCCAGCGACTTTGCGCGGCGAAGACTCTCCGCAATCTCAGGCACATAGGGTGCGGCGGTCACAAGGTTGATATTATGCGCGCCGTCTTGTTGCAATTGAAGATATGCCTGCGCAAGCGCGTCTTCGTTCATGCAGACACCAACGCCGCCGTCGCGAATCTCGTGATTTTGGCAATAGACGCAACCGAGGTTGCAGCCGGAGAAAAACACAGCGCCGGAGCCGCGCGTTCCGCTGATAAACGGTTCTTCCCACTCATGCAGCATGATCTTCGCAACCCGCGGCGTTTGCCCCGCGCCGCAAAGTCCGACTTCACGTTCTCTGTCTGCGCCGCACATGCGGGGACATAGTTCACAAGCGCTCATGCTTAGAATACCCGCCTGGCATTGACGAAGTTTCGCGTCCAATAGGCGGTTGAAATATAGCTGGTGATGACCTTGCCCGCGCTGGACGAAGCATGGATAAATTTGCCGCCACCGGCATAGATACCCGTGTGGCTCACGCGATCGGACGTATCGTTTTTAAAGAAGAGCAAATCTCCTTTTTGCAGATCGTTCGTGGATGTAATCTCTGTCCAGCCGCTGACAGACGAGAATCCAGCAGCGCTGTAGCGGCTGGTGCTGACGCCGCAGGTGCGCAGACTGAAATAGACAAGGCCTGAGCAATCAAATCCTTTGGACGGGCTTTCTTCCGACCAGGAGTAAGGCTTGCCAAGCATTGCGCTCGCAACGGAGATTAACCCGTCCGCACTGTAAGACGCGCTGTAGCTCACATCTTCCGTTACGGGTGCTTCGGTAGCCGCTGGCGCGTCGGTCACATTCGGTGCGTCGGTAAAATACGGCGCTTCAGTTGCGCTCGAGCCGCCGGAAGAGGTGGTTGTCGGTTTCTTCGTGGTCGTGGGCTTTTTCGTAGGTTTCGGGGTGGGTTTTGGCGAAGGCGTAGGCGTTGGGTCGATCTTCGGCCGCGCTCCGGGAGAATAGAGCAGGTCTCTGTCTGCGACGTTAAAAACACTGTCTTCACTGATTTGATTCTTCTTTTGGAACGCTCGCAGCGCATCCTCGGTCGCGACACCGAAGTATCCGTTGACCTTATCAGAATAGTACCCCAGTTCATTCAAGCGTGACTGCATGCTCTCCACATCAGTTCCGCTGTCGCCCAGCTTGAGTTCATAAGGCTTTGCTTCCGTGCTAAACAAGTGCTCTTGCAGCTCACCCGTGGCAACGCCATTCATCGGTTCGTTGATCGTGCGCTGAAAGAGGGAAACCGCAACCGTCGTTGCGGCATTATAAACGGTGGTGGGTTCGTCCGAGTCGAGGTAACCAAGCTCCATCAATCTGTTTTGGAGTTGTGACACGGTCGGATAATCGTCGTTTTCCTTTAGGAGCGTAAATTGCGACATGATGACGCCCGCCGTCGCTTCCGGTTCCGGCTGCGGGGTCTCAAGCGCGCAGGAGGTTGGCGCAAGCGCCTCGGCGCTAAACGGAATCGGCGTCGGCGTCGCTTCAACGATCACGCGATCCGCCTCGAGCGCAACCGCATTCGCGCCGGAGAAATAGTTGATCGCAAGCGGTAAAACTAAAAACGCTACGATGCATCCGCCCGCGATGGTTAGTATCCATGTGCGTGCGGCAGGAGGGAAGATATGCTTTTGCGGTTTGCCGGAGGGCAGACGCGGTGTATTCAATCAGACTACCTCACTTTTGTTTTGGAAAGATCAGCAACAGAATTCGTTTGTTCCGTCTTTTTCGACAGTTTCATTATAACGTTTTCTGTCATGAATTGGTTTGAACTTTTTCAAAACAAGAATGCCGAAATGTAACAACATCATGTACGCGCTGTTTACACTCTGTTTGTTTTGTAAGCCGTTTTCATGCGAGTCTGCTTTTGCAAATACAACGCCGCTATGGTAAAATAAGCTGTTAAATTATTGGAGAGACAAACGATGTCGTTGATTCACGCGCAGGAGCTAGAAAAAAGCTTCGGAGAAAGAACTTTATTTTCCGATATCGCGTTTGATGTGTTTGAGCAGGATCACGTTGGCCTCGTCGGGGTAAACGGCTGCGGCAAGAGCACGTTGATGCGTATGATAGCAGGGCAGGAGCCGCACGATGGCCGCGGCCAGCTTTCCGTATCCAAAAACGCTTCCTTTGCGATGCTGGATCAATCTCCCAACTGGGGCAGAGGACAAACGCTTTATGATGCGGTATTGGAAGCTTCCGGCAAATGGATGGAGGCGGAGCGTGCGCTGCACGAGATCGCAGAGCGGATCGAGCGCGAAGGAGCGAGCGAATCGCTGATTCGAAAACAGGCCGACTTGCAGGATCGTTACACCCAGGATGGCGGGCTGACCTATCGTGCAAGAACGCGCTCTACATTGCTGGGGTTGGGTTTTTCCGAAGAGCAGCTCAACGGCCCGATCTCCGTCATGAGCGGTGGTCAGATGCGAAAGGCCGCGCTGGCAAAGATATTGCTCTCAGACGCGGATCTGCTGCTGCTTGACGAGCCGACCAACCACCTCGACATCGCGTCTCTGGAGTGGCTGGAAAACTATCTTTCCTCGTTTCGCGGTGCGTTCGTTCTCATCTCTCACGATCGATATTTTCTCGATAAAGTATGCAATCGCATCTTTGAACTGGGAAACGGCTCAATGAACCAATATACCGGCAACTACAGCCAGTCCATGGAAAAAAAGATGGACGAACGGGAGTTTGCCCTGCGCAAGTACCAAAACACACTCCGCGAGATCAAACGGATCGAAGGAATTATCGAACAACAGCGCAGATGGAACCAGGCGCGCAATTACGTCACCATCGCTTCCAAAGAGAAACAGATCGAGCGGATCAAATCGACGCTTGTCAAACCCGAAGACGCTCCACAGGCGATCCACTTTCATCTGAAAGCGGATGCGCTGACTGCGAATGAGGTTGTGATCTGTAAAGACTTGAGTAAACGGTTTGGGACAAGAGAGATCTTTAGAAACCTGAATCTCATGATCCGGCGGGATGAGAAGGTCTGCCTACTTGGCGCAAACGGCTGCGGCAAGACCACGCTGCTCAAGATTCTCACCAACAAAATCGAGTCGGACTCCGGCAGTTATAAACTTGGTTCCAACGTACACGTTGGCTACTATGAGCAGGGGACCGTTCGCCCGAACGATCCGCGCACAATATTGGAATCTCTCAATGCGAGCTTTCCGCGCTATGACACAAAGCAGCTTCGAAACATGCTTGGCTCGTTTCTCTTTCGCGGGGACGATGTCTTTAAGCGCATGAGCGACCTCTCCGGCGGAGAGTTCGCGCGCATCCAGCTTCTCAAGCTCATGCTCAACGGCAGCAACGTGCTGTTTCTCGACGAACCGACCAACCACCTCGACATCCCTTCCTGCGAGGCGCTGGAAGGCGCGCTGAGCGATTACGGCGGCACGATGCTGATCGTGACACACGATCGCTATCTCGCAAACCGGATCGCAGACCGCATCATCATCATGGACGAAGACGGCATGCGCGAGTTTGAGGGGGACTGGGATGCTTATAAGGAGTTTTTAGCAGAAAGCACCGCTCCAAAGGAAAAAGAAGCGCCTACGGTAAAGAATGATTATCAGCTTTCGAAAGAGCGTAAGAGCGCGATTGCGAAAGCGAAATCCGCGCAGCGCAAGGCGGAAGAGCGCGTTCACGCGGAAGAAGCTACTCAAAAAGTCTTGGAAGCGCAGGCGTTTGATCCGCAGATCGCGAGCGATTTCGAGGCTGCAAAATCAATTTATGAGCAGCTGGATACGCAGCGTCAGTTGGTTGAAACTTGCTATATCGAGTGGGAACGTGCCGAAACCGAGCTGCAAGCGCTCCTGAGTGAGGAAGCAGAATAACTCGAAGCGGAGTTGTTCCGCTTTAGGAGGATATACGACTATGGAATACTCCAAGTTTTCTCTCGGGCTTCGGTTTGCGATGACGAGCGATTCCAACCTTACGGCAAACGATTGCTGGAACATCGCGTTTTCCGAAGTGCCGATTACGCACGTCGTGGGGTCTACGCTCTTTGGTGCATGGGACGACGTCGGGGATGCAGAGAGCGAAAGCGCTTACATCTGCATGTTTTCTAATCTTCCGCTTAAGGTTGGCAAGGCGCTCTTTGCGCAGTTGCAGCATAAGCCCGTTCTTCTGTCGTATTTAACCATCTATCACCCGTTTATTCAAAACAACCGTGTAGAAAAATGCAGTCCGGTGGAATATCTCGGCAGCGTTCAACTGGATGGCTGCGTGAGCGGTGGAGAGATTGCGTATGGCACCATGCAGATTTCCGGCACACTACCGGAGATCTGTGAAAAACACGGCCAATGCAGGCGCATTCTGATCGCGCCGGACGCATGGGAAGGAAAGTTCACGTCCGCGGATGCCGCGCGGCATATGCTCCGCTCCGCCTCGCATATGCTGCCAAAAGCTACGCTTCGCACGCAGTTGATTGCGGACGGTGGACAAGGGACGCTGGACGCGCTCGTCTGCTCCAACAACGGCAGATACCTAAAAGCCACCATCACAACCGCAGACGGCGAATCACGGAGGTTCAACTACGGAATATTGCCCAATCGCATGGTGGTGATCGAGTCCGAGCAGCTGACAGCGGAGGAATTGACGCTTGCGCTCACGCTGCCGCAGAACAAAGGTTTTACGGAATACATCGTTGCCGCGGGCACGGGGGCTCTGCCGGACGATGTGCCAGAAGGACGGTATGCAACCGTACTTGGAAAGCGTATCCCCGCTTCTCAGCGCAACAACATACGCGTGGAATACCGAAACGGCATAGAAACAGTGCTGGAACTCTGTGAATTCAACCTCCGATTAAGCCGCGCGGATTGGCTGATCGTCCTGACGCGATTGCTCGATCAGGAAGGAATCATGAAGGACCCGACGACGGACGCGCTGCTGTTTCACTGCCGGCTTCTTCACAAACACGCAGCTTTGCTGGCCTTTACAGACGATGGCCGCTTCTTTGCGAAGATTGACGACAACCCGCTGGTTCCCATCGAAACATCTTCGTTTGACGAGGCCGCGGACGCGCTGTTTTTAATCATCAAGAATACGCCGATCTCCCCCGCACCGCTATTTCCGCCCGTGGAGCGTGAAGAGACGGTCATCAGCGATATGTAACGTGATTTAATTAGTCTTTTTGAAGGAGCGAATTTTTTATGCGAATGGTAGATTTGATCGAGAAAAAAGTGAATTTCGAAGAATTGAGTCATGACGAAATCCAGTTCATCGTGGACGGTTTTGTCAGCGGCGAAATTCCGGATTATCAGATGTCCGCGCTATTGATGGCAATCGTACTCAACGACATGAACGAGCGGGAAGCAGCCGACCTAACGCTGAGCATGATGCGCTCCGGCGACACGGTCGATCTCAGCGACTTGCCCGGCGTTAAGGTGGATAAGCACTCGTCCGGCGGAGTCGGGGACACGACTACGCTGGTGGTGGCGCCTCTTGTCGCGGCCTGCGGCGGTACGGTCGCCAAAATGTCCGGTCGCGGGCTTGCGTTCTCCGGTGGCACGATCGACAAGCTGGAATCGATTCCCGGCGTAAACATCGCCCAACCCATCGATCGCTTTAAAGAGATCGTGCGCAAGACCGGCGTTTGCGTGATCGGTCAGACCGGAAACCTTGTGCCCGCAGATAAAAAGATGTACGCACTGCGCGACGTTACAGGTACCGTACAGAGCGTGCCGCTGATTGCCGCGAGCATCATGAGCAAAAAGCTCGCCGCGGGAGCGGACGCAATCGTTCTGGATGTCAAAGTTGGCAGCGGCGCTTTTATGAAGACGGTAGACGACGCAAAACGCCTCGCATCGCTCATGGTCAAGATGGGTAAGCTGCTCAAGCGCGAGGTTGTCGCGGTCGTGACCGACATGAATCAACCGCTGGGCCTTTCGGTCGGCAATGCGCTGGAATTCCGCGAAGCGGTGCAGCTGCTCAGCGGAAAGGTGCCGGAAGGCGACACGCTCTACGAAGTTTGCATGCTACTGGGAACGCAAATGCTGCTGCTCTCCAACCTCGCCAAGACGGACGAGGAAGCAAGAAGCATGCTCAAGCACGCCATCGACAGTGGCGCGGGTCTCGGTAAACTCCGCGCGATGATCCATGAGCTCGGCGGAGACGAAACTTATCTCACGCTGGAGGGTATGGACAAGCTTTGCATGGTGAACAAGCAGATCCCGATTGAAGCCGGTGAAGCCGGTTATGTCATCGGCATGCAAGCGGAGCTGATCGGAAGAGCAGCGCAGGTGCTGGGAGCGGGCAGAGCCACTAAGGAAGACACAATCGATCCCGCGGTTGGCTTAATCATGCACAAACGCGTCGGCGACAAAGTGGAAAAAGGCGAAGCGTTCTGCACGCTCTATGTCAACGACGAAACGAATCTGGCCGATGCGATAGCAACTATGCGAGAAGCAGTCTGCATTGGACAAAAGCCCGACGAAGTCGCGCCGATGGTCTACGCCGTTGTACGCTGAACATACGCTCAAAAGACAGTCCTCAGGAGGTGCCGCTTGAAGCAGTTGATCGCAATCGACGGAAACAGCCTCATGCACCGCGCTTATCACGCGCTGCCGCCCATGACCACGCGCGCGGGGGTTCCGACCGGCGCACTACACGGCTTTCTCAGCATGCTGTTAAAGCTCATCGAACGCAACCCGGACTATCTCGTCGTTGCGTTTGATATGCACGGTCCGACCTTTCGGCACGAACAGTTTGACGCATACAAAGCCGGACGCAAAGAGACGGAGGACGATCTTCGCACCCAGTTTCCGCTACTCAAAGAGCTGCTTATCAAGATGGGCATCGCCGTTTGCGAAACGCCGCGCTATGAGGCGGACGATATTTTAGGCACATTTGCAAAAAAGTGCGAAGCGGAAGGCATCGACGCACTGCTCGTGACAGGAGACCGGGACGCGCTGCAGCTCATTGACGATCACACGCACGTGCTTATGACGAAAAAGGGCATCAGCGAGACGATTGAGTTTGACCGCGACGTGCTCAAGGAGCAATACGGCTTGGAACCCGACCGCATGCGTGACCTGAAAGGTCTCATGGGTGATAACTCCGATAATATCCCCGGCATCTCCGGCGTTGGTGAAAAGACCGCCATGAAGTTGCTGGAAGAGTACGGAACGCTCGAAAACGTGCTGGCGCACGCCGGCGAAATCAAGGGTAAAATGGGCGAGAAGGTCGCCGCCGGCGCGGAATCCGCCCGTATGAGCTATGAACTCGGCACCATCTGTACGGCGGCGCCGATTCCGCTCTCCATCGAAGACTGCAAGTTTCAACCGGATTCCATCGGCGGCGCGCACGGCATGCTGATGGATTTGGAGATGCGTGGCCTTGCCGCTCGAATTGGCGGTGAGAGCGCACCGGAGGCCGTCGCAAAAGCGGACGTACCCGCGGCGCAGCGTATGGAGTTGGATTCGATCGAAGCGGTGCTGGAAATAATCAAAAAAGCATCTTCTGTGCGAACGTTTGCGATCGACGCAGGCGCTACGGTACAGTTTGCGTTTTCTCCGAGCGTGTATTATGAAATTGTGCAGGGTGCGGATCTGTTTTGCACGCCGATCGACGAGAATCAGCTCTATACGGCATTCAAACCGATATTGGAAGATCAAAGCTGCGAAGTGCTGGCGTTTGATACCAAGCGCCTTCGTCACCTGCTGAACAAATTTGATATTTCGATGAAAGCAAATGTGTTTGACGCGATGATTGCGGACTACCTTCTGGACGCAACGCGCCCGGCAACGAGCTTTGCCATGCTCTGCGAGCGGTTTTGCGCAAATCAAAAGCCGAACGCCGCGCTGCTCTTCTCGCTGAAGGAGACGATGCAAAACGATCTCTCCGAAGCGAACATGACAAAGCTCTATACCGACATGGAGCTTCCGCTTGCGTGCGTTTTATACGAGATGGAACGCGAAGGATTTCGCGTCGATCGCGACATTCTATCGCAGCTGCAAGCGCAGTTTAACGAACAAAGCGAGTCTCTCGCCAAACAGATTTACGAAAGCACGGGCGAAACTTTCAACATTCTCTCGCCAAAGCAACTCGGTGAGGTGCTCTTCGAAAAGCTCGGCCTACCTACGGGGAGAAAGAACAAGAGTGGATTTTCGACCGATGCGGATACGCTGGAATCTTTGTCCGACCGCCATCCCGCTATCCCGATGATTCTCGAATACCGCTTTATCACGAAACTCAAGAGCACGTTTGTAGACGGACTGCTCAATGTGGTCAGCGCGGATAACGATCGCGTCCGGACGCAGTTTAACCAGTGCGTTACGGCGACGGGCCGCATCTCCAGCACGGAGCCGAATATGCAGAACATTCCCGTTCGTACGCAACAGGGTAGAGAGATTCGCAGAGCGTTTATCGCCTCGGAAGGCAATGTGCTTGTGGACGCGGACTACTCCCAGATTGAACTGAGACTGCTTGCGCATATCAGCGGAGACGAGGGAATGATCGCGGCCTTTAACAGCGGAAAGGACATTCACCGCACGACGGCGAGCGAGGTCTTCCGCGTACCGTTTGCTGAGGTGACGAGTGAGCAGAGAAGCGCCGCAAAAGCGGTCAATTTCGGCATCGTCTACGGCATCAGCGATTTTGGTCTCGCAAGAAATCTCGGTATTCCTGTCAAGCGCGCAAGCGAATACATTAAGCTCTATTTCGATCGGTATCCGGGCGTGAAATCATACCTGGAGAAGAGTGTTGAGGACGCAAAACGAACCGGCTACGCGGTAACGATGTTTGAGCGGCGGCGCTCCATGACGGAGCTCAAAAGCTCCAACTACAACACGCGCTCGTTTGGAGAACGCGTCGCCATGAACATGCCGATTCAGGGTACCGCAGCGGACATCATCAAGCTCGCGATGGTTGAAGTCAGTCAAGTGTTGCAAAAGCGCGGGCTGAAAACAAAGCTGATCCTGCAGGTGCACGACGAACTGATCTTCGACGTGCCGAAAGCAGAGGCGGACGAGGTCGTTTCACTTGTTCACGAATGCATGGAGCAGGTTGCGCATCTTTCGGTGCCGCTGGATGCGGATGTGAAAATCGGGCACAGTTGGTATGAAACAAAATGAAGCAGGAACGTAGCGGTTACCTCAAAATCGGACTGACGGGCGGCATTGGCTCCGGCAAGACGACCGCTGCCAGGAGATTTGCCGTGCTTGGCGCGCGCGTTTACCACGCGGATGAAGTATCGCGCCATGCGCTCGATCCATGCTCGGATAGCTATGGCAAAGTGATCGCAACCTTTGGCATGGACATTGTTCGGGATGACGGGGAGATCGATCGCCGCCGTTTGGGTGAAATCGTGTTTGCCGACGAAAGCAAGCGACGCGCGCTCAACAGCATCATCCATCCATATGTCATCAACGAGTTGATAACCAGCGCAGAACAGGATCTGAAAAATGATCCGAATGGCATCGCGGTGTTTGAAGTTCCGCTTTTATTTGAGAGCGGTATGGATGCGCAGATGGACGCAAACATCGTCGTCGTTTGCGACGAAGAAACGCGAATCCGGCGCGTCATGGAACGCGATCAGCTTTCGCGCGAGCAGGTGGCCGCGCGTATACGCGCACAGATGCCGGATGAAGAGAAACGGAAGCGCGCCGATTATATTCTGGAAAACAACGGGCCGCACGAGCACCTGCTTCAGCAGGTAGACGCGCTGTATGCGACGCTGAAGACCGGGGAGTTTATCGATTGACAAAACGTTTTACAGGAAAACGAAAAACAAAGCGTAAGCGCTTAAGCGGGATGCAGATTGCGGTGATCGTGATAGGATCGCTTTTATTCCTCTGCGCAGTGGGTTTTGGCGGATATCTTTGGTATGAAGATGCGCAATATCAAAAAGCGCTTCAGAATTATCCCGTCGCTTACACGGAATACATTTCACAGTATGCGACGGAGTATGACTTAGACCCGTATCTTGTACAATCCATCATGCGTTGCGAAAGCAGTAACAACCCGCACGCGGTCAGTAAAGTCGGCGCAATCGGACTCATGCAGATCATGCCCGACACGGGGGAGTGGATTGGGCACAAGATCGATCCGGAGCTCGCTTATTCGCTGGATATGCTGGAAGATCCCGCGACAAACATTGAATACGGCTGCTGGTATCTCAACTTTCTGAGCAACCGCTTTGACGGCAACACGAAGGAGATCGTCGCGGCCTATAACGCGGGACACGGCAGCGTGGAAAAATGGCTCGCTGATCCTCGATTTTCGCAGGATGGAACACTGAACGAGATTCCGTTTGAAGACACCGCGCGGTATTATGACAACGTCATGCTGGCTTACAAAAACTATACGACACTTTATCCAAACTTGTTCACAACAAATACACAGACCGCGACGGTTGTCGCAGGTTAGTCCGCGTGCTATACTGAATCAAATCAACCGGAGGATAACACCTTGCTCGAACTGATCATCATCATCGTCATTCTCGCGCTCGACCAGATATCGAAATATCTGATTCAGCTTTACCTCTCGCCCGTTGGAAGCAGCTTGCCTGTGATCAATGGCTTTTTGCAGCTGACCAACGTCCATAACACGGGCGCAGCTTGGGGCATGCTGGAAGGCTTTCGGTGGCTTTTTATACCGATGACTCTGATTGTAGCCGCCGTGCTCATCTACGTAATCATTCGGTTTCATCAGAAACTCACGCTGTTTTCCCGCATTACACTCGCGCTTTTGTTCGCAGGCGCGGTGGGCAACTTCATCGACCGCGCGTTGCTCAGCTATGTGCGCGACTTTCTGGATATTACCCCGTGGTTTTCGTTTCCCGTGTTCAACGTTGCGGACAGTGCGCTGAGCGTCGGCTGTGTGTTTCTTGTGATCGACGCGTTGTTTTTAAAAGAGAAATCGCTCTTTGAGCGCGTTTCATTCAAAAAAGAAAACGCTGCTCCGCAGAAGGATGAAACAGCTGGTGCAGAAGCCAAAGCGAACACAGAGACTCCGGCGAATCAATCTGCAGAAAAGCCCCATGCCTGAGCAGGAGAACATCGTTTGCAACGATCAAATCCGTCTCGATTCGTTCATCGCGGCTGAGACGGAGCTTTCGCGCACGCAAGCGCAGCGCATGATTCGCGAAGGTTCAATCTTATTAAACGGTAAGTCCGTCAAGCCAAATGCAGTGACACAGACGGGCGATCTGGTCGAAATCACCTATCCCGATCCGGTTGAGACGGATGTTTTGCCGGAAAACATCCCGCTCGATATCCTCTACGAGGATGAAGACCTGCTCGTCATCAACAAACCGCAGGGGATGGTCGTGCATCCTTCCGCGGGGCACGAAAGCGGAACGCTGGTCAACGCCCTGCTCTACCACATCAAAGACCTCTCCGGCATCGGCGGTGAGCTGCGGCCTGGCATTGTCCACCGCATCGACCGCATGACGTCCGGCCTGCTGGTGGTGGCAAAAAACGATGCTGCACACCGCGCATTGAGCGATCAATTTCGCGACCACAGCGCACACAGAAGTTACGCTGCGCTTGTGGACGGCAACCTGCGTGAAGATAGTGGCACCATCGACGCACCGCTGGCACGACATCCGGTCGATCGAAAGCGTATGGCGATTGTCCCCGGCGGAAGAGACGCTGTGACCCATTGGCACGTTGCCGCGCGATATGGGCAATATACGCTGCTGCAAGTGGAGCTGGAAACGGGCAGAACCCACCAGATTCGTGTGCATTTGGCCTCTATTCAGCACCCGGTGACGGGTGACGACGTGTACGGGCGGGACAAACGCCCGTTTGGACTATCGGGTCAGGCACTGCATGGCTACCGTCTCACCCTGAAACACCCGAAAACTGAAGAGCGTATGGTGTTTTACGCAAATCTTCCGGAATACTTCATGCTTGCAATCAAAAAAGCAGGGGAGACCGATGATGAGACAGAAGTCCTTGCACGGTTAAAACAACTGGAGCGGATAGATTCACGAGATACATTTTTTGATTGACAGAATAGTCAAAACGAACAATAAGGAGTAATTCATGAATTCCACAGCAAAACGAATGAGTAAACTTATCGCGCTCGTCATGGCGCTCATCCTGCTCATGAGCGTATTTTCCGGCTGTAAGTTACCGGACAATACGATCAAAAATGAGACGATCACCATTGAATCCGAGACAACCGAAGCGCCCGTTACGGGCACAACACCCGCGCCGGAACCAACGTTCACGGTCGACCAGGCCGCTGACGATGCTTATCATGCGCTGGACCTGAATGTATTTCGCTGGTATGCGACATCCGATGGATACTCGTTCCATATGTACATCGATAATCCGGCGGATTATAGCATTGATCACAGCAGCGTGCCGATGACACTGGGTGAATTCACCGAGGAAGACACTGTGCGCCTGCAGCGCGAAGCCGGCGTCTATCTGGCGCAGCTTGATGAAATCGATCGCGAGCAAATCGCACCGGAATCGCAGTTCTCCTATGATGTGCTGCACGAGTTTTTAGCCGATTACGCCGCGGAGAACAAGTTTGCATACTTCTATGAACCGCTGACGGAATACAGCGGTCTGCACTCCAATATGCCGCTGTCGTTTGCTTTGTTTGATCTGAAGAACGAGCAGGATGTGATCGATTACCTCGCTTTGCTTGCGGATATGCCCCGTTATATGGGACAGGTGCTCGCCTATGAGCAACAGCGCGCAAGACTTGGCATGTTTATGACAGAGCCCGCGCTAGACGCAATCTTAGCGGACATTCAGCTGATTATTGACGCCAAGGATACGTCGTTCTTATATGTGACGTTCGATGATGGTATTGATCAGCTGACCGGGCTGACGGCGGATCAGGCGAAAACATATAAGGATAAAAACATCAGTCTGCTCAAGAACGAATACATTGAATCGTTCCAAACGCTCTACGATGGTCTTGAAAAACTGCGCAAGAGCTGCCGAACCTACGAAGAAGCATCTAAATTCACCGAGTTGCAAAAAGAATATTTTGAGTATTCGATGCAGTCCGCCGGGTGTAACTATCTTTCTGTAGAAGAGACGCTTGAAATGCTGAAAACTGAGTTGAGCTATCTGATCAACGACGTCGTACGAATCAGCAACGAAAAACCGGATCTCGCCAACGAGACAATTGACGTTACCAGCGGCAATATGCAGCAGGATCTCGACTATCTGCAAAAGTTGATTCAACCGATTCTACCCGCGTTGCCGGAGCATAACGTTGCGCTGACGGACGTTCCGGAAGAATTGCAGGATCAGTTTGCACCTGCGGCTTACGTCATTCCCGCGCTGGATGATTGGAAAGACAATACGATCTACATCAACACGAAAACTGAAGACCCGACACTGCTCTTAACCCTTGCGCACGAAGGCTATCCTGGACACATGTACCAGTATATCTATCAGCGTAGCATGGATAACCTCGGCTTGATGCAGCGCGCGGCAAACTTCAGCGGATACGCGGAGGGTTGGGCGCAGTTCGCGGAATTCCTTGTCATGGAAAATCAAAAGCAGTATGATCAGGATTATGTTCGCCTGAATTTTGAGTATGGTCAGGTTGTGAACTCAATTCTGCCTGCGATCATCAGCATACTCGTCAACTATTACGGCTATTCGGATGAAGCGCTGGAAAACGTCATCAGCGCTTTGGGGTTCGACGGGAAATATGTCGCGTCCATCTATTACAACACCGTCATCGATCAGCCTTATTACTTCTTTGACTACGCAATCGGCTATTGCCAGCTTGCGCAACTGTATCGCGACGCGGCAAACGAGTTGGGTGATCGCTTTGATATGAGCGCGTTTTTGAAAACGTATCTCGATCTTGGCCCCGCCAACTTTGAGTTGATCAAGGAGCGCATGGATATCTGGATGGATTCGTTACAGCAGGATGCCGCATAAGCGCTTGACAAAACCGCCGGATTCGGCTAGACTGACCTCATTCGAATCCATATCAAAACGGCTATGAGGATGAGGAGTACGCGCTATCGCCGCACAAAGAGAGACCGCCATTTGCTGAGAGACGGTTTGCGGAGCGGACGCGGAAGGTCGCATCGGAGCCGGAAACGTGAGGACAGATTGTTTCAGCGTTTCCCGTATGATCCACGTTACGGAGACACAAGAGGTATTTGACTGATTCTTTTGGTTGAATGCAACAAAGGTGGTACCGCGAGCGTCCGTTTCGTCCTTTGGCGAAGCGGACGTTTTTATATTGACGAAAACCATACGAAAGTATTTGAAGAAGGCAGGAAGAGAACAACATGCGTCCCGAAATGGAGAAAATCTATGATCACGCGCGCGTGGAAAGCGCGCTCTACAAAACATGGGAAGAGCGCGGATATTTCCATGCCCGTCCCAACACCGGCAAGCCGCCGTATACCATCGTCATTCCGCCGCCCAACATCACGGGCAAGCTGCATATGGGCCACGCGATCGACGAAACGCTGCAGGACGTTCTGATTCGCTATAAGCGCATGAGCGGTTATGAAGCGCTCTGGATGCCGGGCACCGACCACGCCTCGATTGCCACCGAGGTGAAGATCGTGGAGCAGATGGCGAAAGAAGGCATCACGAAAAAGGACATTGGGCGCGAGGCGTTTCTAAAGCGCGCCTGGGCCTGGCGCGAAGAGTATGGTTCCACCATCGTGAAACAGCTTCGCTATCTCGGCTCCTCCTGCGATTGGGAGCGGGAGCGCTTCACCATGGACGAAGGTTGCAGCAAGGCCGTGACCAAGGTGTTCGTGAGCCTCTACAACAAAGGGTTGATCTATCGCGGAGACCGTATCATCAACTGGTGCCCGGACTGCAAAACCGCGCTTTCGGACGCCGAGGTGGAATATGAAGAGCAGCACAGCCACCTCTGGCATGTGCGCTATGACGCGCCGGACAAAAGCTATTCCATCACGGTTGCCACCACGCGCCCGGAGACCATGTTGGGCGATACCGGCGTTGCCGTGAATCCCGAAGACCCGCGATACCAGCACCTGATCGGCAAGACCGTCATCGTGCCCGCCGTGGGCCGCGAGATCCCGATTGTGGGCGACGAATATTGTGAGATGGAGTTCGGCACGGGTGCCGTGAAGATTACGCCTGCGCATGACCCCAACGATTTTGAAGTTGCCATGCGGCAGGGACTGCCTGTGATACGCGTGTACACGGACGCGGGGTATATCAACGAAAACGGCGGTAAGTTTGTTGGTCTGGAGCGCTTCGAGTGCCGCAAAGCGATTGTGAAAGAGCTCGAAGAAAGCGGCAATCTGATCAAAATCGAGCCGTATGCGCACAATGTCGGCACCTGCTACCGCTGCCATTCTACGGTGGAACCCATCGTCTCCAAACAGTGGTTTGTGGATATGAAGCCGCTTGCCGCGCCCGCAATTGAAGCTGTGCGTAACGGTGAAGTGAAGTTTGTGCCGGAGCGATTTGAAAAGACCTATTTCAACTGGATGGATAACATCCGTGACTGGTGCATCTCGCGCCAGCTCTGGTGGGGACACCGCATCCCGGCATATTATTGCGATGCTTGCGGCGAGACGATCGTCTCCGAGGAAAAGCCGGAGAAGTGCCCGAAGTGCGGCGCGCCGGTGCGGCAGGATGAGGATGTGCTGGACACATGGTTCAGCTCCGGCATGTGGCCATTCTCCACGCTTGGTTATCCGGAAGAGACGGAAGAACTCAAGTATTTCTACCCGACCAACACACTCGTGACCGGCTACGACATCATCTTCTTCTGGGTTGCACGTATGATCGTGTTTGGCTATGAGGTCATGCACGAGCGTCCGTTTGAAACGGTCTATGTCCACGGAATCATGCGCGATAGCCAGGGCAGAAAGATGAGTAAATCTCTCGGCAACGGCATTGATCCGCTGGAAGTTATTGAAAAGCACGGCGCGGACTCGCTCCGCTTCTCGCTATTGGCCGGAAACTCCGCCGGAAACGACATGCGTTTCTATTGGGAAAAAGTGGAAGCCGCGCGCAACTTCTGCAACAAAATCTATAATGCCGCTCGCTTCGTGCTGTTGGGTACGGATGAAAACGCCGGAGAACTGCCCGACGACGAGAAACTCGAAATCGCCGACAAGTGGATTCTGAGCTGCCTCAACGCGATCATCAACGAAGTGACGAAAAACCTCGATGGTTATGAACTCGGCATGGCGGCGCAGAAGATCTACGACTTCATCTGGTCGGAGTACTGCGATTGGTACATCGAGATTGCGAAATCGCGTCTCTATGGCGACAACGCGGAAGAAAAAGCTGCTGTCAGCGCGGTGTTGATCCACGTGATCAAGGCGAGCTTAAAGTTACTGCATCCGTTTATGCCGTTTATCACGGAGGAAATCTTCACGAAGCTTTCCGACGAGCCTACCATCATGCTCTCCGCATGGCCGCAGGAGGATGCGCGTTTTAACGCGTTTGAGGCCGATTGCGCGCGCATGGAAAAGATGATGGAGTTGGTGCGTTCCATCCGTAATCTCCGTGCGGAGATGAAAGTGCCGCCGTCGCAGAGAATAGGCGCACGTCTCGTCGTGGATCAAACGGATGCGGAAGCGTTCTCCACCATGACCGCTTACCTAAGCAAGCTCGCGGGTGTGGACAACGCCACCGTATCCACCGAGACGGGCGAGATTCCCAAGAGCGACGTGCATATCGTCTGCGAGGGCATTGAAGCCATCATTCCGCTTTCCTCGCTGATCGATCCGGAGAAGGAACGCGCGCGAATCCAGAAGGAAATCGAGCGCGTCAGTGGCGACATCTCCCGCGCAAACGGCAAACTGAAAAACGAGGGGTTCCTCGCCAAAGCGCCGCAGAGCGTTGTGGATGAGGAGAAAGCGAAGCTAGCCTCCGCCGAAGAGATGCTCGCAAAGCTGCAGGAGCGTTTAAGTACGCTCCAGTAAGAACAAAATGTACTGCGAAAAGCAAGAAATCCTGTTATAATAAGCGAAACAACGATGAGAAGAGGGCCTAACAATGCGTTCCAATGCGATTCGTCTCGGCGTCATCGGCGCGGGCAATATGGGAGAAGCGATTCTACGCGGATATCTTACCAGCGGCTTTGCCTCTGGTAATAAAACTGCGGTCTATGATCCGGATTTAGAAAAATGCCGTGCGCTGGAGCGCGATCTCGGCGTTAGCGTTGCCGACTCGCTTGCCGATCTCATCGAAAAGAGCGATCTATTGCTGGTCGCCGTAAAACCGAACGTGTGTACGCATTTGTTCGAAGAGCAGTTTGACCGCTTCGAAAATAAGGCGGTTGTTTCCATCGCCGCGGGGTGGGGAGGGGAGCGCCTGAAAAAAGCGCTTCCCGCTACCACGCGCGTGCTACGCGTTATGCCGAATACGCCGGCGATGATTGGCGAAGGTATGATCGTGTTTGAATCCGGCGATTCACTGACGGATGAAGAACGTGCGTTTGCGGAAACGATGTTTGGCGCTGTTGGCGACGTGATCAGCCTGGACGCCAAGCTCATGGATGCGGTGACCGCGGTCAGCGGCAGCGGCCCTGCGTATGTCTATCTCTTTATCGAGGCGCTTGCGGATGGCGGCGTGAAGGCTGGTCTGCCAAGACCTGTCGCACTCAAGCTTGCGGCGCAGACGGTGAAAGGCTCCGCCATGATGGTCTCCGAAACTGGCGTTCATCCGGGCGAGCTAAAGGATCGCGTTTGCTCGCCGGGCGGCACAACGATTGAAGCAGTCGCCGTGCTGGAACAAACCGGATTTCGCGGCAGCGTGATTGCCGCCGTCGATGCTTGCCGCGAGAAATCCGAACGGATGAGCGAATAGTATATTATATACAATATGGAAAGAATAGGGATGAAGAAACAGGTTACAATCTATACGGATGGCGCGTGCTCCGGCAACCCGGGTCCGGGCGGCTGGGGCGCGATTTTGATGTATCAGGAACAAAAGAAAGAGTTATCCGGTTTTGAGCCGGAGACAACGAATAATCGCATGGAGCTGCGCGCGGTCATTGAAGCCGTGCGCGCGCTGAAGGTATCCTGTGAGATTTCAATTCATACCGACAGTGCGTACGTCTGTAACGCATTTCATCAAAACTGGCTGAACAACTGGCAGGCCAATGGGTGGAAAACGTCCTCAAAACGCGACGTAGAAAACCAGGATCTCTGGCGCGAGCTGTTGGATGTTTTGAAGATTCACACGTATCAATTCGTCAAGGTCAAGGGTCATTCGGATAATCCTTTGAATAACCGCTGTGACGAGCTGGCACGGCTCGCCATCAAGCAAGCGCTTGGAGCGTTAAAAAACACATAGTTCTGTCCATTTTTCACTCTAACTATTCGTTAAACTTGTCTTTAACGAATAGTTGTGATAGAATCAAAGTATCTAAATCAACCTGTATTGAGGCGAATATTTGATGGCGAACACCTACCATGCCGCGCTCAACAAAGATTATACACTCAAGATTCGCGCGCTGCTCATCGAGCTTCCGGTGCTTTGCGGTTCGTTTTTTCGCGCGATTGACAGTCAAACTTCCGTTCTCACAAGATACGCATACGCGATTGATCTGAGAGGGTTCTTTCAGTTTGCTTCCCAGCAGGAAGACCTCTTCCCGGGGAAAGACATCCCCTCCCTCACCGCGACCGATTTAGGAAAAATTCAGGCGTACCACATCGAGCTGTTTTTAAACGAAGTTTCATTTTACCAGAAAGGCGACCACGAACGGGTCAATCAAGAGCGCGCAAAAGCAAGAAAGCTCTCGTCCCTGCGCTCATTTTTTAAGTTTTTACACAAGCAGGAGTATCTACCGACGAATGTGGCGGCTTTGGTTGATATCCCTAAACTCAGCGAAAAAGCGATCATTCGACTGGAACCGAACGAGGTCGCCGATTTGCTGGATTTAGCGGAAAACGGAGATGGATTAACGGAAGGTCAAAAAAAGTATCATGATGCTACAAAGGTGCGCGATGTCGCGATTTTGACGCTCTTTCTCGGCACCGGCATCCGCATCAGCGAGCTGGTGGGGATCGATCTGAACGACATTGACTTTGAGAACAATGCTTTCGTCGTCACGAGAAAAGGCGGCAGCGAAGACATTTTAAACTTTGGCGACGAGGTGCATCAAGCGCTTTCCGATTATTATGCCGTTCGCGAAAAAATGTCGCCTCTACCGGGAAACGAGCGCGCGCTGTTTCTCTCTTTGCAGTTGAAGCGCATCAATGTTCGCTCGGTCGAACTGCTGGTCAAAAAATACGCAGTCCTCGCTTCTCCGCTCAAGAAGATTACGCCGCATAAGCTCAGAAGCACCTACGGCACCATGCTCTATCACGAGACGGAAGATATCTATCTCGTCGCAGACGTATTGGGGCACAAGGATGTCAACACCACCCGAAAGCATTACGCGGCGTCCAGCGAGGAACACAAGCGCATCGCGGCAAAGAAAATCAAACTACGGGAAGATTGATCAGCGTTTCGTGTGTGCTCTTCTCACCCGCGTGCCATACGTTAGTGGCAACGTCTTTACGTGTACGATTTCCCCGTCGTCCTTCCAGTCGTCATATAAATCGGGAACGAAACCGTCTTCCAAATCGATTGTTGTCGCCTCTTCCCGCTCCGGAATGAAGTCTTCATCCAGAAACACACCGGAGATTGGAATCTGCTGAAAAGCAGGGATACCCTCGTCCAAGCAACGAAAACAATTGTCGCAAATCTTGTTAGGATCGAGTTCACAACGGTCGTCACACGCACCACAGTCGTTACAAACCTTTTCAGGTTGTAGAACACAACGTTTCATAAAAAATTACTAATCTCCCGAACATATGTTTGCAATATTTTGAAGTTTATGATAAAATCTCAATAAAGTCAAGTACGCAGCTACTTCAGCGCGAACGGAGGTTACGGTTCGTCATGAAAAAACTCGCAGATCCGCAGCAGGTGATTCTCGATTATATGATCGCCTTTACCGAGGAACACGCTTATCCCCCTTCGGTGCGTGAAATTTGCGCCGCTGTCGGGTTAAAATCGACCGCAACGGTGCATACGCACTTGCGCAATTTGGAGAAACGCGGGATGATCACGCGTGATTCTTCCAAGCAGCGCGCGGTGTTCATCAACACCGATCAACTGCCCGAGAAGGAAACGAAACAGCACGCCATTCCGCTGATCGGTCGCGTCGCTGCCGGTCTCCCCATGCTCGCCGCAGAAAACATTGAGGATGCATTCCCGTTGCCGGACGTGCTGATGCACGGCAAAGAGCCGGAAGAGGTCTATATGCTCCGCGTCAATGGCGAGAGTATGCGCGACGCAGGCATTCGCGACGGGGACATTCTCGTGGTCAACCACAATTGTAGTTGCACCAATGGCGATATCGTCGTTGCACGCGTGCAGGGCGAGAGCGCGACGGTCAAACGCTTTTTCCGCGAGAAAGACCGCGTTCGCCTGCAACCGGAAAACGAGTTGTTTGAGCCGATCTATGTTCCTTATGACGAAGTGGAAATCTCCGGCAAGGTCATCGGTCTGCTCCGCTCGATCTAAAACAGATTAGAATCCCTGGCGGATCAGCTCATCGCAGGCAAGCATGCAGGCAATCCGCGCGTGCGCATAGGTCAGCGCGCCTTGCAGGTAAGCGGTATATGGCGCGCGAATCGGGCCATCCGCGCTCAGTTCCGTGGTTGCGCCCTGCACAAACGCGCCGGCCGCCATCACGACCTGATCTTCATAACCCGGCATATCCCACGGCTCCGGAGACACAAAGCTGTCTACCGGGGCTGCTTTTTGAATACTCCGGCAAAAAGCGACGAGAGAATCCGCGTCCGGAAACTGAACTGCCTGGATGATATCCGAACGATACGAATCATACATCGGCATCGTGATGAGATTGAGTTCTTCAAAGACGCGCGCAAAGAGCACCGCGCTCTTGACGCACTGCGCGGTGACATGCGGTGCTAAAAATAACCCTTGATAAAATAGCCGATAGTCGCCCGCATAGGAGCCGACCTCCGCGCCCATACCCGGCACGGTCAATCGCTGCGCAATTCGGTCGATATAACCTTCCCCGCCCGCGATGTATCCGCCGGTTGGGGCGAGTCCGCCGCCGGGATTCTTGATCAGCGATCCTGCGATAATGTCGGCGCCCTGCGCGGTTGGCTCCGTCGCCTCTACAAATTCGCCGTAGCAGTTGTCGACAAGAATGATCGCATCCGGAAAACAAATTTTAGCCAGATCAAACGCTTCCTTCATATGCGACATCGGAATTGCTTCGCGCCAGGCGTACCCGCGCGAACGCTGTGCATAGACGATTTTGATCGACGGGTCGTTGATTTGACGCAACGTGCCCAAATCGAATTGACCCGTTTGCGTCAGTTCGATCGATCGAAATTGCATGCCCATCCGCTTGAGCGAATTCGGCGCGTCGCCGCGCACGCCGATTGCTTCCAATAGCGTATCATACGGCTCGCCCGTGATGGAAAGAATCGTATCCCCCGGCTCAACAAGCCCCGCAAGCGCGGTGAAGATCGCGTGCGTGCCGTTGACAAACTGCGGGCGAACCAACGCCTTTTGCGCCATAAGCGCGTGCGCAAACACACGATCCAGCGTGTCTCTGCCGATATCGTCATAGCCATAGCCCGTCGTGGGCGTGAAATGCCGCGCGCTCACGCGCTCTTGCCAGAAGGCTTCCAACACGCGCTGTTGATTGACCATCTCTATCGCGTCAATGCGGCGAAACATATCCGCGCATTCTCTTTCCGCGCTCCAGACCAATTCTCTTGCGCGGTCGCTTGTTTCTATCATGTGTGTTATCCTCTCATCCAGTCCAGCGTCTCTTGCGCGAGTCGCTCGATCATTTCAACTTTTACGCTGTCCCAATTCGTAACGTCGTACCATTGAATGCGCGTATCCCGCCGAAACCAGGTGAGCTGTCGTTTGGCAAATCGACGCGTGTCCTGCCTGATTTTGTCTACTGCTTCTTCAAGCGTATAGACTCCCTCAAAATAGGAAAACAATTGTTGATACCCAATCGAACGCATTGCGGGAAGATTGCGATCGTAATTCGATTCGTAGATCGTTCTTGCCTCTTCGATCAACCCCTGCTCTATCATGCGATCGACCCGCAGGTTGATTCTCTGATAAAGCAACTCGCGATCCATCGTCAGCCCGATCATCAGTGGTTCAATCGCGGTTTGCGCTCCTGCGGTATTGAGAAAATCCGCACCATAGCCGGAGAGCGGCTGGCCGGAACAATCAAACACTTCCAGTGCGCGAACAATGCGTTTCTTGTCGTTTGGATGCAGTTTTTCGCACGAAACAGGATCGACTCGTTTAAGTCGCTCGTACGCCGCAATCGGGTCTTTATCATATTCCGTCGAGACAAGCGCGCGGATTTTATCGTTTTTCGGTATCGCAAATCCGAGCGGATACGTCAAGGCGTTTACATACAATCCGCTACCGCCTACAACGATCGGCGTATGTTCTCTTCGCAGAATTTCGTCAATCGACTGAATTGCCATGCTGCGAAACAGCGCGACCGAAAAATCCACGGTATTGATCGGGACGCAGTCGATCATGTGGTGCGGTATTCCCTGCCGCTCCTCCATCGGCGGCTTCGCGGAGCCGATATCCATATCAAAATAAACCTGCACAGAATCCGCGGAGACGATCTCCCCGCTTGTCCTCTTGGCAAGCTCGATGGAAAGCTCTGTTTTATGGCAGGCGGTCGGTCCTACGATACAGACGATCTTTTGCCGACTTGACGCTGTTTCTTTCATATCGCTATTGTTTCCGTCGTTACAGTACGCGCTTAAACATCTTTTCAATGTCTGTTTTGGTGAAACGAACCGCGACCGGCCGCCCATGCGGACAGGTTAAGAGCGCATCCTGTTCGGTGATCCGTTCCAGTAGCTGACGAATCTCCTCATGAGAGAGACGCTCCCCCGCCTTGACTGCGTGTTTGCAGGCGGACTGCGCTATCGCATCGCGAAACCAGTCGTTCGTACGGACTTCATCATTCTCGGAGAGAAACTCCAATACATCGTGCAGAAACTCGGCCTTGAGCGCGGTTCCGTTGATCTGCGGAACGGCAAGCAGAGTTACGCTCGTTTCGTTCGCGTCCGAAAATACGAAACCGAAACGTTCCAACTCCTCTTTGTTCGTCAAAAACACGTCCGACTCCGTGGGCAGCAGCCGCACATCCTCGGGCAAAAACAACGTCTGAGACACGATTGCGGCACGTCTTGTCAATAGCGCGTCGTAGAGTAATCGTTCGTGCGCAGCGTGCTGGTCGATGCAGAAGATAAACTCGCCCTGCTGGACATACCAATACGTATCAAACGCGCATCCGATGATATGAAACGGCTCGGACAGCGGTTCGGAAGGTTTTGACAAAAACGCAGGCGCTGTCTCCGTGTGCTGCCGCTCTTCTGTTTCTCGCGCGGGAAAACGATACATCGGCACGCGCGGCGGTTGACTCGCGTATCCGCTCTCGCGAAGCGTATTGTTCGGGTGACTGATCGGCGCGCGCAAATCGACCCTTGTTGCTTCCTCAGGGATGTGAAACGTCTGCGATTCCTGCGTTTGCGGGTCCTCTCGATGCATCTCAATCGTGGGCACATAGCTGCGAATCAGCGCCTCGGAGCAGGCGACGACGACGCTGCGTGTCACCCGCTGCTCGTCCGAAAAGCGCACTTCCAACTTCGAGGGATGCACGTTGACGTCCACTTCCGCATAGGCGATGTTCAGGTACAGCACCGCGAAAGGAAAGCGACCGATCAACACGCGCGTATCAAAGGAACGGGAAAGCGCATTGCTTAGAGCGTTTGAGCGAATGATGCGCCCGTTTAATAATATTGTCTGTCCGGAGCGGTTGGCGCGCGCAAGATCCGGCACGCCTACGTAGCCCGTTATCTTCAGATATCCGTCGTCAAACGAAACAGGACAAATCTGCCGTTCAACGCTGACGCCATAGACGCACAGCAGTGCATCATTCGCGCTACCGTTTCCGGTTGAGCGGTATACGGTCTTTCCTCCGTTGACAAAATGAATCGCAATCTGCGGAACCGAGAGAATCAGACGCGCGATATAGTCTCCGATTGCCGCGCTCTCTGCACGAGAGCTTTTCACGAACTTCAGCCGAGCAGGGACATTGTAAAACAGGCTTCGAACCTCAATCGTAGTACCGCGCGTTCCAGCGGTGCGTTTGTGCTCCACCATGTCGCCGCCCTCGTAGCGAATCAGCGTGCCAAGGTCGTCGCTTTCCGTCTGCGTTTGCAGCGACACGCGCGCAACCGCGGCGATGGAAGCCAGCGCTTCCCCACGAAAGCCGAGCGAGCGAATCGCAAACAGATCGTTCGCGGTAGAGATTTTACTCGTCGCGTGTCGTAAAAACGCTGTTTCGCAGTCCTCGTCCGCAATACCGCTGCCGTTATCGATGATACGGATGCTGTCTAGCCCGCCGTTTTCAATCTCGATGGTGATCGCGGTTGCTCCCGCATCGATTGCGTTCTCCACCAATTCTTTGACAACCGAACTAGGCCGCTCGACGACTTCGCCCGCGGCAATCTGGTTTGCTATTCTTGGTGGTAAAACGTGTACCTTTGGCATATTTTCTCCATTTTTTTGATCTATCGTTTTTCCATCAGGAGTGTTTCAGCATCGCGTGTAGCGCAAAGAGCTGATTGAGCGCTTCCAGCGGCGTGAGATGGTTGATATCCATCTCGCGGATGATGCGAAGCGCGCTCTCTTCCCCGCTTTCGTCCAGCAGAGACGGTTGTACGCTGGTTTCGATCTTTGCGGGTTCCCGCTTGGCGGCAATGTCTGCTGATTCCAACTTTTCGAGTATTTCTTTCGCGCGGGCGAGCACAGTCTCCGGCAGGCCCGCAAGGCGAGCCACCTGTATGCCAAAGCTTTGATCCGCGCCGCCGCGAACGATCTTTCGCAAAAACACGATATCTTCGCCGATTTCGCGCACCGTCACGCGGAAGTTTTTTACACCAGGCAGTTCGCCTTCCAACTCGGTCAACTCATGATAGTGCGTGGCAAAGAGCGCCTTTGCGCCGCACTTCTTTGCATCCGCAATGTATTCCAGCACCGACCAGGCGATGCTGAGCCCGTCAAACGTGCTCGTGCCTCTACCAATTTCGTCCAAAATGAGCAGACTGTTTTCGCTCGCGTTGTGGAGGATGTTTGCGACCTCGCTCATCTCCACCATAAACGTGCTTTGCCCGGAGGAAAGATCGTCGCTTGCTCCAATGCGCGTAAAAATCCGGTCTACGATGGAAAGATCCGCCTCTGTCGCCGGAACAAAAGAGCCGATATGCGCCATGAGAGCAATCAGCGCGGTCTGGCGCATGTAGGTACTCTTGCCCGCCATATTGGGGCCGGTGATGATCAAAAGTCGGTCTTCCGTGCGATTGAGCAGAACATCGTTGGGCACAAACGGCTCCTTCATCGCGTTTTCAATTACGGGATGGCGACCGTTGATGATCTTGACTCTCCCCTGCTGGTTCCACTTCGGGCGGCAATATTGGTTGTTGCTCGCAACTTCCGCAAGAGAAACGTAGCAATCCAGTTCCGCAATCAGCGCGCCGTTGACCTGTAGCCTGCCCGTGCAATTCAAAAGAACTTCTCGGATCGCGTTAAACAACTCGTTTTCTAATAAAACAAGCCGGTCTTTCGCGCCGAGAATCTTTTGCTCCATCTCCTTGAGTTCGGGTGTTACAAACCGCTCCGCATTGGCGAGCGTTTGCTTCCGCTCGTACTCATACGGCACCTGCGCAAGATACGACTTTGTGACCTCAATATAGTACCCGAACACGCGGTTATAGCTCACACGAAGCGATTTGATCTTCGTGCTCTCGCGTTGCGCCTGCTCAAAGTTCTCCAACCACGATTGCGAATTTTCCGCAATGCTTCGAAGCTCGTCCACATCGGCATTGTAACCCGCGCGGATGAATCCGCCGTCTTTCAGCGTTGCGGGCGGTTCCTCCGTAATCGCGGAAAGAAGTAGGTTCAGTACATCCTCCATCTCGTCCAGATCGCGCGAAATGTCGCTCAGCGCCGCGCTTTCGCTTGCGCGTATCGCTTCTTTGATAATAGGTACGCGCTGAATCGTTTGCGTCAGTGCGACGCAGTCCCGCGCGTTGACTGATCCATAGACTATTTTGCTACAAAGGCGCTCGATGTCATACATGCCATGCAAAAGCTCTTGCAGTTGTTTACGCTGAGAGAGGTTTTCTTTCAGCGCGTCAACCGCATCCAGTCTGCGCTCAATTTCCTGAATCGATTGCAGCGGACGATCGACCCAATCCCGCAGCATTCTGCCGCCCATGCCGGTCTTCGCGTGATCCAGCAGATGGATCAGCGTATTTTTTTTGTTGCCGCCGAAGCGAAGCGGCTGCGTGAGTTCCAAATTGCGCCGCGTGGTCGAATCCAGCACCATATACTGGCTGCGGCTGAGCAGGCGCATTCCTCGAATATGGGACAACGCGTTTTTTTGCGTCTCGTCGAGATATCGCATCAAGGCTCCCGCGGCGGAGACGGCGTAAGGCGCTTCGTCCACACCAAAGCCGGAGAGTGAATTCACGTGAAAATGCCGCTTAAGGATATCCCGCGCGCTTTCCGGCAAAAATGCGCTCGCGCTGTATTGCTCCAAATAATAAGTAGACGAAATCTGTCGTGAAAGCAGCTGCTGCAAAAACAGCGAAGGCTCTGCGATGATTTCGCGTGGGCGGATTCGCTCCAGCTCATCCAGCAACGCAACCGCAGGTTGTTTTCCACTCAACTGCAATAAATAGAACTCGCCTGTCGAAACGTCTGCATAGGCAAGTCCGATCGTGCTTTCACCAGCGGCGATGGAGGCAATATAGCTGTTTTGCCCTTCTTCCAACATGCGGTCTTCAATAACCGTGCCGGGCGTGATGATGCGGATCACGTCCCGCTCGACAAGCCCCTTTGCGAGCGACGGGTCTTCCATCTGCTCGCAGATGGCGACTTTATATCCTTTTTCAATGAGCTTCGAGATGTAATTATCGACCGCGTGATACGGTACGCCGCACATCGGCGCTCGCTCGCTTAATCCGCAATCCCGTCCGGTCAGGACCAGATCCAGCTCTTTTGAAGCGGTTTTTGCGTCCTCAAAAAACATCTCGTAAAAATCGCCTAGGCGGAAAAACAGCAGACAATCGCTGTATTTTTCTTTGAGTTCCAGATATTGCCGCATCATCGGCGTCATCGAAGCAGGCATTCATTCCTCCGTCGTTTTGGTCAGCTGAATCATATTAGGCAAAATTCACATTCTATTGGTACACTCAGTGCTTGCAACCGCCGCAGCCGCCGCAATCCCCGCTGCATCCTTGACTTGTGCTCGTCTCCGCGCCGATGCAGGCGTTGATTTCGTCGTTCACCGCGGTGAGCACGGTAGAAAACGCGGTTTGCGCCGTAATGAGTTCGCTGTAAAGCGGGCTTTCTTTCAGCTGCTCTTCCAGTCGATCGATGTCGTTGGTCAGCGAAACCGCCTCCAGATTGTCTCCCTCTTCATCCGCCAGAATGCTGATGAGACGGTCGCGCTTTTCGTTGAGTTCCTGCATGAGCGCGGTGATCGCTTCGTTTTGCTCGAAGTCGCTCTGCGCCTGCTTCATCTGTGTAAATTCACAAGAGTTGGCGAGCGCCAACCCGAGTTCTCTTGCCAGTTCAATCAGTTCCATATGTCCTCCGTTTTTCGGTTCTTATTGTTAAGGTGATTTTTATGCGTCTGCGCGTTTCCCAAAGAGAGAGTTTTTACGAACGTTGGTGATCGTAACCGGAATATATTGCCCGATCAACTCCGGTGAACCGGGAAAATACACCATCTTGAAATTGGAAAACTTGCCGTAGCAGACGGGTTCGTGCTTCGTATCGCAGTCCTCCACATGTACAATGCCCGTCGCGTCAACGTATTTTTCATTATTCTCGCGGGATTTTTGCTCCTGCAACTCGTTGAGCCGCTGCAGTCTCTCGCGCTTCACCACATCCGGTATCTGGTCCTCCATCGTTGCGGCACGAGTACCTTTTCGAGGAGAATACTTGAAGGTGAACGCGGAGGCAAACCCCACATGCTCCACCAAATCAAGCGTTTCGATGAAATCCTCCTCCGTTTCACCGGGAAATCCAACGATGATATCCGTCGTCAGCTCCACATCCGGCATAGCGGCGCGTAGTTTTTGCACGATCTCCAGATACCGTTCCCGCGTATATTTCCGGTTCATTCGCTTCAGAATATCGTTTGAACCGCTCTGCATCGGTAAATGCACATGGTGGCAAACATTGGGAAAACGCGCCATGGCGTCGATCATCTCGTCGGTCAAGTCTTTCGGATGAGACGTCATGAAGCGAATTCGCTTAAGTCCCTCTACCCGTGAGACTTCCGATAAAAGCTTTGCAAACGAGGCGTCCGCAAGGTCCTTTCCATAGGAGTTGACGTTCTGACCCAACAAAGTAATCTCGCTGTATCCTTCCGCGACCATCTTTTTTGCTTCTTCCACAACCGCCTGCATCTCGCGGGAACGCTCTCTGCCGCGCACATAAGGCACGATGCAATAGGTGCAAAAATTATCGCATCCATAGTTGATGTTGATAAAGGCGTTGATCTTTCCCGTGCGGATGCTGGGCAGATCGTCCTCAATCTGAATATTATGTTCATCTACCGCCAGCGTGCGGCTGCCGGATTCCGCGCTCTCTACAAAAGCGGGCAAACGCGAAAGCAGGTTGGTGCCAAACACAATGTTCACAAACGGAAAGCGTTTATACAGCTTTTCGGCGACCTCCTGCTGTTGCATCATGCAGCCGAAAACGCCGATGATGAGGTTCGGATTTTCGTCCTTCATCTCCTTGAGCGCGCCGATATTGCCGAACACGCGCTTCTCCGCGTGATCGCGCACACAGCAGGTGTTAAAGAGAATCAGACTGGCGCTCTCCTTGTCCGCGGTGCGCGAAAATCCCAGTGTTTCCAGCAATCCTGCGGCGGTTTCGCTGTCTCTTACGTTCATTTGGCAACCAAATGTTTCGATATAATACGCTCTCCCGCCATGATCCGGCAGATTATGAAAAGGCGATTTTACTTCCATGATAGTACACTCCATTTTAGCTTGCTCCATTATAGCATGATTTATCATATCGAATGAAAGAATTTTGCGTTTTCCGTGTTGACAATTTTATAAGCTTGTTGTATATTATGAAAGTCGCGAAAAGCGGTGCGTGCCATCTTCGGGGTGTAGCGCAGTCCGGTAGCGCACGTGCTTTGGGAGCATGGGGCCGAAGGTTCGAATCCTTTCACCCCGACCAGAAGTGGCCCCGTGGTCAAGCGGTCAAGACACCGCCCTTTCACGGCGGTAACAGGAGTTCGATTCTCCTCGGGGTCACCATTTTTTTCAGGTGCTTGGGCCTTTAGCTCAGTTGGTTAGAGCGGCCGGCTCATAACCGGTTGGTCCGGGGTTCGAGTCCCTGAAGGCCCACCATCCCCCGCTTGAGATGCCGCATGGCAATGAAGATACTTATTGGCCCGGTAGTACAGTTGGTTAGTACGCCAGCCTGTCACGCTGGAGGTCAGGGGTTCGAGCCCCCTCCGGGTCGCCATTTTATGATTTGCCTCGGTAGCTCAGCTGGTAGAGCAAGGGACTGAAAATCCCTGTGTCGGTGGTTCAAGTCCACTCTGAGGCACCAGACTTGCTGGCTGGTGTAGCTCAATTGGCAGAGCAGCTGATTTGTAATCAGCAGGTTGCGGGTTCGAGTCCCATCACCAGCTCCAAAGTTTCCTTGAAAACCAAATAGTCAATTCCAAATCACCTTACGTGGATGGGTTCCCGAGCGGCCAAAGGGAGCGGACTGTAAATCCGTTGTCGCAGACTACGATGGTTCGAATCCATCCCCATCCACCACTTTTTTACACCATTGCAGGAATGGCGGAATTGGCAGACGCGCACGGTTCAGGTCCGTGTGAGGTCACACTCATGCAGGTTCAAGTCCTGTTTCCTGCACCAGAGACAGAGTCTTCTTTTTTGAAGGCTCTGTCTTTTTATGGTTTCACTATTTCTTTGGTCTATTTCTATTTTGTTTATAGATTTTTGTTTTTCCGAATGTTATTATTTACATAATTGAGTTGTTTTTATCCATCTTTATACTTAAACATTTAATTATTGAATTTGAGGTATGAAGTATATGTCATTTACCTATTGGTTACCTGATGAGCAAGGCAACAAACAAATTTTCGAAACAAGCACAAACTCTGTGGTTATTGTTGGCGCTAATGGGTCTGGAAAAAGCAAACTGGGTGCATGGATTGAGCAGCAAGATTTTGAAAAGGTGCATCGAATTGGTGCGCAAAGAAATCTGAATTTCAATGAAAATATTTCATTGAAAAGCTATTCGCAAGCCGAGGATTTGGTTTTATACGGCTCGAACGATGAATATCAAAAGCGTAATAAGAATTACCGATGGGACAGAGGCCAATCTTATACGACGAAATTATTGGATGATTTTGAGAACGTTCTTGCCGCATTATTAGCTATGAAAAATAATGAAAACGACAGCTTTATTCTTGAATGCAAGGAGGCTGAACGTGTCATTCGACAAAAGCCGCAGACTCCTATAACCGCAGTTGATCGACTGCAAAACATTTGGAACGAGGTGTTTCCTCAGCGCGAATTAAAAGTTGAAGACTCAAAGTTTTATGCAATACTGAGTAACAATGAAAATATACAGAAATATCCAGCAACACAGATGAGCGACGGAGAACGTGCCGTACTTTATCTCGCTTCTCAGGTTATATGCGTACCAAAAGATAAAATTTTAATAATTGACGAGCCCGAGATTCACTTGCATCGCTCAATTATGAATCGCTTATGGTCAACATTGGAAAGCTATCGTCCGGACTGTCTTTTTATTTATATAACACATGACACTGATTTTTCTGCAACGCATAGTAATGAAGATAAGATTTGGATACGTGAGTATAATGGAAACAACTGGAAACTTGAGAAAATCAATAATAATGAACTCCCAGAAGATTTGCTACTGAATATTCTTGGTAGCAGAAAAAGTGTTCTTTTTGTTGAAGGAGAACAAAATAGCTACGATACACAGCTCTATTCTGAACTTTATCCTCAATATCAAGTTATAGCATGCGGAGGATGCTCACAGGTTATATCTCGAACTAAAGTATTTAAAAACAATCCTTCACTACATAAATTACAAGTCTATGGCATAATCGATAGAGATTTTCGTTCGCAGCACGAAATGGATGAATACCAAAAATCTGGCATTTTTACCATCGAAGTTGCAGAAGTTGATAATTTGTTTTTAGTAGAAGAGGTCGTAAGATTTTTAGCCATTCGTTTAGCGAGAGACCCAGATGACGTATTCGAAAGCATCAAGGACTACGTTATTAAAACCAAGTTTAAAAATCAAATAAACGGACAAATATGCAAAAATGTTGTTGCAGAAATTAAGTATAGACTTTCCGGTGCAGAACTATCCATGAAGAATGATGACAAAGCAAAAGAATCTCTAAATACTCTACTGGGGTCTATAGATTATGAGCAAATTAAATCCGAGCTAGAGGAGAAGTTTATTAGTGCTTTAAAGAGCAATGAATATTCTCAAGTTATTAGAGTATTTAATAAAAAAGATATTTCAACATCTGTCGGTCATTTCTTCGGCTTAGAAAATGCGGCTTATTGCTCGACAATAGTATCATTATTAAAAACTAGTTGCCATGATGAAATAGTCTCTGCACTAAAGAATTATATTCCATCATTATAAATAAATCGAAAAAGGAGATAATCCCTCATGCCCATCATTCGCCACACCAGTTCCCCGGACGCCGTCTGGACGCGCAGGCCGGATCATGACGTACACGATTTCGAGAAAATCGAGCTGTTCCCTCGAACCGAGGCGAAAGGCTGCTACGCAAACCTCATCAAGCTGCCGCCGAAGAAAGCGGGCTTCCCCTACCACTACCACACGATCAACGAAGAGTGTTTCTTCATCCTCAACGGCAAGGGCTTGCTCCGCACGCCCGAAGGCGAGCAGGAAGTCACCGAGGGCGATTCCATCTTCTTCCCGACCGGTGAAACGGGCGCGCACCAACTCACAAACCTTTCCGAAACCGAGCCTCTTCTCTACCTCGATTTCGATACCTTCCATTACCCCGAAGTCTGCTTCTATCCCGATAGCGGCAAGGTTGGCATCTTCGGTGAGAACATGAAACAGGTCTATTATCTGAAGGATCAAACGACCTACTAAGAGAAAGTGAGATCGATCCGTATGAAGAAATCGACCATGATTCTCATCGTATGGGCCGCGCTCCTCATCTGCATTGTGCTCAGCTCTCTCGCGCCTCGGCAAACCTCGTACGGCGTGCTTCTCGGCCTTGGCCCGGAAGACGCCGATCGGCTCACTCGCTACAAGACCGTCGTCATCGACGCACAGTATTTCACGAAGGAAGAGATCGTCGCCGTGCAGCAAAAAGGCGTGAAGGTCTACACCTACCTCAACATCGGCAGCATCGAGACTTTCCGCGAAGGGTATGACTCTCTCAAAGATTTCGTCCTCTCCCCTTATGATAACTGGCCGGATGAATATTGGGTCGACGTCTCGCGACAGGAGTGGCGTACATTTGTGGCGAGCGAGGCAAAATTGCTCGTAGAGAAGGGCGTAGACGGGTTCTTCCTTGATAATGCGGACGTTTACTATCTCTACCACACAGACGCGATTTTTAACGGCCTGATCGCGATTTTGAGCGACCTGGCTCCATATGACAAGCCCGTGTTGATCAACGGCGGAGATGTGTTCGTCTCCCGCGCGGTGCTCGATTCCGTAAAGCCAAACGACGTGATTACCGGCGTGAATCAGGAGTGTGTGTTTACGAATATCAACTTTGATACAGGTTCACTCATAAATCAGGATCAAGAGAATTCCAACAATTATCAGGAATACCTCGCGCGCTGCAAGGCGGCCGGACTCGATGTTTATTTAACGGAATACGCAAAGGCCGGAGACAGTATCGCATCCTCCATCCATTCGTATTGCGAGAAGAACGGTTTTCTTTATTACATCTCGTCCAACATGAATCTAGATTAACGGTAAAGCGAACAGCAAGAGCGGGCTGATTACCCGCTCTTGCTTTGTTTTACGATTTGATTTGATCAATATTCTCCTTGAAATATAGTATCCGTGTCGAGGCAAAGATGCTGCACCGCAGTGCGGCCTGTGGTGAGCGCAACCGGGCACCCGCCCGGGGAAACAAGCCGCTGCCCCGCAAAATAGAGGTTAGAGATCGCCTCCGGTTTGCAGGGATACTGCACGTTCGCCTGCCCTTTCTTCATTACAGACATCCAACTTCCGCGATAGGAGCCGAGATAGCGCTCGTAGGTCAGCGGGGTTGCGACATCCCAAACGGTCGTCTTTCCCGCGATCTGCGGATATTTCTCTTCAAGAGCATGAATGACAGCCTCGGCTAACTTTTGTTTTTCGGCCTCGTATATTCCGCTTTCACGGCACTGTTTCCAGAAATCGTAACTATCCCCAATCAGCGCCGTCGTGACCGCCGTGCAGCCAGCGGGAGCATATCCCGTAAACCCGGCGTAGTTGTTGAAACCGATCACGTCATGCGACAGATCTCCAACATGGATTGGTTCCCTTACGGGAAACGTAACGCTCTCCGGCAGATCGGACAAATCCGCCTCGACGCCCAAGCCCACGAATACATCCATCATAGGCACCGTTTCCGCGCGCATCTTCTCCGCCCAGGGGCTCGTCAAACAGCGTGTCGATCGCGCTAAGCGTGTCCCGGGTTACGATCACCGCATCCGCCGGAATCATTTCTCCCGCGATGATAACGCCTTTTGTAATACCGTTCTCAACCACGACTTTTTCAACCGGCGTCTGATATTGAATTACGCCGCCGAGTTTTTCAAAATTCTTCGCCATGCGGTTCGCCATTGCGAGCGATCCGCCTTTGGGATATCCGCCATCCCCCGCCGCCAGCGTCGCAATGGCAAACAGCACGCCGGAAGCGCTGTATTCTTCGCCGATCATGCTGGCGAGCAAATTTCGAATCTGCGGGCAACGGAATTTTTCACTGTATTCTTTTGCTGAAAAGTTCTGATAGTATTGCATCCTTGGCAGCGCGGGCAGCATAGATAGCATCATTTTGAAAGGAACTTTGGCCGGATACTTCGCCTTCAATTTCGGCAGATCCATCGCGGGCATCTGCACTTTAGTGAATTTCTTCACATCCGAGCAGAGTTTATCGATTTCATTTTGATCCTCCGGCGATAGCTGAGTCCAATGCTTTCGAAGCGCCTCTATATCACGATATAGCCGCGCCTGCTTGCCATCCTGCTCGTAGAGAAAGAATGGATCACGCGCCCGAATCTCCACGCTGTCATCGATGGCTCCCACCTCGCGCCAGAGTTTATTGAGCTGTGTTTGGGAGGATGAGCCGGTCAGCCAATGCAGCCCGCCCTCAAAATAGTAGCCTTTTCTGCGCCAGCTCGTCGAAGCGCCGCCGGGAATGCTGTGGCTCTCGAAAATGGTAGCGTCAAATCCGCTCTGTCGTGCGTAGATTCCCGCAGTCAGGCCCGCAAGCCCCGCGCCAACAATGATGATCTTTTTCATAATTCCCCTCGTCTTTCTATTTCGAATTTCTCAAAATATCAGCGATCCATTCGCTCTCCGGACACGGCAAATTCGTGTTCATCGCCAGCGTCTCCGCCACGCCCGAAATCGCGCCCCAGTACGCGATGGAAAGCGCGAGCGGGTCGCCTTGCCGAATGGTACCATTTGCTTGACCTTGGTTTATGATCTCCGCCGTCGGCGTATAGACATCAAAGTCCGCAAGAAGCGTTTTTACTCTCGCCGGAACATCGTCACTGTAAAACGCTTGCTGCATGAGAACAAACATCTTTGCAACAAACGGTTCCGATTTGATGTAGGCTAGAATTCGCTCCGCAGTCGCCTCAAAAAACACCATCGGTTCTAACGGGGTTGGCTGAACGCTGCTCATCGGCCCGTCCATCCCGAGCGTCACCAACGCAAGATACAGCTCTTCTTTCGACGCAAAATAGTGAAACAGAAGGCCGACACTCATACCTACCGCGCCCGCGATATCTTTGATCGTCGTACCGGAGTACCCTCTTTGAACGAAGAGATTGAGGCCGGCAAAGAGGATATCCTGCTTGCGTTTCTCCTTTTGGTCTTCACGGATCGTCATGTATGCACCTCTATCCTTAACTTGTCATATGTTGAATCATCATTCATTGAATGTGCGTTCAATATATAACATTCCCAATCGATCCTGTCAAGACCGTATTTCCATCCGCTTCCGATCGACAGTAGTCCCTCATCTTTTGATTGATCTGTGCCAAACACACTTTACAAGAGCGACTTGCAGTACTAGTATGAGGTATGATATTGGAAGCGATGCGATTGTGTCATAGTGCTTCCTTGTCGAGACATCTATAAAGAGGTGTAAGAAAATGAAAAACAAAATGCCCGTCGTGTTTGTTGGCCATGGTTCACCGATGAACGCAATTGAAGATAACAACTATTCCCGCTCATGGACGGAGCTTGGCAAAACACTCGAGGCCCCGAAAGCGATCCTCTCCATCTCCGCGCACTGGTTTACGCGCGGCACAAAGGTCAACGACTCGTTAAAGCCCGCGATGGTCTACGACATGTACGGCTTTCCGGATGAGCTCTATCAAGTCAAATACCCCGCTTCCGGTTCACCGGAGCTTGCGTATCAGGCGCGCGATTTGATCGGCGATTTCGTGACCATCGATAATAATTGGGGAATCGATCACGGTTCCTGGTCTGTGCTACACCGCATGTATCCGAAAGCGGATATCCCAATCGTTCAGGTAAGCGTCAACGCAATGCTGTCCCCTGCCGAACACTATGAGATCGGAAAAAAACTTCGTCCGCTGCGTGACGAAGGCGTGCTGATCTTCGGCAGCGGAAATATCGTACACAACCTTTCCCGTGTGGACTGGCGCATGAACGATGGTCAACTCTGGGCGCAGGAGTTTGACCAATACATCTTCCGCGCAATTCAGAAAGGCGCGTTTTCTGATGTAGTTGATTACACAAAGGCTGGCGAATCCGCACAGTTGTCGGTTCCTTCTATGGATCATTTTGTGCCGTTGCTTTATGTGCTCGGCGCCAGCGATGCAAACGACGAGGTGCGCGCGTTTAACGAGGATTGTACACTTGGCTCGATGAGTATGACGAGCTATCTTTTTTACGCAGAAAGCATAGCCTAATTGAATGAAACAAGGATCAGGATGAAAAAGGAGTGATTTTAATTGAAACTTAGAGAGATTGACAAAATCGTTCGCGGTCAGCGCACGGTAGACGGCGCGGGCGTCTCTCTCGTTCGCGTGATTTCCAACCGCGACGTATATGACTTTGACCCGTTTTTGATGCTGGATTCGTTCGATTCCACAAATCCCGCGGATTATACCGCCGGGTTCCCATGGCACCCGCATCGCGGCATTGAGACGATCACCTATCTCATCTGCGGCAAGATTGAGCATATGGACAGCCTTAGCAACAAGGGTACCATCGAAGCCGGCGAGAGCCAGTGGATGACCGCCGGCAGCGGCATTCTCCATCAGGAGATGCCGATTGCCTGCGATCGCATGCTTGGTTTTCAGCTTTGGCTTAATCTGCCGAAGAGTGAAAAGATGGCGGAGCCTGCTTATCTGAGCATCACGCAGGATATGATCCCCGTCGTTCGGCAGGACGACGCCGAGATTCGTGTTCTCTCAGGCAAGTACAAAGACGCTGCCGGAGTGATGCCGCGTCATATTCAGGCAGGAATTCTCGATGTCTCGTTGCCAAAGGGAAAGAAGATTACGCTACCTACCAAGCCGGAGGAAACTGTGTTTGCTTTTCTGATCACAGGAGATGCAGTGATTAACGCGCATATCCTCTCGGAAAAATCCGCTGCGCTGTTCGGCGCGGGAGAAACCGTATCCATCGAGGCCACGCCTGAACGGGACTTGCGGTTTATCCTCTTTTCCGGAAAGGCGCTGCACGAATCCGTCGCCTGGGGCGGGCCGATCGTCATGAATACACGCGAAGAGCTTGACCTCGCATTTGAAGAATTACGCAACGGGTCATTTATTAAGAAAAAAGCTAACATGTAAGCGAACTAAAACAGGAGAATTGTTATGGAACAAAAACGCATTGCCGCAATCGTCGGCTCCCTTCGGGAAAACTCATACAACCGCCAATTGGCCCTCGCCGCAAAAGAGATCATCGGGGATCGCGCGGTGTTTGAAATCGTTGAATATGACGACGTGCCGTTTATGAATCAGGACATCGAATATCCCGCACCAGAGGCGGTTTGCCGCGTACGCGAGCAAATCAAAGCCGCAGATGGCGTATGGATCTTTACGCCGGAATATAATCACTCCTATCCGGGCGTACTGAAAAACCTGATCGACTGGCTCTCCCGCCCAATCAGCAAGGAGGAACGTCAGGTTTTGTCCCGAAAGGCGATCGCGATCAGCGGCACATCGCCGGGCATGGGCGGCACACAGATTGCGCAGGATCTGTTCGTAATGCTATTGAGCATGCTGAACGCAAACGTGATGAATTCTCCCAGACTTGTTATACCGAACATCACACAGCAGGCGGATGAAGCGGGTCACCTTGTGTTGACCGCCAGCTCACCCTATCTGCAAAAGCAGGCGGATGCGTTTTTAAGATTTATCGGTGCATAATACCAAAGTCGAGCTGTTTACCGCCTTTTTCGATATCATTGCGCGAAAGGCGGTTTTTTATTGCGCACATATTAAACTTTACAAAAAGAGAATTCACGCATAGTATATCTATAGTTAACCCATCATCTTTCTGAAATGGATCGACTGTTTGAATGGACAAAAAAGAACCCCGCATCCGAATCATCAAAAACGGGCCTTACCTCGTTTCGGGTAATATCCCTCTTTCCGAAAAAATCATCGTCCCGCGCGGAGCGGGATATCTATATCAGGAAGGTCGGGCGTTGCCGCAGCGCGCGACCTATTCGCTCTGCCGCTGCGGTAAAACAAAGACGCCACCTTTTTGCGACGGCGCACATGTAGCGAGCCACTTTGACGGAACGGAGACCGCCTGCAAGAACGATTACAACACAAGATCCGCGCGAATCGTAGGAGCTGGGCTTGATCTTCTGGATGACGGGCGCTGTGCGTTTGCCCGTTTTTGCCATCGCGACAGCGGAGACGCCTGGGAGTTGGCGGAGGATTCCTCAAGCGAATTTCACCACGAAGAAGCGATCATCGCTGCAAACGAATGCCCCTCAGGACGCCTCACCGCGGTGGAAAAAGACGGAACGGTTCACGAACCGGACTATTCCCCTGCGATCGAAATTCTGCAAGACCCGGAAGAGCGCGTGAGCGCCGGAATATTCGTCAAGGGCGGCGTTCCAATCGAGTCCAGCGATGGAAGCGTGTATGAAATTCGCAATCGCGTGGTTCTCTGCCGCTGCGGCATGTCCGGCAATAAACCGTTTTGCGATTCGCGTCATGTATCCGAAGGATATCGTGAAGACGAAGTCTGATTTCTATCATTCGCAGGAGGTAACCAGATGAAGACCGCGCTACTCGTGATCGATGTTCAACAGGCAATGATCGACGACCGTCCAACGCGCATGGACGAGTTTATGCTCAATCTCAAGATGCTCATCGACGCCGCGCACAAGGGCGGCACCGAGGTTGTCTACGTTCGTCATGACGGCGGAGAAGGCGATCCTCTGGCATATGGCACCTCCGGCTGGCAACTGGAGAAATCGCTCATTCCCCGCGCGGAAGAGCGCATCTTTGATAAGCGCTTCAACAGCGCGTTTCGAAAGACCGGCCTACACGATCACTTATCCGCACAGGGCATCTCCCGCCTTGTAATCTGCGGGATGCAGACGGAGTATTGTATCGATACCAGTGTGAAGGTCGGTTTTGAGCTTGGTTATGAGATCGTCGTCCCCGCCGGCGCAACAACCACCTATGCAAACCCGTTTCTTTCCGGTGAGAAGCTCATCACCTACTATGAGCGCATGATTTGGCACGAACCGCTTGCGCAAGTTGTTCCGATGGAGGATGCGCTCGCGCTCCTATCATAACAGAAACCTTCCTCAACATTTACCCGCGGCTATATTGCCCGCGAGAAGGAGATTTCGTGCAGGATTCTTTCGTCCGTTTTGACATGCTCGCTTTCCCCAAAAAGCAAAAACTCCGCCCGGTCGCCTGGGCAATCAGTTATCCCGACGTATGGAAACATAAAGCGAAGATTCAAAAGATCAACATGGATGGCATCAAGCCTCCATACGTGCTGCTTTGCAATCACAACGCGTTTCTCGATTTTAAAGTGACAACCGCCGCGATATTCCCGCACAGAGCCAATTATGTTGTCGCGATCGACGGCTTTACCACGCCAACGAAAAAGGGGTTCTCCAGCCGTGAATGGCTCATGCGCGTCGTCGGCTGCATTTGCAAGCGCAAGTTTACCAACGATGCGATACTTGTTCGTCAACTATCCCGCGTCGTGAAAAACGGCGATATCGCGGTGCTCTACCCTGAGGCGCGCTATTCCCTCTGCGGCACTACCGCGGTGCTGCCGGATTCGCTTGGCAAACTCTGCAAGCTTCTTCGCGTTCCCGTGGTTACGCTGATCATGCACGGGCACCACGTGAATTCGCCGGTTTGGAACCTGAGCGATCGAGGTATAAAGCCGGTGGAATCGGAGTTGACCTGTCTCTTTACTGCCGAAACGCTCGCAAGAGCGACCTCGGAAGAAGTCAACCAAGCGATCAACACAGCATTTGTCTACGACGACTTTGCCTGGCAGCGCGCGCGCGGCATCCGCGTTCAAACGCCTACCCGCGCGGAAGGGCTGCACAAGGTGCTGTATCAGTGTCCGCATTGCCAGGCGGAATATCAAATGCATTCGAAGGGTGCGGAGTTGATCTGCAGCGCCTGCGGCAAGCGTTGGGAGATGGACGAGCTCGGCAGTCTTCACACAATCGAAGGTGAAACCGAGTTTTCGCATATCCCTGATTGGTACGAGTGGGAGCGCGCGAACGTCCGGCGGGAAGTCGAATCGGGTACCTATGCGTTCTCGGCACCTGTTCGCGTGATGTCCCTTCCAAACGCAGACGGATATATTCATATTGGCGACGGAATACTGACGCACAGCATGGAAGGATTCACCGTTCGCGGATCGGGCGACTACGGCGCGTTTGAGATGATCAAGCCCGTTCCTTCGCTCTATTCCTGTCATATCGAGATGAATTACCTGGGAAAATACGGCGATTGCGTCGATCTCAACACACTGGAAGACACATGGTATTGTTACCCGCAGGATTGCGACTTTTCGGTCACCAAGATCGCGCTTGCGACCGAGGAGCTCTATCAGCATCACATGCGCAAGAAGCAAAGCGAGTTGTAAAGTTGTCAAGCGGCGGTGCGTTAAGCTGCCGCTTTCTTCTTGCTTTCGCTTGCCGGAATCTGCCTTTATCGCATCGTAAAACAAGTGAAAAACACGCATCAAAAATTGCAAAATTCTATTGACAGAAAGCGCATATTTCGGTATCATATCCCTTGCAGCTCGCTCAGTTCGTCTAGTGGCCTAGGACACCGCCCTCTCACGGCGGGAACAGGGGTTCGACTCCCCTACTGGGTACCATCAATAACACAGAATCGTTTTTCGGTTCTGTGTTTTTGTTTTGCGCTGAGAAAAACGTCTCTTACCAGCGCAAAAAGAACCGCCAAATTCGGCGGTTCTTTTGACTTGCAGCATCAATTGTCTTTGGATTTATCGATGACCGGACCATCCAGAACGAATTCCGGTGTGTAGACTTTGTGATACGGATTCTCCGGGTCGGGATCGCTCGGATCCCAACCGTACTTGTGATCCGCGGTCATGTAAGGCTCCTCGTAGATCAGCGCGGGCGGTTGCGGCGGCGTAGGGCCGCTGTCATCCGTAATGGTGATCTCCGTGCCAACAACGCAGTTCATGTAGACCCAATACGCGTCTCCACAGCGCAGGCGAACACATCCGCCGGAAGCGATTGTGCCAAGAGATTCGTAGTACTTGACGATCATCTGCTTCTTGCCGTACTCCTGAATATTACGATCGTCGCCGCCGATGGGTACGGAGTGGAACAGATAGCTTCCCGTAATACGGCTTGCATACTGAGAATAGACGTTTTCGCCATGCACCTGTCCCATCTTTTTGTAAGGATATTGGCGAACCAGATGAAAGGTTCCACGCGGGGTCAGGTCTTTGCTACGTCCGGTCGAGCAGATCATCACGCGCTCTTCCGTCCACTCGCCGTCTACCGCTTTATATACGACGACACTCTGCGTACCGATGTAGACGATGATCATGCGATCACCTTCCGCTGCGGGAACAGAGTCCGGCGTATAGGACGGCACCGCAATCTTCTCCGAAGTAGGCAGTGCTCCCGCAATCATCTTTCCGCTACTGTCGGCGGGATAGAACGCGCCTTCACCGCCGTTAAAGGAGCCGTAAACAAACGTGCCGCCTTCTGTTCCGGTGATCAGTCCATTCTCAAGAAGAGTATATTTTGCGCGCAAACGAATCGTGTCCGGCAGTGCGGAGATCGTGCAAACGCCAAACGATTCCGTCGCGGGATCGACAAACGCGGTTGCGTCCGTGACGAGGATAGCGCCGGTCTCATCCGACGGATAGAATCCCTGGTAGGTTTTGCCAGCAACGCCATCAACAAACTCGGTATAGCCGCCGTAAACGCGATACTGCGTGCTGCCTGCCGTGTCCGTAAACGCGAAGAGCGCGAGGTTATCATCTTCCGTCTCTACGCGTGTATATCCGGTTGGAGCGGCGCTCGTTTCCGAAAGCGGAAGCGGCATTGCATCACCAATCGTGATCACGGGTTCGGCGGTTGGAACCGGAACTGGTGTTGGCACCGTTTCGGCTGCTGTGTTCAGCGTGTCTAAAGCCTGCGAACATGCGCCAAGGCTAAGTGTGAGCAATATACTCACGAGCAAAATGACTACTGTCTTACCCAAAAATGTACGTTTCATGGTTGCTATTATAATAGATTTGCCCCAATTGTTCAAATACTTAAAATGTGACGTTCCTGTGGATTCATGACTATTTTTCCACATTTTTCTCTTCGATCGTCAATAATCGAAGATTTACACGTAAAAGTTGAAATGTTACAATCAGACTGTTAAAAATTGATGATCGAATTCTTACTTTTACAATATAAACTAGATTCTCGAAAGGAGCCCCTCATGCGACAGCCAAATTCTGCCCGGCGCAACAATCTGCTTCGCGTTCTCGTGCTGGTTGCCGCATTTGCGGTTGTGGTAACGATCATACTCCTCTCGCTCAATGCGATTCTGCCCGGCTTTTCCGATGTATTGGAACACGGAGATCAGCAGGAGCTCGTTCGCTATATTCGCGGCTTTGGCAGCGTTGGCGGCGTTGCGCTCGCGTTTTTACTGCAATTCATCCAAATCATCAGCATTTTCTTTCCCGGCGGGCCAATCCAAATCGCCATTGGCGTCGTGTTTGGAACGCTCTGGGGATTCATCATCTGTCATATAGGATATGTGCTTGCCAACATGGTCGTATTTTTTAGTGCGAGAAAGTTCGGCAATCGTTTGGATCAACTCTTTTCAGAGGACGGCAGTAAAGCCACGCGGTTTCGCTTTTTGACAGAGGCGCAACACCCCGGCTTTGTCGTCGCGCTCTCGTGCCTGATTCCGCTCTTGCCAAACGGGCTTGTTCCGTACTTTGCGGCGCGCACGAAAATCACCTTTTGGCAATTTCTCGTCTCAGTGTATTTGGGCAGCATTCCTACGCTTTTGATGCTCAACGCCATCGGAAACAAGCTTCTGCAAGGAGATTATAGAAAAGTGATTCTTCTCGGCTTGCTGCTGGTTGCCGGTGTTGCGCTACTGTATCTGTTCCGCAAGCATATCTTCGCGCTTGTTGATCAAATACACCTCAAACATGAAGAACACGTCTCTTCCAAACCGGAATAAGGAACTTTATCACGAACCAATCAAAAACGACCTTCGCTCATTCACGCAAAGGTCGTTTTTTCTTATTGCTCGGGGCCGAGACCGCGCACGGTGCAATTACCGATCTCGCGCGCGATTGCCTCTCCCGTCTTCAGTACATCGGCCGGGGCATGCGCAAGCGGGTCCTGCTCGTTTCGTGGACGGTATTGTTGCAGATAGAACCGGTCGCAGCCCTTGACCATTTGTGCGGTCTCCAGCGCGTCTTCCAGCGTCAACTGCGGTGCATACGTCATGCGAAACTCATGGGGAATGCCGCTGTTGCGAATCAGCGTGATGCTCCTGCGAATGGCGTCCATATCGACGCTGGATCGCGTGATCTCATCGTATCGCTCCGCCGGGGCCTTAACATCCATCGCAATATAGTCGATCAGATTTTTATTAAGTAGCGCGAGCAATACCTGCGGTTTGGTTCCGTTTGTGTCGAGTTTAATCTTGTAGCCAAATGTACGAACGCGAAGGATAAACGCTTCCAGATTCTGCTGCAGCGTCGGCTCTCCGCCGGAGATGACAACCGCGCTTAGGAGTCCCGCACGCTTCTCTAAATACTCCAGCACAGGTTCTTCGGGGATCAGCGGCGCATCCCGTTTGATGATATGCGCATTATGACAATAGACGCAGTCCATGTTGCAATAAGGCGTAAACACAACCGCGCAGGGCTGCCCGGGATAATCGACGAACGATGTTTTTTGAAATCCGGCAATCAACATGCGTCTTGGGTTCCTTTCCGGTCATTCGTTTGCTTTTTTATTCTATCACATACTCCGGCAAAAAAGTTGGAGATATGCTCACGGCACATCTCCAATATAACATCAACCGTTTCTACTGTGCGCGAGATGGTCAGATGACGAACTTCTTGCGCATCATGTATTCTTCCTTCTTGCCGGGGTTATAGTTCTGCACGGGGCGCAGATAGCCGACCACGCGGGACCAGACCTCCGCTTTTTGACCGCAAGTCGGGCAGTTGAAGTGCTCGCCCGCGATGTAGCCGTGTTCTTTGCAGATGGAGAACGTCGGCGTAATGGAGATATACGGCATCTTATACTTGGCAAACACGCGCTGGATGAGCGTCTTTGCGGTCTCGATGTCCTCAATGCGCTCGCCGATGTAGAGATGCTGCACCGTGCCGCCCGTGTAGAGCGATTGCAGCTCGTCCTGAAGGTCGCAGCACTCAAACACGTCGTCCGTATAGCCGACCGGAAGCTGCGAGGAGTTGGAGTACATTGGTTCGTCTACCCCGCTCTGGATGATGCCGGGGAATTTCTCGTGGTCAATCTTTGCGAGGCGGTAGCTGGTGCCTTCGGCGGGCGTCGCTTCCAGATTGTAGCTGTGCCCCGTCTCCTCCTGAAACTCGATCATCAGCGCGCGCAGATAGTTCATGATCTCAAGCGAGAACGCAAGCCCTTCAGGGCTGCCGATATCCTTGCCGATGAAGTTGAGGCAGCATTCGTTCATGCCAACAAGGCCGATTGTATTAAAGTGATTCGTCCAGTACTCGCCCGTGTGCTCTTTTACGTTTCTGAGATAGTTGGTCGAATACGGGTAGAGTCCCTGTTCGGATTGCTTTTCGATGATTTTGCGCTTGATCTCCAGGCTGACTTTGCCCAGCGTTGCGATCTTGCCGAGGCGCTCAAAGAAGTCTTCCTTCGACTGCGCGAGATAACCGATTCTCGGCAGATTGATGCTGTAGACGCCGATGCTACCGGTCATGGGATTGCTGCCAAAGAGACCTCCGCCGCGTTTCCTCAGCTCGCGTTTGTCAAGCCGGAGACGGCAGCACATGGAGACCGCATCTTCCGGTGAAAGGTCGGAGTTGACATAGTTGGCGAAATACGGAATACCGTATTTGCAGGTGATGCGCATGAAGTCGTCCACAACGGGGCTCGACCAGTCAAAGTCCTTCGTGATATTGATCGTCGGAATCGGGAAGGTAAACACGCGGCCCTTCGCGTCGCCATCCAGCATGACTTTGCAGAATGCACGGTTAAACAGATCCATCTGCTCCTGGAAGTTGCCATACGTCTCTTCCATCATCTTGCCGCCGATGAGCACCGGCTCGTCCTTGAGCGTGGAAGGCACCTTGATGTCAAACGTCAGGTTGGAAAACGGGCACTGGAAGCCGACGCGCGTCGGTACGTTGATGTTGAACACAAACTCCTGCAAGCATTGGCAAACCTGATCAAACGTCATGTCGTCATATTTGACAAACGGCGCGCAATAGGTATCAAACGAGCTCCAGGCCTGCGCACCTGCCGTCTCGCCCTGTGTCGTAAAGGTGGAGTTGACGATCTGGCCCAAAAACGAGCGCAAATGCTTTGCGGGTTTGCTCTCTACTTTACCATCTACGCCGCCAAACCCGTCCGAGAGCAGCTGGCGAAGATCCCAGCCCGCGCAATACGGACCAAAGAAGCCGAGATCGTGAATGTGAGCATCTCCGCTTTCGTGCACCTTGCATACGTCGATGGGATAGACTTCATAGAGCCAATACTTCTTCGTAAATGCCTCGCGGACATAGTTGTTGAGTCCATTGACGCTGCGCTGCATGTTGGCGTTTTCTTTCACGCCCCAGTCGCGGTCGTTGAGATAGTCTCCGAACATGTCGATGGTCGCGCCGATGAGCGCGTTGATCTCGCGCGTGCCGCGGCGCTTTTCGCGATAAAGGATGTACGCTTTCGCGGTCTTCGCGTGGCCTGCTTCGATGAGCACCTTCTCAACCAAGTCCTGAATGCCCTCCACGTCCGGCGTCCTGTCGCCGTAGCGCGCCTCAGCAAGGCGAACGACCTCTTCGGCGAGCCGTTCTGAGCGCTCCTCGTCGGTCCCGTTAACGGCCTGTGCGGCCTTCCAGATGGCATTCTTTATTTTGAGACGGTCAAACGCTTCCTGGTGCCCGTCGCGCTTGGTGATCATTTGAAACATATCCCTATTCCCTCCCGTTTGGTGTGCAATATCAGTTTACCCGTCGCTATATTTTGTGTCAATAGAGGATACTGCATACCAAATATTGATATATTCAGTGGATAGACTGTGGACAATTGTTGGAAAAACAAAACCAAAGATCAAAACTGCGTAAAGTATGGCTCAAATTTCGCATCTTGCAAGAGTAACATTGCAACAATATCTGCATACGTTTTGTATAACCTGTATAAACAATAGGTTTGTTCAGAAATATTTCATAAATTATCTTATAATTCGATACAAAATATTGTATGTTACGTTGATACAGGGCGCAACATGTTGTGTCTGTGGTTCTTTTTCTATGGTCAGTACATTTTTTTCGGCACCTTGTCTGTTTTTAGCCAGCAGTTATAGGCTGTCTCCAGATTATGTTTTAATATCTGGATTGACTCATTTTCTATGTTTTGATTCGATGTTCCATATTAGAAAAAGCCGCTTGCGCGGCTTATTGAATCGACATAATCATCATCAAACATGGGTTCTCCGGATCCCAGAGTTCCGGCAACACCTCCAGTTTGCGAAACCCGACCGATTCGTAAAACAATCGGGTGTCGTCATACTCTTGATAATGCCCGGCGTCGACCGTCTTCACATGCAAAAACGAGCACCCCTGCGCTTTCACAAACGCAAGCATCGTCTCAAACAGCGCTCTGCCGATTCCCGACCGGTGATACGCTTTTTTTACGCCCATAACGTTGAGCTCGACAGCATACGGGCTTGTTTCCTTGATGGCGAGGAATCCTGTGATCTCACCGGAATCGATACACGCCCAGAACGGCATCTCCGCGCATGCGCGAATATAATTCTCCGTGTATTCCGGAATGCCAAACCACTCCGGCAAATCAAGCAACACCTCTCGCGCAATCGCGGATCGTTTTTCCGGTTCCGCTACAAAGAAAACCTCCCGACTCATCGTTGCAGATGCAGCATTGCCGCGCCGACGATTCCCGCGTCGTTCTTCATCTCCGCCGTAACGATCTTCGCATGATTTTTAAAGAACGCATATTTTTGAGCATACGCGCGAATCGGGGCGAGCAAGAACTCTCCGTCATTGCTAACGCCGCCGCCGAACGCGATGATCTCCGGATCAAACAGCGCAATCGCCGTACAGGCTGTTGCGCCGAGATAATCCGTAAACCGGTTATAGACCTCGCAGGCAACCGGATCCCCTTCCCGCGCACAATCCATGACGAGCTTTGCGTTGATCTTCGTCAAATCTCCCTGCGCGCGTTGAAACATCGCGCTTTCGTGGTGCACGTTCGCAGCTTTTCTGCCTTCGCGCACGAGCGCCGCCGCGGAGCAATACGACTCGATGCAGCCTCTCTGACCGCAGGTGCAGGGCTCTCCGCCAAAGAGTAAGACGGCGTGACCAAACTCGAACCCGTTTTTCTTTCCGCCAATAAAAATCTTGCCGTCAAGCACGAGTCCGCCGCCGATGCCGGTGCCGATCGTGATCAGTAGCCCAGAAGAACAGCCGCGAAACGCACCCGCGTAATATTCGGCGAGCGCCGCCGCGTTTGCGTCATTTTCAACGTATACTTTAATACCCGGAAAATGATCGCCAACGAGCTTGCAGAGCGGAAAATCATGATAATCCAGATTGTGTGCGTCTATAACCACGCCGCGATCATAGTCAATGCTGCCGGGAACGGCGAGACCGATCGCGGAAACATCCTCCGCCTTCAAGCCGTTTTCTGCGATGAGTCCGCTGATCAATGTCTGAATCGTCGCGATAGAATCCTTTGGCTCGCCTGTATGCGGAAAAGGAAGCGATTTTTTACTAACGAGTTTAAAGTCTTCTCCGACAACGCCCGCGGCAATCTTGCTTCCGCCGATATCTACGCCAATGCTGTACATGTTTGATCCTCCTAAGCCAAAATCCGGCAACCCGGTTTTCTTTATCTGGTTAAAATATACTGCTCGATCAAGACGGCGACGCCATCCTCATCGCAAGCGGGCACGATCAGATCGGCAACCGTCTTTACCTCTTCCGCTCCATCGGCAACGCAAGCGCCGAGGCCGGCCCACTCGATCATCTCTTGATCCAGAAAATTGTCCCCGATTGCCGCGGTCTGTTCCTGCGGAATGCGCAGCATAGAGGAAAGTTCCTCCAGCGCGGTGGCTTTTGTAATCCCGATGTTGTTGATTTCGATAAATCCCGGGCTGGAGCGTGAAACCTGCGCAATCCCAGCAAAGCGCTCTTTAAACTGCGCAAACAACACGTCTTGACGATCGATTGGCGCAAAAGCAAGCACCTTTGGCACATTATGAAACGTTTTCTTGCGGATATCCGGGTCGATGATAAACGGCAATTTGTGACGCGCAACATATTGCTCGGCGCGTTCGTTTGTCTTTTCCGTAATCACCGCATCGTCGATATAGATTTGCGCGGAAATATCGACTTCTTTGGCAAACGTCAATACTTCGCGGATGATGTTCGGATCCATCTCGTGCAGCACAAGCGCGCGCTCGCTGTCGATATCCGCAATCATAGCGCCGCCGTATTGAATCGAAGGCCCGTGCAGATCGAGTTCTTTCCAAATCGGGCGGGTTGCGATTCGTCCCCGACCGGTTGCCAGAACGACGGCAATCCCTTCTTCTCTGGCTCTGCGGATGGCATTTTGGTTTCGCTGGCTGATCTCACCCATGTGGTTGATCAGCGTTCCGTCAATATCGAGTGCGATGAGTTTGATGCTCATTCTTTCTCCCGTGTACTTGAGCCGCATATTTGCGGATATGTTTTATCGAATCTGTCCCTCGCCGCGAATGGCGTATTTGACCGTGGTCAACTCATCCAGCCCCATCGGGCCTCTTGCATGCAGTTTCTGTGTGCTAATGCCGATCTCCGCGCCAAAGCCGAATTCTTCGCCGTCTGTAAAGCGCGTCGAGGCGTTGACATAAACCGCCGCGGAATTCACTTCGTTGAGGAAACGTTCCGCCGTGCGATAGCATTCGGTTACGATCGCGTCGCTGTGGTGCGTGCCGTAGGTTTCGATGTGCGCAATCGCCTCATCGAGCGAATCGACAACCTTGATTGAGAGGATAAGGTCGTTGTATTCTGTTGACCAGTCTTCCTCGGTGGCATCGATCGAACCAGACATCAGCGCTTTTGCGCGCGCATCGCATCGGAGCTCAACCCCACGTGCATAAAGACGCTTTGCGATTTCGGGCAGACAATCGCCCGCGACGCTCGCATGAACGAGCAACGTCTCCGCCGCGTTGCAAACGGACGGGCGCGAGCATTTCGCGTTTTCGATGATATCCGCCGCCATCGCAAGGTCCGCCGATTCGTCGATATAGACATGACATACGCCGACACCCGTTTCGATGACCGGAACGGTTGCCTGCTGCTTGACACTCTGAATCAAGCCTTGTCCGCCGCGCGGAATCAGCACGTCGATCAAGCCGTTGAGCTTCATCATTTCATTCGCCGCCGCGCGATCGGTATCACGCAGGAGCTGAATGGCACCGTCGGGAATGCCGTTTTGAATCGCGGCTTCGTTGAGCGCGTCGCAGACGGCGGCGTTACTCAAGAGAGCCTCGCTTCCGCCGCGCAGAATGCAGGCGTTGCCGCTCTTGATGCAAAGCGCGATTGCGTCCGCGGTTACATTCGGGCGCGCTTCATAGATGATGCCGATCACGCCCAGAGGCACGCGGCGTTTCTCAATCCGAAGTCCGTTCGGGCGAACGAAAACCGCGTCGCTCTTGCCGATCGGGTCAGGCAACAGGGATACTTTGCCCATGCCGTTTGCCATGGCTTCCACGCGCTTTTGATCGAGCGTCAGGCGGTCGATAAACGATGCCTTTACCCCGCGCTCTTTCGCAAGGCGTAAGTCTTCGGCATTTGCTTGCAGAATCTTTGGCGTAGCGGCAATCAACGCCTCCGCCATTGCGACGAGTGCTTCGTTTCTCGTCTTTGCGGAAGTGATGGCGAGCTTGCCGGAGGCGGTTTTTGCGCTAATAGCCAAATCGCGAACAGACATGGTCATATCCCTCCAAACTTTCAAAATATTATATCGTATATAGTATGGAATCACAAGTGAATAACCGCCGATGCCAGAATATGATGCCCTGCGTTCTATCTATTTACTTGACGGTACGAAGAGAACGTGATATTCCTTACACAACGAATCTACGGAGGGAATTCATGCAGGTCTATCTCATATCGGACGGTGAGTTCGCAACACAGAGACAAGCCGAACTCAAAGCGATGCTTTCGGCATACTTTGCCGAGCGTGCGTTTCAACAAACAGAAAAAATATTGGAGAGGGATTCGCTCACGTTCTGCCGCGGTTGTTTCGACTGCTGGGTCAAAACGCCGGGTGAATGCATCATGAAGGACGGCATTGTCGAGATCAACCGGGCTTGTATGACGAGCGACGTGGTCGTGTATCTTTGCCCCATCGTATTTGGTCAATTCTCCGCCAATATGAAGTTTGCAATCGATCGCTGGCTGCCGAACATGCTGCCGTTTTTCATTACGAGAGAGGATGGCTCTACCATGCATTCCACGCGCTATCGTGACTATCCGGCGCAAATCTTCATCGGTTACGGTGATTCTATGTCGCCGGATGAGGCGCAGCTTTTTACGGATATCAACCTGAAACATCGCAATAATGTTACCGTCATCGTTGATCAAGGAGACAACACACAGATGATCGCCGCGTTGAACGCGGTAACGCTTAAACGCGTTGGAGGTGGCTTATGAGCGAAACGATCAAGCGTGTTGTTCTCCTAAGTGCAAGCCCCAAGGTCGATCAATCTTGGGCGGTATCCGAGCTGCTTTCTAAACGCGGCGAAGCGCAGCTTATCAGTAAGCAAATTAACGCCACATTGATCAACGTCAGACACGCGATCATTCATCATGAAACAGCATCCGCGTTTGCGCTTTTAGAAGAAGCGGATGCAATCGTGTTGATCTTCCCGCTCTACTTCTTCTGTCTGCCAGGCATGCTGACGCGATTTTTGCAAGATTTTGCGGCAAAAGAACCAAAATCCAAACATGACTGCGCCGTGTTTGCAATTGTCAACTGCGGCTTTCCCGAGCCTGAGATCAATTTGGAGGCGATGCGCGTAGTCGAGCAGTTTGCGCTCCAAACCGGACGCAAGTTTGGCGGCGGAGTGATGATCGGCTGCGGCGGGATGCTCATCGGCGCGCAAGGTGCGCCGTTTATGCGACCCGTTATGAACGAAATAGACAGCTTATTTATGAGAGTGCAACGATATTTAGAAGATTCAGCATTGCTTGAAGCAAAGATCAGCGCCACAGCACCAAAATTCCCGCGAAAGCTCTATTTCTTCGCCGGTAACGCGGGTTGGAAATCAACGGCTAGAAAAAATCATCTGAAGCAAAAAGAACTGTATCGAACCCCTTATCAATCGAAATAAACAAAATAACAACGAACCGCCGAATAACCGGCGGTTCGTTTGTTTTCGGGTTGAATGGATGATGCTTATAGCTCTTTGTTTTTCTCTTTTCCAAAGAAGATGCCGACTGCCATGATGACGGCAAACAGGACGAGATACCAAAAGACCTTCACTCCGTGCGAAACGTATGCCGCATACACCATAAACAGGCAACCGAGCACACCGAGCGTCGGCATCACAATTCGCTTGAACGCGCCGAGATCTTTTTGCTTGATCATAAACGCGATGAACATCGGGACATACATCGCATAGACCGTGATGATCGGAAGCTCCGAAGAGTCAAACGACAGCACGCCGAACCAGGACTTTTCGACGAGATTCGCGCCATAGAAATACGCGAGCCACAGCACGCAAAGCAGTAGACCGAGCACTGCGGAGTTGGTCGCCATGTTGGTCTTGGGACTAATTTCCTGATACACGGCAGGATTCGGGCCGACTTTGCGGGCCGCAAGCGAATAGAAGCCGCGCGTGCAGCCCATCATGAGGCCGTTGAGCGTACCCAGACAGGAGATGATGACGAACACGAACAGCAGTGTTCCGCCTACGCTTGAGAACAACGTGGAGAACGCGATTTTTGCGCCTTCTTGACCGTTCTCCATGAGCGTTGCATTCGAAACCACGCCCGCTAGACCAACGTAGTAAAGAATATAGACCACGATGACGATCGCGGCACCGGCAACCAGCGCGATCGGCAGGTTTTTCTTGGAATCGCGCAATTCCGCGTTGATGCTGGTTGCAATGACCCAACCTTCATACGCAAACGCGGTTGCGCAAACGGCGGTCAACAGCGCGCTGCTCTTGGAGGCAACGACGGTGACTGCGTTGGTGAAATTCTGCACCGTCATGCCGTTGGTGAGCCCGACGATCACGCCGACAACACCCATCAGCACAAGCGGGATCAGCTTGATCACCGTCGTTGTTACCTGGAATTTACCGGCGATCTTCGGCGAAAGTGCGTTGATGGCATAGCTACCGATGAGGTAAACCGCGGAGATGACCATACACTCCGGACCGACGATCGACCAACCGAAGAGAACCGCGGTATAGCGCGCGGAAACCCATGCCAAAACGCTGGTCAGCGTCGGATAGTAGATGGTGGCAAAAAACCAGCCCATCATATAGCCGTATTTTTTACCGACCGTGACTTCGGAATAATCCACGACGCCATTGACATACTCATATTTAGTCGCCATAACGGCAAACACGTAAGAGCAGATCATCATGATGACGCCGCCGATGATCCATGCGAGGATGCCAAGCGGCAAATCACCGCCGGTTACGCCGAGAATTTTTTCGGCTTTAAAGAAAACGCCGCTTCCGATGACGATACCCACGACCATCGAGATAGCGGTAAACAAGCCGTATTTCTTTTTGAGTTGTGTATCCATTGCCCAATCCCCTTACTCAATTTTTGATATGATATTGGAAAGCTCACTCAACCCCGATACATTTATACAGTATGCAGGATGCGTTGTCAACAAACTTCAAAACAGTTTTCGCATAAAAATTCAAACTGAGCATTGGCTTGATCGACATTGACGGTAAAAGCCGCAAAAGATACAATGGCATTGAATTCCATATCGTTTTTTTACGTCGCATTTTTATTATAGGAAAGGGAATCTTATGATCACATATCAGGATCGATTGTTCACGTTGGAAACGGATCATACCAGCTATCTGTTTCGCGTCACCGAGTTTGGTCATTTAGAACATATTTACTACGGAGAGCGTGTCCCGCGCGGTGAAACCGAAACCCTCGCGACCAAGCGCTCCATTATGCAGGGCAGTTCGGTGCTGTATGACGCAGAGCGGGACGCCACCTATTGTCTCGATAACCTGCCGCTGGAATGGTCCGGCATCGGCTGCGGCGACTATCGACAGACGCCGATCGAGGTGAAGCTCGCGGACGGCACCTATCGCACCGACTTTCTCTATGATTCGTATGAGATCGTTGCCGGCTGTGTCGAGATGGAATCCCTTCCCTCAGCTTACGACGAGGCAAACACGTCCGAAACCCTGATCGTAACGCTTCTCGATCGCGCAGCAAACCTGAAACTGCTTCTTTATTATACCGTGTTTTCCGCAGCCGACGTGATTTCACGCAGAAGCGTTCTGATCAATTCAGGCGAAGACTCGGTCTCAATTCGCAGAATTATGAGCATACAGCTCGATCTGGAAAACGAAGGCTTCTCCCTCGTCACCTTCGACGGCGCGTGGATCAAAGAGACGCACAGGCACGACCGAAAGCTGCAATACGGACAGTTTGTCAACTCCTCCGTCACCGGTGCCTCCAGCAACCGGCATAATCCTGGCTTTTTACTCTATGCCGACGGGGCGACGCAGTCCCACGGCCGCGTCTACGGATTCAACCTCGTCTATAGCGGCAATCATATCGGGCTTGCGGAACTGAGTCCGTTTGATCTGTTGCGCGTGCAGCTCGGCATCCATCCGCAGGGCTTTGATTGGCAGCTATCATCCGGCGCGCGGTTTGAAACGCCGGAGGCGGTCATGACGTTTTCGCCAGACGGATTCAACGGCATGAGCGCGCACTTTCACGACTTTGTGAATCAACACATCGTGCGTGGAGACTGGAAAGGCATGGATCGTCCGGTCCTCATCAACAACTGGGAAGCCTGTTTTTTTCGGTTTACCCGGAGTAAGCTTCTCCGTCTTGCGCGGCAGGCAAGACGGCTTGGCGTAGAGCTATTCGTACTCGACGACGGCTGGTTTGGCAAACGCAACGACGCCCATGCCGGACTTGGCGATTACGACGTCAATCGAAAGAAGTTGCCCCGGGGTATGAAATCGTTTGCCGAGGAAATTCACGCGCTGGGAATGCAATTTGGTCTCTGGTTCGAGCCAGAGATGGTGAATCCTGACAGCGACCTTTACCGCACCATCCGGAATACGCCGTAACCACGCCAAACAGAACGCCGCTATTGGGCAGAAACCAGCTTGTGCTCGATCTATGCAATCCTGCCGTGCGGGACTATATCGTTGAAAATGTTTCGCGCATTCTGGACGACGCGAAGATCGACTATGTCAAATGGGATATGAACCGCCATATCAGCGACGCCTATTCTCCCACTCTTGCGAATCAAGGCGAGTTTTACCATCGTTATATCATGGGACTGTACGATGTTTTCGCGCGGATCTTTCGTCCTCGTCCGCAGATATTGCTCGAGTCCTGTTCCAGCGGCGGAAACCGGTTCGATCTCGGCATGCTCTGTTTCTCGCCTCAGGTTTGGTCGAGCGATGATACGGATGCGGTCGAGCGACTAAAAATTCAGGAAGGGTTGAGCTATCTTTATCCCCAGTCTACGATGGGCGCGCATGTCTCCGCGTCTCCCAATCAGCAGACGCTCCGGCAGACGTCGATCGCCACTCGTTTCAACGTTGCAAGCTTTGGTTGCCTTGGATACGAGCTAGACTTAAAGCATCTCACCATGCTGGAGCGAAAAGAGGCGCGAGAACAGATCGCATTTTACAAGAAGAATCGTAAGACATTGCAATACGGACGGTTGATCCGTCACGACACGCCAAAGACGAACAAAGTATATGTGCAAGCCGTTTCGCATGATCAGGAGAAGTCCATCATCGGCGTCTATCAACCGCTTGCCCAGGCTGCGGAGGGCAACGATATTCTCCCGATTGCAGGATTGAAGGAAGCACAGCGTTACCAAATGCAGACCAAAGGTCAGCGCGTATTTCTACATCGCTTCGGAGGGCTGGTCAATCATCTGCTACCCTTCTCCATCAATCCCAACGGACTTCTCTTTCGCTGGGCAGATCGGCTTTACGCCATGCAGGATTGCGTCGAAACCTATCAGGCAAGCGGGCAGACGCTCATGCAGGGTGTGCATCTAAACAATCAATTCGTTGGCACTGGTTATAACGAGCGTGTTCGCATGCTCGGCGATTTCGGATCAAACTTGTACACATTGGAATCGGTATCTTCCGAACTGAATAAAATGAATCATTAATTCACATTTTTACTTGCAACCGAGATCAAAATACGATTAAATGAACAGTAACGGCTTTCATTGTTCATTTATCGATGCGAACAGATCTACAGCATGTCATGAATGTGGTTGACGCTCGCAATCTCTTTTGCTAGAATAAGAAAACTGTCTGCTTGAGGAGGATACTTTCGTATGCCTGATCATAAGATCGTACTCAGCGCGGATACTCCTTGTGACATTGGCGAGGAACTCAAGTCGCGTTATGCGGTCTCTCTCTATCCGCTCCATATCATTCTCGACGAAAAACAATATACGGATGGCTATGACATCACTTCTGCGGAACTATACGAAGCCTGGTGGAAGCAAAAGCTCTTACCGCGAACAGCTGCGATCAATCCCGAAGAATATCAGCGTTATTTTCTAGCGTTTCTCGATCAAGGATATGACGTGATTCATATCTCTCTTGGTTCGGGGATTTCCAGTTCGCATGCAAACGCACAGATAGCGGCAACCGCGCTGAAAGATCACGGAAACGTCTATGTCATCGACTCCTGCTCGCTCTCAACCGGTTTCGGCCTGCTCGTTTGTGAAGCAGGAGAGCGCATCAAAGCGGGATTACCGGCAAAGCAAATTTTCGACGAGGTCTCCGCGCTGACGCAGGACACCCGCGCAAGCTTTATTCTAGACACACTTGAATTCATGCGCGCCGGGGGCCGCTGCTCCAGCATCACGCAGATCGGCGCCGCGCTCATGAACATTAAGCCGACCATACTCGTAAAAAACGATCGTCAGGGCAGCATGATCGTTGGAAAAAAGTACATGGGCAAGCTCGCGCCCTCACTGATGAAGTATGTGGACGACCAGCTCAAAGATCGCAACGATCTGATTCTGGATCGCGTGTTTGTAACGCATTCCGGTATGGACGATCCCGCAACGATTGAAAAGGTAGTTGCTCGCATCAAAGAGCTTCAGCCGTTTCAGGAGATTTTCGTAACGCAGGCAAGCTGCACCATCAGCAGCCATTGCGGTCCAAATACGCTGGGGGTTCTCTTTCTCACCAAACGCGGTTCGAAATCAGCCAACTAACACAAGAGTCAAGCAAAAGACGGCGAGAGATCGCCGTCTTTTGCGCAACCGTTTTGATTGTATTCTATAGTTTAACCAAATAAAACAAACGATTCGTCTGCTTGTACTCCGGGTAATAAACCTCTTCTTGTTGATACACAGTGAAGTGTGGTGTGAAAAGATCACGCCACTCTTCCGTCGTGTTGTTCCAGAGAATGAGACCGTCGTCCAGCAAATTTCCGGATATCGCCTTGATATTCCATACCGCGATTTGTTCCTGCGTCAGATACGGGTTGAGTTTGACAAGCACTTTGCCGCCTGCTTTCAGAACGCGGGCACTCTCGCTGATCAGTTGTGTTGCGTCTTCTGGAAACAGATTGTCGACGATGTTTGAGAGTATGACCGCGTCAAACGATTCATTTGGATATTTTGAAAACGCCTCAACCCCGCCCCGCTCAAACCGGTACACTCCCGCGGACATATGCGCGGCTTTACGTTGCGCGCATAGAATCGCTTCATCAGAAAGATCGATACCGACGTGATCACGCGTTCCATTTTGCGCGCAGAGAAACTGCATAACCCCGTTTCCGCAGCCGAAATCCAATACGCGATCCGTACCACCGCAAAGCCACGCAATCGCTTCGTCCAGCGCAGCGTTGCCGGATGTTCCTTGACCCGGTACAGTGGCGTCTTCCAAAGAAAAAACGCCGTTCCAATAATCAATACATTTTTGATAGTCCAATTTCACGCAAATTCCTTAGTCGAAGGATCGGCTGCTTGCAGGTTGTCCTCTTCTTCCAATATCTCCAGAAATACTTTCGCAACCTTCGGGTCAAACTGTGTGCCCGCATTTTTCCTGATCTCTGAAATCGCAACTTCACGCGATAGCGCCTTTCGATAGACACGGTCTTCCGTCATCGCGTCGTATGCATCCGCAACGGCAAGAATGCGTGAAAGTAGCGGAATATTCTCTCCCGCAAGCTGATTAGGGTATCCTTTACCGTCCCAACGCTCGTGATGCGTCAGTATCAAATCGGCGATTGCGGCGAGATCCGGCGACGACATCGCAATTCGATACCCAATCTCCGGATGAGTGCGCATGACTTTTAGTTCTTCTTCATTTAAGGCGGATGGCTTGTTTAAAATCTGATCGCTGATCGCTATTTTCCCGATGTCATGGAGCATGGCAAACAGTCTCAGTCGATCGATATCATCCTGTGGCAGATTCAACCGCTCGCCGATGATCGCGCAAAACGATCCAATTCGCTCCGCGTGTTCCTTCGTTTCAAAGCTTCGTTCAAACAGTGTTGTCATGATGGAAGAAAGCACCGCGTTGTGATGGCTCTTTTGATCGAAAAGTTTCCTGCGGGACATATTCTCTTCCGCTTCTTTTTCAACCTGAGAAAACTCGATGGAAGGATCAAGCTTCGTAGAAAATCCGATAGAAAGATTGATCACTTTTGAAAGGTCTTTTTCATTGGAATTATGGGAGATAAACGCATCCCTGAACTCTTGCATGCGCTGTTCACACATCCGCATGTCCGTGTACGGCAAAAGAATTCCGAATTCGTCGCCGCCGACTCTTGCCAGAACTTCGCCTGATTTCATGCTTGATTTTAGAACAGCAGCGGTCGTTTGAATGATATGATCGCCTGCATCATAACCAAAAGCGTCATTGATCAACTTGAGCCCGTTGATATCAACAAAAAACACAGATAGCGGCAGGAACGCTATCGTATCAAAGCGTTTTTTTGCCGTATCATAGTATTGGCGATTATGTACCCCCGTGAGTTGATCATGGTCACTCAAATACTGTATCTGCAAAAACTGGAGTTTTGTGTTTGTAATATCAATGATAATGCCTTCCAGCGCTACGATGTTGCCAGACTCGTCCAAAATACCTTGATTGATATCTAGTACCCATTTGCGTTCGCCAGAGGCAGTCATGATTTCGTATTCGTAACGGTTCCCGCGATTCTTTGTTAAATGATTGACACTGTCATTCCAGATGACTTCACGATATTCCGGACATATGATGTCGTTGAACGACAATACTCTATTCTCGACCAGTTCCTCCGGTAAATATCCGGTCAACGCAAAACAACCGGTCGATGCAAAATGCATCGTCCAGTTGCGATCATAAGAGCATCGATATGCCATGCCCGGCAGATTGGACAGTAGAACGCTCTTGCTTCTTTCACTTTCACGCAGTGCTTCAATCGTTTTGTGAAGATCGGTTACATCGATACCCGCAGATAAGATGCCTGTCATTTTTCCGTTTGCATCTTTCAGGGCTACGTTGCGCCATTCAACCCGATAAACATCATGGTTCGCGTTGAGAATCCCATTTTCATTGATGTCGGTCGGCAATACGGTTCCATCATGAATGCGGTGCATCACGTCATACACCATTGCTCGATCTGACTCCGGTACAAAATTCGCCATCCATTGTTTGCCGATGATTTCTTCCTTGGGAAGACCGAGGACATCGCACCCCGTACGATTGATCATCGTAACGACGCCATCGTTATCGAATGCAACAAATATAACGGCTGCGATATCGAAATATGTCTGTGCGCGATCGCGCTCCTGCTCAATCACCTGTTCTGTTTGTCTGCGCTGTGTAATATCGCGGGAGATTCCGCCGACTCCACGTTTTTGATTGGATAGATCAACCGGAAAGATGATTGTTTCAAAGAAGCGGCCATCGCTGAAATCTTCAATGAACACAGGTTTGCCGCTCAGCAGCACTTTTCGATCGCGAGATTCCCAAAGGAGCGCATCCTCCCCCGGCTTAATATCATGCAGTTGTTTACCAATCAAATCCTGTTCCTGAATGCCATAGTATCGCTGCATGTTTGTGTTGACGGCGACATAGCGAAGCGCGCTGTCTTTCAGATACACCAAATCATAGCTGGAGTTCAGCAGCGCTTTATAGATCGCTTCGTTCTCTCTGGCTGCGGCCTCCGCTTGCGCGCGCTCCGTAACATCCTGAAGCGTGCCGAATATAAAAGGTTTTTTGTTGTTCTCCTGCAGTAGAATTTGAAGCCGGACTTGAACCGTTCGCTCTGATTCATGTGCGCGCAAGATACGGCAGTCAAAAGCGAGCTCGCCACCGGCGTTGTATGCAGCTTCCGTTGTCATGGCATAGACTCGTTCACGGTCGCCAATTTGCACTTTTCGCATCAACAGGTCGTATGTGATCGGCTTGTCATAGTCGTTTAAATCAAGTATATTGATTGCTTCATCTGAAAAAGTATACACACCATTTTTCGCGTTATAAGAAAAATTACCAACGTGAGCAAGGTGCTGTGCTTCTTTTAGCGCGTTTTCGCTCTCTTGCCGAATAACGCTTTCACAATGCACTTTACGCAGGTTGGTATAAACAAGGATGAAGATCAGGATTGCTGTTGCGGTCACAAAAAGAAGCCCTTTTGTGATGCTGATGTTGAAAACCTCTTTGCTTTCGTGAAGAGCACGAGCAACAAAAAGCTCGGAACTGATGATCCAAACATAACCGAAAAAGGCGTAGATAAATGTGATCAAAAGTGACCGAAACAGGGGGCTTTTCTGATTATGGGAACGTATGTCGCCGGCATGCTTCATATTCTTTCTCCATCGCCAAAGTCAAACATGTTCCTATGCTACCAATTTTCGCGATTATATCTTTGAGATCAATCAAAATTTCATCTGTTTGAATGGTTTCGCATGTATCTATAGAGATATCATATTATTTTATGCATAAATTAGCAAATGAAATATTGACTAAGAATGCAAAAACACTGTTGTAGCAGATGTATTCACCATAATTATTTTCCAATATACGTAAATCTGCTTTGTTTTTTTCCATCGCGATCAACAATTTCATTCCACATATGCGCAGGACGTACCCATACACCGTGTTCGCCGTAGAGCGCACGATAGACAACCATATCCTCCAGCGTCTCCGAGTGTCTGGCGAGGTATAAAACCTCGTACTCGTTGCCTTTAAAATGACGATAGCGACCGGGTTTAATCTCTTCCATTATTCCATTCCTCCAAATTTACGATACGACAAACACTGCCTGAACGAGAAACATATAAAGCGCGGTTCCGCAACCGATACTGAGTAATACGTTTTTACGCCACAGGTGAATCAAAACGATAAACGCGATTGAAATCAGCTCCGGCAAACCGTGCGGATAAGCCGCGACCGGTACTTCCTTCAGGCAATAGACCACCAGCAATCCCATCATCACCGGTGGAAGAACATTCCCCAGATAGGTAACCACCTGCGGCGGTTGCTTTCCTTCGGGAAACAGAAAGAACGGCGGAAAGCGCGTCGCCATCGCTCCCAGCGCAACAGCGAGCACCGTGAGTATGATTTGAGTCGGGGTTAACAAAGATTGCACAGCTTTTTCCTTCCCGCAAGCAACGTGATAAGAATGATGATCAGCGCCGGTAGAACCATGTTTGCGGCCCCGAAGACAAATCGGGAAACCAGCGCGCAGCCGATGCCGATCAATCCAAGAATCCAGTTGCCTTTCTTCTTCATTTGCTCCAAAAACAGTACGACAAACAGCGCGGTCAATGCAAAATCAAGTCCTTTCATATCAAACGGCATAAACCCGCCGAGCAATCCGCCCAACAGAGAGCCAAACACCCAATACAGATAGTCCAGCAGCGAAATACTCAAATAAAAGTATTTGGGTTCAACCCCGTCCGGCGGGTTAACCGAGGAGACGATGGAGAATGTTTCGTCGCAGAGCGTATAGATCAGAAACGGCTTGACTTTGCCAAAGCCCTTATATTTATCCAGCATCGAAAGACCATAAAATAGATGTCTTGCGTTGACGAGCAGGCTCAAAATCAACGCTTCCAGCGGGTGAAACGCGGTTGTCAGCAGCGTGATGGCGACAAACTGCATGCTGCCGCAAAAGGCGACCGCGCTCATGAGTACCGACCATTGCGGGCCGAACCCTTTCTCCAGCATCAGCATGCCGTAAGCGATGCCCAGCACAAGAAAGCCTGCCATAACCGGTAGCGTGTGCGGAAACGCGGCTGAGAGCGCAGAGATGAATTTTTGTTTTTTCGTGGTTTCCAAAGGGAATCACCTCATTCAATTACAAATCGAAACAGAATACAAAACAGCCGACGGGTGATCGCCGCCGGTTGCTTTGCAGATTGTGTGTGTCAATTGCGCCGTGATTCTGTCTCATTCCTCCAGAATAGACGCGCCTTTTTGGAGCTGAGCCGTAGCCCACTCAACAAACTGCTTTGCGGCACGCGGAGATCTGCCGCCCGCGCGAATCGCCCAGCGAATCGCGGCAAGATCCAGCTCTTCCGCCGAAATCGGGAGCGCTCTTTCCTGCGCGAGCGCGCGCACGATGGAAAGATACTGTGCCTGATCCGGTGCGAAGAAGTTCACCGTTTGATCGAAACGGTCGTAGAGCGAAAGTTTCTCCTGCTTCGTGTCTCCCGCGTGTACGTCGTCAACGTCCACACTCCTCTCGGAAAACGATTCCTTGACCAGATGACGACGGTTGCTTGTCGCATAGATGCGGCAGTTTTCCGGTCTTGCGACCACGCCGCCTTCCAGCACGGACTTAAGCGCGGAAAAGCTTGCGTCGTCGGTTGAAAACGAAAGATCATCCAGAAACAGAATGAATCGCAGCGGAACTTCACGCAGTCGCTCCATGATTTCGGGAAACTGCGGAATACTGTCTTTCGTAACTTCGACGATGCGCAGTCCTTGCTCGCGATACTCGTTTGCGAGGGCTTTGATCGTACTACTTTTTCCCGTTCCGCGATCTCCGTAGAGCAGCAGATTCCCGCCGCCGTGCTTTTCAACAAAATCACGCGTGTTCGCCGCGACAAGCCGTCGCTCGTGCTCATACGATTTCAGGCTACTCAGGCGGATCGGATCGGGATGACGAATGCCGATGAGAGTACAATCCCAGCGGAACGCACCGAATTGAGCGAAAACACCGTAGCCGTTAGCGCGATAGAATGCTTCCAGCTCGTCAAGCGCGTTCGCACAGCCGGTCTGAAAAAAGGAAGAATGGTGCGTATAGTCCGGCAGGCGTAAAATCAGCTCTGTCTCGTGCGCATTTCCGCGCGCCGGGAACGCTTGCTTAAATTCCGCCGCGGAGATAGAGGAAACCGCAATCAGCGTCTCCAGATCGTACGCTGCGGATTTTTGCAGCGCCAGAAAGGAATCATCCGTCTCCCCTTTTGCCGCCGCGCGTGAAAACGCATTGTTATCGTAACGCAGAAGCTGCTCCAGATGCGCGGAGAAATCGAGCGAGCCCGTTGATTCACAAAGAGAGTGAATCAACGCGCCGTAGCTCTCGCAAAACGAAGCGGCGACGCCGCTCTGTGCGGCGCTAAGCGCGCGCACAAAGCGGGAAACCGTTTCATCCTGCAGGATAGCACGATAAACCGTCATCGCATTCAGCTGAAGATTTATCGTTGATAAATCGATCAATGGATACTCCTTTTGACCTTACGGGCAATTTTATTTTTTCAGGAAAGTCATCTGGCTTCTGAGCTGCTGACCGACCTTGACAAGCTGTGTTTCCGCACCCTGACGCTTCATGGCGTTGAAATGCGGGCGACCGACGCGATTTTCCAAAATCCAATTGCGGGCGAACGTGCCGTCTTGGATCTCGGTGAGTACTTTCTTCATCTCTTTGCGCGTTTCTTCGGTGATGATGCGCTTGCCGGTGACATAGTCGCCGTATTCCGCCGTGTCGCTGATGGAATAACGCATGCGCTCAAATCCGCCGGCATAGATAAGGTCTACGATCAGCTTCATTTCGTGGATGCACTCAAAATACGCGTTCTCCGGCGCGTAGCCCGCGTTGACCAGCGTCTCAAAGCCCGCCAGCATGAGCTCCGTCACGCCGCCGCAGAGAACGGCCTGCTCGCCAAAGAGGTCGGTTTCCGTCTCTTCGCGGAAGGTGGTCTCAAGGATGCCCGCGCGCGCGCCGCCGATACCGGCAGCATATGCAAGCGCGGTCTCCTTTGCCTTGCCTGTGAAATCCTGATAGACGGCGATCAGATTCGGTACGCCCGCGCCGCGCTGATACTCACTACGGACGGTGTGGCCGGGGCCTTTCGGCGCGATCATGATGACGTCCACATTTGCCGGCGGCACGATCTGGCCGTAATGGATGTTAAAGCCGTGCGCAAAGACCAGCGTGTTGCCTTCGACAAGGCCGTCTGCAATGCTCTCGGTGTAGAGCGCCGCCTGCTTCTCGTCGTTGACCAGAATCATGATGATGTCGGCAATCTTGGCGGCTTCCTTCGCGGTGTAGACCTTTAAGCCTGCTTCTTCCGCTGATTTCCAGGACTTACTGCCCTGATAGAGACCGACGATGACGTTGACGCCGCTCTCTTTGAGGTTGAGCGCGTGCGCGTGTCCCTGGCTGCCGTAGCCGATGATGGCAACGGTCTTGTTCTTGAGGTGCGCGAGGTTACAGTCGCTTTCGTAGTACATCTTAGCCATGTTGAATTCATCCTCCAAACAAAATGTAATCTATTGCGGCACAAGCCGTGTTGCAAAAAGAAGCTCGCCGAATCGATATCCGGCTATGAACACGCCGATTCAAACCGGCATCATTCATCGTGTTACAGGGATTCCTGTTTCATCGCCATCACGTGCGCGTTTTCAATCGCGATGGTTCCGGTTCGCACCGTTTCCTGAATGCCGTAGCGCTCCAGCATCTGCTCCAGCCTTCGAACCTGATCGGAAGTGTCCGCATATTCGACGATCAGCATTTCATGAGAAACGTCGATCACCTTCGCGCCGAAGATCTTCGTGATCTGCAATAGATCGGAGCGATTTTCGGAGGTCGCGTTGACCTTGAGCAGGATCAGCTCGCGGTTGATGAACTCGCCTTCGGTCAAAATCTTGACCTCGATGACATCGATGAGTTTGCAAAGCTGTTTTTCAACCTGATCGAAGATCTCTTCGTCTCCGTCCACCACGATCGTCATGCGCGAAATTGCAGGATTGCTCGTTGTGCCAACTGCGAGACTGTGTATATTATACGCCCTGCGGGAAAATAAACCGACAACTTTGTATAGAATACCCGCATGGTTTTTCACAAGAACGGACATCGTGAGTTTCATGGGTTTTCCTTCCATACTGTAACTCCTTCCTTACGCCGTCTCGATGAGGCGACAGACGATATCACCCATCTGTTGTGTTCCAATCGAGGGTTTGCCCGCCGCGATATCCGCCGTGCGCCAGCCTTCTTCCAGCGCGAGCTGTACCGCGCGCTCGATGGCGTTTGCCGCTTCTTGCTGGTTGAGCGAGTAGCGTAGCAGCATCGCGCAGGAGAGAATGGTCGCAAGCGGATTGGCGCTGCCTGTGCCCGCGATATCCGGCGCGGAACCGTGAATCGGCTCGTAGAGTCCCAATGTGCCGTCTCCAAGCGATGCAGATGGAAGCATGCCGATGGAACCCGTGATCATGCTCGCTTCGTCGGAGAGAATGTCGCCAAACATATTGCTCGTAACCACCACATCAAAACGGGACGGATTGCGCACGAGCTGCATCGCCGCGTTGTCTACGAGCATATCGTCGTAAGTTACTTCCGGGTATTCCTTCGCAAGCCTATGCATGGTCTCGCGCCAGAGACGGGAGCTTTCGAGTACGTTTGCCTTATCGATGCTGGTGAGCTTGTTTCCGCGCTTTTTTGCGGCCTCAAAACCGATTCTGCCGATGCGTTCGACTTCCATTACAGAGTAGCGCTCGGTGTCGTAGGCCTCTTCCCCGCGTTCGCCGCGGCTACGTCCGCGATCGCCAAAGTAGATGCCGCCGGTAAGCTCTCGTACCATCAGGATATCAAGCCCATTTGCGACGATCTCCGCTTTGAGCGGGCAGGCGTCCTTCAGCGGCGCAAACAGAACAGCCGGACGAAGGTTTGCGTAGAGACCGAGTGCCGCGCGAATGCCGAGCAAGCCCGCTTCCGGGCGAAGATTCCCCGGCAGCGTGTCCCACTTCGGACCGCCGACCGCGCCGAGTAGAACCGCGCTGCTGGCTTTGCAAACGCGGATGGTCTCCTCCGGCAGGGGTACTCCCGTTGCATCGATGGCGCAGCCGCCCATCAGCACATCGTGAAAGCTCAGCGCAAAGCCAAATCGCTTTGCTGCAACGTTGAGCGCCTTGATGGCTTCGCCTACGATTTCCGGACCGATGCCATCTCCGCGAATGACCGCAATGTTATAGTTCATATCCGTTTCCCCCTTACAGCTTGCCCGCTTTGATGGCGTTCATGAGTCCGCCCGCGGAGATGATGCCTTGTATAAACGTCGGGAACGGCTCACCCTGATACGTTTCGTTGCGGGTGTGGTTCGTGATGACTCCGGTGTCAAAGTCTACGCTGACCTTGTCGCCCGGCTGAATTTTTTCGCTCGCTTCGGGGCATTCCACGATCGGAAGGCCGATGTTGATCGCGTTGCGGTAAAAGATGCGCGCGAAGGTCGCCGCGACCACGCAGGAGATACCGCTTTCCTTGATCGAGATCGGCGCGTGCTCGCGCGAGCTGCCGCAGCCGAAGTTTTTGCCGCCGACCATGATGTCGCCCGGCTGAACGCGCTTAGCAAATTCTTTATCGATGTCTTCCATGCAGTGCGAGGCCAGCTCTCTGGGATCGCTCGTGGTCAGATAGCGCGCGGGGATAATGACGTCCGTATCGATATTGTCGCCATATTTGATGGCGGTTCCTGTTGCGTTCATGCTTTACCTCCTAACACGGATTCGGGTGTAACGAGTTTGCCTGCGATTGCGGAAGCGGCGGCGACGGCGGGAGAAGCGAGATACACTTCCGATCCCGTATGGCCCATGCGTCCTACAAAGTTGCGGTTCGTGGTGGCTACTGCGCGCTCGCCTTTGGCGAGGATGCCCATATGTCCGCCGAGGCACGGCCCGCAAGTGGGCGTGCTCACCGCGCAGCCCGCGTCGATAAACGTCTTGACGAGACCTTCTTCCATCGCCTGCAGCATGATCTTTTGCGTGGCGGGAATGACGATGCAGCGAACGCCTTCATGTACCTGACGACCTTCAAAAATCTTTGCCGCCGCGCGGAGGTCTTCGATTCTGCCGTTGGTGCAGCTGCCAATCACCGCCTGATCGATGGTGATCTCGCCTACTTCGGAAACGGGCTTTGCGTTCTCCGGCAGGTGCGGCATCGCTACTGTGGGCTCAATGCTGTTCAGGTCGATTTCATACGTCGCGGTGTATTCCGCGTCTGCATCCGCCTTGTAAACGCTCCATTCCGCGCAACCGTGCTCTTTTGCATACTGCGCGGTCTTTTCGTCGTAGTCGAAGATACCGTTTTTTGCGCCTGCTTCGATCGCCATGTTCGCCATGCAGAGACGGTCTTCCATCGTGAGTGCGGAAAGCCCCTCACCCGTGAACTCCATGCTTTGATAAAGCGCGCCGTCTACCCCGATCATGCCGATGATCTGAAGGATGACGTCTTTGCCGGATACCCACGGCTTGAGTTTGCCTTTCAGCACAAAGCGCATCGCGGTCGGTACCTTCAGCCAGCAAAGCCCTGTCGCCATGCCCGCCGCCATGTCCGTGCTGCCTACGCCCGTGGAGAACGCGCCGAGTGCGCCGTAGGTGCAGGTGTGGGAATCTGCGCCGATGATCAGATCGCCGGGCTTCACCAAACCCATCTCAGGCAGCAGCGCGTGTTCCACGCCGACTTTGCCGACATCGAAGAAGTTCGTGATCTGATGTTTTTTTGCAAACGTGCGAACGACTTTGCATTGCTCGGCGGCCTTGATGTCCTTGTTCGGCGTAAAGTGATCCATGACCAGCGCGATCTTGTCGCGGTTAAATACCGATTCGATCCCCGCTTTTTCAAACTCTACGATCGCGACAGGAGCCGTGATGTCGTTTCCGAGCACCAGGTCTACCTTCGCGCGAATGAGCTGTCCCGCGCTGACTTGGTCAAGTCCCGCGTGGGATGCGAGTATTTTTTGCGTCATTGTCATTCCCATAGTATTACATGTCCTCCCGCGTCTTTTCATATATTAGATTGTTGATTGCGTTGATGTAGGCGAGAATGCTCGCTTCTATCACGTCTGTGCTCAGGCCGTAGCCTTTTGCCGTCGCGCCTTCGCTGCTGATCTTTACGCTGACCTCGCCCTGCGCATCTCTGCCAGCGGTGACCGCACCGATGGAGTATTCCTCCAGCTTGACCGCGCGACCGATGATCTTGTTGATCGCATTAAACGAGGCGTCCACCGGACCGAACCCGATTGCGACCTTCTCCGTTTTTGCGCCGTCCGCTCCGGTGAGCGTAATGCTGGAAGTCGGTGTGATCGTGTTGCCGGAGTTGATGACGTAGCGTTCCAGCGAATAGCTCTTTGGTATCTCCTGCGCAAGCACGCTGCGCACCAGCGCTTCGATGTCTTTGTCGCTGACGGATTTCTTTCGATCCGTTAAGTCTTTGAATCGTTTGAAGAGCTTGTTGGACAGCTCGAAATCCACGCTGTAGCCGAGTTCCTTCACGCGCTCGTTAAACGCGTTTCTACCGGAATGCTTGCCCAACAGCATTTTGTTGTTGGTAAGCCCCACCAGTTCCGGCCGCATGATCTCGTAAGTCTGCTTTTCCGCCATCGAGCCTTGCAGATGAATGCCGTTTTCGTAGGAAAAGGCGTTTTCGCCTACGATCGCTTTGTTTGGCTGTACCTTCACGCCGGTAATGGCGGAGAGCAAGCGGCTCGTCTTGTAGATCTGCGCCGGGTCTACGTTGGTATACGCGCCGTAGAAATCCACGCGTGAGCGCAAACTCATTACGATCTCTTCCATCGCGGCGTTGCCGGCGCGTTCGCCGATGCCGTTTACCGTGCATTCCACCTGATCCGCGCCCGCAAGAATCGCCGAAAGCGAGTTTGCAACCGCGAGACCGAGGTCGTTGTGGCAATGCGTGGAAAACTGCACATGATCCGCTCCCTTGACCGAACCGCGTAGGAACCGGATTAAATTTCCGTATTCTTCCGGCGTTGCATAACCGACCGAATCGGGTACATTGATGACGGTCGCGCCCGCCGCAATCGCGGTTTCGAACACATGTACCAGAAAATCGGGATCGCTCCTTGTCGCGTCCTCCGCGGAAAACTGGATGTCCTCGCAGAGCTTTTTGGCGTAGCGCACCATCTGCGTCGTCTGTTCCAGCACCTCTTCCCTCGATTTCTGGAGCTTTAAGTCCAACTGCAAATCCGAGGTTGCAATGTAGAGATGGATGCGCGGGTATTTCGCATGCCGAAGTGCTTCCCAAGTGCTGTCGATGTCTTTTGCAAGCGCGCGGGAGAGGCTGGTGACACGCGTTCGTTGCAGTTCCTTTGCCACCGCGCGCACGGCGTTAAAATCCGCCTGCGACGCCGCCGCAAACCCCGCCTCAATCACGCTGACACCAAGGGATTCCAGTTGGCGCGACATGTCGATCTTTTCTTTCACGTTCATGCCGCAACCCGGAGATTGCTCCCCGTCGCGCAGGGTGGTGTCAAATATCTGTATCTGTCTCATGTCGGCTCCTCAAGCGTTGCCGCTTATTTCACGACCGCTCCTTCCGAAGCAGAGGAGACCATGCGTTCATACCGCGCAAGATAGCCTTTTTTGATCTTCGGTTCGGGCGGCTGCCAGCTCTTTCTGCGTTCGTTCAGCTCTTCTTCGCTGAGTCGTACATGAAGCTTGCCAGCCGGAATATCGATATCGATCATGTCGCCGTCTTGAATCAGCGCGATGTTGCCGCCGCGTGCCGCTTCCGGCGAAACGTGACCGATCGCCGCCCCACGCGAGGCTCCCGAGAAGCGGCCGTCCGTGATCAGCGCCACCGTGCTGTCGAGTCCCATGCCCGCGATAGCGGATGTCGGCCCCAGCATTTCGCGCATGCCCGGGCCGCCTTTCGGCCCTTCGTAACGGATGACGACCACGTCGCCGGGCTGAATCTCAAGACCGTAGATCGCCTTGATCGCCTGCTCTTCGGAGTCAAACACCTTGGCTTTTCCGCTGTGCACCATCATGCTGTCCAGCACCGCCGCGCGCTTGACGACAGAGCCGTCCGGCGCGATATTGCCTTTGAGAATCTGGATGCCGCCGGTCTTGGAATACGGCTCCTTGCAGGAGTGAATCACGTTGCTGTTTCGAATCTTTGCATTCTTGACCGCTTCGCCCATCGATACGCCGAGTACGGTCATATTCGAACCGTCGTAATAGCCGTTTTGAATCAGCTCGTTGACCACCGCCGAGACACCGCCCGCATGATACAGGTCTTCCACGTGGTGCGGGCCGGAGGGCGCGAGGCGGCAAAGGTTCGGTACCTTCGCGCTGATGTCGTTGATCATGTCGAGGTTGAGCGTAACCCCCGCTTCCCGCGCGATGGCGGTCAGGTGCAGTACGCTGTTGGTTGAGCAACCAAGCGCCATATCCACCGCAAGCGCGTTGGCAAACGCTTTTTCGGTCAGAATCTGGGATGGACGAATGTCCTTTTTCACCAGCTCGACCACCTGCATGCCCGCGTGTTTGGCGAGACGCAGACGCTCCGCATAGACCGCGGGAATCGTGCCGTTGCCGGGCAGCGCCATACCGATCGCTTCGCTCAGGCAGGACATGGAGTTTGCCGTAAACATGCCGGAGCAGGAGCCGCAGCTGGGGCAAGCGTTGTTTTCGCAAAAGTCGAGCTCCGCCTGCGTGGCTTTGCCCGCCTTAAACGCGCCGACCGCCTCAAACACGCTGTTGAGGTCAAGGTCTTTGCCGTCGCCATGATAGGCGAGCATCGGCCCCGCCGTGACCACGACCGCGGGCAAGTCCAGCCGCGCCGCCGCCATCAGCATGCCGGGAATGATCTTGTCGCAGCCGGGCAGAAACACCATGCCGTCAAACCGGTGCGCTTCCGCCATGATTTCGCATTCGTCCGCGATAATTTCGCGGCTCGCGAGGGAATAGTGCATGCCCTGATGCCCCATCGCGATGCCGTCGCAAACGCCGATGGTGCCAAATTCGATCGGCGTGCCGCCCGCCATGCGGATGCCCGCCTTGACCGCCTCCGCGATCTGATCCAAATGAAAATGTCCCGGTACGATTTCGTTTCTGGGGTTTGCGATACCGATCAGGGGACGGCTGAGTTCTTCATCCGTATATCCCATGGCTTTAAACAAAGAACGGTGCGGCGCGCGCTCCGCATTTTTTGTGACTTCATCGCTGCGCATCTATTTATCTTCCCTTCCGTTTATTCCAGTGCGTCTTATTTCTTAGCTTCCGAGGGTTCATGCTCATGCAGCACAAACTCCGTAATGGGTTTGCCAGGCGCAACCATCGGCGTAATCGTCTCATCGCAGCCGATGTGGCAGTCGATCACCGCCGTTTCGCCGGACTGGATTGCCTGCGAAAACGCTTCGTCAAACTGATCCAGCGAGCAGACGGAGTATCCTTTGAGTCCGTATGCGTCCGCAAGCTTTGCGAAATCCGGCCCGCGGTCGAGGTTTGTTTGCGAGTAGCGCTTCCCGTAAAACACGGTCTGCCACTGACGCACCATGCCCAGAACGCCGTTATTCATCACGAGGATGACGACCGGAATGCCGTAATGCTGCATGGTCGCAAGTTCGTTGCTGTTCATGCGGAAGCAACCGTCGCCCGTGATCAAAACGACCTTTCGATCAAGCTTCGCCATTGCAGCACCCATCGCAGCGCCCGCGCCATAACCCATTGTACCAAATCCGCCGGATGTGATGAAGGTGCCCGGCACGTCATAATTATAATAGCGCGCGGCCCACATTTGATGCTGTCCCACGTCGGTGACGATGATGGAATCCTTCGGCAGGTGGTTTTGTACCTCCGTCAGGATTGCTTTGGGAGAAAACCCTGCGTGACGCGTCGCATGCACGGGCAGTTTCAGCGTTTGAATCGCGCCGAGCCACTGTTCGCGCTCTGTGGTGTCGATAGGTGAAATCTCCAGAATCTGGAGTAAGCGTTTGAGCACCGTCTTCACATCGCCAACGATATGGTGCGCGGTACGAACGTTTTTGTTGATCTCCGCCGCGTCGATATCAATCTGAACGATCTTTGCGGTCTTGCAGAACTTATTCACGTCTCCCGTCACACGGTCGTTGAACCGGCTGCCGAGCGCGATGAACAGATCGCTTTCGGAGACGGCGACGTTGGTCGCTCGCGTGCCGTGCATGCCGATCATACCAGTGAAACTCGGGTGGGTCGAGGGAAACGAGCCGACGCCCATCAACGTGCATCCCACGGGGGCTTTGATCATCTCGGCGAGGCGATAGACCTCGTCGTTCGCGCCGGAGAGCAGCACGCCGCCGCCGCAGAGCAGAAAAACCTTATTGTTTTTGCGGATCATGTCTGCTAGTTCTTCGATTCCGATCTCGGATTCCGTGCTGATCGGCGTTTCTTTCTTGACGGTGTCGATCTTCTCCGCGGTGTATTCGGCGAATTCAGCGGTCACGTTTTTCGGGATATCGACCAGCACCGGGCCGGGTCTTCCTGCGCGCGCAATATCAAACGCTTCCCGAACGGTTTCCGCCAAATCCTTCACGTCCTTGACGATGAAGTTGTGCTTCGTAATCGGCGTTGTGATGCCAGCGATGTCCGCCTCCTGAAAGCTATCCTTGCCGATCAGGTTCACGTTGACGTTGCCCGTAATAAACACAACGGGCACGCTGTCAAGGTATGCGGTCGCGATGCCGGTGACGAGGTTGGTAGCTCCCGGGCCGGAAGTCGCGATGCAGACGCCGACCTTGCCGCTTGCGCGGGCGTAGCCGTCCGCCGCGTGGGATGCTCCCTGTTCATGCGCGGTAAGAATATGGGTGATGCGGTCGCTGCTTTTGTACAGCTCGTCGTAGATATTGAGCACGGAGCCGCCCGGATAGCCGAACACGGTATCCACGCCCTGCTCCACCAGACATTCGATCAGGATTTGCGCTCCTGTGAGTTTCATATATAGTACCCCTTTCAATCCTTAGGTCAATCTCTTGTTATGCGGTTTCACTCTGCACTTCGAAATACTTCGACTGCGCCTGAGATTTAAGCAGCTTGTATTCGATGGAGTCCATCAGCGCGCGCGTACTGGCTTGCATGATGTCTACCGCGACGCCTACCGTCGTCCAGTATGCGTGTCCGTCGGTGGACTCGATGAGGACGCGTACCTTTGCTGCCGTTGCGCTCTCGCTGTCCAGTACGCGTACCTTGTAATCCGTCAACCGGATTTCTCCGATTTCGGGATAAAATACCTCCAGCGCTTTTCGTAATGCTGCGTCGATGGCGTTCACGGGGCCGAGTCCTTCCGCGGCGGTGATCTCCAGCCTGTCGCCAACCAATACTTTGATGGAGGCGAGCGACGGCTTCTTGCGGTTCTGGTTTTCGGACTGCGGTTCGTCTACTACACTGAGCATCTGAAGCTCAAAAAATTTCGGCCGTACACCGAGAAGCTTTCGTACTTCCAGCTCAAAGGATGCTTCCGCTCCCTCAAACTGATATCCCTGATGCTCCATATGCTTGACCATGTCGATGATTCTCGTGGCTTCTTCGGAGTCCTTCTTGATCTCGGGATAAAACCCCTTTACCTTTTCCAGAATCGCGCTCCTACCGGCTACTTCGGACATCATCACGCGGCGGGTGTTTCCTACAGCGGAGGGAGAAACGTGCTCAAACGTAAGAGAGTTTTTCATCACGCCGTCTACATGCATGCCACCTTTGTGGGCAAACGCGTTTGCACCGACGTAAGGCATATTCTTGCTGACGCTGATGTTGGAAATATCGGCCACCTCATGGACCGTACTGGTAAGTCGCTCCAGCGCCTCTTCCGGTACGCAATCGTAACCGAGCTTAAGCTGCAAACTCGCCAGTATGGTCGAAAGATTTGCGTTGCCGCAGCGTTCGCCAAAGCCCGCCAACGTGCCTTGTACATGCGTGGCTCCAGCGGTGACCGCGAGAACGCTGTTTGCCGCCGCCATACCCGCGTCGTCATGCGCGTGGATGCCGACCGCAACGGGAAAACGTTCCTTGACGAGTCTGGTTGTGCTCATCACAAAATCCGGAAAGCTGCCGCCGTTGGTATCGCAAAGGCAGAGACAATCCGCGCCGCTCTCGTAAGCCGCCTGCAGCGTGCTCAGAGCGTAATCGGGGTTTGCGCGGTAGCCATCAAAGAAATGTTCCGCGTCGTAAACGACCTCTTTGCCCTGTTCTTTTAAATAGCGGACGGTGTCGCGGATCATGTTCAGGTTCTCGGAGAGTTCGGCGCGCAGGATGTCCGTAACATGGATATCCCAGGATTTGCCGAAGATGGTAACGCAAGCGGTGTTTGCGGAGAGCAGGGATTTGATGTTTGCGTCGTCCTCAACCGCAATATTCTTTTTGCGCGTTGCGCCAAAGGCGGTGACTTTCGCATGCTTGAGCGGGTTTTGCGAAAGCAGCTCAAAGAACTCCATATCCTTCGGGTTGGAGCCGGGGTTGCCCGCCTCGATATAGTCCACCTGAAGCTCGTCCAGAATGCGCGCAATCTTAATTTTATCCTGTACGGAAAAGGAAATGCCAACGCTCTGCGCACCATCGCGCAGCGTTGAATCCAATAAAAACACTTTGTTCATGTCGTTGCCTCCTGCAAATATCACTCTGGGAAATCGCCATTTTCGGTTATAAAAAATCCCCGTCTCACGATTGAGACGGGGACGGATTCGTCCTCGCGGTACCACTCAAATTGATCCGGCGTTCCCTTGCATAGACTCTATGCCGAAAACACGCTGATCCACTTATACAGGTTCTATCAAACCCTGGCTCGTAACGGTGCCTGCCGTAATACGCTTACTGTGCTTCAGCGTCTCTGCTCGGGAGGGATCCGCTGCCCGCGTCGCCACCGGTTTACACCATCCACCGGCTCTCTAAAGACGATCTTGCGATCAGCATGTCTCTTTCATCGCATTTATTATTCGAATTTTCGATAATATAACATATATGATCCAAGGATGTCAATACATTTCTTATATTATAATAAGAAATGTGCATACAAATCCGATTCTTACACCGTCTCAACCTTAATCAAACTCGTATTGCCGGATACTCCGCTGACGTGGCCGCCGGTGATGATGATATGATCGCCGGACTTTAGATCAAACATCTTCTTTGCGGTCTCCGTCGCGTGGTAAAACAACACGTCCGTCGATGTAAACGTTCCGCTCATCACGGGAATTACGCCCCAACTCAACGAGAGCTTATACCACGCCTTGCGATCCGTGGTGAGCCCGATGATATCCATCGGCGGGCGGAAGCGCGAAATCATCCGCGCGGTAATGCCGGTGAGCGTGCAGGCCACGATCACGCGCGCGTCCAGATCGATCGCCATGCCGCAGGTTGCGTGCGAGATCGCATCCACAGTGTTTTTAATATGAAACTCCGTGTTGCGAAAACGCTTGATAAAGTGAATATGTTTTTCCGTCTCCTCCGCGATCTTGCTCATCGTCTTAACCGACTCGACAGGATATTTTCCAGCAGCCGTCTCGCCGGATAGCATGACCGCACTTGTTCCATCGTAAACCGCGTTGGCAACGTCCGAAATCTCTGCGCGCGTGGGTCTCGGATTATGAATCATGCTTTCAAGCATCTCGGTAGCGGTGATTACGCGCTTGCCAAGCAGGCGGCACTCCGTCACAAGATATTTTTGAATATACGGCAGTTCTTCAAACGGAATCTCCACGCCGAGATCACCGCGACCAATCATGATACCTTCGCATTCTTCGCATATTTCGTGAATGTTGTTGATGCCGGTGCGGTTCTCGATCTTTGCGATGATGGCGATATTCTCGCCGCCGTTTTCCTTCAAAAACGCCTTTAAATCGATCAAATTCTGACGTGTGGAAACAAACGAGGCCGCGATATAGTCTACATCGTGCTGAATGCCAAAGAGCAAGTCTGCCTTGTCCTGCTCGCTCAAATACTCCTGACAAATCACCTTGTTGGGAAAGCTCATACTCTTGCGGTCGGAGAGTTCGCCGCCTGCGAGCACCTTGCAAACCACGTCCGTCTTCGTCACTTCCAGCGCCTCAAAGATGAGAAGGCCGTTATTGACGAGAATGCGATCGCCAACCTCCAGCGAGCGTGCAAGGCCTTTGAAGTTGACCGCAACGCGTTCCTGCGTACCCGGCACATCCTTTGTGGTGAAGGTAAACGTGTCCCCTTCGTTGAGCGTGATCTTGCCGGTTTGGAACGTCTTAATCCGAAACTCCGGCCCTTTTGTGTCCTGCATGATGGCGATTGGCATATCTAAATCGGCGCGCACTTTTTTAATCAGCTCGATGCGGCGGTGATGCTCGTCATGCGAACCGTGCGAAAAATTTAGCCTCGCCGTATTCATGCCCGCACGGCACATTGCGGCAATCATCTCTTCGGTTTCGCACGCAGGCCCAATGGTGCAGACAATTTTGGTTTTTCTCATGGTATTACCCCTTTTTTGTACGCTTAAAACAATTTGTATATCATACTACCCAAGTTCATTGTCATCAAGTAACGAACTGTCCATTTTGAGTGCAACGGGGTATAGTTCACGAAAATTTTGCAGACGATCATGCAAAAAAGCGCCAAAAGGCGCTTTTCAAGTCAGTATTATGAAGGATTCCCTGCCAAATCAACACGCAGGGCGCGCGCGGTATCGTAACCGAGTTCATAGTAGTTGTTGCCGTTAAACACAAAACTCTTGATCACCTCCAGACCGACTTTCTCCGTGTGCGCTTTGAATGAGCGCGGGTTTAGGTGGTTGATGAACGTGATGAGAATCGGATACCGTTTGCTCATTTGCCGTGTCGAATGCGCAAAGAGTGCTTCCAATACACCTTTCCCACGATACGCCATATCGATGCAGACAGGCCCGTATTGATACGAATTCTCGGTGGAAAGCGTTTGACCCAGATACGCTGTATTCGGCAGATCCGCAATCATAAACTGAAACAGCGGCCACTTGCTCCAAAATTGCCAACTGCCCGACATGGCGTAGGCAACAACCTTGTCACCGTCGCAGGCAATCGAGATGCCGTCTTCTTTCTCGATGAGTTCGGTCAACTGCTCCGAGGTAAAGAGCGTGGTCACAAAGCCGTTCTTCTTCTCTTCTTCGTTGATAAACGACACATGATATCGCTTTTGCAAGCTTTCAATATTCGGAATATCTGCTATCGTCGCGTTACGGTAGAACATGGTCGATCTCCCTTGTTACTTGATATTGTGTAACGTATCACGTCTCAGATCACTCGTCAACCACTCGTATGCCATATGTGCGAACGCACTCCGCGAGTAACCGAGCTCCTTTTTCAATCTCCTCCGGCTCCAAATGACCGTACCCCAGTAATAGCTGATCCAGATGTTCGCCCTTCACGATGCAGTGCGATTCCATCGTGCTGACGATGACTCCGCGCGATAGACAAAGCGATTGAAAATCGTCATCAAAACGATAACCCGTTATTCGTACCGCTAGATGCAGCCCGGCTGTATCGCCGCAGATTTCGCACCGCTCACCAAACGCTTCGCGCAGCGCATCAACCAAAGCCTGTCTACGCCTGGCGTATCGATTTCTCATGGTACGAATGTGCCTGTCCAGCGCGCGTGTACGCAGAAACTCCGCGAGAGCCGCTTGCTCAAACATCGGGTTTTGTACGTCATGGTGCGTTCGAAGATAGCACCACCTCTTTTGTAACTCTTTCGGCAACAGTACAAATCCGATCCGTAGCGCGGGAAACACGGTTTTGCTGAATGTTCCAATATAAATAACGCGCTGTGGGTCAAGCGCATAAAGCGGTGAAATCGGCGAGCCGGAAAAACGAAATTCGCTGTCGTAATCGTCCTCCACCAGATAGATTTCCTGTTCGCGCGCGTAACGAATCAGAGACGCTCTGCGCGACGCGGGCAGAATTCCCCCAAGCGGGAATTGATGCGACGGCGTGATGTAGACCATTTGCGCGCGCTCCTGTCCGGTCAACAGATCAGTGCGAATTCCGTGATCATCCGCCGGAATCGGTACGATTTCGCAATTACAGGCGATTAGCGTGTCATACAATCCTTTGTGGCAAGGGTCCTCCATGATAACGCGCCCGTGATTGGCGCAGAGCAGGTCGGCAAGGATTCGGAGCGCATGCGTCGCGCCCGCCGTGATAAAAACGTCCTCCGCGTCTACCGCAATTCCCCTACCGCGTGAAAGCCAGGCGGCGATTTCCGCCCGAAGAGGCATATAGCCTTTCGGTCCGGTATATCCGTAATCACCTGGTTGCAAGTTTTGCGCTGCTTGATGCAGCAAACGAATCCATTGTGCGTGCGGAAATTGCTTGAGGTCCGGTCTGCCCGTCGTAAAATCCGCGTTGATTTGCCTGCGCGGTTTTTTCTCTTGGAGAACCGCTTTTTCTTGCGTAGCGATCAAAGCAACACCATTCGCAACGACGGTTTGAGAGCCTTGCCTGCTTTCGAGAAAGCCTTCCGCAAGCAGCATGTCATACGCTTCTACCACGGTGCTGCGCGAAACGCCGAGATCACTCGCAAGTTGTCGCGTAGAAACAAGCGCTTCTCCTTGCGCGAGTTCTCCGCTTAAGATTTGCTCTTTGAGTTGCTTATAAATCTGTCGGCAAATCGGTTCCGCTAAACCTCTATCAATCGCAGGTAACATCTTCGCTTAACTGGTATGGGTTAATTGATCGCTCATTGGATATTTCATAATACCAGTTCTCCGACTAAAATCGTATCAGAAATTAGAATTTTTGCAATGGAGATATTATGAACAACGATAGAATAGCCGGAAAGCTTTATTTAGTGGGTGCATTTTCCCTTGCGGGAACGAGTGTAGTCGCCGCGCGATATGTTTCCAATCAATTGGGTGTGTTCACCATCGCCGCGGTCAGCATGGCGTTTGCGCTGATGCTCTTGATTCCCATCAGCTTTTCAAAACTCAAAGCGCTTCGGGGAACGATCTCGCTTCGTCAGATCATACCAGTTATGATCGAAGCATTCTTTGGTATGTTTTTGTTCCGTTTTCTTCTACTCAGCGGCGTGTCCAGAACAAGCGCATTGGAGGCGGGAATTCTTACCGGCGCGACGCCAGCCATCACCGCGTTTCTGGCTTGGGCTGTTCTGCGTGAATCGGTTGGGGTTCGCGCGCTGGTCGGTATTCTATCGACCATTCTCGGTGTTCTACTCGTGCAGGGGCTCGCCAAGGTCGGCTCCGACATCAGTCAGACGCATCTCGTCGGAAATCTGCTGGTCGTAGGAGCGGCGGCGAGCGAATCCATCTTCAACATTGTTTGCCGTACCTCCGTGCTCAGGAAAGCCGAGGCGGGAAAGCCGCTGGACCCGATCGTGCAAACGACGCTGGTTACGGCGGCGGCGCTGTTGTTCTGCATGATTCCCGCTTTGTTTGAACAGCCGATTGAGCGCCTTTCGCAGCTCGACGGCGTTGCGTGGTTGTCGCTTCTTTGGTACGGGTTCTTCGTAACCGCGTTAGCATATATTTGTTGGTACGCGGGCATCAAGCGAAGCGGCGCATTTACCGCCGCGGCTTTCTCTGGATTGATGCCGTTGACCTCTATGTTGCTCTCCTCCATGCTGTTGCGGGAACTGACAGATTTGTATCAATGGCTTGGCGGTGCGTGTGTGATCGCGGGAATGATGCTGATCGGAACACGAAAAAAACGTGGGATTCAGCGAACAGTAGCTCCTGAAAACCCGCACGATTCGAAATAGAACCCGCAGTTATCTTGCGATCAGCCGATTTCTTCTGTAAGATAGAATCATTGTTGAAAGACCGTGAGGTGCATCATGCAGAAGCAACGCGCTACTCAATATAAAAAGATATTTCTTACCGTCTCCTGGATTTTTCTTGTTATCGTTTTTACTGCGTTGATCGTCTATCTTTCGGCTCACGTTGTCGATCTGCTGGATTCCGACATGTCTTCTGAAATGGTTCTGGCAAAAGAACTGGCAAGGAGCGGGAAGCTCTTGACGGACGCTTGGCATTACTCAACCGAGATTCGGGTGGTCAATACACAGCTGTTCTATGGCGTGTTCTTCTTGTTTTTGAACGACTGGCAACTGGTTCGCATTCTGGGAACGGTACTTCTTTATCTTGCTCTGCTGGGCAGCTACTATTTCTTATGCAAGAAGCTTCGTATGGAGCTGTTCTTCCCCGTCACCGCCGCGATCATGCTGCTTCCGCTGTCAAGTTCCTACTTTTATATTCTCCTCTATGGCGCATACTATATCCCCCGAATCAGCATGATGTTTCTGCTGCTTGGAATTCTCCTTTCATCCGGTCGGAAGAGCGCAAGCAAGGCAGCGCGCTGGTTAGACTGGTTCCTCATCGCAGCGATTCCACTTGCTCTGGGGTTGGAAGGCCCGCGGATGATCTTGATTTTGTTCATTCCGCTTGCGGTTCTGGTCTGTCTGGAAGGACTGCTTTTCTTTATCAAAGGAAAAGCGACATTTGCCAAACGGTTTGATGCGCTGAAGCAGTCTGATTATGGTGCGTTTTTCATAAAGTCTTTCATCGCGTGCCTGATTGCGCTGGTCGGATATATCATCAACACGAGCGTTTTATCAAAGCGCTATACGTTTGAACACACGACGCTGGAGTTGCATTTTTCATTGGGCAACATTAAAAGCACGATCTTTAACCAAATTCAATCGATCGGTTTTAACGACATCACGTTTGGGATTTCGTTCATCATATGGACGGTTGTAGGCGCTTTGTGTCTGGTCTATTTATTCAGTAAAAAGCCAAAGACAATCGAGAGCAAACGCTTCATTTACTTCACGCTTGTCGCGTGGGCCTGCTATTCCCTGTTCAGTTGCCTGTTCCCCATCGGACTTGTCTCGTGGCATTTTGTCCCGATTGCGATCCTGTTCATCCCCTGCTTTATTCTCGTCGTCAGGGATTTGGGAATGAAACCGGTTCTTCGCTACATTGCGTTTGCCGGAGTCGGCCTGTGTGTGTTGGCTGTTGCGGTGCAAGGCTATTCATCGTTTGAAGAGTGGCCCAATCGAAAGAACGTGCGCACCAATCAAGAGTTCGCGTCCATCACGACAGTACTCGAAAACGAGCAGTTCGACAGCGGATATGCTACCTTTTGGAACGCAAACATATTAACCGAACTCTCGGATGGCAAGATCGATATGTGGAGCTTAAACGAATTCAGTGGTGATACTGCAAAAAAGCCGGATGTATTCCAATGGCTGCAATTATCGGCGCACGACAAAGCGTTGCCGCAGGAAAAAACCTTCGTCATTTGGTCGGCACAGGAATATCAAGAATACGGCAAACAGAGTTTTGACTATATTGGCAGAGAGATTTATCGGTCTAATGCGTTCGTTGTGTTTGAAGTGAAACAATAGTTTTTTAATGAACATTCTAAAGTAAAATATCAAAAGAGCATCCTTGCGAATGCTCTTTTGTGGCGGAGAAGGTGGGATTTGAACCCACGCACCGGTTAACCCAGTCTACTCCCTTAGCAGGGGAGCCCCTTATAGCCACTTGGGTACTTCTCCATATTCACTTTATATTCTCCGTTTTTGGCGGAGAGAGAGGGATTCGAACCCCCGGTGCCTTTCAGCATCACTGGTTTTCAAGACCAGCTCCATAAACCACTCGGACATCTCTCCAAGATTTGCACCTAGAGAAGTATAGCAAATTCACCAAACGATTGTCAACGCCTGAATCTTCATAGTTTGACACATAGATTTGACGCAGATGTGAAACTATACCGATCTTCTCCGAATTCATTGCAGTGCGCGCGATTATTACCTATAATGAAATTATTCGAGCGCAATCATGTTTGCGCCAGTTATGAGGAGTTTTCGTTAAAAATGCGTAAGTTCTTTACGGTTTTCTTATCCACAGTTGCTATTTTATTCCTGTTTGCCGCCTGCAAAACGGAATCGACAACGATTTTAAACACCGGTTCAACGATTTTTTACGGTGGAAGTCAAATTGAGACGACCGTTCGCGAACTAAAAGTGGATGGAGGAACGACCACGGCGCGCGTTCGCTTCCTCAACCTCGGCTCAGAGGAGCTTTCTTCCATCGAAGCGCAGGTCGAGTTTATCGACGCAGACGGTAAGACCATCGCTACCTATGTTATCAGCGATACGTTTTCCACTCCCGTTCCGGTCGGAGAAAGTTTCAGCGAAACCGCTGAGTGCGACACCGATTCCCGCATCGTTGGCGTCTACGTATCCGAATATGAGCCAGTAGGCTGACTTACGATCGTTTCATGGTGTTGATGTTCGCTTTTCGCGCCTGACTGTGCTGTAACGATCGTTTGATTTGATAGTGTCTGCCGTCTTTGACAAAATTTGCGCCTGTTTGGCGAAAGCAAAACGGCACGTTTGCCTCCATGCACTGTCTGCGAATCTCCAGTACCCAGTCATAATCGCATACGCGCGCTTCATTGCCGGACTCGCCGCCAGCCGAAACGCTATCGACCCAATCGCCCAGATATGCCGATAGATCGAGCCGTTCCAGAAGCGGTTCACACACAATGAGTTTGCGAGCAATCGGCGCATCGTGAAAAATTGGCAGTCGCTCGTCAACCTTCGCTTGGTTCTCCACTGTACAGCAGATCGTAACATTCGGGTAACCCTCTCCCCAATCTTCCGGAATACACTGCAAAAAGCGGGTCATTCGTTTCGTAATAAAGAAAAACTCGCAATCGCTTCTCTCCCGCATCATGCGCCAGGCTTCCCCGCGCCACGCATCCGCATCCTCCAGTAAAAAATCGGAAGTAAAGCAGGTTGCGATCTGGCTTCCGGGCGGAACCTTATAGGAACCGTCTCGCGCATGAGCAATCGGCAGATAAAACCCGCTCGTCTTTGTTACGATGCTTGCGTCCTTGCCGTGTTTGTCGTCCATTCGATAGACATAGCAATGCGCGCATCCGGCGGATGTTTTATGGCAACCATGCCAGGGGTTCCAGTTGACCCCGACACCGGAGACGATCTGTTTTGCGTTTTTTGTTTCCATAGCGCTCTGATTCTTTTCTCGCATTTGTGTAATCGTGATAAAAAGACGGCGATTTTGGTTTGCTTTTGCGTCACGTTGGTTCACATTTGGTTTCATTGACAATCGTAACACCGACACAGTATAATCGGCAAGCTGAAAGGAGGTTGAACCATGAATGAATTCTTACAAGCGATAGAGACTTTTGCAAAAGGTTCGACAATCTGGGTTTATCTCTTCATATTCTTTGGTAAGATTTTCGAGGTGTCGTTTGGCACGCTTCGTATTGTATTGATCAACCGCGGCGAGCGCACCGTAGGTTCGTTGATCGCCATCATCGAAATCACACTTTGGTTGATCGTAGCCAGCAGCGTGCTGGCCGGGTTTAAAGAAGATTTCCTCAAAGGCATCGTCTATGCGGTGGCCTTTGCCTGCGGTAATTATATTGGCAGTTGGCTGGACGAGCTATTCGCGTTTGGGTTAAGCTCCATGCAGGTTGTCCTCCCCGATCTCGCCACTGCAAAGGAAGCGGAGGCTTGCTTGCGCGAAAAAGGCTTTGGCATGACGACCATCGACGCACACGGTCGTGACGACGACCGCAGCATTCTGATCATGACCATGCAGCGAAAGCGTCTGCCGGAAGCGATCGCCACACTGGAAGAACACTGTAACGGTGCGGTGGTCACGGTGACCGACATCAAGACGCAACGCGGCGGATACCTCGAGCGCGCGGTGCGTGGCGGGCAACTGAGAAACGGAAAATAGCGATGCTTCGATACCGCCTTCGGGCGGTATTTTTTTACCGAAAGAGTTTAAAAGAGTATTATGAGATCATCTCTCTTGCAATCTCCAGCGACAGAGTCAAATGCAGCAGCGATAGACTCTCGTCTTCCAGATCCAACCCGAATTGCGTTTTTATGCGCTCCAGTCGATATAAAAACGTACTTCTGTGGATGAAGAGCGCGTTTGCGGTTTTGACCGCGTTAAATCGATTCTTCACATACTGCCGCACCGTCTCCAGGTAGCTGGTCTCGTGCGCTTGATCAAACCGCGAGAGCGCCAGCACAGAGCGCATACAGATCAATTCTTTGGGGATATCTGCAAAAAATTCAAACGCTAATTCGCGATCAATGCCGTCTGAAAAACGTGCAGCGCCCTCAAACGCTTCCGCGCGGTTCAGTGCGCGTTTCGCCAAAGTAAGCCTCTGCGGAAAATAAGCGAATCCCGAAAGCGACTCGCAAACGCCGAAGCGTAGCTTCTGCGCTTTCGCAATCGTACGAAGCTTGACCATCAGCGCGTCGTCTTCCAGCAGTTGCGTCTTGATGACCGCTACGACGACGGGGTGCAATAAAAGTGTACAACAGCCGGTTAGCTCGTCTTCCAGCACATCGCAGATCGCATCGGCGCGCCTTGCGCTGAGGTCGGAATCTTCCGGCTCAACGGCAAGCACAGTGTATTCGCTGCTTTCGTTCCAACCGAGGCGTAAAAGCGCTTCCGATGCGGATTGCTCCGTGATTTCACGTGAAAACAGCGCGCAAAACACACCGGAAGCTGCTTCGTTCTCACGGTGTTTGCGCCCGTTACCAAGCAGTAAATCCCGTTGTGATAGCATCAATCGCAGAAAACCCGCAAGGGAATCAAACACGATCTCGTCGCTTGCGTAAAGCGGGCGATCAACCGCCGAGCAAAACAGCGTATAGTTGGCAGCACCCGATTGCAGATCGGTAAATAACGCATCCGGCGAGGCTGAGTCCCCTATCTTTTGTACGGCATTGGGATGCCGTTCATGATTTGAGAGCAATTGGAGGTTGATCAGATCGCGCGCCAGAGTTTCCTCCGTTCGCTCGGACTGCGCGACGATATGCCCGCGTTCATCCACCAAAACAATCGGGTTTTGCAACATTTCGGATGCGCGCGCAAGCAACTCCTCCACTGTGACCCCCGTCTCCGCCGCCTGACGCAGACTTTGCGTCCAATCATCCAGCCGGTCGAACAGCCGCTGGATAAAGTTGAGTATGGCGCTCGGCTGCTCCTCCTCTGGCAAAACGCAAACGTCTTGCAAATCGAAAGATTCCTCGCTTGGCCTGCCGATGCATAAAAACAGCGGATCGGCTTGCTCTGTTTTGGACAGAGAGTTTAATTCATCCGCAGTGCAGACGATGATGCGCGCGCCAAACTTGCGCATGACGCGCTCAAACAGGAGCGGCCTGCCTACCGGCTGCTGCGGCAAGTGGATGTGCTCCGCTAGATTCGGATATCGATATTTCAATTCGCTTCGAATAAAATCCTTTTGAATCATACGATATTCTCCTTGCTACATAGTGTATGATTCGTCATTGTAATTGTCAATCATTTGTGGTATATCTTAACTATATATGATTTGTTATGATAAAACGAAATTAATAAATCGAACAAAACCGCGAGGAGTATGTGCATGATCGTCATCGGAGAAAAGTTAAATGGATTCATACCTTCTGTCGGAAAAGCGATTCGCGAACACGACGAAGCGTATTTAACCGACCTCGCCATTCGGCAAGAAGAAGCGGGCGCGGATTATTTGGATGTTTGCGCCGCGGTGGATAGCGAGATTGAGGCGGAAACGCTTCTTTGGCTCGCTCAGCTTGCCGAGAACGCGTCTTCACTGCCGCTGTGTATCGATTCGCCAAATCCGGCGGTGCTCGCGCATGTGCTGCCGCACTGCAAGCGCGCGGGTATCGTCAACTCCGTTTCGATGGAGAGCGGCAAGATCGAAACCATCTTCCCCTTGATCGCCAGCACGAAATGGAAGGTTATCGCGCTGACTTGTACCAATTCCGGCGTGCCGGAGAGCGCGGAAGGCAGGCTCGAAATCTTTGAGCAGATTCGCGCCGCTGCGAAGGAATACGGCATTGCGGAAAACAGGTTGCTGATTGATCCGATCGTGCACACGCTCTCGACAGACGAGCTCGCGCTGACCACATTCGCCGCCTGTGCAAAAGAGATTCGCGCGCGCGCAAAGGACATTCACGTCGTCAGCGGGCTATCCAACATCTCCTTTGGGCTACCGACGCGCTCGCTCATCAACCACGCGTTTTTAACGCTTGCCATGCATGCCGGTATGAACGCCGCGATTATGGATGTGCTTGATCGTGAGATGGTAGGCCTCATGCATGCGACCAACGCGTTGTTAGGCGAAGACGAATACTGCATGGACTACATCACCGCGTTTCGTGAAGGCCGCATCGGGCCGAAAAAGGACTGATTTGTACTCTTTGTAGGATGACAGGTGCAAAAGGGAGTTTTATGAGTAAGATAGAAGAGATTTTTACCGCAATCGAAACCGGAAAAGCGAAGATCATCGTCGATCTGGTACAGTCTGCCATCGACGAGGGACTCGACCCGATGGAGATTCTCAACCACGGCATGGTGGATGCAATGACCCTCATCGGCGAGCGGTTCAGCCGCGGTGAGGCGTTTGTGCCGGAGATGCTGATCTCCGCGCGCACGATGAAAAAAGGAGTAGAAGTGTTAAAGCCGCATCTGGCGAAGGACGCAGCAAGCAGCTTCGGCACCGCGGTCATCGGCACCGTGCAGGGAGACATGCACGATATCGGCAAAAACCTTGTCGCGATGATGATCGAAAGCGCGGGCTTTGAGGTGATCGATTTGGAGGTTGATGTCCCGCTGGAGCGGTTTGTTGAGGCGATTGCTACGCATCCAAATGTGCGCATCGTCGCGCTCTCCACCCTGCTGACCACAACGATGCCCGCCATGAAGCGAATTGTGGAAGGGCTCAACCAACTCGAAAACAGAGACGCATTTCGCATTATGGTCGGCGGCGCGCCGATTACGGAGGCATTCGCGCGGCAGATCGGTGCGGACGGTTACTCCGCCGACGCTGCGGCTGCCGCTGCTCTCGCCAAATCGCTCGTTAGTTAAGAAAGGATTTTATGCACTGCCAAATTCGTTTCTTGCCCAGCGAGACGAAAATTCGCGTACCGGTTGGCACGTCTATTTTAGACGCGGCAAAACAAGCGGGTGTTTTTATCGATGCACCCTGCGGCGGCAACGGCACCTGCGGTAAATGTAACGTTTTACTCGATCAAAACGGAGATATCACACGCGTATCCGCTTGTAAAACGATTGTTACGCAGGATTGCACGGTTACGCTGCCGCAAGCAGCGCAACTGGATACCCTACGTGAGGGTGCGCAGCGCTTGGTAGAATTTGCGCCATGCTCCAGCGTTGGAGAGACTGCGGACGGCGACTGTTTTGCGGCGTTTGACCTTGGTACGACCAGCATCGTCTGCTACCTGTTGGATGGCAAAACGGGTGAAGAAATTGTCTCTCGCGGCATGCAAAACCCGCAGTCCGCATTCGGCGCAGATGTGATCAGCCGCGCGAACTATGTTTTATCAAGCGGTGAACCTGACGCGCTGCGCAACTGCGCAATCGCCGCGTTCAATACGTTAATCGAGCAAACAACGAAAGAAGCGGGACGAACACCGAAGCAAGTGACGCTCGTTTCCATCGTCGGCAACACGGTCATGCATCATATCCTGCTCGGACTGCCGCTGGAGCAGCTTGTGCGCGCACCGTACACACCGAGTTCTCTAGAAAACCAAATCTGGGCAGCAGCGGATCTCAACCTGCGCGTCCATCCGCAAGCCGTCGCGCTGATCGGGCCCGTAATCGGCGGGTTTGTCGGCGCGGATACAGTCGCCTGCCTGACCGCCACCGCTTTTGAGCAGATCAAGCAACCGACGCTTTTGCTCGATATCGGCACAAACGGCGAGCTTGTCTGCACAAACGGCGTTCGCCGCGCAAGCTGCTCAACCGCGGCGGGCCCCGCATTTGAGGGCGCGACGATCTCTTGCGGCATGCGCGCGGAGGGCGGCGCCGTCGATCATGTTTGGCAAGCAGACGGAACGTTTTACTATTCAACGATCGAACAATTACCTGCGCGCGGCATCTGCGGCAGCGGATTGATTGAGCTTGTCGCGCTGCTGTTGCGCAATGGCACCATCGATGAAACGGGCAAATTTTCTCAAAACGGCACGCTCTCAGATCGCTTGATACAAACAGAGATCGGGAGAAAAGCTTTTTTTATCTGCGATGGCGAACAGCAAGTTTCTCTCACGCAAAAGGATGTACGCGAGTTACAGCTTGGAAAGGCTGCGATTCGCGCGGGCATTCAGGTGCTTCTCTCCGCTCTGCACCTCAACGAAACGCAGATTGATCGGGTCCTGCTTGCCGGCGCATTCGGAAGCCATCTTTCTCCCGCGGCGCTTTGCGATATCGGACTGTTACCGGAAGCGTTTCGCTATCGTGTCGAGAGCATTGGCAACGCGGCAGGCGAAGGCGCAAAACTCTACTTAAGAAACTATGCGCTCTTTCTAGAGAGCGAGTCGCTTGCGAAAGGCACGGAATATTTAGAACTAATGCACTCCGCCGCGTTTTCGGAAACTTACATCGAGGCGATGTCGTTTCCGGAATTCGGGCAATAGAATTAAAACTCATCTGTTTTGATTGGATCAGAACGCATGGAAGAAACAGAAAGAAAAGGCATTTATTTATGAAGATCATCGAGCGCATCCAAACAGGACTTACCCTCTCCTTTGAGGTTTTTCCGCCGAAGTCGGATAAGCCGCTGGAACCGCTGCTTGACACGCTGAATCAGCTTTATACGCTCAAGCCGGATTTCATCAGTTGCACGTATGGCGCGATGGGTTCCAACAAGGGACGTAATCTGGAAGTTGTTGGCAGAATTCAATCCGGCGGCAAGTGCGAGGCGCTTTCTCACTATACCTGCGTTGGCAACTCGCGGCAGGATGTGCTGGATGCGCTGGCGGATTATCAGTCCGTCGGTGTTGAAAACCTGCTCGCGCTGCGCGGAGATTTTCCCGCCGGGGTTACACATACCAACGGGGATTTTCTGCACGCGAACGAACTGATCGCGTTTATTCGCAGGCAAACAAACGTCTTTTCACTCGCCGCCGCCTGCCACCCGGAAAAGCACTTGCTTGCGGAGTCCTTGGATGCGGATATCGACGCACTATTGAAAAAGCAGGATGCGGGCGCAGATTTTTTAATGACGCAGCTTTGCTACAGCGTGGAGAACTATCTTCGCTTTCTCGATCGTGCTCGCAAGCGCGGGGTCAATCTTCCCATCGTGGCGGGCGTTCTGCCGCTGATTAAGAAGGACGGGCTTGTGCGCATGACATTGAGCAATGGCTGCTCCATTCCGGCGGAGGTTTCCGCGCTCGTCGGGCGCTATGGCGAGAGCGAGGAGAGTTTCCGCGAAGCAGGGCACGCGTTTACTGTTTCGCTCGTCCGGCGCTTGATTAACGAAGGCGCGAACGGAATCCATCTCTACACGCTCAATCGCTTTGAGGACGTTGCGGATTTGGTCTATGACGCCGAAATCCGAGAAAAACCGCAAACGAACAGATAATTCTTTTCGTTTTCGAAACAATACGATATAATCATGTCGTTCATCGTCCGCGACGAACCCGGCAAAGACGTTGAAACGAGAAACAAAGACAAAAAGTAGAGTAGATATTGCGCGTTAAGTGGCAGTTGGATGGGAAGTCGCCGCTGCACGAAAAGCGCCATCGCGCTTGCGGTGCAATATCGCGTCCGCTACTGCACCAAAACGGGAAGATTCCTCTCTTTGAGGCGATCCTGCATTTTTGTGCAGCGCAAACCAAAGGAGGAATTGCATATGAAAACCATCACACCCAAACGTTTGTCCCTTCTGGCGATGTTCATCGCGCTCCAGATCGTTCTTTCCAAGTTTCTCATGCTGCAGCTCGCGCCATCCGTGCGCCTGAGTATCGATAGCGTTCCGATTCTTCTTGCCGGCATTTGGTTTGGTCCAATCGCGGGCGGTCTTGTCGGCGCGCTGGCGGACTCTCTTGGAACGATTCTCTTCCCTACCGGCGGCGCCTATTTCCCGCTGTTAACCGTCGCGTTTCTGCTGATCGGTGTTGTTTCCGGTTTTCTCTCACGCGTCGTGAAGGTCAAGCAATCGCTACTTCGCATTGCGCTCATCGTGATTCCCGCCGAGATCGTCGGCTCTTATTTCTTCAAAAGTTTTGCGCTTTCATTGCTTGTCGGTGTTCCGTTTAGCGGTATGCTGGCTGCGCGCGCGCTGCCCGTTTCGATCATCATGATCGTGAACACCGTTTTCGTTACGTTGCTGGATCGCTTACTTGGCGAAAAAGCACAGCGCGAATCTACGCAGATGGCGTCTTTTCAAAAATCAAACAATACCGCAAGCACCGTCATGACATATACTGAAGCGCTGGACTACATCCACCACGTGACCTGGCGCGGCAGCAGACTGGGATTGGAACGCACGCGCGAGCTTCTTTCGCGCATCGGAAACCCGCAACAGAAGCTGAAGTTCGTTCACGTCGCCGGAACAAACGGCAAGGGTTCCACCTGTGCAATGATCGCGAAAACGCTGTCGCTTGCAGGTTACCAGACCGGACTCTATATTTCTCCGTTTATCAATCATTTCAACGAACGCATGCAGATGAACGGACAGCCGATTTCAGAATCGATGCTTGCCGAGATCACCGCGTTTATCAAGCCGCATGCCGAGGCGATGGCGGATCATCCGACTGAATTTGAGCTCATCACCGTCATCGCGTTTGAGTATTTTCTCAGGAGTAAAGCCGACATCGTCGTGCTGGAGGTTGGCATGGGCGGCGAGCTGGACTCCACAAACGTGATCGACGTGCCGGAACTTGCGGTGATCACGAATATCGGCCTCGATCACACAAAAGAGCTGGGGCCTACGATAACGGATATCGCAAAAGCGAAGGCCGGTATCATCAAACCCAACGGCGATGTGCTGATCTACGACCAAAACGAAGAAGCGGACGCGGTGTTTCAAAGCGTTTGTGCCGCCCGCGGGGCAAGGCTCCATATCACCGATCATAGCCGGATATCGAACGTTACCGCTTCGCTAAACGCGCTCACGTTTGACTGCGCACCGTATGGGACGCTCTCCTGCGGTCTGGTCGGTACCTATCAGGCAAAGAACGCGGCGGTCGCGATTACAGCTCTAGAACTGCTTCGTCAAAAAGGCTGGAATCTATCGGATCAAAATCTGAAAGAGGGTCTGCTTCTCGTTCGCTGGCCCGCGCGGTTTGAGTTGCTTCGAAAAAACCCGATCTTCATCGCGGACGGCGGACACAATCCACAGGGAGTCGACGCGGTTGTCGAGAGTCTGAAGCAGCATTTCCCAAACCGCAAAATCACGTTCTTGCTCGGCATTATGGCGGACAAGGATATTCCGCACATGATCGATTCCCTCTCTCCTCTGGCAAAAGAATTCATTACGGTCACGCCGGATAACCCCCGCGCGTTGCAGGCGGATGTACTCGCCGCGATGCTTACGGAAAAAGGCCTCGTCGCAATCTCACGCAATCGCGTGTCGGAAGGCGTGCAGGCAGCAATCGAGCGTGCCGGAACGGATGGCATCGTCTGCGCGCTGGGGTCGCTCTACATGCTGGGCGATGTCCGAACGGCACTCAACGTAAAATCGTAACATCCAAATCATCAACTTTCGGAGGACAGTATGGCTTTTCGCGATCAAACCATCGACTCATTTGTGAATGAACTTTCATCCAAAGCGCCGATTCCCGGCGGCGGCGGCGCGAGCGCGCTCGTTGGTGCATTGTCTGCCGCGCTGACGCATATGGTCGCGGCGCTGACCGTTGGCAAACCGAAGTATGCGGCGGTTGAAGACGAGATGCAGGATTTGCTCAAGCAGACCGAATCGTTAGCCAATCGCTTTTTAACGCTGATGGACGAAGACGCAGCCTCGTTTGAGCCGCTTGCACAGGCATACCGCCTACCGAAGGAGACCGACGCGGAAAAGGTTGAAAAAACGCGTATCATAGAGATCGCGCTCAAGAGCGCCGTTCAACCGCCGCTGGAGATCATGGAAACCTGTGCGCGTGCTTTGCCGTTGATTGCGCTCTGCGCCGAAAAAGGCAGCGTCGTTGCCGTTAGCGACGCGGGCGTTGCCGCCTCACTCTGCCGCGCCGCGCTGGAAGGCGCGAGCCTGAATGTGTTTATCAACACGCAGGGTATGCAGGATAAAGAATATGCCAATTCGCTCAATCAACGTGCAAACGAGCTGCTGACAACGTACGGCGCTCAGGCGGAGCAAATCTTCCGCGCGGTATTCGCGCGACTAAACGCATAAGGAGAAATCCCGGCTTATTCCAAAATAAAATTTGAAAGGGATCATCATGCAGATCTGTTTTTTAAACGGTAGCCCCCGCCTGCATGGCAACACAGCCGAGCTGGCAAAACCCTTTTTAGAAGAACTCGCTCAAGGCGGCGCGAAGGTTGATAACTTTACGCTTGTTAAAATGAACATCGCCTCCTGTAAAGGCTGCTATCATTGCCAGGATGTGGCAAACGAATACGGCTGCTTTCAGAAGGACGACATGGATCAGATTGCAAAATCCGTCGTCGAGAGCGATCTGATCGTGCTGGCAACACCGATCTATACCTGGTTTTGTACAACGGAGTTAAAGGCGGTGTTGGATCGGTTTTATGGACTCGCGAAGTATTACCGTTCTGCAAAAGGCAATATGGTCGAAGGCAAGCGCATGGCAATTCTCGCGACGCATGGCTACGACGCGGCCTATGCGGCGGATCCCTTCGTCATTGGCATGCAGCGAATGTGCGAGCATTATCATATGCATTATGATGGTATGTATTCCGTGCGCGATGTGGATGATCTCGCCTCTTTTCAAACAAAACAGGCAATCAACGGCGCGAAGGAATTCGCCCGTTATCTGCTGAGTAAAAAGTCTTAATCGATTGATCCGGTTACGGAAAGAAAGCGCGATTTATGGCCGCACCCAAAAACGATAACGTAAAACAGAAGATACTCGACGCCGCAATTGCCCTGTTTCAGGAGCGGCACGACGTTTCGCTCGCCGAAATCGCAAAAGCGGCCGACGTGAGCAAAGGCACGCTGTTTTATCACTATCGCAGCAAGGCCGAGATCTATCTCGACCTCGGTGAACGGTATTGGAGCAGACTTTCGGACGATCTGCTGACCTGGGTCGATAACCGTGAAAAAGACACGTCCCTTCCCCGTCTCGTGCGCTATACGTTCATTCGCGGCGCATTTGACGAGAGCGGGCAACTGCGGCTGAGACTGTTTGTGGAGTCTATCTCCGGCGAGGAAGAAAGTCTGATTCGCGAGCGGCTCAACGAGCAATACGCGCACTTTAAAAATATTCTCAAGTCCCGCATTCTGGAGCGTGCACCTGGCGCGGACGGAGAGCAGCTCGCCTGGCTGCTATTAACGCTCGTAGATGGGTTGATGGTTCAGAGTACGATGCAAAACGCGGGTATGGACGTGAATGCCTTCATCGAATGGATGGCGAAAAACTTTTCCAAATTAACGTAATCATCGCTCTTGCGCGCCAAAAGGCGCGCTTTTTTCGACGAAAAACATATATTCTACACGTTATCTTGACAAGCGATTGGTGAAATGCTACGCTCATATTGTGAGTCGGTCGTACGACCGACTGTAAGAGAATGAAACATATCTTGGTTGGAGCGAAGCACATGTCCTATTGCAAAAGAATCAATCAAACACTACAAAAACGCTTTGGCGGGCGCGTTACCGCGCGTGAAGCTGATCGCGTTCTCTATCTCGAGGGCGAGTTGGATCGTTGGGACGACGTCGTCGCCGCGGGACTGCTCGCCGCCAATCGGAGAAAATGCGACGGGCTGGTCAACGATATCGTCTTCACCGGCGCAACCATACCGCCGATGCGTTTGCCTTCGATCAAAGATTCCGCTCTGGAGGGCAAAACGCCGGATGTGCTGATCATCGGCGGTGGAATTATCGGTTGCTCCATCGCACGGGAATGCGCCAGATACGACATAGATATCCTGCTCATCGAGAAAGAGCACGACGTTGCGATGCAGACCACGAGCCGGAACGACGGTATGGTTCACCCGGGAATCGACCTGATTCCCGGACAAGTAAAACGAATCTACAACATGCGCGGAAATCGCATGTATGATTCCGTTTGTCGCGAGCTCGACGTTCCCTTTAACCGTTCCGGTCAATATGTTGGTTTTATCGGCAGAAAAATGGCGATAGCTGCGTTCTTTGGTCAGCTCTACTATCATCTCTTTGGGCCTCGCGTACAATATCTAAGTAAGCAAGCGTTCTTTCAGCGCGAGCCAAACATGAATCCCGCGATCTCCGCCGCGTTGTTTTATCCGGATGCGGGCGTCGTCTCCCCTTATGGTCTTGCAATCGCATATGCAGAGAACGCCGCGGACAACGGTGTTGCGTTTTCGTTTGATACCGCGGCGCTGGATATGACGCTGGAAGATGGCAAGATCGTCAGCGTGCAGACCAATCGCGGAATCGTATACCCAAAGGTCGTCATCAACGCGGCTGGCGTATTTGCGGAAGAGGTTGCGCGCATGGCACAGGATCGCTTCTTTTCCATCCACCTGCGCAAAGGAACCAACACGATTCTCGATCACAAAGCGTCCGTTCGGATGAACACCATCGTCTCTTCTTTCGGCACGTCGTCTACCAAAAAGCAGCACACCAAAGGCGGCGGTCTCGTGAAGACCATCGATCAAAACACGTTAGTTGGCCCCGACGCTGTAGAGACGTATGAGAAGGAAGACTTCTCAACAAACGCAAAAAGCATTTCGTTCGTGTTTGACCGACAGCGAAAGACCGACCCCGCGCTCCATCAACGGGACGCGATCACGTATTTTTCCGGCGTGCGCGCGGCGACCTATGAGGAAGATTTTATCATTCGAAAAGGCAAATGGACGCGAAATCTCGTTCACGCGGCGGGCATTCAGTCCCCCGGCCTCACGGCGGCGCCAGCGATTGCGCAGGACGTCAGCCGGATGGCAAGAGAACTGCTCGAAAGCGAACGCGAAGTAAAAACAAACTCGTCATTCAATCCGATTCGCAAAGGAATCGTTCGCGCGAACGAGCTGGATCTTGCGTCGCGCGACGCATTGATCCGCGAAAACCCCGACTACGGCGAAATCGTCTGCCGTTGCGAACAAATCAGCCGCGGCGAGGTCATCGACGCGCTCCACCGCAGTATTCCATGCGACACATTGGACGGGGTCAAGCGGCGCGTTCGTCCCGGTATGGGTCGCTGTCAAGCCGGCTTCTGTGGGCCGCTCGTGCTACAAATCATCGCGCAGGAAACAGGAAAATCGCCGGAAGAGATTGCAAAGAGCGCACCGGGCGGCGAGCTCCTTTACGGCAACATCAAGGAGGTGTCGGTAACGTGACGCAGGAATTGATGTTTGATGTTGCTGTGATCGGCGCGGGCCCTGCGGGACTTGCCGCCGCGATTGCCGCAGAAAAAGCGGGCGCAAAAACGCTGTTGATCGAGCGGGAAGCGCGCCTTGGTGGAATTCTCAAACAATGCATCCATGATGGCTTTGGTCTGGTGCGCTTTGGCGAAAAGCTCTCCGGGCCGGAATATGCACAGCGTTTTATCGAACAGTTGCCAGAAAGCGGCGTTACGGTCTGGACGCTCTCGTTTGTCAGCGAGATTCGAAGCGATCAGCAGCAAACCTTGTTGACCGTGATTACACGGGAAGGCATCAAGCAAATACGTACGCACTCGATCATCTTCGCGACGGGTTGCCGGGAGCGCACCTCGCGGCAAATCGGCGTGCAAGGGCGGCACTGCGCTGGCATCTTCACCGCAGGAACCGCTCAATACTACACCAACATTCTCGGCAAGCTACCGGCAAAGCGTTGTGTGATCCTTGGCAGCGGCGATATCGGCCTGATCATGGCGCGTAGGCTCACGCTGGAGGGCGCGGACGTAATAGGCGTCTACGAAGCAAAACCCACGCCAAGCGGGCTAACCCGAAACGTCAGCCAGTGCCTTTGGGACTTCGATATTCCATTACACACGAGTAAGACCGTTACCCGCGTCTTTGGCGACGCAAGACTCAGCGCAGTCGAGATCGCAAGCGTCGATTCGTGTATGCACCCGATCGAGGGTACGGAGGAGATCATCCCCTGCGACGCGCTGATTCTCTCCGTCGGACTGATTCCGGAAAACGAACTGTTAGAGTCCATCGGCGTTCCGATTGATTCCAAGACGAAGGGCGCGGTGGTAGACGAACGGAATGAAACGCTCCTGCGCGGTATCTTCGCCTGCGGTAATGCGCTGCATGTCAACGATCTGGTCGACTATGTTTCCGAAAGCGGCGAGATCGCAGGTAAGGCAGCTGCCGATCCTGCTCGTAAATCGCGCGGACTCGTACCCATAGAGTGCGACTCTTCCCTGCTCTATGTCGTGCCACAGCGTGTTGATCGCAACGCAGAGCAGCAAAAGCGCGTTTTCTTTTTCCGCTGTTCGCAGGATATGGATCACGCGACGTTGACCATTACAAAAGGTGGAACCACTATTGTAACGAAACAGTATGCGCACCTGCGTCCGCCGGAGATGGAGCGTCTGCCTCTCGTTCTCACGGCAGAACAGCTTTCCGGCTGTGAACCGCTGCGCTTCCATTTGGAGGAAACGGAACATGAATGATTTAGGTTCTTCACAAGTAAAAGAAATTGTCTGTATCGTCTGTCCGAACGGCTGCCGCATTCGCTGTGAAAAAACGCAGGAAGGGTTTACTTTCAGCGGGCAAGCGTGCAAACGAGGAGAAGCCTACGCGAAGTCCGAAATGACGCGCCCGATGCGAACACTCACCACAAGCGTAAAGACGATTTTCCCCGATTCTCCCGTGGTTAGCGTACGAACGGACGGTGAAATCGAAAAGTCGAAGATACTCGGCGCGGCAAAACTGCTCGATGAAGTTCTCGTTCGCCAGCGGCTTAAGATCGGCGACGTCGTTGTGAAAAACATCTGTGATACAGGCGTAAACATCATCTGCACGAGTGATAAGCTCACGCAATCCTATTGATTGGATACCGAGAAAGGAGCGCAATAGTATGTCACATCCTTACAAAAGCTTTGAACCAAATTGGATAAAGGGCGAGTTCCCGAAGGATAGCTACCGTTCTATCTTTAAGTGGGGAGCGCCATTGGAGATCAAAGCGCCAAGAGAATCGCTTTACAAACTCATGAAAGAAAAGTTTCACCTGACGGACGAGGATTTTCAAACCTATCAGGAAGATATCGGTTTTGACAAAGTCTCATTTGATCTACCGATTCACTTGACCGAGCAGGACTTGCAAGTCTTTCAAACCATCGTTGGTATTGAGTATATCCGTACGGACGACTACGCGCGCCTCTCGGTGGCATACGGTAAGACAATGTACGACCTTCTCCGCCTTCGTAACAAGATCGTAGAAAACGTGCCGGACGCGGTGTTGTATCCCGACACCAAAGAGCAGATTGAGCAGATCGTCGCCTATTGCACCAAGCAAAAAATCCCCGTCTATGTCTACGGCGGTGGTTCCTCCGTAACGCGCGGCGTGGAGTGCATGAAGGGCGGTATTTCGCTGGATCTGCGCTTACGTTTTAACAAAGTCGTATCATTTAACGAGGTCGATCAAACGATCACCGTGGAAGCGGGCATGAGCGGGCCGAAGCTGGAAGAAACGCTCAACAACGCGGTCTCTCTGTTCGGCGCAAAGCGCGCCTACACCTGCGGTCATTTTCCGCAGAGCTTTGAGTATTCCTCGGTCGGCGGATGGGTCGTTACCCGCGGCGCCGGACAGAACTCAACCTACTACGGTTGCATTTCGGATATTGTGCTCGCACAGGAATACGCTACCCCGATTGGGAATATCAAGACCGATCGCTATCCGAGAAAAGCTACGGGCAGCGATTTGGGTCAAATCCTGATGGGTGGCGAAGGCACGTACGGCGTACTCACGCATGTTACGCTCAAGGTCTTTCGCTATATGCCGGAGACGATTCGCAGATTTTCCTATATGTTCAAAGATTGGGAGACGGCGCAAAAAGCGGCGCGCGAAATCATGCAAAGCGAAGCGGGCTACCCTTCCGTCTTTCGTCTGTCCGATCCCGAAGAGACCAGCGTGATGCTGCATCTCTACGGCGTGATGGATTCTCCGCTGAAGCATCTGTTTCGCATGCGAAATTTCAAAGAAAACGAGATGTGCCTCTTTCTTGGCTTCACAAACGGCGAAAACGGTTTTTCCCGCAACGTCGCAAAAAATGTGCGCCGCGTTGCGCGCAAATTCGGCGGCATGAGCCTGACGGGTTACGTGACCCGCGGTTGGGAAAAGGGTAGATTTAACGATCCGTACATGCGCGATACGATGCAGGATTTCGGCATCGTTACCGATACGATGGAATGCTCCGTCAACTGGAGCAACATGTCGAAAGTGCATGCGGATGTGCGCGCGTTTTGCAAATCCCGTCCGGATACGATCTGCATGACGCACATGTCGCATGTCTATCCGCAGGGCGCGAACCTCTACTTCATCTTTATCATCAAAGAGAGCGACCCGGAGGCGTTCCGGCAATACCATGCAGGCATTCTTTCGGCGATTCAACAGTCCGGCGCCGCGATGAGCCATCACCACGGCATCGGCAAGATGTTTGCCCCCTGGCTGGAAGGTTCTCTCGGCAAAAACGAATACGATGTGCTTCGGACGCTCAAGAATCATTTTGACCCGGACAACATCATGAACCCCGGTGGCACACTCGGTTTTGACTTAATCGAAGAAGAGAAACGATTCCCGAACAACTAATCCTCTTCCCCGCTCCAGCGGGAATTTTCTTATATTTGATCCCGTAGAAGTTGTACGTCCGGTCAATTGCGAAGGATCAACGTTTGTGATAAAGTAGATTTTGCAAAGTGTTTGTTACAATTGCAATTCCGGATTATATTTCTTTTGATTTTCATAAAAGGAAGCTTGAAATCACAATTTAAAGGAGATCGGTCATGCCGTATTTTATCACCGAAAGCTGCATTGGCTGCACGGCCTGCGCCAAGCAATGCCCTGTTCTCGCTATCGACGGCAAGCCGAAAGAGCGCCATGTGGTCAACATTCGCCGCTGCGTCTCCTGCGGCGTCTGCGGGCGTGTCTGTCCAAAGGACGCGCTGCTGGACGGGCACGGAAATCCTTGCCACAGCGTTCCGCGCGCAAAATGGCAAAAGCCTGTCGTTGACACGGCGCTTTGCAGCGCTTGCGGCATCTGCGTGACCTGGTGCCGTGCGGAGGCGCTTCGTATCTCTCCACCCACCTTTCACGGGGACATCCACGTATTTGCCGAACTCTTTCAGCCCAATAAATGCGTTTCTTGCGGTCTTTGTGAGGAAAACTGTCCGCTTGGCGCAATTCACATGGCGGAGGTGACCGTATGAGAACACCTGTTTACGCGATGATCGACCTCAACACACGCACCAGCACGCGATATGAAATCAGCGATCGACTCTATCGCAACTATATCGGCGGCAAGACGCTTGGTGCGAAGCTGCTCTACGACCTGACCCCGGCGGGCGTCGACCCACTCGGGCCGGACGCGGTCGTGATCATCAACACAAGCCCCGCAACTGGAACGGGCGCGCCCTGTTCCAGCCGATTTAATATGACGTTTAAAAACGTACTCACAGGCGGAATCGCGAGCAGTAACTGCGGCGGTCAGTTTGGCGCGCTTTTAAAGCGCGCGGGATACGACGGCATCATTCTGCGCGGACAGAGCGAAACGCCCTGCGTCATCTCGATTGTCGACCGCATTGTCTCCATATCGGAAGCTGGCGAACTCTGGGGCAAAGATACCGAGGAGACGCAGAACGCGTTTCCTAAAATTTACGGAAAACTCGTGATTGGTCCCGCCGGTGAACACCTGGTACGCTACGCTGCCGCCGTTTCCGGCGAGCGCGTCGCGGGCAGATGCGGCGCAGGTACAGTGCTCGGTGCAAAAAAGATCAAAGCGATCGTCGCCTATGGAACCCAGCGTCCATACGTCCATAACAAGAAGAAGTTTGCAAAATACGTCAATAAATGGGTCAAGTTTTTGCGCAACCATCCGATGACCGGCGAAGCGCTACCTTCTTACGGGAGCGCAGGCTTGGTCAGCAAAGCAAACGCGACCAACGCACTGCCGACGCATAACTTTAAATACGGTCACTTTAAAGATGCGCACGCGGTCAGCGGCGAAACGCTTGCAGACAAGTATCTGCTGCGAAACAGTTCCTGCATCTCCTGTCCCATCCGCTGCGAGCGGCGCGTTCAGGTGGACGGCAAGGACGTGAAAGGCCCGGAATATGAAACCTGCGGCTTCTTCGGCCCGAATATCGACGCGATCAGCATGGAAAACATGCTGCGCCTCAATTATCAGTGTGATCTATTGGGCATGGACACGATCTCTCTCGCCTCAACGATTGCGTTTGCCATGGAGCTCAAGGAAAACGGCGTTGCCGACTTTGATGTGTCTTTTGGCAACTCCGATAATCTGCCGGAGATCGTTGAGAAGATCGCCGTGCGCGAAGGAAAATACAGCGACCTCGCCAATGGCAGCAAATGGATGAGCGAGCGTTATGGCGGCAAAGAATACGCCATGCACAGCAAAGGCCTTGAGATGGCGAGCTACGAGCCGCGCCGTTCGGTCGGCATGGGACTCGGCTACGCAACGAGTAATCGCGGCGGATGTCACCTCAACGGCGGGTATCTCGCGCTGCTGGAGTCCATCGGCGTGCTATCGATGGATGCTCTCTCCACCTCGGCAAAGCCCGCGTTCACCGCCTTTTTTCAAAACGCACTGGAGGCGATCTCAGCCGCGGGATTCTGTCTCTTCTCCGCGCAATCGTTTGTTCCCGCAATTCTCTTCCGATTGGGGCCGCATCATCCCGTAACGCGCGCCGTTGGCAAGATCGCGACGCATCTTGGTTTCGGCGTTCGCGCGCTGCTATGGATGATGCCGATATTGCGGTTTAATTCCGTTTATCTCTTCCCGCATGCGGAGGCGCTTCGCCTCATCACAGGACTTCCTTTTTACACCGGCTCGTTTGTCCGTCTCGGTGAGCGCGGCTATAATTTAGAGCGGCTCTATAGCTTCCGCGAAGGTTTGACCGGAAAGGACGATTCCCTGCCGGATCGATTGACCAAGACACCGCAGGACCCCAACAACCCCAAAACGGTCGTTCGTTTAGACAAGATGCTGCCTGTGTACTACAAAATTCGCGGTTGGGATGCAAAAGGCGCGCCGACAAAGCGCAGACTCAGAAAGCTGGGGATTCAGTCATGAAGACCATTCGATATTATGCTCCAATTCGCGCGTTGGTGAAAAAAGAGACCGAAGAGACGGATTTGTCCTCGGTGAAAGATGTATTGGATTATATTCTGAAAGCGTATGGAAAAGAGACTTTCGTCGCGGCAAAGAGCGCGTTGATCGTAGTAAACGACGTCAGTATCGGCCTGAGTCAAGGCAAAAAAACGCCGCTGAACGACGGAGACGTCATCGGTTTTCTCCCCGTGTGCGGCGGTGGTTGATGCAATTAGACAATTCGATTATCGGGCGATTCAGCGATGAGTCGCCTTTTTTATGGAACGAGAGTCGCCGCGGGATCGGCGCTTGGTTCCGGCGTTGGCGCAGGCGTAAAGAGCACCCATTCCTGCGTGTCGCATTGTCCCATGTCGCTCTCCCCGCGGGAAAGCACGCGTCCATCCGTCGTAACGCCAACGATATGCGTGGCGCTCGCCGAGATGGCGACGATATTTTGCCAGTCCGACACATCCGGCAGATGCGCAAAGGAAAACGCGCGGGAAAGTACGCGTCCGCTGTCTTGCAGCGCGAATACCCCGTTTGGCGTACAGTCGATGGCGAGAATATTGCTAAAACTCGTAACATCCAATCCGTTGGATACGACAGTTCCGTCCGCTTTGAGGCCCGCGCTGTTCGCGGTCGCCGCATCCATAGCGACAAGATCGTAATAATCTTGCGTGATGAATTCCGCGTTGGTGTCCAGTGGTTGTCCGTTTTGCATCACCCCGCAAAGCGCGTAATCGCCGATGGAAAGCGAGGCGACGTCGCGCCACTTGAGCGTGTTCCACGTTTGATATCCGGTGGAGAGTATCTGCCCGGATGTTGTGATCGCTACGGTGTTATATGCGCCCGCATAAATAGAAGCGACGTTTGTCCACTTGCTCACATCGCATTGCCCGTAGGTATTCATGCCCGTAGCGACGACGGTTCCGTCCGCACGGAGACCAACCGTATGATAGGCCCCGGCAGCAACCGCAACGATATCCGTCCAGTCCGTCGTGTTACATTGACCGGAGAGATTGGAACCCGCGGCAAGCACAGTACCGGATTCCGTTCGCGCAACAGTGTGTTTATATCCCGTGGCGACAATCGCTTTTGGCAGCGCATCCCGTGAGGAAAGAAGGCGCGCTCGCTCCAATAGCTGCTCTTCGCTTAAGCCAACCAGCAGATCGACGAGGTCCCCCGCTCCTTCGTTTTGGGAAAGCTCGGCTGCCGCCTGCTTTGCGTAATCCTGCGCATCCTGATAGCTTCCCAATGCGTAAAAGAGCCGCATCGCCTCATCATAGTAACCGTATTCCAGTCGCTCTTTTGCATAAGCGTAGCTGCAAGCCTCGCTTTTCTCCACAGAGTCTAGATAATCTCCCAGCGCGGTATACGTCTCACTTGCCTCCTGATAATCTCCATCCGCTTCATATACCTGTGCTTGCGCATAGCCTGCTTTTTGCAGCCCTTCCACCGCGCCCGGATAATCCCCTGCCGCCTGAAAAAGCTTTACCGCTTCGTCAATTCTTCCGCTATTAACATAAGATTGCGCAACACAATAATAAAGTTTCTTTTGCAAAGTTTTTTGTACTTCGTCGTCTTCGATCGATTTTATGATCGTTTGTGCTTTCGAAAACTGCGATTGCGAGATGAGCAAGGAAGCATATGCCTCCTTTACCGCGCCCATATTTCGATTAGCAAGATAACCGAGTGCGGCGAGCAGAAGTAACACAATGCCGGAGAAAAAGATTGTGCGGCGAACAAACCTGCGATCCACTGCGCTTGCAGCGGAACCGAGCGGTTCACCCTGCGTACGCCAGATGCGGGTTGTGTTCTCATGCGGCTCTGCTTGACGAATGATTTCGTGTTTGTTGCTGCTTTGTTTGTCCATATCAGTTGATGTTTCCCGGCAGGTATTGGTTGAGATACTTGGAGCCGATTCCGTTTGTATCTGAGAGCACGATGTAGATATCGTCGATCTTCAGCCGACGGACATACTCCTTGACCCCGTCCGCAGCGTCTTTGCGGTTATAATAATCATCCCGAAAGTCGACCATGTAGACGTCGTCATAATACGGTAAAAAGAAGGGAGCGATACTGTTGCCAAACGAATCGCAAATGAGCAGCATGTTTCGTCCCGTATGATAGCCGCCCTCTACCACGCGGTACGGGCCGGATGTGCCGCCTAAAAACACGAGATAATTCGTCTGCGTTTCGTCGATAACAGGCAGCTCGTTTTTTTTATATGCGTTGGAAACGCGATAGGACTTTGTTGGCAGAAGCGGATAAAACACTTCGATTTGATCCGATAATTCCTTCAGCTTTGCGTTTCGTCCGTGCAGATAGATTGAGCCAAGAAATCCATCGATCGTCTTCTCCTGATAATCCGCAAGCGGAACAGTCTGATACCCCTCGCTCGTGAGCATCACATTCGCCGCAAGATAAGCCCCGCGCGCCGTCCAGTGATGGTCAGTGCGGAAATAGACGTATTCACCACTCAGGATCGAGTCTTGAAAGATATCATATGCCGAATGCACGACAACGTTGTTTGAAACGAGCGATTGCAGCGCGGATTCAACCTCGCTGGACCAGCCATTCTCCGTGTCCAGATGCAGCGCAAACTGATTGACACTCTGCGCACGCGGCGCGAGCAGCACATGCACCTTTCCGCCTACGGGCAAGAGAGCAGCGTACTCGTTGAGTACAATGGCGGCTTTTTGAATCTCTTCTTTACTGTAGGAAAATAAAACAGTCTTTGAGCCGTCTTTTTGGTTGAGCCAAACGTCAGCGGTATCTCCCGTGAGAACATTTGATGTTTTCGTCTGTGATTCCGGCGAGGTTTCCTCCTGTGTTTCTTCCTGCGGCTGCTCCAAGTCGATGGTCGTAACTTCGCTTTCCGTGTCTTGATCGGGAACCGGTACAAACACCTCGTCCCCTTCTGCGCTGAGCAGTTCGTCCACCGTCAGCACGGAAAACAGGTGCTTGACCGTATTGGCTCCGTCTACAAGTTCGGAACGCAAAAAGAAGCGATCGGTCAAAAAGCTCTCAAACGATTCGCTGATACTGCCGCTTTGTAAAGCGGTCAGAGAAAACGATGGTAATCCCGCGAGCGTTCGATTCTCATCCTCGGATACAACAGGCGTTTTTCCGGCAAAGAGAAGCATGCATACGCCAACTGCGCCGCAGAGGATGACCCACCACAGCGTGATCAGGAACGTAAGCTTTCTACGCATGCTCTCTCTCCTTTAACGTTCTAGAATCGGAAGTATAGAAACGGATTATAGCTATCCGAAACAAGGTTCATGATGCTCAGCGCGACGCCTATTGTCAGCAACACAACGGAAAGAAGCTGAGCCGTTCGTTGACGTCGGATATTACGCCGCGTGAACCGCTCCAATGCGGGTAATATCGGCAAACTCAATATGCAGGCGATCAGCGGGAATATCGTGTACGTTCGAATGGTTTGCAGCGTGGCTGCGTCCATCCATGCAGCGAGCGAGTATGCGCCGTTTTGATACGAAACGCCAAGCATGACCATCATTTGTCGTGCGCAATCCGCCAGGTTGGTTTGATAGAACAGCACCCAGCCAAATAGCACGGCGAGCAGTGTGAGCGGGATGCCGACCGCGCGCGGCGTGCGCTTCACCACGTATTTGAGCGCGCCGTGTTCCAGCGCGATCAGGATTCCATAATACAGTCCCCAAAGGACAAAATTCCAGCTTGCGCCGTGCCAAAGCCCGGTCAGCGACCAAACAAGCAGCAGATTCAGCGTCGTCCGGTGCCGTCCCTTTCGACTGCCGCCCAGCGGGAAATATACATACTCTCTGAAAAAACGTCCCAGAGAGATATGCCATCTGCGCCAGAATTCCGAAACGGAGCGGGCAATATAAGGGTAACGAAAGTTTTCCTGATAGCGGAATCCGAGTACGCGACCAAGACCGATCGCCATATCGGAATATGCGGAGAAATCGAAATAGATCTGTAACGCGAATACGACGCTGGTCATCCAGCCCGCCGCAACGGAAGCACCCGCATCCGGCAGCGATGAGAGCATTTCGCCGAGTATGTTGGCCACGAGTACTTTCTTACAAAGCCCGATCGCAAAACGGCGCATGCCGCCGGAGAAGTCGTCCAGCGTGGTCTGCCGCTCGCCTAGCTCAAACTCGATGTCCGCGTACTGCACGATCGGCCCTGCGATGAGCTGCGGAAAGCAGGAAACATACAGCAGTAACCGCGAAAAGTTCTTTTGCACACGCACATTGCCGCGATATGCGTCAACCGCATAGGTGATCGCCTGAAAAGTGAAAAACGAGATGCCAATCGGTAGCCGCGGCGTTTGCATTACGGCGGTTGAACCGATTAAGGTAAATATCTGATTTGCGAAAAACGTGGCATATTTAAAGTAGAGCAGCGCGGAAAGCGAGATGATCAACGTGAGCGCAAACAGCGCGCGCTTGAGCGCCACCGTTTTCGCCGCGCTGAACGCGAGCGTTCCCGCGTAGACGACCAGGGTTACAAACGCCATTACGAGCACAAAGACCGGCTCGCCCCATGCGTAAAAGAACAGAGAGCCGATCAATAAAACTGCGTTTCTCCAGCGAATGCTGCGGAACGCAAAATAAACCGCGAGCATTGCGGGCAGGAAGAGCAATAGAAATGTCAGGCTCGAAAATACCATGAGCGTATTATACCATAGAAATATTCTCTTCGTGAGCGTGAGAATCAGATGATATAATCAACTTGTTTGTATATGGATATCATAGAAGACAAGCTTTTTTGAGAGGAAACATGAAAGAAAACACTGCATTTCAAAAGTTATTGCCGAACCTGATCACGTTGTTTCGGCTCGTGTTCTCTCCTGCGCTTCTGTTGTTTGAGCCGTTTTCGAATCGTTTCCTCTTGCTCTATGTGTTGCTGTGCGCGAGCGATTTTTTGGATGGTTATCTCGCGAGGCGATGGGATGTTTCCAGCAAACTCGGTGCGCGGTTGGATAGCGCGGCGGATTTCCTCTTTTTCGGCATTCTGCTCTATCTCTTATTCAACAACCTGTGTTGGCCACTGTGGGCTTTGATTTGGATCGGTGGAATCGTGTTGTTGCGGTTAGCTTCTCTCGTAATCTTCTACGCGCGTTTCTCACAATTTGCATTTTTGCATTCCTACGCAAACAAAGTGACAGGCTTCCTATTACTCTTGTTCCCGCTTTTCCTTCGTTTCATCGGGCAGGATTGGACGATGCTCATACTCTGCTCGACTGCAAGCATCTCGGCAATCGAAGAGTTCCTGATATCCCTCACTTCAAACGAGTTCGATCCAAATCGAAAGTCGATTATTTCAAAAAACCCTCCGGCTGATCGCAACTGAGGATAAAATAACCGACTTATACGGTTCAAAAATAGAGTCCCGAGTTGCTACACTCAGGACTCTTTCTGCGCTTTTCTCTTTAGTTCAAGTCAATCAATTTTGCCTTGACGCCTTCCAGCGCATTCAGGTCTTTCACCAACTGTTCGATCTCCTCTTTTTTGCCATACGGCTGAAGAATGATCATGCCGTCTGTCGCGCAGAGGTCTTCGCTGACTTCGTGCAAACCAAGGCGCGCTTTAATCTTGCAGCCATTTTCCGTCAGCACCTTTTGAAACTGGGAAGCGTTGGATGTTCTGTTGTCCATGCGGACACCGATGACGTAATAATAAGACATGTTCGTAACCTCCTAAACTTATTTAATATTCATTTGTATCTCTACTAAGTGCTTGTTGACACGCTAGTACCCTGATTGCAATATGAGTAAATCTCATCAGGCTTTATAGACAAATTATAACACGATTCAACTGTATGATCTATCTTTTTCCTATAAACCCGTATCAACGCATAATCACTCAGTACTTATGATCTAAGACTTTTCAAATACTTCTCACTTTGTAATCGAATCAATGTATCGTCCGAGAAATAATCGATCTTCATTGCTTGCTTCACTTTACGCAGCGTGTTCGCCGCAACCTGCTGCGCGGAAACACTCCCTTCCCGAAGAACATCAAACACATAAGGAATGTCCTTTTCATACGCTTTTCTACGGGTGCGGATCGGTTCGAGTTCTTCCTGTAAAATTTTGTTCAAGAATTTCTTTACCTTAACGTCCCCAAGCCCACCGCGACGATAATGTGTCTTTAGCTCCTCCAAGCTCTCATAATCAGGCAAATAATCCGCAAAATGCCGGTTTTCACAAAACACATCCAGATAGGTAAACACTGTATTCCCTTCCAGTTGACCGGGATCGGAAACGAGGAGATGGTTCGGGTCGGTATACATGCCCATCACTTTCTTCTGCACAGCATCCGGCTCGTCGGAAAGATAAATGCAATTCCCCAGCGATTTGCTCATCTTCGCGCGTCCATCCGTTCCGGGCAGGCGCAGAGAGGATTCCTTTTCAGGAAGCAGCGCTTGCGGCTCTACGAGTACTTCCTGATAGATCGTATTAAACTTTCTGACGATCTCCCTTGCTTGTTCCAGCATGGGAAGCTGATCTTCTCCCACCGGAACGACATTCGCCTCAAACGCGGTAATATCCGCAGCCTGACTGATTGGATAACACAGGAACCCAACCGGAATACTCGCTTCAAAGTTCTTCTGTGATATCTCCGACTTTACCGTAGGATTTCGTTGCAATCTGGAAAGCGTAACTAAATTCATGTAGTAGAACGTGAGTTCCGTCAACTCCGGTATCATCGATTGGATGAAGAGCGTTGAACGCTGCGGATCAAGTCCTACTGCGAGATAATCCAGTGCAACTTCGACAATATTCTCTCGCACCTTCTCCGGATTTTCAAAATTGTCCGTCAATGCCTGCGCATCCGCAATCATGATAAAGATATCGTTGAAATCACCGGAATTTTGCAGCTCAACTCGGCGCTTCAGCGAGCCTACATAATGCCCGATATGCAGTTTGCCTGTCGGCCGATCGCCCGTTAAAATGATATTTGACATACTAACTCCTTTCGAAATAAAAAAGACTTCCGCCCTATTCGGACAGAAGTCAATTCTTCTGAAGCCACCTAATAGCTACGCACCAACATGCGTTTCCTGTATGACGGTCAGGATATTCCGTCAGCGCCTACTTGCTCTCGCGTTCGGGCTGCCCTCATAAGTCCATTCGCCATCTCTCGAAATATTGCCTTTCCATCACCGGCAACTCTCTGTAATCTCTCTGCAATGGTTACTCATCTTACTCAACGGTTTCGTATTCTTTTCTTCTATTATGACATACTATCTATATTATGCAAGATCATCTTGTTCTCGCTCGAATCGTTCCTGTTTGTCTTGCGTATGGTTTTATACTCATACACGTTTAGTTTATAACGTGAATTTTTCTTTGAAAATTTATTTAATATGGAATTCCCAGAAGTCCCAAGATTAAATTTCCGATAACCCAAATCCCGGTATTCAATGTTAAGAAACAAACAAAGAATGGTGCAAATCGATTTCCAAGCGGTTTTCTAAGAACAAATGCCGAAAGAAACTGCAAGTTCGCATAGATTAAGCCATAGATGGCATAATACGCAACAAGGTCAACAAAAGCATTGTTGGCGGCGATTCCCCACTCATTATGGACTCTCGTCAAGGGCCCAATGACGATATTTGTGAAGGCAGTCATAAATAAAGTTGTAATGACCATTGCAACTTCAGAAATCAGAAAAAGAGCAAATATAGTTGACAACACACTTTGTTGATTATTGCTGAGTTGAACTATTTTCTTCTTATTGATCCGAAGAGACAGAAACAAGGACAAGATGCAAATAACAAGTATAATCCCAAGTGTAATGAGAGAGTACGGGGGTATGATTAGATACAATATCCGTAACCCATGAAACATCTAATCATACCCCCGTTATTTCATTATTCCCACTCAATCGTTCCCGGCGGTTTGCTGGTGATATCGTAGACCACACGATTCACATGCGGTACCTCGCCAATAATTCGCTCGCTGATGCGCCTGAGCACCGGATACGGAATCTCCGCCCATTCGACAGTCATCGCGTCCGTCGAGGTCACCGCACGTACGCCGATGATATAATCATACGTGCGCTGATCGCCCATGACTCCGACCGTACGCATGCCGGTGAACACGGTGAAATACTGCCAAATTGCTTCTTCCAAGCCGGCATTTTTTACTTCCTCACGGAAGATTGCATCGCTTCTGCGCAAAATGGCGAGTTTATCTTCCGTCACGTCGCCCAGCACACGAATGGCTAAACCCGGGCCTGGGAACGGCTGCCGCCAAACGAGCTCATGCGGGATGCCAAGCGATTCGCCCAGCGCGCGCACCTCGTCTTTAAACAGCATACGAAGCGGCTCGACCAAGCCGATAAAGCCGATATCCTTCGGTAAGCCGCCTACGTTATGGTGACTCTTGATTGTGCTCGCGCTGCTGGTTCCGCTCTCGATCACGTCCGGATAGATCGTGCCTTGCAGCAGGAATTCCCCGCCGCCGAGTTTTTTGGATTCTTCCTCAAACACACGGATAAATTCTTCGCCGATAATCTTGCGCTTTTTCTCCGGCTCGACCACGCCCGCGAGCTTGCTCAGGAAGCGCTCCCGCGCATTGACCTTGATGATATTGAGCGAAAGCGTGTCGTGATACACCTGCATGACTTGCTCCGCTTCGTTTTCACGCAATAAACCGTGGTCGACGAAGATGCAGGTCATCTGGCTGCCGACCGCCTCATGCACCAATACGCTCGCGACGGAAGAATCTACGCCGCCGGAGAGCGCGCCGATCACGCGCTTATCACCAACCTGCGCGCGAATACTTGCAATTAGTTCATCCTTTAGGTTCGCCGCGCTATAGTCGCAGCGAAGATGGCAAACGCTCTTGAGGAAATTCTCAAAAAGCTTTTGTCCGTTTTGCGTATGGGTCACTTCCGCGTGAAATTGAATGCCATACACTTTGCGCTCCTCGTCCGCAAACGCCGCAACGGGGCAAGCTTCGGTCGAGGCGATCGCGACAAAGCCCTCCGGCGCGCGTGTGACGGAATCGTTATGATTCATCCAGACGACGTCGCCAAGGCCAGTAAAAAGCGGATGATTTGCAAAACGAATCTTGGTATGCCCGTATTCGCGAATCGGAGCGGAGGCGATTTCTCCTCCGAATACCTTTGCGATGTACTGCATGCCATAGCAGATGCCCAGTACCGGTACGCCAAGCGAAAACACCGCGTTATCGCAGGCCTTTGCGCCCTCTTCATATGCGCTATCCGGACCGCCAGTCATGATAATCGCGCTCAGGCTGTCGCTCTTGATTCGCTCAATCGGCGCGTCATGCGGGATGAGTTCGCTATAAACGCCCGCTTCGCGCACGCGGCGCGCGATGAGCTGGTTATACTGTCCGCCAAAGTCGAGGACTACGATACGTTCTCGCATAGATTATTCCCCGCGGAAGACGACGCCGTTTTCATCGGCGCGCTCGATGATGGCGAGCGACTCCAGATGAATGCCAGCATCGCGCAGACGCTGTCCACCGGGCTGGAAGCCCTTTTCGATGGCGACGCCGATGCCGAGCAACTCCGCTCCCGCTTCGTCAACGATTTCGACCAGTCCGCGCAGTGCTTCGCCGTTTGCCAGAAAGTCGTCCACGATAAAGACCTTATCGCTCGAATTGAGCCATTGGCTCGAAACGATCAACGTCACATGTTTTTTATAGGTGTAGGAGTAGATGTCGCTTTTATAAAGGCCGCCTTCGATGTTGTCGGACTTTGCTTTTTTTGCAAAAACGAGCGGAACACCAAACTCTTCCGCGCACATGGTCGCCAAAGCGATACCGGAGGCTTCCACCGTTAAAACCGCTGTCAACCCCGTTAAATCAAAACGGCTCTTGAATTCCTTCGCCATGTTGCGCATCAGCGCTGTATCCACGCGGTGGTTCAAAAAGCCGTCTACCTTTATGATGTTACCCGGAAGCACGCGCCCTTCGGCACGAATTCGATCCTGCAACTGCTTCATCCTGCACCAACTCCCATCCATACCAAATAATGCGTTCATTATCCCTCAAAACGCGAAGAGAATCAAGTTTTTTGCGCAAAATTCATCAAAAGGATTTCAAGGCATGATCATGAAGTTGTTTTAAAGCAATATGATAGAAACCGGATTTTGAAAGAAAAACTGCAAAATTCCTCTGTTTATGCTTCTGATGCAAAGAAAAAACCAGCCCGGAAACCCGGACTGGTTCGTAAGCAATTTTGTTGCTTATTTGATTTCGAGGTAGCGCCCACTTTCAATATTGAAACCTCAAATGGATCAAAAAACCAGCCCGGAAACCCGGACTGGTTCGTAAGCAATTCTGTTGCTTATTTGATTTCGCAGGTTGCGCCCACTTTCAATATTGAAACCTCAAATGGATCAAAAAACCAGCCCGAAAACCCGGACTGGTTCGTAAGCAATTCTGTTGCTTATTTGATTTCGCAGGATGCGCCGACAAACACTATTGAAACCTTAAATGCATTAAAAAACCAGCCCGGAAACCCGGACTGGTTCGCAAGCAATTTTGTTGCTTATTTGATTTCGCAGGTAGCGCCCACTTCTTTGAAAGCAGCAACGATCTTCTCGGCTTCTTCCTTGTTGACGCCTTCCTTGACCTTGCTCGGTGCGCCGTCGACAACGTCTTTGGCTTCCTTGAGGCCGAGGCCGGTCAGCTCGCGAACGACCTTGATGACCTTGATCTTCTCGGCGCCGACTTCCTTGAGGATGACGTCGAACTCGGTCTTCTCTTCCACTTCTTCAGCGGCGGCGGCAGCGGGGCCGGCGACTGCGACTGCGGTCGCGGCAGCGGACACGCCAAATTCTTCTTCGAGGGCTTTCACGAGCTCGAAGAGCTCCAGAACGGACATCGCTTTGATATCAGCGATCAGTTGTTCCTTATTCATAATATTCTCCTTACATTTTTGTTGCGGATGGTCCGCATATTTTTTTGTTTTTTTGGATACGCGAACTTCCGCTTTACGCTTCCGCTCCGCTCTGCTTTTTGGCGATTTCGTTGATCGCGATTGTGAACTTGGAAATCGGGGACATCATAGACCCCAGCATACGTGCAATCAGCACCTCGCGGCTCGGCAGGTCTGCAATTGCCTCGACCTGGGTTGCGTTGAGAACGCTCTTGTCGACGAAGCCGCCTTTGAGTTCGCACTTCTTCGCTTTCTTGACGAAAGCTTTGAGGATACGCGCGGGTGCCGCGACGTCATCGTAACCAAACGCGAAAGCGCTGGGTCCTTTGAGAATGCTGATTTCCTTTGCGTCGATACCGTTTGCTTCGCAAGCGCGCTCCATGATGTGGTTTTTGATAACCGCATATTCAACGCCCGCTTTGCGCATTTCTGCACGCAGTTCGGTGTCCTCCGCAACGGAGATACCGCGATAATCGAAAACGACGATACTCTGCGCCTTTTTGATTTTTTCCGCGACAGTAGCAACCTGTTCTGCCTTACGTTCTACATTTTGAATGTTTGCCATCTAGTTGTTTCACCTCCTTGTAACTATATCAGGAAAATAAAAAATCCTCTCGCCCAAATCAAGACGAAAGGATGACATACAAACCAATATGGATGTTGTACGCATCACCTCGGCAGGACTTATGCGGTTTCCCGCTGCCGGCTGTCTTGGGCGACTTTGTTACCGTTAAGAATGCTACCATACGCAAGACGAGTTGTCAACACAATCTGCATCACAATCTCGTCTAAATCATCGCCCGGGAAAGCTCATTGCGAGCCCTCCCGAAGCGATTGGTTTCTTAGAATTTCAGTGTGTTAAAGCGGATGCCGGGGCCCATCGTGGAGCTGATGACAACGCTCTTGAGGTAGGTGCCCTTCGCAGCGGAAGGCTTCGCCTTGACGATGGCGTCCATCAGCGTGGTCATATTCTCTTCGAGCTTATCCGCACCAAACGACGCTTTACCGATCGGGCAGTGAACGATGCTGGTCTTGTCGACGCGGTATTCCACTTTACCGGCTTTGATGTCGGTAACGGCTTTCGCGACGTCCATGGTGACCGTGCCGCTCTTCGGGTTCGGCATGAGGCCTTTCGGGCCGAGCACACGACCGATGCGGCCGACGACGCCCATCATATCCGGGGTCGCGACGCAAACGTCGAACTCGAACCAGTTCTCGGTCTGGATCGTCTTTACGAGGTCTTCGTCGCCAACATAGTCGGCGCCGGCTTCCAGCGCTTCGCGGGCTTTGTCAGCCTTGGCGAATACGAGGACGCGAACCTTTTTGCCTGTGCCGTGCGGCAGAACGACCGCGCCGCGAACCTGTTGGTCGGCATGGCGGGGATCGACGCCGAGGCGGATGGAAGCTTCGATCGTCTCGTCAAACTTCGCTTTTGCGGTGGTCAGAACGAGCTCAAGGCCTTCACGAACATCATATTGCTTTTGGGCTTCGATGCTCTTCTTGCTTTCGGTATACTTTTTGCCGTGTTTCATATTCTCGTTCCCCCTCAATCTCCGACGATGATGCCCATGCTGCGCGCGGTGCCCGCAACCATGGACATTGCCGCTTCCACGCTGCCCGCATTGAGGTCGGGCATCTTAAGCTCGGCGATCTCACGCACCTGAGCCTTGGAAATGGTGGCAACTTTCGTCTTGTTCGGTACACCGGAAGCGGTCTCGATGCCGCAAGCCTTCTTGATCAGAATAGCCGCGGGAGGCGTCTTGGTGATGAACGAGAACGAGCGGTCCGCATACACGGTGATAACGACCGGAATGATCAGACCGGCGGATTTCTGCGTACGCTCATTGAACTCTTTGCAGAAAGCCATGATGTTGACGCCCTGTTGACCCAGCGCTGGGCCTACCGGCGGCGCGGGCGTCGCTTTTGCCGCAGGAATTTGCAGTTTTACATAGCCTTGGATTTTCTTTGCCATTGCAGTTTCCTCCGTTTTTAATGGTTGTGGTAAGCGGGGTGCCTCCCCCTCCCACGTTCTATCAACGCATATGCGTTATAGATGATTTTGTGTTGCTCGCGCAACAATACTAGAAAATTAAACTCTCTGAACCTGAACCTGTACGAAGCCCAGCTCGACAGGCGTCTCATGCCCGAGAAAATGAAAGCCGAAATGCTTTAAATTCTCTGAACCTGTACGAAGTCGAGTTCGACGGGCGTTTCACGCCCGAACATGGACACCGTGAGCTTGATCTTCTGGCGCTCGATGTCGAGAGCCTCCACGCGGCCGGTGAAGTTCTCCAGCGGCCCGTTGATGACGCGGACGGTTTCGCCCACTTCGATATTGAGCATGATCGGGATCCGCTCTACGCCCATTGCGGTGACTTCTTCGTCCGATAGCGGAACCGGCTTGCTGCCGGGGCCAACGAAACCGGTCACGCCGCGGGTATTGCGAACCACGTACCATGCGCGGGGATTCATCACGAGATCGACGGATTTTCCGCCGCCCTGCTCGGTTGGACGTTCTTTTTCAAATACGTCCACGAGCATTTTTACCATAACATATCCGGGAAATACTTTTCTCTGGGTTACTTTGCGTTTTCCGTTGGGCAAAATCTCGATGGTTTCCTCCGTGGGGTATTTCACCTCAAGGATGATATCTTGAAGCCCTGCGTTCTCCACAGATTTTTCAAGGTCTTCCTTGACCTTGTTTTCATAACCCGAGTAGGTATGAACCACGTACCATTTTGCTTCCTGCACGCTCATAACTCCTTACCCGATTTTAATACTGCTCAATGCGCCGAAACCGCTCGAAAATGCCAGATCGAGAAGGCCGATGAGAAGCGCCATTGCCAGAACAAAGACGACGACAGCCAGCGTGTGGCTGAAGAGTTCTTTGCCGGAAAGCCATGTAAGCTTCTTCACTTCGCCGATCATTTCCCGCAGGAAGCGAGAGAGGCCGACTTCGTGTTTGCCATCGACCGCGACGACATAGAAAAGCGAAATTACGACGGCAACAATGCCGCAAACAAGCGCGATCGTGCCCATCTTGGCAGTTGCGGTCAAAATGACAAGCGCGTATACAATAGAAAGCGCGCCAAGCCACATGAGCGTCTTACCCTTTTTGCTGAAAAGGCCAAGCACACCTGCGGCAGCCATCAGTAAGCCAAGCAGACCGCTGGCAATCTTCAGGCCGGTCGAAAGCGTGTATGCCTCAGAAGGGGTTACGATTTGAAGCGTATTGTAAACGGCGAGGAAAAGCCCGCCTGCCGTGAGAAGAATACTTGCGGGCAGCAGCAGCTTCGGGGCGATGATGCTCCAGAGCGGCTTCTTGCGCGCATGGCCGTGCGCGTCGATCTTTGCGATCTTCTTATCCGCGCTCTTGGCATCCTTCTTGGGTGTGCTCAGATTCTGTGCCATATCGTTCCTCTTTCGTCGTTTCCGTTACTTTGACTCGCGATGTGTGGTGTGCTTGCGGCAGAAACGGCAATACTTGCTGAACTCAAGTCTTTCGGGGTCGTTCTTTTTGTTCTTGTAGGTGTTGTAGTTCCTCTGCTTGCACTCGGTGCAGGCCAGGGTGATCTTTACGCGTGCATCTGCTGCCATGGTCAAAACCCTCCGTAAATTCGGTTAAAACATCATAAATCGAGCCCCTTTGCGGGGCACCTTCAAAAGATAACATAACAAAGGAGCCGTGTCAATCGATTATTTCATTTTTCCAGACTTTTTGCGAAAAACAGGCGTTTATCTCGTCAATTTCCCGCGACCGTGAGGCTGGAAACAAGGATACTCGGCGAACCGAAATAGCCGCCCTGCGGCATTCCAAAGCGTAGATCGCTCCCCACCGCGATAACGTCCTTCATCATCGTCACGAAATTGCCCGCGACGGTGATGTTGGAAACCGGGCGAATGATTTCGCCATTCTCAACGAGAAAGCCTGCTGCCTTAAGCGAAAAGTCACCGGAAACAGAGTCCACGCCCGCGTGAAGTCCTTCGAGTTCGGAGATGACAAGTCCGTTGCCGAGCTCTTTGAGCAGTTGCTCATAGCCTGGTTGACCCGCCTCAATGCGAAAGATGGTTGGCGCAACTCCGACCGCCGAGGCGGCGCTTCTTCGGCTGGCGTTTCCGGTGCTCTGCACCCCTGCCTTTTTCGCGGTCTTGAGATTATGCAGCAGTGTCTTGAGCACGCCGTTTTCGATAACCGCTTTCTTAACACAAGGTGTGCCTTCGCCGTCAAACGCGCGGGGAGCGACCGGATCAAACGGATCGTCCCAAATAGTGATAATCGGATTCGCGATCGTTTGCCCTTCCTTGCCTGCAAGCAGAGAACATCCCTTTTGCGCCTCGTCCGCCGAAAACATCGGTGAAAACGCACTCAATAGATCGCTGATCGCAAACGGTTTGAACAGCACGCGGTAGCAACCGGAGTCAACAGGACTCGCGCCCAGTTTGCCAATTGCGTCCTCGACCGCTTCTCTTGCGCAATCTTCAACATTTGCTGCGTCTTTTCCCATATTAAACGCAAAACCGGTCTGGATCTCCACGCCGTCCTCTACCGACGGCATCACGTAGAGATACGAACTGTTGTTGCTGCGTTCAGCATGCAGTCCCAAAGAATTCTCCATAACGACCGCGCCGGAATCATAGCCCGCGGTACAATATACCACGCGCTTGACGCGAGGATCGAGCGCAAGGCAAGCCGTTTCCAGTCGCTTGGCAAGCGCGATGCGCTCCGATTCCGTCAAGTTTTTCAGTGCGCTGTCCTCACGCGTAATGTTCTGATAAGTTTGCTTTGTCTGCATCGGGTGATCATCGTCGCTCTCAATACACTTCGCGTTGTCCGCAGCGTGATCGACCAGTTTTTCCGGCTCGTCGATGCGCTCCGTATATGCGTAGCCCTCTTTGCCGTTGAGAGACACGCGAACGGATACGCCCGCCTCGCGGCTAACGCTGTAGCGGTCAATCTCGCCCGCGTTTGCATTGACCTCAAACGATTCCCCGTTTGCGTAATATAACTCGGATGAAGCGCAGCCGATCTCTTCGGCATACGCCATAGCCCGCTTAGCAAATTCTTGATACGTCATTCGATTGCGCCTCCCTTGCCGCCGATGGTCATGCCGGAAACCCGAATGCGCGGCTGACCGACGTTGGTCGGCACCGTGCCGGAAAGCGAACCGCACATACCCGGAGACATCCACATCTGTTTTGCCACGCGGTCGATGCGGAGCAGCACTTCACTGCCTTTTCCGACCAGTGTCGCGCCGCGAACGGGCGAAACGATCTTGCCGTTTTTGACCCAATAGCCCTCCGCAACGCTGAAGTTAAATTCACCCGTCGGCGGGTTGACGGAACCACCGCCAAGCTTCTTGGCAAACAACCCTTCCGCCATGCCGGAGATCATCTCTTCTTCGTCGTCCGAACCGGTGCAGATGAACGTATTCGTCATACGCGAGGTCGGCGCGAACATATAGCCCTGTCTGCGCGAAGAGCCGGTACTCGGCATATTCATTCTGCGCGAACCAAGTTTATCGATCAGGTAGCCTTTCAGAATACCGTTTTCGATGAGGAGATTCCGTTGCGGTTTGCCGCCTTCGTCGTCCACATTGATCGAACCCCATTCGCCGGGAAGCGTGCCATCATCCACCGCGCTAACGCAGTCCGCGGCAATCTTCGTATTGAGTTTGCCGCAGAAGACCGAGTTGTTGCGCCCGACCGCCGTCGCCTCCAGCGAATGCCCGCAAGCTTCGTGGAAAATAACCCCGCCGAAGCCGCCGTCGATGACCACGGGCAGATTGCCTGCCGGACACTCCGGCGCGTGCAGCATGGTCACCGCCATGTTCGCGGCAACCTTCGCGTGCGCTTCTACGTCGATCACATCGCGATAGGTTTCAAACCCGCGGCAGCAGCCAGGGCCTTCGTAGCCTGTCTGCGCCTCGGTGCCGTTCATGGCGATCGCCTGTAGAAAAATGCGCGTTCTCGGCCGCTCGTCGGTCACATATACACCGTCGGTATTCACGATGGTCACGCGCTGCACCTGGTCCAGATAACGTACCAGCGCCTGCGTGACTTCGCTTGACGCGCTTCTCATTGCGCGTGCGCCAACGCGCATCACCTCTACGCGATCCGCGTTACCGATGGTGTCAAACGCCTGCTTGACGGGCGTGATAAAACGATTGAGCGAAAGTTTGATCTCTCCGTCTGGCGAAAACTTCACTTCGCCGAGTGCCGCGGCAGCCGCGCGCGCGGTCTCCATTAACGACTGCTCGCTCACATCCGCACAATAGGCATAGGCGCTCTGCGTACCCAGCAGCACGCGAACACCCGCGCCGGAGATGCGCGCATAGTTCGCGCTCTCGACCTTGCCGTCGATCATTTCGATGCGCGTACTTTCGTTATCCTCTAAAAACAATTCAGCATAGTCCGCACCGCTTTTTTGCGCCTCACGGAGCACCGCGCGGGCTGTTTCTTCCAAAATCAAGGTGTGAATCCTCCTGTTTCGGGTCTGCATGCAAAAAATCGTCTGCATACGAAAGTTCTGATTGAACCGTATATTCATCATAGTGGAATGTGTTCATCCAGTCAACCCAAATGCCTGACGACTTATAATATTGAATTGTTTGAATTGATATAGAAATCCCCGAAAATCAAAATCGTTGCGCAATTGAATTGCATTCAAATAATATACAAAATTGATAGCGCTATCGCACCTTTACAAGCACCGCCCGTGCATGATATATTACCCGCTATGGAAACGGAAAAACGCAATCTTTGGACAAGAGATTTTACGATTCTAACGCTTGGCACCGTCGTCTCCATGCTAGGAAATGCGGTGGCTGGCTTTGCCATCGGCCTGCTTGTATTGGATAAGACCGATTCCGTGCTGCTCTATGCGTTGTTTATGACCTGCTATAGTCTGCCGCGGATCGTTCTTCCCATGGTCGCCGGGCCGTATCTGGATCGCTTTTCGCGTAAGCGCGTCATCTATACGTTAGATTTTATCTCTGCAGCGCTGTACGCCGTGTTCTTCGTGCTGCTGCTAAAAGGGTTTTTTAACTATACCGCGTATCTGTTGATCTCTATGCTGATGGGTGCCATCGACAGCGTGTATAGCGTTGCCTACGACAGTTTTTATCCAACGTTGATCAGCGAAGGCAACTTCACACGTGCCTACTCCGTCTCCAGCCTGATCTATCCGCTCAGCAGCGCCATCATGGTGCCGATTGCGGGTATTTGCTACAAGACGATCGGGCTTGCCCCGTTGTTTCTCTTCAACGCGGTTACGTTTTTAATCGCGGCGATTGCAGAAACGCAGATTCGAGCCATCGAGACGCATATCCGCGAGACGAGCGAACGCTTTAACGGCAGCAGGTTTATGCTAGACCTGAAGGATGGAATCGCATATCTCAAGCGTGAGCGCGGTCTGAATGCGATCACCTGGTTCTTCTTCGTTATGATGCTGGTGAGCTCTGTCTGTATGACGCTTGCGTTGCCTTATTTTAAGAGTCTCAAGGGGATTGACGGCGTCATGCAGTATACGTTTGTGATGGGCGCAAACACGATCGGTCGACTCATCGGCGGTGGCGTGCATTACTTTTTCCGATATCCCGCTCACAAGAAGTACAGCATCGCGCTGTTTGTCTATATCTTCATTTCGTTTATCGACGGCGCATATCTCTTCTTCCCGTTCTGGGCGATGCTGATCTTCATGTTGGTCGAGGGTATGCTTGGCGTGACCAGCTATAATATCCGCATCTCCAGCACGCAAAATTATCTGCCGGACGAGATGCGCGGCAGATTCAACGGCCTGTTTCAGATGTTTACCATCATCGGCACCATATTGGGGCAGCTTATTGCGGGCGCGATCGGCGATCTCTTCCCGATTCGCTGGATCATTGCGGTCAGCATGATGATCACCGTGTTGATGGTATTCGTTATCATCGTTCCCAACGGCGAACATGTGAAAAAGATCTACAATGTAAACGTATAGTATCGCTTTTATACTATGGATGATCAAAGCGCCAGTGAATAGACTGGCGTTTTTACTTACTTTATGCGATAATGAACCCGGTGCCGAAGAAGAGCGGCACGACACCTATTATTTTCACCAACAGGAGGCAATCTCATGTTTGATCCAAGAATCCTGAAGCTGGCCGTTGGACTGGTCAACTTTTCCTGCGCGGTAAAACCCGGCGAAAACGTGCTCATCCAGAGCATCGGCGGCAACGAGGACCTCACCCGCGCGCTCATCAAGGAAGTATACAAGGCTGGCGGCGTCCCCTTCCTCTGGCTGGAAGACAAGAGCATGGATCGCGAGATCATGCTGCATTGCACGCCGGAACAGCTCACGACAAGAGCCAATGTAGACGCTGCTATGATGTCGCAGATGCAGGCGTTTATCGGCATCCGCGGCGGTACAAACGCGAGCGAATTCTCCGATGTGCCGGGCGATAAATTCAACGACTATATGACCTATTACTGGACGCCCGTACACGGGAAAATCCGCGTGCCGAAGACTAAATGGGTCATCCTACGCTATCCTTCGCCGAGCATGGCACAGCTTGCGGATATGAGCACCGAGGCGTTTGAAGACTACTTCTTCAGCGTCTGCACGCTGGACTACAGCAAGATGGACAAGGCCATGGATTTGCTCAAGGCGCTGATGGAGCGCACGGACAAAGTCCGCTTGATTGCGCCCGGTACCGATCTGACCTTCTCCATCAAGGGTCTGCCCGCAATCAAATGCGCGGGTAATATGAATATTCCCGACGGCGAAATCTACACGGCTCCGGTGAAATACAGCGTCAACGGTACGATCGCGTACAATACTCCGTCTCTGGAAGCGGGCTTTACGTTTACGGACATCAAGTTCACCTTCAAGGATGGCAAGATCGTCGAAGCCACCGCGAACGACAACGCGCGCATCAATAAGCAACTGGATATCGACGATGGCGCGCGCTATGTCGGCGAGTTCGCCATTGGTGTGAATCCTTACATCACTTTCCCGATGAAGGATACGCTGTTTGATGAAAAGATCGCGGGCAGCATTCACTTTACCCCCGGCAGCTGTTATGACGACTGCAACAACGGCAACAAGTCCAGCCAGCACTGGGACATCGTTTTGATTCAAACGCCGGAATACGGCGGCGGCGAAATCTGGTTTGACGATGTTTTGATCCGTAAAGACGGCATGTTTGTCTTACCGGAGCTGCTTTGCCTGAACCCCGAAAACCTGAAGTAATCTATCACGAATAGCTACAAAACAGCCCGGCGCTTTTGCGCCGGGCTGTAGATTTTTCCGGAAGATAGATTGCTGAATCTCTTAGTTCTCCGGCTCGATGAGACCGTAGTTTCCGTCCTTGCGCTTATAGAGCACATTCATCTGATTGGTCTCCGAATTGAGGAAAACGTAGAACGAGTGCCCAACCATCTCAATCTGGAGCATGGCTTCTTCTTCGCTCATGGGCTTAATCGCAAAGCGCTTGACGCGGACGATACTGGGTCCTTCTTCCTCTGCATCCTCATCGCCAAAGTCCTGCTCGGACAGATCGCGAAATGCGCCGGTTCTGAGGCACTTTTCGAGTTTGGTGCGGTGGCGAAGGATCTGCTTTTCGAGTTTGTCGAGCACGTTGTCGATGGAGGCGTACATGTCGCCGGTGATCTCTTCCCCGCGGATAACACCGCCGTCATAGGGGATTGTTACCTCGACAATATGGCGGTTCTTTTCCACAGAGAGCGTAACGAATACATCAGCATCCTGCGGAAAATAACGCTCGAGTTTGCCAACCTTTTTGTTGACCAGGTCATTGAGGTAATCGGAGATCTCGAGGTTTTTGCCTGTGATCGAAATACGCATGATACCACTCCTTCTTCGGCAAACTATTTTGTACTCTGCCTATTTTAATTATTCGATACAATGATGACATTTCCCTTGTTGCCTGATCAGAATATTTTACTTTATTTTGATGGCTTTGTTCTGTCATCCTTGTGAACGAATTCTAATATAAATCGAAAACATTATCTGTAATAGAATCACTTGCAATTGAATCGATCGTTCGGTATGATGAATGCATCTGGGAGTTAGTTCTTTAAAAATCGATCTAAGTAAATCAACGAAAATCAAAAAGCAGCGGCATGTTTTGTCCGCTGCTTTTGTGCGCTATTTGATCTTTCTACCGCCGCCGTAGACCGCGGCAATGCTCCGATCGTCCGCCAGATAGACCGCACGTTCAAACCGCTCCTCCACCGTGAGTTTTCTCGCGCTTGGCGGCAGGTTGGATTCATCCAGCACCACCGCGTGGAGCGGGTTGCCCGGCGCAAAACCGTCCGCATCTCCAAAGAAACGCGCGCCTGCGCTCGTCGCGAGATAATATGCTTCTCCAACCGTCAAAAACGGTTCTCTCCCTTCGGTTGCAATTGCGCGCGCCTTCGACATGCGCAAGCATCCGGTCAGCACCTGCAGCATCGGCAACTGCGCGCCACCCGCGATATCGGAACCCAGCGCCATCCAAACGCCGCGATCCTTCATCTGCCGCACGGGTGCAAACCCGCTGCAGATGTTGATGTTGGAGTCCGGGCAATGCACACAGAGCACGTTGTGGTCGATCATCGCCTGCTGCTCCCGCGCGTCCGAATGCACGCAGTGCGCCATGATGGTGTGATCCTTCCAGAGGCCATACTTATCATAGGTCTGCCAATACTGCTCGCAGTCGGGGTGCAGTTCGCGCACCAGCGCGATCTCCCGCTGGTTTTCGCTCAGGTGGGACTGTACGAAAATACCGCACTCGTTTGCCACGTTGCCGAGCCATTCCATCAGTTCATTCGTGCAGCTCGGCGTAAAACGCGGTGTCAAAATCGGGCGAACGCGTGTGAATCGCTCGCTTTCATCGAGCCAGCGTAGCGTGTCGCGCTTGCTGTCCTCCGTCAGTTCCTGACATTCACCGCTCTCGCGATCCATGTTGACCTTGCCGACATAGCCGCCAATACCGGCTTTCTCCAGCTCTTCCATCAAGATCAGCGTCGCGTCCACATGGGTTGAAGAATAGATGCAGACGCGCGTAGTGCCGTTGTTGACGAGCTCCGCGGCAAGGCGGGCATACGCTTCCCGTGCAAAATCGTTATCCGCAAATCGCGCCTCGGTTTTGAAGGTATACGCTTTGAGCCAGTCCAACAGCGGCAAGTCCATGCCCATACCGAGCATGGGGTATTGCGGCGCGTGCAGGTGCATGTCCGAAAAGCTCTGCAAAATGAGCTGATCGGTATAGTCTTCGATCTTGGCTCCTACAAACTCTGCCGGCAGGTCGGCAAACACGCCCTTCACCACGCCGTCCTTCACCGCAAGATAACCGTTTTCCGTGATCACGGGGTTGCCAAACGTTTTCGCTTCTATGATATGGCCTTTGATCAGTGTCAAGCCTGTTTGTTGTTCCGTCATGTTGTCTCTTCCTTGCCTGCGCTGCAAGCATCTATGCTAGCAACTCGAATTTAATTCTCTTGTGTCGATATCAAACAATTCCCGTTCATCGCCCGCTTGTACAAGCATCAGACGCTCCGGGTATCGCTTGATCACCGCGCTGCCGCCGATGTCTTCTTTCAACGCGCAGAGTTCCGTATAGAGGTCTGCCGGAAAGATTGCGGGGTTTCCGCGCCGCTTGCCAAACGAAAGCGACACGATGTTTTTCGGATGCTCCTGAAATGTGTCAATTATCCTTGAAACGCTCTTTTGCGTCAAATACGGCTGATCCGCCACCGCGTAGAGAATACCGTTGAGCAGCGGTTCCTTCGCCAAAATCGCCTCTGTCGCGATGGCGACGCTAGTGCCGACGCCGCGCTCCGGATCCGGATTGATGGCGACAGGAAACGCATGATCATATGCAAGCCGGCGAATCTCGCCAGCTTCCGCTCTGGTGACGCAGATGCGCGCGGTAAATGGAATCGAGGCGTAAAGCCGAAGTGCGCGCGCGATCATCGGATCGCCCCCGACTTCATACAGCAGCTTACCTTCGCCAAAGCGCTTTCCTGCACCTGCTGCGAGCAGAGCGCAGCCAATCTTCACGCGCGATACCTGCCGGAAGCCTTGCGAAAGACAAATCTTCCTTTGCCTTCCTGAATCAGCTTGCCGTCCTTGACGATATGCCGCCCGCCGAGCAAAACATCCGACACGCCGCCGAGCACTTTCATGCCCTCGTATGGCGAGTTGTCACAGGCGTGTGCATTCGTGCGATACGATATCTTGCTTTCGCCGGTCGGGTCGTAGACTGCGATGTCCGCCTCCGCGCCTTCGCGCAGCACGCCGCGATGCGGAAACATGCCAAATAGTTTCGCTGCGTTTTCGCTCATTAGCGCCGCCATCTGCTGGAGCGTGATGCGACCCGTGCGCACGGCGTAGGTGTAGATGAGCTGCGCGCGGTTCTGTACGCCCGCGCCACCGTTCGGCGTTTTGCTAAATTCTCCGCCACCGAGCGCCTTTTGACTCATCATAAACGAGCAGTGGTCGGTGCCGATCACGTCGATCTCGCCGGAACCCATCGCGGAGAGCAGCGCGTCCTGATCCTCCGCCTTTCTCAGCGGCGGAGACATAATGAACTTCTCCGCGTCGGGATCGCCGTATCTCGCGTCGTCGAGCACCAGATACTGCGGGCAGGTCTCGAGATAGACCTCCTGTCCTCTCGCCCTTGCTCTGCGCGCTTCCTCCAAGCCCTCGTGTGTGGAGAGATGCACGACCCAGACGGGCGCTTTGGCGAGCTGGCCGATGCGCATGAGCCGTGAAACCGCTTCCGCTTCCACGGCGTTTGGCCGCGAGACCGGGTGTGCCAGCGGCGAGCGCATGCCGATGCTGTTGAGCTCGTGAATCCGCTCGCTGAGCACATCGTAATTCTCGCAGTGTACGCCGCTGATGCAGTTCAGCGCCGCCATGTGTTTCAGCGCCGCGTAGATTTCGCCGTCGTTGAGGCGCATCGCGTCGTACACCATATACATCTTAAAAGAGGTGACGCCTTGCGCGACCATATTCTCAACTTCGGCCGCGCGTTCGCCGTCCCACTCCGAAATCGCCATATGAAACCCGTAGTTGCAACTGGAACCCTCCGCCTTCTTATGCCAGAGGTCGAGCGCATCCTGCATGGTCATGCCGCGATCCTGCGTGGCAAAGTCGAGCACGGTGGTCGTACCGCCGAGCGCCGCGGCGCGCGTGCCGGTGATGAAGTTATCCGCGGTCACCGTAACGCCAAGGTCGAGATCAAAATGCGTATGGGTGTCGATAAACCCAGCGAAAACGAGCTTGCCGCCCGCGTCAATCACCTCGTCCGCCTGTTCGTTGATACCGGACGCAATCCTTTTGATAAAGCCGTTCTCGATTAAAACATCCGCCTGCTCAATCCCCTGGCTACGCACGAGAGTTCCGTTTTGAATGAGCGTTCGCATAAGAGTGATCGCCTCCTTGCATATGATTCGGTTTTGCTTTCCAACTATTTCTTAGAATCGTCGGCTATGATCGTCGTTTACGAATGGGAACCATTCGAATAAAACGCAGGAAACAGGCGTAAAAAATTGCAAATCACAAAGTCTATTTCCATTCTATCACATGAATTTCTTAATGCAAAGTATTTGCATCTAACAATCTTTGTGCTATACTAACAAAAAGGTGGGTGAGCATTATGCAAAAGTCACGTCTACGCGCCGCCATCCTCAACGCGGCCAATCGAAATGCTGCTCTGGTCATCAAAAACGCAAAAATCGTCAATGTTTTCACGGAAGAAATCATAGAAGGTGACGTCGCCATGCGCGATGGCATCATTATCGGTGTTGGCGAGTATACCGGCCGCGTCGAGATCGATGCAAAAGGCGGTTATCTCTGTCCCGGTCTGATCGACGGACATGTGCATATCGAGTCTTCCATGGCGCATCCTTCCCGCTTTGCCAATGTCATTCTCGAAAAAGGAACGACCTCTATTATTGCCGATCCGCACGAGATTGCGAATGTATGCGGTTCGGACGGAATTCAATACATGCTCGACCAAACGGAATGGCTTCCCCTTTCCGTTTTTGTTATGGTTCCCTCCTGCGTTCCCGCGACCGCCTTTGAAACCAGCGGCGCAAAACTGACGGCAAGAGACCTGGAACCTTTCATCAGCCACCCGCGCGTGCTTGGCCTTGGCGAAGTGATGGACTATGTCGCGGTTGTGGAAGGCGAAGGTGAAATGCTCGACAAGCTGCACCTCTTCCGCCATCTCCCGATCGACGGACATGCGCCGACGCTGACAGGGGACGCGCTCAACGCCTATTGCGTCGCAGGGCCTTATACCGATCACGAGTGCATTACCTATGACGAAGTGCTCGAAAAGCTTCGCAAGGGTTTACGAATTCACCTGCGTCTTGGCTCCGCCAACCGCAATGTCGAAGAGATCATGAAGCAGATTGCGCAAAACAATCTGCCAACGCGCAGAATGTCCTTCTGCACAGATGATAAACATCTTGCGGATATCCGCGAAGAGGGACATATCAACTATATCGTACGCCGCGCAGTCGCAAACGGAATCCCCGCGATGAAAGCAATTCAGATGGCGACGATCAACACCGCGGAAGCATACGGAATCCGCCACTATGGCGCGGTTGCGCCCGGCTATCGGGCCGATCTTGTGCTATTCGATAATCTCACTGATTTTAATCCGCAGTTTGTCATCACCGACGGCAAGGTATTTGAGCCGAGCGTGGATTCGCATATCAAACCCGATCCGAAGATTTACAACAGCGTCCATCTCGCGCCGCGTAAGCCTGATATCTTCAAAATGCCGATCACGGGGAAAGCGAATATCCTGCGTCTGATTCCCAGAGAACTTGTCACCGCGCTGGATGTTGAAGAAGTCTATACCGAAAACGGATTGTTTGTGCCGAGAGACGGTCTTCTGAAGCTCGCCGTGCTGGAGCGGCACCACTCCTCCGGCAGAGTCGGTTTGGGGATTCTGCGCGGGTTTGACATCAAGGACGGCGCGATTGCGACCACGGTTGGACACGATTCCCACAACCTCGTCGTCGTTGGCGATAATGACGCGGACATGCTTCTTGCGGTCGATGTTCTGGAAGAGTGCGGCGGCGGCTATGTCGTGGTCAGTCGCGGCGAAGTGCTGGCGAAGCTCGTTCTCTCCGTTGCGGGGCTCATGAGCGACGCGCCGCTGGAAGTCATTTTAAAGCACCAGCGCGAGCTTTTGGATGCGGCGGGCAAACTCGGCATTCATACGGAAAGCGATCCCTTCATCACGCTGTCCTTCATTGCGCTGCCGGTCATACCCGATGTGCGACTGACGGATATGGGCCTCTTCAACGTAAAGAAGATGGAGTTTTTTGATAAGCAAAATCTCTAAAGAATTCATGCACGGTTCAATCAACAAAGAGAATCGAATATGTTGTTGAATCTGTGATATTCCCGTAGCATTTTGTGAAACTCGCTTCCAAATCTATGAAACAGTAGTATGATTAGCGTGTATTAGTAGACGTTACTGTTATGTGCATTTTGTATGACAAGTAGAAGAATTTGATGCAACCCTACTAAAAGTTCGTAACTCATCATCGGCGGTATGGAGCGATTCCGTCGATTTTCCCCACAAATCACAGGAGGGTACTATGGTAGTTGGACAAAGCGTCAAACGCGTAGACGCATTTGACAAGGTCACCGGCAGAGCACGCTTTACGGACGACCTTGTCGACAAAAGCGCGCTCATCGTAAAAATCTATCACTCGACCATTGCGCACGGCATGGTCAAATCCGTCGACACCAGCGCCGCCGAGAAAATCCCCGGCGTGGTCAAGGTGATCACCTGTTTCGACGTACCGGATCGCCCCTTCCCAACCGCCGGTCACCCCTGGTCGACCGACCCGCATCATCAGGACGTTGCCGATCGACTGTTGCTCAACCGCCACGTGCGTTATTATGGCGACGACGTCGCGGTCGTCATCGCGGAGGACGAAGTCGCGGCGGAGCAGGGTCTGCGCGCGCTCAAAGTGGAGTATGAAGAGTACCCCTTTGTTCTGGATGTGCAGGAAGCCATGAAGGACGGCGCGCCTCAGCTGCACGAGCGTTTCCCGAACAATATCCTCGGGCGCACGAACTATGAGGTCGGCAATTTTGAGGAGGCAATCAAAGAGCCGGGCCTTGTGCGGATCGAGGGCTGGTATGATACCCCTGTCGTGCAGCATTGCCACATTGAAAACCATATTTGCTATGCCGAGCAACAGGGCAGCAAGCTCGTGATCGTCGCAAGCACACAGATTCCGCACATTGTACGCCGCATCTGCGGTCAGGCGCTGGGTCTGCCCTGGGGCAGCGTACGCTTGATCAAACCTTACATCGGCGGCGGTTTCGGTAATAAACAGGACGCACTCTATGAGCCGCTCTGCGGATATTGCAGCATGCAGGTGGGCGGTCGATTGGTCAAGCTCGACGTCAGCCGTGAGGAAACTTTCGTCAGTAACCGCGTCCGCCACGCGATTCGCTACCACATCGTCACCTATGCCCGTCCGAACGGACGCTTTGTTGCGCGAGAAATGGAGGCCTACTCCAACCAGGGCGCGTATGCGAGCCACGGACACGGCATCTGCGCCAAAGGCGCAAACGCGTTCAAGCAAATCTATGTGGACGACATTGCAACAAAGGTTGACGCTTACACAGTGTTCACCAACCTCCCCGCCGCCGGCGCTATGCGCGCCTACGGTATTCCGCAGGTTTCGTTCGCCATCGAGAGCAGCGTGGAAGACGCGGCAAAAGCGCTTGGAATCGATTCCGTCGTGCTGCGCCAGATGAACATGATGCCGGTTGGCTATGTCGACGCGTTCTCAAAGAACTGCAACTATTTTGACAGCTTGAATCAATGCATCGCCAAAGGCAAGGCGTATATGGACTACGACCGCTTGCACGCGGCGTATGCCAACCAAACAGGGCCGATTCGCCGCGGCGTTGGCATGGCAATCTTTTGGTACAACACCGCCGTTTGGCCGATCTCGCTAGAAGCCAGCAGCTGCCGTATGCTGATGAATCAGGACGGCTCGGTGCAGTTGGAAATCGCGGAAACCGAAATTGGTCAAGGCGCAGACACTGTATTTGCTCAAATGGTTGCGGACACGGTCGGCGTTCCGTTTGAGAAAGTACACGTTTTGACCGTGCAGGATACCGACGTTACGCCTTTTGGTACGAGCGCATATGCTTCGCGTCAAACCTATGTTGCGGGTTTTGCGATTCACAATATTGGCACACAGTTGAAAAACAAGGTGCTGAAATATGCGGAGTATATGACCGGAAAAGCCGCCGACACGCTCGATCTTGTCAACGGCATCGTCATTGAAAAGGAAAGCAAAGAAGAGGTCATGCCGCTTGACGAACTCGCAACGAGCGCGCTCTACTCCCTCGATCAGGCGGAGCAGTTCAGTGCGGAAGGCACCACACAGATCAAGAGCAACGCCTACTCCTTCGGGTGCGGTTTTGTCGAGGTCGAAGTAGATGTCCCCATGTGCAAAGTAAAGCTTCTGCGCATGATCAACGTTCACGACTGCGGTCGGTTGATCAATCCGCAGCTTGCCGAGGCGCAAGTGCACGGCGGTATGAGTATGGCGATCGGTTACGGCATGGGCGAGCAATTGCTGTTTGACCCGAAGACCGGAAGGCCGCTCAACAACAATCTTCTCGACTACAAGCTCTGCACCATGATGGATCACCCCGATCTCAAGGCTGAGTTTGTCGAAAACTTCGAGCCGACCAGTCCGTTTGGAACAAAGGCGCTTGGCGAACCGCCAGCCTGCCCGGGCGCACCCGCCATCCGCAACGCGATTCTCAACGCGACCGGTGTTGCAATCAATCAAACACCCATGACGCCGCACATCCTCTTTGAGCGTTTCAAAGAGGAAGGCTTACTGTAATTTGGAAGGGAGCTGACGACTATGTATGATTTTTCCGCTTTATATGAGGCGACGAGCGTGCAAAACGCCGTAGAACTCATGCAGGCGCATCCGTCGGCCGTTCTGATTGCAGGCGGCAGCGACGTACTCATCAAAATGCGCGAAGGCAAACTCGCGGACGCGGAACTCATCAGCCTCTATAAGCTCGATGAACTGCGCGAGGTGACCATGGATCCCGACGGGGCCCTGCGCATCGGACCTATGACAAGCTTTTCTCACGCGACCAAGAGTCCGCTCTTACAGCAGTATATGCCGGTGCTCGGGGAGGCCGCGGACACCGCAGGCGGCCCGCAGCTACGAAATATCGGTACTCTTGGCGGCAACATCTGCAACGGCGTCACCAGCGCGGATACCGCCTCCACTCAGTTGGCTTACGACGCAATGCTGGAGATCACCGGCCTTAACGGCATGCGTAAGGTCAGCATTCACGACTTCTACAAAGGCGTCGGCAAGGTAGATTTACAGCCCGGTGAACTACTCACGGCGATCTTGATTCCCAAAGAGAGCTACGAAAACTGCTACGGTTACTACATCAAATACGCTATGCGAAACGCCATGGACATCGCGACCATCGGCTGCTCGATCAACGTTGTGCTTAGCGCAGATAAAAAGACGATCCAGCGCATGCGCATCTCCTATGGTGTGGCTGGCCCTGTTCCGATGCGCGCAAAGTCTGCGGAAGCCGCCGTCAACGGGCAACCGGTCTGCGAAGAGACCATCGAGCTGATTGGAAACGCGGTGCTGAACGACGTTAACCCGCGTACCAGCTGGCGCGCAAGCGCGGACTTCCGCAAACAGATCATCAGCGAGACGGCACGCCGCGGCTTACGGGCCGCTGTCGAGCGCGCAGGAGGTGTGTTCTAATATGGAAAAGAAACTGGTCAAGTGCAACATCAACGGCAAGGATGTCGAAACCTATGTGGACGTTCGCGCCTCGTTGACGGATATGTTGAGAAACGACTATCGCCTCACCTCCGTGAAGAAGGGTTGCGAGGTTGGCGAGTGCGGCGCCTGCAACGTCATCATCGACGGCGAGTGCTTCAATTCCTGCATCTATCTTGCGGTCTGGGCGGAAGGCAAACATATTCGTACGCTCGAAAGCCTTCTCGGGCCGAACGGCGAACTTTCGGATATTCAGCAGGCGTTTGTGGACGAGGCTGCCGTTCAGTGCGGTTTCTGTACGCCTGGGTTCATCATGACCGCGGTGGAAGTGCTCGAAACCGGCAAGGAGTATACGCGAGACGAACTGAGGAAGCTCCTCTCCGGTCACCTTTGCCGCTGCACGGGATACGAGAACATTCTAAACGCCGTCGAGAAGACGATGAAGAAACGTCTAGGCAAAGCATAATCAGATGTTCTGTATCATATTACAGAAAAATCTCATTGCTATACTAAAAAAATTATTGCATTTAGTGGATGGTTGAAGTAGCATAAAAAACAAACCATCTTCGCCGCCCGGAGCCGCGAAAAATCGGTTTCGGGCGGTTTTATACTCACTCGAAAGGAAGAAACCCATCATGCGTTATTCGGATTTGGACAAGTCGGCGCTCCAAGCAGAACTCACCCGTGTACAAAAAGACTATGAGGCTCTGCGCGGCTACAAACTCAACCTCAACCTCACCCGCGGCAAACCCGAAACCGCGCAGCTTGCGTTGTCGAACGACATGTTCCGTACGCTTGACGATGGAGATTTTAATATCGACGGTATGGACGCTCGCAACTACGGTGAGCTCGCGGGTCTTCCCTCCTGCCGCAAACTCTTTGCGGATCTACTGTATTGCAAACCGGAAGAAGTCATCCTCGGCAACAACGCAAGCCTTCAGTTGATGTATGACCTGATTGCAAAGGCGTATACCCACGGACTTAAGAACAGCGTCCGTCCCTGGGCGAAAGAGGAGAAGATCAAGTTTCTCTGCCCTTTCCCCGGCTACGACCGTCATTTCAACGTAAGTAAGAGCTTCGGTATGGAACTTGTCCCCGTTCCGATGGACGAAAAAGGCCCGAATATGGACTTGGTCGAGGAACTCATCAAGGATGCTTCCGTCAAGGGTATGTGGTGTGTGCCGAAGTACTCGAACCCGGATGGGTATGTCTACCCGCTCGAAACCTGCCAGCGCATTGCCGCGATGAAACCCGCAGCGCCTGACTTCGCGCTGATGTGGGACAACGCGTACTGCATCCATACGTTTGAAGGCGAGGACATTCCCTTCCCCGATATGATCGGTATTTGCCGCGAAGCGGGCAATCCCGACCTTGTCTACGAGTTTGCCTCCACCAGCAAGGTAACCCTCGCGGGCGCTGGTGTTTCCTGTATGGCGGCAAGCGTTGAGAATATTAAATACATCCTCAGCCTGATGACCTTCCAAACCATCGGCCCAAACAAGGTCAATGAGCTCATGCATGTGCGTTTCCTCAAAAACGCGGAGAACACGCATGAACACATGAAAAAGCATGCGGCGTTTATGAAGCCGAAGTTCGACCTTGTCTGCGAAGCGCTTGAAAAAGAGATCGATCCGCTGGAAATCGCGAGTTGGCATCGTCCCAAAGGTGGCTATTTTGTGAGTATCAATCTCATGCACGGCACCGCAAAGCGCGTGGTTGCGCTCTGCAAAGAGGTCGGCGTTGCGCTCACCGGCGCGGGGGCCACTTATCCCGGCGGCGTTGATCCCGACGACACCAACCTGCGCATTGCGCCGTCTTATCCGCCGCTCTCCGAAGTCAAGCAGGCGATGGATGTATTCTGCATCTGCGTCAAGCTCGCGACGCTGGAGAAACTGCTCGCATAAGATTCATTCGTAACACAAAACGCCGTATCCGTTAGTCGGATGCGGCGTTTTCTTGTATCGTATCGTTTTACGGTTGATAGACCAAGTCGATCTGTACATCATCCTCGCTCGGTGTGAATCCAACCTTGCGGTAGAGCGCGATGGCGCTCATGTTGCAATCGTCCGCCAGCAGGAATGCGCGCGTCGCTCCATGATCAACGCCGTACTGCAGCGCGCTCTCGACCAGCGCCTTGCCAAAACCTTCTCCCTGATATTCCGGCAAAACGGCGACTTCGCGCAGCCAAACGATCGGGCCGGACGCCTTGTCAAATCCATAGATCGCAACGCTGACGATGCCAACCATTTTGCTGCCGTTACGGCATGCCAATACGGTTTCGTGTTTGGCTCCGCCCGCTTTTGCCTGCGGATCACATCCCGTCATCCAAGCAAGTATGCTCTCCTTTGTTTCGCCATAAAACTCGCGGCTTTGCAAACGGCAGCTTTGTGAGACCGCGACTGCTTCCGTCGCCTCCGAGAGCAAGATGGGTTCACAGACAAGCTTGGGTTCATAAGATGATTTTAGCCGATCAATCCAATATTCGCGCAGAATGCCAAATTCCGTAAACCCATTCTCGTGAAATTTATTCTTCCAATGCGGCGGTATAAATGTGACGAGTGTTTCTCTTTCCCCGCTCTTTGCCGCGTTAATCACCGCATCCGGCTTTTTAGCAGCCCATTGGAGATCGCGAATATCCGCTTCCTGCTTGATTCCTACCAGCAGGATCAACGATTTTGTGTCGCTGAGGATTTGGTATGATTGGACGCTATCGTATTCCAGATAGGTAAACGAAGAAAACGCAAACTGCAACGCGCGCTGTTTAAGCGCAACGAACTTCTCCCGTGAAATCATACCGGCACCTCCTCGCTGAAATAAATATAATAGAGCGACGGAATACATTCCGCCGCTCTGTATGCTTAAGCTTTAAACGAGTCAAATCCCATCTTGTGGTAGACTTTATTAACGGTCTTGCGCGCGGTTGCCTGTGCGCGCTCTGCGCCTTGTTTCATCGTTTGGTTGAGATAATCCTTTTCGGCGAGCATGCGCGTATACTCGGTTTGGATCGGGCGCAGCGTCTCAACGATTGCTTCCGCGACTCCGCTCTTGAGGTCTCCGTATCCTTTCCCAGCAAAGTGCGCAACCGATTCATCGATTGACTGGTTTGCACAAGCGGTATAGATAGAAAGCATATTATAAACGCCGGCTCGTTCGGGATTTCCCGTAATCTCGCCTTCGCTGTCCGTTACCGCACGCTTTAGCTTTCTTACGATCGCATCCGGTTCGTCGAGAATGCGAATGTAGGCGTTCGGATTCGGGTCGGACTTGCTCATTTTCTTTTCCGGTTCCTGGAGGCTCATAATGCGCGCACCGACCTTTGGAATATACGGTTCGGGAATCACAAACGTTTCACCATACATGTTGTTAAAGCGAATCGCGATGTCGCGCGTGAGCTCTACGTGCTGCTTTTGATCCGCGCCGACAGGAATGTACTTCGCCTGATAGATCAGAATATCCGCCGCCATCAAAACAGGATACGTGAAGAGCCCCGCGTTGATGTTTTCGGTATTTTTTGCGCTCTTCTCCTTAAACTGCGTCATACGCGAAAGCTCGCCCATGTAGGCGTTACACATCAGCGCCCAGGTGAGTTGTGTGTGCTCCGGCACGTGGCTCTGGATGAAAATTGTCGAGCGGTTCGGATCGATGCCGCAGGCGAGGAACAGCGCGAATGTCTCGATGCTGCGCCGCCGTAGTTCGGTTGGGTCCATACGCACCGTCTGCGCGTGCAGATTTGCGACCATATAATACGCGTCGAATTCATCCTGCATGGCGACATAGTTTTTCAGCGCGCCGAAGTAGTTGCCTATCGTGAGCACGCTCGTCGGCTGAATGCCGCTGAGTACCGCATGTTTTTTTGTCGTTGCCGTGGTTGCCGTCGTCTCCATGTTGTTCTCCCGTTTTTCGCATCCGCGATGAAATAGACTTCTTTTATATTGCGCGCCTTGCGGCGCACCAGTAGGTTTCTATTACATTTTGATTAACAGTATTTCTTCGAGAAGCGCGCCTTACGGCGCGCAATCACGAAAAAATATTGAGTAAGAAATAAGCCGAGTTCTGTCGTGTGCGACCATCTATCTGAGGCCAATCGTTGCCGAGAGGCTCGTGCGATTCCCGAGAGCGTAGCGGGCAGCTATTAAATGCTCTCATACCAATCTTGCACCAAGTGGGGTTTACAGCGCGCTTCCGTCGCCGGAGCGCGGGTGAGCTCTTACCTCGCCTTTCCATCCTTACCCGTTGCCGGGCGGTTTCTTTCTGTTGCACTTTCCCTGGAGTCGCCTCCGCCGGGTGTTACCCGGCACTCTGCCCTGTGGTGCTCGGACTTTCCTCACCCGCTCTCGCAGGCGCGGTCGCCCTTCTTACTCAAACCTTGATTCAGTTTTCAAAATTCAACATTGATCGAATATAGATGATTCCTCAAAACACTCTTTCGCTTCAACCTCTGCTCAGTCGTTCGAGTTGTACAGAATTCTGCCGCAGTTTTCGCACTCCACGATTCCATCCGTCGTCGCGATCTTTTTTAGCATCACCATCGGCAGAGACATATTGCAACCGCCGCATTTGCTGTTGACGATCTTGGCGATCGGAACCGCGTGGTGCAGCTTCACCTGCTGATATCGCTCCAGCAACGCGGGATCAACCGTCTTGGAGAGTTTCTCCAGATTTTGATCGTGTCGATCCAGCTCTCCCTGCCGCGCGACTCTTTCTTCTTCACACTGCACACGAAGCGTGTCGTATTCCTTCTTCGCTTTGCTCGCGGCACGCGCAGTGTTTTGATATTCTTCCGAAGCTTTTTCAATATCGCTCAACAACGATTTCGTTTCGCGAACGCCCTGCGACACCTCGCGATTCAGCCGCTCGATGTCTCCCTTGAGCTCTGTCATCTCCTCCGCTGTGCTCTCGTCGTCCTGTTTGATCGTAACGAGCTCAGCGCTCTCCATCTGCAGTCTTGCCTCGAGTTTAGCAACCTGATCGGTCAGCTTCGTCAACTGCAGCTCATATGCTTCTATGTCCTCGGAAAGTTTTGCAATGACCGCCTGCTGATTTTTCAGCTGCTTGTGCAGCTTGTTGAGCTGGAGTCTTGCGGGAGTGGTGCGAATCTCGTTTTCAACGGTATTCTTCGCAACCTCGGCCTCTTGATAGGCCCATAACGCTTCCATCTTTCTCACGGCATTTACCTCCTCAAAGGCGCACAAATGGATTCCCGTCTGCGCGCGATAAATTATATTGTACACCAAAACAATCGTTCTGTAAACGTTTGATCACAGGCTCCAGGACAACAGCTTCCGTTTCATAGTGTCCGGCTATGATGAGATTCAATCCCAGCGTTTGCGCATCAATCGCATCCGAGTGCTTAACTTCTCCGGTCAGCAGAATGTCCGCGCCCTGTGCAGCCGCAAGCGCGATGGAATCCCCGCCGCTGCCGCCCATCACCGCAACGCGCGATATCATGGCGGTTAAGTCGCCCGATACACGAACTTGTGTGTTGAGCAGCAATTCCGCGCGCTTTGCGAAGGCCGAAAGCGATTCCGGCGTTTTCAGCGTTCCAACTCTGCCTACGCCTTCGTCAAACGGAATTGCGTCGCGAATGCCAAACATTGAACAAAGCGTATCGTTCACGCCGCCGCGCGCCGCATCCAGATTGGTATGCGCACAAAAGAGCCCGATGCCGTTGCGAATCAGCATGCACGCCGCAATCGTCGCTGGGTCGCTGTATGTCATGCGCTTGACCGGATGAAAGAACAGCGGATGATGGGTCAAAACAACATCCGCGCCCCAGATGATCGCTTCTTCCGCGACCGCCTTGGTGCAATCCAATGCGACAAGAACGTTCACTACATCCTCGTGATCCGGTTCGATCAAAAGCCCGGGGTTGTCGAACTCCAGCGCGAGATCGCGCGGAGCGATTCGCTCCATCATCGCGGTAAAATCGGATAATTTCACGGCTCATTCTCCCACTGATTCCATATTTGTTCCAGTTGCGTTTCCTGTTGTAGCAACGCCTCAGCGCGCTGCGTTCGGAGTTTCCTTCGCGTTGTTGCCAGCATTTGTTCGATCAGGGGTTTCATCAGCGGCTCACGATTCAAAAACGCCGTGTATCCAAGAAGAAAAAAGTCGTCCGGCCAGCCGGCCGGTACCTCCTGCCACTGATCCAGCGGCTCTCCGATCGAAAAAACCTGATAATATCGCCCTGCGTCGAATACGACGCGATCTTCCCCAATGGGATAGTTTCGCGCGTAGAGCCAGCGCCGAATATCTTCTGCGCCGCGCATAGGCTGAACGACGCACTTTTTCGCGCCCATCAATGGCGGTGAAACATCGAGAATCTGCGCGATAAGCGTGCCGCCCATGCCGAGGATTGCGATTGCGTCCGCTTCTCCAACCGCGAGTGGTGCTAACCCGTTGCCGAGACGAGTTTCCATTCGCTCCTGCGCGCCAATCTTTTGAATCAACCGTTCCGCTTTTTTCAGCGAAGGCTCGCTGATATCGATTGCGATGCACTTCTCAACCATATTTCGTTGAATCAAAGCGCAGCTCAATCTTCCGTGATCACAGCCAACGTCCGCTACGACGCGTGCGCCGGAAAGAAGCTCAATTGCGCACTCAAGCCGCTCGCGCGGGTGAATCTTTTGCCCGTCATTTTTCATACATACTTATTATAAAAAACTATCATTCAAATTGCAAACCGGTTACAATCGCATATTGTGTCTTTTATGCAAAAGCAGAGATCATATTCTCGCGAAAAAACGCCGGATCCCCGACGTTTATGCACAAAGAGTTTTCGCTAAACCACAATCGATTTTTTTGGCTCAACGCGGTCGATCGGTCCGCCGCCGAGGCAGACGTCACCTTGGTAAAACACGACCCATTGCCCGGGCGTCACCGCGCGCTGCGGCTGCTCAAACGCAACATGCGCGCCTTTGTTTTCCATAGTCACGCGCACCGCTTGATCCGGCTGTCGATAGCGAAACTTCGCAGTACAGGCAAACTCGCTTGCGGGCGGCTTTCCCGCGATCCAGTTGATCTTCTCTGCGTCGAGCGAGAGCGAAAACAGTTCGTCGTGCTCCCCCTGCTGTACGATGAGCAGGTTCCGCTTGAGGTCTTTTCCGATCACGAACCAGCTTTCTCCGTTGCCGTCGCTGCGCCCGCCGATGCTGAGGCCCTTGCGCTGTCCCAGCGTGTAATACATCAGACCGTCGTGATGCGCAATCACGTGGCCGGTTTCGTCCACCATATCCCCCGGCTGCGCGGGAAGATACTGCATCAAAAACTGCTTAAAGTTTCGTTCGCCGATGAAGCAGATGCCGGTCGAGTCCTTCTTAGCCGCGTTGCTTAATCCCGATTCCTGCGCGATCTTTCTAACCGCCGACTTTTGCAGTTCCCCAATCGGAAACACCGCGTTTTTCAGTTGCTCCTGCGTCAATCCAGCAAGAAAGTAGGTCTGGTCTTTACCGGCATCCAGCGCGCGAAGAAGCTTCGTACCGTCTGTGTGATCCAACCTGGCATAATGCCCGGTTGCGAGCTTTTCCGCTCCAGTGGATACCGCAAAGTCGAGAAATGCGCGAAACTTGATTTCGCAATTACAGAGCACGTCCGGATTCGGTGTTCTGCCGCGCGCATACTCTTCCAAAAAATAGGAAAACACGCGGTCACGATATTCCCGCGCAAAGTTGACGGTATAATAGGGAATTCCGATCGAGGCGCAAACGCTTTTCACATCGTCATAATCGCTCGCCGCGGTACAGACGCCGGTCTCATCGTCCTCTTCTTCCCAATTCTTCATAAATACGCCGACAACGTCGTATCCCTGCCGCTTAAGCAGCAGCGCGGCTACGGCGCTGTCGACACCGCCGGACATGCCAACAACGACATGCCCGGTATGTAGGTGTCCCATGCTTATGTATGCCTCGTTTCCGCGAAGCCGCAGCTAAAACTCAGTCTGCCAGCACAGTTGTGAGCATATATCCCTCATCCTCCAGAACGGTACCTGCCGTCTTGAGAACAGTAGAGGGGTTCATGTCGGACTTGATCTTCGCGTCTCCAAGATCGACCGAAACGACCTCGAAGCCGGATTCTTTGAGAATTCTCGTCACCTTGCTCACGCAATGTGCGCAGCCCATGCCGTCAATCTTCAACCGATAAGTATTCATGAAACCAACCTCCTTTTGTTTGATATGATCATACCATTTTGCTTCGACTGCGTTCCATGACTTTGTCACACATTACTGTTTGTCATCGGCATTGGTCATGCAGCAGCTTTCGACTCATGAGATATTGTTTCGACTCTTCAAGCAAAAATCCTTTCTAATACTACAAATATTATCATATATGATCCGCCACAACAAAATGACGCGTAAGTTTTGTTTAATCTGGAAAATTATATTGTTGGATCATAACATTTGTGTTAAAATAATGTTATATGGAGGATATGCGCACATGATGAATGAACGAATTGCAAGAGTTCGGGATTATATTCAGTCCCGCGGTGAAGTCAGTGTTTCCGAATTGCAGTCGCTCTATGAGGGTTATTCTTCCATGACCATCTGGCGTGACCTCAAGCAACTGGAAGAACAAGGCTATATCCGTCGCGTACACGGCGGCGTGATCTCCATGCAGACCGCGGCGCTTCAAATCGAGGGTGTATACAGCAAACGCGCGAGAGAAAACACGCGCGAAAAAATTGCGATCGCGAAAGCCGCGCTCCCGCTCGTCCATCCCGGACACGCGGTGTATCTGGACGCGGGCAGCACGCTGATGAGCGTAGCCAACCATATCAACAACGACCGCTATACGATCATCACCAGCGGCGCAAACATCGCAATCGAGCTGTCGCAGCGGCATACGTGCGACGTGCTGCTCACCGGCGGACAGATCAGCGAAAACACGCTCTCCTGCTCCGGCGCACAGGCGGAGGCGTTTATTTCGAGCATCAATATCGATCTTGCGCTGATGTCTCCCTCCGGTTTTTCCCTTCGAACCGGATTCACCAGCGGCAGCCAGAGCGAGAGTTTATTAAAACGCGCGGTGATTGCCAAAGCCGCGAAAGTTGTTATGCTGATGGATAATTCCAAGATCGGCCGGTCATTACCCTTTACGTTTGCGAATTTGTCGGATATCGATCTTTTAATTTGCAACGCGCCTCTCCCGCAGGATGTCGCATCGGGGTTAGCGGCGCAAAACGTCGAATGCATCATTGCCGAAAGCTGAAACGTTTTTACTCCACTCATCAATTCGAGCCACCGCACACCGCGATGGCTCTCTTTTTGTTTACATGAAGTTGTTGCTCTGCACAATATCGGCGATCGTCTCGCCCATGAACCGCTGTCCCGCCTCGGTCAGGTGCAGCCCGTCCTCGCAGATCATTCGCTTGATAAAGCCGTGGTATTCGAGGCATTTTTGCCGCAAATCAATCAGTTGAACGGAAAACTCCCTCGCTACCTTCTCCACCAACATGGAATACATTTCCTGATAACGGTAAATCTGCTGTACGTCACCCAGCCAGCGAAGAATGTGTTTGGGATTGAGTCTTGTTCCGACAAGAAAGCGAAAATACCGTTCCGCATCGATGGGCGGCAGCGTCATCAAGACAGGCTGTATGTTTCGCTGAATCAGCCAGCGCACCATCGCACGCATCGATTCGAGATAGACATCCGGCGGAGTTATGGAGAAATGCTCTTCCTCTGGGTGTTCCGAGACCGCAGCCCAGTTAAAGTTACAATCATTTCCGCCGAACTCAATCAGCGCGGTTTGACAGGTGATGCCGTTTTCCACGTCGCGTTCCATCATCTGCATTCCTTCCGGCGCCGTACAGCCGAATTTCGAGCGATTGATGATCTCAATGCCCAACCGTTCGGCGGCGATATCCGCGGCGGTCGGGTTACTGTATGCGTGGCGTTTGCGCGCATCATTCCAAATCACGCCCTTTGTGAGCGAGTCTCCCCAGATGACGACGGTTTCCTTGGCAAGCTGTTCCATCAATCTACTCTCTTTTCTGATTGTTGATTGAATTGTATCAGTCGAAATTCAAGTAACGTTCAAAAGAGTGTGACAAAATCTTGTAAGTTTCGTCAAGTAAACTTCAACGAACGGACTCGTCGTTTAAAAAGTCCGGTAAAAAAGCAAGAACCGCGGATTTCTCCGCGGCTCTCGTTGTAATTAAGTTGGTATTCGTTTACTCCATGGCGTTGAGTTTCTTGTAGTACTCAATCTTCTCCTTGGCTTCTTTCTCGGCGCGCTCAAAGAGTCCGTCCGCAACCGCCGGGAATGTCTTCTTCAGAGAGGCATAACGAACTTCGCTCGTAATGAACTCCTGGAAGTTGCCGGTCGGATCCTTGCTGTCCAGCGTGAAGGGATTCTTACCCTCCGCCGCGAGATCCGGATTATACCGGTACAGCGGCCAGTAACCAGCCTCAACCGCCTTCTTCTCTTCAATCTGGGAATGACCCATATTGATGCCGTGGTTGATGCAGGGCGAGTAGGCGATGATCAGACTCGGGCCTTTATAAGCTTCCGCTTCGTTGACGGCCTTCATGAGCTGGTTCGGGTTCGCGCCCATGGCGACCTTCGCCACGTAGACGTAACCATAGCTCATCGCCATCAGACCGAGGTCTTTCTTCTTCGTGCGCTTACCGGCTGCCGCAAACTTCGCGATGGAACCCGTCGGGGTCGATTTGCTGGCCTGTCCGCCGGTGTTGGAGTAGAGCTCGGTGTCGAGCACAAGAACATTGATGTCCTCATCCATGGCGAGCACGTGATCGAGTCCGCCGTAACCGATGTCGTAAGCCCAGCCGTCGCCACCGATGACCCAGGTGGACTGCTTGGGCAGCAGGTCTTTGCCCTCGAGCAGTTCGGTCGCGAGCTTGCAAGCTTCGCATTCGCAGACCTTGCCGTTTTTGAGCCAATCCGCTTCCCATTCGGTACCGGAGAGGTCAACGCCGTCCTGAGCGGCTGCGATCAGGCGATCCGCCGCCGCGCGAGATGCCGCGCCGTCGTCCTTTTTATCGAGCCAGTTCTGCGCTGCCGCGCGGAGCTCGTCGGTGGTATACTCCGCGGCGATGATCTTCGTCACCACGTCGATCACGCGATTGCGGCGCTGCGTGTTTGCAAGCACCATACCAAATCCGAACTCTGCGTTGTCTTCAAAGAGGGAGTTCGACCACGCGGGGCCCTGTCCCTTGTCGTTGACGGTGTACGGGCAGGTCGGCGCGCTGCCGCCATAGATGGAGGAGCAACCCGTCGCGTTGGCAATCACCATGCGATCGCCGAAGAGCTGCGTAATGAGCTTAACGTAAGGCGTCTCGCCGCAACCTGCGCATGCGCCGCTGAACTCGAAGAGCGGCTTCTTGAACTGGCTGCCCTTGACCGTCGCGGTGTTGAGCTCCAGATCCTTCTCCGGCAGTTTCGCGAAATAGTTCCAGTTGTCTTCTTCCTTCTCGACAGCGTCCGCAAGCGGGCGGAATTCCAGCGCCTTGACCTTTGCCGGGCAAACGTCGATGCAGTTGCCGCAGCCGGTGCAATCCCAGGGGCTGACCTGAATGCGGAACTCGTAGCTCTCAAAGCCCTTGCCCTGCGCCTTCTTGGTTTCAAAACCGGCGGGAGCGGCAGCTTTTTCTTCCGCGGTGACGAGTGCTGGACGGATGACCGCGTGCGGGCAGGCCAGTGAGCACTGGTTGCACTGAATGCAGTTTTCAGGAATCCAGCGGGGTACGTCTACCGCGATGCCGCGCTTTTCGTACTTGGTCGTGCCGGTCGGAACCGTGCCGTCCGGGCTGAACTTCGAAACAGGCAGCTTGTCGCCTTCCTGCGCGAGAACCGGTCCGATGAAGTCCACAAAATACGGATCGTCGGTGGTCTTGACCGCTGCGGCGCCGTCGGTTGCGGTCGCCCAGGACGCGGGATAATTGACTTCTTCCAGCGCGTTGACACCGAGGTCGATCGCTTCCCAGTTCATCTTGACGACGTTGTCGCCCTTCTTGCCGTAGGACTTCTTGGCGGCTGCTTTCATGTATTCGATGGCTTCGTCAACGGGGATCACGTTTGCGAGCTTGAAGAACGCGCTCTGCATGATCGTGTTGATGCGTCCGCCCATGCCGACTTCGCGGGCGAGCTTGATCGCATCGATGTTGTAGAAGCGCAGCTTCTTTTTCGCGATTGCCTGTTTCAGGGAAGCGGGCAGTTCGCATTCCATCTCGGCCAGCGTCCAAGCGCTGTTGAGTAGGAACACGCCGCCTTCTTTGATGCCTTCCGCAACCGCATAACGCGTTACGTAAGACGGATTGTGGCAAGCGACAAAGTCCGCGTGGTCGATCAGATACGGGCTCTGAATCGGCTTCTTGCCAAAGCGCAGGTGAGAAACGGTCAAGCCGCCTGACTTCTTCGAGTCATAGGCGAAATAACCCTGCACATACAGCGGCGTGTGATCGCCGATGATCTTGATGGAGTTTTTGTTCGCGCCAACCGTACCGTCCGAACCAAGTCCAAAGAACTTGCAGGCGATAGTGCCTTCCGGCGAGGCGTTGACCTGACGGCGAATAGTCAGAGAGGTATTGGTCACGTCGTCGTTGATGCCGACGGTGTAGTGGTTCTTCGGCTGCTTTGTTTCCGCGTTGGCAAACACTGCGTCCACCATGGAAGGCGTGAATTCCTTGCTGCCGAGGCCGTAACGACCGCCGAAGACTTCGATGTCCTTGTGACCGGTTTCGATCAGCGCGTTGAGCACATCCTGATACAGCGGTTCGCCGAGGGAGCCGGGCTCCTTCGTGCGATCGAGCACCGCAAGACGCTTGACGCTCTTGGGGAGGGCATCCACAAACTTCGCCGCAACGAACGGACGATACAGGCGAACTTTGAGTACGCCGAACTTCGCGCCGTTCTTATTGAGATATTCGATGGTCTCTTCCGCAACGTCCGCGCCGCTGCCCATGATGACCAGAACGGTCTCCGCATCGGGCGCGCCGACATAGTCAAAGAGGTTGTATTTGCGTCCCGTGAGTTTGCCGACTTCGTCCATATAATGCTCGACGATGGCCGGAACTGCATCGTAATACTTGTTGGCTGCTTCGCGGCCCTGGAAGTAGATATCCGGGTTCTGCGCCGTGCCGCCCTGATGCGGATGATCGGGGTTCAGCGCGCGTGCGCGGAACGCCTTGACCGCGTCGGTATCAAGGAGCTTACCCATGTCTTCATAATCGATTGCTTCAATCTTGGAGACTTCGTGAGAGGTGCGGAAGCCGTCAAAGAAGTGTACGAACGGCACACTGCTCTTGATGGCGGAGAGGTGGGTGACCAGCGCGAGGTCCATGACCTCCTGAACGGAGGCGGCAGCAAGCATGGCAAAACCGGTCTGGCGGCAGCTCATCACGTCCGAATGATCTCCGAAGATCGAGAGTGAGTGCGCGGCGAGCGCGCGGGCGCTGACATGGAACACGCCCGGCAGAAGTTCGCCGGAGATCTTGTACATGTTCGGAATCATGAGCAGCAAGCCCTGAGAAGCGGTAAACGTCGTGGTCAGCGCGCCCGCCTTGAGCGAACCGTGCACCGCACCTGCCGCGCCGCCTTCGCTCTGCATTTCTGCGATACGAACCTGCTGTCCGAAAAGGTTGGTTCTTCCGTTTGCCGACCAATCGTCCGCAACTTCCGCCATAGGGGAAGACGGCGTGATCGGGTAAATCGCAGCTACGTCTGAAAACGCATACGCAACATGCGACGCGGCGGTATTACCGTCGATTGTCATGGTTTTTGCCATTTGGTGGATGCCTCCTTAGATATGTATGGAATCGGGGTTACCCATTGATTACCACATGATATTATATTACCAGCCGGGCATGCTGTCAATGAAACCGATATCGGCTAACCGAATAAAATGCAGGATTTTCATTCAATTTACAAATCGAAAATCAATCTAGCTCGATTGAATTGCAGGATCCCCTGCAAAATTCAATTATCAATTAGTAAAAACCGTTTTTATATATAAAATTGAGCGGGATTGCTCTCTCCCGCTCAGAAATATTAGGATTGCTCCATATTTGCGTTTTCACCAAAGAGCTTCCCGCGAAACCGCTCCAGCAGCTTCATCAGCGGAAGACCGAGCGCAAAGCAGGCGATCGCCTGACCGATTGCGACATATCCCACCGCATCCCAATACGGTACTCCTACCTGATAGACATACGTCAACAGCCAGCCTACGACCAATGCATTAACGACAACGGAGGGCAGCGGCGCCAGATACTTGGATACACGGTTGCGCATAAGATACGTTATATACGCAGCGGTCAACGTGGCGAGACTGCCGAAGATGATGTCGTAGGCAGCCATACCCGTTAAAAGATTGGCGAGTACACAGCCGATAAACAGCCCCGGTACGGCGGAAAACGTAAAATACGGCAAAATACTCATCGCTTCCGACACGCGGCATTGAACCAGTCCGGACGAGATCGGAGCCAGGAATATCGTCAGCATAGCGTATACCGCGGCGATAATTGCCCCTTGAACGAGTCCACGTACGTTAAACTTCTTTTGTGGTCGCAGTTGTTCTTCCAATGGATTTTCCTCCTTATGATACAGCCGCGGATTTAAGCAAGCGGTCAATTTCCGCCCTGCTCTGTGCAGCTGTTCTATCCTCGTCGATGTTGGTCAGCGCGCCGTCTTTGACCGTCATTTTTCCGCCGACCCAGACGGCGTCCGCGGGCATGTGATAACCGACGGTACCAAAAAGGTTCGTCTCGTCGCGTTCCGCTCCCGCCATCTCCAGGCGATCATAGCGAATCGCGAACAGGTCGGCAGCGCATCCCGTCGCAATTTGACCGAGTTTGTTACGTCCGAGCAATCTCGCGCTGCCGCGCGTCGCCATCTTGAGAAGGTCGTATCCGCTCGGCGCTTCCGCGCCGTAACGCAAGCGATGCATCAGATACGCCGCGCGCATTTCCTCCATCAGATTGGAGGCGTCGTTGCTTGCGCTCCCGTCTACCGCGAGGCCGACCGGCACACCCAGTTTGAGCATGTCGGGAATGCGCGCAACGCCGGAGCTAAGCTTCATATTAGAACACGGGCAATGCGCAACGCCGGTGCCGGTCTTTGCTAGAAACTTGAGTTCCTCGTCGTTAAAATAGATACCATGCGCGTAAAACACATCGCTGCCCACAAAATCCACACTCTCCATATAAGCAAGTGGACGCATGCCGCGCGAACTCTGTGTAAAGCGCTCCTCATCCTTGGTTTCGCAAAGATGGGTGTGCAGACGAACGCCGTAACTCCGCGCGAGTTTCGCGCTCTCCTTCATCAAATCCGCCGTCACAGAAAACGGTGAGCAGGGCGCGAGCACCACCTGCCGCATGGAGAAATCCGACGCGTTGTGGTAGCGCTCGATGGCGTCTCTGCTGTCTCGTAAAATCTCATCCGTCGTTTGAACGACGGAATCCGGCGGCAATCCCCCGTCCTTTCGCGAAAGGCTCATGCTGCCGCGCGAACTCACCATACGAATGCCGAGCTCTTCCGCCGCGGAAAATTGCGCCGCGAGCAAATCCCCCCCGCCGTTGGGAAAGACGTAATGATGATCAAAGCAGGTCGTACAGCCGTATTTCATGAGTTCGCCCATGCCGGAAAGCGAGCTGAGACGCACTGTGTCTTCGTTGAGATGCGCCCAGATGTCATAGAGCGCGGTCAGCCAGTCGAACAGTTCCAAATTCTGCACGTGCCGCAGGTTCCGCGTGAAATATTGGTAGAGGTGGTGATGCGTGTTGATCAAGCCCGGATAGAGGATCAGCCGGCTTGCGTCGATCACTTCATCCGCTTCTACTTGTTCGAGTTTTCCGATCGCAGCGATCACGCCGTCCTGCATCAGAATATCTGCGCTGCGCAGAATCGTGTCGTTGTCGTCGCAAGTTACGATGCAGCGCGCGTTTTGTAAGAGAGTTTTCATGCTTGTTCGCTCCTTGTCGCCAATGCGACGATGCCGCAGGAATGGGCGCTAACCCTTGTAAGATGCGGCTGTATTTGCTATACTGAATTGCCTATTTTCCCGAGAATCACACATATTTTGTGTCTCTCGGAATATATTTTATCATACCGTGCCTCTAGACCACAAGAACGCGAGCGCGGATTAGGCAGGACAGGAGAAAAAAGCATGACCCCGAACGCGCTCATCGAAATCGTAAACGTCGGGTTTCAATACGCGGGTGCTGAAAAAGTCGCGCTCAAGAACATCAGCCTTTCCATTCAGAAAGGCGAGGTGATCGCCATCGTCGGTCACAACGGCTCCGGCAAGAGCACGCTTTGCAAGATGCTCAACGCGCTTTTGCTTCCCGCTGAAGGTACCGTCACGGTAGACGGCATGGACACGCGAGACGAGAAAAACCTGTTGGAGATTCGTCGCCGTGTCGGCATGGTCTTTCAAAACCCGGACAATCAACTCGTTACCACCATCGTGGAGGAAGACGTTGGATTCGGCCCGGAAAACCTCGGCGTACCACCAGCGGAGATTCGCGCGCGCGTTGACGCCGCGCTTCGCGAAGTCGAGATGACCGCTTATGCCGAAAAGGCGAGTCACGCGCTCTCCGGCGGGCAAAAACAGCGCGTCGCCATCGCAGGCCTTCTCGCCATGCAGCCGGAGGTGCTCGTACTCGACGAAGCCACCGCAATGCTCGACCCGCGCGGACGCGAAGAAGTGCTCTCTACCGTAAAAAAGCTCAACCGTGAACGCGGTATGACCGTCGTCATGATCACGCAGTTTATGGAGGAAGCGCTGGGTGCAGATCGCGTGTTCGTTCTCTCCGACGGGCGGCTTGTGATGGAAGGCACCCCTAAAGAAGTGTTTAACGAGCGTGTTTTGCTGGAAGAAAGCCGTCTGGATGCGCCCGCTTTCGTTAAACTACGCGATGAGTTGATTGCAGCCGGCGTGCCGGTTTCACACGAAGCGATGACTTGCAATTCGCTCGCCGATGAACTCAGCCGCGTTCTGCATTCATAACAGAATCAAACGAACTCTAAAACGATAAGGATAAAGAATGCCAATACAGATTCAACAACTTGATCATACCTACCTGCCGGGAAGCCAGCTTGCCTACCCCGCGCTCTCCGGTATCTCGCTAACCATTCAGGACGGCGAGTTTCTGGGTATCATCGGGCACACCGGCTCCGGCAAGAGCACGCTGATTCAGCATCTCAATGGTCTCCTGCTGCCAACCGCAGGAAGCGTTCTGGTAGACGGTCTCGATACACGTGAAAAGAAGCTCAGAAAGCAAATTCGCTCTCTGGTCGGCATGGTGTTTCAATACCCCGAATATCAGTTATTTGAGGAGACGGTCGCGCGCGATGTCGCCTTTGGCCCGAAGAACATGGGCATGCCGGAAGCTGAGATCGAAACGCATGTGACCGAGGCGCTTCGCCTTGTGGGACTCAATCCGGATGAGTTTGCTGAGAAGTCGCCCTTTGAGCTCTCCGGCGGCGAAAAGCGGCGCGCGGCTCTGGCGGGCATTCTCGCCATGCGCCCGAAATTTCTCGTGCTGGACGAGCCCATGGCGGGGCTTGATCCGCGTGGGCGGCATGAGATTCTCGCGCTTATCGAATCGCTTCGCCGCGATTTCGGCACGGGCATCGTCATGGTGTCGCATTCGATGGACGACGTCGCTATGTTCGCCGACCGTATTGCGGTGCTCGACAAAGGCTCCCTGTTTATGGTCGATACGCCCGAAGCCGTGTTTTCGCACAGCGCGGAATTACTGGAGATGGGGCTGAACCTGCCGCAGGCGACGCAGCTCGTTCGCGCGCTCCGCGCACGCGGCGTCGCGATCGAGCGGGACTATTTCCGCATGGACGAACTCGCGCAGGATTTGATCGGAAGGTGGAACCATGAACGCTAACATCTCTCTTGGCCAATACCTACCGGGTAACAGCGTGGTGCACCGACTCGACCCGCGCACAAAGATCTTCCTGATGGCGATCTATATCGCGATCGTTTTTGTGGTTAAGACGCTTCCGGTGTTTATCCTGCCCGTCGTATTATTGGTTGCGATCTTCGCGTTCGCGCAGGTTCCCGCGAGCTACTTTTTCTCTTCGCTCAAACCGATGAAGTGGCTGCTTGTATTCATGTTTGTGATCAATCTCTTTGCAACGCAGGGCACCACGGTCTGGTTTCAATGGAAGTTCTTCAAGCTCACGCAGGAGGCGGTCGAACAGGCGGTCTATATCACGCTTCGCCTCGTTCTGCTCGTGGCAGGTACCTCGATTCTGACGTTGACCACATCCCCCATCGGGCTGACCGACGGGCTGGAAAAGCTCATGTCGCCGCTAAGAAAGTTGCATTTCCCCGCGCACGAACTCGCCATGATGATGACCATCGCGCTTCGGTTTATCCCGACTTTAATGGAGGAAACCGACCGAATTCAAAAGGCGCAGATGGCGCGCGGTGCGGACTTTGAGAGCGGAAATATCTTTCAGCGGGCAAAGAGCATGATCCCCGTGCTGGTTCCGCTGTTTGTTTCCGCGTTTCGTCGCGCGGACGAACTCGCCATGGCGATGGAGAGCCGCTGCTATCACGGCGGCGAAGGCAGAACCCGCATGCGCGAGCTGCATTTCCACGCGCGGGATCTGATCTCGACGCTGTTGCTCGTTGCGTTCCTTGCCGGCATCATCGTGCTGGAGAGATTGCCGCTATGAGCCGCCGCATCCGCGTGATCGTTCAATACGACGGGACAAACTACGTCGGCTGGCAGGTGCAGGAAAACGGCATCTCCGTTCAGCAACGCCTCAACGAGGCAGCAAAGGCCATTACGGGTGAGACGATTCAGTTCCACGGCTCCGGCAGAACGGACAGCGGCGTACACGCAAACGCGCAGGTCGCGCATTTCGACACGAATGTGCGCATGCCAGCGGATAAGTTTGCCATCGCGCTGAACATGTGGTTGCCGCGGGATATCCGCGTGCTCTATAGTGAAGAAGCGCCAGAGGACTTTCACTCTCGCTTTTCCGCGAAGAACAAAACCTATCGCTATACCGTTCAAACCGGGCTTCATGCGGATGTATTTACGAGAACCACCGCGCTGCACGTCCATACCCAGCTAGATGTTTCGCGTATGCAGCGCGCGGCAAAATTCGCGCTCGGCGAACACGACTTCTCCGCGTTTATGAGTGCGGGCTGCACGCTGGAAAACACGGTGCGCACAGTGACCAGAAGCGAATGGACGCAAGACGGCAAATATCTTTATTACGAAGTGAGCGCAAACGGATTTCTTTATAACATGGTGCGTATTCTCGCGGGAACGCTTTTAGAAATTGGCGGCGGAAAACTGCCGGAAAACGCGATCGCAATCGCGTTGGAAAGCGGTCTTCGATCGGACGCAGGTTCAACCGCGCCACCGCACGGGCTATGCCTCTGGCGCGTACAGTATGAGGATTTTGATACGGACGAGGTGTTGAGCCGCAAATGATTCGCCGGATCGAAATGGAGCAATATATGCGCCTCGCGCTGGAGGAAGCAGCACTCGCGTTTGACGCGGGTGAGGTTCCCGTTGGCGCGGTGCTCGTCAAAAACGGCGAAGTTGTCGCTCGTGCGCATAATCTGGTTGAGACGCTAAGTGACGTAACCGCGCACGCGGAATTGCTATGTTTGCGGGAAGCGATGGGGAAACTCGGTGCGCGATTGACCGGCTGTACGCTCTATGTCACGCTGGAACCCTGCGCCATGTGTGCTGGCGCCTGCGTCAACGCAAAACTTGGCAAGCTCGTCTTCGGCGCGTTCGATGAGGTCGCGGGGTGCTGCGGCTCAAAGATGGATCTGACCGACAAGTGTTTTCTGCACTCAGTCGAAACCTGGGGCGGCATTCTGGAAGACCCTTGCAAAAAGTTATTATCGCGGTTCTTTCAAGTGCTCCGTTGACGGGCGTTTTTTTCTATTATTCTGATTTCAAAATCAAATTGACTCTTCTGGAACTCGTTTGAATCGTGTATGATTGTTTTAGCATTGATTCGGGAGGGATTGTCATGGAGTTTCTGAAGCTGCTGGAAGCCATTCGCACGCCGTTTTTTAACACCGTATTTCAATTTTTCACGTACTTTGGCGAAGAGATGATCTTCATGGTTGTCGCTATGGCGTTCTTTTGGTGCATCGATAAAAAGACGGGCTATCTGCTGCTGTATGTGAGCTTTTTAGGCAACATCATCAATACATTTCTCAAGCTCATTTTCATCATTCCGCGCCCCTGGGTACTCGATAAAAACTTTAACATCGTCGAGAGCGCCCGCGCGGAAGCAACCGGGTACTCTTTCCCCAGCGGGCACACGCAGAATTCCGCGGGGCTGTTCCTTGGCATCGCCCGCGCGCGAAAAGAGCGCTGGATTCGCATCGTTTGCGTGTCACTGACGCTTCTGGTCGCGTTCTCGCGGATGTATCTTGGTGTACACACGCCCGCGGATGTGCTGGTTTCCCTTGGCGTCGCGTTCCTGTTGGTGTTCGCCGCCTATCCCCTGCTCAACCGAGCCTGGGACAACGCGAAGTGGTTTGCCCCGCTCGTCGGCGTTCTGCTCGCGGTCGGCGTTGCGCTCATCCTTTATATCGAGTTGGTACCGATGCCTGCAAACGCGATTGCGGAGTTTTCGCTCAGTTGTAACGAATCCGGCTATAAGATGGTCGGCGGTGCATTCGGTTTTGCCGCGGTGCTTTGGCTGGAGCGCAAATATATCAATTTCTCGGTGAAAGCCGTCTGGTGGGCGCAACTACTCAAGCTCGTCCTTGGCCTTGGCCTCGTCGTCGCCGTGCAGTCGTTGACCAAAGCGCCGCTGCTCGCACTCTTTGGCGGGCATAATACGGGTAACGCCGTGCGTTATTTTCTGATGGTACTCGTCGGCGGCGCGCTCTGGCCGATGACCTTCCAGTTCTTCGGAAAGCTCGGGCAAAAAAAAGAACAAGTCGCATAAGCGTAAAAAAGTCCCGCCGAATAAGGCGGGATATTTTTTATTGAATCAGTCCTCGCAAGATCAACGCCAGAATGAGCGCGATGGCGACAACACCGCCGTAGACCATCCAAACCTTCTTTTTCACGCGCTGTTCTTTCAGCATTTCCTCTTCGGTTGGCTGCTTTTCGTTCGTTACCGCGCTCTCCATCGCGTCCAGCGCGCGGTCAATAATGCTCTTCCTCTGACCTGCGTCCTGCGATTGCTCTTTTGCGCTGGAAATCTGCGGCCGGTTTTGCTGTGCATTGCTCTTGATTGGCGGAATTGCGCTTTGCACATCCTCTTGTGTCACATCCGGGCAGATCGCGCCAATCTCCACGCAAGCCAGCGCATGGCGATAATCGAACACGTTTGCCACCCTGCGGTATCCCGCGGCATCGCTCGTCAACCAGAGAAACTCATAAAACTGCGGCGGAATATTCGCGTGCGGTTGAATATCGTCTCCGAACACGGTCAGTCCAGTCATCGACTCATACAGCGTCTTTCCGATGGCGGCGAGATCGATCCACGGCTCGGTATCGTCCACTTCCTGTCGCGCGCGAAGGCCGGCCTTTGCCGCACCGAAGTCGATGAGTTTGACCGATCCGTCGGTACACAAAAAGATCGAACGCGCGTTAATATCATAGTGCAGCGAATTCAGGCTGTGTATCACCAGCAGCGCGTCCGCCAGCGAGGCCGCGATAAACATTGCCTCGTCCGGGTAGAGCTTGCGCCGCCGGAGCTGTAAGTAGCGCTCCAGTGTAACGCCGTAGAGCCGCTCCATCACGGCATACGACGTTCCGTTTTCGAAAAACGTCGTGTACACGGTCACAAGGTTTTCGCTGCCTTTTGCGTCCGTCAGCGCTAGATGCTGCCGGTAAAACATTTCGCTGCCTAAGAAAAACAGCGCTCCGCATGCCTGATTTTTCGGCGTGAGCGTGAGCCCTCTTTCGACGCGGTGTGCCAATGCGTATGGAAAATACTCTTTGATCGCGATGCGCGTGCCCGTTTTATCGTCGTGTCCGAAATAGGTTATCCCATAGGTGCCGCGTCCCAGCATGCCGTCGATCACGTATCTTCGATGCAGCACGGTTCCGACCGGCAACAGTTCGGATGGTTCCAGTTCCTCCGCCATGAGTTGGATCATTGTGTCAGAAAAATCCCCTTTACTCCCAGTTATCCCAAACTAAATACTACTGATAAATACATTTCCTATTTACTACGATCAATACCCGATCGCATTAGCAAACAGCAGCAGCGAGCAGGTTAGCGCAAGCACAGCCCCCTGAATCTTCGCACTCCATCGAAACCACTTGCCATAGCCGATGCCCACGATACCAAGCGAGATTAAAAGCACCGGATTGGTCGGATAAAACACGTTGGAAAACCCGTCTCCAAAGGCGTAAGCAAGCACGGCGATCTGGCGAGAAATGCCGGAAAGATCCGCGATTGGTGCGATTAGTGGCATAAGTAAAAACGCCTTTGCCGAGCCGCTGGAGATAAACAGTTCCAGTACGAGCGCGAGCGCGTAGATCATGAGAACGACGATCCCTTTCGGCGCGTCCTGCGTCAGCTGTACCGTTTGATAGAGAACCGTGTCCAGTATCTTTGACTCTACCATCGTATAGCGAATCGAGTTCGCCATGAGGATCAGCAGTACGGCGGGTAAAATATCCAGCATGCCTTTGCCGAACGACTTAAAATAGCACCCCAACCGCATGCCCGAAACCAGCGAAGATAGCGTACCCGCAACCAGAAAGATCAGCGCGATGAGCGGCATGATGATATCCTGCAAAAACGGCACTACGCTGGAAACGAGAATCAGCGCGATCCCGATGCCTAGCACAATCGCAAACCAGATCAGCGCGCGATCTTTGCGCTTATTTTCTGTATAATCCGTCCGCAGCGAGGCCCAACGCTCCGACATCGCAGGATCGTAGATGATGCTCTTTGCCGGATTTTTCTCAATCTTCTTTGCATACGGGATGAGAAACGCGATAAGCAAGCCGTAGATCAACACAAATGTAACGAGCCGCATCCACACCCCGGAAAACATCGGTAATCCAACGAGTTTTTGCGCGACGCCGACGGTGAACGGGTTCAGTACCCCTGTGCTAAAGCCGAAGCCGACCGCAAGCAGGCTCATACCGAGACCCACGAGCGCATCCCAACCGAGCGAATACGCGAGCGCAACCGCAATCGGTACCAGTGGTACGCATTCTTCAAACGAGCCGACAAATGCGCCGAGACTCATGAAGAATAGTGAAACGATCAGGAGCAGCCGGTATTTTTGCGTCGCAAACATGCGATAAACGCGGTTAAACATATAGGAAAGCACGCCGCATTCGTCCATCGCATGAAATGCGCCACCGATGACGAGCAAAAACGCGATGATCGCAATCACCGTACCGGAGCCGCTTGACCCGAGCGCGAGGAACGGAGAAAGCAGCCATTTCCAGAATGGGATCCCGCCCGAAACGCTCTGATATGTTCCCGCAACGATCGACTCTTTTCCATCGTCCAGCACTCGCTGGTATTCCCCGGCCGGCAGCATCAGCGTCAGCGCATAGGTCAGCGCCATCAGCAAAAAGAGTATGATCAGCGCCGCGACGAACGAGCGCGTGCCAACGTTAAAGACCCGTTTGGACTGTTTCTCCATATGCCATCCCTCAATCAAGTCTATGTAGTCTAAAAAGCGATCAAACGGATTGATCATTGCTACCGTCCGAAAACTTTTAACAAGTATACCATAATGAAGAGGGTGCGAACAGGCAGTATGAGAAACAACATGCAGTAAAAAAGTATAAATTTACAAGCGTTCTCTTCCGCGTGTTCGCACTATGCCGGAACATTCAAGTTTTTTACATCGTACGCTATCGGGTGATTTTTGTATGCGCTTTTGCAGATTATGCCAATGGTCAGGCTCTGATCCGTCCAATCGTCGCCTGAGAGGTTTGCTTTCGCTTCCAGTAGCGTAAACCCGTTTTCTTGCAGCTCTTTTTGAATCGATTCCGGCGAAAAGTAAGTTTGCCAGATTCGATAGACCGTACATTCTTCGTCTATCACCGCATACAAGTTACAGCTGCAAGGTTGCTCGGAATATAGAAAGGTATTCTCCAGAACCAGATATGGATGCGGTCTCCAAAATCCTTTCTCTGATGCATCCCAGGTTTGCTGCGCCGTCTCACGGACTGTATAAAACGCGGCGATACTGGCGACGTCAAAGGCAAACATGCCGCCGGGCTTGAGTACAGAACGCACGTTTTGTAGTAACACTTTCCGCTGGCCTGGTGATAGAACTCCATAATCCTGCGAAATCATGATTGCACTATTCATCTCTCGAACTGGCAGCGGGTTTAAGTAGGAGTCGCATAAAAACTCGACCGGCATGGATGCACAGAGCTCTTTTGCATATTGAATCGAGCTTTCAGACTGATCGATCCCCGTCATCCGGTATCCGCGCTGTGCGAACTGTTGGCAATACAATCCGGGACCGCAACCCAAGTCGATGATACGCATACCCTTCTCAAGCCCCATGCGCACGGGTAAACGATCACAGATCGCCTCAATCGTCGATGGTCTGTAGCTTGCCGCATCGGTATTCGGAGAAAGATGCTCACGTAGCATTTGTTTTGCGATGTGCGGGTGAGTCCAGAGCGGCGCACCCGGTTGATAGAGCGATGGTTTCTTTATCTGATCTAGTAGGGCAGCAATTTCAAACATTATTGTTCTCCTTATAATTCAATTGACAAACGAAAAAGAGGGACTACTTTGTTCAGTATCCCTCAAAAAAAATCATCAATGAAGGATACTTGCAGAAAAGAAATGCCGACAAAACAGACAGGTATATTTACCCGCTTGCGTTTCGCTGGCGTCTCTCTTCCGTTCCAGATTGGGATAGATCTATCCCGTCCCGGACTGTATCCCTCCAATATCCTCAGTTTCGTTTGTCGACTTATTATAACCGATGTAAATTTTCGCGTCAATTTGTGCCCAATTGAACGTTTGCAATGTTTTTGTAATTTGTTATAATAGTTACTGCGTGAGGGAGTAGTTGGCGCGACATAGCGACGCGTTCCAAGTCAACATGGTAGCACGACGCAAGGCGCGTCTGGCTTGGATGAAATAGCGAGACTCATGTACGACAGCGTGTTTGCCGTACATGGGTTTTTTCTTTCTCCGAAAACCTCTGTACTGGAACACAATCTCCCGTTGAAAACACGAAAGGACACATGATTCATGCAGCAGTATCTACTCGACACCCAATCGGCGCTCGTCTCCGTTTCCTCCAATGAAAACGGACTGACCAACGCCGAAGCGCAAAAGCGCCTTTGCGACAACGGCCCGAATAAACTCGCGGAGGGAAAAAAAACGCCCCTCATCGTTCGCTTTCTAGAGCAGATGAAAGACCCGATGATCCTCATTCTGCTCGCGGCTGCGCTGGTCTCCGGCATCACGGCAGCCATCGAGGGCGAAAGCTTTGCGGATGTCATCATCATCCTCACCGTCGTGATCATCAACGCAGTACTCGGTGTCGTGCAGGAAAGCAAAGCGGAAAAAGCGATTGAAGCTCTGCAAAAGATGGCGGCCTCCACCTGCCGCGTACTGCGCGACGGGCAGATTTTACGCATCAAAACAGAGGAACTCGTCGTTGGCGACGTGGTTCTGCTGGAGGCCGGCGACGCGGTCCCCGCGGACGGACGCATTCTCGAAAGCGCAAGCATGCAGATTGAGGAAGCCGCCCTCACCGGCGAGAGCGTACCCGTCAGCAAGGCGATCGATGTTCTCCATCTGGGCGAGGCAAAAGATATCACGCTCGGAGACCGCAAGAACATGGTCTATATGGGCAGCACGGTCGTCTATGGCCGCGGCAAAGCGGTCATCACCGCAACCGGCATGCAGACCGAGATGGGCAAGATTGCGGACGCGCTCTCCAAGGCGGAGGACAATCAGACCCCGCTGCAAATCAAACTCTCGCAGTTATCCAAGATCCTAACCTGGCTCGTGCTCGGCATCTGCGTTGTCATCTTCGGGGTCAACATTCTTCGTTTCCACGGTACGGGCGAACGGTATATTCTGGATTCATTCCTCATTGCGGTCTCCCTCGCCGTCGCCGCCATTCCGGAAGGGCTCGCCGCCGTGGTCACGATTGTGCTCTCGATCGGCGTAACCAACATGAGCAAGAGAAACGCCATTATCCGCAGACTGACCGCCGTGGAGACGCTCGGTTGCGCGCAGATCATCTGCTCGGACAAGACCGGAACACTCACGCAGAACAAGATGACGGTCGTCGAGGATTACGCGGACGACGTCGGCTTGCTCGCAAAAGCGATGGCGCTCTGCAGTGACGCGGAGTTGGACGAAAATAACAACGCCGTTGGCGAACCGACCGAGTGCGCGCTGGTGAATTTTGCGTTTACAAAAGATTTGCCCAAGAGCACACTGAAAGCATCCGAACCCCGCGTGGACGAAGCGCCGTTTGACAGTATGCGAAAGATGATGTCCACCGTACATGAATCGCAGGACGGGTTTGTGCAGTATACCAAAGGCGCACCCGACGAGGTGCTGAAGAAGTGTACATCGTTCTGGAAGGATGGCAAAGCGCAACCGCTCACGGACGATGTCCGCGCGGAGATTCTCGCGGCGAACAAGGCCATGGCGGGCAAAGCCCTCCGTGTACTCTGCGGAGCCATGCGCCTGCATCACGCAAAGCCCGGCGACAACTCTCCCGCCGCGCTGGAGCGGGAGCTCGTCTTCTTGGGCCTCGTCGGCATGATCGATCCCGTTCGTCCCGAAGTAATCGGCGCGATTGCACAGTGCCGCACCGCAGGCATCCGACCCATCATGATCACCGGCGATCACCGCGACACCGCGGTCGCCATCGCAATTACGCTCGGCATCATCTCCGATCCTTCCGAGGCGATCACCGGCGCGCAGCTAAACGAGATGGACGACGAGACGTTTGAACAGAATGTAGAACAGTATCACGTTTACGCGCGTGTTCAGCCGGAGCATAAGGTGCGCATCGTGAACGCCTGGCGTAAGAAGGGCTATATCACCGCAATGACAGGCGACGGCGTCAACGACGCGCCGAGCATCAAGAGCGCGGATATCGGTATCGGCATGGGCATCACCGGCACAGACGTGACAAAGAACGTAGCCGACATGGTGCTGGCGGACGACAACTTTGCGACCATCGTTGGCGCCGTGCAGGAAGGCCGCCGCATCTACGACAACATCCGCAAGTCGATTCAGTTCCTGCTCTCCTCGAATATGAGCGAGGTGCTGAGCATCTTCTTTGCGACGCTGCTGGGATTCGTAATCCTCAAGCCGGTACACCTGCTCTGGATCAACCTGATTACGGACTCACTACCCGCGCTTGCGCTCGGCACCGAAGCCTGTGAGCAAAATCTCATGCAGCGCCCGCCGCGCAATCCGAAGGACGGCATCTTTGCCGGCGGCGTCGGGTTCGACGTGTCATATCAGGGACTGCTTGTGACCATTCTGACGATGGCGGCATTCTTCATCGGCGAGCGTATTCAAAACGGCGCTTGGGCGATTGTGAACAGCACAGACGGTACGACGATGGCGTTTTTGACCATGAGCATGGCGGAAATCTTCCATAGCTTTAACATGCGCTCGCAACGCCAGAGCCTGTTCTCGATGAAGTGTCAAAACGTCTATCTGTGGGGCGCTGCAATACTGTCCCTCGTGCTCACGCTCGTGGTGCTCTACGTACCGTTCCTGCAAAAAGCGTTCAGCTTTGAACACATCAGCTTCGTTGAATACAGTATCGCGCTTGGCCTCGCGTTCATGATCATTCCTCTGGTTGAGGTCGCCAAGGCGATTCAGCGAGCGATTTCAAAGCGCAAATAACGATCCCTAAGCATAGAGCGCGCCAGTAAAAGGCGCGCTCCTTTTTTTTTTTGCAATCATGAAATTTCAGTGCAAAAAGAAACGCCGCAAGCAATGTTGCCTGCGGCGTAAGAAACGCGATTCTTTTTAGTTGAGCGAATCCTTGAGCGCTTTGCCAGCCTTGAAGGTGGGCAGTTTGGACGCCGGAATGTCGATCTCTTTACGGGTCTGCGGGTTGTGGCCTTTGCGGGCGGGGCGAACCTTCGCCTCAAAGGTACCAAAGCCAACGATGGAAACCTTGTCGCCAGCCTTCAGGGACTCTTCGATGGAGCTCAGAAACGCGATGACTGCCTTTTCTGCGTCTTTCTTCGAGAGTTCGCTCTTCTCCGCGACGGCCGCGATCAAATCGGTTTTATTCATTGTAAAACATCCTCCATGAATTTTTGGTTGCTGGAACATTTTATCAATTCTAGCGTGGATTGGCAAGTCTTAAATTGTGAATTTATTCCGTAATTCGGCACTTTTTGGCCTCATCCCAGAGTTTATCCTGTTCGGAAAACGGTAAATCTTTCAGCTCGTTTCCTTTCGATTTTGCAAGCTGCTCCATCTTCTCAAACCGAAGGATAAACTTATCGGTCGCTTGCATGAGCAGAAACTCCGGCTCCAATTTTAAAAGCCGGGCGACGTTGACAACCGAAAAAAGCAAGTCTCCCATCTCTTCTTCAATGTGACTCCCCTGCTCCATCGCTTCGCGTAGCTCCCCGGTCTCCTCGGCAATTTTATAAAACGCTTGCTGTGCGCTCTCCCAGTCAAACCCGATGTCGGCTGCTTTCTTCTGAACCTTTCTGCTGCGCAAGAGCGCGGGAAAGCTCTTTGGTACGCTCTTGAGCACTTCCGTCTGCGTTGTTTGTTTGCGCTGGGACATCTTGAGCGCATCCCAATTCTTCAACACCTCGTCCGATCCGCTCACGCGAATGTTGCCAAATACATGCGGGTGACGGTAGATGAGCTTCTCAACGAGCTCCGTACAGGCATCCCGCACGGTAAACGCGCTTTGTTCTTCCGCAATTGCCGCATGGAGAGCAAACTGCAAGAGCACGTCTCCCATCTCTTCGCAGATGTGTTGGTCGTCGTCTTCATCGATCGCGTCGATCAGTTCATAGCTTTCTTCGAGAAGAGCATTTTTCAGCGATTCGTGCGTCTGTTCGCGATCCCACGGGCATCCGTTTGGCGCACGAAGTCTGCGTACAATGCGCATCACGTCGTCAAACCCGTGGCGGGTACGCGTCTCATACGCCGTCTTAGGAGCATAGAGCAGCGTCGTCGCGTCATAAGCCTTTTGCCGATCCAGCTCGCAGAGCTTGATCTCGCGGGTCATAAATGCGCCGCTACTCTGAATTGAAGCGATTATTACCGTGGACTCGTCGGGATAAAACTCGCTGAAAAAGAGCTTTACTTCGCCCGCAACGATGCGTGAGTCGATCTCTTCTACTACGTAGTTCTGCTCCGGGTCGAGTTGATCCGGCAAATCGTGCGCCGAGACGGCAATTGCGTTCTCAAGTTCCGCGAACGCGACATTCCCCGCGCTTAGATGCGGCATTACACGCACATCGATGCCGCGCGATTTCGCTATGTTTTGTATGGCTGGTAATTGGCTGCTTTGAATGCTTCCGGTCGCGACATAGACGCAGTCCAATTGATCGCAAATCCGATTGGCAATCGCTTGATTGAGCGTGTCAAAATCTTCACTGGACTCAAACAAATCATCCATCGCAAGCGCGTCAATTTTTTGGTCTTCCAGCAAATCTGCCGAAGGATGCATTTTTGTCTGCACGAAAACCGGAAGCCCGCTTTTTAATGCTTTTTGCTGCGCAAGCGTCAGCGCCGCCGGCGCGGGTAGGATTACGATGGTGATGGTATGCATGCGCTGCCTTTCTGTTCAGTGGTTATTTGTGATGAAACTGTAGCTTTGCCAGAATCGATCCGCCGGGGATGAACGCGAGGTCTTCTTCCGAAAACATCTGCATCCACAGCACCCCGATGAAATAGAGCGCGGCGCCGACAAGGATTGCCCCCGCGGTTGCGATCGTATTGGAATGAATTCTCGCGTGTATGAGTTGATAGCTAAAATATGCTGCTCCGCCCATCACCAGCGCCGCAACGGCGGGCTTGATAAACGTATCCAGCACATTGAGTTTCAGCTTTGTAAAACGAATCAGATAGATCGCGTCGAGAATACCGGCTACCGTATAGCAAGCCGTCGTCGAGATTGCAGCACCCTGAATCTCGATGGCCGGATTACGCATTAGCGTCAGCATCAGCACGACTTTGACCACGCCGCCGATAAAGAGGTTAACCACGGGGATATGCTGCTTCCCTGCGCCCTGCAGAATGCCCGTAAGCGTCTGCACAAGCGAGAGAAAGATCACGCCGACTGCGGAAGTACGCATGAGCGCGCTGGCGATAGCGAGCCGCTGATCGTCGATCGTATACAGTAAATCGATGACCGGCGCCGAAAGCGCAAAGAGACCAACCGCGCAGGGAATGCCGATAAACATCGCAAGTTTGATGCCCATCGCGGAGACGGTATGAATCGCTTTTTGATCTTTTGCGGTGCGTGCGGCGGAGATTGCGGGAACAAGGCTCATCGCGAGCGCAATTGTCAGTACTGCTGGCATGTTGATGATGTTGGTGACGTTGCTTCGAAGCGCAACATAACGCATGGAAGCGGCGGCCTCGCTAAAGCCGATGCTCATCAGCGTGCTCTTGATCAAAGATGCATCCGCAATACCCGTAATTGGCATGATAGACGCGCCAATCGTGACAGGAATCGCGATTGCGAGCAGTCCGCGAATGATCCCCTTGTCACTGGTTGGTTCGGCGAGCGCGCTCTCGCTTAGCTCTATATCGCGCTTGCGGAAGAGGTAAAATACGCCGACGACGATCAACGCCAGCAGTTCCGAGATTGTTACGCCGGCGACCGCACCCATCGCGCCGAATTCCAGCCCACGCGGCATCCATTTCGCTGCAAGATACAGTCCGATTGCGAGTTTTCCCGCCTGCTCGGCGAGCTGCGACATCGCCGTGCCTGTCATCTGCTGCAAGCCTTGCAGATAGCCGCGATAGGAACACATGATGGATACGATCAAAAGCGCCGGGGACATCACGCGAAACGAAGGCGCGGCGAGCGGGCCAACGGTCGAGCGCGCGAGAAAATCCGCGCCGAAATACATGAGCGCTGTGGTAACCACACCGATGATCGCAAGCAGCACCTGAGATTTACGGAAGACGCGCTTCGCTCCTAAAACATCGCCAATCGCCGTACGTTCGGCCACCATGCGCGATATCGCGGTCGGAAGTCCGGCGGAACTGATGACGAGGAGCGTGGAATAATAAGGATAGACCGCTTCGTAGTACTGCATGCCGTCGCCCAGCATGTTGTAGAGCGGAATGCGAAAGAACGCGCCAATCACTTTGCAGATCAGCCCTGCAAAGCCTAAGATAAACGCACCTTTTACAAAAGACTTCTTATCGTTTTTTGCCATGTTTTGTTTCCTTGTCACCGCCAGCGTCATCACAGCGTGTTCCGGCGTGTCATTTGCGCGGGTTGATTCGCGATGGCGGTATTATACCATCTTTCGATAGGAGTGTCATCCATCGTTCAACGTGAGCGGTTCGACAAGCTCTAGTTGAAATTCCCCAACTGATTTGAGAAGTTGCGACAAGTTTCATTAGAAAATTCCCGGTTATTTCCCAAAGTAAACGCAACGATGGCATTGGAAATGACAGCTACTTTGAGAAGTTACGACATTTTTCACTGTGTTCACGCGCTTGTCGCAGTTGTAAGTGATTGCTTCTCTCGACAAACAAAGACAGCGTTGGTATAATAATTTTAATAATGATCTGGAGGTTTAGTGCGATGGGTTTGTTATCCGCTGCCACCGGCGCAATCAGCGGCGTGTTGGCCGATCAATGGAGAGAGTATTTTTACTGCGAATCGATGGGGCCGGATGTTCTCGTCAGCAAGGGTTTAAAGCGCGTCAACGAAAAGCGCAGCTCTAACACAAAAGCTTCCGACAACATCATCACCAACGGATCGATCGTTGCAGTCAATGATGGACAGTTCATGATGATTGTAGAGCAAGGCAAAGTAATCGATTTCTCTGCCGAGTCGGGCGAGTATGTTTACGACAAGTCTACCGAGCCTTCTCTGTTTTATGGCGGATTTGGCAAAGGAATTTTGGAGTCTCTGAAGATCATCGGTCGTCGTTTTACGTTTGGCGGCGACACTGCGAAGGATCAGCGCGTCTACTTCTTTAACACCAAAGAAATTATGGGCAATAAATACGGGACTTCAAATCCGGTTCCGTTCCGTATTGTCGACAAGAATGTTGGCCTTGATATCGACATCGCCATTCGCTGCTATGGTGAATATTCCTACAAATTTGTCGATCCGGTTCTGTTTTATAAGAACGTATGCGGCAATGTAGAGAGTGAATTTCGCAGAGAAGAGATCGACAGCCAGCTCAAGAGCGAACTGCTGACCGCACTGCAACCCGCGTTTGCCAGAATCAGCGAGATGGGTCTTCGCTACAGCGCGCTGCCGGGTCACGCAAAAGAGATTGCCGATGCGCTGAACGCAGAGCTCTCCGAAGACTGGAAAGAACTCCGCGGTATTGCCATCTCATCGTTTGGCGTCAGTTCCGTCACCGCCTCGCCGGAAGACGAAGAACGCATCAAACAGCTTCAACAGGCGGCGGCGCTCAAAGACCCCACCATGGCGGCGGCGGTGCTCGCCAGCGCACAGGCGCAGGCAATGCAGGACGCGGCGAAAAACGAAAACGGCGCATTTATGGCGTTTGCTGGCATGAACGCGGCGCAAAGCGCGGGCGGAACCAACGCCGCGACGCTCTTTGGCATGGGTCAGCAGCAGCAAACTCAGGCGGCGGTCTCCGGCTGGACCTGCGCAAAATGCGGGCAGACCGGCAATACCGGAAAGTTCTGCAGTAACTGCGGCGCGCCTCGTCCGGAAGCGGGTTGGACTTGCGCAAAGTGCGGTCAAACCGTCAATACCGGAAAATTCTGCTCCAACTGCGGCGCGGCAAAACCCGAATAAGCACAGACAAGCACGAAGAACCGTTCTCGCGATGAGAGCGGTTCTTTTTTGATTCAGTATTGTTTATGATAATGCGATAAAAATGTCCATATACTCTACACCGTCTTTTACGTAGACTTTCTCAAAACAAGCAGTTTCCGTCTGATTCTCGGCTTTCATTGCGAGTTTGTTTTCCTTGATGTAGCGCAGCAAAATTTTGTATCCATTCGGAATCAGCTCAAACGCCGCGCTCATCGGCTCCGTAATCGTGATCACAGCATACTTTCCTGCCTCCTGCCAGACAAACTCAGCGCCTTGGCAGTCGGTTGTAAAGTCAGCCGGAACGATGCAGGCAGAAACATAGCCATGCATATTGAAAACATTAATTTGCTCTTGTGAAAGAAAAGGGAAATCCCATCCGATCAATTCTAATTTATGATTCGGCAGCGAAGCCAGTCCGCTCTTTCTTGCCCAGTCATTCATCACAAGAATGGAGTCATCCTCAGGTGTTGCGCTGATGACCGCATGCCGCGCCATACGGAAGCGATCGATTGTCTCTATTCGTACATCGGAGTACGCATTGCCGCGCTTGGTCATGTCGCTACGGAGCAGTTGATCCATCGTGCAGGAGAAAAAATCGCATAGCTCAAAGAGCTTCTCCATAGCAGGATATGCCTCGTCAGACTCCCATTTTGAGATTGTCTGACGTGAAACATCCAGCTTTTCCGCGAGAGTCTCCTGCGTCATTGCGTCGCGCATCCGGCGCAAATATTGTAAGTTGGTACCGAAGCTCATATACCCATATTCCTTTCATCGTTGTTATTATGATGATACGGCATCAATTCTCGCAACTCAACCGTGCGTTATTAGCGTTTTTTTCACGATTTGCTAATATTGGTTGCGGAGCAAGATTCTGACAAAGATGTCTACATGTATTAATAATAGCAAACAAAAAAACCATCCGAGAAGGATGGCTTCTTATTTGGCAGGGGCACTAGGACTCTCCGCTTTGCCTTTGGTCATCTCGCGCTTCGCGCCTCGCTGCCTCTCGGCAGCGCTTCCCTGCCGCTATAAACGCCACACTGTGGCGTTTTCTTAACGCGGCTACATGAGAATTTTTTATTGAATTTTTAATGAAATTTCTCCGAGACATTGCGAATGAATCGCAATGTATTCGAGTCCTACCTGAACCATTGCAAAAGAAATGACCACCCGTTGGATGGTCATTTCTCTTGGCAGGGGCACTAGGACTCGAACCTAGAAAGACGGTTTTGGAGACCGTTGTGATGCCATTTCACCATGCCCCTATATGATGTTGCGACGGCTTTTTTAAAAGTCCGCATGCAGTATTGTAATTGATCTGGAGATAAATTGCAAGCTCTTTTCTCTGTTAAACTGCGTTGGATTTTCTGAAACTTTATACTCGTAACTGACATGAAACTCCGTCTGTCATTTGATGGATTATTCATTTATAATAAGGAACGAAGTAATTTTACTAGGTTTTTTATCTTTTCCCAATCTAATAGCTTTATACGATAAGACGACTGGAGAAAACCAATGGATCAGCAAACAAGAAGAATACAGCCTTTTGACTGGATATTAATCATATATACCATTGCAATCGCGGCTCTGTTCGCAATATCCGGCATTCTGCCAAATCTTCCGTTCTTTCAGGCGACAATCTTTGGGCAGGATATCCCCTTATTCATACTGAGCGTTTGGGCCTGGCTGTTTCTCATTTGGATCATTCTAAAGGTTCAGCGCATGACAGGTGTTCGCTTTACGCGGAGCAACAAAATCGCGTTGTTTGCCGCACTCGCGGTTCTCCTGCTCTATTATACTTACAGCTTAATCACACGACAATTCATTTATTACTGGGACTATGTGCTGTATTATCGCATGCAACTTGGCATCACAGACAGCTTCCATGCAGATGGATTTTTTAACGGGATCATAGATATCGTGAAAAGCGTTTGGTACAATTCTTACTCGCTATTAAATAACGTCTTTCTCGCCGCTCCATATTCGTTTGTACCCAAATCGCCAAACCTTTTCGTCGCGGTCAGCGCCGCATCCATCCTGCCCGCTCTCTATTGGCTAATCGCGGTGTTCATTAAGGTGATAGAGCGGTATATTCAACCAAAACACAGCAACCTTTTCTTTATCGGATGTATGGTTCTTTCGGTTGGTTTCCCGCTGATCCATGTTTCCCTGCTTTTTGGTCAGCCGGATTTAATCGGTTTGATTTTCGTGTTTCTGATCATTCTGCTTACGATTTCGTACGATTTTTCCAAAACCGATTTTATGCGTTATTTCCTGATCATCGCCTTGACGATCATGACCTGCGCATCCCGTCGCTGGTATATGTTCTGGTTGGTCGCGTATTATGTCTGTTATGGCGTCTATATCATTTTACAGGCGATACACGAGAAGCGTTGGGGCAGTCTCAAGCGGGCTTTATTGTTCGCTTTCGCGGCTGCGTTGACGCTCGCTATCGTCTTCCTGCCGATGATCATCGTCGTCCTCCGGGCAAACTACGCGGTCAGCTACAGCGCCTATAACGTAAACGGACTTCCCGGTGAACTAAAAAGCCAGGCGCAGCGTCTTGGAATCGGACTTTTGATCATACTGTCAGCTGGATCAATCTATGGCGTAATCAATCGCAAAACCAGAACGTTAACAATATTTACCGTGGTCGACATATTGTTTTCAATATTTATTTTTACGCGAATTCAAAACATGGGCTATCATCACACGCTGATCCTAGTGCCAGCTTATCTTCTCTTGATGCTAATCTGCTTTGGCGGAATTTGCCAGCTGGAGAAAAAATGGTTGCTCGCGCTCTCTTCTGTGGTCGTTCTCGGATTTAGCGCCGCTAACGCCGCTGTCTGCGCTTCTTCTAGCGCGGAAGTGCTACCCGCAATGTTTTCAAACGCCGCACTCATTCCTCCCCAGAGAACCGATATCCAGCAGATCAGAACGATGAATCGCTGGATCGTGGAGCACTGTTCGGAGGATGAATCCGCGTATATCATTCCGCACGGATATCCGTATAATCCGGATGTGTTTCGCAGTTGCGACTATCCGGACTTTTCCGTCGGCAAGCGTGTGCCCTACGGCTCCGCGGTACTTGGCACGCATTATTTTCCGGATGCGTTATTGTTATCCAAATACATCTTCACTTGCGAACCGTTTTGCGGCATCAGCCTTGCGGAAAAATATAACAGCGCATTCTTGAGCGAGATCCCGCAAAAGCACTTTACCCAAGTCGCGAAATTCGACATGGAAAACGGGTATGCTTTTTATGCTTATGAACGCATATTACCGATGGATCGCGAAGAAATCCAGTTTTATCAGGATTGTTTTGCGAAGGAAAGCGAATTGTTCCCGGAATTGTTTTCCGTCGTTTGGGATGAGTTATTTAAGGAACTCAAATAGCCTGATATTAATTGAAAGAAAAGGTTGAGTGCGAACTCAACCTTTATAAACCTTGTTTCTTGGGGCCTAAAGTGTTCAGACGAACTGCACGATATAGTCCCGCAAATTCTGATACGCGATGCGATAAATATCAGCTTCCGAAAAGCCGCGTTTGAGCAGCGCTTCAAACAGAGCGGGAAAATCTTGGCTTGTTTTAAAATCCTTCGGATACTGCTGCATGCCGTCCAGATCGGAGCCGATTGCACAGCAGTCGATTCCGCCGATCTCCACCACGCGGTAGATATGGCGCACGATATCGTCGATGCAGGCTTCGTTGCTCTTCGTCAACTGTTGATAATAAAAGTTGATCCCGATCGTCCCGCCTTGATTTGCGATCTCGCGGATAAGATCATCGCTGAGCGAGCGCGGATGGTTGAGAACGTTTCTCGCGTTGGAATGAGAGGCAAATACAGGCCTCGTCGCGCGCGCCAGCACCTGTTCAATTCCCTTGTCGCTCAGGTGAGAAACGTCAATCGCCACCCCAAGCGCGCACATTTCGTCTATGATGTCGCGCCCGATCGCGCTGAGGCCCTTGTTCCCGCGTCCCATCGCGGCGCCTGCCAGCTCGTTGTTTTCGTTCCAAGTCAGCGTCATGGCGCGCACACCGAGGCGATACAGCACGCGCAGAATTGCCATGCTTCCATCCACCGCTTCGCCGCCCTCCACCGAAAGCACGGTAGCGATCTTTCCGCTCTCCGGCGTGAAATCTCTCGTCAACGGAACCAGTTCTTTGTGGTTTTCCAGCATACGCTCATAGGCGTCGATCATTGCGAGGCATTGATGCAACGCGGGCGCTGACAGCGCGGTATCGATCCAGCAAGCGAAGAATTGTAAGGCGACGCCACCCGTGAGCAGATCGTCCAACCGGATCGCCTGATCCCGCTTTGGTTTCTTCAGATCATAGCCGGATTGAACCGCTCCGTAGAGATAGTCGCAATGCCCGTCCGCAACAGGAAACATGTTAAACCTCCAAATTCGCTCGCCAATCTGATCGCTTGGCGAACCAATGTGCGCTTCGTCAACAAACGGGGCATGGTACACCATGCCCCGATTTGTATTCGTTTTTCTTACTTTGCGTAGTCGACCGTGCGCGTTTCACGAATGACACTGACTTTGATTTGACCGGGATACTCAAGTTCCGCTTCAATGCGCTTTGCGATATCCTTCGCGAGCACAACCGCGTCGCTGTCGCTCACGCGATCGGGCTTGACGATGATGCGGATTTCGCGTCCCGCCTGAATGGCAAAACTCGTGTCCACGCCTTCAAAGGTGTTCGCGATCTCTTCCAGCTTCTCCAGACGCTTGATGTAGCTTTCCAGCGTCTCGCGCCGTGCGCCGGGGCGTGCGGCGGAGATTGCGTCGGCTGCCTGTACGAGAATCGCCTCTACGGTCTGCGGCTCCACGTCGCCGTGGTGCGCCATGATCGCGTGGATGATGGCGTTGTTCTCGCGAAACTTTTTGGCGAGATCCGCGCCAATCGTCGCGTGCGATCCTTCAACCTCGTGGTCGATGGATTTGCCGATGTCGTGCAGAAGTCCCGCGCGTTTGGCAAGAGCAACGTTTGCGCCGAGTTCCGCCGCCATGATACCCGCAAGGTGCGCCACTTCGATGGAGTGCTTGAGCACGTTCTGTCCGTAGCTGGTGCGGTACTTCATGCGACCAAGATAACGCACGAGTTCGTGATGGAGACCGTTGACGCCGACTTCGAGCACGGCGGCTTCGCCCGCTTCGCGAATGGTCGTGTCGACCTCTTTGCGCGCTTTTTCCACCATCTCTTCGATGCGCGCGGGGTGAATGCGTCCGTCGAGAATCAGCTTCTCGAGCGCGATGCGTGCCACTTCGCGGCGGACGGGGTCAAATCCGGAGAGAATGACCGCTTCCGGTGTGTCGTCGATAATGAGGTCAACGCCGGTCGCCGTTTCCAGAGCGCGGATGTTGCGTCCCTCGCGGCCGATGATGCGGCCCTTCATGTCGTCGTTTGGCAGAGCTACAACGGAGACCGTCGCTTCCGCCACGTGGTCTGCGGCACAGCGCTGAATCGCGAGCGTGATGATGTTTCTCGCGCGCTTGTCCGCCTCTTCTTTGGTCTTGGACTCGATGTCGCGGATGAGGATCGCGGCCTCGTGTCGCGTGTCCCGCTCTACGTTGGCAAGCAACATGTTGCGGGCGTCTTCCATGGAGAGACTCGATATCTTTTCCAGCTCGTGGAGTTGCTGATCGTGAAGCGCCTTGACGGAAGCTTCCACGCCGTCAATCTCCGCTTCACGGGTTGCGATGGCGCCCTCACGCTTGTCGAGCGAATCGGTCTTTTTATCGAGAATCTCCTCTCTCTGAAAAATGCGCCTTTCGTTTCTCTGAATCTCTCCGCGGCGCTCGCGGTTTTCTCTTTCCGCTTCGGAGCGAATTTTAAATACTTCTTCTTTTGCTTCTAAGATCTTTTCTTTCTTGATCTCTTCGGCTTTGCGCTGGGCATCATCATAGAGCTTTTTTACGGCGTCCTCCGCCTTTGCCACCTTTGCTTCTGCAACATTGCGACGATAAGCGTATCCAACGAGGAAACCGGAGAGCAGCGCCAGGATGCCGATGACTGTGTAGAGCCACCACATATGATGTTTCTCCGATCTATAAAAAATGTAACCGCACATCTCTGCACGGTCACTTCATAATCTCTCAGCAATTTGAGCTAATTGCACAATACGCCCCAGCTTCAAACGAACAATCTATTATGAACACACCATAAGAGTGCAGGATTACTTGAAAAGTATATATCAGCTATTGTTGTGCGTCAAGAAAAATTGACAATATATGGGGGTTTACGCGCATTTATTTGGCTTTTTCAATGTCTTTTCTGGTTCAAACGCGAGAATTCTCGCATATTTGTTTTTCCATCGTTAGAACTGCGATATTTGCGCCGTCTTTTTCATTATTTTATATAACCGGATTATCTAATGCATTAAAACAGCGATATCTGCGCTGTCTTCTCCATGCCAGCAAAGCATCCACACTTCTCCATGGCCGCGATCACGCCGCTATTCGCCTTGGTGAGCGCGCGAAACTCTTCAATCGTGTGGAATACTTTTCCGTTTCTGCTCTCCGCGAGTCCTTGCGCGGCGTTGGTGCCCACGCCGGGGATCGCGTTAAACGGCGGACGCAGCGCGCCGTCCTCCACGAGAAACTTCGTTGCGTCGGACTTGTAAAGATCGACCGGCAGCAGCTCGATGCCGCGCATGTTCATCTCGTACACGACTTCCAGAATCGTGATGATATCCTTATTTCTTCCTTTTTCAGAATCCGTCATCTTAGCGGATGCACGATCGAGTTCCTTCATCGTCTCGAGCACGCGCTCCGCTCCGCCCGCGGCAAGTGACACATCAAACAAATCCGCTCTCACGGTGAAATACACGCTGTAGAATTCCAGCGGATAATGCACCTTATAATACGCCACACGAAAGCTCATCATCGTATAGGCGACCGCGTGACCGCGCGGGAACATATACTTGATCTTCTTACAAGACTCGATGTACCACTCCGGAATTGCGTTGTCGAGCAGTTTTTGCTCCATCTCAGGCTTGAGACCCTTGCCCTTACGCACGGATTCCATGATTTTAAACGAACTTGAAGCATCGACGCCGTGCAAAATCAGATAGTTCATGATATCGTCACGCGTGCAGATAACTTCGTTGAGTTTGGCGATCTTGTTGATAACCAGCGGCTCCGCGTTGCCTAGCCAAACGTCCGTGCCATGCGTAAGGCCCGAAATACGAACCAACTCTTCCATCGTGGTCGGTTGCGTCGCGTCCAAAACGCCGCGAACAAAGCCCGTACCGAATTCCGGCGTTCCGAGCGTGCCAACCTTACAATCGATGGCGGAGAGATCGACCTTGAGAGAATCGCTCGAGATATAAATACGCATCGTATCCGGATCGTCCAGCGGAATCGTGACTGGATCGAGCCCCGTGAGGTCCTGCAGCATTCTCAGCGCGGTCGGATCATCGTGCCCCAGAATATCGAGCTTCACGAGGCGGTCGTCCATCGCGTGGAAATCGAAGTGTGTTGTGATCGTGTTCTTGTTCGATTTATCGGCGGGGTACTGAATCGGCGTATAATCCAGAATATCGTCCTCTTTGGGCACGATAACGATGCCGCCGGGGTGCTGCCCCGTGGTCACCTTGACATCCTGACAACCCTGCGCAATGCGCTCGCGCTCCGCTTTTCGAAGCACCTTGCCCGTCTTTTCTTCATATTGGCGCACATAGTCAAACGCTGTGCGCTCCGCGACGCCGCTGATGGTGCCCGCGCGGAACGCATGCCCGCGCCCGAACATCTCTTCCACGTATTTGTGCGCAACGGGCTGATATTCGCCCGAAAAGTTCAGGTCGATATCCGGCGTTTTGTCGCCATCGAACCCAAGGAACACTTCAAACGGGATATCGAATCCCATTTTGTTGTAACGCGTGCCGCAAATGGGACAATCGCGATCCGGCATGTCGATGCCGCAGAAATACTGCATGCGGTCGACTTCAAAATCGCTGTGCTTGCAGTTCGGGCATACATAGTGCGGCTGCAGCGCGTTGACCTCCGTAATGCCCGCCATGGTCGCGACAAACGATGAGCCGACCGAACCACGAGAACCAACAAGGTAGCCGTCTGAGTTACTCTTGTGCACAAGTCTCTGCGCCATCAGGTAAAGCGAAGCAAAGCCGTTGCCGATGATGGACTTCAGCTCGCGATCAAGCCTTGCCTGCACCACATCCGGCAGCGGGTCGCCGTAGATTTCGTGCGCTTTTCCAACCGCCATATCGCGCAGAATGTCGCTTGCGTTCTCGATAGTCGGCGCGTGCGTTCCATCCGGAAACGGTTTGAGCAGATCGCAGAGATCCGCAATCCGGTTGGGTTCGTCCACCACGACGCGGCGCGCCGTCTCTTCGCCAAGATAGGCAAACTCTTCCAGCATTTCCGTCGTCGTCTTGTAGTATAGCGGTGCCTGAAAGGCCGCGTCCTCAAAGCCGTTTTTCGTGAGGATCACCTCGCGGTAGATCGCGTCCTCCGGGTCGAGAAAATGCACGTCGCCCGTCGCGACAACGGGGATGCCAAGCCGGTCGCCAAGCGCTACGATCTCGCGATTGATGTCGAGAATCCGCTCTTCAGTGGCTTTGTTTTCGCGCACGAGAAACGCGTTGTTACAGCGCGGCTGAATCTCCAAAAAGTCGTAGGTCTTGGCGAGATACTCAATTCTCTCTTCGCCAGCCTCGTTTAAAATCGCCTGATACAGCTCTCCCGCTTCGCAGGCGGAGCCTAAAATCAGCCCTTCACGGTAAAGCGCAAGCAAACTAAACGGAATGATAGGCGTATAGTGAAAATGGTCCAAATGCGCGTAGCTGACGATACGGTAAAGGTTCTTCATGCCCGCCTGCGTCTTAGCGAGTATGATGATATGGTTGGTCTTCGCGCGCTTCTTTCCGCGCTCCTGCTTGGTTTCCTCCGATCGGACGGGCAGTTGGCTGAGTCCGAGATCGCGTAATTTTTGTAAGAGTTTGAGGAATATTTCGCCCGTCGCCGCCGCGTCATCGGAAGCTCTGTGGTGCGTTTCCAATACAACGTCCAGCGCTTCACAAACCGTGTCGAGCTTATGATTGATCAAATCGTGCATCAAGTTGCGCGACAGCAGCAGCGTATCGGCATATAGGTTATGAAACTCAATATTAAAACGCGCCGCATGGTGGCGCACAAAGCTCATGTCAAACTCCGCGTTGTGCGCAACGAGGCAGCAGCCCTCACAAAACGCGTTGAACTGCGTGAGTACTTCTCTTGTATTCGGCGAGCCCGCAAGCATATCGGTCGTAATTCCCGTCAGTTCCGTAATGTTTGAAGGAATCACCACGCCGTCGTTGACAAACGTTTGAAAGCGATCAACAATCACGCCGTCTTTGAGCTTAACCGCGCCGACTTCGATGATCTCGCATTGTTCCGGCTTTAGCCCCGTCGTCTCCAAGTCAAACACGACGTAGGTTTGCTCCATATCGATCAATTCCGATTCGCGCAGCAGATAACCTTCCACGCCGAAGATCGGCTTAACCCCGGTCTTTTTTGCGGCCTTAGCCGCCGCGGGGAACGCCTGCACTACACCGTGGTCTGTGATGGCGAGCGCTTTGTGCCCAAAGCGTTTTGCGGTCTCAAACGCAGCGCCAACCTCCGTAATGCCGTCCTGCGTGGACATGCGCGTATGTAAATGCAGCTCCACGCGCTTGAGTTCGCTTGTATCCTGCCGCCATACGCCGGGCACCAGACAGATGCTGTTGGCATAAAACATCAGTTCGCCCGTCATCTGCGACTCTCTGCAAACGCCCTGCGCCAAAACGCGATCACGGTTTTTCTTGGCAGACTCAAACTCAGCCATCACGCTCGCTTTCAGCTCTTCGTCATCCAGCAGCAGCGAGCAATAGATGGAGTCTGTTCCGTCGGTAATGGAAACATCCAGCGGAAAACTCACTGCGTCCTTGCGGCGTTTATTCTTAAAAGAGTTTCGTTCGTTGATCGAAACGACCGTACCTTCGATGATGCATTTATCCTTGCCGCTCTTAATCGCGCGGATAGGCGTCGATTTTTCCGCTTGGCACAAAGCCGCCGTAGATCGAGCGTTTGCCGGAAGGTGCAGTCGTTCCGGCGGGCGCGCTCTTTTGCGCCTCAAACAGTGCCGCTTCGTCCTGCGTCTCCAGCTCCTGATAATACTCGTCGCTGAGCCAAACAACGCGCACGCGCATACCGCCGAGCCGCTCGACCAGCGCATCCGTCAAAGACTGGGATAGCTCCATGGAGGGTTCCCGCTTGCAGCGAAAAAAGACCGTCAGCAGGTTTTGCTCACGGCTGAGAACGACGTTTTCGAGCTGAATGGAATCATCCTGTATGCCAACGCGACTTAACGTGGCAAATAGTTCCTCCTGCAACGCTCCCCATCCTCCGGTGTATTGAACTGAAAGACTATTTTATTCCAGTTACGCTTTCTGTTGTGCGGTCAGCATCTCGCTCGCGCGGGTAATCAAGCGTTCCACAACGTCATCCGCGTCTCCGTGATAGACCTTCTCGCCTTTTTCAAACAGAATGCCGTTGCCGTCGCCAAAAGCGATGCCGATGTCCGCGTCCCGCGCTTCGCCGGGGCCGTTGACCGCGCAGCCCATGACCGCAACCTTGAGATATCCTTTTTTATGCGGTAGACGGCTGTTGACCAGCTCCACCATACGCATCACATTTACGCGTGTTCTGCCGCAGGTCGGGCAGCTCACAATCTCAATATCGTCCCGACGCAATCCGACCGCGCGGAGAATCTTGAGTCCCGTTTCCACTTCCTTGACAGGATCGTCCGTGAGCGAAACGCGAATCGTATCTCCGATACCGTCGAGTAAGAGTGATCCAATCCCCGCGGCGGACTTGATGATGCCGCTTGCGACGTCGCCTGTCTCCGTGACGCCGACGTGCAGCGGATAGTCGACGCGCCTGGAGATCGCGCGGTAGGCGTCCACCGTATCTCGTACATTGGAGGCCTTCAGTGAAAGCACGATGTCCGTAAAGCCTTCGCGTTCGAGCAGAATGACATGCTTGAGCGCACTCTCCATCATCGCTTCGGTCGTCGGCCCACCGTATTTTTGCCGCAGCGCGGGTTCAATGGAGCCCGCATTGACGCCGATACGGATCGGCGTAAGATGCGCTTTTGCGCAGTCCACAACCCGCGCGAACGCGCTCTTCGCTGCCGATGTTGCCGGGGTTGAAGCGGAGCTTGTCCGCGCCGTTTTCCATTGCGGCGATGGCGAGGCGGTAGTCAAAGTGAATATCCGCCACGATCGGAATGTGAATGCGACTTTTGATTTTTTGCAGCGCCTTTGCACAAGCCATATCGTAGACGGATGAGCGCACGATGTCGCAGCCCGCTTCGGTGAGCGCTTGAATTTGCGCTACCGTAGCTTCGACATCCCGCGTGTCGGTATTCGTCATGGATTGCACCGAAACCGGTGCGCCGCCGCCGACGGGGACGCCGCCGACGAGGATTTGCTTGGTCGTATTGGACACGTTACCCTCTGAAACCATTAGTTTTGGTCTTGTTAGTTGAATGTACCGTTTAGCAGGTTCGAAACATCGTTAAACGTCATAAATATGATCAACCCAAACAACAGCAATAATCCGATGAAGTGGATCATACCTTCTTTTTCCTGCGGAATCGGCTTTCCACGGACAACTTCCAGTAGCATAAACACGAATCTTCCGCCGTCCATCGCGGGAATAGGCAGCAAGTTCATGATGCCCAAGCTCGCGCTGATAAGCACCAACTGGCGCAAAACGGTCTCACCGCTGGAGCGAACCGCCTCGCTGATAATCGCAACGATGGCGACAGGGCCCGCCGCGTCGGAGCTTGTCGCGTTCCCTTGCAGCGCTCTGCCTAGAAAGCGAAATGTCTCAACCAGCGTTGCCGTCACATAGTTGACCGAGCGCAACGCACTCTCACCCACGCTAAAACTCTCTCTTGCTGTGGTGATCGTAACCCCGATCTTATTCTTGCCCAACGCATCATTGTAGATGTTTTTTAGAACGAGCGTCTGCTCCGCTCCATCGCGCCTGACCGTCAACGGCATATCGCTGCTTTTTACCGCAAGCACCATGTCGACGGTTTGAAAATAAAACTTGACCGGTTTGTCGTCTATCTTCAAGATCACGTCACCCGGCAGCACCCCCGCGACAGCGGCTGGAGTGTCCGCATCGACCGAATAGATCGCAGGAACAAAGTCGCCAAAAGCGCTCAGCGTTACAAACGCGAGCAAAATCGCGAATACGAGGTTGGTAATCGGCCCCGCGAGAACAACGATGATGCGCTTCCATACTTTTTGCGCGTTAAAGCTGCGCTCGTTTGCGACCGCTTCATCCTCGCCTTCAAAGCGGCACATGCCGCCGATCGGGAATGCGCGCAGGTTGAACTCCGTTCCGCGTTTATCCTTCTTTTTGAGAAGCTTCGGCCCCATGCCGATGGAGAATTCCAATATTGAAAAACCAAGCGCGCGTCCTGCCAGATAATGTCCCAATTCGTGAATCATGACAAGCAGGGACAGCAGCACCAACGCCGCTAAGATGGAGATTGCCGTGCTCAATGCAGGTTCCGCCTTTCCTGACTCACGCGATCGATCATTTCTTTTGCTGCTTCGCGCGCGAGCCGATCCTCTTGCACAATCTCGTCCAGCGAATCAAGTGCTTTTGGAGTGTGCTGATTTAGAGTATAGTCCACGACCCGCTCAATGTCCAGAAAGCCGATCGCCCCGCTACAAAATGCTTCCACCGCCGCCTCATTTGCGCCATTATAAACAAGCGGGCAGGATTGCCCTGTTTTCAGCGCTTCATATGCCATTTTGAGCGAATGAAAGCGCTCCAGATCCGGCTGATGAAATGTCAGCGGCTGCTCTTGATATAGGTAAAGCGGCGAACAGGACGAGGTCATTCGTTCCGGATACGTGATCGCGTATTGAATCGGTAATCGCATATCGGGCTTACTCATGTTCGCCATGCAGGTGCCGTCACGATAGCTCACCATCGAGTGTACGATCGACTGCGGGTGGATCACCACGTCAATCTGATCGGCAGGCAGGTCAAACAGATAGGCCGCCTCGATCACCTCCAGCCCTTTATTAAAGAGCGTCGCGGAGTCTATCGTAATCTTTCTTCCCATGTTCCAGGTTGGGTGCGCGAGCGCCTGCTCCGGTGTAATGCCTTCCAATTCCGCGCGCGATTTGCACCAGAAAGGGCCGCCGGACGCGGTCAATATCAGTTTTGCAACTTCGCTTTTTTTGCCGTTTTGCAGGCACTGAAAGATCGCGCTCTGTTCGCTGTCCACGGGTAAAATCTCACCCGCATATTCTTTCAAAACACGATCGACCAGGCGTTTGCCGCAAACGATGCTCTCTTTATTCGCGAGGGCCACGCGCTTACCCGCCTTGAGCGAAGCAATCAGCGGCAAAAGCGCGGCAAATCCGCTGACGCCGTTGACGACGACGTCCGCTTCTTGCAAGGCAGCGAGCTTACTCGTTGCGCCCGCACCCATGATCGCCTCCGTGCCTTCGGGTAGCAGCTTTGCGTCAAACGCGGTTTCACAGGCAACCACACGCGGTCTATACTGTTTCGATTGTGTAACGAGTGTTGGAACATCGCTATTTGCGGCAATGCCAAAGAGCGCCATCTCTTCCGGGTGGGAAGCGATGACGTCGAGAGACTGCCTGCCAATAGAACCGGTGCATCCTAGCACGGATATTTGTTTTTTCATCATCTACCGTATGCGCAATGTCTCCATCGCGCAATCTTTCAAAATGCGGCGAGCTGTTGCATAAACAAAAACACGCAAAGTACGACGGGGGTGCTGAACATGATGCTATCGATGCGGTCGATAATGCCGCCATGACCCGGAAACACGCTGGAAAAATCTTTGACCCCAGCCCAGCGTTTCAACAAAGAGGCAAACAGATCGCCAAACTGGGAGAACAGCCCGCACCCCAGCCCAAGCAGCACCAGTACCGTCATATTGATGTTTGCGCCCCATAAATGCTGGAGATAAAACATGCCAAAGCCAAACGCAGTTCCGCCGATGAGCGCAAAAACAGCGCCTTCTACTGTCTTCTTCGGGCTGATCGTCGGGCAAAGCTTGTGTTTGCCGAGGAACGTGCCTCCAAAGTAGGCAAACGTATCCGCGCACTCCGGCGCCGCATACGCCATACCAGCCGCAACAAGCGCAATCGGTCTGCCGAAGCTAAAATACACAAGCAGCATGCACATTAAAAACAACGTCGGATAATTTAAGATGAACAAGGACGGTATGATATCGTTTGTCGTGTGCCGCTTTGTAAAAAGCGACCAAATCATCGTGGTCATTACGGTCGCCAAATAGAACACGAACATTGGCAACATGCCTAGATAAAAATAAACAAACGGATACGCGATTGCAAACACATATGTTGGAATCAGGATCGGGTCATAGCTTTTTTTACGGAAGGTCTGCCCCATTTCGTAGATAGCAGCCAGCGAAAACAACGCAAGCACGCTCAGCAGCAGAAATCCGCCGACGAAGAGCACGACGATCAGCAGGAGAACCAGTAAAATGCCTACGATAATCCTCGTCTTCATGCATTCTCCTCCAGTCCGCCAAATCTACGCGAGCGGCTCTGATAGGTGCGCAGCGCGGCAAGATACGCTTCATCCGAGAAATCGGGCCAATACTCTTCCGGAAATAGAAACTCCGCATAAGAGAGTTGATAGAGCAGAAAATTAGAAATTCTCTGTTCTCCACTAGTGCGAATCAACAAATCGACCTCCGGCTGACCGAATGTATAGAAGTAGCGCTCTAGCATCTCCGCCGAAATTTCGCTCCGCCCTTCTGCAATCGTCTGCCGCATGGCGAGGTTTGCCGCGCGCAGTATCTCCGCCCTGCTGCCATAATTAAGCGCAATATTCAGGTTCAGGCCGTTGTTGTTCTCCGTTCGTCTCATCGCGCGCTCAATGACCGAGCGAACCGTGGGCGTAAAGTCTTCGTACGCGCCGATAATGCGAATGCGAACATTGTTGGCAAACAGCTCGTCGATTTCTTTTGTGAAGTATTCAATCAGGAGCGCCATCAACGTGCTGACTTCGTCCGAAGGGCGTTTCCAGTTTTCGGTTGAAAACGCATAGAGCGTCAGGGACGTAATGCCAAGATCGGAGGACATGCGGATGATCCCGCGCAGGCGATCCACCCCCGCGCGATGACCCGCGCTGCGCGAAAGTTTCTTCGCCTTCGCCCAACGTCCGTTTCCATCCATGATGACCGCAACATGTTTCGGCAACGCTTCCTTAACGAGGCCGAACGCACGGACTTCCTCTTCACTGTATTTTGCCATATACCCCCGTTACAGATCGAGGTGCAGCGCGTAAGCACCCTGCACCTCAATATCCATTCAAAATATCTTGATTATTTCTCGTTGACCGAGCGAGGCGGCTGCGTTTCTTTCTCCATCGGCTCGGTACGAAACAGCGCATAGAGCAGAGATATGCTTCCGTCTGCAAGCGTCTTTTGCCGAACGATACGTGCGTCGAAGCCGCCATCTACGCCTTTTTTGCAGCGCGTTTCTTCCGCTGAAAATGCGATTCCTGTTTCGGAAAGCAGCTCTTTTGCTCGATTGAGCGGTAAACCAATCACGTTTATCAAACGGCGAGAATTTCCTTTTCCTTGGCGGCGAGGATGCTGTCGATCTCCTTGATCAGATCGTCTGTGAGCTTTTGCACCTTGTCGTCAAGAGATTTTCGATCATCTTCCGTAATGAGCTTGTCTTTTTCTTCTTTTTTAATCAGTTCGTTTGCGTCGCGGCGAATGGCGCGAATCGCAACCTTGCTCTCTTCGCCCTTTTTCTTCACGACCTTGACGAGTTCTTTTCTGCGCTCTTCGTTGAGTTCCGGAAAGAGCAAGCGGATCACTTTTCCGTCGTTGGAGGGGTTGATGCCGAGATCAGACTTTTGAATCGCTTTCTCCACTGCGGGAATCGCTTTGTTATCCCAAACAGAGATTAAAAGCATACGCGGTTCCGGCGTGGAGACGTTGCCGAGCTGTGGAATCGGCGTCGGCGTTCCGTAATAGTCTACCATGATGCGGTCGAGTAGCTGCGCGTTGGCGCGGCCTGCGCGAAGACCACCGAGCTCCGTCTTGAGCACGGCAATGGTCTTATTCATCCGTTCTTTTGTGCTGTCTAAAATATCACTTGCCATGTTCCATTCCTCCTGTATACATTTTATTCTACTATAGTTCATGCCAATGATTCAAGCCCGATCTTCATCCTATCGTTGTGTTCCAAAAATCGAATCGCCTCACGATTCCGGCAAATACCCGCATCGCAAGGCGAAAGCACGCAAAATTTACTCTTTTTCGACGATATGTGTACCGATCGACTCATCCTCAAAAATCTGCTCGATTTGACCCAGTGCAAAGGCGCGAATCGGAATCTTCTGTTCTTTGCAGAGTGTGATCGCAGTCAAATCCGTCGCGCGGAGGTTTTCCGCCACAACACGATCATAGCTGATGCGGCTGTATCGAATCGCGTTTGGATCAATCTTCGGGTCTGCGGAATAGATCGCGTCGATATTCTTCGCGAGCAGCAGCGCATCCGCGCCAATCTCCGCCGCGCGAAGTGCCGCCGCCGTATCCGTCGAAAAGAACGGGCAACCGCTGCCGCAGGCGAAGATAACAACTTTGCCTTCTTCCAGCGCTTGCTTTGCGCCTCTTGCGGTGAATGATTCGCAAAAGCGATCCATCTCCACCGCGGACTGCACCACGCAAGGTACGTCTGCGGATTCCAGTGCATCCTGCAGCGCGAGGGAATTAATCGCGGTCGCGAGCATGCCCATGTGATCCGCGCGGTTTCGTTCCATCCCCTCGGCGCTTCTGCCACGCATAATGTTTCCGCCGCCGACGACGATCCCGATCTGAACGCCTTTTTGCCGAACCGCTTTAATCTTCGACACCGTGCTCTTCACGGTTTCCCGGCAAATGACGGATTGTTCGGAAGAGAGTGCTTCTCCGCTGATTTTGAGCAATACGCGATGATACATGGTGCTTTTTGCCTCTCGATCTTTTTTAATTCAATTCAATGATGGATTGTTCCGAAAACTTTGTGCCGAAAAAAAGGAACACGTTGCCGTGTTCCTTTTTTGATTGTTTAGCCTTTGGTCTGGCACATGACCTCTTCCGCAAAGTTGCACTCGCGTTTTTGCAGTCCTTCGCCCATTTCATAGCGGGCAAAGCGCTTGACGGTGATCTTCGCGCCGAGATCTTTGGAAGCCTTTTCCAGAACCTGCGTGATCGAAAGCGAAGTGTCCTTCACGAACAGTTGCTCCAGCAGGCAGATTTCTTTATAGAACTTCTCGATACGACCGCTGAGCATCTTCTCGATGACGGCTGCGGGTTTCGGCTTCTCTTCGTTGAGCGCCATGTTGCGGTTGATCTCTTTTTCGTGCTCCAGTTCCGCTTCCGGCACTTCGTCGCGCTTGAGGTACGTCGGACGCGCCGCCGCGATGTGCATCGCGATGTCGTGCGCAACTGCCTTGAGCTCCGCGTTGTCCTTCAGGCTTACGGGCGCGTCGAGATCGACCAGAACGCCGATGCGGCCGCCGAGGTGGATGTAGGTATCCACAACGCCTTCAAAGCGGGTGAATCTACGGATGCTGATCTTCTCACCAATCTTGGCGACCATCTCGTTGAGCGTGTCGCTGACCGTAAGTCCGGGCGCAAAGAACGCATCCTGCGCCATCAGCGCGTCTACGTCCGCTGGGTTAAATTTGCCAACCTGCTCGGCGAGCTTGTCAACATACGCGTGGAACTCATCCGTCTTGGCGACGAAGTCGGTCTCGCAGTTGACCTCGATGATCACGCCGACGCCGCACTCGGTGCAAAGATAGCTGCTGACGATGCCTTCCGCGGCGATGCGGCTGGCTTTCTTCGCGGCTGCCGCAAGGCCCTTTTCGCGCAGGTAGTCCTTGGCTTTTTCAAAGTCGCCTTCACACTCGGTGAGGGCCTTTTTGCAATCCATCATGCCGGCTTGCGTCAGTTCGCGCAGCGCCATTACGTCTTTTGCTGTAAACATGTGTATTTTCTCCTTTGCTGAGGCGTTACTCGTTGACTTCTTCCGCTGCTTCTACGCTCGCCGGTGCTTCCACATCGGTCATCTGCTCGCCCTGACGGCCTTCGATGACGGCGTCCGCAATCTTGGCGGTGATGAGCTTAACTGCACGGATGGCGTCGTCGTTGCCCGGAATCGGGTAATCGATCTCATCCGGATCGCAGTTGGTGTCGATGATGGCAACGATCGGGATCTTGAGCGTGCGCGCTTCAGCAATCGCGATGTGCTCCTTGCGGGGGTCAACGACGAAGAGCGCGCTGGGCAGCTTCTTCATCTCTTTGATACCACCAAGGTTCTTGATGAGCTTTTCCTGCTCGCCGCGCAGTTGGATAACTTCCTTCTTGGGCAGCAGTTCAAAATCTCCGTTGGCTTCCATCGCCTCAATCTGACGAAGGCGCGCAATGCGGCCCTGGATGGTCTTGAAGTTGGTCAGCATGCCGCCGAGCCAACGCTGGTTGACATAGTACATGTCGCAGCGCTTTGCTTCCTGCTCGATGGATTCCTGCGCCTGCTTTTTCGTGCCGACAAAAAGAACAGACTGATTATTTTCGGCGACGCTGCGCACGAAATTATAAGCCTCTTCGATTTTCTTTACAGTTTTCTGCAGGTCGATGATGTAGATGCCGTTGCGCTCCGTAAAGATGTATTCCTTCATCTTCGGGTTCCAGCGGCGGGTCTGATGGCCGAAATGTACACCGGCCTCTAATAGTTGCTTCATGGAAATCACGGACATGATAAGTAACCTCCTCGTTCTTTTCTTCCCGATGTTTCTTCTTCCCCGGTAACCTGCCAAGATGGCGGGCACGAGCCGCGGAATCCGCATCGGTGCGTGATACCTCGCGTATTATAGCACAGGCGTTTTCGCCGATGCAAGCAAAATCATGAGATTTCATGCGGAATGCTGCGTTTTACACGCAAATTCTGCTGTTTTCGTTACGGTTCGATGTCGTCTTCGTCGTCGCCGTCCGCCATCTCGTCAAAGAGTTCGATGAACTCATTGAACACTTCGTCCAGCAAAATCGGATTGTCGATGGAGGTGAAATTCTCTCCGTTCTTATCCTTCACGACTTCAAGCAGAACCACCTCGTCATCGCCTACTCCTTCCACACTATCAACGGGAAGCAAGGCGGCATAGCGCTTACCTTCGTAATCAAACGTCATGACCAGATCAAACTTTACATTGTTGCCGCTCTCATCGACAAGCTCAATGATGGTGCTCTGCTCTTCCATACGTTCCTGCTTTCTCTTTTTAATCTGTGTTACGTGTTTCCGTGCGCGTCCAGATAGCTTTGCAGGATCACGACAGCCGCGACCTTGTCGATCACCTGTTTCCGTTTATCCCGCTTCACGTCCGCTTCAATCAGCACGCGGCGCGCGCTCGCAGTGGTCAACCGCTCGTCTTGAAAGGCATGATCGCCATCCCATTGAGCGAGTACGGCGTCCGCAAACTCTCGCGTGATCTGCGCCTGAAAGCCATAGCTTCCGTCCATGTTGCGCGGAAGTCCGAACACGATCTTGACCGGCTTGTAGCCGTTTGCAAGTTTGATTAAGTGCGCAACGTCCTGATCCAGATCGTCCGTGCGGTGATAGGTCTCTATCCCCTGCGCCGTGATGCCCAGCGGGTCGCTGACCGCAACTCCGATGCGCTTTTCGCCAACGTCAAATGCGAGTATACGAAGCATGCGTCAATATTTCCCTTCCACGTACGAACGAACCAGCTCTTCGAGCAGTTCATCACGTTCGATGCGGGAAATGAGATAGCGCGCATTGTTATGGCTCGTAATATAGGTCGGGTCACCCGAAAGCAGATAACCTACGATCTGGTTGACGGGATCGTATCCCTTTTCGCGCATCGCACCGTAAACGCTGAGCAGCGTGTCGCGCGGGCTGCGCTTTTCTCTGGGAATTTCAAATTGCTGTGTGTCTCTTTTATCTTCCATTTGAGTTCACCTCATAGCGATTATATCAAAATTGTGCACAATAAAACAGCCCTTTCCCTTGCTTTTGCTGAGTTTGCCGTTCGTTCACATTGTGTTCTTTCTCTGGTAACGATATCGATATCGTATTCGCTTCCGGTCCCGCAATAAAAAATAAACGATATAGAAAAAACGCCCGCAATCAAGCAAGCGTTTTTTTGCATCATTTGCTGAAATTACTTGACGACTTCCTGCGTCATTTCGTTTTCGACGCCTGCGTCTTCTACCTGCGAAATTGCGCCGCGGGCAAAGACGAGCTTTACTTTGTCAGGACCGACCAACAGGATGACGGTGTCTTCCTTAATGGAAGCGATGGTGCCGTAAATGCCGCCAATGGTGCGAACGCGATCGCCAGCTTTCAGGTTGCCGAGCATGTCCTTGACTTTTTTGTCGCGGCGACGCTGCGGAATGATCATGATTGCGAACATTGCGACCATCAGTACGATGAGAATGCCGTAGCTGCCAAAGAAGCTGCTAACGCCGGAGGTGAGAGTTGTGCTCATATTTGAAAAAACCTATACCCTTCTATAGAAATCATATTTCAGTCTATCTTATCGCGAAAAATACGTCAAGAGTTACGATTGTGTCAATTATGCGAAACAAGCGTTTCTACGTGTTGTAATGCGGAATTCGCGTAAAAAACAAGAAAAGGAGCGATCACAACACTCCTTTTCAAAATTCGGGAGCGATTTATTTCGCTTCGTCTCGTTTTTTCATGTAGTCTTCGATGGCGGCCTTCACGGCCTCTTCCGCAAGTACGCTGCAATGAATCTTTGCGGGAGGTAAGCCTTCCAGCGCCTCCACGACGGCGGCGTTGGTAATCTTGAGCGCGTCTTCTACCTTTTTGCCTTTGATCATCTCGGTCGCCATCGAGCTGGTCGCGACCGCAGCCCCACAGCCAAACGTTTTAAACTTCACATCGCGAATCACTTCGTTTTCGTCGATATCGAGGAAAATCTGCATGATGTCGCCGCACTTCGCGTTGCCGACGGTGCCTACCCCACTCGCGCCTTCGATCTCGCCGACGTTTCTGGGATTCTTAAAGTGATCCATAACTTTTTCCGTATACATGTGTGTCTATCTCCTTTAAAACTTTAAAATAATCAATTTGTGTCGGCTTATTTCTGCTTGGGATACAGCGGGGACATATCTCTAAGTCGCTGCACGATCTGCGGCAGCAAATCCAGTACGTAGTCGATCTCTTCCTCGGTCGTAAACTCGGAAAGCGTCAGCCTTAGCGAGCCATGCGCAATCTCGTGCGGTAGTCCCATTGCAAGCAGCACATGGGAAGGATCGAGCGAGCCGCTTGTGCAGGCGGAGCCGCTGGAAGCCGCGATACCGTTGATATCGAGCATGAGCAGGATGCTCTCGCCCTCGATATAACGAATGCTGTAGTTAACGTTGTTTGGCAAGCGCTTGGTCGGGTGGCCGTTGAGCTTGACGTCCGGAATACTTGCGGCAATCCCCTTCATCAACTTGTCTCTCAGGGCGCCAACCTTGACCGCGTTTTCCGCCATGTGTTCATTGGCAATTTTGAGCGCGGTAGCAAGTCCTACGATGCCGGGCACGTTCTCCGTGCCCGCGCGGCGCTTTTTCTCCTGTCCACCGCCGATGATCAGCGAAGGAATACGAACGCCTTTGCGGATAAAGAGTACGCCGACGCCCTTCGGCCCGTGGAACTTATGCGCGGAGATCGACAGCATGTCAATATTCATCGCTACAACGTCGATCGGTACATGACCCGTCGCCTGCACCGCGTCCGTGTGAAACAGAACGCCTTTATCGCGGCAGATTTTGCCGATCTCCGAGATGGGGTTAATCGAGCCCACCTCGTTGTTGGCAAACATGATGGAGACCAGCACGGTATCGTCCCGCAGCGCATTTGCAACGCTTTCCGCGCTGACGATCGCGTACTCGTCGACCGGCAAAATCGTTAAATCGATCAGACCTTCGCGCTCCATCGCCTGCAGGGTATAAAGTACCGCATGGTGTTCCACCGCGGAGGTGATGACGTGCTTGCCCTTCTTTTTGTTGGCGGCAACCGCACCGCGTAACGCCATATTGTCGCTCTCCGAACCACCGCCTGTGAATACGATCTCGTCCGGCTTTGCGTTGATTACCGCAGCGACGTCTTTTCTTGCCGCATCCAGCAGTTGTTCCGCTTCGCGCGCATACTCATGCAGGCTGGAGGGATTTCCGTAGTAGGTGGTAAACGCGGGAATCATCGCGTCCACGACTTCTTTTCGCACCATGGTCGTTGCTGCGTTGTCGAGATATACCTTCATGTTCCAATCCTCTTTTAAATGAATTTATTAAAATGATGTTCTTATAATTCCTTCATGTCTGCTTTTGATCGCAGATGTTTTTACCGGGGATGCCTCGCGCCTTTTGCTGGATATAGTCGTCCGCAAGCTCACGAATTGTCGTGCATTCCAGCACGTCGTTGATTCGCGTTTGCAGCTTGAGAAACAGCGGCCTCGCCGAGCAGGAGCAAGCACTCGTGCAGTTGTGATGCAGCGTTCCCACGCAGTCGACTATCGCAGTTGAGCCTTCCAACAGGTTCAGCACACGCTGAACGCTGAGTTCGGCGGGATCGCAGGTGAGTTCATACCCGCCCTGAGCGCCGCGCACGGTGTCCACAACGTCTCCCTTTTTCAGCTCTCGAAGCAATTGTTCCAGATATCCTTCAGAAATCCCCTGCGAGCCGGCAAGAACGGGCAGCGAAACAGGTCCCGTGCCATATGCGATGGCAAGGTCGATGACCGCTTTGAGTCCGTATCTGCTGCGCGTCGAGAGTTTCATGCAGTTCCTTTCCGTATCCGTATCACAATCATTATAATCCCTAGTAAATTAGTTGCCTTATGCGCATAGCATAGCATTCTACTAGGCTATTGTCAAGCATACGATTGTGAATCTATGATGGATTGTGCGCTATAGATTCTTCCGTTCGAGATCGAGTAAAAATTGTTTCATTCCGGTTCCGTAGGCGTACCCCGTCAGCGAGCCGTTCGCGCCAACCACGCGATGACAAGGCACGGCGATCATGATCGGGTTCTTGTTGCAGGCCATACCGACCGCGCGTGAGGCTTTTGCGTTGCCGACGGCATTCGCGATCTCGCCGTAGGACATCGTTTCGCCATATGGAATTTTGCGTAACGCATCCCAAACAGCACTTTGAAACGCGGTTCCCTCTGCATGCATCGAGAAAGTAAACTGCGCGCGCACACCATCGAAGTACTCTTTCAGTTCCATCGCCGCCTGATTGAGCATAGGAAGATCGGTGTTGTTCTCATTTGTATTTATTTCCTCCGGCTTTGCTAGACCAATCGAGCAAATCGCGTCGTCGGTCGCCGTGATAACCAGTAGCCCGATTGGAGTGGCGAGCGTGATCGATTCTTTTTGTAAATCCTGCTTTTTTTGGCGCGGCATTCGATCAAATACCCCCTTGTCTCGTTCTTGTGTTTCTTTTTATTATAGCCGATATGTGGTATACTGAGCAAAACGTTACGGTCTTGTTTTTGAATATCTTTTTATATTGAAAACATCGAAAGGATGAACGAGATGGAAGAAGCAATTGAAAAGCTTGCTCTGGAGACGGTTGAACTGCCCGCAAAAGACGCGGAGAAAACGGATCCATTCGATGTGATCGATTATGTTCGCGAGCTGTTTTTGAATTCGGAAGAGCAAAAAAAGCTGGAACGGAAAAAGATCAGGCTTATGCGTGTCTGCGTGGCGCTTCTTTCCGTTGTTTCACTGGTCGTTCTTGCCAGCGCGGTCATTCTCGTGCCAAAACTGCTCACCACTGTATCGGAGGCGAACCAGGCGCTCGAAATCGTGCAGCAGATCGATGTGAAGGGAATTACAACAAACATCGACGCGCTGTCCGTGCAGGCGACCGATACGTTTGTCTCCGTCGGCGAAGCGGTTCAGGTGCTTAACGCACTGGATATGGAGTCCCTCAATGCGACGATTGCGGAACTGAAAACCGGCGTACAGTCCTTCTCCAAGCTCGATATCGCGACGCTGAACACCGCAATTGAAAACCTTAACGCAACGGTCGAACCGCTGGCGAGGCTCTTCGGCAAAAAATAAACTCGTATTCTTTGCGGGCAAACATTGCCCGCTTTTTCGCGCTTTGCGTTTCATTTTTTATTAATCTTGCTAGCGAAATTTTCGTTTACCGTTTGATTTCGCGTTCAAGAGAATTTTACAAGGAGATCATCATCCGTTATGGCGGAACTTCTTTCTATCTGTTATGTTGCCCTGTTTGCGGCATCCGGCATCGGCATCAGCCGGATGTTCTTTGCCCGCGAAAAGCCGCTTGTGCGCATTTGGCTCGGCCTCGCGCTGGGTATGGCGATGTTGATTTGGTTTCCAGCGCTGTTTTCATTCGTGCTTGGATTCTATCTGCCCGCGCAGTTGCTAGGGTTATTACTCGCCTGCATTCTTGGCAGCGCTGGCTATTTCTTTTCACGAAAGCGTTCTCTGACCGCGTCGCCCTGGAAGGCGGAGATTCCTTTCTTCATCGCGGGCGGCGTCCTGCTCGCAATCTGCCTCGTCTTGTTATCCACGCACACCATTGTGTCGCGCGATGGCGCGCTCTACGTCGGTCAATCGACCTATGGCGATCTTGCGATGCACCTCGGCTTTATTTCCAGCATCGCGACGCAAGGCACGTTCCCGCCGATGTATTCCATCTGTCCGGACAAACCCGTCTGTTATCCCTTCCTTTCGGAGAGCGTCGGGTCTACGATCTATCTTTTGGGCACAAGTCTCCGCTTTGCGACCATGCTAACGGCGGGCTACGCCATGCTGCTCGTGGTCATGGGCGTCTATTGTTTCTTTCAGGAATGGCTGGGCGAATCGCGCAAGTCCGTGTTCGCGATGCTGCTGTTCTTCATCGGCGGTGGTTTCGGCTTCTGGTATTTCTTTGATCTATTGAAGGATCATCCTGAAAACCTCACGCGGCTCTTTACCGAGTTTTACGAAACGCCGACCAACTTAGTTTCAAACGGACTACGTTGGGTCAACCCGATCGCGGACATGATGATTCCGCAGCGCGCGCTGCTCTTCGGCTGGTCGATTCTGTTTCCATGCCTCTTCCTGCTGCATCGCGCGGCAATCAAAAAAGAAACGGCAGCGTTCCTGCCTCTCGCCGTTCTCGCGGGCACGCTGCCGTTGATTCATACGCATTCGTTCCTCGCGCTTGGCATCGTCAGCGGGTTCTATCTGATTCGCTCGTTGTATAAAAACGAAGGTAAACAGCAATGGCTCGGCTATGCTAAATATCTTGGCATCGTTCTGCTGCTTGCCGCGCCGCAGTTGATCTTCTTTACGTTTCAGCAGTCCGGCAGTTTCCTGAAATACCACTTCAATTGGGCAAACGATTCGGATAACTATTTCTGGTTCTATATCAAAAACTTCGGTCTGATCGCGCTGTTGACACCGGTTGCATTTATCGCCGCGAAGAAAGAAGACCGCGGCGTGGTCGGCGGCGCCGCGTTGATCTGGTTGATTGCGGAATTCATTCAGTTTCAGCCCAACCCGTACGACAACAACAAGCTGCTCTTTATTGCGTTTGCCTATGCTTGCGGACTCGTGAGCGGCTGGCTCTTCGACGCAAAGGATAAACTCTCGCAGGGCTCGCTGAGAAACCGCTACAGCGTGGCGCTGCTCGGCGCGATGGTCTGCATTACGCTCTTCCTCTCCGGCGCGCTGACGCTCGGGCGCGAGTATGTCTCCGAGTATCAGTTGATCGATTCCGATCAAGTTGCCGCCGAGGCGTATGTTGAAGAGAACGCGGCACCCGACGCCACGTTTTTAACCTACAACAACCACAACAACTGCATCGCGGCGCTCACGGGTCGAAACATTGTCTGCGGCTCCGGTTCCTATCTTTACTATCACGGGGTCGACTATTCCGCGCGGGAAAATGCGCTTCCGTGCCTGTATGAGCAGCCGGAGAAGTACTTTAGCAAGCTTGCTCAGAAGTATAACATCGATTATGTCTTCATCGGCTCGAGTGAATTGGCAAACTACGTGGTCGATGTGGATTATTTCGCGGCGCATTTTGAAGTGTTTTACCAAAACGCAACGGTAATGATCTACCGCGTAAAATAAAAAAACAAAAATAATCACCGTTTCTCTCCGTGCATGAATTCGAGCGGAAAGAAACGGTGCTTTTTTTCGCAAATTCCGAGTTTATAAATCAGGTGTCGATTCGAACGAGCTCTGTAATGTTCTTGTTGCGATAGATCAGATCTTCTCGTTTCTGGAAACCGAGCTTCTCCCAAAACGCATTTCCGCCTTCGTTGCGATCGAAAACGACCAATGCGGCTTTGTGGATGCCTTCTCGTTCCAGCGCGGTCATCGCTTCTTTCACCAACGCTGAGCCGATCTTCTTTCCTCTGCGTTTCTCGGAAACCGTCAGATGATAAATATATCCTCTGCGTCCGTCGTGGCCTGTCAAAATAGCGCCGATCAGTTCGCCCGCTTCGTCCGCGACAAAACAAGTTGTCGGGTTTCGGCGCAGATATGTCTCGATTCCGGCGCGGGAATCATCCGTCGTATTCAAACCCATTCCCTGCGTGTTGAGCCAGAGCCGGTATAATGCCTCGTAATCTTCAATCGTCATATTACGTATTATCATTTTATTCTCCCGTTATAAAAAACTGCCGCCTTTGTAGACGGCAGTCGTTGTCTCAATCGAATTACTCTTTTCTTTGCTTATAGTCGGCAAAGCCGGCCATCAGCGCGCCAACGCCAGAGATGATAGAAAGAATCGCGCCAACGAGACGATAGCTTTCAGCAGTATTGGACATAATGTACTGATACATCGAAGTATCCATGCTGCCGCCGTTTTTCATGAGTTCCGCGCTTGCGGTAGACTGCCCGATGCTCGCGGACGAGAGCGTCAGCACAAGTCCCAACACAAACAATAACACGAGTACCACCATAATACCCGAATACGTTTTTTTCTTGTCCGGCTTATGATCGATAAACATTTCCATATTAAAAATCCCTTCCCTTGTGATTTTATAAATCAACCCGGATTCTATTTTTCCTCATCCAAGCCCATCAACAACCGATAAACGGGTTTCAGCATTGCAAAGCCCTCTGTGATCTCATCCGCAATCTCCGGCGAAAGCGTCTTCTTGATATTTGGCGAAGAGAAACAAAATGATAATCCTTTTCGATTCAAGTACGGTAGCACACCCTCCGGCGCGTCCGTAAACTTCGGCCGCTTAAAGGAATCCCCCATCACCTCAAACCGCGCGGTAAACGCGGGATCGTTGACCAGAGATAAAAACTTTTGCGGTTTTGCGAGAATGCGCGGGCGGATCTCCCGCATCAACGCCGGATTCGAGCCGTACATGCCCATTCCGTAGCCGTATCCTTCGCGCTCAAACTCCGCGTAGACGACGAGACTCTCGCTGAGCATGCCGCCGGGCCTGCGGAAGCCGAGCCAAGCGTGATCGCGAAACATCGTCTTGTCTTTCGAATACCGCGTATCGCGGCGTAAGCGCGAAACGATGGACGAAGGGCGAACGTTGAACGCGCCGTCGATCTCCTGTGCAATCGGAGTAAGCGCAATCGCGAGTTCTTTGAGCGGTTCGTAAACATTCTTTCGATAGCGTTCTTTGTTTGCTTCGTAGAAAGATTGCTCATTGTTAAAAGCAATCTCCCAGAAGAACTGATAGGTGTCCTCGTTTAATCCCTGAAACACGGTGGTATTACTCCTCGTCGTCTAGATCGGTAAACGCGCTCTTATGAATATGCGTAATGGTCTGTTTTTTTACCGGTTGCACCTTCGCCTGCTTCTTATAATCAAACACGCGCGGTACCGTAGTTTGCGCAGTAGCTTTTGCGGGCGCTTGCGCGGAAGCTTGTATCGGAGTCTGCTGCGGTTCATAGGGCTTAACTGCGTTGCTCGCGGGCCGGTAGGCGGCGCTGCTCTGCGCTTCGCCATATCGAGTACGCGCCGTTTCCACCAACCGCTGTGCGAGTTGATCCGCCAGCGTTACTTCCGGCTGCTGCTGACTTGGTTGAAGCGGTTCCGGTTGAATCTGCTGCACCGTTTCCGCGCGGCGGAAACTCGTCTGCTCCGTTTGGTGAGTAACCACCGGTTCAACGTTTTGCGCTTGCGGCGAGAAGACAACGCGCGGCTGCTCCGAGGGCTTGACTACCGCCGCAGGCAGACGAATCGGCTCCTGCTTCGGGAAAAACGGCTCCTCGTCCTTGATTGCAAACATTCGCTTGGTGTAGCTGATCTCTTCCGGATCCGGCGCGTCATGATACGCAGGCTGACGCGAATAGTTTACCGGTGGCTCCTCGAAATAGTCGTCGTCATCATCTGAATCAAACGCGCGTCTAGACGCGCGCGAGCGTTCCATTACGGTCAAGGCAACCAATATGACGAACGCGAGCACCATCAATATGCCAAGACCGATCAACACCTTCACAATTCCGTTGCTGACACCGCCAAATATCGTAAAACTGGAACCGGCAGTTTGCGTCGGTGTTGCGGTCACTTCCGGCGTAGACTCAGTGCCGTATGCAATCGGCATCACGCAGTTCGCCAGCACGCGGTTCGTTCCGGTCGGGTCATATCCCTTTACTGTGAAATTGAGGTTGCGCGGAGAGCCGAGCTGAAACTCCTGGTCAAACGCCGTCTCTGCCGCAGGCAGGATATCGTAGTTTTTCACCACACCAAGGATCGATTCCGTGATCGTGATGTTGGTCAGCTCTACCGTGCTGTGGTTGGTGATCACGATATGCGCGCTGACCTTGCCGTTTTCCTGTGTCCACGGCGTAATCGTGTCCGCGCGAACGGTGACGTTGATTTGAGACGCATCCACATACGGATAGACTTCATAGAGATCCGTCGGACTGAGTTCGTATGCGTTTGAGAACGGGTCGACACCCGTTAGATGAAACTGAACGTTTCTCAGCGGCTCCGTCATCAACGGCACGACGACAAAGGAAAAGCTCATATGCTCGCCGGGATCAAGCTGAAACGGCGTTTCGTTGACAAGATTTTCCCGCTCGTCTGAAATCGAGATGTTGCTGATCGTCTGTGTTCCCGTGTTGGTGACGTCGATGGTAAACGTAACCCCGCTCGAGGTCGGCGTACCCGCCTGAACTTTCATGTCGAGCTGAATCAGTACCATCGTGAGCTCCAACGGATCCAGCGAGGAAAACGATTTCGCCTTGCCGTTGACGGTATAGGTCACGACCGGCGCGCTGGTTACGCTCTCATCACCCATGGTATACGTAAAATCGTAAGAGGTCGTTCTGCTTGCGCGCAGCGTTTCGTTCTGAAAGATTGCGCTATCGCTGACATTTTCGTCGATCAGCGTAATATCCGTCATGTCGAACTTGGTCGTGTTCTTGATCGTGTAGGTGATGGTCACCTTTTCGCCGGGCTTTGCATTGGTCTTGTCGGCCGTCCGTGTCACCGCGATGACGGGATTCTCCGCCTGCGCGATGGTATACTGCGCTTCCTGACTCATGGGTTCGCCGTTTCGATTCCAGGTGACGAGAAACGTAATCGGTTTACCGAGTTGGCTCTGCGCGACGTTCAGGTTTAGCGTAATATCCCGCGCGCTCCCGCTCGGCGCAATCTGCGCGCCGTGCAGCACGTCGTATGCCGTACCGTTATAGGTGATTGCGACGTCCGTCATCGGGTAATCCGCATTATAGTTGGCGATTTCAAAGGTAAAGGTCACATTGCCGCCGTCTACCAACTCCGTTGGATTTGCGGTGATGTTGATCCTCGCTTCCTCCGCGTGCGCCGTCGGCAGAAAAGAGAAAACGCAAATGAGCGCAAAAGCCGCACCGAGTATTCTTTTCGACCAAGTGCGAAAAAGCTTCTTTTGCCGCATTCCCGTTCTCCTTTCTCTCAGTTTTCTGTGTATTCTGTCGCTCTCAGCCTGTTGTTTTTGGCTGATATGCCTCAAGTGATTGACCACGGCGCGCAATCTTCGCCGTTCCGTCGGTTCGATTCACGAGGCTGTCGATGAACGTCTCCGTCTCCTCGGCAGGCAACGTCAGCTTTAGCGCAACCTGATCGGTAAACTCCGCCTCGCAAGGATACCCCCTTTGGCGAATCATCGGCTCAACGAGCTGATAGGCGGCGTAGGTAACCGTAACCGATATCTTTTCGCAAACGAGGATAGAGATGATTCCGGCTGCTTGCAGCGCTTCGCTCGCGGCTTTGCCGTAGGCGCGAACGAGCCCGCCCGTTCCAAGTAAAACCCCGCCGAAGTACCGCACCACCGCACAGAGCACGTTTTCCACCTTCGCACCGGAAAGCACCGCCAGAATCGGTGCGCCGGCTGTGCCGGAGGGTTCCCCGTCGTCCGAGGATCGCGCGATCCCACCTGTCTGCAAGCGAAAGGCATAGCAGCAATGCCGCGCGTCATAGTGTCGCTTTCGAATCTGCGCGAGCGCTTCCTGCGCTTCCGCCTCGCTCAAAACAGGAACACAGTAACCGAGAAAGCGGGACTTACTGATGACAATCTCGCTCTCTGCGGCGCGCTGTATCGTCTGATATGCTTTTAAGCCTTGCGAATCCGGCAATAGCTCTTCTTTCCCTTCCGAAGGATGACGCCCTCGCCTTCGATCTGCTCCATCGTGAGCGTTACGGCGGGAGAGGCTACCTTGTCGTCTCCGACAAATACGCCGCCGCCTTCAATCAACCTACGTGCGTCGCTCTTGCTGCTTGCGAGCTTGCTGAGTACCATCAAATCGGGAATACGCAACCCGCTTTCTTCGATCATCGACTGCGTGAGTTCGCAGGAAGGAATGTTACTCAGGTCATTACCGCCCGCAAACAAGCTTTCGGCGGCTGTCTGCGCAATCTTCGCCTCTTCCTCGCCATGCACCTGTGCGGTGAGCGTGTAAGCGAGCATGCGTTTTGCTTCGTTGATCTGCTCGCCCGGCAGCGAGCCGAGGCGGTTTACCTCTTCCATCGGAAGGAACGTCAAGAGCGAGAGGCACATCTTCACGTCCTCGTCGCCAACGTTACGCCAGTATTGGTAGAAGTCGAACACGCTGCATTTCTCTTTGTCGAGCCAGACGGCGCCTTTTTCGGTCTTGCCCATCTTCTTGCCGTCGCTCGTGGTTAGAAGCGCCGTGGTGAGCGCAAACGCCGGCTTCTGTTCTTTGCGACGAATGAGGTCCGCACCGCCGAGAATGTTGCTCCACTGGTCGTCTCCGCCCATCTGGAGGACGCAGTTGTGGCGGCGGTTGAGCTCTAAAAAGTCATAGCCCTGCATGAGCATGTAGCCCATCTCAAAGAAGGTGAGTCCGCGCTCGAGCCGGTTCTTGTAACAGTCCGCAGCGAGCATACGGTTAACGGAGAAATAGACGCCGATGTCGCGCATAAAGTCGAGGAAATTCAGCGGGTAGAGCCAGTCTCCGTTGTAGACGATCTGCGCCCCGCCTTCCGAAAAGTCCAGCAAGCGCGACATCTGTTTTTGGAAGCAAGCCGCGTTGTGCGAGAGCTGTTCTCTGCTCATCAGCGTGCGCATATCCGTCTTGCCGGAAGGGTCGCCGATAAAAGCCGTGCCGTTGCCAAGGAGCGCGATGGGCTTGTGCCCCGCGCGCTGCATATGCGCCATCGACATGAGCTGCACGTAATGGCCGATGTGGAGGCTGTCCGCCGTCGGGTCAAAGCCGATATAGAAGGTGATCTTCTCTTTGCCGAGCAGCTCGCGCAGCTCTTCAGGATGCGAGCACTGCTTTAAAAACCCGCGTTCTTCCAATACATCGTATACGTTGCGTTCCATCAGGGATTCCCTCCGTTAGTGTGTTGCTTATTCATTCATTTGCGCAGGAAACAAAATGCGCTTCTGCGCTCAACCAAATATACCACGAAAAAAGAGAAGAAACAACGTTGCGCGCATTGTTTCTTCTCGTAATCATCGCTTGTTTTCAACTCGTTTTTTGTTTGTTCATACTTGTTCGGATAATGTAACCGTAAAGCGAAACACGGCGTATTCGCCTTCGTTCTCTGCCTCTATTGCTTCACCAAGATGCGATAGAATCTCGTGCACGATCGCGAGGCCAAGGCCCGTTCCGCCGTCGGTATGCGCCATATCCGCCTTATAAAACCGCTCAAACAGGTGCGGCAGATGCTGCTCGGGAATGTGCCCCGTGTTCATGACGGAGACGATTGCGCGGCGATTGTCCTCCGACTTTTTCACATTAAGCACGATCACACCGTCGTCAGCCGCAAACTTGATTGCGTTGTCGACCAATGCAATCAATACCTGCTCGATGCGGTCGCTGTTGGAGTGCACAAGCAGCGGTTTGTCGCAATTCCAGTGCTCCGTTACGCGAATTCCGCTATACGAGGCGACGAGGCTCGTTTGCTCGACGACTTCGCTGATGACGCCGTCCAGGTTAAAATCAGCTTTCTCCAGCGCAATCGCGCCGGACTGGAGCCGCGATAGCTCTAATAAATCGTTGATCAACCGGCTTAGGCGCATCGATTCGCGAAGGATATAGCCGTAATAACGGGATCGGTCGTCTTCTTTTTTAACAAGGCCGTCGTTGAGCGCTTCCGCGAGGCTGCGGATGGAGGCAATCGGTGTTCTCAACTCGTGGCTGACGTTTGCGACGTAATCCTTCCGCGTCTGCTCCAGACGTTCTGCCTCCGTGACGTCCTGCGCCACGATGACCGTGCCGGGCGCAAGCTCGCTTGTCTCCTGTGAGAGCGAAACGACGAGTAAAAGCTTTCGTTCCCCGATGCTCAGTATTTGGCTCTTTGCTTCTCCGTTTTGCCGCACCTCATCGCAAAGCGGAAGTACCGGCGCAAGCGCTTTCATCAGGTCTTCTTCCGCGCAAACGCCGAGGAGCTGGCAAGCCGCCTGATTTTTATAGATCAGTGAGTGATCGGCTTCCAACGCGACCACGCCTTCACGCAAACCATCCAATATGACATGCAATCGGTTTCGCGCTAGAATCAGATTGCTGATGTTGCGCTGCAGCTGTGTGGAGAGGTGGTTTAAAGCAGCGCCAAGCTGACCGATCTCGTCGTCTCTGCTCTCGTCCGCACGCACCGAGAAATTCCCGCTCGCCATTGCGGCGGAGGCGCGCGTCATGGTGCGAATCGGCTTCGCCATGCGCCTCGAAATAAAGTACGCAGGAATGACCATAAACACGGACGCAACCAGAGAGCTGAGCATCAGCGCGCGGACAAAGCTCATCAAGGAACTGTAGACTTCGTAAGAAGAACGCGACATCAAGATCGCGCCGGTGACGCGCTGCATGTTATCATTGATCGGAACGCCGACGACGACGCCATCCGCAGAGCGCCATTTTGTCGAGATAAACTCTTCTCCGCTGCCTACAACCTTCTCGCCGTAGTCGAGAATCGATTGGCTGATGCCTGGATCAATCTTGCCAATATCCGTCGTATAGGCAATCAGATTCGCGTTCTTATCGAAGATATAGACACGCGTTCCCTGCTGTTCTTTGATCGTAAAATCCAGAAACGAATCATATGAAATCTGGCCGGACTGCAAACGTGTCGCCAGTCGAGACATGGATTCCGCCCTCGGCAGCATCTCTTCAGCGATTCTTCTTGCATGCACACTTGCGCCCGCGAAAAGATAAACCAGTACCGCGATGACGGATGTGAGCACACACCCGAACACCAGGTAAAAGAGAAATTTCTCAAAGATTGAGCCGTTCTTCTCGTTTGTTGCGGTTGGTTTACCGTGCCGCCATTGTAAAAACTTCATTTTTTAAAAGGGCGCGACACAAGCCGCGCCACAGGGTCGTATTGTTCGATAACTTCCATTTTGTTAGGAGTCACTCGAGCCAAATTTGTAGCCAACGCCATAGACGGTACGAATGCCCCAGCTTAGTCCCTCATCGGGAATCTTCTGCCGAATCCGCTTAATCTGTGTGTCTACCGCGCGGGTATCGCCAAAGTAATCGTAGCCCCAAATCTTGGACAAAATCTGTTCGCGGTCGAACACGCGGTTGGGATGAGACGCCAAAAGATAGAGAATCTCGACCTCTTTCGGCGTAAAATCAACGGGTTTCCCTTTGATCTTCACCTCATAATTATTCAAGCTAATCTCCAAGTCATCCAGACGGATGGTTTTCCCCTCGGTCTCCGGCTCAGCGGAGATGCGACGCAGAACCGCCTTGATGCGGGCGATCAGCTCGCGCGCGGAAAAAGGCTTTACGATATAATCGTCCGCGCCGATTTCGAGGCCGACTACGCGGTCGATCTCCTCGCCCTTTGCCGTGAGCATAATGATCGGAACGGAGCTCTTTTGCCGAATCTCCCGGCAAGCGTCCATGCCATTCTTTTCCGGCATCATCAAGTCCATCAAAATCAGGTCGGGCGCTTCGGTTTCCGCCATCTTGACGGCCTGCACGCCGTTATAAGCCGAGACATGCGTAAACCCCTCGCTTTCCAGATAGACGCCGAGGGATTCGTGTATGATCGGCTGATCGTCACAGATTAAAATATGTGCGCTTTTCTGCATGGTTCTGCCCCCTTTTGATCTGATTATAGTATGCGCTCTGCCACAATTCAACACATCCCGACAGGATGTCGAAATTGTACACGATTCGTACAAGATCGGCGCTCTTTTGATGATTTTGGTCAATTTTCAACACGAAATATCATTGAAATGAAAACGGCGCGTTTCAGCCGCGCCGTTTGAAAGTTATTGCTTCTTTTCATTTTGATGTTTGATATACTTGTTGCTCTTTACGCTCTTCTTTTCGTGTTGTTTTTTTGGTAAAACTTCGTATGGCGCGTCCTGCGAGCCGCGCTCCGTTCGCTTGTAAGCGGTGGAAGCATCGTCCTGAATCACAACATCCGCGCCAACCGGGCCAAGCGCGATTGCGTTGCTGATATAGTTTTTCAGCGTAAAGTGGAAGCTGGTTCCCTGGCTAGGATTGCTCTCAACATAGATGGTCTCACCGAGTTTATCGATGATTTGTTTCGCAATCGAGAGACCAAGCCCGGTTCCGCCTTCTTTTCGCGAACGATCCGTCTTAAAGAAGCGCTCAAACACGTGCGCAAGATCTTCCGGCGCAATGCCGCAGCCGGTATCGGAAACCGTGACCAAAATGCGATCCCCCGTCGTCGGCGTAGCTCCGATGGTAATGCTGCCGCCTTCCGGTGTGTAGTGCATCGCGTTGTCGATCAGGATGACCAGAAGTTGCTCCACGCGGTCTTCATCCGTCATCGCAAACGGAATCTCGTCCAGATCCAGCTTGAGATTGATCCCGCGCTGCATCGCTTCATTGAGATAGTTTTGCCGTGTATCCTGCAAAAGCTCCGTCAGGTTGACCGCGTGCAGTTCCATATGCTCCGTGCCGGATTGCAGGCGCGAAAGCTGCAGCATGTCCGTGATGAGTCGGGACAGGCGCACCACTTCGCGCAGCATAATGCGGTAATATCGCTGGCGCGTTTCTTCATCCGTAATCATCCCATCGCTGAGCGGCTCCAATAAGCCGCGAACGGCGGTCAGCGGCGTTCTGAGTTCATGGCTGACGTTGGCAACGTAATCACGGCGCGTCTTTTCCAGCCGCTCCAAATCGGTTACGTCTTTAAACAGGCCGACCACGCCGATGCACTCGTCCGCTTCATCCGTCACGGGCACAATCGTGATCCAAAGCGCGCGCTCGTTTGGCAGAGAATAATGCATGCTCGCGGGTTCACGGGTATCATAGACCGTCCGAAACAGCTCCCAAATCGATTCGTCCGGTACCAGATCCATCGGCACCTTGACCTCGATCGCGCCAAACATCTTCATGAGCGCGGGATTATAGTGCGTGAGGCATCCGATGTTATCGATGGCGGCGACGCCGTCGGTAAAGCTGGACAGCAATTGATTGAGTTGTCGCTTCTCGCTTTGCAGTTGATAGATCGTCTGCGCTAGATTGTCGCAAAGCGTGTTGAGTGCGCGCGCGAGGATGCCGATTTCGCCGGAAGCCCGCTCGTTTGCGCGAACGTCAAAGTGGCCTTTCGACATTTCGATCGCGGCGTTGCTCATGTCATGGAGCGGTTTACTCAGTCTACTGGTGCTGATGGCAACGAGAAGCATGACCACGGGCATGATGATCAGAATCGTACCGGTCAGTACGTTGTTGAGCTGGTTAAACGCGCTCTGAATGCGCTGAATCTGCTTGATGACGAGGATGCCGCCGGAGACATTTCCGTCCGAATCGCGAACGGGAATGCCGACGGAGACCGCGGTTTCGCCGTTGAGCAGCTTGAGATCGTTGTTTTCAACCGTTTGTCCGCGTAAAATATTCTGTATCTCTGCGCGGTAGTATTCGCCGAAGTCCTGCATGTCCACCGTGCTGCCGATGTTGCGCACGATCAGAGGCTTGCCGAGTTCGTCCGCAATCATGATGGCGGATTCGCTGGAGAGCGTTTGCTTTTCAATCAATCGCTGAAAAGCAGCCTCTTCCATGTTCCCGTTCTTGTACTCTTCGTAGATCTGGCGGGTGACCTCTGCTTCCGGCTCGAGATTTGCCATCTCGATGGAAATATAGGTGTTTTTCCCAACATACGTATAAGCCGCCAGCAAAATAACGTTTGCCAGCAGCAATGCAATGATCGATACGATTAAAATTCGCCAGTAAAAGACGCTGCGCATGTCAAATAAACGGCGTTATTCGGTCTCGAATTTATAACCGACGCCGTAGATGGTCTTGATGCTCCAGCCGAGGCCGGTCGAGTCCAGCTTCGCGCGGATGCGCTTGATGTGCGTATCCACCGTTCTGGTTTCGCCCGCGAAATCATAACCCCAAACACGGGACAAGAGTTGTTCGCGCGTAAATACCTGCCCCGGATTGGAAGCAAGCATGTGAAGAATCTCAATCTCTTTCGGCGTGCAAATCACGGGCTGATTGCGAAGTGTGACCGTATAACTCTTGAGGTCGATGGTAAGGCCGTTGTAGGTGATCACGCTGGAGTCGCTCTTCGGCTGCTCGCTCGCGCGGCGGAGCACCGCCTTGATGCGTGCGACTACCTCGCGCGGGCTGAAGGGCTTGACGATATAGTCGTCTGCACCGAGCTCAAGGCCGACGATGCGGTCAATCTCCTCGCCTTTGGCGGTGAGCATGAGAATCGGCAATTGCGAGGTTTTGCGGATTTCGCGGCAAACCTCAATACCGCTCATCTTCGGCATCATGATATCCAGCACGCAGAGCACAACCTCCGGCGTGATGCTTTCGAGCGCGGATACGCCGTCAAACGCATCGACGACCTCAAACCCTTCGGCCTTGAGATAAATGCCAAGCGCCTCGTGAACGACCTGATCGTCGTCTGCTATCAAAACTTTCTGCGCCATAGTTAGCTCCTTGTATCTTTTTTATCTTATTTATTTGAAACCATTTGATTTAGTATAACACACTTGTATCAAAACCGTATAGCGCGCGGCTTTTGATTGTGATTTCATTTTTGAATCGAACGCATGATTTCGCCGACAAATGCCGCGTCTGTCTCCATCACCTCGACCAAAGCGCGGTTATAGATACCGCTGGCGGGATGATAGAGCGGAATCAAGGAAAATGACTTGCCCTCGATCGCGAGTTGTTGTATCGTACCGTGCGCAGCACCGATGCTCGGCGGTTTTTGCCCCGCGAGCGCGTACAGCGCTTTGAGCGGCGTGTTGCCAAGCGTTAAAACCAGCTCGGGAGAGATATGCAGTATCTCTGTTTGCAGCAACGGCAGCGCCGCCTTTACTTCCGCGGGCAGCGGCGTTCTGTTGCGCGTGCTTTTTTCGGAGCGCACGACGGGACGATATTTTACTACGTTTGTGACAAACGTATCTTCCCGCATAACTCCGAATTTACAAAACAGAGCATCGAGCTGTTTGCCCGCTTTGCCGACAAACGGATGACCCAGTTTTGTTTCCTCTGCGCCCGGCGCTTCGCCGATGAGCAGGATTTTGCTGCCGCGCGCACCCTCGCCGAAAACGGGCTTGCGGTATTCCCCTTGCGGCTCATCTTTGCTCGCGAGGCTAAATAAGCGCGCGCGCTCCTGCGTATACGCCTCTTCCAGCGCGCATTTCCCCGTTGTTTCTCCCTGCATCGTCACGGCGTTAACCTCCGTTGTTGTTCTGCGTTTGTTGCGCCATATAATTCTGCAGCGCTAGGAAGTCTGTGTTTAGCTTTTGATACAGCGGCTCGATTTCGGAGTATTGGTACCCACTGAGCGCAACCTGAAGATTCGCAATGTCGTCCTTGATCGGGTCGCTCATCTCCTTGGGGATATTCGTAGCTCCGTTGAGATAGTCCGTCACCTGCTGAATCAAATCCTGCGATTGCGTCTTGAGTGCGAAAATCGAGAGCGAGCCATCCGCATGTACCGTGCAGGTCTTCATGCTTGCGATGAATTCATCTGTCGATAATTCCGTCCGCACCGCGGTCGGCAACGCCTTCAAGAGATACTCATCGTCAAACTGATACAGCGGGTTATCGGGGCTTGATCAGTATATAGCTTATCTGTTGGACGGAGTCCGCCGGGCAAAACTCGGTCGCAAGCGCGTTCTCTGCTGAGCAGATGTTGAGCGTGACATGCATGTCGCAGTACTCTGTCGGCGCTCTGTCCGCGAGGAACCATTCCGTTACCGGCTTGTGTTCCTCATCGTTTTTGCAAGCGTCGGTCGCCAGCAGTCCGGAGACCGAGCAGACCGTACGCTTGACGAGGCCAAGCGAAGTCGGGTCGTCTTCGATGATCGCCTTGTCCTCCAGCCCTTCGTGAATCTTCGACATATACGCCTGCCAGAGGGGCGCCGCCTCGTTTCCGCCGGAAGAACCCTTCTTCAGTTTGTTGACCGGATAGTCGTGACCTACCCAGAGCGTTGAGACATAGTACGGCGTCATACCCGCAAAATAGACGCTCGCATAGTCGGAGTTGGTGCCGGTCTTTCCCGCGACGGTCATGTCGTCTATCTTCGCTTTGGTACCCGTGCCGGATTTTACCGCGTCAGTCATCATATCCACGAGCATCCAGGCGGTGCTCGGCTGGAACACACGGTGCGTGTCCCGCACTTGATCCGCGTCGAGAATCACATTCCCTTCCGCGTCCAGCACCTTGGTAAACGACAGCGGCTCCTGATAAACGCCTTCGTTTGCGATGGTGGCGTATGCCGCCGCCATCTGAATCGGCGTCAAGCCGGAAGTTCCTAGTGCGAGGCCAGCGCCATCGACATTGATCTTGTTCTCCGTAGCTCCGAGTTCATAGAGGTACTGCGCGGAGATCGCAGGCGTCACGTCGTCCATGAGGATATGCGCCGCGGGTACGTTGAGCGAACTTACGATCGCGCGGCGGAATGTAACCGGGCCATAGCGCGAATCCAACCCGCCGGAAGGATACCCTTTCTCAGTCGTCCAGCCGGTAATCGGACCGTCCATGTTATAGGTAATGCTGCCGGGCGAATAGCCAATGTCAAGCGCAGGCCCATAGACCGCAAGCGGCTTGATAGAGGAGCCTACCTCGGTATAGCTCTGGGAAGCGCGGTTGAGCCCCTTCCTGACGGTCGGTTCGTTTCGCCCGCCAATAATCGCCCGCAGTTCGCCGGTATGATAATCCATCACCACTGCCGCAGCCTGCGGTTCAACGGTTTCAATTACGGTACCGTCTTCCTTGGTTTCAACCATCAATGACTTCGAGGTATCCGCAAGTGAAGGATAGTTTTCCCACGCGCTCAGCGTATCCTGTACGGTTTTTTGAATCGTTGGATCGACCGTGGTGTAGATATGATAGCCGCTGGTACGCAGCTCGTTTTCAACGGCGTTGCGATTTGCGGTCGTGTTGCTCAAACCGCGCTGCTCCAGCAGATGCGTGACGACGTCGCTAATGGCATACTCCACGAAATACGCCATATCATACATCTGTTTTTGCTGGCTGACTTCGATGATGTTCACCTGTTCCGTCAGCGCATTGTTATATTGCTCTTTCGTGATAAATCCGGCTTGATACATGCGCGAGAGCACCTGATTCGTGCGTTCGTTGGTAACCTCCATCTTATTGCGCTGATACATATTCTTGCGCGGATCGTAGCGATACGGCGCCTGCGTCAGGCCTGCAAGCATGGCGCACTCGCGAACGGTCAGTTCGGAGAGTTCTTTGCCGAAGTAGTCCTTAGCTCCGCTCTTGACGCCATAGTTGCTTTCGCCAAGGTCTACGTCGTTGAGATACGCTTCCAGAATTGTGTCTTTATCTACGATGGTCTCCAGCTCCAGCGCGAGATATGCTTCCTGAATCTTGCGCTTGTAGTTTCGCTGCGAGCCAAGCACCTTGTTCTTGATCAGTTGTTGGGTGATCGTGCTGCCGCCGGAGGAGTTGCTGTTGCCTAATATTTCCAGCGCTGCGGAAAACAGGCGTTTGAAGTCCACGCCGCTGTGCTTGTAAAAGCGGACGTCCTCGACCGCGATAAACGCGTTTTTCAGCATATCGGGAATATTCTCAATATCAGCCCAATCGCGGTATTCGACATCCGCAATCGAACTGATGAGGTTCCCGTTCATGTCATATAGATAGCTGGTATAATCCGAAATCGTCAGTTGCGCGACATCCAGCGAAGGGGTTGTCTCTACATACGCCTTCACCACGCCAAGCAAAAGTCCCATGCCGATAAAGCCGACGACAATAAACGCCAGCACCGTCATTTTCAGCGATGTAAACACAACGCCGAGTAAAAAGGAATGCGGCTTCTTCCGCTCCGTAAAGAGCGGCTGGTTCTCTTCCTGTTGCGGTTTGGTTCGTGAAGTATCGTTCTGCGATTCCAGACGAAAGAACGGATTGCTTTTTGCCATCAATTGTTTCACCTTATCTAAAGTCGTTCGTATTATAGCATAGCCGGAGGATTTACCATGCATGAAAGCCGCAAAAAGTTCATACTTTTCCGTATGTTCTTGCGTTATTGTGTAATTATGCTCCGTATCATTCGGGCATAAATTAGAGAAAAAACAAGCAGAGATTCGCCTCGTTCTTCCGAAAATCTATGCAAATGCTTGACAAAACAACTCGTTTGAAAAATCATTGCCACAATCGCGAAGATTTTGTCTTTACAAACCTTGCGGCTTTCCACTATAATAGCACATGCGGCTCGGGGCTTTAGCGAAGTTGGCTATCGCGCTACACTGGCAGTGTAGAGATCACCGGTTCGAATCCGGTAAGCTCCACCAAACAAGAAAAACGTCCCAAAACGGGGCGTTTTTTGTTGCACTTTATTTGTTACGTTATTCCAGCGACTTCAACCCGTCGTATAAGTCGTTAAAGCTCTTCATTGTGTTGCATCTGCCGTAGGAAAGCGTTTTGTTCTCTCCAAACGCGCCCAGGTAACACTTGGTCAGTTCTTCTACCGTTTGTTCCAGCATGATCATAAACTGCGTGTAGACCGCGTCGTGAGCGGGCGTGTCCGCCTCATAGTGGCTATCGATCAGCCCTTCCGTGAGCTGATCCAGCGGGTAGAGTTTGAGGTGCATGAGTTCGTGCACGATGACTTCCTCCGGATTCTCCTGCTTCGGATTCAGAGTGTTGAGCATCAAGATCGCCTTTTTGTCGTCGCAATCGATCTTGATATCTCCTGTTTTACGAAACGCGGGATCGCGTACCAAATCCAAGCGAATATCCCACTGGTTCTTCAGACGCAGGATTTCGATCCATTTGTCGAAAAGCGTTTGGAGTTCTTTTTCTGTTAGCATATCTGCTCCGTTCTTGCTTCTTGCTCAAGAGCGTACTTAAACAGCATCATTTTAGTGCTAACTCACTCGCCCTCCGTAAACCAAAACTCGTGCATTTTCTTGAGAAACGCCTTAGTTATCGGGAGTGTTGCGCTTTCCGGAAGGACGGAATCGATTCCGCAATAGGGGCACATGGCGGTATGATCCTCTTCATCTTCCCAAATGATCTCTTTCGGGGCAAAGATGCGCAAGCAGTAAAAGCACCCGCAGACTTGCGCGTTCTTTAGTCTCTCCTGATTGCTGTTACATAATTGATGTGCATAGATCAGATCGATATCTTTCATGGTTCACATCTCAACGTCTTTCTTTAGAAATTCTTCTGTTTCTTCCCTTCGCGCAGCGAAAGCCATCTCGCCCTGTGATGCAGCCGCAGAAGCGCGCGGGGGCTGAGCGTGACTTCGCTGAGTGGCTCCTTGCGCACGAGTACGTAAAGCTGGCAGCCAACTTTCACAAGAATCTTATCAAACAGCGGCTCGCCGCTCTGCGCGTCCACGTACGCTTGCACGCGGAGCAGATCTTCCCGTTCGAGGCCGGTGGTTTCGCTGAAGACATACAGCCAGTTTTCGCGGCAAAGGCGATACTCCTTCAGCGCTTTTGTCTTGTCCTCAATCCGCTCGATGATGCGGCCTATGTGCATCTCCTTTACGTCGTGCGGCAGCTCGAAGAGGCTCTCCCCTTCGTCATCCTCCGCTCCATTGGCGATCGTGTCGTCGCAATCGCAGTCCGCGAGAATTTCCTGCTCCACCGCTTCGCCGGGCATTTCGTCGCCAAAGTGGCGGTTCATGTCCGCCTCCTGCTGTGCCCATTCTTCGATGGCGGCGCGGGTGACCTCCATGCCGAGTTCGCCGTGCTTGCTGATAAAGTCCGGTCGCTCGCTTTTATGAAGGAACGTAGGCCAAAGCCGCATTGCGCGGTCTGCGTGGAGTTTGGCGTAATATTCGACGTATAGTTTGGATGGGTCCACTGGTTTACTCCTAATAAAAATTAATAGTATTATACACGATTTCTAATGTTTTTTGAATTTGGAAGTTTCGGGCGTTATCAATCAGATAGTTCTTGTCTATTTGAGCATTAAACAACGCTTGCTTTTTCTATTTGTAGTGATATTATAAACAGTGTATTTGCGTTGTTTACTATGTATATTTCCAACATCCTTAGATTATACGAGCATCTTTAAAATTCATTAACTTATTTATTTCTGTTTTTGACCTTTCAGAAAAGAGAACCACAACCATTCAAAACTTGCTCTGTGTCTCCACTGCTGTTATGGCAAGTACGCCAACCTGTTCACGACATTTGAAAGGAGAATGACTATGAGAACAGGAAATAAAGATGACTACTTAGGAAAACTCACTAAAATTGTGAATGCTCGAAACGAGGAAATCGCTTCAACAGCTTAGCAATGAAAGAAACCCGTCAAGAGGGCATCAGCAAGAAGGAGTTGCTACCAGAAGCGCAACGGAACCCGCGAATGCACTATCCATTATTCTATTGAATCTCGAGAACATGGAAGGTTACTATACTTGGAGTAAAACACAAGCAATCATCATTTTCTGCGTTGCAGTCGCTGCATGCATCTTTGGAATTGTGATGATTGCTCTCGCGTTTGTGTACTCTGTGACGGGAAAAGTCGCGCTCGATAAAACAATCTTAACGACAATCGGTGGAGGTAGTCGCTGAATTGTTCGCCGGAACAACGTTGATCGTTTACAAGAGTTCTCTCAAACAATTGAATTACTATCACAAATCACTGCATGAGGACCAAAGGTTCCTATCTTCGGTCGATCTTCTGTGTCGGTTCAGTAACGAAAAAAACCGTGACAAGATGCTGCAAACTATCATTTGCAGTTCCATGCAGATCAGTATTGCTGCCGCCACAGAGGGTGATGATGCAGCAGAATCGGAACAAGCAAAATAGTTCCGATTTAGGAAATGAGGTAAACAAAGATGTGTGATTTTTCTTGATTGAAAAGGGCGCACCACATAGTGCGCCCTTTTTCATGTCCTGCTTATTCATACAGCGGAAACCGTTTGCAGATTTTCCAGCACTTCCGCTTTCACAGGACGGAACAGCCGATTCGCCTTCCTTGATGATTCTGGCGATCAGGTTGCCGATTCTTTGCATCTCCGGCTCCTTCATGCCGCGCGTGGTCGCGGCGGGTGTGCCGAAGCGCATGCCGCTCGTCTCCAGCTTATTACGCGTGTCAAACGGAATCGCGTTGCGGTTTGCCGTAATGTGCGCGGCGTCCAACAGCGTCTGCACGCGCTGGCCTGTCACATCCAGATCCCTGAGGTCAACCAGCATCAGGTGGTTATCCGTGCCGCCGGAGAAAATCTTGATGCCGTTTTCTTGAAGCGTCTTGCTCAGTTCCGCGGCGTTGAGCACAACTTGGTGCTGATACGCTTTAAACTCCGGCTGCAACGCCTCGTGGAAACAGACGGCCTTCGCGGCGATGATGTGCATCAAAGGGCCTCCCTGCATGCCGGGGAACACGGCCTTGTCGACTCTCTTTGCAAACTCCTCTTTGCAGAGGATCAGGCCGCCGCGCGCGCCGCGTAGGGTCTTATGCGTTGTGCTAGTCACGACATCCGCATACGGGAAGGGATTGGGATGCTCCCCCGCCGCAATCAGGCCGGAGATATGCGCCATATCCACCATGAAGTACGCGCCGACGTCTTTGGCGACTTTGCCGAACCGCTCAAAATCGATGATACGCGAATACGCACTCGCGCCCGCAACGATGAGCTTGGGCTTGTGCTCATGCGCCAGACGCTCCAGCTCGTCGTAGTCGATATAGCCGGTATCTTCGCGCACACCGTATTGCACAAAATGATAGAGCCTGCCGCTCTCGTTTACCTTGTGACCGTGGGTCAGGTGACCGCCGTGGTTGAGATTCATGGCGAGCACGGTATCGCCCGGCTGAATCAGCGCCTGATAAGCCGCTAAATTCGCCTGCGCGCCCGCGTGCGGCTGAACGTTTGCATGATCCGCGGAAAAGAGTTTCTTCGCGCGTTCGATGGCGATTGTTTCGACCATGTCAACGTATTCGCAACCGCCATAATAGCGTTTGCCCGGGTACCCCTCGGCGTACTTATTAGTGAGTGGGCTACCCATCGCGGCGAGCACGGCCTTGGAAACAAAGTTCTCCGATGCGATGAGCTCGATATGGTCGCGTTGGCGACCGAGCTCAAGCTTCATCGCGTTGCCGATTTCCGGGTCGGTCATTGAAACGATTTCATAGGACTCTGCAAAATTCATGATGGCTGTTTCCTGTTCCTCATTTTATTTTCGCTCTATTTACCGCGCTGATCAGGCGCAGCATAGGTCGATTTCAAACTTCATTTCAAATCTCGTTGTCATGTGATTATTCGCAATCATCCAAAATACGCGTCATCGTCGGCTGAAAGCTCTTCTTCTTCGCGCTCTTTTTCTCTACGATGCGCAAAATCAGGTAGCCCAGTCCGCAGGCGGCAACGCCGAGTACGAGTCCCGCCCAGTCCGTGATCTTGCTGCCGATCAGCACGCCCGCAATCAACAGCACGAGCGGCACGGCGTAGGCAAGTAAGCTCGCCTGTACCACGCGCTTTGGAGAAAGATCAACCGCAACACGATCCCCCTCTTTTGCGCCGAGCGTGTTGGGTAGCGAAATCTCCATCTCGCTGTCACCAACGGTCAGGCATGCGCCGCAGTGCGCGCAGGCGGAGCCGCGCAGAAAGCGAATCTGCGCGGTACCGTCTTTTACGCTCGTTACGAGGCCGATATGATCGCCCGTATTTTCCAATTTAATTACTCCTCTATCTTGGTACAGACGATGTTCAGTTCTCGAAGCTGCTTATCGTCCACAAAGTCCGGCGCTCCCGTCATCGGGCAGGACGCGTTTTGCACTTTCGGGAAGGCGATGACGTCTCGAATGCTCGGCGAACCCGTGATGAGCATCGCGAGGCGATCGAGTCCGTAGGCCATTCCGCCGTGCGGCGGCGGGCCGAAGCGGAAAGCATCCATCAGGAAGCCGAAACGATACTGCGCCTGCTCATCCGTAAACCCTAGCGCGCGGAACATCTTTTTTTGCAGCTCCTGCGAGTGAATACGAATCGAGCCGCCGCCGATCTCCACGCCGTTGAGCACGATGTCGTACGCCTTGGCGCGGACGTTGCCGGGGTCAGTGTCCAGATTCGCCAAATCCTCGTCCATCGGGCTGGTGAAAGGATGGTGCATTGCGCTAAAGCGCTGCTCTTCCTCGTCCCACTCCAATAGCGGGAATTCTGTGACCCAAAGCAGGTTGTAGGTGTCTTTCGGAATCAGGTCGAGCTTTTCCGCGAGCTTGAGGCGCAGCGCACCCAGCGAAGCAAACACGGTCTTGTTCACATCTGCTACGATGAAGAGCACGTCGCCCTGTTCAAAGTTAGCGGCTTTACGAACCGCCGCAATCTCGTCCTCGGTCAGGAATTTCAGCACCGGAGACGCAAGACCTTCCGCCTTGTCGTTCATCCAGATCAAGCCCTTGGCGCGGTAGGTTTTCACAAACTCGCCCATCGCGTCCAGCTCTTTGCGGGAGAAGTGTTCGCTTGCGCCCTTTGCGTTGACCGCGCGGATGCTTCCGCCATTACTGAGCGCATTTTGGAACACGGAGAATTCGCTCTTTTGGAAGATCTCGCTCAGGTCGACCAGTTCCAAGCCAAACCGCGTATCGGGCTTGTCGGAACCATAGCGCGCCATCGCATCCGCGTATTTCAGACGCGGCAGCGGCAGCTCGATATCAACATTCAGCGTGTCCTTAAAGAGACGCTTGAGGAATCCTTCGTTGACGGTCTGCACGTCAATTTCTTCCACAAACGACATCTCGATGTCGATCTGCGTGAAGTCCGGCTGACGATCTGCGCGAAGGTCTTCATCGCGGAAACAGCGGGCAATCTGGAAATAGCGGTCGTATCCCGCAAGCATTAAGAGCTGCTTAAAGAGCTGCGGGCTCTGCGGCAGCGCAAAGAACTTGCCCGGATGCACGCGGCTTGGCACAAGGTAGTCGCGCGCGCCTTCCGGCGTGCTCTTGGTGAGAATCGGGGTCTCGATCTCGAGGAAGTTCTGGGAATCGAAGTATTCCCGCGCGATAAACGCGATCTTGTGTCGCATGATGAGGTTCTTCTGCATCGCGGGACGCCTGAGGTCGAGATAGCGGTATTTCAACCGCAAAAGCTCGTTAGCCTTGCAGTTATCGGTGATTTCAAACGGGGTTGTTTCGCTCTCGCTGAGGATTTTGAATTCGCTCACCAGCACTTCCAGCTCACCGGTCGGCATATTTTTGTTGACCATATCGCCGGTGCGGAGCACGAGCTGGCCTTTCACGGCAAGCACGAATTCCGAGCGAATCGTGCAGGCACGCGTAAAGTCCGCGGAGCTCAGGGTATTGCTGTTAAACACGATCTGCATCAAGCCTGTGCGATCACGAAGCTGCACAAAAACGAGCGCGCCAAGATCGCGGCGCACGTTTGCCCAGCCCATGAGGATAACCTCTTTGCCCGCGTCCGCTTTGGTGAAGTTCGCGCAGTAGTTTGTTCGTTTCCAACCGCCCAATAATTCGCTCATGGTTGTTCGCTCCTCAAATCAACAATTTTTGAATGCTATCCGCGTCCAGCGCGGTGATTGTCTCTTGTCCGTCGCTCATGCGTTTGAGCTTTGCTTCGCCCTTTGCCATCTCGTCTCCGCCGAGCACGAGCACATACCGCGCACCGACCTTATCGGCATACTTCAGCTGCGCTTTCACGCTTCTGCCAATATGGTCGATTTCGACCTTCGAACCGAGCTTACGAAGGCCGTTTGCAAGTAAAAACGCTTTCTCCTCCGCTTCCTGTCCCATGGAGGCGATATAGAGATCGTATCTTACGGGTTTCTCAATCGCAAAGCCGGTGTTTTCCAGCACGAGCAACAGCCGCTCCATGCCGAGGCCGAATCCAACCGCGGGCGTGTGCGGGCCGCCTATCTCTTCCACGAGACCGTCGTACCGTCCGCCACCGCAGACCGCGCTCTGGGAGCCGATGCTCTCCGAGGTGATCTCAAACACGGTCTTGGTGTAATAATCGAGTCCGCGCACGAGCCGCGGGTCGATGACGTAGCGAATGCCCATGCCGTCCAGCAGCTTGAGTAGCTGATTCTGGTGATCGCGGCAATCGTCGCAGAGATAGTCGCTGATGACGGGAGCTCCGTTTGCGATCTTCTGGCAGCTCTCAACTTTGCAATCCAGCACGCGAAGCGGGTTTGTTTCCAAACGAAGCTTGCAGGTTTCGCAGAGCTCGTCGTAATGCTCATGCAGATACCCTTTGAGCGCCTCGTGATAGTGCGGGCGGCAGTTCGGGTCGCCGATGCTGTTGAGGCGAACGGTCAGTCCGCCGCAGCCGAGGCTGCTCAACAGTTCCGTCGCGACGGCGATGCACTCCGCGTCCGCGCTGGGTTTGCTCGCGCCAAAGAACTCCACGCCAAACTGGTGATGCTCGCGGAGCCGTCCCGCCTGCGGGCGCTCATAGCGAAACGTCGGGCTATAGAGATAAAACATCTTTGTCGGCTGCGTATCGCCAAAGAGGTTGTTTTCCACAAACAGGCGAACAACGCCGGCTGTGCCTTCCGGTTTGAGGGTAATCGAGCGCTCGCCCTTGTCTAAGAAGGTGTACATCTCTTTTTGCACGATGTCCGTCGTTTCACCAACGCCGCGCAGGAAAAGCTCCGTGTGCTCAAACACCGGGGTTCTAACTTCCTGAAAACCATATTTCTTGACGATCTCGCGAATCCGTGCCTCCAAAAACTGCCACTGATAGCTTTGATCCGGGAGTACGTCCTTTGTTCCCTTCGGGGCCTTGTAGGCTGCCATAATCGACCTCCATGTATAGATTACCTTCTATTATACCAGAAAACGGTATAAAAAAAGCAGGTTCCGATCCTCTAGGGACGGGAAACCCGCGGTGCCACCCTGATTGAACGAACCGGCTGTCTTTGCCATGTTCCTTCCACTCTCTTTTCCGTTAACGCCGGAGTTACGTCGCGTCTTATGGAGATACTTTCCCCTTTCAGTCGCGCGGTTCGCGAGTGCCGTTCATCCGATCCTCGTCTGCGAAACTTGCACCAAGCGTTTCACTCTCTGCTGCGATTTGATTCGGACTACTCTCCCGTTCTTCACCTGTTTCCAGCATATTATAACGACGCGAACCCCTGCTGTCAATCGTTTCAGCCGCGTTTTTGCCGTCTTTTTGCCATATTTACCGGAAAAACTGCTCTTTATCAGCTATCAACCGGTCGAGCTTATTCAGATAGGTCGGAACATCTTTCGGACTCGGCAGCCGCTCGATCCGGTTCTGCCCGTAAAACACACGTTTTGTCATAGTACCCGCTCCGTGTGAAAGAATGCTCGCGGTCTCCTCCATCATGTCGATGTTATAGACGCACTCTTTGCCCGGTAACGCGTAACCAACATTCTCTAGATTCCCGCTCATGTATTTCTGGCGGTACATATAATACGGGTTCATGCCCATCTTCGCCGCGCAGCTAGCTCCGATTCCCGTCATCTCCTCCGCCTGACTCGCGCTGACAAGCGCGTGATCGTCCAGTTCCTTTTTGAGCGTGGAAGAACGCTTGATCGCAAGCGAATGTACGGTAAGATTGTCCGGCGCAAGCCTCAAAATCGCGTCGCAGCTTCTTTGCATGTCTTCTCTCGTTTCACCGGGCAGCCCTGCGATGAGATCCATGTTGATCGAATCAAACCCGATCTCCCGCGCGAGATCGTAGACACGCACGATGTCCTCCGCCGTGTGGCTTCTGCCGACTCGCTTGAGCGTTTCGTCGTTCATCGTCTGCGGGTTGATCGAGATGCGGTTGATTCCATGTTGTTTGAGTACGAGAAGTTTCTCTCGGTCGATCGTATCAGGCCTTCCCGCCTCAACGGTCGCCTCGATGCCAAAACTTCCGTATTGCATTAATAAGAATGACAACAGCTCGTTCATCTGACTTGCGCTGAGTACCGTCGGCGTGCCGCCGCCCATGTAAAACGAGCGAATGGAAAAACCACGCTCGCGCACGAGCTGTGCGCCTGCGGCGATGTCACTTTTTAAAAGAGACAGATATTGCGTGAGTCGATCCTGCTTGCCGAGCACTTCGCTCGGGAACGAACAATATAAGCACTTTGTTTTACAAAACGGAATACCGACGTATACATCGATTTCGTTCGGCTGAACGGAGCGAATAAACGGCTCTTGTACGGCGCAGATGCGCGCGGCGAGATTTGTCTTCTCTTCCGAAACGTCAAATAGGCCGATAAACTGCTTGCGCGCGGATTCTTCTCCACCCTCTTGCGACAGTTCGCGAAAAAGCTTCGTCGGGCGAATGCCGGTCAGCGATCCCCACGGCGTCGCGACTTCCGGATGGAGCCGCTTGAGCAGATGATAGCAGGCGAGCTTCAGCGCGCGCTTTTCAAGCTTCTTTTTCTCTAATGGCGAAGCATTTTCTGAAAGAATAAATGTTTCAGTTTCTTCCAGACTATTTACGCGCGCAAAAACCGAGAAATTCCTGTCGTTCTGCACAAGTTGCAAATCAAAGATCATCTCCGCGGAAGCAGGGGCAATCTCTTCTAATAAAACAATTTCCGCCAAACCGAGAAAAAGCCGAATCTCTTCGGCGATATCGTTGCGGTATTCCGTTCGGTTGGTGGAGAGTGCGATCATCTTTGTTTACCAGCCGCTCTTGCGGCAAATCTCGACAAACGGGTTGTTCTTGCGTTCGTATTCCAGCGTGGTGTCTTCCTCGTGGCCGCAGTATACATCAAAATCGCCTTCCAGCGTAAAGAGCTTGTCTGCGATGGAGTGATACAGCTCTTTTTCGCTGCCACCGGGAAAGTCCGTTCTGCCTGCGCCTTCCATAAAAAGCGTATCGCCGACGAATAGTTTTCGCTCTTTCGGGAGCGCGTAACAAACACCGCCCTTCGTATGCCCCGGTGTGTGAATCACGTCTATTTTGAGTCCAGCCAGTTCGAGCGTTTCGCCGCCTTGCAACAATACATCCGGTTCAGCGGGCTGAACGAGTTCGCCCGTGAGCACCGCGAGGCTCATACGGTTGCTCTTGAGCATGCCCGCGTCCGCCTCGTGGATATAGACCTTTGCGCCGTATCGTTCCTTCAGCGCGCGAACGCCGCCGATGTGATCGAAATGCCCGTGCGTCAACAGCACTGCAACGCAGTTGAGCGAATCGCGCTCCAGCGCGTCCAGCACAGGCTTCGCCTCTCCGGGATCGATCACGATCGCGTCTTTTGCGCCATCCGCGCCGATCAGATAAAGGTGTTCCCCCAGCGAACCGTTTGTAATCTGTCGAAAATACATCTCAGTGCCTTTCTGGAATGATAAACGTCTAAAACAGCTTCTTAGAATCTAACAATATCGTATGCGGGCCGTCGTTGACAAGCCTCACCTGCATATTGGCCTGAAACACACCGCACTGAACCGGAACGCTCTGCCCGATTCGCGCAATTGCGGCTTCGTAGAGCGGAATCGCCTGCTCCGGTCGCGCCGCTTTGATGTAGCTCGGTCGTTTACCCTTTCTCGCGTCCGCACAGAGCGTAAACTGTGAGATCAGCAGGATGCTCCCGCCAATATCCTGTACCGAACGATTCGGAATCTCGTTTTCGTCGTCAAACACGCGAAGGCCGACAACCTTATCACAAATATAGGTTAAGTCCGCCTCGGTATCGCCCTCTTCGATGCCCAAAAATACGACGAGACCGCGTTCGATCTCGCCAACGATTTTACTCTCTACTGTTACGGACGCACCCGTCGTGCGCTGAATGACTGCTCTCATGTTAAATCAAGTTCTCCCGCTTAACGATTCATGCGATAGACGTCGCTGACGCATTTTAGCTTTTTCAGGTTGCGGATAATCACGTTGAGCTGCTCGGTATTCGCCACCTCAAACGTCATCTCGATGATATAGCGATCATCCGCCATCGGTTTGCCGCTGATGGACTGAATGCTGACATTGAGGCTCGAAATCTGCTGCGAAATCTGGGAGAGCGTACCGGGACGGTTGTCTCCCTCAATCTGTAGAGACGCGTTAAAGGAACTCTTCGTATTGATCGCCCACTCGACCTCGATGATGCGATCCAAATCGCTTTGCAGGTTCGTTACGTTCGGGCAATCCGCGCGGTGCACCGATACTCCTCTGCCGCGCGTGATGTAGCCGATGATGGGGTCTCCGGGCAGAGGGTTGCAGCAGTTGCCAAAGCGCACCGCCATGCCGGGATCTCCTTTAACGATGATTCCGTTGACTGGAACATGCGTCTTGCTCGTTTCCTCCGCGCCGCCGGAGCGAATTTTTTCCGCAATCTCGGCGGCTTTGTCGTCCTTCTTTTTCAGCTCACACAGCTTATGCAGCACCTGACTTGCCGACATGCCGCCAAAGCCGATTGCGGCATAGATATCGTCGATGCTGCTGACATTGAGTCGCTCGAGCAACGGATTGACATACTCCGGCTTAGTCACGTCGCTGATGACCAGATTCTGGCGCTTTGCCGTATCTTCCAGCATCTCCCGCCCACGGGCGATATTCCCCTCGCGGTTCTCTTTCTTGAACCACTGGCGAATCTTATTGCGCGCGGCCTGCGTTTTGACAATCTTCAGCCAGTCCAGGCTCGGGCCCGGCTGACTATTGGACGTGATGATCTCGACGACGTCGTTTGTCTTGAGTTTATAATCGAGGCGAACCAGTGCGCCGTTGATGCGTGCGCCCTGCGTATGATGTCCGATATTCGTGTGGATGCGGTAAGCAAAATCCAGGGGTGTGGAGCCGCGCGGCAGGTCGATAATCTCTCCTTTTGGCGTGAGAACAAAGACGTACTCGCCGAGAAAATCCTTCATGATGCTCTCGACGAATTCTTTGCTGTCCTCGGTGGTGTCCCGCGCCTCAATGACCTGACGAAGCCAACTGGTCTTTCGATCTAATAGGCTCTGAACATTGCGCCCTTCTTTATACATCCAGTGCGCCGCGATGCCGTATTCCGCCGTTTTGTGCATCTCCTTGGTACGAATCTGCACCTCGAAGGGAATGCCGTTGGGCGCAAGCAGCGTCGTATGCAGCGAGCGGTACATGTTCGGTTTTGGTGTCGCGATATAGTCCTTAAACCGGCCGGGCAGCGGTTTCCAACCCGCGTGAATGACGCCGAGCGCAGCGTAGCAATCGTTGACCGACTCGACGATCACGCGGATGGCGATGAGATCGTAGATCTCCGCAATGCTGCTGTTCTGGCGCTGCATCTTTTTATAGACGCTGTAGAGATGCTTGGGCCTTCCGCTGATCATGCATTCGATGCCCGCCGCGTTGAGTTCCTCTTTGATGATGCGCTTGGCGTTGTCCAGCGTCTCCTGCCGCTCCGCCTGCTTTTCGCGAAACTGGCGGCTGATGTCGGCGTATTCTTCCGGCATGAGATACATAAAAGAGAGGTCTTCCAACTCGCCCTTGATGGCGCCCATACCGAAGCGGTGCGCGAGGGGAGCGTAGACCTCCAGTGTTTCTTTGGCTTTGCGCATGCGTTTGTAAGGGTTACAATACGCCAAAGTTCGCATGTTGTGCAGGCGGTCGGCAAGCTTGATGATGACGACGCGTACATCCGCCGCGATTGCGAGAAAGAGCTTTCGAAGATTCTCCGACTGCTCCTGCTTTTTCGTAATATAGGTCTGTTGCCCGCTTTTGGTCAGTTTGGTGACGCCGTCGACCAGTTTCGCGACCTCCGGGCCAAACTTTTGCTCGATCACATCAACTGTGATATTATCTCCATCTTCTACAACGTCATGCAGCACAGCCGCGGTAACGCTGGAAGCGTCCATACCCATATCCATGACGAGGCGCGCCACCTCAAGCGGGTGAACGATATAAGGCTCTCCCGACTCGCGCAGTTGGGTCGAGTGTGTTTGGTATGCAAAATCGACGGCGCGACGAAATACCTCCGTTTGCTCCGGAGAATACTTCTTGGAAAACTCTTGAACAAGCTCCTGCATATCCATTTAAACACACCTCCTCCCGCTATCTTCGTTGCAAAGCGGGATCGCCCGCAAACGCGGGATGTAGGCTATAGAATACCGCTTTTCCACACACAAAGTCAACCGCCGCAGGAAATATTTCAGGATTCAACTTACCTTTCTATTTATACTAGTATTTCAACAAAAAACGAAGCAGTTCCTGCAAAGAAGTAAAAAAATCAACGGCGAACCGTTGATCTTTTTATTAAATATTGCTTAGTACTGCAAGACGGATTGCACGTCGTATCCTTTGAGCGGAGTTCGTCCGTCAAATTCGGAACTCAGTTCGATGGCAAAACGCAAGCCAACGACTTCTCCGCCCGCCTGCTCAACGAGCTTTACGGTAGCCAGCGCGGTGCCGCCGGTCGCGAGCAAATCGTCCACGATGACGACCTTCTGCCCGGGTTGAATGGAATCCGTGTGAATCTCGAGTACGTCCGAACCATACTCAAGACCATACTCATAGCGCATGGTTTCGCAAGGGAGCTTGCCGGGTTTACGCGCGAGTACAAAGCCCGCGTTGAGCGCATAAGCCAGCGCCGCGCCGATGACGAAGCCGCGCGCTTCCGGCCCGATGACGAGATCGACCTGACGGTCCCGCAAGGAATCCGCGATGGTCTCGATCAGTGTATGATAACCTTCTTTATCCTTGAGCAGCGTGGTGATGTCGCGAAATAAAACGCCCTTGATCGGGAAATCCGGTATGCTGCGAATCTTCTCTTTTAAGTCCATGTTATGCCTCCTGTTGGTCGTTTAACATTCGATAGAGCGGGCTCTCGCCAAGCGTTCGCGGCGCACAGCCGCTCTTGAGAGAAATTAACCCTGTATCCGGTTCATAGGCAAAGAACGAAAGCTGTGTAAAAACGCAGAGCGCAAGCAATTCGTCATTTCGCAGCGCGCGTGTCAACGCCTGCAGCAAGATCGCTCCTTCACTCATCGCACTTTGCAGTCTGCGATAGTGTTTTCGCATGCTGGAGTCGTCCATCTCCGCTAAAAAACGTCCGCCGTGGGAACGATACCAAGTAAAAATTCTCTCGTACGAACAGTCTTCATTATACAGTCTTTGCTCGAAAAAAGCATTAAAAAAAGCAACTTTTTCTTCGGAAGCGTTCGCGCAGATCCAGAAGAGCTCAACGCTTTCGCTGCCACGATATTCGTTGATCGTGGGTCGCGCGAGCAAGTCCCAGTCAGCAGCCGTATGCAGCGGCTCGAGCAGTTCGCTCTTGCCAAACGCCACGATTCGCAAGACCTGATCTTGTTGCACGACGCTCGCGCAAAAATGCTTGTCGTCTTTGCCGATGGTGCGAAGCGACGCAAACCGCACCCCGTCAAAGCGGAACACCGGCTCCGCGTTGCCTTCGCCGTACGGCGCGAGTTGCCGCAGTTCCTTGACGCGATTGACACTCAATTCGCCAAACGGGACACGCTCGTCATAGAGAAACGACGGATAAAAATCCTCTGGACGATAGTTCTCTGTAATATGCCGCTCAAATGCTTCGCGAAACTCCTTGTAGCGCTCTTTTGCGATCGTGACACCCGCCGCGCGCGCGTGCCCGCCGTAACGAATGAACATGTGCGAAAACACGCTGAGATTTTCAAACAGATCAATGCCTACAATGCTGCGCCCGGAGCCGGTCAACACACCGTTTTGTTCGGCGAATAGGATCACCGGAATATGGTATTTTTCGCAAAGTCGGGAAGCGACAATCCCGATCACGCCCGCGTTCCAGTCCTCATGCGTGAGAAGGATTGCACGCGCGAGCACGCCGCGCTCGGCAATCTGGCGCTCCGCTTCCTCTAAAATCTCGTTTTCCGAGTCTCTGCGCCGTTGGTTGTATTCGTTCAACACCGCCGCGAATTCATCCGCGCGCTCCGGTTCTTCGCCCAGCAGCAGATGCACCGCTTCCAGAGCGCTCGCCATTCTGCCCGCCGCGTTGAGCCGCGGCGCAATCATAAATGAGACCGTCATCTCGTCCACGCGCGCTTGATTAAACCCCGCCGCACGCAGCAGTGCGGAAAGCCCCGTCAACGACTGAATGTGCTTTAGCCCGCAAGCCGCGATCACGCGGTTTTCTCCCGTGAGTGGTACCACATCCGCAATGGTGGCGACTGCTGCCAGTGCGAGCTCCTCCGGCGTATACGTGCCGCCATTGAGCGCCTGAATGAGCTTTAAGGCAACGCCCGCGCCGCAAAGATAGCGGTTCGGGTACGTTGCGTCCTTGCGGGAAGCCGCAACGACCGCAACGCAAGACGGAATCGTCTTTCCCACGCTATGGTGATCGGTCACGATAACGTCGATGCCCAGCGCCTCGCAGAGCGCAATCTCGTCGTAAGCGGAGACGCCGTTATCGACCGTGATGATCAGCTGTACCCCGCGCGTATGCAATTGTCTCACCGCGTCGACGGACATGCCGTAGCCTTCGCTGTGGCGATGCGGAATATAGTATTCCACCTTCGCGCCCATCTTCTTGAGGTTCTGTACCAGCATCGCGGTGGAGCAAACGCCGTCCGCGTCGTAATCGCCAAAGACGCAAATCTGCTCGCCTTCGTCTATTGCCTGGCGTATGCGCTCCGCTGCTTTCTCCATGTCCGGCAGCAAAAACGGATCGAGCAAATCACCCTCGTTCGGGTTGAGAAAGCGCAGCGCCTCCTCTGCAGAGGTTACGCCGCGCCGAATCATTGCTCGCGCGACAAGCTGCGAGCAGTTGCATTCGTTTGTGATTGTCTCCACGAGAACCGGATCGCAAAGAATCGGTTCGCGCGCAATCATACGGTTGTTCATCGCTCCGCCAGATAGATGCCGATTGCGCATTCAATGCGTTTTTGCATCAGTTTGCAGCTGATCTCGTGCGGCGTTTCCAGCGCGCCGCCATAGAGAACCGCGTTTGCCATGCATCCGCCGCTGCAATAGTATTTCGCCCAGCAATTTTTACACTTGTCTTTCGTGCAGACGTTACAGCCCAGAAACGCCTCCTGCAGGTCGGTTCGCAGCGCAGGATGATCCAGTGAACCCAGCTTGTAATCCTGCATGCCGACAAACTGATGACAGGGATAGATGTCCCCGTCCGGCGTGACCGCAACGTACTCCGTACCTGCGCCGCAGCCGTTGATGCGTTTTCTAAGGCACGGGCCGCCATCGGGATCAAACATAAAGTGAAAGAAGTTAAACCATGTGTCGGAATGTTTTCGCGACTCGATATAATAATCCGCCAGCGCGTCATATTCCTCGTTGATCCGCGTAATGTGTTCCGGCAGTAGGCTATACGGGCTCTCTACCGGCAAAACCGCGGGCTCGATCGATATCTGGTTGAAGCCGTAACTGGTCAGCGCTTTCACATCTTCCAGAAAATCGAGGTTTTCACGCGTAAACGTTCCGCGGATGTAATATTCTTTGTCCCCTCTGCCCGCAACGAGTTTCTTCGCGTTGTTCAAGATGATGTCAAACGAGCCTTTGCCGTTGACGGTGGGGCGAAGCGCGTCATGAATCTCCTTGCGCCCATCGAGGCTGATGACTACGTTGTGCATCTCGCGGTTGATGAAATCGATCTTCTCGTCGTCTAACACCACGCAGTTGGTGGTAATCGTAAAATGGATGATCTTGTTGAATGTTTGCTCCAGTTCACGACCGTAGGCCACGAGCTGCTTACAAACGTCCCAGTTCATCAACGGTTCACCGCCAAAGAGATCGACTTCCAGATGCTTTCGCGTCCCGCTGCGCTCCATGAGAAAATCCAATGCGCGCTTGCCGACTTCGAACGGCATGAGCATTCGCTCGCCATGAAAGTCTCCCGTTGCAGCAAAGCAATACCGGCAGCGCAGGTTGCAGTCGTGCGCCACATGCAGACACATGGACTTGATCGCGCTGCCGCCGAGAATCTCGGGCGCGGTTGGCGTCTCGGACTCAAACGCACCGGAGGTCTTCAACTCGTCGAGGTCGGATAGCACCTCGCGCACCGTCTCCGCGTCCACACCGACGCCGTAGGGATTCTTCCCGTGCTCCATCGCCTGCACCACGGCAAACGCCGCGTCGTCGATCGAGTGGATCGCGCCGCTTTCGACATCCAGCAGCACGTTTTGATCTTGAAACTGAAACGAATGGATCAAGTGTATTCTCCTTGTGGTGTGTTATGGTTCGGAATTATTTCAAGAGACAAAAAAAGGCCGATAAATGGCCTTTCTTTGCGGATCGGCTGATCAAAGTTAGCCTACGATTACTTTTCTTCCTTCGCGCACTTCTGGTTGGCAACCGTGCAAGAGGTTTTGCATGCCGACTGGCAGCTCGCCTGGCACTCACCGCACGCGGTGTTTTTGCCCGCCTTGATGCAGGGTTTTTGAACAGTTTGAATATGCTTCATGCCTGAATTCCTCCGAAACGATATCTCTATTTGCGAATTATACACGATTTCCGCTTACAGCGCAAGCTCCGCGGTGTCGCGCGCAATGGTCATCTCTTCGTCGGTCGGTATCACGTAAACATGCACCTTGCTCGTGGGTTTGGTGATCTCCTGGTCGGTCGCTCTCGGGCAAGAGAGGTTGAATTCCCAATTCATGTCTATGCCGAGGTACTCAAGTCCCTGCAGAATCATCTCGCGGATGTAGCCGTCGTTTTCAGCGACGCCTGCGGTCATCACGATGGCATCTACGCCGCCAAGCGTCGCCGCATATGCGCCGATATACTGGCGAACCTTATAGCAGAACATCTTGCGGGCAAGCGCCGCGCGCTCGTTCCCCTGCTTGGTCGCGGAAGCGAGATCGCGAAAATCGCTGCTCACACCGGAGATGCCGAGCATGCCGCTCTTCTTATTCATATAGGTGTCGATTTCCTGTGCGTTCATGCCGGTTCTGCCCATGAGATACGGAATGATCGCGGGATCGATGCTGCCGCAGCGGGTGCCCATCGGTACGCCTTCGAGCGGGGTCAGTCCCATGGAAGTATCCATGCACTTGCCGCCTTTGACGGCGGAGAGGCTGGAGCCGTTGCCAAGATGGCAGGTGATCACGCGCGTATCCTCTTTCTTCATGCCGAGGGCGACGAGTTTCTTGATTGCCTGACCGGAAACATAGCGGTGCGAGGTACCGTGGAAACCATAGCGACGCACCTTGTGCTCGGTATACGCTTCATACGGAAGCGCGTACATGTACGCTTCTGCGGGCATGGACTGACCCCAGGCAGTGTCGAACACTGCTACCATGGGTACGCCGGGCATCGCCGCCATGCAGCCGCGAATTCCCATCAGGTTTGCGGGGTTATGCAGAGGCCCGAGCGGAATGCACTCCTCAATGGCTTCGAGCACCTGATCATCGATCAATACCGGCGCGGAATATTTCTCGCCGCCGTGCAGTACGCGGTGACCCACCGCGCGGATGCTGCTCATGTCCTTGATCACGCCGATCTTGGGATCCGCCAATACATCGAGAACGAGCTTGATCGCGTCCTCATGCGTCTTCATGGGGCTTTCTTTTTCAAAGCATTCGCCGTTAGTCGGTTTGTAGCTCAGAAACGATTTTGCGATGCCGATGCGCTCGCAGATGCCCTTAGCGATGATCTGTTTCTCGTCGATGTCAATGAGCTGATACTTCAGCGAAGAGCTGCCGGCGTTGATTACCAGAATATACGTCATTGTGTGCGGTTCTCCTTACAAATTCTGCGCCTGAACGGCGGTCATGGCAACGACGGATACGATGTCTTCCACACTGCATCCGCGCGAGAGGTCGTTGATGGGGTACTTAAATCCCTGGCAGATGGGGCCGATTGCTTCCGCACCCGCAAGACGTTGCACCAGCTTGTAGCCGATATTGCCCGCCTGCAAATCTGGGAAGATCATCACGTTTGCCTTGCCCGCAACGGGGCTGCCGGGGCACTTTAGCTGACCTACCTTCGGCACGAGCGCCGCATCCGCCTGGAGCTCACCATCCACGACGAGATCGGGCGCGAGTTCGTGTACCAGCCGCGTGGCTTCAATGACCTTGTCGACCAGCTCGTGCTTCGCGCTGCCCTTCGTGGAGAAGGAAAGCATCGCAACTCTCGGCTGCATGCCGCAAAGGCACTGCGCCGTCTGCGCGGAAGATATCGCGATGGCCGCGAGCTGCTCCGCCGTCGGGTTCGGGTTCACCGCGCAATCGCCAAACACCATCATGCCGTCATCGCCGTACGCTTTGTTCGGCAGTTCCATAATAAAGCAGCTGGACACAACTGAGATGCCCTTTGCCATCTTGATGATCTGTAAGCCGGGACGGAGCGTATCGCCTGTGGTGCTGATCGCGCCCGCAACCATACCGTCTCCGCGGCCTTTTTTGATCATCATCGCGGCGAAGAACTTGGTGTCCTTCATCATCTTCTCCGCGCCTTCGGGCGTCATCCCTTTTTCCTTGCGCATCTCGTAATATTCCGCAACATACGCCGGGAAATCCGGGTCTTTTTCCGGATCGACAAGAGAAACGCCGTCGAGCGATACGTTGAATTTCTCGGCTGTTGCCTGAATTTCATCCGTCTTCCCGAGCAGCGTTACTTCGGCGATTCCTTCTGCTTTGATCAGTGCTACCGCTTGTACGGTGCGCTCCTCCGAGCCTTCCGGTAGGAGAATATGCTTCTTGTGCATCTTGGCTTTTACCTTGATCGTGTCCATCAAAGCCATTTTAGATCTGCGCCTCCATTTATTTGAATTCATGCAGATGTAGAATCGAACATTTTTTGTTCGTTTCTACCATTTTTCTTACATTTTGATCTCAACCGCTAGAGTATACCACAAACATATCCAAAATGGTATACTTGTCATACGAAAAAATTCAGTAATTCAGCGGAGAAAAACAATCATGCGCGTCGTGGGAATCATTGCGGAATACAATCCGCTTCATAACGGGCATATCTACCATCTGGAGCGTGCTAGAGCGCTCTCCGGAGCGGATTACTGTATCGTTGTGCTCTCCGGGAATTTCGTGCAGCGCGGAGAGGCCGCCTGCACGGATAAGTTTTCCCGCGCGACCTGGGCGCTACGCGCCGGAGCAGATCTTGTACTGGAACTCCCCAGCGTCTATGCGATTGCCCCCGCTGAGCGCTTTGCCACTGGCGGCGTTCGAACGCTCAACGCAACCGGGGTAGTGACCGACCTCGCCTTTGGCTGCGAAGCGCCGGACCTCAAGACGCTCTACCAAATCTCCGACATCATCGCGACCGAACCGCCCGCGCTGCAGGATGCCATCAAAAAACATCTGTCGATGGGAAAGAGCTATCCGCGCGCGCGCTTTGACGCGCTCTCCGAATACGGCGTTCCTCAAAACATGCTGCTCGCCATCGCGCAGCCAAACAACATATTAGCCATCGAGTACCTCGGCGCAATCAAGAAGTTCGCTGCCGGCATCGAGCCGCTCCCGATCGAGCGAATCGGAACCGGCTATCACAGCGAGGAGATCGCGGGTGAATTCGCGAGCGCAACAGCGATCCGCCGCGCCATCATCGAAGGACGTAACGAGATTTTATCCACGATGCCGAGCTTTGTCGGAGGTCCGCTTCTCTACGACGATCAGTTCATCATTCCGCAGGAAGCGCTCAGCGATGTGATGCTCTACGCCATCCGCCGCATGCGTGCGGACGAGCTGGCTGCCCTGCCGGACGTAGGCGAAGGGTTTGAAAACGTGCTCTACCGCAGCGTTCGCGAAGCAAGATCGCTCTCCGAGTTCTATGACAAACTCAAAACAAAACGCTATACGCTCGCGCGCTGCAAGCGTATTGTCGCAAGCGCGCTTCTCGGCATCACCGCCGATCAGGTACGAAGACTCATGCAAAGCCATGAAGGCAGCTATCTCAAGGTACTTGGCTTCCGCAGACAGGCGCGCGCGCTCATCAGCGAGATTGCGCAAAGAAAGACCGCGCCGCTCATCATTCGCAACAGCGATTTGGATGCTTGTCCCCCGTTTATCCGCCAAAATGTCGAGACCGATCTGCTCAGCACGGATATTTTAAGCTATGTCACTACGCAGGAGATCAAGCGCGATCTCAGCGGCGCGGTGATTCTGTAAGCGCTTTTTCTGTCAATCCTTTTTAACGACTATTTATGTTACAAATTAACACAGGCGCGTCGGTTTTTACCGCTCGCGCCTGCTTGCTATGCAGTTTATAACAGGATTCATACATTTTTCACGAATGTAACCGAATCGCTCACGTTAAGATTCGATCAATTTGCGAATCACGGGCAGCGCTTCTTTGAGTGCGCGCCTTCCTTCTTCAATGGTAGCCCCTGCCTGATCGGTTTGAAAACGTCCGTTTACAAACAACACCTCCGGCACCAGCATAATATCCGCCTCTTCGCGACGATACTTCGTGAGTTCCCACTGCATCAAGGAGATGGTGTGGTTCAGCATCGAGTACGCGCCAAAGTCGGAAACATCCTTGCGGTCTCCGTGATAGCCGACGTCCACGCCGATCACCACATCCATACCGTGATCGCGCAATGTCTTACACGGTACTCGCTCCAGAACGCCGCCGTCGATAAAGATTTTACCATTGAGCTGCACCGGCTCGAAAAATCCGGGCATGGACATGCTCGCGCGGATGCTCTCGTGCAGAGGTCCTTCTTCCAACACGTCCAGCTTACCCGCCTCCGCATCCACAACGACACAGCAAAACGGAATCTTCGTCTCGGCAAACGTCTTGTCGTGCGTGAATACGCGAATCAGTTCTTCCAGTCGTTCGCCTTTGAGCAGACCGCCCGTCAGCGGCATCTTTACATCCAGATACTCATAGAGCTTGATCGATTTGATGAACTTCTCAAGCAGATCCAGATCGGTACCGACGCTGTAGATGCCGCCTATGATCGCGCCCATACTGCTGCCGGAGATCATGTCAATCTGAATGCCCGCTTCGTCCAGTGCCTGCAACACGCCAATATGCGCAAAGCCTTTGGCGCTGCCTGCGCCGAGTGCGAGTCCAACTTTCTTTCTCATTTGATTCTATCCTGATTTCTGTATCGGTTCGTCTAGAGAGCGGTGTAAAAACGAGCCGGGAGAATTCCTTCCGGCTCGCTTGAATGATTTAGTAATCCTCTTCCTCGTCGTCATCGTCCGATTCGATGAACTCGATTAGGCGCTTACGGGGTTTCTTCTCCTTCGGTTCTTTCGCGGCCTTGGGAGCGGGTGCTTCTTCCCATCCGTCCTCGTCTTCTTCGTCTTCATCGTCATCTTCCGCTTCCAGGAGGCGGGAGAACAACCCTTTCTTCTTCGGCGGCGCCTGCTCCACGCGGGATTCACGACGGCGGGGCGCTTCCTCCATCTCTTCTGCGGGTGCAGGGCGGGCCATATTCGGACGCGCAAACTGACGTGTTGCGGTCGGGTCTTCTTCTACCGCATAGCGCTCCGTGTTGGCGCGCGGTTGGCGTGCCTGACGCGGCGGCTCGCTATAGGCGGGTTCCGCGGCGTAACGCGTCGGTTCCGCATAAGCGGGCTCCGCATAACGCGGCTGTTCCACGGGCGCGGCTTGCTGTTGGGACGGCATGTATTGCGCTTGCGCGGCGTACTGCGGCTCCGGCGCGGGTGCCGTACGCGTCTGCATAGGCGCGGGTGTCGCGACTGGCGCGGGTGCGGGCGCGGAGATATCGTCCACGCCGAGCTCCTTGCGGTTTGTTTCGATCATCTGATGATATTCGCCAAGGTAGCGCTGCAAATCGACCAGAATTTCATCCGCGTATTTACGCGCTCCGTTATAGATCGCGGTAGCGTTCTCTTCCGCCTCGGCAGCAATGCCGCTTGCGCGCGTAAATGCTTCCTTGTATACTTCGCTTTCGCTGACGCGGTGGTCAAACTCCGCCTGCGCATCCGCGCGGATGTTGTCCGCCTGTGCTTGCGCCTGGCTCAGGATGGTATCCGCCTCCTGATTTGCCTGCTCCACGATCTCCGACGCGTTTTCCTTTGCGTCCGCAATCGTATTCTCCGCTTCGGAGAGAATACCGGTCGCTCTGCGGATATCTTCCGGAATAACGACCTTGAGGTCTTCCAACAAGTCCAACAAACGATCCACTTCGACCACGCGCTTGTTGCCGCCGCCAAACTTGGAACGGGGACTTTCCTCCAGCTCCTGTTTGATGCGGTTTATAATACTGAAAATCTTCATGGTTTGTGCGCTACTCATGCTTTTCTTAGCCTTTCTGCAATGATATTGTGAATGCTGTTCGGTACGAGTCCTTCTATATTACCGCCCATGGAGCCGATCTCCCGCACGGCGCTGGAGCTTAAAAATGAATGCTCCGGCCTCGCCATGAAGTAAACGGTGTCCACGTCCGGCGCGAGGTGAAGATTGAGCGCGTTGATCTGAAACTCGTACTCGAAATCCATCGTCGCACGCAGACCGCGAATCACGTAGTCCGCGCCGATCGCATGCGCATAGTTGACCATCAGTCCGTCAAAGTGCGTCACGATGACGTTCTGCATGTTCTCGGCGTCCACCATGCGCTGAATCATATCCACCCGCTCTTCAACCGAAAAGCTGGGATGCTTGGCGGAGTTGTTCAGCACGCTGACATATACGCGGTCAAACATCGCAACCGCCCGCTCCAGCACATCATGGTGTCCGATGGTAAAAGGGTCAAAACTTCCGGGGTACACACAGGTTCGCATGTTCTCCTGGCCTTTCCCAAGATGCGTGCCTTATTCCGGCTCCGCCTCGTCGTTTGCTCTCATATAAATCGAAACAGCGCAGGTGCCGTAGCGTTTCGTCTGTTTCAATCTGGCAAGCGGCATTGTAATCTTTGGCGGAAACTGATCCGCATGCTCTAATATCACGCGACCGTTCTCACGCAGCAATCCCATCGAAAAAATCGCGTCGATTGCGACCTGAGCCGCGCCTTCCAGATACGGCGGGTCGAGAAAGATAAAATCAAACTGTTCTCCCGCCCGCTCTAAATCGACCAGGCAATTGACGTACTCTTTGCAGACGACTTGTACGATCGAATCCAGATTGAGCTTCTTCGCGTTCTTCGCGATCAACTCCGCACAAGCACGATTGTAATCGTTGCAGATTACTTTTTTCGCTCCGCGGGACGCGGCCTCAAGGCCGAGATTGCCGGAACCGGAAAAAAGATCGAGCACGTGGCTGTCGGGGATATCAAACTGAATCGAGCCGAAAAGCGACTCCTTCACGCGGTCAAGCGTCGGGCGTGTGTCCTTGCCCGCAGGTGCGTCAAACTGGCGTCCGCGCGCGGTACCCGCGATGATTCTCACGTGAACCTCCCAATGCAGTCCTTATATAGTGGTTTATATCCGGTTTCCCCTGCATAATAAGCCACAATAAGTTACTATAGTATAGCACCACGGCGGAACACGCACAAGATAAACATCCGTATTCCGCACTTTTCCAGTCGATTGATCCGGTCTTGCGTTCCATTCAACCGCTATTCAATCGCGTTAATTTTCATCGTCCAGAAACGGCCCGATGCCCGCCTGAACAAATAGATCATACGGATTGACGTATTTCCCCTCCGGTGTCACGATACCCAGATGGAGATGATATGCCACGCTGTTGCCCGTACTGCCGACGATACCGATCTGCTGGCCCTGCTTTACCTTATCGCCTTCCTTGATGGACGTCGTCAGTTCAAACATATGATAATAATGATAAACATAGCCGTACGTGTCCTGGATGATGACGTAATTCCCCGGAATCGGCAGATACCCGATGTAGAGCACCACGCCGTCCGTCATGGATAAAATCGGCGTCTTCGCGCGCATCTTGATATCGGTGCCCATATGCAGGCGCGTCCTGCGAGAACGCGGATCATACCATACGTTTTTGATCTCGCCGCCCTTTACCGGGTGGATGATCGTGGTCAGGTACTCTTTCGGAAACTGATAGGCTTCCACAGGTGCCATACTGCCGTCGTCGTTGTACACGGTGTTGAAGTAGTCCAGCGCGAGCACACCCTCGACCAGCTGATCGTGCGTGCCCTTTCCGGCGAGTTCTTCAAACGCGGGTTTCGGCCACTTGAGCGTAATGCCGGTATACGCGTTTCCTTCCCGCTCTACCGAAAACGAGTCCGCGATCGCGTCCGTCATGCTATCTCCATAGATATAGTAAAGCGCCGCGCATTCGCGCCAGGTGAGGCTCGCCTGCGGTTGACCTTCCGCACTCAGAGCAATCTTTGCCGCGCGGAAATCTTCGCTGATGCTGCGCACGCAAGTTGCGGAGGCCAGCTGCATTGAGCTGTTGAGCGCGTCCGCCAGTGCGACAAATGATTTAACATTTTGCGCATAGCTGTCGTATACCGCAGGCTCAAAATTGCTCGTCGTCGCGATCCAGGCCGTCCAGTCCGGTCGCAGTCGCGTCCTCATCAGGCGGGATGCGGCAGTAAAAGCGCTGTCGATCCGCTGCGTCTTGGTGATCGCGCTGCTCTGGCTGGTGCGCGAGATAAATCCCGCTTCCCAGCGCAGCATCTCGGCGGCATACGCCGCGGAATCATCGGAAAGTCCGTTTGCGCCAACGCAGGCTTCTCCTAAAATAACGACCGCTTGCGAAGGCTCCGGCGTTGCTTCCGGCACAGGTGTTGACGCGGCATGCGATATGCGAACAGAAGCTGTCGATGCCGCAAGCAGCACCGACAGCAAAAATATCATTCTGTTCATTTTTCGTTGCCGTATCATTCGCTATCGGCACGCTTTCACTTCGTTATCCAAACGTGGGTTCAGCGGGTGGTTCCGGTGTAGCTGCTGGCGGTGCAGAGGGTGTCTCCGTCCCACCGCTGGTCGTTGTACCACCGGGCGTCGGGGTAACCTCATCCGTGCCGTCACCAAGATCGGGCAGCGGCGCCGGCTCATACTTATACGCCAACACGTGGAGAACGTCTTCGATCTTCCAGTTGTCCGTCCAGGGCAAATCGCCCGCCTTCAGCTTAACGTTCGCAATGGACTTCGGCAGAATCAGCTGCGCGCGAATCGCGCCTGTTTCGGTATCCGAAGCGCTTCCGTCGCGAATTTCGCAGGTAGTGCCGTAGCCGATGTTATACCAAATCCAGCGCGCATCCGGCACGGTGAGTCGAATGCAGGCATGGCTGGCTTTCGTTCCAAGATTGTCGTAGGAGCTCTGAACCAACGAACGCAAGTCCTTTGCCTTGTCGTATAATACCGAGTGGAAATACGTTCTGCTGTGAATCAGGGTCAGGTACTGCGCGGCCTCCAGATTGACAAACTGGTAAAAGCGCTCTTTCGGCACATCGATCTGCCAGATACCGCTCGTGGTCTCGTGACCGTATTCCTTCTTCGGGTTTCCGGTCGAGCAGATCATATAGCGAACGGGTTGTGTCAAGTCGGGCTTGCCAAGCTTGGTTCCGTCGTCAATACGCTTATAAACAAGAACAACCTGCCATTGTTTATCGACGATGATATAATACGTCTTCGGATCGGGAAATCCGTCTTTCAGCAGCTCTTTTGCTTTGACGTTCATGTCGTCCAGACTTCCTACCAGCTCTTCATACGTCATGTTGACCGTAGGCGCATAGTAAGAAAAAGGAATCGGCGTCGGTGTCGGCTCCGGCGTCGCCGTTGGAGCGGGCATATCGCCGAAGTCTTCAACGTTGAGATCCAAAACCTCCATGCTGACGATCACGGGTTCGGGCGTTAGTGTCGCTTCCACCGGTTGTGCTGGTTCTTCTGCACAGCCGGAAACAAAAAGAGCGGCAATCACAAGGCCCGCAAGCGGCAGCGCCTTGATGAGATGTCGTCCTAAGGGCATAATCGTAACCTCTTAACTCTGGATTTGATCGAACCGGTTTATCCTTCCGTTACGGATTTTCTTTGTATGAAACGTTCGTAACGTGACAAAGCCAATTAACGAATCGCGAGTATTGTACCATACCGCCGCAATACTTTCTCTTGAAAAAACGAAAGTTCACAATTTTTCCCGATTGCGTTCGCTTCCCGTTACTCCAACTCCGGTTTGTGCTCCTCTAATGGCTCATGTTGCGATGGCGAACGCAATCCCTTCAACATATCGAGCGCCTTTGCTCCGAACTCGATTGAATTTTCCGTATACGTACTCAGCGCGCGAAAGATCTCGCCGCGCATCGCGTCCGAGAGCTTCACCCGATCCATGTCCGCGTCCTCCATGAGGAGCATGCGCCGCATCCCCTCCAGAGCGGTCTTGCTCACGGGTTCGCCGTGTTGCACGCAAGCGTTGCAAACGGCTCCCCCGCGCGGAGAAAAGCGTACGATCGCGTCCGAACGGATATCCCGCCCGCACTGCGCGCAGGTGGTGATGGAAGGCCGGTAACCGATTGTGTTAAGATAGCGCGCTAAAAAGCAGCAGAACAAATCCAGTGGATTGGATTTTCCATATGACAAGAAGGAAAGCGAATGGTACAAAAGCGAAAAAAGCGCCTCGTTCGGCTCGTTTTCCGGCGCCGCGTCGTGACAAAGGCGCAGCATGACGGAGCCGATGGAGTAGCGCTCATAATCTTCGCGAATCGGATAAAACGTCTCGCGGATATCGCAGGCGTTGACCGTCGCCTTTTCTTTTCCGGTAAAGATTTCGAATTGACCGAATACAAACGGCTGGCAGGCGTTGACCAGCGGGCTCTTCGGTTTTCGGCAACCGCGCGCTTTCGCATCGATACGACCATATTGAATGGTGAATATGCTCAAGATACGATCGCTCTCGCGATAGTTTGCGTATCGCGTTACGATTCCTTCCGCGCAAATGACCGGCATCGCCTCTTACCCCCAAACCGGAGCGTTTACTCGTAGCCGAGCTCGTGCAGCATGCCCGGACGATTGCGCCAGTCTTCCTTAATCTTGACCCATAATTGCAGGTTTACCGGGCAGCCCAGCATCCACTCGATGTCGCGGCGGGAATCCTGACCGATGCGCTTGAGCATGGAGCCGCCTTTTCCGATGATGATGCCCTTATGAGATTCCCGCTCGCAATAGATGGTTGCGTAAACGTCCATCATGTCGCGGTCTTCCCTGCGCTCCATTTTGTCTACGCCGACGCCAACGCCGTGCGGAACCTCTTCTCGCAGCAGGAGGAGCGCCTTTTCGCGGATCAGCTCGCCAACGATGATTCTCTCCGGCTGGTCGGTGACCATATCGTCGGGGAAATATTGCGGCCCGGGCACCAGACATGTGCTGAGCGTATGCTCCAGCTCTTCCAGTCCCTTGCCTGTCTCGGCGGAGCCGCGGAGTATTGCCTTGATAAAGCCGCGCTGCTCCAACGTCTCCTGCGCTTCGTTGGCCTGACCAAGGCTTGCTTTATCCGTTTTATTGATAAACGCAATCACGGGCGCTTTCGCGTTGCTGAGTTTGTCGAGAATTGCCGCGTCCCGCTCGCGCACGCCTTGCTCGGCGTCGGCGACAAACAGGATTGCTTCCACCTCGTTGATCGCGTCGTACGCTACTTTTTGCATGTATTCGCCGAGTTTGTTTTTCGGAACCGTTACACCGGGCGTATCGAGAAATATCATCTGATAGTCCGGTTTGGAGAGAACGCCGGTAATCTTGTTCCGCGTGGTCTGCGCGCGGTCGGTCACGATCGCGATCTTTTGCCCGATTAGCTTGTTGAGTATGGTCGATTTACCCACATTCGGGCAACCGATGATGGAAACAAATCCGGATCGAAACTCGCTCATAGCAGATCCTCCGGCCCGAACGAATGCGGCAACAGCGCGCCAAGCGTCGATTCGATATAGTTGCGCTTCCCATCGGCAAACACCACAGGCATATCGTCCTTGCAGAATTCCCGCAGCACCTGACGGCAAACGCCGCAGGGAGCCGCCGGACTCTTGCCGGAGCAAACGATGACGATGGACTCGAAATTGTGTTCGCCCTCGGACACGGCTTTGAACATCGCCGTCCGTTCGGCGCAGTTGGTCGGTGTATAGGACGCATTTTCAATGTTGCAGCCAAGATAATACTTACCGCTCTCGCCCTTTAGGCAAGCGCCAACCTGAAAATGTGAATATGGCGTATATGCCCGCTCCATCGCCTCATAAGCGAGATCAAGCATGTGTTCGCGCTCTTCTTTGTTGATATGCTTCATCTGTGGTACCCCAGTTCGTTTAAGATTTCATCCTGCTGCGCCAGCATTTTTCGCTCATCATCCGGCTCCATGTGATCGTAACCCAGCAGATGCAGCGCTCCGTGTACGGATAAGAACGCAAGCTCGCGTTCCAGCGAGTGTCCGTATTCTTCCGCCTGCTCCTCGGCGCGTTCCAGACAGATTGCAATGTCGCCAAGGTAACCATCCGGCGGGCAGAGAATCGCGTCCCCTTCCCAAGCGGGAAACGTCAATACATCCGTCACACGGTCGATTTGGCGATAGCTGGAGTTGAGCCGCTGAATCTCCTCCGCGTCCGTAATGAGCACGCAAACCTCACCGGCAGCCTTGTTTTTCACGAGCGCGCAGGCAACCGCGCGGCGGATGAGCTCCTCCGCGTTTTGTGGCACACAATCCAATTCTGTCTGAACGTCGATCATGCCATCTCCTCCAGCAAAGGATAACGAATACGTTCATGCATGAGCCCTGTCAGCGTCACAAGAAAGCTCTTTTCGATCTGATTGATCTCGCTCAGCGTCAGCGGACTTTGCTTGAGCTGGCCGTCGTCCATCTTGCCCTGCACGATTCGATGCACCATATCGGCAACATCTTCGCGCGTGGGTTCGCTCATGGAGCGAACGGCTGCCTCGCAGCTATCCGCCAGCATGACGATCGCGCTTTCTTTCGTGCTCGGTAAATTCCCCTGATAGCGGAATAAGCGCTCGATCACGGGCTCTCCGTCCTGCGTTTGCTGTTGTTTTGCCTTCACATAAAAATATGTCACGAGCGTCGTTCCGTGGTGCTCCGATACGATTTTCTTGATTTCGGAAGGCATCCGGTAACGGGAAAGATACGACATTGCGTCCTTCTGGTGCGCAATGATGAATCCCGCGCTTTCTTCCGGCTGTAGTGTGTCGTGAATGTTTTGCCCGTTTTGATTCTCACGGAAATACTGCGGGCGGCGCAACTTGCCAACGTCGTGATACATGGCTCCCGTACGTGCAAGCAGCGCGTTTGCGCCGATCGCTTCCGCAGCCCCTTCTGCAAGAGAGGCCACCATCATGCTGTGGTGATAGGTGCCCGGCGCCGCAACCATCATCTTCTTCAGGAGCGGATGGTTCGTGTTCGCCAGCTCGTGGAGGCGTGCAGGCGTCACGATATCAAACAAGTTTTCCCAAACACTCAGCATACCGACGCAGAAGACGGAGAGGATCAGTGCGCTTGCGATCTGAAGCCCCGCGTAGATAATCGAAGTGTTCCAATTGTAGCTCAAAATCAAACCGCCGGAGACGACGACGACCGCGCCGGCAACACCGCCAAGCGTTCCCGCCGCAATCAGTGTACCGCGCTTTTTACTTCGATCGGCAATCAGCATCACCATCTGACCCGATACGAGCATCGCCGCCATCGCAAGAATGGAATCCGAGCCAAACATCGTAGCCCCGCTGCCGCCGGATAAGATGGAAAACGACAGCGCAAACGCAATATTGACCATCTCCGCCGTTTTACGGGAAACGAGAAGCGTCGTCAGCAATACGCCAAATACGGCGGGCGTCACGCGCGGATCGATGATGTAGCAAACCCATTCGAGTGTGATGGTCAGCCAGAGGATCAGCGCAAAAATCGTCATTTCTTTGTTGGAGGAGAACGTATTGCGCTCAAACGCGTACAAGTAAAGCCCCAACATGCCAAACACGCAGAGCAGATAGACGATCACGCCCGGGGTCAGCCGGCTCGCAGCCTCCGCACCCTTCACGAGGTCGAGCGAAAGCAGCATGTCATATTGCTCTTGCGTGACGGTCTGACCCGCCTCGACGATCGTTGCGCCTCTTGCGATATAGATCGGTTCCACCGCGTCAGCTGCTTTTTCCTGCGCGCGCGTGGTCTCAACAGAGTTGACCACGTTGGTCGGCAGCAGATATGCGTCATACACCATCTCGCCGACCGCTTTGAGCCAGACGGAGAGCGACGAAATCTTGAGATCCTTGTTAATTCTGGAAAGGGTTTTCACCTGATCCGCCTCGGATACGCCGTCGCGAAGTTCCTTTTCAAGCGTTGTCATGACAAGTTCTTTCATCTTGTCAATCTCCGCGTCACTCGCGTCCAATAGCGCATACCCGATCGATGTATCGGAGATTTTGACCGGAAGCTTGTTGAGCATGGCTAACAGGTCGGTTGTCGAAATGATCTCCTGCCATGTGCGTGTATCGGTTGTGTCTGCCGTGCCATCGGCCGCCGCCGGTTTGCTTGCGGCGCGCGTGGTGTTCGCGGCGTTTCGAAAGCTGGTCAGCGCGGAAAAGAAGCTCTGTGCGTTGGAAATCAAGGTATCCGCAAGTTTTTCATCGACCGCATAAACCGGGGAAACATTGCTGCGCGCGGCTTCCCGAAGCGCCTCGGTATTGACGCCATCTACCACCATGCGCGGAGTGGTGATCGCTTCCTTTGCAGCGGCCCCTACGGAAACCTCATATCGTTTCGGCGTAAGCGAGGTGAGCGTCACCAAACACGCGAGCGCAAAGCTCACGACCAATACAATCACGCCATAGATGCGTGACTTTGGTTTTTCTGTTGCTTTTCGTTTTTTTCGTGGCATGGGTTTTTGCGAATCAGACACGATCTTCTCGTCCTCGTTTGTTTAAAATAGACGAAGTATTCGCTCCGTCGGGGCGATTAGGCGCGCTTTGGCTTCTCAAACCTCTCGTAAGCGCAGATAATCCGTTGCACGAGTTCATGCCGCACAACATCCTTATGCGTCAGGTTGATGATCTTGATCCCTTCCACATTCTCCAGCACCCGTACCGCCTGCACGAGCCCGCTTGCCTTCTCTTTCGGCAAGTCAATCTGCGTGACGTCGCCTGTCACCACGACGCGGGAACCTTCGCCGATCCGTGTTAAAAACATCTTCATCTGCTCGGTGGAGCAGTTTTGCGCCTCGTCCAATATGATATAGGCGTTATTGAGCGTACGCCCGCGCATATAGGCAAGCGGGGCAACCTCGATAGCACCGCGCTCATAGAGCGCCTTGTAACTCTCTAAGCCTAAAAACTCTTGCATTGCATCGTAAAGCGGGCGAAGGTACGGATCGACCTTGCTCTGCAGATCTCCCGGCAAAAAACCGAGTTTTTCGCCCGCCTCAACCGCGGGCCGCGTGAGGATGATCCGCTCAACCTCTTTGTTTTTAAACGCCTGCACCGCCATCGCGACCGCAAGATAGGTTTTCCCCGTGCCGGCCGGGCCGATGCCGAAGACCAGCTCGAACTCCTTGAGCGCCTGTACGTATTTCTTTTGACCAAGCGTTTTGCATTTGATCTGCCGGCCTTTGTTCGTGATTGCGATCACGTCGCCCATGATCTTTTCGATCATGTCCGCGTTGCCCTCTTTGGCGAGATCGACCGCGTAGCGAATGCGGCTACGATTAATCTTCTCGCCTTTGCGCTGCATATCGAGCATTTTTTCGATGACGATGCGCGCAAGGTTTGCGCCTTCCTGCTCGCCGGTGATGCGGATTCCGCGCTCTTCCGCGCTGATGTGCGCGCCGGTTTCGTCCTCCAGCACGCCTATGTTTTCGTCAAACACGCCAAATAAGCCTAAAAGCTCGTCTACGTTTTCCAGCGGGATTGAAAGCATAACCCGCTCTGTTTCTTGTGTCAAGCAGCGCTCTCCTTTGTTGATGAAATGTTTTCACTCTGACGTGCGCGCCGTGTTTTTTTGCTGTTTTGTATCGATCTGACGCAAAAAAAGCGGTTTTGCTTACTCGCGATTATAACACATGCCGCATGAAAATGCCACGCGACGCGGGCGATATTGCCCGCTATAGCGGGGTTGGATGTGTAAATAATTCGTAAGTTTTTTTCCGAATTCTCTCAGGGTAAAAGAAAGCCCGCCGTTTCTTGTCCGGCGGGCAGTTTTTTCAAACTTCTTTCTTCATGTCATCTATGGCACCATCAATTGTATTCTCTACGGCTTCACTGATGACTTCTTCCGTCGAATCCTCTTGTACAGGATGCTTCTCGCTCCAGCGATCCATCAGTAATGATCCGGCGAAGCCTGCTGCCGCAGCGACCAGGCACAGGACGCCCTCTCCCCAGCCCGTAAACGACACCGGAATGATCGGGATCGTGGACGCGATGACAAAGCCGATGACGCAGTAAAACGCGATGCCGTAATGCTTGTCAAACAGGTGATTGACCATGCGCGCCAGCAGGAGCACCGTGCCGATGATACCGATTGCAAACGGAATCAGCACGTTGAAGTCGAACGTAGCAATGCCCTCGGACATCGGCTGATAGAGCCCAAGGAACATCAGCAGCGAAGAAGAGCTCATTCCGGGCACAATGAGGCTGATGCCCCAGAGCGCGCCGCAGAAGATATACCAGCCAAACGTAGGCGTAACCGTTGTCGACGTGCTGAACTTGAGCGTATAGAAGAAAGCCAGAAGCGCTGCGGTGCTGATGATCAGCGCGACCCACATGCCTTTGCTTTTACCGTTTTTCGAGCCTTCGCGTAAGAGGCCGGGAAAGGTACCGCCGATGAGCCCGACAAACAGGCTGACGATCACCGCGGCGTTGAGCGAAAGAAGCTTTGCAATCACTCCGGCAAGGCCGACAAAACCGATCGCCCAGCCGATTCCGATCGGCATAAACATTTTCCAGTACTGTTTCAGGTTTTTAAAAGGATGCGCTAGCACCGCCATCATTGGACGGTAGATGCCAAATACCACGCAGAGCACGCCGCCGGAGATGCCCGGTAGAATCGCGCCTGCGCCAATAATCGCACCCTGAATGACACGCACAACAAATTGACGCAGTTTTGCAAGAGCGGGGATTGGTTTCTTTTCTTCCATTTGGTGTTAGCCTTTCACGGTATGTCACCTATGAACGGATCATAAACGCAACATATATTTTTTGTCGAATTTAATTATATTGATGTTTAGTATATACCTATCCAGGCTGGCAGGGCAACCCGCAATATAAACATGTCACAAATTTGCCTACTTATACGAACTCCTATATTTAGATATTCGGATTCACTTATGGAAGCTCTCCCAGACAAAACTGAATTGTTATGAGCTGCTTAAAATTACGAAGGAATCTCATTGGGGGATCTTAGCGATTCGCACGATAATCAACGTATTTTCGCGTGTTTGTTGATCATAATTGCAGAGTTTTCAAGCGCAAAAAAGAGTCGAAATTTCTATATTTTTTTACTTTACAACAGTTGTAACCACGCGTAGAATATATATAATTTGTACAGAATATCGCTGTTTTTAACTGCTATTTGGGGGTATCTCTATGAAAAAGAGAGCATATGCAGCGCTCTTGATTGCCGTTATGCTGCTTTGTCTGCCTCTGTCTTCCTCGCTCGCGAAAGCATCACCGGATACCGGTATCATTCAGCTCGGTACAGATAGCCTCGAGGCGGATGATATCGTCTACTTCGGCGTCTTTTCGGAAGGCGGAACAAGTTATGACGTGCCGTGGTTTATACTGAACGTAGATGCGGCGAATCATAAAGCGTTCCTTTTATCCAAGTATTCATTAACTTTCGGATATTTTCAGCATCCTAATTCGGAATTCTATCCAGACAGTGAAGTTCACGCCATGTTGGGTGAGCTGTTCAACGGCACGAAAGCGCTTTTTACAAGTCAGGAGCAGTCTGCGATTTTAGACACGACGCTGACAAGATTAAGCATGCATGAAGATGTTACCAGCGATCTAACGGGGCAAAAATTGTTTCTGCTGTCCCGGAATGAAGTAGAAGCGATGGGTGCAGGAAATAGCAAGCTAGCGACAGGACTCCTGGCCTACCCCACCACCAATTATCACTAGTGGTTGCGTTCGTCCACTTTGAAAATCTCCGCAAATATCGTCACCGATTCAGGTCTCGTTTTCTTTTATCCGTTAAATGTTCCTTGCGGTGTTCGCCCGGGATGCAATCTCGATTTGTCGGTCGTCCTCTTCTCTTCCGCAGCCACAAACGGGAAACGATCCGCAGGCGTTGGCCCGGGCGCGATGGTTTCGGTTTTACCCACCGCTACCGCTTCCGAGTGGAAGCTCACGCTTCTGGACGATAGCCGGGACGGATTCTCCATTCAGTCGACCGCTCTTACTGATACTGCCGCCTCCATCGATTACTCCGGCGCGAAGACGGGCGGGAACGAGTATCTCTCCGCAATCATCGAAGACCACGGCAGCGTGATCTATTACGGGCGCATTCTGCAACTGGATGGATCGACGCACGGCGCCTCCGGTAGCGCGACCATCAACATCCCTTCCGGCATTACGCTTGACGCGGATACCACGCTGAAAGTGTTCAACGAGCAGTATCACAGCGATGCCAGCGAAAGCCCGATTCGAACCGATTACTCCAGTGAGTTTAGGAGCGTTACCAAGCCTGCCGAAATACCGCAAACCGGAGATTCCACGCTTCCCGGTCTATGGATCGGGATTGCACTGATAGCGGTAACCGGACTCGCGGTAAGCATGCTCTTGTCGCGCAAGAGCAAGCGCGTCTTCTAAACAAGCCATTGATGATACGTATTTTCCATTTTCGATACAGATGGGATTCGTTATGAAATTTTAACGTTTTGTTCTTCTCTGAAGAAAACATCCTCATTTTCAGGCAACGCTTTCGCAGTATTTGTTGATCAATTTTGTTCGATCTAACCGGCGGAAAATAAACATGATTCCTGTGTCTATTATCGCTTTACAACAGCTGATGTCGCGCGTAGAATTAACGTAAATTGTACAATATCCTTTTGTTTATCAGCGTTGTTTGGGGGTAACTCTCATGAAAAAGAGAGCATTTGCAGCATTCCTGGTTGTCGTTCTATTTTTATGTCTTCCGCTGTCATCTTCGCTTGCCAAAATGTCAACGGACGGCATTCTCAGGCTTGGCACGAATGGTATCAAAACGAACGACACGGTATACTTTGGAAACTATCTCAGTACCCCCATCTCATGGCGAGTAATAGGCTCGTCTGCGTTTTCGGATACCACTGTTGCCTACGGTACCAGCGTTTTATCTTTGCTGTCCGAGAATTTTCTAACAAATACAATGTTTTTTTCAGCCACTAGCGATTATTATCCCGGCAGCGCGCTACAGACAAACATGAACGCAATCTATAATGGTTTTCTTACACAAGAGCAAGACGCGGTTGCATCTACTACGCTCTCCGCTTCAAGTCTTGGAGGAGAAGCAAGTGACTTAAGTAATCAAAAACTCTTTGCTTTGTCCGAACTAGAAGCGTTGGCACTCGGAGGCAACGACGCAAGAGTTGCTTCCTTACCCTCGGAAGCCCCAAATTGGTGGTGGTTACGCACATCAAAAAATGAAACTGACGAGTTCGCTGTTTCCTCAACGGGTCTCATTTTTAGAGGCAGCAAAAGTTATAATTTTGGCGTTCGGCCTGCCTTTCATCTCGATCAGTCGGTTGTCCTTTTCTCGTCCGCCGCTAAATACGGCAAAAAATCCGCAGGTGTAGGTCCGGGCGCTATGACTTCCGTCTCTCTGACAGATACCGCTTCCGAGTGGAAGCTCACGCTTCTGGACGATAGCAGGGACGGATTCTCCATTCAGTCGACCGCTCTTACCGATACTGCCGCCTCCATCGATTACTCCGGCGCGAAGACAGGCGAGAACGAATATCTCTCCGCAATCATCGAAGACCACGGCAGCGTGATCTATTACGGGCGCATTCTGCAACTGGATGGAACGACGCGCGGCGCCTCCGGCAGCGCGACCATCAACATCCCTTCCGGCATTACGCTTGACGCGGATACCACGCTGAAAGTGTTCAACGAGCAGTATCACAGCGATGCCAGCGAAAGCCCGATTCGAACCGATTACTCCAGTGAGTTTAGGAGCGTTACCAAACCTGCCGAAATACCGCAAACCGGAGATTCCACGCTTCCCGGTCTATGGATCGGGATTGCACTGATAGCGGTAACCGGACTCGCGGTAAGCTTGCTCTTGTCGCGCAAGAGCAAGCGCGTCTTCTAAGCAAGTAATTGAACACCTGAACATTCCATTTTCGATACAGACGGGATTCGTTTTAAAACCAGAATGACGTCTCAACACAAAAAGCGATATAAACAGAGTAGAAAACGAAAAAGAACGCTGTTATGGATCTTTAATGGCGTTATGTTGGTTGCATTGATTGTTGCCACCATCCAGTTGATCTCCATCTATTCTTCCTATCAAAAAAGTGCGCGCGCATATGAGGCGCTGAATCAAGCGACTCTTTTTACACCTGCGCCCGCGTCGTCATCGGGCCAGTCGACTTCAACCGCAGCCCCTTTGGCAGAGCAATTGACCGCACCAATTACAGTAGACTGGGAAACGCTTCAAAAACAAAACATAGAGATCATAGCCTGGCTCTACTGTGCAGACACACCAATCAACTACCCCGTTGCCCAATGCGACAATAACGATTATTATCTGACACATAACGCGAGCAAAGATGAAGATGAGTCAGGCTCGCTGTTTCTCGATTGTCGAAACTATCTCAGCACCGGCATGCAGAACCTGATCATTTATGGCCATCGGCGAAACGATCTCTCCATGTTCGGTTCGCTCGTGCGGTTTGCAAAAAAGGATTATCGGGATCAGCATCCAACGCTCTTTCTTTTGACGCCGGATCAAAACTACATGATTGAGCTCTTCGCCTGTCGAACGATTCGCGGCGCGGATAAATACTTTTTCACGCAATTTGACAGCGAGCATGATTATCTAGCTTACATCGATAAAGCGATCAGTCAGTCCTATTGGAATTCCGGAATTGATTTGGACGCAAACGATACCATCATAACGCTCGCTACCTGCTCTCGCTATCATGGTGTGGACGATGCGCATCTGCTGCTGCATGGGTACGTGACCCCGATTTCTTAATGGTTGTAGCTTTCAACAATCCGCGAATGCATTGTCAGCCCCCGTTCTATTGCACGCGCGCAATTTTATATGATATAATGCCTTGATTTAGACAATGGGGAGGCTTGGTTTTGTTTACTGCAAACGGTTTTTACTCGCAACTCCACGGTAGTTATCTCTTCTACGAAGTCGGCAAGCGCGCACAAGCGTTTGCAAAGGCACATCCCGAAGCAAAGATCATCCGCATGGGTATTGGCGACGTGACACGTCCGCTGGTTCCCGCTGTGGTCGAAGCCATGCACAAAGCGGTAGACGATATGTCCCGTGCCGAAACCTTCCATGGCTACGGCCCGGACTTTGGATATGAGTTTTTACGAGAATCGATCCTCAGGCGGGACTATACCGCGCGCGGCGTCGCGCTCGATCTCGATGAAATCTTCGTCTCCGACGGCGCAAAATGCGACGTTGGCAACATTCAGGAGATCTTTTCGCAGGACTGCGTCATCGCGGTCACCGATCCCGTCTACCCCGTCTACGTCGACACCAACGTGATGAGCGGTCGCGGCGGCAACTATGACGAGCAAAAAGGCGGTTACCAGAAGATCGTATACATGCCGGGTTCCGAGAAAAACGGTTTTGTCGCGTCCCTGCCCGAAGAGCGGGTCGACGTGATGTATCTCTGCTTCCCAAATAACCCGACGGGCGTCACGCTCACCAAAGAGCAGCTTAAGGTTTATGTGGACTATGCCCGCGCAAACAAAACACTGATCCTCTACGATTCCGCTTACGAAAGCTATATTTCCGAGCCCAACATTCCGCACAGTATTTATGAAGTGGAAGGCGCGAAGGAATGCGCGATTGAGTTCCGCTCTATGTCCAAGACCGCCGGCTTTACCGGCACACGCTGCGCGTATACCGTCGTTCCAAAGGCACTGGTCTACAAGGATAACTTCGGCAACGAAGTGCATCTAAGAGATCTCTGGGCGCGCCGCGTCTCCACGAAGTTCAACGGAGTTTCTTATATTACGCAGCGCGGCGCGGAAGCCGCCTATAGTCTCGAAGGCAACGCGCAGATCATGAACGTCGTCGCGGACTACATGGAAAACGCGCGCATCATTCGCGAAGGCCTCCAGAAGGCTGGCTACACCGTATTTGGCGGCGTCAACGCGCCGTATATCTGGCTCAAGGTGCCGCATGGCGACAGCTGGCGTTTCTACGACGAACTCCTAACGCAATACCACATCATCGGTACGCCGGGCGAAGGTTTCGGCGCGGCTGGCGAAGGATATTTCCGTATGACGGCGTTTGCCACGCGCGAAAACACGATTGAAGCTATGGAGCGCATTCAGAAAGGTTCGCTATGACGAAGATCATCGCCTTCGAGGGCATTGACGGTACGGGCAAAACCGTTCAGCTTCAGCGGCTCTATGAGCGGCTGACGGCGGACGGTCGTTTCCGCGTTAAAACGCTCTCGTTTCCGATGTATGACACCTTCTTTGGCGCGGAGTGCGGCAGGCTGCTTTCCGGCAGCGGCGGCGTGCGCGCAAACGAGGTGGATCAGCGCAGCATGGCGCTCTGGTACGCGCTGGATCGCTTTGAAGCGTTTCGCGACTTTGACTATTCCGACGCGGATGTACTCCTCATCAACCGCTATATCCTAAGCAACGCGGTCTACCAGTCCGTTCGCGACCGCGACCTCGGCAACCCCGATTTGCTGGATTTTGTCATCGCGCTGGAGCACGAGCATTTTCGTATCCCCCGTGCGGATGCGCACATTGTGCTGGATATGAATCCCGAGAACGCCTCGGAAAACGTTGGTAAAAAAGGCTTTCGGGACTATGTCGGCGATCAGCCGGATATCTACGAAGCGCTGCCGGATATCCAAAAGCGTGCAAGGCAAAAATATATCGAGTACGCAAAGCGCATGCCGGAGATTCACATCATCCCTTGTATGGAGCAAAACAAACTCAAGAGCATCGAAGCAATCGGCGAACTCATCGACGCGGAACTCGTATCTCTGCTTTCAGATTAACTGGATTCAATCCATCCGCTCTGCGATCACAGGACCGGATGCTTGAACATATGGTGCTTACAATTTTTATAAAGGATTCAATTAGGAGGTAAACAACATGCGTAAAATTGGTATCCTCACGGGCGGCGGAGACTGCCCGGGTCTCAACGCGGTTATCCGCGGCGTCGTCGAAGAATGCGCGGCGGCGGGCATCGAAGTGTACGGCTTTTCAGCAGGCTGGCGCGGCGCGCTGACCGGCGAAGGCCGCTGGCTCACCCTTAAGGACGTGGAAGGCCTTCAGACCAAGGGCGGTACGATTCTCGAAAGCAGCCGCACCAACGTCATGAAGGAAGAGAACGGCCCGGAGCGCGTACGTAAAACTCTCGAAAGCCTCGGCCTCGAAGGCATGGTTGCCATCGGCGGCGACGATACGCTTGGCGTAGCCAACAAGCTCACGAAGATGGGCATGAAGATGATCGGCGTGCCGAAGACCATCGACAACGATCTTTCCTGCACCGATTACACGTTTGGTTTTGACACGGCGAGCAACATCGCCATGGAGTGCATCGATCGACTCCACACCACCGCGGCTTCCCACGCTCGCTGCTTCGTCGTGGAATGCATGGGCCGCCACACCGGTTGGATCGCCGTTCAGGCGGGTCTTGCCGCAGACGCGAACCTGATCCTGATTCCGGAATTCCCCAAGACCTTCGACGAGGTCATGCAGGTCATCCGCGCCCGTTATGTCAAAGGCCAGCGCCACACGATCATCGCGGTTGCAGAAGGCTTTGAGCTCAAAGGCGAAACGGAAGAGAACGTCGGCCTCGACGCGTTCGGCAACAAGCTGTTGCTCGAAAAAGAAATCGCAAAGACGCTCTCCGACCGCATCGAGAAAGCCATGCGCGCGGATACGTCGCTCGACGAAAAGCGTAAATACTTTGAGTGCCGCTCGGTCGTGCTGGGACACATTCAGCGCGGCGGTTCCCCCTCCTGCTTCGACCGCGTACTCGGCACGCGCCTTGGTTTCAAGGCGGGCGAGCTGGTCGTCAACGAGCAGTATGGCAACATGGTCGCTCTTCAGGGTACGGCGATTGTTACCGCCGACCTCGACAAGGCCGTCACGGAGCGCAAAGAAGTAGATTGGGACTTCTATAAGTCCGTTTCGATCCTCTTCAAATAACTTACAGGTACAAACAAACGGGCGGGGTTTTCCCCGTCCGTTTTGCGTTGGTTGATTTTTCCAAGGCATATCTTAGTTCGTTCCATTTTGCTCCGCTTCGTGCTCCAAAACCCGCTTGAACTGCGTTTCGTAAAGCTCGCGATACACGCCGTCGTGCTCCAGTAACTCCTCATGGGTGCCCTGTTCGGCAATCACGCCCTCACTCACGACGAGGATGCGATCCGCCGCGAGCACGGTCGAGAGCCGGTGCGCAATCACGATACTGGTACGCCCTGCCATCACCGATTCCAGCGCGTTTTGAATCGTGTTTTCGGAGATCGAATCCAGAGAGCTGGTTGCCTCGTCCAGCACCAATATCTTCGGGTCTTTCAGCACCACGCGCGCGAGAGAAAGCCTCTGTTTTTCTCCGCCGCTGAGCTTGAGTCCGCGGTTGCCGACCAGCGCGTCATAACCCGCCTCCTGTGAGACGATAAAGTCGTGAATGTTTGCGAGCCGGCAGGCATTCTCCAGCTCTTCCTGCGTCGCGTCTTGCTTTGCATAAAGCAAATTTTCGCGAATTGTCCCATTAAAGAGATATGCATCCTGCGTGACAACGCCGATATTCCGCCGCAGATACGCAAGATCAAAGTCTCGCACATCGATTCCTTCAATCGTAACCGCGCCCGCATTCACATCGTAAAGCCGCAGGAGCAGATTGACGACAGTCGATTTCCCCGCGCCGGATGGACCTACGATGGCATACATCTTACCGGAGGGAATCGCAAAGCTGACATCCTTTAAAATCGGCTCTTTTTGCTCGTAGGCAAACGTAACGTGGCGATACTCGATATCCGTGCGACTCAAGTCCGGCTTAACCGCGTCCGGTTTGCTCTGGATCGTAACCTCTTTATCATAGTAATCGAAGATACGCGTAAAGAGTGCGAGCGAGCGCGTAAAATCTACGCCAAGATTCAAGAGCGAATTCACCGGTCCGTAGAGGCGGTTGACCAGCGCAATCATCGCCGTGATCGTACCGATCGTGAGCGTCGCATCTCCGTGCGTGATGATGAGCCAGCCGCCCGTAAAATAGATCAGCAGCGGTCCTATTTGCGCAAGCGTGCCAAGTATCATAACGAACCATTTGCCGCTGCGCTGCTCTTTGAGCGTGAGCCTTGTCACGTTGTCGTTCACGTTGACGAAACGGTCGTATTCCGATTTTTCGCGTGTAAAGAGCTTCATCAGCATGGAGCCGGAGACGCTGAGCGTTTCGGTGATCAGCTGGTTCATTTTGTCGCGCTCGTTTTGCACGTCGGTGAGGAGCTTCCAGCGCGTTTTGCCAACCGTTCGCGCGGGAATCAGCGTCATTGGAATAATCGCGATGCCCACCAGCGCCATCTTCCAGTTCATCGAAAACAGCGCGATCAGCGTCGCGATCATGGTCGCGACATTTGCAACCGACGTCGTGAGCGTATTGGTGATCACGGTGCCAACGCCGCTAATGTCGCTCTCCATGCGCGTTAGTATGTCGCCCTGCTTCTCGTTTGTGTAAAACGAATGCGGCATTTGTTGCAGGTGCGCGTACATTTGGTTTTGCATGTCAAATATGATTCGCTGCGAAATCCAGGAATTGATGTAGCTCTGCAGAACGCCGATCGCCTGCGAAGCCGTGAGAGTGACCAGCGCGAGCAGAAGCAACTGGATCAGCAGTTGCATGTTCTTTCCAACCAGCGCCTGATCGACGATGCGCCCTGTGATGATGGAGGGAAAAAGCCCGATCACCGCGCTGATCAAGATCGCGAGAAACACAAACACAAACTGAACGCGATACGGTTTTAAATACGACACAATACGAATCAGCAGCTGTTTCGTCAGTTTCGGTCGGTTTTTCTTCTCTTCCTCGGTCAGGTAGCCGCGCGGACCACCCAGTCCTCTGCCGCCCATACCCATGCCTTGCGCCATGTTCTACCTCGATGCTCGTTAGACTTAATTACCTTGCAGCCGTTTCACCCGCTGCGCAACGGCCTTGCCGGTCGGCGTGGTGGCTAAGCCCCCACGCGCGGTCTCGCGGTATTCCACGCGGATATCCTTGCCGACCGCGTACATTGCGGAGACGACTTCGTCAAACGGGATCAGGCTCGTGATGCCGGCCAGCGCCATATCCGCGCAAAGCATCGCGTTGACCGCACCCAGCGCGTTTCGTTTAATACAAGGGCACTCGACCAAGCCCGCGACTGGATCGCAGATGAGTCCCATGACGTTTTTCATCGCCATCGCGGCGGCGTCCAGCGCCTGAATCGGAGCTCCCCCGCTGATTTCAACGAGCGCCGCCGCCGTCATGGACGCGGCAACGCCTGTCTCCGCCTGGCATCCGCCGCCCGCGCCGGAGATCGTCGCGTTTTTTGCGAAGATGAAGCCGACCGCACCCGCTGTAAAGAGGCCCTCGATCAGCGTTTCGTCCGACCAACCGCGTTGGCGTCCCGCTTCGATGAGCGCGCCGGCGAGAATGCCGGAAGCCCCCGCTGTCGGCGCCGCGACGATGCGGCCCATAGAGGCGTTTACCTCGACCACCGCCATGGAAGACGCGGCGGCGCGGCAAGCGGTGTAACCTGAAAACGGGTTATGCTTGCCGTATTTAAAGAGTTTCATCGCCTCGCCACCGGAAAGCCCGCTGACGGATTCCACTTTTTCGTTTAACCCGCGGTCAACCGAAGCGCGCATCACGTCGAGATTTTTTTGCATCTCGGCTACGATCTCTTCGCGCGGTTTTTCGCTGAGTTTCACTTCTCTGCGAATCATCGCCTCATAGATTGGTATATCGTTTTCCTGACAATAGCGGCGCAGGGATTCGCCGTTTTCAAACGCATCCGTTAACAGCATAGTATTTCCTCCCTTACACCGCAAAAAGTTTGTTAATTCCGTCGCACAGACGCAAAATCATATTCTGCATGTCCGGCGTCACAGGTTGATCCGTCTCAATGGTCATGTACGCATCCTCGCCTTTTCCGTGGCGGAACACGCGCATAAACGCGATGTTGACGTTGAGCTGCGCGAGCACATGCGAAACCTCCGCAATGACGCCCGGTTGATCGTTGTGCTGAATGATCAATGTCGGATACTCGCCGGAGAATTCGACCGCAAGGCCGTTGATCTCCGAAATGCGGATGTTGCCGCCGCCGACGGACTGCCCGACCACGTCGGTAATCTGACCGTCAGAACCCGTGATGACGATGCGTGCGGTGTTCGGATGCTTCGGTGGCTCGTCCGAAAACTCAACCGAAACCAAGACGCCCCTCTCCCTTGCGACCGTAAACGCTTCCTTGATGCGCGGATCGTCGGGCTCCATACCGAGTACGCCCGCAACCAGCGCTTTATCTGTGCCGTGTCCACGACCTGTCTCCGCAAACGAGCCATACAGCGTAAAGGCAGCTTCCGCAACGTCTTCTCCCGCGATCTTTCGCGCAATGTGAGAGAGGCGTACGGCGCCTGCCGTATGCGAACTGCTCGGCCCCGTCATGCGCGGACCGATGATATCAAACACCGAAAAGTCTTCCATATTGCTTCGCTCCAATAATCTTTTCTCTGATAAAAACCGAAATGTGTGTAAGAAAATATTAGAAATAACGTAACAGTCGGCGCGGGTTACCCCGCGCCGACTCAAGAATTGCCGCGCACCCGATCTTTGACAAACACGTCTCCGGGCGACGCTCCGACAGGTTGCTCCTTTCAGGCTACTCCGCGGCACATCGCGTTTTCCGCTAAATGCTGCTTCCGTCAGGACCTGACATGGTTCACGGCCTGCGATTGCACGGGACCCGACGCTCAACGCCCCTTGTCGGGATCTGACCCCACAGACGCTTGCCGGGGAACGGGATTTCCACCCTGCTATAGCGGATTGCAGGTATAGGGCACCGCTAACTCCCCGCCTAGCGCGGCAAACTGGTTTACTTGATGATTGTACCATATCGCGCCCGGAAAAGCCAAACGAATTTTAAGGCGTGCGCATGAAAGAAGTGCAAACGAATCGCAAATAATTATATTTTTTGCAGTTTCTTGAGCGCGTATGCCGCCGCGACGCGAACGCCTTCGCGTTCGTCATTCGCCCACTGTTCGATCAATGGAATCAGGTCGCTTCTTCCCTGCTTTGCCGCAATCACGCATGCATGCTGAATGATTCGCCCGTTTTTGTTGAGGTTTTTGCCGACGATCGCAAGCACGGGCTTGATCTTGCCCGATAAAATCTCTTCCAGACGAAACGCGTCCGGCATCTCTTCGATCGGTTTAATTCCGGCGTTATACGGACAAATCTTCTGGCAAAGTTCGCAGCCAAGCATGCAAGTCATCGCATCCATGGCCCAGTCTTCCATCGGGTCTCCGCCCATATAGGCGCGCGCGCATTGCTTGAAATGGTACCCGTCATCGTCAATTGCTCCGCTGGGGCAGATGCGCTCGCAGGCGTGGCAGTTCGCACATCGCGCGAGCGCGGGTTCCTTGAGCGGCGAAAATTCCGGCTCTGGCAGACGCGCAAACAGCGTTTGAACCGCATATCGCGTGCCGAATCCCGGAATATAGGTCAATCCGTTTTTGAGCGGTGTCCCCACGCCGGATCGCGTCAGCAACTCGCGGATCGGTATATATGCGCGCTCACACGGTATTCCATCTGCACGGAGGGTGTCGATGAGTCGGTTCGATGCGTGATAGGCCGCATTGCTGGAAGGATAGTTTCCCGAAACGGGAATCTCATCCGCATACGGTCGATACGGATAGATGAGCGCAAGGATCGCGTTCGCCCAGGGCGACGATGACTGCGGATCAGAGATCAAATCCATCCCGGCAGAATGCAAAGCGCCGTCTTGTAAACGGCGCTCATAGTAAGCGAATGATTCGGTTGAAAACACATAGCACGCGGCAAAGCCGTTTCCCTTTGCAATCGCTTCCAAATCCATATGCGCTACCTCATGCAAAACGTTTTGAACAGTATAGCACATAACCAAGTTACTATTACAATACGAATTACGTTTTTTGCTGTTGCAGCATCTCTTTTGTCTTCATAAGACGGGTGAGGTTACCGCGCTCGTTTTCGTCCAGCTTCATCTGAATACGGCGAATCGCCTCGGTGATCTGCGGAATCATAACATATTCCAGTGCATTAACCCTGCGGCGCGTCTTCTCGATTTCGTCCGCGAGTCTGCCGCAGGCCTTCTCAATCTCAGCGAGCTGTACGAGCAGCGGCAGCACTTCGGCAAGCAACTGTACGGAAAGATCGAGGTCGGCGCTCGTCGTCGCAAATCCGTAAGGATAGGTGAACCCTTCCTGCGCCGAGATTTCCATCTTCGGCACTTGAATGGAGAGCACGTGCTGTAACCCTGCGGTCACTTCCGCAGCGCGCGCGGGGTACATCAGCGCTTCTTCAATCTCCGCGCCGCTCATAGAAGCGCGCGCAAGCACAAAGCTCTTCATCGCGCGGGAGAGCTTTTCCTCCACCTCTGCACGCAGAACCTGATTCTGTCTGGCGAATTCGATGAAGCGGCGAACGAGTTCGTCCCGCTTGTCCTTCATCATCTTATGTCCGCGAACGGCAACCTTCTTGCGTTTCTTGAGGTTGCTGAGTTCCATGCGGGTTGGCTTTACCTGGATCGCGGCCATCGGCTACGCCTCCTTGGGGTAATACTTCTCGATGTACACATCCTTGATGCGCTTGAGTTCCGACTTCGGCAGAATGCCGAGCAGCTTCCAGCCGAGATCGAGTGTTTCCTCGATGGTACGGTTTGTGTAATAGCCCTGCGATACATACTCCTGCTCAAACGCGTCCGAAAACTTTGCGTAGAGTTTGTCTACGTCGCTCAGCGCCGCGTCGCCAAGGATGACGGCGAGTTCCTTCGCGTCTTTTCCGCGCGAATACGCCGAGAAGAGCTGGTTCATTGTGTCCGCATGGTCTTCACGCGTTTTCCCCTTGCCGATACCCTTGTCCTTCAAGCGGGAGAGCGACGGCAGCACGTTGATCGGCGGCGTGAATCCTTTGCGATAGAGTTCGCGGGAAAGGATGATCTGTCCTTCCGTAATGTAACCCGTCAGGTCGGGAATCGGGTGCGTCACGTCGTCCTCCGGCATGGAGAGAATCGGAATCATCGTGATGGAGCCCGCGTTGTCGCGGATTCTGCCCGCGCGCTCATACATGCTCGCAAGGTCGGTGTAAAGATAACCGGGATAACCGCGGCGACCCGGAACCTCTTTGCGCGCGGCGGAAACTTCACGCAGCGCCTCGGCATAGTTGGTGATGTCCGTGATGATGACCAGCACGTGCATGCCCAACTCATAGGCCAGGTATTCCGCGGCGGTAATCGCCATACGCGGGGTCGCGATGCGCTCGATGGCGGGGTCGTTTGCGAGATTGATGAATGTAACCGTCTTCTCGATTGCGCCGGTCTTTCGAAAATCGCTGATGAAGAAATCGGCTTCTTCAAACGTAATGCCAACCGCGGCGAACACGACGGCGAATTTCTCATCGGAACCAAGCACCTTCGCCTGGCGCGCAATCTGCGCCGCAAGGTTTGCGTGCGGCAGACCCGAGCCGGAGAACACCGGAAGCTTCTGTCCGCGGACGAGCGTGTTGAGTCCGTCGATGGCGGAGATGCCCGTTTGAATGAACTCGCTGGGATAGTCGCGCGCGGCGGGGTTCATCGGCGTACCGTTGATGTTGAGATGCTTTTCCGGAATTAGCGCCGGCCCTTTGTCGATGGGTTTGCCCATTCCGTCAAAGATGCGACCCAGCATGTCGGGCGCCACATCCAGCTCGATGGATTTTCCCAAGAACCGCGCTTTCGAGGTGCTGATCTGCAAGCCCTGGGAGCCTTCAAACAGCTGCACCAGCGCTTTGTCGTTGTCGATCTCCAGCACGCGTCCGCGGCGAATGCTGCCGTCCTTCTGTTCGATTTCGACGAGCTCGTCATACTTGACGCCCGAAACCTGCTCAACGAGCATCAGCGGGCCAACCACCTCGCGAATGGTCTTATATTCCTTACGCATGCTGTTCGCTCCCCTCTGTCAATGCGCGGATCTGGTCGACCAGCTCCCGCATGATGACATCATATTGCGCCTGCACGTCCTCTTCCGGCACATATTTGAGTCTGCCTATCTTTTCGCGCACCGGCATCTTCACCAGTTTGCTAAACGGCGCGTCTTCCTGCAACGCTACGAGGCTCTTATCGAAAAACGCGATAATCACTTTCAACATCAAATATTGCTTCTTTGGCGAAGAATACGTATCCACCTCATGGTACGCGTTTTGATGCAGATAATCCTCGCGAATACTGCGCGTGCATTCCAGTGTCAGGCGGTCGCGGAACGACAGCGCATCGATACCGACGAGGCGGACGATTTCATCCAGCTCGCTCTCTTCCTGCAATAGCGCCATGGTGCGCTTGACCTGCGCCGTCCAGTCGGGCGCAACGTTTTGATTAAACCAGCTTTCGAGCCGGTCAAGGTAGAGTGAGTAGCTCTGCAGCCAATCGATCGCCGGGAAATGGCGCGCGTAAGCCAGCTTGCTGGAGAGACCCCAGAACACCTTTACAATGCGCAGTGTTGCCTGCGAGACCGGTTCGGAAATATCGCCGCCCGGAGGGGAAACGGCGCCGATTGCGGATACCGCGCCTTCGCGTCCTTCGCTGCCGATCGCTTTCACCGCGCCCGCTCGCTCGTAAAACTCCGCCAGACGGCTGGAAAGATACGCGGGGTATCCTTCTTCACCGGGCATTTCTTCGAGTCGTCCGCTCATCTCACGCAGCGCTTCCGCCCAGCGCGAGGTGGAGTCCGCCATGATGGCGACTTTATAACCCATGTCGCGGAAATATTCCGCAATCGTGATACCCGTATAGATAGAAGCTTCGCGTGCAGCAACCGGCATGTCGGAGGTATTTGCGATCAAGACCGTACGCTTCATCAGCGAGAGTCCCGTGCGCGGATCTTTGAGTTCCGGAAACTCCATCAGAACATCCGTCATCTCGTTGCCGCGCTCGCCGCAGCCAACGTAGACGATGATGTCCGCATCCGCCCACTTGGCGAGCTGATGCTGAACGACCGTCTTACCGCTGCCAAACGGGCCGGGAACGGCAGCCGTGCCGCCCTTTGCGACCGGAAACAGCGTATCGATGACGCGCTGGCCCGTGATCATGGGCTCGCGCGGAGAAATCTTTTCGGCATAGGGACGGCCTTTTCGAACCGGCCACTTTTGCAGCATCGGCAGTTCGATGATCGTACCGTCGTTCTGTTCGATCTTAGCAATCGGGGTAACGATATTTGCCTCGCCTTCAAAAATCCAAACGAGCTTGCCGGACGTCGTCGGCGGAACCATCACGCGGTGCAATACCGCCTCGGTCTCCTGCACGGTGCCGAGGATGTCGCCTCCGGTTACCAGATCGCCAACCTTCGCGACCGGCGTGAACACCCAGAGCTTTTCATGATCGAGCGAATCCACCATGATACCGCGCGTGATGCGGTCTCCCGTGCGTTCGCGAATCAAATTCAGCGGGCGCTGAATGCCGTCGTAAATCGACTCAATCAAGCCCGGTGCAAGCTCAACGGAGAGCGGCGCGCCTGTGGATTCCACGGGTTCGCCGGGTCCGATGCCGCCCGTCTCTTCATATACCTGAATGGAGGCCTGATCGCCGCGCAGCTCGATCACCTCTCCGATCAAATGCTTTTCGGAAACGCGGACAACGTCGTACATCTGTACGTCCGCCATGCCGCCCGCTACGATGAGCGGCCCCGAGACTTTTATGATCCTTCCTTGCATGCTGGTTACCCTTTCGTCGTCGTAAAAAATCGTTTTACGGTGATGCGCTTGCTACGCAATATCGAGCAGCGCGAATGTTCTAATGGATTGCTATCTCCAATTATTGGTTGGACAGGATGTCCATACCGACAGCTTTTTCCACGTTTTGCCGGAGCATCTTTTCGCCGACACCGCGCGAACCCTGATTGTCGGGAATCGGTATAATGGCAGGATATGCCTGACTTTTGAATTCCTCAATCGTCTCCGCGCAGGCCGCAAATAACTTTTCCGTTACAAATATGGCGGCGTATCCTTCTCTCGCGAGGCGATGGAGTGTGCGGTTCGCGTTCTCTCCCTCATCCTCAAAAAACACGTCCAATCCAACCGCTTTGAAAAGCAAAACGGAGTCGCGGTCTCCAATCACGCCAATTTTAGCCATAGAGTTCCCTCAATCTTTCCGCAATAATCGAGTCGTCCAAGCCGTTTCGCTTCACGGTCAAAATCAGTCGAACGGCTTTCGCCTCGCGATCCCGCGCGAGATAATACCCGACGATCGGGAATATCGTCATGCTCTCATGCCGGTGTTCGTTGACGAGAGAAAGCAGATAATCATCCCTCGCTTTTTCCAGCATGGAGATGCTTCCGGTTGCGAGCATGCGGTTTAGCCCCTCTTGCATCGCGCTTTTGGCGACGCTTGTGGAGATCGCTTTTGTCAGCGTCTCGGCGGAGAGCTCATATGCCGCGATCAGCGCTTCGCTTTTTACGCCCGCGCTCGGCAGCAAAACTTCTTTCAGGTCTTCTTTTTGCGCACCCATCGCGCGCATACGAAGAAAAGTGATGACGTTGTTAAAATCACAAAGCGCCGCGAAATACTGCCGGATAAATGGCTCTTTCGCGCTGCTTGCCGCTTGAAGGCAATGCGCGTGGTAACCATAATCGGCATAGACGCTGACGAGCTGCGGTTCTTGCGAGATCTTCAGCTTCGCTTCCAGGCGGTTCATCGCGTCTTGCAATGCCTCTGGCAAGAGGTCATACTTTGCGTTTGCGACCATGGTACCGAGCTGCTCGCGGGTAATGAGCCCGCCTTCGAGCCAGATCGCGTCTGTGCTTCCTAAAAGTCGCGCTTTGACCAGCGTCTTTAAATTTTGCGCATCTGTCTGCAACAGAAATAGATCCGTCAGCGTAGAATCCGGCGATAGATCGCGAATCGTCTCCGCCGTCTGTCTGCGAACAGACTCAATCATGCGCTCAGTGTCCTCGCTCGTTGCATCCGGCAAATTGCCATATTTCGCGTCGGAGAGCATCCGAAGCGCGTCCTCCAGAGAACCCTCGGCCATGCGGCGGACGGCGTCTCTGCCAAAGAGCGACTTTTCCAGCGCACTGATGCGCGCGCAAGCATAGGCGTAACTTGGTTGCGGCATGAAACCCTCCCCTCCGCTCAGTCGAACAGCAGTTGATAGACCGCTGTCTCTTCCGCGTCACGAACGGTATCCAGCAGGGAGCGGAACGAGCAATCCTTCTCGTATCCTTTGCCTAGCAGAATGAACCCTCCGTCAATCGCGGCGTCGTCTTTCGAGAGCGTCAGCTTCTTTTCCGGCTGCTCCGCAATGATTGCAGCAAGCGCCGCGCGATCCGCTTTAGCGGGCGAAACCATCTCTCCGCCTTCCGCATATTCTTTGATCATACGTGCGCAGACCGCTTTTCTCGTCTCGCCGTCCAGTGAAAGCACGGCGTCATAGGCGCGCGTAAAGGCCGCGTCGATCACGACGCGTTTCTTGCGAAGCGCGTCTTTCTTTGCGTCCAGCGAGGCGCGTGTTTGATAACCGCCGACGAGGCTCTTCACCGCGGCTTCGCGCTGGCTCTTGAGCTCCGCGCTGCGTGCGGAAAGCGTTTTATCACTCTCGCGCTGAGTCTCTTGCACGACTTCTTGCGCATCTTCCAGCACAACGCGCGCCTCATCCTGCGCATCGGTTACGATGCGCTCGGCGAGTTTATTGGTTCCGGAGATGGATATCGTTGCCATTGGCTGCTCCTTATCTGGTAATAAACGTTTGCTTATGCTACCTTAACGCCATTGACGAGCAGGAAGGAGATCAGCAGAGACAGAACCGCATAGGTTTCGACCATGACGGTCATCAGCATTGCTTTGCCTTGTTCTTCGGGCTTTTTCGCAACAAGGTTGATGCCGGCAACGGCAACTTTACCCTGTGCAATTGCAGAAAGCAGTCCGCCAAACGCGATCGGGATTGCCGCAAGAAACAGGCTTAAACCGGCGGTCGCGCTCAAAGTGGAAGCTCCCGAAAGGAGTCCGGCTTTGGATGCGATGACAAACGCGATCAGCAGGCCGTAGATGCCCTGCGTACCCGGCAGAAGCTGCAGCAGCAAGCAAGAGCCGAAACGATCCGGGTCTTCCGAAACCACACCCGCGCTCGCCTGTCCAGCAAGACCTACGCCAAGAGCGCTGCCCACGCCCGCCATAACCGCTGCCATCGCGGCGCCTGCCGCCGCAAAAATCGTGCCCCATTGAAGATCCATTGTAAATTTGCCTCCTTCATCATATGTGGATAATGTTGTTTATTTGATCGTAAACCGAATGGCTTATTCGGGATTCGGCGATTGTTGGTTCGTCACGCGGACATGCCGCGTCTGATAGGATAGCGGACGGAACGCCCGACCGCCGGGTTCGTAGAATTTGCCGTAAAACTCAACATATTGGAGTCTTGCGCAGTGCACAAACGCGCCAAGCGTATTGATCGCAATATTGAATCCGTGCAGCGCGACCAGTAACACGCACGCTACGATGATGCCGAGGATGCGCAGCACCAGAATCGGTGAACCCATGAGCATTTTGCAAAGCTCGTTGAATACCGAGGCGATAACGCCGGTTGCGATACCGAGCGCAAAGAGGCGCGCGTAGGATAGAATGTCGGAAAGATATCCCGTCACCTGATAGAGTTCGCCAAGACCCGATAACGTTCGCATCACCGGGTTCTTGTTTGCGCGACCCTTGAACAGCAGAATCAGTACCGCGCCCAGGCCGGCCATCGAAAGACCGATGGTACCGATCACCGCAGGTAACCCCGCTACCGCGGAAGGAACCGCGTACACGATCAAGCCAACGACGATCAGAATCCAGGATAGACTATCGAAGATTGCACTCTGCCAGTCTCCACGTGAGAATGATAGCTTCATCTTCAGCGCGACGCCGAAGAGAATATGCAATACGCCGAGACCAAAACAGAGAATCAGCATGCCGATGGGGTTACTCATCGGGTCTACGAACAACGGGAAAAGGTTGTTCGTGCCAAGGAGTGTGTCAAAGTCCATGCCGAAGATCGTTCCGACCAACGCACCCCAAACGATTGTCGAAATACCGCCCCAGAAAAGTACGCGCGCAAAGCCGCCGCTCATGCCGGTCGGTTTTTTGAGTTTGATGAACAGTGCGGTCAAAACCGCCAGTACAATACCGTAGCCGGTATCACTGAGCATTAAACCAAAGAGCAGGATATAGAACGGTGCCATGTACGGCGTCGCATCAATCCCCTTGGGGTCGGGCCGCGAATATAGATTGGTTACCTGTTCAAACGGAGATACAAACGCGCTATTCTCGACATAAGAAGGCGGAACCTCGTCTTCGTTGGGTTCGCGCACATCGAGAAAATATGCATCTGTGATCTGAGAGATCGCTTTCTCAACGTCCACCTGCCGGTCGGAGGGCAGCCAGCCTTCCAGCTGGAACGTCGCATCCGAGCGCTGTAGCTCCGCAGAGGCAAGCGCGCGGTCCCGCTCGATCGCAGCCGCGTCATAAGCGCTCTCGACTAGCGAATATTGGCCCGTCGCCTCGTCGCGAATCGCCGATTCCAGCTCAACCTTCTTCGCGTCGAGCGTGCGGTTTTTCTCGGATAACTCTTCCATCGCTTCTGCGGGCGTTCCCGGCATCTTCGGAAAGACGAAGTCCGTCCACTCCAGCGACTTTAAAAAGTTGGATACACTCTTTGCTTCCTCCAGCGGGCTTGCGATAACGCAAGTGCGCTCCACGCCTTCGTTGAAGAGTTGATATTCCGCCGTAGCGTCAATATTCTCAAGCTTCTCAACGTCCGCCGAAGCGATGATGCCGGTAAAGTACTTCACGCGTTTGCTGTTTTGGTAGGTTTGCATGTCCGCGGGAAACGCGCTCCACGGGCGAAGCGAATTGATCAGCGTTTCATTTTTGTCGATTTCTGATTTTGTCGCGCTCAGATCGCGAGTTAGGGCACTCAGCCGGTCGGAGAGCGACACCGCATCCGGAAGCACCTCAAAAAGCTCCTCTGCCTTTGCTTCCTTCAGAGCAGCAAGAAACGCCTTTTTTGTGGAATATGGCTTCATGCTTCTAAGAGCGGTATCGAGCGCATGCACGCGCGCTTGCGCGCGCTCCAGCGCGGCGCTGGATGCGTTGTCCTGCCCGCTGGAGATCACCTCAACCGCACGAATTGCCTGCAGCGCGTTTAATAACTTCGCTTCGTCGTCTTTGTGTGCGACGAGCGTCATACGTTTCATCGAAACGATCATGCCGTTTTCGTCACCTTATCTACGAGATAGGATACGGCTCGATCCAGCCGTTTGGTTGCGTTTTCGCAAAGCGCGTCCGCTTCCTGTTCGAGTTGCGTCAGCATATCGCCAGAAACACGTTCGCCTTCGCTTTTTGCCGTCTCCAACTCCGCCTGCAGGATTTCGCGCGCTTGATTTTCCAAATCAGACAACGCTTTTTGTGCGTCTTCTTTTGACTTTTGTGTCAGTTCTCGCGCTTGTGTCGCGGCATTTTGGCGGATTTCATCAGCCCGCTGCTCTGCCGCGGCAATTTCTTCAATGACCGATCGCATGGAATTCCTCCGAACTATCTATCGTATTGAAACAAAAAGAAATGCTTACTCATAATGCAACATTACAATATTATCATAACCGCCGAAGCATTTGAACCTTTTTTTTATGAAAAATTTAGTGGCTTCTCTGTAAGCACATGATTAAGGCTTCATCAATTCTACTTTTGCCGATGAAAAAAGAAAACGCAAGACACACGGAGGGTTTCATCCCTTCCGCGCGCTTGCGTCAATTCTTCGGATGGCTCAGCGTTTTATTTTGTGCCAAAGAGTCGATCGCCCGCGTCGCCAAGGCCGGGAACGATATAGCCATGATCGTTGAGTTTCTCATCGATATGCGCAACGTAGATGTCCACGTCGGGATGCGCTTTCTGCATGGCCGCAATTCCTTCGGGAGCCGCAATCAGGCACACAAAGCGAATGCTGGCAACGTTGTTCTCCTTTAAAATGTGGATCGCTTCGATGCCGGAGTTTCCGGTTGCGAGCATGGGGTCAACAATGATGGTCTCGCGCTCCGCGATATCCTGCGGCAGCTTGCAATAGTAGCCGGTGGGCATCAGCGTGTCGGGATTGCGATACAGGCCGATGTGCCCGACTTTTGCGTTGGGAATCAGGCTCATGATGCCATCCGCCATGCCTAGGCCGGCGCGGAGAATCGGGATAACGGCGATTTTTTCATTTGCGAGCGTCTGAACGGTGGTTTTGCAGATTGGTGTTTCGATTTCGATCTCCTTCAGTTCGAGATCGCGCGTGACTTCGTATGCCATGAGCATTGCAAGCTCGTATACGAGTTCACGAAACGCCTTGCAGCCGGTGTCTTTGTCGCGCAGCAGCGAAAGCTTATGCTGCACAAGAGGATGATCGATGGTGATAACTTTTGACATGGTGAGCCTCCTTAGTGCGTTTTTTCGTAAGCGGAAATTTTATCGATTCTGCGCTGGTGCCGTTCGCCATGGGAGAACGGTTCCGCCAGCCAGATATCCACAATGCCCTTTGCGCGAACCACAGTGGTCACGTTTGCGCCGAGCGCGAGCATGTTGGTGTCGTTGTGTTCGCGCGTCATCTTCGCCGAGTATTCGTCGGTTACCAGTGCGCAGCGAATGCCTTGAACTTTGTTTGCGGCGATGCTAACGCCGATTCCCGTGGTGCAGATCACGATGCCGCGATCAAACTCACCGCGCGCCACGCCTTCCGCAACCGGAAAAACATAGTCGGGATAGTCGATGCTGTTCTTATCATAGGAGCCGAAGTCTTTCACTTCGTGTCCCTCTACCTGCAGGTAGGCGACGATGGCTTCCTTCAGGTCAAAGCCGCCATGGTCGCAACCAATGCCAATCTTCATGTTCTCTCTCTTCCTTTCTTTCTCCTCGGGGTCTCGGTGGTCTTATCTATCACATATAGAAAACAGATTATATTTCTTTGCTCGCGTCGATCACATGAAATCCCGCGGCGCGCAAAAGCCGGTTCATGTAGGCCAGTCCCTCGTCCTCGGCTGGGATTCCTTCGGCGAGGATCAACTCGCATCGTTTGTCCATCTCCCGCAGTGCGCCAAACAAACTTGCGCAGAGCGTCTCCGGTTCGTTTCGATCGCCGAGCACCAGATGCCGCTTGCCTCTGTAAAACGCTTTTGTCTGATCAGTCGCGGCGATTTCAACGGCCTTTCCCGCCGCTTCCGCCGCGCGATAGAGGTTGTTGATGCGTTTTGCGGTCTGCTCCGGGTTGCCTTGCACCACGATGACTTCCGCGTTGGGCGCATAGTGCTGATATTTCATACCGGGTGAGGCGGCGACTTCGCCCTCTTTCATCGGGTTTAGGATACTCGCACTCACGCGAACTTCGCCGATGAGCGCCGCCAGCATCTCTCGCGTAATCGCACCGGGGCGCAGTATCGTCGGCTCCCCGACGAGCGACAGCACCGTGGACTCCACGCCGTATTTGCAGGGTCCTCCGTCGATGATCAGCGGTATTCTGCCACCCAAATCATCCAGCACATGCTGTGCCGTGGTCGGGCTGGGTCTGCCGGAGCGGTTTGCGCTCGGCGCCGCGATGGGTACGCCGGATTTTGATATCAGCGCGCGCGCAGTCCTGTTCTGCGGCATGCGCACGGCTACCGTGTCGAGTCCTGCGGTTACTTCATCCGGCACGAGATCGCTCTTTGGCGCGACAATTGTCAGCGGTCCGGGCCAGAAGGTATCCATTAAAATCTGCGCCTGTCGAGGCATTCTGCTCCAAAGTTGCCGCACATCGCTCTTTTTTGCGACATGCTCGATCAGCGGATTATCCGAAGGTCTGCCTTTTGCCGCAAATATCTTCGCGACCGCTTCTCCGTTTAGCCCGTCAGCGCCAAGTCCGTAGACCGTCTCGGTCGGAAACGCAACAAGCTCTCCCGCTTGAATCAGTTTTGCACCCTGAATAGTTCCCGCTTCCTCCTGCCGAATCGCATTGATCACCTCGGTGTCAAACGCGGGCAGATCGTCCTCTTTGTTCTTCATATCAATCCGATTCTCCGGAGAGCATTTCGCTTTTCTCGGCAACGCTCAAAGCATCCAGCATTTCGTCCATATCGCCGTCCAGAAATGCATCCAGTTTATAAAGCGTCAGCCCGATGCGATGATCCGTCACCCGGCCTTGCGGAAAGTTGTAGGTGCGGATTCTCTCGCTGCGGTCGCCGGAGCCGATCTGGCTCTTTCGCGCGCCCGCGCGCTGCTCCGCCTGCTGGCTGGCGTAATAATCGTACAATCGACTCTTGAGTACGCGCATCGCCTGCTCTTTGTTTTTTAATTGGGATTTTTCATCCTGACAGGAAACGACCATGCCGGTCGGCAGATGGGTGATTCGAATGGCGCTCTCGGTCTTATTCACGTGCTGTCCGCCCGCACCGCTGCTTCGATATGTGTCGATGCGAAGATCGGTGTCCTTGATGTCGATCTGCACGTCGTCGATCTCCGGCAGCACGGCAACCGTCGCCGCGCTGGTGTGGATGCGGCCTTGCGATTCCGTCTCCGGCACACGTTGCACGCGGTGGACACCGCTTTCAAACTTGAGTTTGCTATACGCGCCGTGTTTGCCGCCGATGGAGAGCACGACTTCCTTTACCCCTCCCATGTCGGTCATGTTGCTGGAGAGATACTCCACTTTGTAGCCGTTTCGTTCAGCATACCTTAAATACATGCGTAACAGATCCGCGCCAAATAGAGACGCTTCGTCTCCGCCGGTTCCCGCGCGAATCTCTAAAATAACATCCCGTTCATCATTCGGATCTTTAGGCAAAATCAAGAGGTGCAGTTGCTGATCCAAAGCTTTCAGTTTTGTTTCGAGTTCTTCAATTTCCGATCGAACCAGCTCTTTCATCTCGCTGTCGAGATGCTCGTTTTGCATGGCTTTGCAGTTTTCCAGCGCATTTTGGGACGCGATATATTCGTCAAACGCAACTACGATCTCTTCCAGCGAGGCCCGCTCTTTCACCATCTCGCGCCAAGCGTCTTTATCCGCCATCGCGTCCGGTGAGGCAAGCTTCTCCGAGAGAAAGTCAAAGCGTTGTTTGATTCCCTGTAGTTTATCGATCATCGTTCCTCCGATTTTACGAGCCAACCGGTTCGCTCCGGCTCGCGCCCGCCGCGTGAAACCAGATGCGCAGGCAATTGACTGATACTAACTGAAAAATCTTGTGGGTATTGCCCTGTTTATTTTAGTTCGGCTCTACGATCAGCACACGCGGATTTCCGCCAAGATCGTTGAGCACGCTCGTTTTCGCGTCATCAAAGAGCGAGGCGGCAGTCTTTGCCTGCGTGTTTCCGATTTCGAATAGAATCATTCCGCCTTGATTGAGGTGTTTTTGATACTCCCAGGCGATCTTGCGGTAAAAATCCAACCCGTCACCGCCGCCATAGAGCGCAAGCTTCGGTTCAAACGTCAGTTCCTGTTGGAGCGTCTGCATGTCATCCAGCGTGAGATAGGGCGGGTTGCAAACGATCAGGTCAAAGTTCCCCTCGATCGACTGAAACAAGTCGCTCTCGATAAAAGATACGCTGACCTCGTTAAGTTCTGCGTTTTCTTTCGCGAGCTCCAGCGCGTCTCTGCTGATATCCGAAGCCGTCATCGAAACATCCGTGTTTTTCGCAATCGAGATGCCGACGCAGCCCGTTCCCGTGCAGAGATCGAGGCAATCGTGATATCCGCGCTCCAGAATCATCCGAATCGCGGTCTCGACCAAAAGCTCGGTATCTTGCCGCGGAATGAGTGCGCGCTCGTCCACATAAAACGGAAGCCCGTAAAACGCCCATTCGCCTAGGATATACTGCACCGGCTCGCCCTTGAGCCGCCGCTCCAGCATCTCGCCAAGATCGGCGATCTGCTCGTCCATCAATATCATATCGGAGTGGATGCTCAGCGCTCCAACGTCGATTCCGGCAATCGTCGAAACAAAGATTTTCGCCTGTTGCAGCGCTTCTTCATGCGCAACAGGTTCAATCATGATCTTTGCTTCTCGAACCGCTTCGGAAATGTTGATATTCATTCTGCTACCTGATTCGAATCGTCCTGTTCAGCTTGTTCCAGCGTCTCGGTTGCAGCTTCTTCTTTTTCTTCCTGCGGAAGAACGCCGTCGTTGATGGCGAGATTAAACGCCGCAATCGCGACCTCCAGCATCTCCGTCTCCGGCTCTCGCGTGGTCAGATATTGCAATCCCAACCCTGGTGCGCGAATGATTCTCGCCCAAAGTGCATCAGAAGCCGCGGCTAGTTTGAGCACCTCGTAGGCCAGCCCCGCAACAAGCGGCAGAAAGATCAACCTTGTGAGTACGCGCAGAAACAGGTTTTCCGCATACGGCAGCATCGCGAAAAACAGAATCGAAACCGCCATGACCAGAAAGAGATAGTTTGTGCCGCAGCGTGCATGCAAGCGCGAATACTGCTTTGCGTTCTCCGGTGTGAGCGGCGCATCGTGCTCATAGCAGGCGATGGTCTTGTGCTCCGCACCGTGGTACATATAGACCCGGCGAATGTCCTTCATCATCGAAATCGCCGTGATGTAGCCAAGAAAGATAAACAGCCGGACAAAGCCTTCGACAAGGCTCTTCCAGATGCGGGGCGCGTTTTCATTCCAATGGATCAGCTGCGTCACCAGAGAGGGAAGCAACACGAAAAGACCGATTGCAAGCGCAGCAGCTAGAATCACCGCGACAACGATCGCGATATCCATCACGTCCTTGCCGGTCTTTTTGGCAATCCATTTTTCAAAACGGCTCGGCTCTTCGTCAATGGCTTCGCCGTAAAGCTCCGCAGAGCGTGTCATCATCTTCATACCGGTCGCGAGAGAATCGACAAACGCAACGACCCCGCGCACAACCGGCCACTTGAGAATCGGGTTCTTGTTCGCTTCTTTTTTGGGTGTATATTCGGTTTCTATCGTTCCATCCGCTTTTCTTACGGCAAGCGCGATGCCCCCGCTCATGGTGCGCATCATGACGCCTTCCATGACAGCCTGACCGCCAACCGAGCATCGTTTCATGATTTGTTCCCCTTATTTGCATTCCCATACACGGCGCATGAAGTTTCTGATTTCATTTCCTGCATGGTTCCGATTATTGTACCATATGCCCGGATAACCGGGCAAGTGAAACCCCAGTATCATATATCCGTACAGCCGGGCAAGAAAAAACCTCCCCTGTAACGGGAAGGTTTTCACGTTTTTTACAGACCGTAACGCTTTTTGAAACGGTCAACACGTCCGCCGCTATCCACAAGCTTTTGTTTGCCCGTGAAAAACGGATGGCACTTGCTGCAGATTTCGACAGACAGTTCTTCTTTCGTCGAACCGGTCTTGAAGGTCTCGCCGCAAGCACAGCGAACGGTCGCTTCGCCATATTTCGGATGGATATCCTTCTTCATGCTTGATCACTCCTTTAAAACACTACCAAAAGCTAGTATAGCGATTGGAGGTGAAAAAATCAATAGTTTTCTGAATATTTTAGGCGAATCCTGGCGGTTTTCGTCTGATGAGCAACTATTTGCCAAAGCGGCTCGTGGACATGGTCGTATAGCCGTCTTTTTCGTAGATGCTGACCCAGTCCTTCAGGCGCTGGAGAAACTCCTCGTTGTTGTTGGTTTTTTCCAGCATGCTGATGAGATGTTCCGTCACATCCGCCGTGTTGCCGCCCGCGAGCACCCTGCGAATGGTACGCACCGCTTCCAACTCCTCTGTTGAGAGAAGCAGGTCTTCCCTGCGCGTGCCGGATTTGTAGATGTCGATGGCGGGGAATATTCTGCGTTCGCTGAGCTTGCGGTCAAGATGGATCTCCATGTTGCCCGTGCCTTTGAATTCCTCATATACCATGTCGTCCATACGGCTGCCCGTCTCAGTCAGCGCGGTGGCGATTACGGTGAGGCTGCCACCGTTTTCAATCTTGCGCGCGGCGCCGAAGAAACGCTTGGGCTTATGCAGCGCACCCGGATCCATACCGCCGGAGAGCGTCCGCCCTGTCGGCGGAATCGTCAGGTTGTATGCGCGTGCAAGTCGGGTTAAGCTGTCCATCAGAATGACGACGTCCTTGCCCATCTCGACGAGACGCATCGCGCGCTCCTGCACCATCTCCGCCACGCGGGTGTGATGCTCCGGCAACTCGTCAAAGGTGGAATACAACACCTCGCCTTTGATGGAGCGCTGCATGTCGGTCACTTCCTCCGGCCGCTCGTCAATGAGCAGCACGATGAGATGCGATTCGGGATAATTTGTCGCGATTCCGTTAGCAATGCTCTTGAGCAGCGTCGTTTTACCCGCTTTGGGCTGGGAAACGATCATTGCGCGCTGGCCTTTTCCGACGGGTGCGATGAGATCGATCAAACGAATCGCGAGACTGTTCGTGCCCGGCAACTCCAACGTATAGCGCTCGTAGGGAAACACCGGAACGAGTTCCTCATACGGTTTGCGCTCGACGATGCTTTCGGGAGACTCTCCGTTGACCGCAGTGATGTACAATAGCGCGAGGAAGCGCTCTCCTTCTTTCGAGGGACGTGTTTTTCCCGTGACCATGTCGCCTGTGCGCAGCCCGAATCGACGAATCTGCGCAATAGAGACATAAACGTCATGCTGACCGGAGAGATAGTTTTCACTGCGCAGGAAGCCGTATCCGTCCGGCAACACTTCCAGCACACCTTCCGCATCTCCGCAATCTCCGGTTTGGAGAATCTCCGGTACGGCGGGATTGCTCGTGCCATAGTCTTTGTTGTAATATCCTTCTGGATTGCGGGAACGGAAGTTTCGGTCGCCTTCAAATCCGACCTGCTCCGCGCCGTAGTTCGCGGCATTGAACCCCTGCTGAAAGCCGGGCTGCTGATAGCCGCCCTGCTGTTGGTAGTTGCTTTGCTGCTGGTAGGAGTTTTGTTGATAATTGTTGCGCTGATAGCCGCCCTGCTGATATCCACCCTGTTGATAGCCGCCGCTCTGCTGCTGAAAATTCTGTTGGTAGCTGCCCTGCGGCGAATACTGCCTTCTTTGATAACCATTCTGCTGCTGGCGGTTATCGTAGTAGGGTTTGTTTTGCTGATAGGGGCGCGGCGCATAGGACGATCTGCGATATCCGCCGTCCGCATCCTGCGCCTCAAAACGCGGGCCGGAAAGGTCCGCTCCCTGCTCTCCGGGCATTGCCTCTTCCGGGGCGGACTGCGGCGCAAAAGTTTCGGGTGCCGGCTCGCTGTTGCCCTCTGTAGGCGAAAAATCGGAAGGTACTACCCCTCCCGCCATAATGATCTCAACAAGCTCATTTTTTCGATATTTGGTTAAGGATTTCACACCTTGCAGCTTTGCGATTTCGCGCAAATCACCAAGGCTTTTCTCCTCTAACTGTTCCTTGTTCAACTGTATACTCCTCTCTACGGTAAGACCAACTGCCTGTTCTTCATCAAGAAGCTGATTCGATGTGATATGATTGATATATAATCATATCGTCGCGTATAATTTTTGTCAATATACGTCATTCTTTTTTCACATCGCATCACATGATTCGCATACGATCATATAACAATCTTATCAAGGATTCGTTCGTATTCGATTAAATATTCATCATATGCCGTTTACGCCCGATCTTAACGAAAATTGATCATTCGGTATCGGTGTCTTGATATCGTTGTCTTGCGGGAATCTGTTCCTATGCGAAAAAAACCATGTTCCTGTAACCAAATTGAAAACCTATTGTGCCCTGTCTTTCCATTTGCTGAAAATTATGCTAAGATACACACCATGGCAAGCAGACCGACAGAACGATTAGAACAGATCAAGACCGGATTCCGCATCCGGCCGCGTTACATTATCCTTTTTTTCATTCTGACGATCTTCGTGCTCGGCGGCGTCTATCTTTCCCAAAGAACGAAATTGTCCAGTATCGCCGAAAAGAAAATCGAGTTACAGACCGAGCTTGACGCAAAAAAGGTCGAGCAGGAACGGCTTGAGCGCATGTTGGAATACATGCAGACGACGGATTATATGATTCAATATGCGCGCGAAAAGCTCGGCTACGTGTTTGAGGACGACTGGAAGTTCTACGATGATTCCAACGAAGTAAAAGTCACGCCAAAGCTCGCGGAGACTCCAACCCCGGTGCCCGCGCTAACATCGCCGACCCCGAAACCATCACCTACGCCTGCACCGCTGCCCACCACCCCGCCGGATGTTACTGTCATTACGATGGGACCGTGATCATAATGAAACTGCTCGTTTTTGACATCGGCAGCAATTCCGTTCGCACTCTGCGGGTCACGCAGGATGCGAACGCTGAACCGCACTTTTCCGCAAAACACGTTTATACCACGCGCCTTGCCGAAGGGTTAGCCGAAACCGGCGTTCTCTCGTCGGCGCGCATGCTTCAATCCCTGCTCGTCATCCGCTCGCTCCATAGCGAGAATGCGACGCAGGGTTTTTTATCGTACGCCTATGCAACCAGCGCCGTGCGAGATGCGGCGAATGGAAAAGATTTCATCCGCTCCGTGGAAGAGATCATTGGTAAAAACCATGCGCGCATTCTCACGGGAGACGAAGAAGCCTCCTTTGCGCAGCAGGGCGCGAATCCCGGCGCAGATCGCATTATTCTGGACATCGGCGGCGGTAGCACGCAGATTGTCCGCCCCGGCTCAAGAGAAAGCTGGCCCATTGGTTGCGTTCGGGCGAAAGATCTCGCGCCGTTTGACGAATTATCCGCGATTACCGAGGGGCTTTATCCGATTCTGTCCGGATTGTTCGGCCCGCCGGAGCTGGATCAGCGCCCGAATCGTCCTGTCCTCTCCAACGAGCGTCAACTCCCGCAGGAGCCGCTGCTCGGCGTCGGCGGAACGATTACGACGCTGGCGCTGCTGTGCGAGGGAAAGGATTCTTTTACGCCCTGGCAGGGTGAAAAGCAGATTGACTCCATCACGCTGCGCGCCGTGCTCAATGCGCTCGATCAAATGAGCGATGAACAACGCGCGAAAGTGCCTCTGCTCAAAGATCGCCACGACGTCATCCTGCACGGCGGCGTAATCCTTCAATATCTGATGGAACGCTTACACTGCACGCGAATCAGCGCAACCCTCTCGGATGGTCTCGACGGATACGCCTGTCACTTGCTGAAAACTCTAACAAAATAAGCTTTAAAACGTAATAGCGGCGCTCCAGATTTGGAGCGCCGCTTTTGTGTTTTGCCTATTAGGGGTTCGGTGTCGTTGCTTCCGGAAGCGGCGTTGGCGTTGCGCCGACTACATCGTTGAAATTCATATCGGTCTTGTTGCCAATGACGATGGTTAGTTCAAGATATTCGCTGTCCCGGTAGACCTTTAGCTTCAGTTCGTCGCCAATCATGCAGCCGAGCACAATATTGACCAGCTGCTGATGTGTGGTGATCGTCTCACCGTTTGCTTCAGTGATGATATCCCCGGCCAGTACGCCTGCCTGATCCGCCGGTTTGTTTTTCACAACGCTCTCTACCAGCGCGCCGGCAGGAACGTTCAGCTCTTGCGCCATAGCTTCGTCAATCGTGCTGACGGTCACACCGATACCCGGGCGCTCGATATAGCCCTTGGTGATCAGCACTTCCATGATCTTCTGCACCTGATTGATCGGCAACGCAAAGCCGATGCCTTCCGCACTGACCGCATTCCCCATTGCATCATAGCCCGCCGTGATCGTCTTTGCGCTGTTGATGCCGACGACTTCGCCGTTCATGTTGATCAAGGGTCCGCCGCTGTTGCCAAAGTTGATCGCGGCATCCGTCTGTAAATAGGTATTGGTGTAGTTATCGATGGTGACTTCGCGCTTGGTCGCGCTGACGATGCCGAAGGTGATGGTGTTCGCCAGTTCGTCCGTTGAGAGCGGATTACCGATGGCGAGCACGTATTCACCTACGCGCACCTGATCGGAATCCCCGAGCTTCAGCGGCTGGATTTGCGTTCCTTCCACCTTGAGCACCGCGATATCGGTCTCGGTATCGGAGCCGATCAGCGTCGCTTCGCGCTCCTGATCCTCGCCAAACACCTTGACGGTGATCTTGCTTGCGCCTTCCACTACATGCGCATTCGTCAGAATGTACCCTTCGCTGGATACGGCAAAACCGGTACCGCTGCCATAGAGTTCGTCAATTGTTTTGCCGCTTGCGCTCTTCGCTTGAACATAATTCAGCACGCCGACCACGCCCGGGGACACCGCATCGTAGATATCCGGAATGGGATTATCCACCATACCGGGCAGCGTGGGTGCAATTCCGTCCAGGTTTGGCATGACGCGGTCGTTATCCGTCACAAACGGCGTAGGTGTTGCCTCCGGTACCGCCGTGGCCTCCGCAGTGTCCGATGGCGGTACGGTGGCTTCTTCGCCCGGCAGCGGAGACGGTGTTGCATTGATGATCGAGTAGTCCGGCGTTGTTCTGCCAAGCAGGCTTGGCCAGAAGAGGCCGGTCACGAGCAACGCAAGCAGAACGAGAACGATGATGATGACGATGGTTGCAAATGCATTCCCGCCTCTGTCCTCGCGGTCTTGCTTGTTCTTCTGGTCGGATGTGTAGAAACCATTATGTTCCATATTTTTTTCCTCCGTCTAAAGTCGAGCGTTTCGGAACAGGTGCGCGTTTGAGTGTAAAGGTAAACGTGCTTCCCTTTCCCTTCGCGCTCTTGAGCGTGATGGTCTGGTTGTGCTGGTCAATGATGCGCTTGACGATGGATAGTCCCAAGCCGGTCCCGCTTTGCTTTGTCGGCGTATGCGCTTTCTCAACCTTATAAAAACGATCGAATACATGCGGGATATCCTCTTCCGGAATACCCTGACCGGAGTCCTGAATGCTGACGTAGATTTCGCGCCGCATCGCATAAGTCGCAATGCGCAGCTTGGAGTCGTCCGGTGAATATTTGATCGCGTTGTCGATGATGTTGCGCAGCACCTGTGAAATCTGCGCGCTATCCGCTTCCACATAGTACTGTTCCTGCGCAAACTTGACGTCCACCTCCATGTGGTGCTCATAGATGCGCGCCTCGAATGTGATCAACGTTCTGCGAATCAGTTCGTTGATATCGAAGATTTCCAGTTTCAGCGCGGTCTTGCCGCTCTCGATACGAGCCAAATCCAGCAGATCGTTGACCATGCCCGCCATGCGCCGTGTCTCCGAGAGAACGATACCGATGTATTTTTCGTGCTCCTCCGGTCCGATTGTGCCGTCCTGCATGGCTTCGAGAAAGCCCTTCATGCTGGTCAACGGGCTTCTGAGTTCGTGGCTGACGTTTGCGACAAAGCTCCTGCGTGTTGCCTCCAGGTCTTTGAGCTGATCCGCCATGTTGTTGAAGCTCACGGCGAGCTGCGTCGCTTCTTCCACGCTGCTGATCGGGATGCGGACGTTGTAGTCTCCCTTGGCGTATTTCTGCACGATTTCGTTGATTTCCATAAACGGTTTCGTCAGCCGGTTCGTCGTATAGTATACCACGATCACGCAGATCAGTACCGCGACGAGGCAGACCAGCATCACTTCGGCGTACGCCGTGTTGATTGCACCGCGCGCTTCCGTCACGTCGATATAGAACCGCACCACGTGGGTCGCAACGCCGTCGATCACGACCGGCTTTGTGCCCGCCAGCATCTGAAAACTGCCCTTCAATTGCGTAAAACGCACGCTGCTCGCGTCCAAATCAGAGACAGCGTTCAGCATGCGTGATATCTCTTCCTCCGAATAGCGAACGTTCATGATCTCGTCCCACTTCGAGCCGGAGGCATATTGCGCCATGGCGCCGTCCACGGAGATGATTTGAATCAGTCCGTCGTAGTGCCTTGCGATTGTATTGAGCTCGAGTATCGCGGCGTTTTCGCCAACAACTGAGCTTTTGGTATTAAAGTACAACTCGGTAACAATGCTGATCTCGTTTGCAATATTCTGTTTTTCCCGCCGCATGACAAAGCCGGAGATCAACGCCCCGGAGATCACGCCGGAGAGAAGCAACAGCCCGATCGTAACGCCCATATAGGTTGCCAGCATTCGGGAAAAGAGCGTTCTGAGAAAGTCTTTGCGCATCTTACCGCATCACTTCTGTTCGAATTTATACCCTACGCCCCATACGGTACGCAGCTCCCACTCATGATCATCGCCAAGCTTTTCACGGATGCGCTTGACATGTACGTCTACCGTGCGTGAATCGCCGAAAAAGTCAAATCCCCAAACCTGTTCGAGGAGTTGCTCCCTCGTAAACACCTTGCCGGTATGACTCGCGAGAAAATACAGCAGCTCGATCTCTTTCGGCGGCATTTCTAGTTGTCGTCCGTCCAGCGTCACCGCGTAGTTTTCCAGCGATACGGTCAATCCCGGCAGCGCGATCGTTCGCGCGGGTTCCGACGGTGTACTTCTGCGAAGAACCGCTTTGATGCGAGCGATGAGCTCTTTTGCGTCAAAGGGTTTGCTGATGTAATCGTCGGCCCCGAGTTCTAATCCCTGCACGCGGTCACCCGTGTCGCCTTTCGCGGTGAGCATGATGACCGGCGTTTCGCTCTCCATGCGGATATCGTGCAGCACCGCCCAGCCATCCCGGCCCGGCAGCATGATATCCAGCACAACCAGCGAAGGCTTCGTCTCATGAAATGCTGCCAGCGCGGAGGTTCCGTCCGCGCAGGTGTACACCTGAAATCCGGCTTTCTTGAGATATAGCTCGATGATGGCGAGAATATTTCTGTCGTCATCTATGACCAGAATGGTATTGTTTTCCATCCGATCACCTCCGTACTTGATTGGAAAATGCAAGTATATTTGCTCTGTATCTCACATTTGGGTAAAGTATAACAGAGATTGGTGACTTTGTCCAACACCGTAAAAATTTGTCACACAAACGCCGCAAGCAATTATAATTCACGGCGTTTGTATCGGCATTTTTGTGGATGATCCCCCATTTTTATCGATATTAAGACTTCAGAGTGACCACCGTCACCCCCGCGTCTCCTTCGCCATATGCGCCGATGCGGTAGGATTTCACCCGCGGATGATTCTTGAGATACTGTTGTACGCCGCTTCTGAGCGCGCCGGTGCCTTTGCCATGTACGACATAGAACTCATGTACGCCCGTGATCAGCGCGTTGTCGATAAAACGATCCAGTTCCAGGCACGCGTCGTCCACCATGCTGCCGCGCAGATCGATGGAGAGCGCGCTGCCGCGATCCTGCGATAGCGAAACCTTTGCCGCGGTCTGCACCGGTTTCTTTTTTTGCTCGACCGGACGGATATCGTTGAGCGGAATGCTGAGTTTCATCACGCCCGCCTGCACGAGCACCTCGCCCTTTGCATCCGCTGGCTTGAGCACGGTCGCTTCCTGCCCCAGAGTAATGAGTTTGACCCGCTCGCCGGGATGTACGCTTGTTGGCGCTTCTCCCGCCGTGTCGCGCTGGATGGCTTGCTCGTAGAGCCGTTCTTCGGTTTTACGCATCGCGTCGCGCGAGGTCTGCACCGCGCGCTCCAGCTGCTTTTGATCGATGTTCTCAATCGAGCGCAGCTGCAAAATAAGTTTCTCCATATCCTGTCGCGTTTCCTGCACCATTCTGCGCGCGTCTTCACGCGCTTTTTGCCGGAGAAGCGATTTTTCATCCTCAAGCTTCTTCTTCTCTTTCTCCAGCTCGTTTTTGATCTTTTCGGTCTCGATGCGCGTCTTGTAGATCGCCTCTTTGTCGTTTTCGGCGGTTCTTCTCGCCTGCTCCGCTTCGGAGAGCACGGTTTCAAACGCGACATCCTTTTTCTGCAAAAAGTCCTGCGCGCGGTCGATCACGGCGTCGCTCAACCCAAGCCTGCGGGAGATTTCAAACGCGTTGCTTTTACCGGGAATGCCGATAAAGAGTCGGTACGTCGGGCAAAGCCTGTCCACGTCAAACTCCATCGATGCGTTTTGCATGCCCGCGTGCATCAGCGCAAATGCCTTGATTTCGCTGTAGTGCGTGGTAGCGCAGGTCAGTGTATTTCGTTCATACAGGCTCTCCAATATCGCCTGCGCCAGCGCCGCGCCCTCAATCGGGTCGGTGCCCGCGCCGAGTTCGTCCAGCAGCACGAGGGAACGCCCATCCGCCTCCGAAAGGATATGCACCGTGTTTGTCATGTGCGAAGAGAAGGTGGAAAGCGACTGCTCGATGGACTGCTCGTCTCCGATATCCGCAAACACGCGATCGAATGTCGACAGCTCTGTTCCCTCATCCGCAGGGATAAACATGCCGCTCATCGCCATCAGTGAAAAGAGGCCGACCGTCTTAAGTGTTACCGTTTTTCCGCCCGTGTTGGGGCCGGTGATGATCAGCGTGCGAAATGTCTCACCAAGCCAGATATCGACCGGAACCACGCGGTCTTTTGCGATCAGCGGGTGCCTGCCGCGCACGATGTGAATGCATCCCGTTTCGTTGAGCTTGGGCCGCACGGCTCGCTGATCCCGCGCCATGATCGCGCGCGCAAAGATTACGTCCAGCGCGCCCATGACGTTGCAGCTCATGTGAATCTCGTCCGCAAAGGGCTCGATCATCGCGGTAAGGCCGGATAAAATCCGCTCGATTTCGTTTTTCTCCTCAATCATCAGGCGCTTATTCTCGTTGCCAAGCTCCACCACGGCGCCGGGTTCGATAAACAGCGTCGCGCCGCTGCTGCTCTGGTCGTGCACAAGACCCGGCACCTGCGAACGGCACTCCGCCTTGACGGGCAGCACATAGCGCCCGTTTCGAATTGTGATGACCGCTTCCTGCAGGTATTTCTGCGTGGTTGCGCTCTTGAGCATGCTGTTGAGTTTTTCGCGGACACGCTCGCCAACGATTTTCATCTGTCTGCGAATGCGATTGAGTTCTACGGAGGCGTTGTCGGAAATCTCGTCCTCGGCAAGAATGCAGCGGGCGATCTCTTCTTCCGCCGAGCGGTGAGACGTGAGCCTGTTTGCAAGGTTGCACAGCAGGCTGTTCTCATCACCCGTCTGCAACACGTCCTTCGCTTCCCGCGCGGCGCGCATCGCCTGCGCGATGGCGAGCAGTTCCCGCGTGCTCAAAAAGAGCGACGCGTGTATCCGCCCGACCAGTTCGCGCACATCGGGAAATCCGGAGATCGGCGTTCTGCCCGTTCGGGTATAGATACTCTCCGCTTCCCAAGTTTGCTCCTGTAGCGTTTCCGCTTCTTTGAGCGTGGTGGCGGGGCGCAGTTTTTGCGCAAACTCCAGCCCAACCTCGCACGCAAGGTGTTGCTTCAGTATGGTAAGAATCTTATCGTATTCCAGTGTGGTATATGTTTTTTCCTGTATCATAATTCCCCCGATATGATGTCCGATGTGCAAGCTGTTCTTATTATAAAACACCTGCTGTGAAATAGAAAATGATCAAACGTTTTTTTGTGCAAAACAGAAGAAAAGCCCCGTCTCGACCGATCGTGACGGGGCAAACCAATATCCGGACTTAGCGAATCTCTTTGAGATATTCGCCGACGCGTCGCATCGCTTCTTCAATGTGTTCCATCGAAGTTGCGTAGCAGCACCGAATATGCCCCTCACCCGCAGCGCCAAACGCACTGCCGGGAACGGTAACGACTTTTTTACTTGCGAGTAACCCGTCGCAGAACGGCTCGCTCTTCATGCCCGTAGACGCAATCGACGGAAAGACATAGAACGCGCCTTCCGGCTCGTTGCAATCCAGACCATACGAATTGAATGCGTCGATGATGTATCTGCGGCGCGATTCGTATTCGTTGATCATGTAGCGCGTATCGGCAAAATCGTCCGCAAAGCCGTCTTCCAGCGCGGCAATGCCGGCCCACTGAGCAGGCGTTGGCGCGCAAAGCATCATGAGTTGATGCACTTTTCGCATAGCGGCGATAATCTCAGTTGGGCCAGCGGCGTAGCCAAGACGCCAGCCGGTCATGGAGAACGCTTTGCTAAAGCCGTTTAGCACGATCGTACGCTCCCGCATACCGGGCAGCGAGGCAAACGAAACGTGACGCTTGCCGTTGAAGGTCAGCTCCGCATAGATTTCGTCCGTAATCACGAGGATGTCCGTTCCGCGCACAACGTCCGCAATCGCTTCCAGATCGGCTTTTCCCATGATCGCGCCTGTCGGATTCGTCGGGAACGCGATGAGAATCGCTTTCGTCTTGGGCGTGATGGCGGCCTTGACCGCCTCCGCGTTGAGGCGGAATTTATCTTCGTGGCGGGTCAGAACACCAACCGCTTTACCGCCTGCGAGTTCAATCGCCGGCGCATAAGAAACATAGCAAGGCTCGTGATAGATCACCTCGTCGCCGGGGTTGAGAATCGCGCGCATCGCAAGATCGATCGCCTGGCTCGCGCCGACCGTGATGAGCACGTTATCGATAGACTCATAGCCGTTGATGTCGTATTTTTCCGAAAGCAAGCGCAAAATGAGTTCGCGCAGATGCGGATCGCCCGAATTGGAAGAATATGGCACGCGCTCGGTCTTGAGGCGCTCCGCAACGTACTTGCGGATACGGTCCGGCGTCGGAAAATCCGGCTCGCCGACACCGAGGCTGATGTGAGAATCATCCAGCAAATCAAAATATTTACGAATGCCCGAAGGCGGAATGCGGCGTACGCAGTCCGAAATCAAACCTTGATAGTCCATAGCCACCCCTGTTCTACCGAATTGTCCGGCGAAAATTCGCCCGCTCTTAGACAACCCCTGTTTTGCGAAGTATTCCTACTATAACATGAACGTAAAAAGCCGTCAAACACATTTCAGCAGCAAAAGCAATCCAAAATTGATCGAATTCGATTGCAATCTTGCTAATTCATGGCGATGTCGCCGAGCATTGTTCCATAGCGCTCGCTTGCGAGTTCGATCAATCTTGCGCTTTCTTCACCGCCTTGATTCAGGATATCGCGCGCGGCTTTCGACGCCTGCTCCAGCAGTTTGCCATCCATCGTGCCCGCAATCAAACTCGCGCTGTCGTCGCCATGCTGTCTGGTTCCGATGAAATCCCCTGGCCCGCGTAGGAGTAAATCCTTTTGCGCGATCTCGAACCCGTCATTGGTCTGCGTCATGGTCAGCATTCGCTCGTTCTCCTGCTGACTCTCCACACCATAGAGCAGGAAACAATACGCCTGCTTCGCGCTTCTGCCGACTCTGCCGCGCAGTTGGTGCAATTGCGATAGCCCGAATCGCTCCGCTCCCTCAATCGCCATAATGCAGGCATTTGGTACGTGTACGCCGACTTCGATGACCGTTGTTGTGACCAGCACGTCAATCTCGCCCGCGCGAAAGGCGCGCATCACGCGCTCCTTCTCCGCTTCTTTCATGCGACCGTGCAGTTTGCCGATCTTCGTCTCCGGCAACTTCTTTTTGAGTTCGGCATAGAGTGCGTCCACGTTTGGGCACTCGATCGTGTCGCTCTCCTCAATTGCAGGGCAAACAACGTAGCTTTGCACCCCATCTTTTGCCTGAGCAGCGATATATGCGTACATATCCTCGCGCTTGCTTGCGGGAATTACGCTGGTCTTGATCGTCTTTCTGCCCGGCGGCAATTCGTCGATCACCGAGATGTCGAGATCTCCATAGAGAATCAACGCGAGCGTTCTGGGAATCGGCGTTGCGCTCATGACGAGCATATCTGGACGAATGCCTTTTTCAAGCATCGCCGCGCGCTGGCGCACGCCGAAACGATGCTGCTCGTCCGTCACAATGCACCCGAGATCGTAAAAGCGAACATCCTGCGAGAGCAGCGCGTGGGTGCCGATCACGAACAGCGCGCTGCCGTTTGCAATCTTCTCCAGCGCTTCGTCCCGCTGCTTCTTCTTCATGCTGCCCTTGAGCAGGACGACTGTTTCGCCAAAGATTTCGCTGAAGTTCTGCGCGTGTTGTTCCGCCAATATCTCCGTTGGCGCAAGCAGCGCGCCTTGTTTGCCGTTTGCCGCGGCAACGCAGAGCGCATACATCGCGACCGCGGTCTTGCCGGAACCTACGTCGCCCTGGAGCAGCCGGTTCATGGGCACGGGCTTACGCATATCGATTCCAATCTCGTCCAGCACGCGCATCTGCGCGTTTGTGAGCGAAAACGATAGCTGGTTTTTGAATCGTTCCAGCACGCCGCTGGTATCAAACGAAAACCCGTTTTGCCGCAGGCGCTCCGCCTTTTGCAGCTCTACGATGATAAAATAGAGTAGCGTGTTTTCAAAGTCCAAACGCCTTCGCGCGAGTTCCAGCGCTTCCCGACTGAAGGGTAAGTGCGCATGACGAAGCGCCAACGCGAGCGGGACGAGGTTGTAGCGTTCCAGCAATGTCCTCGGCAACGGTTCCGGAATTTTATCCCAAACGCTCTCCAGACAGGCGTAAATGCTGTCCCGCCAGGCGCGTTGGTTTACGCCTTTTACAGTTGGATAAACGGGCACAATGCCGGGCAGCGCTTGCGAAAGCGACGGGTTGAGCAGCGATACGCCGTTTTTCTTCATCACGCGGCCGCTGGCGTGGACGATTTCGCCGATTTTCAGTTGTGAACTGCGATAGGGTTGATTGAACCACTTTAGCGTGATTTTGCCCGTCTCGTCCTGCGCGGGCGCGGAGAGCATGGTCATCCCTTTTGTGCGGAAAAAACGTGTGGCTCCGCTGATGCGTACCTGTACCGCTGCGTTTTGCCCGTTGACCAGTTGGGAGATTGGCGTTGCTTTTGTATAATCCAGGTAATCTCGCGGCAAGCGAAAGAGCAGTTCTCCAACCGAACAAACGCCCATCTGTGAAAACAGCTCTGCGCGTTTCGGTCCGATCCCCTTTATGTTTGTCAGCGGAATATCCAGCATTCTCTGTTATCTTTCCCCCGCAATCCGGTTTTGTATCGTCTTCGAGAAAAACAGCCGACGACGGGAACACGTCGTTCCGTCGCCGGCTGTTCGGCTTCGTTTTGTGCGGTTTTATTGCACCGCTACGTAATAGTAATACAGTGGCTGTCCGCCCGCGAGAACCATGAATTCGGCGTTCTCAAACTCCGTCTGAAGCCTGTCCGCAATCGCCTGCGCGTTCTCCTCCGTCTGGCCCTCTCCAAAGTAGAGGGTTACGGTACAGGCGTCGTCCCCCGCGCTCCGCAATCATCTTGCGCACGAGCTCGCTTGTTGCCTCCTCCACCGTCTTTCCCGATATGGAAAGATGGTTGTTGACAAGGCCTATCATGTCGCCTTTTTTCACCGAAGTGCCGTCAAAGGTCGTGTCGCGCACAGCATAGGTGACAGAGCCGCTGATCACATCCGCGATCGCTTCCTTCATCGCCTGTTCGTTTTCTGCAATGCTCGCGTCCTTCGAGTAGGCCATGCATGCCGCGATTCCCTGCGGAATGGTCTTGGTCGGGATCAGCACAACACCCTTTTGCGTGAGCTCGCTTGCCTGCTGCGCTGCGAGGATAATGTTGCTGTTGTTGGGCAGCACAAACACGTTTCTCGCATTGATCTTGTTAATCGCGGAAGCGATGGCATCGATACTAGGGTTCATCGTTTGTCCGCCGAAGATCAGCGCGTCTACCGCGAGCGCGCGGAAGAGTTCATCGATTCCCTCGCCCGTGCTGACCGCAAGCAGACCAAATTCCTTCTCGTTACGCTTGCGTTCCGCCATGAGTTCGCGGTTTTGTTCGCGCATGTTCTCAATTTTGAGCTTGTCCAGTTCGCCTAAGCGCAGCGCCATCTGCAGCACTTTGCCGGGTGAATTGGAATGCACGTGCACCTTGATCATATCCGCATCGTTTGCCACGACGACGGAATCGCCCAGGCGCTCGAGGTGGTTTCGGAAACTCTCAATCTCGTTTTCGTCCGTCTCCGGTGAGAGATGAATAATAAAAAATTCCGTGCAATAACCGTACGTAATGTTTTCGCCGGAGAAACTGTCTGCATTGAGCATTTCCTGCGTCGGCTGTTCGGGTACGAGCTCTTCATAGCTCTCAATCTCTTCGCCGTCCAGCGAGAGCTTGAACCCTTTGTAGATTGTCAGCAATCCTTTACCGCCGGAATCGACCACGCCCGCCTCTTTGAGTACAGGCAGAAGGTTCGGCGTGTCGGCGAGCGCTTTCTCGCCGCTGACCAGCATCTCGTCCATCAGGCGATAGACATTCGCGCCCTGCTGCTGCAAACTGGCTACGTTTTCCGCAATCACGCGCGAAACGGTAAGGATCGTGCCTTCCTTCGGCTTCATAACGGCTTTATACGCCGCCTCGCTGCCCTTTGTCAGCGCGGCGGAAAGCAGCTCGGAATCCACGAACTCCGCGCCTTTAAACGCGCGGGAAAAGCCGCGAAAGAGCTGGGACAGGATGACGCCGCTGTTGCCGCGCGCGCCTTTCAGCGCGCCCATGCTCAGCGCATCCGCCACTTGTGTAACCGTTGCGCTTTCCGGCAGAGTGCGAATTTCGTGTACCGCACTCTGCATCGTCATTGACATATTCGTGCCCGTGTCTCCATCGGGGACAGGGAACACATTCAAAGCGTCGATCGTCGCTTTGTTCTTCTCCAGCAACGTTGCGCCAGCGATAATCATATCGCGCAGCTGCGCGCCGCCGATCTTCATATTTTTATCCAATTTTCCCTCCGAAGTGTTCGGATCCCAAGAGCCGAACCGCGTTATACGCGAATGTTTTCGACGTGGACGTTGACGGCGTGAACTGTAATGCCGGTCATCTCTTCCACCCGATATTTTACATTGCTCTTGGCATTCTTCGCCACGGCGGGCAAAGATACGCCATACTCGAGCGTGACATACAAGTCGATGTCAATCACATCGGGCGATACGATCGTAACCTTGACGCCACGGCGCATATTATCTTTTCCAAACAGTTCGATGAAGGAATCGCCAGCAGTCTTTGCATTCATGCCGACGATGCCAACGTTTTCCACGGCCGCAAATCCAGCGATGCTCGCGATCAGATCATCCGCGATCGTTATCTTTCCAAGGGTTGTAGACATTTCCGCTGCCATAAGTTACGCCTCCTTTTTCGATGCTTTTATTTTATACCAAGCGCAGGAACCCCCGCAACCGCGTAACCAGTCCTCTCGGGGAATGCGCAAGGCGTTGTTGTAGCCTTGTTGTGAACATTCTGCGGCGCAGGATTTCGCTTACTCTTCCTCTTCCTCCGGCAGGATTCCGTTGTGGAAGAACTCCTGAACGTCGTCGTTGTCGTCGAGTTTCTCCAAAAAGCGCTCTACCTTTTCCACCGTCTCCGCGTCGGTGATATTGACGGTGTTTTGCGGAATCATCTGTACTTCCGCCGAGATAAACTCGTATCCCGCGGCTTCCAGCGTTTCGCGAACGCCGGAGAATTCCATCGGGTCGGTGTAGATTTCAAACGCGTCGTCCTGGGCAACAAAATCTGCTGCGCCCGCTTCCAGCGCCTGCATCATCACTTCGTCCTCGTCCATCAGCGCGGTGCGCTCGATGACGATCACGCCTTTTTTATCAAACATCCAGCCGACGCAGCCGCTGTTGCCGAGGTTGCCGCCGCTCTTGTCGAAGATGTGACGCATCTCCGCCGCGGTGCGGTTCCGGTTGTCGGTGACGACCTCCACGATGATCGCCATATTGCCCGGTCCGTAGCCTTCGTAGACGATCTCTTCATAGTTGACCGATGCGCCCTCGCCCGCGGCTTTCTTAATCGATCGGGAGATGTTGTCGTTCGGCATGTTGTTCGCTTTTGCTTTTGCGATGACGTCGCGCAGTTTATTATTGTTGATGGGATCGGGGCCGCCCTCTTTGACCGCGATCGCGATCTCTCTGCCGATCTTGGTGAAGATCTTACCACGCTGGGAATCGGTCTTTTCCTTTTTATTCTTAATGTTTGCCCACTTGGAATGTCCTGACATATGTCCTCCTAAATTGCCCTTCCACTATTAAAAATTCTGAAACACGCGTTTCTGGAATATGAGTTTCTAATTTTGCTTCAACCCGGCGTACGTTCGCTGAATCGATTGCAAATCCTGCCAAACATCCTTCTTCTTCGATTCGTCCCGCAGCAGCGCCGCAGGGTGATAGGTTGGAATAAAGAGCGCTCCGTTCTTATTGAGCCACTGCCCGCGCACGCGCGTAATCCTCGCTTCCGGGTCGTAAACATAGCGCGTTGCAGTCGCGCCGAGGCACACGACAATCTTTGGTTTGATCAGCGCGTATTGCATCCGCAGGATCGGCAAACATGCTTCCGCCTCCTCGTCCAACGGGGTTCGGTTTCCCGGCGGGCGGCACTTGACAACGTTGGTAATATACAGGTCTTCGCGCCGCATGTCAATCGCTGAAAACATTTTATCGAGTAATTGTCCCGCTTTTCCAACGAAAGGACGCCCTTGCGCGTCTTCATCCGCACCCGGTCCTTCGCCGACGAGCATGATCTCCGCATGGCGGTTCCCTTCGCCGAGGACGATGCTGTTTCGTTTTTCGCAAAGTCCGCAGCGCCGGCAGTTCTCAATTTGCCGCTCAATCGATTCCCAGCTTAGCTCAGGCATATCGCGCGTCCTTCATTCAAATATCGTTTTTTAAACGTGCTCTGCGGCGTCCTCATCCAACATGAAAATTGCGTTTTGATGCAGTTGGAGATAGCTCGCGGGAACATTTGGCAGCACAGGCCCCGAGATCACGAGCGGAGCGATCCTGCTCAGTTCGTAGCTGGAAAGCACCACGATCACGCGCTTTGCCGCCATGATCGTAGAGATGCCGACCGTAACGACCCTTCCGGCCTCCGTGCGCTCTACATGCGTTACGGGCGCAAGCTCCGAACCCGGCATGTTGCAGGCGACTCTGCCATCCGCGCCGACGGTGCAAACAACCGTGTCCAGCCCGCCGACGTCGAGGATTGCATTCTCATAATCGTTGCAAAGAACGCTCCAATCCCGTGCCTCCGCGCTGGGAGCGTAAATATTCTCCGATAGGATATTGACGCGGTCGTAGAGCATGGCATGCATGCGAGACTCGTCCGAAACCTCTGTATCCTGCTTAACGTGCTCGTAGAGATTAAACGCGCGAATGCTTGCCCAGTCCAATAGACCGTCGCTCGTCATGCCCGCAATCTTTCGATAAGCGGACGCGAGAGCGGGGTTGCAGTCAAGCCCCAGCGCGCTGTTTGGTTTTTCTATGATGCAACCCGCAAGCAGCGTGGCTAACGCCTGGCTGAGCGTGTCGCTGTCGCGATAGACAAGGACACTCATTTCATCTCTCCCATCGCTTCAACAGCATTGATGAACAGGAGCACATCGCCATAGACATCTTTGCGATTGATCTCGTTGAGCATTTCATGGCGTCCGCCTTCATAGAGCTTGAGTTCCGCGTCGTGCCCGGTCTTCGTCAACCAGCCGTGAACCTGCTTGGGTCCCTTGCCATTGCTGCCGACAGGGTCCATCGCGCCGGAGAAGACGAGAATCGGCTTGTTGGGTACACGCTTTGCCCACTTTTCGTTTGAGATCTCCGTTAAACCCGTGAACACGTCGTACATCCCATATGCGGTAAACGGAAAACCGCAGTTTTCGTCCACAACATACGCGTCAACCTTCGCTTCGTCCCGCGAAAGCCAGTCGTTGACGGTGCGGTTTGGCTTAAACGCGTTGTTATACGAGCCAAAGCTCATTTTAAACAGCGTTTCGCTTGGCAGTTTGCCACCGTTTTTCTTGATCTCGCGCTTGGCAATCCATTTGCCGATGCCGAGTACGGGGTTTGCGCCCGCCGTACCAGAGAAAATATACGCGTCGAAGTCCTCTCCGTAGCGTCCCGCATAGGTACGCGCAAGGAAGGAGCCCATCGAGTGTCCCATCAGGATAAAGGGAATTGCGGGAAAGTCCTTTTTCACGAGTTCACGCATGGTCTGCATATCTTTTACAATTGCATCCCAACCGTTCTTCTCGCCAAAATATCCTTTTGGTATACCGGCTACGATGCTTTTGCCGTGGCTCGCAATATCGTTTCCATAGACCAACACGCCGTTTTCGGCTAAGAACGAAGCAAACTCGTCATATCGGTCGATATGCTCCGCCATTCCATGTGTGATCTGCAGCGCGGCGTGCGGATCTTCGGGAACCCACATACGATAGCGGATATCACAAAGCCCGGTTGCGGAAGGAAATCGTTTCTCACGAAGAGTGAATTTCATACGCCAAACCTCCCCGACAATAATAAAAAAGTATACCACTTTCCGGTGGAATACTCAATATTTGAAAGGAGATTGCCTGCATAATACGTCTAGTTGCTTCGATCATGAATAACACTTACAGTTTGCGCTCGTAAATCAATTCGTTACCTTCGTTTCCAATCAAAGTAAAGTCCAGTTTCTTGAGAAGCTGTATTGAGGCGAGGTTTTGTGCCTCTACTCCGGCCTTCACCAGTGTCAATCCCGCCTGTTTCAGTTGCAATAGCAATTGCGTCACAACCTCAAATGCATACCCTTGCCGTGCAAATTGCGGTGCAATCGTATAGCCGATCCAAGCGGTGTTTTTCTCCAGCTTAAGATAAAGATCGCCGAGCAGCTCTCCGGTTTGCCCATTCACAACCGCGAGTTGAACGCCATCGTGAAAATTTGGTTGTTTCAAGAGTGCTGCTTTGTATTCTAGATATTTCTTTCCCTTAAAACCCTGAAACTGCATCCAGTCAAGGTTGTTGCGATAAGACATGAAAGTTTCGATATCGTTTTCTTCAAAGGGACGTATGCGGCACCGTTCAGTTTCAAATGGTATCGGCATGCTCTGCTCCAATCTAAATAGCTACAAATATTATAGCAGATCAGTCAATCACAATTTCTTTATATTCCCCGAATAGCTCCGCTTCCGCGTCGTCGTGCGTGATCACGAAAATCGGCGCGTTTATTTGCAGCATCGCATCTGCCGCGATTCGCTTGTTCTCCTCGTCCAACCCTGTAAACGGTTCGTCGAGAAACAGGATATCTCCGCTGTACGCCAGCGCACGGGCGACCGCGACGCGCCGCTTCATCCCGCCGGAAAGTTCGCGCGGGAGTTGGCGGAGGTTTTCGCCGAGGCCGAGTCGTTCCAGCGCGTTTTTCGCGCGCGCTTCATCCGACCCAAGCGCAGCGTTTTCCAGTGCGGTTGCCCATGGCAACAGGCGATCTTCCTGAAACACGACGGCGGGTTTTCTGCCCTGCATGCCGATAATCTTTCCCGAGTCCGGTTGTTCCAAACCCAGCAGGAGGCGAAACAACGTCGTTTTTCCCGCGCCGGATGCGCCGCGAATCACCGTCACCCCGCAGAGCGGAATCTCGCCCGTGAAGTCCTGTAACACGATATGCCCGTCAAACGCTTTCGACAGATTTTTTACAGAAATAACATCATGCATCACGGCGAATCCTCCGCATGCTTTTCACCAGCAACCATTCCAGCAGCATGGAGAGCGCGACAATGATCAGCGTCCAGGCGAATAGGTCGACCGTCTCGATGCGCAGTTTCGATTGATAAAGCCGAAATCCGATCGATTTCTGCGGTAGCGCGATGATCTCCGCCGCGACGCCAGATTTCCAGGCAAAGCCGAGCGACGTTGTGCAAGCCGCAAGAAACTGCGGCAGCACGGATGGCACATAGATCTTTTTCACGATCTGCCAGCGGCCCAACCCGAAGAGTTTCCCCATCTCGACCAAGCGAACGTCAGTCTGCAAAATCGCTTCCGCCGTCGCCGTCCAAACCATCGGCACCACCATCAGGAAACTGATGAACAACGGCACCAGATCGGAGGAAAGCCACAACAGCGCCAGCAGGATAAACGACGTGACAGGAGACGCTTTGACGACCGCGCGCAAAGGCGAAAGCAACGCCTCTGCAAAACGGGATCGCGCCGTGAGTACCGCCAGCAGCACGCCAGCAAGCACGCCGAGCAAATAGCCGCTCATGATGCGCAGCAATGTCAGCCCCGCGTAGAGCCAAGTCTCTCCCATCGTGAGCAGAACCGCCAGGCGGGACACCGTGGAAAGCGGAGAGGGAAGCAGGAGCTCCTTGCCTACAAGGAGACTCACCGCTTCCCATACCGCGAGATAGATGAGCGCAATCAGCGCTGTTTGAAATAGTTTTCTCTTACTTGGCATAGAGGTCGTCGCCGGGCAGTTTGCCGCCGACCGACTTCGGATTTGCGGTAAAGAGCACGTTCAGCACGGCGGATGCGGCGGATTTTGCTTCATCACCCGTGATGCTGACGATGTAGCTGCGCGGAATCGCCTGTGTTGCAATCGCCGCGGAACCCACAATGCCGAGATCGGCAATCTTCTGTGCCGCGTCGGCCGAGGTGTTGATCTTTTCCACCGACGCCGCATAATCCGCAAGGAACGCCTTCACCTGATCGGGATGTTCGTTGTAGAACGTCCGGCTTGCAATATACACGCCCATGACGAGCTTTGTGCCGGAGGCTTCTTCCCAAGTGGTGTTGAGATCGAGCGCCACGCGCACGTCCGGATTCTTGACCATAACCGCCGAAACGAACGGTTCCGGAAGCAAGGCAATCTGCGCTTCGCCGGAGGCAACCATCGCGGCAAGCGCCGTGTGCTCGCCAACGTATTGCACCGTGACCTGATCGGTCAGGCCGTTTTGCGCCAGCAGGTAGTCGAGTACATACTGCGGGGTTGCGCCTTCGCCGCTGGCATAGATCGTCTTGCCTGCAAGATCGGCAAGAGAGTTGACGGTGTTGCCGTTTTCTACGATGTAGAGCACGCCGAGTGTATCGAGGTTTAAGAGCACGACGTTGCCTTCGGTCTTGTTATACAGCACCGCGGCAAGATTGAGCGGCACCGCAGCAATGTCGATTTCACCATTGACGAACTTGCCGACGACCACGTCCGGCGCGTCCTGCAGTTCGACATTATACTTGCTGGTGTCGTCCATCATGTAGCTGATGCCCATACCGGTCGGGCCTTTAAGCGCCGCGATGTTGATGGGTTCGGCGGGTGCCTTTGCGCAGCCCAGGGCAAACACCATGACCATCAGGGTCAAAATTGCGAGTAGTTTCTTCATTCGTTTTCTCCTTTTGACAGGCGGAACGCCCGCCCGTGCCGTTCTATTTTTCCTTCGGAAACCAGTTTATCCATCGCGCGGTAGAGCGTCGTGCGGCTGATACGAAGCGCGTCCGCCAAGAGGCTCACGCTCCATTCCGATTCGTACAGCCCGTTTTCCGCGCGGCTTTTGATGTAGTTCAGAACCCGTTCCTCCACGCTCTGCGGCAAAAATCCGTCCAGCCTTCCGCTCAAAAAGCGGATGCGCGCGGTGAGGTAATGCAGATAGTTTTCGGTGACGCGAAAGTCCCGCTTCATCATGACGCTAAGCGCCTCCTGCGAGATCAAAAGCACCCAAGTGCTCTCCATCGCCATCACACGGGCGACATATGCTTCCTCGTCGTGAAAGAGCGACGCCGCGCCAAACAAGTCGCTTTGCCGGAGCACGCTCATCGGCATCTTCCCGTTTTCGCTCTCTTTGGTGACGGCGCATGCCCCATAAAGAATGATTCCCAGCGCGCGCTCGGTGTCCGTTCGATCGAAAATCACCTGATCCTTCTCAAAGTGCTCCACCCGAACGCCGTTTGTGGCGAGCAAGTCCAGCACCTCTTCCTCCGCGATCCCTGCAAAGAGAAACGTGTTTAAAACGTGTTTTGCGTATGTGGTTGGATTGTTGGATCGACTCATGTGCTTCCTCTTGCTGTAGGAGCGGGTTCGCTTATTCGCTCGTTCCGTTCAGCGTGTTGCCTTTATTTGTTCCATATGGTACATTTTATCAGTTCTTTCGAGTTTGTCAATCCAGTATTTGAAGATCGATTCAAGTCTTTTTCACAGGAAATACGAACCCGTGTTTGTATTTCACCCCTGCCTATGTTATATTGAGGGAAAGAAATTTTACCCAAAAGGAGCGACGAACGATGAAGTTGATCTCGTGGAATGTCAACGGGCTTCGCGCCTGCATCACGAAGGGTTTTTACGATTTTGTTCGCGATCAGCAGCCGGACATCCTCGCTTTGCAGGAGACGAAGATGCAGCCGGAACAGTTTGACGGTGGTGTCGAAGGTTACCAGATTTTCTGGAACAGCGCGGAGAAGAAAGGCTATTCCGGCACAGCGGTGTTTGTTAAGAATGAACCGCTCAGCGTGACCTACGGCATCGGCATGCCGGAGCACGACAACGAAGGCCGCGTAATCACGCTGGAATACCCGGATTTTTATTTTTTGACGGTCTATACGCCGAACTCGCAAAACGAGTTGAAACGCCTCAGCTACCGCATGACCTGGGAGGACGCGTTCCTCGCTTTCCTTAAGGATTTGGACGCGAAGAAGCCCGTCGTCGTCTGCGGAGATCTCAATGTTGCGCACAAAGAAATCGACCTGAAGAACCCGAAGACCAACCGCATGAACGCGGGTTTTACGGACGAAGAACGCGCCTGCATGACACGGTTATTGGAAAACGGATTCGTCGATACCTTCCGCTATTTTTATCCTGACAAGACGGAAGCCTACAGCTGGTGGAGCTACATCGGCGGCGCCCGCTCCCGCAACGCGGGTTGGCGGATCGACTATTTTCTTGTCTCCGATCGGATGATCGACCGTGTGAAAGACAGCCAGATTCTCAGCGAAGTGCTCGGCAGCGATCACTGCCCCGTGCTCATCAACATCAAAGAATAAGCATGCAACTGGAGCAACTATTGGAGTAACTATGATCATTCTCGCGTCCTCTTCCCCGCGCAGACGGGAACTGCTGTCCATGATCGGACTTCATTACATCATCGAACCCTCCGGCGAGGACGAAGTGCAACCGCACGGCCTTCCTCCCGCGGAATATGTGAAAACCCTCGCGCTGCAAAAGGCGCAGCCGGTTGCCGATCTGCATCCCGAAGATTGCGTCATCGGCGCGGACACGATCGTCTATCTCGAAGGCGACATTCTCGGCAAGCCGCACACGCCGGACGTAGCAAAAGCGTATTTAACCCGTATGCAGGGAAAGCAACACGTCGTGTTCACCGGCGTTGCCGTACTCAAAAACGGCAAAGCGGACGTTCGCCATTGTGAAACCCGTGTCACCTTCGCGCCTATGACACAGCGCGAGATTGAAGCCTATGTCGCGACCGGAGAACCGCTGGACAAAGCCGGTGCATACGGCGTGCAAGGCCCCGGTGGCATCTTTGTGGAGCGCGTGGAAGGAAACTACTTCAACGTCATCGGTCTGCCGCTGCCGCTGCTCTACAAAATGCTGATCGACGCAGGAGAAGTCGTCATCTAACCCGCACACGGTACTGAAAATCAGAATATGAATGAAATCATCGAAGAAAAACTGAAGCTGCTTCCATCCTCGCCGGGCGTTTACAAGATGTTTAACGCCACGGGCGAGGTCATTTACGTTGGAAAAGCGATCTCGCTGAAAAATCGCGTGCGCCAGTACTTTCAATCTTCCAAGAATCACCCGCCGAAGGTCGCGGCGATGGTGCGTCAGATCGCAGACTTTGAGTATATCCGCGTTGCCAATGAGACAGAAGCGTTTTCACTCGAATCCAACCTGATCAAGGAATTTAAACCGAAATATAACATTCTTCTGAAGGATGACAAGCATTTCCCCTATATCCGCGTCGATCTCAAGCAGGATTTTCCCCGGCTGGAGGTCGTCCGTCGCGTGAAAAAAGACGGCGCGAAATATCTAGGCCCCTTCCTCTCCGGTTTGCTCCTGCGGGATGGTCTCGCGCTCGTACGTGAACAATATCCCATTCGTCAGTGCAAAAAAGACATCGCCCGTATGATTGCGCGGCGGGAGCGCCCGTGCCTGATGTATCACATCGGCAAATGCTGCGCGCCCTGCTCCGGCAACGTCTCACGCGAGGAATACCATAAACTCATCGACGAGGTGCTCTCGTTTCTTTCCGGCAACACATCCGAAATACTCCGCTCGCTCAATGAGCAGATGAACGCCGCTGCTGAAGTCATGGATTTCGAGCGCGCGGCGATCCTGCGCGATCGCATCCGCGCCATCGACAGCCTCAACGAAAAGCAGGCGGTCATCGCGACGACAAACACCCTGTTGGATGTATTCGCGCTCGCACGGCTCGAAACAAACGCGCTCGTGTTCGCACTCTTCGTGCGAAACGGCAAGGTGATCGGCACCGAAAAATTCCGCATGGACGCGGATATGGAGGAGACCGACGCGGATATCCTCGCGGCCTTTCTTTCGCAATATTACGCGGAATCCGGCTCGTTTGTGCCGGAGGTACTGCTCTATCAGGACGCGACGGATATGGAGACGATCTCCGGTTGGCTCAGCGGACTCGCCAGGCGCAAGGTCGAGGTACACCGCCCGCAGCGCGGCGAGAAACGAAAGCTCACCGAGATGGCGTATCGCAACTGCCTCGACGTACTGGAAAAAGACGCATCCCTGCAAAAGCGCGCCTGGGAGCGCGGCGAAGGTGCGCTCACGCAGCTCAGCGCCATTCTCGGTTTGGAGACAGTACCGAAGCGGCTTGAGTGCTTTGATAACTCGCATATTCAGGGCCGCGACACCGTGTCCTCCATGGTCGTCTTTACCGACGGTCAACCGGATAAAAGCGCATACCGCAGATTTCGCATTCGCGCAGATGCAGGTGGCAATGACCTCATCGCCATGCGGGAGGCGCTGGAACGCCGTTTTAAAAAAGCCGAGGAGCAGGAAGCCGGATTTCTACCGCTTCCCGATCTGCTCGTGATAGACGGCGGACCTGCGCAGTTGCAGGTGGCGCTGGAAGTATTGGAATCCTTCTCGCTTGACTTTATTCCGACCATTGGACTCGCGGAACTGAGCGAAACCATCTATATCCCCGGCGAAGAGATGCCGATTCAACTGCCGCGCAACTCCGCACCGCAGCACCTGATCGAACGCCTGCGCGACGAAGCGCACCGTTTTGCCATCAGTTATCACCGCAATGTCCATAACCGTAACGCGCTGTATTCCGTGCTGGACAGTATCCCCGGCGTGGGAGACAAGCGAAAACGCGCGCTGTTTGATGCGTTTCTCACGATTGACGCCATCAAATCCTCCTCGCAGGAAGAACTGGCGGCGGTTTCGCTGATCGACTCCCGAACGGCGGAATCGGTCTACCGCTATTTTCACCCGGATGATTCAACAGAAGTGACTGAAGAACACAAAACCGAATAAACAAGCCAAAAGCGCCTCGCAAAAGGCGCTTTTTGATTGAATCCATGCCGGTTAACTTTAGCCGTCTATCAGCTTCCCTACAATGGGCAACCCTTCGAGGTTTTTCACGCCATGCGGCGATTTATTTTTGATGATGTCCGTCAGGTCGTTGCCGGCAGAATAGCCGTTGTGATCACCGTTCTTCCAGGCCTTCACATTAGTCACATCATAGATCACGCCATCCACCGCAACATAAGCGGGGTTACCGTTCTTTCCGTCATATTGCTTCAACTGATCCAAAGTGAGTTCCAACGTGCCGTTTGCCGCGGAAGGTGTCGTTGCAGCAGCACTGGCGGAGCTGTCACTTACGGCGGGTGCGCTGGTCGCGCTCGCTGCGCTATCGGTAGCCGCCGCCGTAGCAGCCGCGTTGTTTACGCTACCGCTCGCACAACCGACTATAAAGAGCGCTACGGCAAATATACTGATAAAAATCATAGATAATTTCTTCATATCTTAATACTTCCTTTCGATGTCATCCAAGAACAACTTGGTTTATCTCGTCTAACCAGATAGTAACAAAAAAGTCGATTGTATGCAACCGACTTTTCGCGTATCTATGTGACTTCGTCACGAATGCGTACTAGCGTCTATTTTGCGGTCATCTGTTCAGCAATCTCGCGCACGAGTTCCTTGAGCCCTTCCGGCGCAGGCACATAGTATGCGCGCTCTGCTGTCTCAATCTTGAGAGAAGGCGCCATATGCTTCTTCGTAATCGCAACTTCCGATATGCTCACTGCCTCAATCTGCGAAAACAGGACGGAAAACACCTCTCCTCTTTCACCCGTCGTCGGATTTGGCAGCGATAGGCCAGATACACCTGATTCGTCGATCGTAACCGATACGTCGCTTAAACGCCTTTTTGTTGCGAGCGCACTATAACAGTTGTAACCAAGATACATGACAATGGCGAAACTGACGACCAAAACCAGCGATGGCGTTGCTGTCGTAATCAGCGCAGTTTGCCCCGAATTCACACGCGAGAGATTGATCGCGTTGATCACAGCAATGAACAGCAGCACGACCGCATTGCTCCAAAACATGATATCCAACAGAATCGTAACCTGTCGGTCTACTTTCGCAGTCGTTTTTTGCATAAATTTTCCTCCTGTCAACTGGATTTAGATGCAAACAGAGGGCGGGTAATCCCGCCCTCCGCATCGAAATCCGATTATTCTTCCTCTTCTTCTTCCTTCTTCGCCGATTCGATGATCTTCTTGGCGATGTTGCCGGGCACATCCTCATAACGGACGAACTCGCTCGTGAAGGAACCGCGGGACTGCGTCATGCTGCGCAGATCCGTCGCATACTTAAACATTTCGGAGAGCGGCGCTTCCGCGACGACGACGGTACCGCCATCGACAGGGTTCATGCCCAGCATGCGACCGCGGCGGGAAGACAGATCTCCGCTGATCGCGCCAACGTAGTCGCTCGGTACGAAGATTTCGTAGCGGTAGATTGGCTCGATAAGCGTCGGGTTCGCTTTCACGCAGGCTGCCTTATAAGCGAGACGCGCAGCGGACTTGAACGCGACTTCCTTTGAATCGACGGGGTGATATTTTCCGTCGTAGAGCGTGGCCTTGATGCCAACCATCGGATAGCCGGCGAGTACGCCGCGAACGAGCGCCTCTTTGAGGCCCTTTTCAACCGCGGGAATGAATTCACGCGGAACCACGCCGCCAACGATGGCATTGACAAATTCGTACTCTACGCCTTCGGAAGCTGGCTCAAAGCGCATCTGAACAACGCCGTACTGCCCGCTGCCGCCGGACTGCTTTTTATGTTTACCTTCGGCTTCCGCCATGGTGTGAATGGTTTCGCGATACGGAATGCGCGGATCGGAGAGCTGCGCTTCCACATTGTTCTTATTCTTGAGCTTGCCGCAAACGACCTCAATATGCATTTCGCCGAGGCCCTGAATCAGTACGTCGCCAGTTTCCGCATTCTTTTCGATTCGAATGGTCGGGTCTTCTTCCGTGATACGGTTGAGGCCGGAGATCACTTTATCATCCTCACCCTGCTTCTTTGCGGTGACCGCAAGGGAGATTGCGGGTTTCGGGAACTCGATCTCGTCAAATACGATGGGATCGCTTGCGTCGCAGAGCGTATCGCCCGTTGCGGTGTATTGCAGCTTCGGAACGACGCCGATGTCGCCCGCGTACAGTTTTTCCATCGGGTAAGTCTTTTTGCCTTTCATCATCGCCGGTGCAGAGGGCTTCTCCGCCTTCTCCGCGTTGGCGTTGTAGAGCGGAACGCTGATATCCAGCGTGCCACGGTACACCTTGATGATCGAATACTTGCCAAACTGGTCAAACGTGGTCTTGACGACCTGCGCTGCAAACTTGCCTTCCTGTTTCACAACGACATCCGCGCCGGTCTTGACGCTCTTCGCTTTCGGGGCTTTCGCCAGATCTGCGGAGGGCAGATAGTTGACGATGGTATCGAGCAGTGAAGCGATACCGATATTCTGCGCCGCGGAGACGCAAGCCACGGGCGTGACCACGCCGGTCTGCACGCCGACCGAGAGGCCTTTGAGCATCTCTTCGCGGCTGAGTTCGAACGTTTCGAGGTACTTCTCCATCAGCTCTTCGTCTGCTTCTGCTGCGGCTTCGGTGAGCTTTTCAAAATAGGATTGCGCTTGGCCTTCCATAGCGGCGGGGATCGCGGTTTCCTTTTCGCTTTTGCCCTCAAAGAGCTTCGCGGTCATGTGAACGACGTCCACATACCCCTTGAATGCACCGCCTTCGATGATCGGTAGCTGAATCGGAACCACGCTGGGGCCAAATTTTGCGTTGATTTCGCCCATGACCTTCTCGAAGTTCGCGTTTTCGCGATCGAGCTGGTTGATGACGATCATGCGCGCTTTGTGCGACTTTTCGCACATCGCCATAGCTTTCTCCGCGCCGACAACCGGGCCGGAGACCGCGCTGATGACGATCAGCGCGCTGTCGGCAAGCGTCATTGCCGCGGTGACTTCGCCGTAAAAGTCGAAGAAACCGGGAGCATCGATGACGTTGATCTTTGTGTTTTTCCACTCCAGCGGAGCCAAAGCAACGTTGATGGAAATGCCGCGGGCGATCTCCTCGGGATCATAGTCGGTGGTCGTGGTGCCGTTTTCAACCTTGCCAAGGCGGTCAATCAGCCCTGCGTTGAACAGCATAGCTTCAGTCAGCGTGGTCTTGCCTTCGCCGCCGTGCCCGAAAACGCCAATATTACGGATGTCTTTCGCGGTATAATCCTTCATTTCGGTTCCCCCTGTAGATGATTTGAACGCATAGAGTGCGTATTTCGAATCCGCCTGATGCGGATACAGTTCCGATCGTAAGAAACCATGAGTTGATGCGCGCTTGTTAAAAATATCGCGCCACGTATTATTTTATCAGCTTGAAATCGCCTTGTAAACCACGAATTTGGCGCGGTAAGCGCACAGGATCAAACGTTCCAGCTCGCCAGATACGCTTTTTGTTCGTCGGATAGTTGATCGATGGCAACACCAATCGCGGTGAGTTTCCGTATCGCAACCTCGCGATCGATCTCCTGCGGCACGGCGTAGAGCTTTGGTTCCAGCTGCCCGCGGTGATCCGCCACATAGCGCGCGCAGAGTGCCTGAATGCCGAAACTCATGTCCATAATCTCCGCCGGATGCCCGTCGCCCGCCGCGAGGTTCACGAGACGACCTTCGCCAATCACATTGAGCCAGCGATCGTTTGCGAGCTGGAATCCGACGATGTTTTTCCGCATCTCCTTGCGATCGACCGCGATCTCCGCGAGTCGATGCACGTTGACCTCAACGTCGAAGTGTCCCGCGTTGGTCAGGATTGCGCCGTCCTTCATGACGAGGAACTCCGCCTCGTCGATAACCTTGATGTCTCCGGTCACGGTGACAAACACGTCGCCCAGCTTTGCGGCCTCGATCATCGGCATCACGGCAAAACCGTCCATGACGGCCTCGATCGCCTTGATGGGATCGACTTCGGTAACGATCACGGCGGCTCCAAGGCCTTTTGCGCGCATGGCGACGCCCTTGCCACACCAGCCGTAGCCCGCGACGACGACGGTCTTGCCCGCGATCACGAGATTCGTTGTGTGATCGATGCTGTCAAACACGCTTTGTCCCGTGCCATAGCGGTTGTCGAATAGGTGCTTACAGTCCGCGTTGTTGACCGCGAACATCGGAAAACGAAGCTCTTTTGCTTTGTCCATTGCAACGAGGCGAACGATGCCCGTCGTCGTCTCCTCACAGCCGCCGAGAATGCGCTCGATCAGCTGCGGAAATTTTGTGTGAATTGCGTGCACGAGATCGCCGCCATCGTCGATGATAATGTCCGGCTCCGACATCAGCACACTCTCAATGCACTCGTTGTATTCCTCTTTGGTGGCTCCGTGGAGCGCGAACACGTTAATGCCGCTCGCGGCAAGCGCCGCGACGATATCATCCTGCGTGGAAAGCGGGTTGCTGCCGGTAACATACATCTCCGCGCCCCCCGCCGCCAGCACGCGGCAGAGATAGGCGGTCTTCGCCTCCAGATGAATCGATAGCGCAATTTTCAGTCCGGCAAAGGGCAAATCGCGCTCAAAGGACGCTCGGATGCCGTTTAAAATCGGCATGTTGCGCCGAACCCATTCAATCTTTTGCTCACCTTCCGGGGCTAAGGATATATCGCGAATGCGGTACATGTTGTGTTCTCTCCTTGATTGATTATTACTGATTTTTATCGGTTTGCCGCTTGCTGCGCCTGTGCCTGCTGTGCAAACACCCTGATCGCCGCCTGTAACTGTGTGTCTTTCGCGGGATCCAGCAAGTCCACGGAGATGTCCTTGAGCTCATCCGGCAGAGTTACAACGAGGTCCGGCGTGATGCCGACGCCATGAATGCAGACACCGTTAGGCGTATAATACGCGTCCGTCGTCATCTTCACCCAGCCTTTGTTGTTGCTCAGGTGGAAATAACTCTGCACGATTCCTTTGCCAAACGTCTGTGTGCCGACTATGGTCGCAATGCCGTAATCCTTGAGCGCGCCGATGAGCAGTTCGCTTGCCGAAGCGGAGCCACCATTGACGAGAACGACGATCGGCATATCATATTGCTCGGTTCCCTGAGATTTATAAACGTCTTCATCGCCCTTATTCGAGCGTATGCTCACGATGACTTTGTCTTGGGGAATCAGCTTGTAAGCAACGTTGAGCACCTCGGTCAGTCCGCCGCCGGGGTTATCTCTTAGGTCGATAATCAGTTTATTGATGCCCTGCTGCTTCAATGCGTCGACCGCGCTTGTAAAATCGGTTGCGACACTGCCGTTGAACTCCGAAATGTGAACGTAACCGATGTTGCCGTCCAATACAGAGGACGTGACACGTGCGATATGTACCTCCGCGCGCAGTACGCTGACCGTCGTCTCCACGCCGTCGCGCAGATATGTGAGCTCATCCGGTACCGTGAAATCGCTCGAAAAATAGGTGATCACCTCATCGAGGCTCTTCTCCGCGGTGGTTTTTCCGTTTACCTTCGTAATGAAGTCGCCCTTTCGGATTCCCGCCAGATCTGCAGGGGATCCGCTATATACGCTGATTACTTTCGCGCCAGTCTCATCCGGCACTTGAATGCTGATCCCGATGCCGACATAATCTCCCGCATTGTCGGAGAGCAGTTTTTTATACTCATCCTCCGTGAAATATTGCGCATACGGATCGTCCAGCTTTGAGACCATTCCGCGCATCGCGGCGTCGAGAAGCTGATCATTGTCAAGCTTTTTGTCGTCGTAGAAATAATATTGCGAATCGATCGTATCGGCGAGCTCCTGCAGCGCCGAGGAATCGATCGCGTTCGCAGGCCTGTGGCTGCCCAACATGTACATGAGCGATACTGCAAGTAATGTGATGACAGCAAAGCTTATGATGATGGCAACTGTGGATATATTTGAGCGTCTCTCGTTCGTAATTGATCTCTTCTTTCTGCTTGTCGCCTGAAAACCAGACGTGCGAAATCGTTAAACTGAATTATCTAAGGATCGGCGCGAGTACGCGCTTTGGCATATCCGCAAGATCGCAAACGTCGAGGTGCCGCTCAGGCTTGCCAAGCAATTCGCTCATCCCTTTCGGAATCGGCGCACCGGTTAACGCCTTGAGCCGGTCTGCGTTTGCAAAGTCGTCCTCGCCCGCCGGTTCAAACGCGCCGAGCACGTCGCTGGCAAACTTGTACGGATTCGCGGTGGAGAGCAACACCGTTTGGGTTTGATCCCCTGTCAGTTCCGCATAGCGCTCGTAGACGCACTGCGCAACCGCGGTGTGCGGGTCCATGAGATAGCCCGTATCGTCATAGATTCGCTTGATGGTTTCGAGTGTGTCTTCCTCCGTACACCAGCCGGCGGAGAACGTCTGTTTCAGTTCGTTCAGCGCGCCCTGTGGTAGGGCATACATCCCCTTTGCCTTCAATCCGCGCATCCACTCGCGCACCAGCGCGTCGTCGCGATTCGCTAGTTCAAAGAGCAGACGCTCGAGGTTGGAGGAGATTAGAATATCGATCGAGCAGCTCATGCTCTGGAAAAACGGGCGGTTGTCGTCGTAAACGCCGCTTTCGAAAAAGTCCGTGAGCACATTGTTGCGGTTGGAAGCGCAGATCAGCTTGTTGACCGGCAGGCCCATTCTGCGCGCGTATTCGCCCGCGAGAATATCGCCAAAGTTGCCGGTTGGAACGCAGAAGTTAACCTTCTCGCCCGGCTGGATTTCGCCGCTTGCAACCAGATGCTCATAGCTTGTGAAATAATACACGATCTGCGGCAAAAGTCTGCCAAAGTTGATCGAATTCGCGCTGGATAGCCGCCAACCCTTCGCTTCAAGTTTATCAGCGATCTCGCGCGAGGCGAAGATTTGCTTGACGCCCGTCTGCGCGTCGTCAAAGTTGCCGTGTACGGCGCAGACGTCGACATTATTGCCTTCCTGCGTGACCATCTGCAATCTCTGCGCTTCGCTCACGCCGCCGTACGGGTAAAACACCAGCACGCGGGTTCCTTCGACATCGCGAAAACCTTCCAGCGCGGCCTTACCCGTATCGCCCGATGTGGCGACGAGGATATAGACCTGCTTGGTCTCGCCTGTTTGGCGCAAAGAGGAGCGCATCAAATGCGGCAGCATCTGGAGAGCCACGTCCTTAAACGCCATGGTCGGCCCGTGCCAAAGCTCCAGCACATGCTCGCGATCGCGCAGCTTGACAAGCGGAGTCACATCCGCGTGGTCAAAGCTCTTGTAAGCCGCGGATATCATGTTCGCCAGTTCGGCGGAGTCCGTCTCCGGCAAATATGCCTGCATGACGCGGTGCGCGGTTGCTAAATAGCCGCCGCGCACGCCGTTGTTCCAATCAATTGTGGGATACGATTCGGGTACATACAGTCCGCCGGAGGGGCTGATGCCGCGCACAATCGCTTCCGCAGCGGATGCGGGTTCGCCGCCTCGCGTGCTCAGGTAACGCATAGGTGTTTCGATTTCCTTTACTGGTTGTCGTGCTGTTTATAAAATCGCAGCATCGTTGCCGCCATGGTAGAAAGGACAGACGTGTAAAAACGAAAGTTGCGCTGTTTGAAGCGACTCCGTTAGACTTTACAGCAGATACTCCTTCATGTAAGCGGGGACGGTTTCTTTGCTGCCGGTTATGCTCATAATCACGCTGAGGCTGTTCTTCTCGGAAAATTTCTTCAGGTCTTCAAAGAGTCCCTCAAGGTTGTCCAGTTCATGACCGATGATGCTTAGCAGTCCATCGATATAGATGGTCTCTAAATCAAAATCGCTCGCTGCAAGACCGCAAAGGAATCCGTAAAGCATTTTCGGTGTCGAAATGCCGTAATCCGATGCGTTGATGAAGCGAGCTTTCCGGGAGAGGTCGTAGATGTAACTCGTGTCGTCGTCAATAAAGATCGTGTTCCCTTTTGCCGTCAGGACAGACTTGTTTGCCATTTCGAGAATCTGCTTGGTCTTTCCTGTGCCCTTTTCGCCGAAGATGACTCCAATCAAAGCCGTGGCCCTCCTTGTGCTTTTTTTCATTATAAGCCCTTGGCGGCAACCAGCGCAAGCGATTCGACTAAGTTTCACCCATATATAGAAATTCGACAAAAGCAAACCACAATTGTTCTCATTTGATAAACAAAAAATGCGCCCGCAATACTGACCCACGGGCGCAATGGATTTTGTTATTATTGATCAATCAAAATACGGCTTCTACAATCTGATCGACCAGTTTGGTGAATTTTTCCGAGGCGATCGCCGCCGTTTCCTGAACCTCTTCATGCGTCAACTTTTGATCCAGAATCCCCGCCGCCATATTGGTAATCAGCGAAATACCGATCGACTGAATACCGCAGTGCGCGGCGGTAATCGCCTCCGGCACCGTAGACATACCGACCGCGGAAGCGCCGACGGTTCGCGCGAACACAATCTCCGCCGGGGACTCAAACGAAGGCCCGGAGAACATCATATAAACGCCTTCCTGTAGCGGCACGCCGATGGTTTGCGCCGTAGCGCGAACCCTTTGCCGAAGATCGCGGTCGTATACGTTGGATTGATCCGGAAAGCGCGGGCCAAAGTCGTCGTCATTCGGCCCGATCAACGGATGCGAGCCGGAGAAATTGATATGATCGGAGATCAGCATCAAGTCTCCCGGCGCAAATTCGAGATTCACGCCGCCCGCCGCGTTGGTTAACAGCAGCTTCTCCACACCGAGGCGCTTCATTACGCGCACCGCAAGCGCAATTTGTGATTGCGGATACCCTTCGTAATAATGAAACCTGCCCTGCATACAGATGACCGTCTTGCCGAAGAGTTCTCCGATGACAAATCGGCCTTTATGCCCTTCTACGCGTGACTGCGGAAATCCCGGCAGATCGCTATAGTTCACAAAGCGCTTGTTTTCGATCCTCTCCGCATAACCACCAAGACCAGAGCCGAGGATCAGCCCGATCTTGCAGTTTCCTCCGCAAAGCGGGGAAAGGATTTCGACCGCGCGTTCGACTGCTTCATTCATGCGTTATGCCTCGTAGATGTCGCCAAGGAAGCTCGTGCCTACGTTCCATTTTTCACCCGTGAGATAATCCAACACCGTAGCGCCGATATCCGCAAACGTCTTTCTCGTGCCGAGATTCACGTTTGCTTTCACGTGTTTACCGGTCACCACAAGCGGGATGTACTCTCTCGAGTGATCCGTGCTCGGTGTGGTGGGATCGCACCCGTGATCCGCCGTAATCATCAGGATATCGTCCTCGCACATCGCGTCCAAGATGCGCGGCAGCGCTGCGTCAAACGTCTCCAATGCAGTCGCATACCCTTCCACATCGTTGCGGTGACCATAGAGCATATCAAAATCGACCAGATTGGTGAAGATGAAATCTCCCGTGCCTTGTTCCAGAAAACGCACTGTTGCGTCGATACCCGTGTGGTTGTTCTTGGTGTGGTCAACGATGGTGACGCCTCTGTGGCAGAAGATATCCTCGATCTTGCCGACGCCGACGACATCCTTCCCTCGCTTGACCAGTGCATCTAGAACGGTATCGGTAAACGGTTCCACCGCATAATCCTTGCGGTTTTCGGTGCGCTTGTATGCGCCGCTCGTTCCTTCAAACGGGCGGGCGATCACGCGTCCAACGAGATAGTGATCGTCGTTGAGCAGTTCGCGCGCAACTTCGCAGATTCGGTAGAGTTCCGGCAGCGGGATCACGCCTTCGTGCGCCGCAATCTGGAACACGCTGTCCGCGGAGGTGTAGACGATGGGTTTGCCGGTCTTCACGTGTTCGTCACCCAAACGGGCGATGATCTCCGTTCCGCTGGCGACTTCGTTTCCGATGGTGCCGCGTCCAATCTTCGCCTCAAATTCGCGCAAAAACTCCTCTGGAAATCCGTTTGGATACGTTTTAAACGCCTGTTTGAGCGGCAGTCCCGCCATCTCCCAGTGTCCGCAGGTGGTGTCCTTCGCTTTGGTTAGTTCTGCAAGGCGACCATATGCCCCCGTCGGTGTGAGACCGAGGGAATCGAGCCTGCTGTTTTCGATGGCGGCGAGTCCCAGCGCCGTCATATTCGGCATGTCGAGTTTGCCGCGCACTTTTCGGATATTGCCGAGCGTATGGGAGCCGACGTCGCCAAACTCCGCGGCGTCCGGTTGCTCGCCGATGCCGACGCTGTCGAGTACAATTACGATCGCGCGTTTATGATTCATTTGTTTTGTTTCCATGCTGTTCCCCTCATCATATACGTTAAAATTGATTGAGTCTTATATCATTGGATTGCGATAGATGAACAAAGTTCATCTTCCTATAGTTTAGTCTGTATTTGACATTGCGTCAATGAAGCTGAGTGACGTGGTTACGCTCCGGCGTTGCGCGATGTTGAATTTTGTTTCATTCACAAAGAGATAGCAAAAGCCGCACTCAACGCGCGGCTTCTCTTCTCATCAGCGTTTCAGGTAGGTCAAAGCTCTCTGCGCCATCATGGCGACAAATTCTAGATTGCTAGGCTTGCCCTTATAGTCCTGCTTCGTATAACCGAAATATTCCCGGATAGTATCGATGTTTCCGCGTGTCCAGGCGATCTCAATCGCGTTTCGCACGGCGTGTTCCACAAGCGGCGGACGCGTGTTGTAAATCTTCGCCACTGTCGGGTAGATGTCGTTCGTGATGCTTAAGTCGACCGGGGATTCGCTCATGGCATAGATTCGAATCGCATCCCGCAAGTAATAATATCCCTTGAGATGCGCGGGAATCCCGATTGCGCGAATACCGGCCGCAATCTGGCTCTCCAAAATGTCGAGCACGTCGTCCGCTTTTTCGGTCTCGCGCTCGTATAAGCGCAGAAATTCTAGAACCCTCAGTTGCACCAGATCGTATTTGAGCGGCTTGGTAAAGCAATAGATGACCCGATCTTTGATGATTTGCAGCAGTCGGTCGTCCGCAAGCGCCGTGGTGACAAACACCAGCGGCCTTCGGTCTTCGTTGAGTTTGCCGATGAAATCCAGTACGCTGATGCCGTCCAAATCACGTAAAAACAGGTCGAGAATCAGAATATCGACATTCTGCGCAAATATGGTGTCAATCGTGTCGCGCCCCGTGAATACGCTCGGGAGCAGGCGAATTTCTTCCAGTTGCTGAAAGACCGCTTCAATTCCTTTTGCATCCGCGGTATTGTTGCTTGCGATTAACAAATTCTTCTTCATGCACTCTCCCGAAGCATAAGACCATTCATTCTTTCGAACGATGTTTTGAGGTTTCTAATTATTTTGATCGATTCATCCGGTTAAAATGCGCGACGAACATTCTCTTCCGCGGCGTCGATGAGTTGCTTTGCATGCTCCAGCGCAACCAGGTCGGTTCCAGAGCTGCCCATAATGCGGGCGATCTCCCGCGCGCGCTGCTCTGAGGTGAGTAGAATCGCGTTTGAGCGCGTGTGCTCTCCCGTTTCTTCTTTATACACCAGATATTGCTGGTTTGCATAAGCCGCAATCTGCGGCAGGTGAGTGATGCACAGCACCTGATGATTCCTTGCAATCTGTCGCATCTTGACCGCGACCGCGGTGCCGATTTGCCCGCTGATGCCGCTATCGATCTCGTCAAACACCATCGTGGAAATTCCGTCGAGGTCTGCCAGCACGCACTTAAACGAGAGCATGATGCGCGAGAGTTCACCGCCGGACGCCACCTTGCTGAGCGGCTTGACCGGCTCCCCGCGGTTGGTGGAGAGCAAAAACTCCACATCGTCGATACCGCTTGCGGAAGGAATCTCGCCGGAGAGCGTTTCAAAGCGCGCGGTAAACGCGGCATGCGGCATACCAAGGTCGGAAAGCTCCGGCAACAGTCGCGCGCTGAGGCGCTCCGACGCGGCTTTTCGCAGCTCGGATAGCGCTGCGCTCTCCGCGTCGTACTCGGCTTTCGACAATGCATATTCTTTCGCGAGCTGTTCTCTGCGTTCCTCGGCGTTGTCAATGAGATCCAGCTCACTCACGCATTTTTCGCGATAGGCAAGTATCTCCGCGATACTCGCGCCATACTTTCTCTTGAGCGTGGAGATCAATTCCAGACGGGTTTCTATTTCGTCCAGCATCCCCGGCTCAAAGGAAAAATCCGCACGATAGTCGCGGAGCGTATAGCTCGCGTCCTCCAAATCGTAATACAGCGCATGTAGTTTTTCCGATAGTTGCTGATAATCCGCGCGCAGTGTCGAGATGCCGTCCAGCATATGCAGCGCAATGCTAAGGGACGCGAGCGCGCCGCCGTTTTCCGCCTCTTCACCGCTTAGAGCTGCATTTGCTCCCTCGAGGCCTTCCATCACGGCCTGCGCGTTTTGCAGCAATCCCCGTTGTTCCTCGAGCTGCTCTTCTTCGCCGTCGTTCAGCATAGCCGCGTCGATTTCCCGTATTTGATAAGTCAACAGATCGATTCTGCGGATGCGCTCCTGCTCGTTGAACTGCGCGGCGGAGAGAAGCCGCCTCGCCTCCGTTGCTTTGTGATACGCCGCCGTTACCCGTGCCTTTTTTTCCAGCGCTTCTTTACCGGCAAAGCGATCCAGCAACAGAATGTGTTTCTTTTCATCCAATAGCGATTGGTGCGCATGCTGCCCGTGGATATCGACCAGCGCATCGCCGATGAGTTTGAGTGCGCTCGCGTTGATCAGCATGCCGTTTGCGCGACAGACATTCTTCCCGCTGAGCGAAAACTCGCGGTAGAGTGTCAGCTCGTTCTCCTCGCAGTCGATTCCCTGCTCGGATAGCACCTCTAGCACGGGTTCGTCCGCTTGCAGGCGGAAGGTCGCCTCTACGCTCGCTTTTTCCTCGCCGGATTTCACGAGTTCGCGGCTTGCGCGCTCGCCCAAAACAAAATTGAGCGCTTCAATAATAATGGATTTTCCTGCGCCGGTTTCACCCGTCAGCACGGAAAACCCATCGAAGAACTCAATCAACTGTTGATCGATTAAAGCTACGTTACGAATGGATAATTGCTTCAGCAAAGACGACGCCCTCCTGTTTCGAGCATCTTCCGAAAAAGAAATACAAATCCTTCTCTTTTTTACGCTCACGTGATAAGCCTGCCAAGCGGAGGCTCGGTCAAACGATCTCACGCGCTGAGAAAGAACGCGTTTACTTCAGCATCTTCTGAAATTTCTTGATGATGTCGCCAACGCTCTTTGCGTCCCGCACGGCGATAAAAATGGTATTATCTCCCGCGATGGAACCCAGGATATCCGGCCACTTGAGCGTATCGACCGCTTCCGCGGCGGCGTTTGCGCTGCCCGCGATAGTCTTGATGACGATCAGGTTGCCTGCGCTTGTCACCGAAAGAACGCAGTTGCTGAACATACGAATAAAGCGCTCCTGCAAATCCGCCTCGGCTTTCTCCACCGTTGCGTAGCGATAGCGCCCCTCCGGCGTGAGCACCTTGATCAGCCGCAGTTCCTTGATGTCTCGCGATACGGTCGCCTGCGTGACGGAAAAGCCATGATCACGCAGCTTTCCGGCGAGCTCTTCCTGCGTCTCGACGTTTTCCGATGCGATGAGTTTGGAAATCATGTCATGCCGTTTTGCTTTCATGTTTGAATCCTCATTACAAATGAAATATAAGTTCAGTGTTCTGATCCGGCTCGCTCTCGTGGCGGTCTCATGCGTTTCTGTTTCGTTGCGATCGGAACACTTGCCGCAGACACACAGCAAGCGTGCAACGATTTTTGATCGGCTTAGTGTTACGGATACTTCAGTACTCAGGATCGTGCTGTTGTTTCCTGCGCGCTCTTACGTGAGTTTCTGTCGGATAAGTTCGAATACGTTTTGCTCTCGAAAGCGAATAAATCGAACGCGAAGATTGGATCGGGTGATGCTGATGCAGTCGTTGGGGTTGACGCGGCTGAGCTTGATGCCGTCTCCGGAGACAAACCCTTCGCCGTTGACGTGGAACGTCCAGATCGCGTCCGGCGCGCTCACGATCGGGCGAATGTGCAGCGTGTGCGAGCATACCGTGGTAACGATGATGCTGTCGAGATTTTGCGTGACCACAGGGCCGCCCGCAGAGAGATTGTATGCTGTGCTGCCGGTCGGCGTCGAGGCGATAATGCCATCTGAGAAGACAGAGCCTACCGATTGCCCGTCGCAATACATATCGATCTGAATCGTGCCGGAAAACGATTGTTTGGAGATTAAAACATCGTTGAGGCAGCTGGCAAACGGTGCGCCGTTGATGCTGCATAACAGCGTCATGCGCTCCTCAATCCGATAGTCTCCCCGTTGAATGTTTGTGATCGCTGCGGCAAACTCGTCCAACGCAATTTCGCTTAAAAAACCAATCCGGCCAAGGTTGACGCCCAGCAGAGGGATATCTCTCTGCGCCGCGGCGGAAGCGAATCGAAGCAACGTTCCGTCTCCGCCGATAACGACCAAAAGATCCGGTGCGGGCTGCTCCGCAATCAGCGCGGCTACGCTATCCAGCGCGACCGTTTTCTCACCCAGAGCGGATGCCTGCTTCATCAAACGGACGCGATACTCGGCGATGCCTTCCTTTTCCAGATTGCCAGCAAAGCCGATTTTCATCGTTTTCGCTCCAAAAAAATTAATATGCTCATATTATACGGCCTCATTTATAAAAATACAAGAGAAATTATGAATATGTATGCTTTATATACACGAATTGTGCGCGTCCTGAACGACTGAAACGGCTATGTTATGGTCGATTTCGGTTGCGCTGTGATCATCTTGTATGCATTTTTCCAGAAAAACGAGAAACTCGATATTTCCTTTCGGTCCGCGAATCGGTGAATATGACAACCCTTTTACACAAAATCCCGCATCCCGCGCGACGGATAAGATGCGATCGATGACCTCGATATGCGTCGCCTGTTCCGAAACTACACCGTGCTTGCCAACCTTATTCTTCCCCGCCTCAAACTGCGGTTTGATGAGGGCTGCAACCTGTCCGCCATCCTTCAGGCAGGAAAAGAGCGGCGGCAGAATCTTATCGAGCGAAATAAACGAAACATCGATGGAAGCGAAGTCTAGCCCTTCTTCAAACCACGCGGGTTCCATGAACCGCGCGTTTGTGCGCTCCATCACGGCTACGCGAGCATCGCTTCTGAGTTTCCAGTCGAGTTGACCGTAACCGACGTCGATGGCGTAGACCTTTACGGCTCCGTGCTGCAGCATGCAGTCCGTAAATCCGCCCGTGGATGCGCCAATATCCGCGCAAATCTTTCCTTCCAGCGCGATGGGAAACGTCTCCATCGCTTTTTGCAGCTTGTAACCGCCGCGGCTCACATATGGGCAGGTGTCTCCACGCACGACAAGTTGCGTCTCTTCGGTTACAAATTGACCGGCCTTTTCCGCCTTGACTTCGCCTAAATACACCTGACCCGCGAGCACGAGCGCATGCGCTTCTTCGCGGCTTTTCGCAAGTCCCCGTTCAAATAGCGCAACATCCAGCCGTGTCTTCATGCCGGTTCCTCCGTCAGATTTTCGATGAGTGCGTCTGTGGTCAGGCCGCAAAACTGCCGCTGATGATTGACGCACGCTTGCGAAACCGGATCGTTCGGCACACACATGCGAGTGACCGGAATCGGCGAAAGCGCTGCGCTCACACGAAGGCCGAGGCAATCCACGCCTTCCTCCATCACCACAACTTTCTTCACTGTCCGCTTGACCTGCTCCAGCATGTCTTCGTCCATCGGCTGCACGGTACGCGCGTTGACAAGCCCCACGCCGAGCTTTCGGCAAACGGGAATCGCCACGGCGACCATCGCGCCCGTTGCGATCACCATCTTTTCTGAAATCGGCTCCATTATCTCCCAAACGCCTTTTTCGACCGGCTGGGCGGAGACCGCCTGCATCAGGCTTCCGCGCGGATAGCGCACCGCCGCGGGTTCTCCGCGCGAGATCGCAAGCTCGAGCATATGCACGAGTTCCTGCTGCGTCGCGGGCGAATAGATCGTCATATTCGGCATGGTGGATAAAAATGCCATGTCGTAAACACCCTGATGTGTCTCTCCGTCGTCTCCGACGAGTCCCGCGCGATCCACCGCTAATACGACGGGCAGTTTTTGCAGGCAGATATCGTGCAAAATTTGATCGTAACCGCGCTGCAAAAACGTAGAATAGATCGCGACCACGGGCTTGAGTCCACCGGCAGCCATGCCCGCCGCCATCGTCAGCGCATGCTCCTCCGCAATGCCAACGTCAAAGAAACGATCGGAAAAGCGCCCCGCAAACTCGGTCAGCCCGGTGCCGATCGGCATCGCGGCAGAGATAGCGACGATGTTGGGATCCTTTTGCGCAAGCGCGATCATCGCGTCCCCGAATACGCTGGAGTTGCTCTTTTTTAGCGCGTTCTCAATATCTCCGGTGTCGATGGAAAAGGGCGCTACACCGTGAAATTTCTCTGGATTTCGCTCGGAAAACGCATAGCCTTTGCCTTTTTGTGTGACGCAATGCACCAAAACAGGCACTTGAAGCTCTTTTGCGCGGAGAAACATTCGCGTGAGTTCGTCGATATCGTGTCCGTCGATCGGGCCGAGATAGAGAAAGCCCATATCCTCAAACAACCGTTTCGGCATTAAAAAGTTCTTGATCCGGTTTTTGAAATTTTCCATGTGTCGCGAAAGCCAACGCCCAATGATTCCGGTATCGAGCGCACGAACCAGCCTCCGCTTGAAGCGCACGTACCATTCGCTGGAGCGCATGTTGACGAGCATATGATGCAGCGCGCCGACGTTGGGCGAAATCGACATCTCGTTGTCGTTGAGAATCACGATCAGCGGCACATCCGCCTGACCCGCGTCGTTGAGCCCTTCAAACGCCATTCCGCCCGTGAGCGCGCCATCGCCCACCAGCGCCACCGTATAGCCGGGTTCGCCGCGGAGCTTCTTAGCGCGCGCCATGCCGAGCGCTGCGGAGATCGCGGTGGAAGCATGGCCCGTGTTGAAGTGATCGTGCTCGCTCTCTTCCCGCTTCGGAAAGCCGGAGAGTCCGTTCTCCTGGCGAAGTGTGCAAAACGCCTCTCTGCGTCCCGTGATGATCTTGTGCGCGTAAGCCTGATGCCCCACGTCGAAGATAATTCGATCGACCGGGCTGTTAAACGCGCGATGCATGGCGATGGTCAGCTCGACGGCTCCAAGGCTGGAGGCGAGATGTCCCCCGCAGCGCGCGATGTTCTCAATCATATATTGGCGCATCTGCGCCGCAAGTGCGGGCAGCTCGCCTTCTTTTAATTTTTTAAAGTCCTCAAGTGAGTTCACTTTGTCGAGTACCGGATAACGATCCATTTCGATTTCTCTTCCCTGTTTGGTCTGCTTTTCTTTTGTATGCGGTTTCATGCCGGGTCTGTGTCTCATCATTCGTTATGATTTTCTCGTCAGTGTATAGCTGATCAGCTCTATGAAAAACGCGGCGTCTCCGCCTACTGTTAAAACGGCTTCGCGCGCTTCCCGCGCGTATTGCTTAGTAAATTCCTTTGCGCGGTCCAACCCATAGATCGTAACAAACGTCGTTTTGCCCTCCTCCGCGTCCTTGCCGACGGATTTGCCGAGAACGGACGACTCGCCTTCAAAATCGAGAATATCATCCGTAATCTGAAACAGCATGCCGTATGCATCCGCAAAGCGCGTTAAAGCTTCCCGTTGCGCCGCGCTCGCGCCCGCGCAAGCAGCACCGGCACCGACCGCCGCGCGAAAGAGCGCGCCTGTTTTATAATCCTGAAGCTTTCGCAAAAGCGATTCGTCTCCGCCGCTGTTGACGTCCAGGCTTTGCCCCATCACCATTTCAAACGCGCCTTTGGAGATCGCGGTGAGCGCATCCGTATGCGGGCAGAGCGAGAGGGCATAGAACGCAAGCGAGAGAAGCCCGTCTCCCGCGAGGATGGCGTTCGCTTCTCCGAACGCTTTATGATTGCTGGGTTTACCTCTGCGCATATCGTCGTTGTCCATCGCGGGCAAATCGTCGTGAATCAGCGAATATGTGTGAATCATCTCGAGCGCGCAGGCGGCAAGAAGCGCGTCCTGCGGCGTACCGCCACAAAGCTCGCAAGCTGCCATACAAAGCGCGGGGCGAATCCGTTTGCCGCCGGAAAACACGCTGTAAGCCATACTCTCCTGCAAGATTGGCGCATTCACGCTCTCGCCGAGCAGGTCGCCGAGTTTTTGCTCCGTCAGGTTGGAGTAATCGGTCAATCGTTCACTCAGCATCGGTCTTATCCTCCGCCGAATCGCTGAGGCGGGTGATGGTCGCCTCGTATGCGTCAAGCTGCCGCTCGCACGATTTCACAAGCGTCATCCCCTCTTCATAGAGACGAATCATCTCATCCAGCGAGCCTTCCGCGCCCTCCAGCTTGTTTACAATATCCGAAAGCTTTTGCATCGCTTCTTCAAACTTTACCGACTGTTCCATACCAATCCCCTCCCAACATCAGTTTCCGGCTTCTTTGCGCACGTGTTCAATCCGCGCGTCCGCCATGCCGTCGTGCATGCAAATTGCAACCCGATCTCCCGTTTGCATCGATGCAACTCCGCCGATCGCGCGTCCGTTTTCATCCGTTAAAATCGCGTATCCACGCTCCAGCACCGCAGAGGGATCCAACGCGCGCAGTTGAGCCAGCAGCTGGTTCAACTCCACTCTTGCGCTCGCAATACGTTCCTTCACACCGCGATACGCAAGCTCCCGCGCGTTATCCAGCGACTGCCGTTCACTCATGAGTCTGTTTTCCATCAAGCGAAACGCTTTCGCCGAGGCGAAGAGCTTCACGTTCGCGCGCATGCGTTCCACGCGCGATTGCAGCGCGCGGCTCATCCTCCTGCTTTGCAAATGCACGGCTTCGTAAACGGCGTCCATCTCTGGTACGGCGAGTTCCGCCGCGGCGGAAGGCGTTGGCGCGCGCAGATCCGCCACAAAATCCGCAATGGTGAAGTCCGTTTCATGCCCGATCGCGCTGATGACGGGTATTTCGCTCTCAAAAATTGCTTCCGCGACGATCGGTTCGTTGAACGCCCAGAGGTCCTCCATACTGCCGCCGCCGCGACCGACGATCAGCACATCCGCCGCGTTTTTCTGGTTCATCTGGCGAATGGCTTTTGCGATCTCCTCCGCGGCGCCCGTGCCCTGCACGCGAACACTCGCGACGACGACCGGCATGCGCGGAAACCTGCGGCTGATGATGTTCAATATATCCTGCACCGCAGCGCCCGTTCCGCTGGTGACCACGCCGATTTTGCGCGGTAAAAACGGAATCGGCCGCTTGCGCGCTTCGTCAAACCAGCCGCGCTCTTCGAGCTCCTTTTTGAGCTTGAGAAAGCGCAGATACATCTCGCCTTCACCGCTCTTCTTGAGATAGTTGGCGTAGAGCTGGAATGAACCGTCTTTCTCATAGAGCGAGGCTTTGCCGTAGAGAAGCACCTGCATGCCGTCCTGCGGCTGAAAATTGAGGCGCATTGCCTGCTGGCGAAACATGACACAGCGCACGAGCGCGTTTTCGTCCTTGAGCGAAAAATAGAGGTGCCCGGACGAATGCCGCTTAAACCCGCTGATCTCTCCGCTGACCCGCAGATCGCAAAGATTTGGATCGTTGGAGAGCACGAGCGAAACGTATTCATTGAGTTCGCTCACGCGAAAAACAGGTGTTATCGCCTGTTCCATCCCGCTCACCTCCCGACTTCCGATCCTTCTATCAACGCAAAAATGCGTTAGTTGTCAAAATAATCTCGCGCCAGAAGCGCGCTTCCAACCGCATTGTCGGAAGAAAGTCCGCTTTGTGCGTAAAACAGCTCGGTCTTCATCCGCTGACGCAGCAGTTCCCGCAAAAGCAAGCTACCCGAAACGCCGCCGGAGAGCAGCGCGGTCTTGCAGCCGGTCTTGGCAAACGCATTTGTGAGCATCTTTGAAAACGTGCGCGCCATGCAGTCATAGACCGCATACGCGATCGATTCTTTTGCGGCACCACTCTCGATGAGTCGCTGGCACTGGCTCTCCTGACCGGAAAACGAGCAGTTGAGCGTTTTTACGCTGGCGGGCAGCTTGATCGAGTGGTCCGTCGCCGCTTGCGCGAGCGTCTCCAGCGCAACGCCGCTGGGGAACGGAAGGCCCAGTCGAACGCCGATGCGATCGACAAACTGTCCCGCGTGGAGATCGTCGCAACCGCCGATTCGCTCGATGGTTCCAATCTGGCCATGTTCGCAGTGTACGAACAGTAAATCCGTCGTACCGCCGGAGAGGTGCATCCCGAGGAACGGCGCTTCGGCAAAGCGCTCTTCCTGTCCAAGCAGCGCGGCGCGCACATGCCCAGCCTGATGCGTGGTTTCCAACAGCGGCACCCCCAGCGAAGACGCGATGGAGGTTGCGGCAAGTTTGCCAGCAAGGAATACGGGCATATACGATTGCTCCGCGGCAGTCGGTTTCGCGCTCACCGCAACCGCACGAACCTGCGCGCGATCGATCTCGTCCAGCATGGCGGTAACGAGTGGTGGCAGATTCCGCACGTGCTGAAACACCGCGTCGCTCTGCCTGAGTCCGCGCTCTCCTAACGGGACAGAAAGCATCGTTCTCCGTTCGAAAACGATGCCTTCGTTTGATACACAAGATACGGACGTCGTATAATTGCTGGTATCGACGCCCAGATATAACCCGTTCACGGAGAGACAATCTCCTTTGCAACGCTGCCGAGAATGCCGTTGACAAAGGCATAGGAGCGCTCGCCGCCGTAGCGTTTCGCGAGCTCCACCGCCTCGTTGATGGCTGCCCCTGTCGGTACGTCTTCCTTACGGTAGAGCATTTCGTAGATCGCTACGCGTAAAATGCTCAAATCCACCCGCGCAATGCGGTCGATCATCCAGTCCTTTGAATAGCGGCTGACAAATTCGTCGATCTCTTCGGTATGCGCGCGTACGCCATCCAGCATCTGGCTGACGTAGAGTAAGTCCTCCTCGTCCAGTGTGCCGAGAAGCTCCGCTTTCTCGCAGACATGTTCGGGGGTATCCTCTCCGCCCAACAGATTGGAAAAGTGCATCATCATTGCGACTTCGCGCGCGGTCGTTCTGCTCATGGTCGATCGAATTCCAGTCTATAAATTAGTTTATTTTTTCGAAAACAATTTTGTAAAAAATTCTTTGATTCCTTCCGGTCCGCTCTGATCGAGCAGATAACCAACGAGAAAGCAAAGCGCGAGGATCACGAGCAGTAGCAGCGTGCGCCAGAATCCAATCGTGAAAAAAAGAATCGCAAGTACAAGCCCCAGTGCAACAAACAGCACAGTAAACTTGTGATTCTTCACAAACTCTAAAAACGCATTCATGGTTACTGCCTCATTCCACGCGGGAAACGGCGGTCGTTGCCGCAACAGGCGCCGCACTCTCCACCAGAACGCCAATCTCGTTGACCGTAATGCCGGTGAGCGACTCGACGTTTTCTTTGAGTGATTTTTGCAGCTCGCTCGAGAGCGTCACCACATCCGTATCCGGCAGCACGCAGAGGCGGATGCCGATGGTTACGCCGGTCTCTGTGGATTGCAGCGTGGTGTGAACATCCTTCACGCGGGAAACCGCGCGGCAGTGTTTCTGCACCATGCTGTCGATCGCTTCGAGTGAAATGTAGGTTCCGCCAAACTCCGTCTGTTTCATCAGTGCGGAGGCAGGACGCGCATCCGCTTTTTTGCCTTTCCCGGCAAAAAGCAATTTGATGCTGATGAGTAGCAGCACAAGACCGCTTCCTGCAAGGATCAGCGCGTTTTCACGGAACATGTAGAACAGCGAGACGAAACCCGTTGCCATTTCTTGCGGAATCAGATTCGCCGCGATGCCAAAGAGCACAAAGGAAACAAGGATTGCCGCAATGAGCAGTATTCCTAATAAAATGCGATCAAAAACCTTGAGTTTCATAAGCTGTAAAACCCCTTTTCATCCACCGGGATTTAGTTTCCCGGTATGGCAGATCGACTTGAAAAGTTCTTAAACCGCGTTTATCCTGCAAAACGGGCGGAAGCGTATCCGCCCGTTTTGCAAGCAAATCCGGTTTTACTTCACGCGCGGCGGCTCCGGCTCGACAATCTCTGCCGTGACCTGCAACGCTTCCTTTTCTTTTTCCTTTTCCTTCGCTTTTTCCTTGCGCTTTTCCGCGCGCGTATTGCCTTGATCCGCAGCTTCAAACACAACGCTCTGTACAAAAACATTGACCTCTACTACGCGTAGGCCTGTCATGTTTTCGATGGCGCTCTTGACCGCATTTTGAATCGTCTCGCAAACTTCCTTGATCTTGTAACCGTAGCGAATGCTGACGGAAACATCTACGGCGGCCTCTTCCTGCCCAACCTCGACCTTGATGCCCTTGGTTAAATTCTTCTTGCCGAGCATTTCGGTAATGCCCTCTACCATTCCGCCGCTGAGTGCGGAAACACCTTCTACATCAGAAACCGCGAGAGAGGCGATTGTTGCGACGACTTCGTCCGCAAACAGAATACGACCGCCCTCCGCTTCGACTTTGGAAACCTCGGTTTTTGAAACTTCGGTGCCGGCCTTTTTTTCTTCAGACATATGCACACCTCCATTCTTGATTACCAAAAATTATATCGCATGCCGGATAGGATGTAAATATGCAAAGCGCCCGCCTTGTTACCCACGCGTGAACGCTTTGCGGCTTATTGGTGGCATTTGCAGATGAATTGGACATATCCTTGCGTTAAAATCCCTTTTCGCTCTGACTCTGCCTGTATGTAGGCGCAGCGTTTACTTTCGCGCGCTTTGCCAGTATACGCATTTATTCATCGAAAGGCAACCCTTTTTCTCTGTATGACACACACTTTGTCGGACAAAACGCGTGTTGCATGACAAAACTATGGATCCGGATTGTTCATTTGTATATTTGTATACAAATGCTTGTATTTTGCGTATAAAACCGCTACACTGAAGGCAGGAATTGAGCGTAACAGTTCCTCTTTTCTATCGTATGCGCGCACCACTTCGTGCCGCGAAAGAGAGTTATCATGAACGGAATGTATGAGAATAAAGACTACGGCTCGTTATCGGAAAAAGTATATCGCTTTTTACGGGACGGGATTGCCGAAGGTCGCTATCAAACTGGCGATTGTCTGATTGAAATGAAGATCGCAGAGGAGTTAGGTGTAAGCCGCACGCCCGTGCGCGAGGCGCTCAAGCAGCTTGAGCTGGAAGACCTGGTCTCCTCGCACCCCAATCGTGGCGTGGTCGTCAAAGGCTTCACCACGGAAGATTTGCAGGACGTTTCCACCATTCGCCATCTGCTTGAAGGTCAGGCAGCCTATTGGGCGGCGCAGAGGGTCACGGATGAGCAGCTCAAGGAGCTGCGCGAAGTGGTGGAGCTCATGGAGTTTTACACCGCAAAAAACGACATAGCGCATCTTGTTGCGCTTGATACGCGGTTTCACGAGCTGATCTATGAGGCGAGCGGCAGCCGTACAATTCGCCATATCTTAGCATCGCTGCATCATAATATTCGCAAAGCACGCCAAAGCTCGCTGACCCTGCCTGACCGCGCGCCGAATTCGCTGGCGGAGCACCTGAGCATTTTTCAGGCGATCGAGCGAAAAGACGCGCTCGCGGCAAAAGAGCAGATGGAAGCGCATGTTGCAATTGCAGCGGGAAACCGGCTGAACGAATAACAGCCGCACTCCCGCTTTTTTTTCTTGCTCGACTCAACGGAAAGCGGGGGTATTTGATTATGCGCATTTTTTGCACATCAGAGCGGCACGCAAACGGCGGCCCGGGTGAATTTATTCTTTCGCGCGCAGAAGATGCGCTGAACCATCTGCTTGACTCCTATCGGGGCCGCGTGCAGGTGGTCTATTTGGACCCGCCGTTTGGAACCGGAGACGTGTTTCACAGCAAAGTCGGCGCGGGTCATGCGCGGCTGTCGCTGCCGACGTATACGGACACGATGGAAGAATCCGCCTATCTCGATTGGATGCGGGTCATACTCTCTGGTGCGCGCGAGCTGCTCTGCGAGAGCGGGTCGCTATATCTGCACATCGACTATCGCATGAGCGCGAAACTCCGCTTGATGCTGGATGAGCTCTTCGGCGAACAAAACTTCATGAACGAAATCGTCTGGTGCTATAAATCCGGCGGTCGAGCGACGCGGTATTATCCGCGCAAGCACGACACGATTCTCTTCTATCGCAAGAGCGCAAAGGTGTTTTTTGACATCTCCGCTGTCGGTCGCCCGCGCGGGCCGGAGAAACGGAACCATATGCGCCGCTTTATCGACGAAGACGGGCGAATCTGCTTTACCATCCGTTCGGCGGGAAAAATCTACACCTATTATGAGGACACACCGGTATACCCGAGCGACGTTTGGGACGACATCGAGCACCTGCAGCAGAAGGATACGGAGCGCGTCGGCTACGCCACGCAAAAGCCGGAGGCGCTGCTGGGTCGCGTCATTCTCGCGTCTTCCCGTCCCGGCGATCTCGTCTGCGATCTGTTTTCCGGCAGCGGGACAACGGCTGCCGCCGCAAGCAAGCTCGGCAGGCGGTTTCTCGCCGTGGACGCATCTCCCATCGCGCTCTATACGCTCCGTGCGCGCCAGCTCAAGGCGATGAGCGCAAAATCGTTTCTCGAAGGAGAAAACGAATTGTTGCTGTATTACCCGGCGGATGAAGCCCCCGCGCAGATTTCGGCAAAGATCGTAAATCAGCGCGGAAAGCGGATGCTGCAGATCGATGAAGCGTCCTTCTCTCCCGCCTATCCGCTTGTCTATGCGGCCGCGGGAACCGTGTTGAGCGGCGTTTTCACGCCGGTTTCCACCGACTGCCGCCCAAAGATGCCTTTGTCTCTGCCCGTTGGTGAGATCGAGCATCCTGTTGCACAGATTGTGGACGCAGTCGGGCACACCGCGTTTTTTGAACTGGAATCATGATAGAAATAGGATTGAGGAGCGACTGATGAGAGACTGGATCAACGACTATTGCCGACAGATGCGTGCCACCGAAGAGGAGTATAAAGCCGCATGGAACGCGACGCTCTACCGCGTCGGCGGCAAGATATTCGTGATGCTCTGCGAATACAAAGATGGAAGACCGCTGCTAACCGTCAAATTGGAGCCCGCGTTTTCCGAAATTTTGCGTGCGCAATTTCCCGGAAACATCATCCCCGGCTACTACTCGGATAAAACGCATTGGAGTTCGCTGTTTCTCGATAGCAGCGTACCGGACGACGTCGCGCGCGCCATGCTGGACAACGCATATCAAACAACATTCGCAACGCTCACGAAAAAAATACAAGCACAGATTCTCGAACACTCGTCTGTTGAATGACTCTGTTATCTTATCAATCGAGCGCAATTCTATCGAATAACGAGCGACTATTCCGTCTGATCAATAGAGCACAATTCTATCGACAGTCTATTTTTCTGAAAGAGTTTTATAACGCTTCATGATAAGTTCACGTTTCATCAAAATGGAATATGGCAATCTGTTCAGCTTTTTAGTATGATTTCATTGATGGATAATATGACACAACAAACAGCGCCGAACGGCGCAGCCGCTGCCCCGAACGGGGAGAGCAAGAAGAGCAGTAAAAAGCTGCGTCTCATCAGCACATTATTCATGTTGCTGTTGATCGCAGTTACGCTCTATATCATCTTCCGCGACACGTCGCTGACGAAGTTCTGGTCTTCTGTACAGTCGTCCGACCCGCTCTGGCTGCTCGCGGCGCTGGGAGCAGCGGTCTTCGCCTCGCTGATGTTCGGCGTCGCGCTGCACTTGGCACTGCGCGTGCTTTATGGTAAACCGATCTCGCTAATGCGCAACATCGGCTTTGGCTACATCGGTCAATACTATACCGCGGTGACACCCGCGGGCGTAGCCGGGCAGCCAATGCAGCTCTACTATATGCTGGCGTACGGCGTAGAGGTTTCGTTTGCGTCGCTTGCGTTGCTGTTGGTCAACGCGGCGCATCAGCTCGTCGTGCTGTTGATTCCGACCGTGCTGTTTCCGTTTCGCGCGGGACTGATCCTCGAAAACCTCGGCGCGTTCCTCTGGCTGTTTATTCTGGGGTCGCTGATCAATATCGGACTCATCCTGTTCCTGCTCTTTGCGATGTTTTCCAAAAACTTCGCCGGGCGCATCGTTCACAAGGTGATTTCAATCTTGACCAAACTCCACATCGTGAAGCATCCGGAGCGGATTGAGAAGCGCGTTTCCGAACAGATCGCACTCTATCAGAAGGGCGCGGAGGTCTTCAAGACGCACAAGTGGCTGCTCTTCGGCGAGCTGTTCTCCTACATCCTGCTGCTTGGGTCCCAGTTTGTGATTCCATATTTTATCTACCGCGCGTTCCACCTTACGGCGTTTGGCATGATCGATTTCATCGCGCTGCAGTCGGTGCTCTACCTCGCGGTATGTTTCCTGCCGATTCCGGGTTCAGCCGGCGCGAGCGAAAGCGGTTTTGTCCAGCTTTTCCGGGTACTGTTTCAGAGTGCGCTCATCGTCCCCGCGATGCTGCTCAGCCGCGTTGCCAGCTTCTACTTCATCCTGATTCTCAGCGGTGCGGTTTCGCTCGCCATGCAGCTCGTGCTCTCCTATCGAAAGAAGCATCAGCCAAAGTTAATCGAGCCGTATGTCATCGAATAACTTCGCTTCTCCAATTATAATCCAATTACAATCAAAACAGCCTCCCGGACATGCGTTCAGGAGGCTGCTTTATACGTTTACACCGATATATGGCGAAGATCGCTTAAAACCGTTTCTTCTTGCTCGATCGTACTTCGCCGTTTTCGCCAAGCGTCTCCGCGAGCTGCTCAAGCAGTCTTCTCTGCTCATCCGTCAGGTGCTTGGGCACCTCAACGTTTACGGTAACGAGCAAATCGCCCTTACCACTCGCGTTAAGCCGCTGGATGCCCTGCTCACGAAGCCGATAGGTAGAACCCGTCTGCGTTCCCGCGGGAATTTGATACTTCACGCTTTCCTTCAGCGTCGGTACCGTGAGGCTTCCGCCCAGCGCCGCCATGGTGTAGGTTATCGGCATTTGCAGGTAGAGGTCAAATCCCTTCCTCGTGAACTGCTTGTGAGAGCGTACGCTGATGGTCACGTACAGGTCTCCGTTCGGCCCGCCTCTGTGCCCTGCGCTGCCCATGCCGCGCAGGCAGAGGCTCTGGCCATTGTCGATCCCCGCGGGAATCTTCACCGTCTTTTTCAGATTCTTGCGAACACGTCCGGAACCGCGGCAATCCGCACATGGGTCCGCGATCACTTTACCGGTACCTTTGCAGGCCGTGCAGGGCCGCGTTGACGTAAATGAGCCGAGAATCGTGCTCTGCTGTGTGCGAACTTGTCCCGTACCGCCGCATGTCTTGCAGGTGACCGGTTCGGTGCCGGGTTTCGCGCCGGAACCATGACATGTTTCGCAGGTTTCCTCGCGCGGAATCGTGATCTCTTTTTCGACCCCAAACGCCGCTTCTTCAAACGAAATCGTGAGGTTATAGCGTAGATCGTCTCCCGGGATCGGGCCGTTGCGCGTCTGTCCGCCGCCAAAACCGCCGAACCCACCGCCAAACATCTGGCCCAGAATATCGCCAAAATCGCCAAAGCCGCCAAATCCCGCGCCGCCGCTGAACGGATCCTGTCCGCCCATGCTGGGATCGAAAGCCGCGTGACCGTACTGGTCGTATTTGGCGCGCTTGTCCGCGTCGGAGAGAATCTCCGCAGCTTCGTTCAGTTCCTTAAACTCCGCTTCCTTGGCCTTGTCGCCAGGATGCAAATCGGGGTGGCACTCCTTCGCTTTTTTACGGAACGCGCTTTTGATTTCGCTCTCCGTTGCGGTCTTACTCACACCCAGTATTTCGTAATAATCGCGTTTTTCTGCCAACGCCCGTCACCTCTCTGCCGAAAGCGCATTTTGATCGTTCGCTTTCCGTTTCAACTATTTTGAATCGATGATGATTCCGACAAGGAGGCGCAAGCCTTTTGTTGCGCCTCCCTGTTGTTATGATATTGATTTTTTTCGTTCTGTCAATTACTTGTTGTCGTCGACAACTTCGTAATCCGCGTCCACTACGTCGTCCTTGCCCTGATTGCCGGCATCGGAGTAGCCGCCCTGCGCGCCTGCGTCATATTCCGCGCCGCCCGCCTGCTGCTGCGCCTGCTCATAGACTTTGCCAAACACACTGTAGCTGACTTCGGTGAGCTTTTCCGTCGCGGTCTTGATCATCTCCATGTCGCCGCCTTCCAGCGTCTTCTTGAGGTCGGCAATCGATTTCTCGATCTGATCTTTGCCGGAGGCGTCGATCTTGTCGCCCATCTCTTTCAGGCTGCGCTCGGTGGTGTAGATCAGTTGATCAGCGTGGTTCCTCGTCTCGACCTCGTCCTTGCGCTTCTTATCTTCGTCCGCGAATTTCTCCGCTTCGTTGACCGCGCGTTTGATTTCGTCCTCGTTGAGGTTCGTAGAAGCCGTGATGGTCACGTTCTGCTGGTTGCCCGTGCCGAGGTCTTTTGCGGAAACATGCACGATGCCGTTTGCGTCGATATCGAAGGAAACCTCAATCTGCGGTACGCCGCGCGGTGCCGGCGCGATGCCGGTGAGCTGGAAGCGGCCCAGGGTCTTATTGCCCTGTACCATTCCGCGCTCGCCCTGGAGCACGTGGACTTCTACGCTGGTCTGTCCATCCGCCGCAGTGGAGAAGATTTGGCTCTTCTTCGTGGGGATGGTGGTGTTGCGCTCAATGAGCTTCGTGAACACGCCGCCAACGGTCTCAATGCCGAGGGAAAGCGGAGTGACGTCCAGAAGCAGGATGTCCTTGACTTCGCCGCCGAGCACACCGCCCTGAATCGCGGCTCCGATGGCGACGCATTCATCCGGGTTGATGCCCTTGAATGGGTCTTTGCCGGTGACCTTCTTGACCATATCCTGCACCACCGGGATACGGGACGAACCGCCGACGAGGATGACCTTGTCCACCTGAGAGGCGGAGAGTCCCGCGTCGCTCAAGCACTTCTGCATGAGGGTTCTGGTCTGCTCCACATAGTCGTTGATCAGCTCGTTGAACTTCGCACGGGTGATGGTGATATCAAGGTGCTTCGGTCCCGACTTGTCCATCGTGATAAACGGCAGGTTGATCGTGGTCTGCGCAACGCCGGATAGGTCGATCTTCGCTTTTTCTGCGGCTTCTTTCAAGCGCTGAAGCGCCATCTTGTCCTGTCTCAGGTCAATGCCGCTGCTCTTCTTAAAGTCGTCGGCGATGTAATCCATGATCAGTTGATCAAAGTCGTCGCCGCCGAGACGGTTGTTGCCCGCGGTTGCGAGAACCTGGAACACGCCGTCGCCAATCTCGAGGATCGAGACGTCAAACGTACCGCCGCCGAGGTCGTAAACCAGAATCTTCTGGTTGTTTTCTTTATCCATGCCGTAGGCGAGCGCTGCCGCCGTCGGCTCATTGATGATGCGCAGGACTTCGAGTCCCGCAATGCGCCCCGCGTCCTTCGTCGCCTGGCGCTGGCTGTCCGTAAAATACGCCGGAACGGTAATGACCGCCTGCGTCACGGTTTCGCCTAGATACGCTTCCGCGTCGGTCTTGAGTTTTTGCAGAATCATCGCGGAGATTTCCTGCGGGGTGTAGTCTTTACCCTCGATATGCACCTTGCGGGAAGAACCCATGTCGCGCTTGATCGACGCAATGGTGCGGTCGGGGTTGGTGATGGCCTGGCGCTTTGCAATGTTGCCTACCATGCGCTCACCGTCTTTAAACGCAACCACGGATGGCGTGGTGCGCATGCCTTCGGAATTCGGGATGACGACCGGTTCGCCGCCTTCCAGGAAAGCGACGCAAGAGTTCGTTGTGCCGAGGTCGATGCCAATAATTTTACCCATAAATCATATCCTCCAAGTATTCTATCAATATATATTTCAAATTTTAAATTGAAATCTAAAATTCCAATTTCATACTGTTTGTTTCAACTTTCGCTTGAAACAAAATTCTTACTCCGCGACTTTTACCATGCAGTGACGGATGACGCGGTCTCCCATGCGATACCCTTTTTGGAAGACAACCACGATATCGCCGCTTTCTTTGCCGTCCACTTTTTCTTTCATGACGGCTTCGTGCTTGGTGGGATCAAATTTGCAGTCGTCTTCGATCTCTTCCAAACCGAGTTTCTTCAGCGAATCGAGCATCTGGCGCTGCACCATCGCGATACCTTCGCGCAGGCTTGCGTTCTCTTCTGGGATTGCGTCCAGCGCACGCTCAAGATTGTCCAACGCGGGAAGGAGTTCCTTTACCGTGTCGCGCTTTCCCTCTTCATAACTATCGAGTCGAATGCTAGCGTTTCTGCGGCGGAAGTTATCGAAATCCGCCTGAATCCGCTGCAGAAGATTGACCGTTTCATCCTTCTCTTTTGTGATCGCTTCAATATGCGCTTTTGCCGCGGTAAATTCTTCCGCCGTGAGCGTATAGGATTCCTGTTCCGTCGCGGATTCTTCCACTACGGTCGATTCGGTCTTGGCGGTCTCTTCATCCGTCTTCATCTTCGAATCGACGGGTTCTTTTTTGTCAGTCTTCTTGGTCAATGTTCCAGTCTCCTTGTTCGTTCTCGCCCGGCGCAATTCGTCGGGTTTTTCTATGCAATCCTGCAAATCTGTTTGTATTGCTTATTCATCGTCCTGATCCGCGCTGAGCATCTCCGAGAGACTCATTCGCATATACTCCAGAACGGAGATTACCTTGCTGTAGTTCATGCGCGTAGGGCCTATGATTCCGAAGGATCCAAGCGGCTCGTCGCCAACCTGATACGTCGCGGTCACGATACTGCAATCCTTAAACATCTCGTCCTGGTTCTCATTGCCAATCGTGATGGAAAACTCCAGCTTACTTGCACGCTTGAGCATCTCATAGAACATGCTTCTGCCTTCTACCGCGGCTAAAAACGTCTTTGCTTTGTTGACGTCGCTGTATTCAGGATAATGCAGCATGTTGGTCGCGCCCGAAAGCTGTACATTCGGAGATTCCGGCGCCATCTTGCGCTCGATGGCTTCCACCACGGAGCAGAGAAACGCGCGCCTCTCGTAGAGCTCTCCGCTCATTTCATGCGCGATGAGATCCCCGATTTGATCCATACGGCAATCGTAAAACCGCTCGGTCAAAAGCCTCGAGATGCGCTCCAACTCGTCGGTTCGGATCTCTTCCGGCACGCGGATGATCGCGTCTCTGGCAAATCCCGCCGTGGTCACGATGACCACGAGCGCGCGCCCTTCGCGCAGGGGAACGAGTTGAATATGGCGAAGCCTGTTTGCGGCGAGCGTCGGCGACATGACCATCGCGGTATAGTTGGTCACCGCGGAGAGCGCCTGCGCTGTTTGCTTCATAACGGACTCGACCTCGTCGATCTTCGAGCTCATATGTGCGCGGATGATCTTGATCTCGTCGTCGCTCAGGGCCGCTTTCTGCATCATCTGATCGACGTAGAGCCGATACGCCTTGTCCGAAGGAACGCGTCCCGCGGAGGTGTGCGGCTGCTCCAGATAGCCCAACTCTTCGAGATCCGCCATCTCGTTGCGGATGGTTGCGCTCGAGAGGTTGAACTCCTCATGCTTGCTGATGGCGCGGGAGCCGACCGGAGACGCGGACATGATGTATTCGTCGATAATCGCTTTCAGAATGCCAAGTTTTCTGGCGTCCAGTTCCATGTTCCGCCGCCTCCTTTCATAAAAAACTTCGCGGTAAGTCGTGCTGCAACAGCTTGACAAACCGGAATTTTGTTGTTAGCACTCTATTTTGTCGAGTGCTAACCCATGAGAAAAATTTAGCACTTACGCGATTTGGTGTCAAGTAAGTGCTGTATCAAAAATGTGACATTCCAGTGAATTCACCCCAAAGGGTAAAATCGCGATCAAAAACGGGTTTGCAAACGTTTTTTTCTTTCGCACGCGGCGCGTTACAGAAAGAACCCCAGCGCTTCGTTTTGCAGATCGAGTCCCTTACGGTTGAGCGCGACGAAATGCTCGCTCTCTTCCACCCAGCCGCGCTTATGCAGCAGTTCCATTGCTTTGGGGTACGCCTCGGCAACATCCAGCCCGAATCTCGCACGAAACGCAGCGCGATCGATTCCGCATACAAGCCTCAGCCCCAGCATGACGCACTCAAACATCTCGTCTCGCGGTGAAAGCCGGATTGTTTCTGCAAGCGGGCGTTTGCCGCGCGCAATCAGGCGGTAGTATTCCTCAAACGTATCGACGTTTGCCGTTCGCGTCCACTTTCTGTCCCGTACGACACCATGCGCGGCGACGCCAAAGCCAAGGTACTCGCCGTTGTGCCAGTAGTTCAGATTGTGTCGACACTCAAACCCATCCTGTGCAAAATTGCTGATCTCGTAGCGGTGGTAGCCGCGTGTTTCCAAGTAGTCGATTCCGGCATCCTGCATGTCCGCCACCAGATCCTCGTCCGGCACCTTGGTTTCGCCTCGCTCCACGCGAATGTACAGCGGCGTATGCTCCTCAAGAATCAGCGAATAAGCGGAAATGTGCTGTACGCCGAGGTCGCAGACGGTCTTGATCGAATCGAGATATTGCGAAATCGTTTGGTTCGGCAGTCCGTGCATGAGATCGACATTGATGTTGGTAAACCCCGCCGCGCGCGCTTGTTCCAGCGTTTGCTGAAACTGCGAAAACGTGTGGATGCGCCCGATTTCACGTAACAGCGAGTCATGCGTACTCTGCAGCCCGAGTGAGAGACGGTTGATGCCGGATTCGCGATAGGCGATTAGCTTTTCCGGCGTGACCGTTCCGGGGTTTGCTTCCATCGAAATCTCGGCGTCCTTGCGAATGTCAAACCGCTCGCTCAGCGCGCTCATGATGCGCCGCATCTGATCGCCGGTCAGCAGCGACGGCGTGCCGCCGCCGAAGAACACCGTATCAAACGCGGCGGGATAACTCCCGCCGTGCGAAACAAGCTCTATTTCGGTAAGCAGCACTTCCATATACGCCTCCGGCACGCTTCCCTCGGGAAAGCTGACAAAGTCGCAATAGGCGCACTTTCTCACGCAAAACGGAATATGTAAGTAGATACCGGCCATCGTCAGTTGATGCGGAGCACGCTCATGAAGGCGTCGCTCGGCAAAGACACCGTGCCGACCTGGCGCATGCGCTTTTTCCCTTCCTTCTGCTTTTCGAGCAGTTTCTTTTTGCGAGTGATATCGCCGCCGTAGCACTTTGCAAGCACGTCCTTGCGCACGGCGCGGACGGTTTCGCGCGCGATGATCTTGCCGCCTATGGCAGCCTGTACGGGGATTTCGAACTGCTGTCGCGGTATGACTTCGCAGAGCTTCTCCGCCACAGCGCGCCCTTTTGCGTAGGCGCGGTCACGGTGAACGATGGTGCTCAGCGCGTCGCACATGTCTCCGTTGAGTAAGAAATCAAGCTTCACAAGATCGCTCTTTTCATAGCCCTTGAGCTCGTAGTCAAACGAGGCATATCCTCTGCTTCGGCTCTTGAGCTGATCAAAGAAGTCGTAGATGATCTCGTTGAGCGGCAACACATAGTGAATCCGGACACGCGACTCCTCGATGTAGTTCATGTCGATGAACACGCCTCTGCGCTCCTGACAGATCTCCATGATGGAACCAACATATTCCGAAGGTGTCATAATCGTCGCGTTGACGACCGGTTCTTCAAGCTGCTCAATCTCCGTCACGGGAGGTAGGTTGGAGGGGTTGTCGATCATCACTTCCTCCCCGGAGGTCAGCTTCACCCGATAGATGACGCTCGGCGCGGTGGTCACAAGGTCGAGGTCAAACTCGCGTTCCAAGCGTTCCTGAATGATCTCCATATGCAGCAAGCCTAAGAATCCGCAGTGGAAGCCGTAACCCAGCGCGTTGCTCGTCTCCTGTTCATAGGAAAGCGACGCGTCGTTGAGTTGTAGTTTGTCCAGTGCGTCTCTGAGGTCTCCATATTGAGCGCCGTCCGCCGGATAGATGCCGCAGAATACCATCGGGTTCGCCTGCTTATAACCGGGCAGTGGTTTCTTTGCCGGATGCTCGGCGGAGGTGATCGTGTCGCCGACCTTCGTCTCCGCAACGCTCTTGATTGAGGCCGCGATATAACCGACCTCGCCCGCCGTGAGCTCATCCACGGGCATTGGCGCTGGCGTGAACACGCCGACTTCGGTGACGTCAAACTCGTGTCCCGTCGCCATGGATCGAATGCGCAAGCCCGCTTTCACCGTACCGTCAAACACGCGCACATAGGACAGCGCGCCTTTGTAGTTGTCATAGAAGCAATCGAACACCAGCGCGGTGAGCGGCGCTTCCGGATCGCCCACAGGCGGCGGAACGGTTTTCACCACCGCCGCGAGCACCTGATCGACATGAAGTCCGTTCTTTGCCGAAATCATCGGTGCGGAATGCGCTTCGATTCCGATCACGTCCTCAATCTCCTGTGCGGTGCGCTCCGGCTCCGCGCTTGGTAGATCGATCTTGTTGATGACGGGCACGACCTCGAGGCCATTGTCCACGGCAAGATAGACATTTGCCAGCGTCTGCGCCTCAATTCCCTGCGTCGCGTCCACAACCAGTACAGCGCCTTCACAGGCCGCCAGCGCGCGGCTGACTTCGTAGTTAAAGTCCACGTGCCCTGGTGTGTCGATGAGGTTAAACATATAGCGCTTGCCGTCGGTGTGCATATAGAACATCCGCACCGCAGAGGATTTGATCGTGATGCCGCGCTCACGCTCAATATCCATCGAATCGAGCAGTTGCTCCGACATATCTCTTGCCGCGACGGTGTCCGTCAACTCCATCATTCGGTCGGCCAGCGTCGATTTGCCGTGGTCGATGTGCGCAATGATAGAAAAATTTCGAATCAGTTCGTTGGGGTATGCCATGTGATTCCCTCCCGTATTTCGGGTTTCATCATACTGTATCTTGATATGGAATGCAAGAATGAACCTTTCGCTTCGCAGTCAATTCCTGAAAGCGCAAATGCGGCGGCGCAATCATGCGCCGCCGCGTGCGAAATCGCTTTTTAAACGATGGGTCGTCTTGCGACCACGAAGTTTCTGCGCCAATAGCTGCTCTTCGCACTTCTGCGAACCACCTTGCCGTTTGCGGAGGAAGCATCGATCATCTCTCCACCGCCGATATAGATGCCGACGTGACCGATGGAGCTGCTGTCGTCCGACTTGAAGAAGAGCAAATCTCCGCGCTGCACATCGTCCAGATCGGATATCTTCTTCCAGCTTGAGGTCTTGCTCAACCCTGCGGCGTTGAGGCGGCGCGTATACACGTTTGCCTGTCTCAGGCAATAGACGGCAAGCCCGGAGCAGTCGAAGGTGTCCGGCCCGCTCTTGCCGAGGATATATGGATCGCCAAGCTGTTTTTTCGCGGCGTTGATGAACTTATCGATACGGCCGGCCGCAGAGGAAGCCCGCGCCAGAGCCGCCTGCTTCTTTTTCTCCGCGATGATCTCCTGCTCGCGTGCATAGGAAACGCGAGCATCGGGAGAGTTGATCGCATCCAGCGTCTTTTGCCCCGCCTTGCCGTCTTTTGTCAGATAGTTGCGGCGCTGAAAATCTTTGACTGCATCGACGGTATCCGTGCCGTAATAGCTGGTTACCTGTTTACTGTCCAGATAGCCCAATTCAACCAACTGCTCCTGGAACGATTGGATGTCGTCGCCTTCCGCGCCTTCCTTCATGACGTATGGCTGCGCGTCTTTCGCGTAGATCATCGAGATGGTCTCCGTGCCGCAGATGCCGTCCTGCTGGAGTTCATGTTGACGCTGAAAGAGCTTGACCGCGGCTTTTGTTGCGTTGCCAAAGTAGCTGGTCGGCTCATCGATGGCGAGATACCCAAGTTCCATCAAGCGCTTTTGCAGCGCCATGACGTCTTCGCCTTCCGCGCCCTTTTCAATACGGATCTCGGGCGTGGGGCTTGGCGTCGGTTCCGGCGTCGCCGTGGGAGCCACGGTCGGCACGGGCGTCGTCAGCGTAAGCTCCGCAGAGATCGCTTCCTCGTTATTCTTGCGAGCATTTGAGACAGAGATAATAACGATCATGCAAATCAGTACAAATCCAGTCGCGCTGGCAAGGAAAATACGCATCGGTTTGCCAAGCAGATAGATCGAACGTAAGAATTTCTTGAGCCAGGCAAGAAAGCGCTGTTTCAGAGACTTTTTCTTCGGCGGTTTCTTTCCGTTTCCGTTGCCGTTTCCATTGCCATTTCCATTGCCGCCGCTCTTGCCGCCGTTGCCGGTCACGTTGACTTTTGTGCCGTTGCCGTTGCCACTTACGCCGCCGTTGCCGGTCACGTTGACTTTTGTGCCGTTGCCGTTGCCACTTACGCCGCCGTTGCCGGCCATATTAACTTTTGTACCGGTGCTCGATCCGTTTCCGTTTGCGGTCGCACCGCTTGCATAACCCGGCTGTTTAGCCGCGCTATAATTGGTACGGTAGCTCTGCGCTGCGCCGGATGCCGAAGCACGGGAATCATTCACGCGTGCAGAATTTTGCTGGGGCTGATTACCGTAGTAATTATTGTTCCTGGTGGCGTAGCTTCTGTCGCTGCCATTCGATGTAGCAGAATCGTAAACAGGGCGGCTGGTCGACTGCATATTTTGATAGGAATTGACCTTGCCATTTTCGCGCGGTGCGTAGGAATTTGCGTTGTAGGAATATGCTTGTGCTTGCTGCGGCCTGCTATAAACGGATCCGTTGCCATAAGGCCCCGAATCCGTCGATGTTTTTTTATTTGGAAGCGAACCATAGTCGTTTGCGTTCATAGTATTCTCCTAAGAAAAAATTCTACGGAAAGCGCGGACAATTTGCAATAGCAATCTAAATATTGTAATACATTGTTCAAGATTGCATGCTTATATACAACATATGGTATTATTCACCGGGTTTGAATACATTCGTATGCTCTGAATTATGAACGCAGGAAGGCTTTCATCAAAATTGCGCGCCCTGGTTAATCCAAAGCGCGCAATGAATAACAACTGATATGATAGAAAGCAACTCGAGTCTGTTTTTTCCGAGTAACACGCAGATTTGAAACCGTTATTTCCCGATCGCGTTGACGGCGGCTTGCATCACCGCTGTCGGGGTCGTTTCCGCGTTTTCAACGCGTACGAACGGCTTTCCTTTTGGAATATAGCCTTCTCGCTGTAGCTCGTTGAGTTTATCAAAAGCGTCTTTCTCGTCGATGACGACGATCCGGGCCATAATGCCCTGCACCGAGAGCATATCTCCCGCCCGCTTGATCAAATCCGCCTCGGAGCGAGGCGCAAGCAGCACCACATCCGGCCCGTTTTTCGGCTCGCGCAGAATCTCCGCGCAGATGAATAGCGCCGCGTTTTCACGTGTAAAGAGGTTTGTTTTGAGCAGCATCACGCCGATGATGGTCGCAATCACCGCACCAATCAGGCATTGCAGCGTGTTGAACAAAATGTTCGGAATCGCGCTTGCCGCGCCGTAGAGCAACAGTTCGTAGAGAAAGTATCCCGCGGGAACGATCAGGGCAGCCAGATAGAGCGCCGCAAAGCGGATTTTCTTTTCCGTCTTTGCAAACAGGAGCCCCGCAATCAGCGCGACGAGCCCTTTGATCACAAACGTTGCCGGCGCATAGATCGTATACCCAAGCAGTACGTCGGAGAGCGCGGACGCGGCGCCCGCGCAGAGCGCGCCCCAGCCGCCGCCGAGCAGCATACCCGCGAGCAGTACGCCCATATCGCCAAGATTGATGTAACCGACGCCGCCCGGAATCGGGATCGAGACAAGCGTCGTCAGCAGCACGATACTGGCCGCGAGAACGCCCGCCGTCGTGAGCTTTCGGATCGATTGCGCTTGTTTGGTCTGCATGATGGACACCTCCGTGTAGTCGCTCCGGCTCGCTTTAAGTCTTCCCTCCGGTTCGGAATGAAATATCGCGTCTCAGACTGTATAGATGAAAGACGAAATAAGTTGATCAGCTTTTCTTATTATAAACACTGTGTGATAAAACGCAACCTGCTATCTGTTGTCATATCACAACCAAGCATTATCCTTCTTGCCGGGGTAGTGCTACCGGTGTCTCCTCCGGCTCCGGCATCTGTGCAGTCTCCGTTGCCGTATCGGTCTTTGTTTTTCGAACGCTGAGCATAACGCCAAAGATCACGATTGCGCCGCCGATGATCTTGCGAAGCGTCACCTGTTCGCCCAGCAGCACCCATGAGAAGAAAACACCGATGATCGGCATGAGGTTGAGCATCGAGGTCACCGTGCTAGGTGCCATGGTCTTGAGTCCACGGTTGTAGAGCAGATATGCAACGACCGAGCAGAACACGCCGAGGAACATCATCATCGAAAATGAGAGCACCGTCGGTTCCCGCCACTGCGTGCGCTCAAACAGCAAAAGCGGCAGCAGAAAGACCGTTCCAAATAACGTTGTATAAAACTGCAGCGTGATCGGCGGGTAATGATTGACCACACTCTTCATCATGAAATTATAGACGGCCCAGCCGATTCCGGCGATGATGAACAGTATAATGCCTAATAGCTCGCCTTGAACGCGCGATTCTGATTTGACATACGATAGAATGACCACGCCGACGATGGCGATCAGTATCGCGACGATCTTGATCGCGCTGAGTTTCTTTTTATAGATGATGCTTTCCATCAACAGCGTAATGATCGGGTACGACGCGATGATCAGCGTCGCACTGGAAGCGGACGTCCACTGCATCGCGATGTTTTGCAGCACGGCGTAGAGCATGATGCCAGTAAAACCGCAGATTGCGACGGTGAAGATGTCCTTTTTTTGTAGTTTCACGCGATTTTTGGGCAGCAACGTCAGCCCGCCGAGGATCACCGTCGCGACGATAAAGCGCACCACCGCGAGCGTCAGCGGCGGATACGTCGTATAAGCAAACTTGATGGCGACAAAGGACGATCCCCATAGGATAAGCGCGCCAAGTACGGAGAGAATGGATGCCGCGTTGGATTGTTTTTGCTCTGGCACAGTCGTGTTCCCCTAACTCCATTTTTACGATGAAACGGACGCTAACCGCATTTGCGACAGTTAAGTTACCTTATTCCTTTTCACCGCAATTGTCAATAATTGTATATGATATATATAACGATTTCTTGCAGGATATTGCGCTGTAAATCAAAGAACAGCCCTCCCGAAGGAGAGCTGCTCTCGTTTGCATTTTCTTACTTCGCCTGTGCGATGGCAACCGCGACGGCGACGGTTGCGCCGACCATCGGGTTGTTGCCCATGCCGATGAGACCCATCATCTCGACGTGCGCCGGAACGGACGAGGAGCCCGCGAACTGCGCGTCGGAGTGCATACGGCCCATCGTATCAGTCATGCCGTAGGAAGCGGGGCCCGCTGCCATGTTGTCCGGATGCAGGGTGCGGCCCGTGCCGCCGCCGCTCGCCACGGAGAAATACTTCTTGCCGTGCTCGATGCACCACTTTTTGTAGGTGCCCGCGACCGGATGCTGGAAGCGCGTCGGGTTCGTGGAGTTACCCGTGATGGAAACGTCCACGTTCTCATGCCGCATGATGGCGACGCCTTCGTTTACGTCGTCCGCGCCGTAGCAGCGAACCTTCGCTCGGTCGCCGTCGGAGAAGGACTTCGTGTTCGTAATGGTCAGCTTGCCGGTGTAGTAGTCATATTCCGTCTCAAGGTAGGTAAAGCCGTTGATGCGAGAGATCACATACGCCGCGTCCTTGCCAAGGCCGTTGAGGATAACCTGCAGGGGCTTGGTACGGACTTTGTTGGCGGTCTTCGCGATACCGATTGCGCCTTCCGCGGCGGCAAAGCTCTCATGACCCGCGAGGAAGCAGAAGCAGTTGGTCTCTTCGCGCAGCAGCATGGCGGCAAGGTTGCCGTGGCCCAAGCCTACTTCGCGCTGATCCGCAACAGAACCCGGAATGCAGAACGCCTGCAAGCCCAGGCCGATGGCTTCCGCTGCTTTATCAGCTGTCTTAGCGCCCGTTTTGATGGCGATCGCCGCGCCGACCGTATATGCCCAGCAGGCGTTTTCAAACGCGATCATCTGAATGCCGCGCACGATACCGAACACGTCGATACCCTTGCCATCGCAGATGGCTTTGGCTTCGTCGATGCCGTTGATACCGTACTTCGCGAGTTCCGCGTTGATCTTATCGATTCTTCTTTCGTAACCTTCAAAAATAGCCATAGCTGCCTCCTTACGCTTTCCGCGGGTCGATAACCTTGGCGGCCTGGTCGAAACGCCCGTAGGTTCCGATGTTCTTTTCGTACGCTTCCTTCGGATCGACGCCCTTCTTGATCGCGTCCATCATCTTGCCGAGGTTGACGAACTTGTAGCCGATGATTTCGCCGCCCTCATCCAGCGCGATGCCGAGCACATAGCCTTCCGCCATCTCCAGATAGCGCGGGCCCTTGGCGAGCGTGCCGTACATGGTGCCGATCTGCGAACGGAGGCCCTTGCCGAGGTCTTCAAGGCCTGCGCCGATGGGAAGACCATCATCGGAGAACGCGCTCTGCGTGCGCCCGTAGACGATCTGTAAAAACAGCTCGCGCATGGCGGTGTTGATTGCGTCGCACACGAGGTCGCTGTTCAGCGCTTCGAGGATGGTCTTGCCCGGCAGAATTTCCGCCGCCATGGCTGCGGAGTGCGTCATGCCGCTGCAGCCGAGGGTCTCGACCAGCGCTTCTTCGATCACGCCTTTTTTCACGTTGAGCGTGAGCTTGCAGGCACCCTGCTGCGGCGCGCACCAGCCGACGCCGTGCGTTAAGCCGCTGATGTCCGTGATTTGTTTTGCTTTGACCCACTTGCCCTCTTCGGGGATCGGAGCGGGATCATGCTTTGCGCCCTTGAGGACGCAGGTCATTTCTTCCACTTCACTGGAATAATGCATGTGTGAAGTTCCTCCTTGTCATGCTAAAGAATGCCCAGATTCAATCAGGATACAGTATACCATTTGACATGCGACGTTTCAATATCGTAAGAGCGATTCTCTTGCATTGATCGCTAGGCTTTTTTCTAAAAATGATCTCTTTGTAAGCGCGTCCAACACTTTACGTATGTTTTACATGGATTTTAGGCTGATTTTATATTTCTTTTACTTATTTATGATTTATCAAGCAGAGTACTCTGTTATCATGTATAATTACAGCATGGACACGAATACGATGCAAGGAGAGATTACGACATGTCAAAACATACCATTACGGATAAGGACGTCGTCTATCAGATTGCGCAGATACTGGTGCGTCAATTCTCGCATTTTACGTATCCGCAAGAAAAGAAGCTGGAAGAAATGGTGGAAGAGCTGATCGATTCGGGTGCCGCTCCTTTGATGAGCTATAAAGCACTGGCAACAGAATTGAATCAGGTTTTCAACCTCACCGAAGCACAAAACAAGTTTACGCCGCTCAACATCGACTATTTCCTTGGACTTCTCTTGAAGGAATCTATCGATTTTTCTTATAAGATCGATGGTGTCTCCCATCTCGGAAGGATCAAAAAGAAGATTGGCCGTGATGTACCAATTACGGCTATCGTGGTAAACTCCAAAACGCATCTGCCGGGCAAGCAGTTCTTTTCCTATTTCAAATACCCGTATGCAACGGAGGAGGAAATGCGTGCTTCCACTGTAAAGATTCTTAGCGATTTATTTACGTTCTACTATTGGCCGGATTATCTCAAACGGGTCGAAAAGATATTCGGCTAAATCGCAAAGTCCCCTTTGGCATGATTCCCGAAAATATTCCGCGGTTGTTTCCCCGCGGATTTTTATATTGTATGAGAAATGAATGCTTCAGCAGCCGGAGGACTGAAATCATCTGTCAGGCTGAATTTGATTATGGTATACTGATTCCAGCCGTTTGAATTTGGGGGACGATAGATTGCGATATTTCTTTGCTGGAATGCTACTGCTCGATGCCGCCGTACACCTATTCGCCTGCGTTAACAAAAATCTTCTGATGCTGCGCCGTGTGAGCAAGTGCCTTCTGATGCCGCTGCTCGCCTCCTGTTATATGTTGTTTGCCAGAGAACCATCCACGTATGTGATTGCGGCAATTCTATTCGGTTTTGCGGGTGATCTTATCCTGCTGTTCCGTCCGCGAAAATGGGCGTTTCCCGCCGGGATACTGGCCTTTGCGGTCGGGCATGCGTTTTATATCATCAGTTTTATCCGTCGTTTCTCCGTTACCCCGCCTTGGTATATCCTCGTAATTTTCGGGTGCATCACGTTCGCAAGTGCGGCGACATTGCTGCACTATCTCTGGAAAGGGCTGCCAAAGAAACTGCGTCCGCCGAGCTTCCTTTATATGATGATCATCGGTACGATGGCTTCCTGCGCCGTCCTGTTCTCGTTTTACAGCGTCTCCGCGCACCGTTGGCTTTCCGCGGTCGGCGGACTATTGTTTATAGCATCGGACACCATGCTTTCCATCGATGCGTTTCATCATCCGATTCGATACAGAAGTATTCTCGTGATGTCAACCTATATTGCGGCGCAGGTGCTAATCGTCTCCGCGCTTGCGTTCACCTAAGCAAATCCCATCAAAGGGGGAATCGAAATGCCAACCGAAACCATTCTATTGATCATCTCCGTCGTTGTGTTTGCCGCGATCATCATCCTGCTTGTCTATAGCATGCGCCGTCAGCAGGCGCAAAACGAAGCGATGCAGGATGATCTCAACCGCGCGCTCTCCGATCTGAGGCGCGAGCTGAACGAGAGCGTACAGTCTTCCGTGTCGCACCTTGGCCGTATGATTCTTGAACAACAGCGAAACGCGGATTCACAGGGTGAAACGCGCTTTAAGACCTTTGAACAAGGAAACGAGCAGCGCCTGAAGTCCTTTGAATTCAACAACGAACAAAAGCTGGAAGCGATCCGCCAGACGATTGAGCGCAGGCTCCTCGCGCTGCAAACAGACAACGCGCAGAAGCTGGAAGAGATGCGCAAGACCGTGGACGACAAACTCCAGCAAACGTTGGAAACCAAGATTGCGCAGTCGTTTAAACTCGTCAATGAGCGGTTAGAGCAGGTCTACAAAGGTCTCGGCGAAATGCAGACGCTCGCCAACGGCGTGGGAGACCTGAAGAAGGTGCTCAGCAACGTGAAAACGCGCGGTATGCTCGGCGAGATTCAGCTCGGCGCAATACTGGAAGAGATTCTTGCTCCCGAGCAATACGTCACCAACGCGGTCACCAAGGTTGGCAGTTCGGAGCGCGTGGAGTACGCGGTTAAGCTGCCGACGGACGACGGCGCGCCGGTCTATCTGCCCATCGACTCCAAGTTTCCCGCCGACCTGTATTCCAATTTGCAGGATGCATATGAGTCCGGCTCGCCTGAATCGATCACGGCTTCAATCCTGCTGCTGACCCAGCGCATCAAACAAGAAGCAGGAAAGATTCGCGATAAATATCTCGATCCGCCGAATACGACCGATTTTGCGATTATGTTTCTTCCGTTTGAGGGGTTATATGCCGAGGTCGTCAACCGCGGATTGGTCGAGGAGCTTCAGCGCACTTACCGCGTGAATATCGCGGGTCCTTCTACGATGGCGGCGCTGCTCAACAGCCTGCAGATGGGATTTCGCACGTTTGCGATTCAGAAACGCAGCAGCGAGGTCTGGCGTGTCCTCGGCGCGGTCAAGACGGAGTTTCAGAAGTTCAGCAGCATTCTGGCAAGCTCGCGCAAACGCCTCCAACAGGTGGACGACGATTTGGAGCAACTCATCGGCACCCGCACACGCGCCATTACCCGAAACCTGCGCGCGGTTGAGCAGCTGGACGAGCACAACTCCACGCTGGTGATCGGCGCTCAGGGCGAGAGTGAGCTGGACGATAGCGAAAGCGAGTCGCCGGAAGACTGAGTCCTTCATACTGATAATTTGAATCAAAAACTTCACCTGAAAAGCAAAACAAAACGGAGCGGATGCAAAATATGCAATCGCTCCGTTTTATGTTTGTAACAAACGGTGTTATCGGTTTTGTCCGTTTCGATGCTTGCAGCAACCGTCGCAGCCGCAGTTCTCTTCCCTGCTGTCGCAAAGAGAATATTCTCCGCCGCGAATAACAAGGCTCTTTCCGTTGACTAACACATCCGCAAGCTTCTTGCGCGCATCGTTGTAGATGCCCTGCACGGTCGTGCGCGCAACGTTCATCTGCGCGGCGCATTCCTCCTGCGTGAGTCCCATTTGGTCGATCAGGCGGATCGTCTCATATTCGTCGACCGACATCACGATCGCGTTCTCGATCGGTTGTCCTCCCGTCGGGCCAAATGATGCATTCCACGGCAGGCAACAGACTCTACGGCATTTTCTCGGTCTCGGCATATTGCTCCTCCTCGCAGTTTTGCGTTGGCTTCCCGCGCGAGGCGCTCTTCGGCTAAAACGCTACAGATAGTTTACTCTCTAGCCGTCCTGCCGTCAATCGATCTGTTACATTCTGGTTAGACCAGTGCCAGGTTTTTTTATTCTTTCTCCTTACGACAGCAACCGCCTTCACCGTTGTGATGCTCGCCGTGATGCCTGTGCTTTTCGCCGTTTTGGCAGCACTGTCCGCCCTCAGCGCCGTGATGACGGTCTTTGTTTTCGCAGCCGCAGCCGCCTTCCTTGTGTTCCTCATTGTGACAGCAGCCCTTTGCCGGGCCGGTTCCATCATGATTTGGCATGTTTTTTCCTCCGAATGTATTTGACATATGTCATATTCGCATTGTATCACGTTTTCGTCATATGTCAATAACTAATTGACCCGCTCGATACAAGCAGATCAATTCATTTGTAATTCATTTGTATATTAGAAGATAGTGCAGAAAATTAAGAGAGCTTTTCTAAAAGCGTTTCTTTCCAGCTCTCGAATGCGCGTTCAAACGTAACGCCAAAAGATTCAACAAAGTCATTCTGGCCCGCGCAATAACTCGTGAGTTTGTCGAACCCATAGGTCTCGGCAAGATACGCGCAGAAGGAAGATGCCATGGCTACGCTCATGTCGTCCCCCGCTTCCGCGGGTTCGGTGAAGCCGTAGATCTTTGTGATCGGATAAGATTCATACGCCGTCCCCCAGTTCATACCGTTTACGAGGCAATAGTATGCCACGGAATCTATCAGAAGGCGATAATCGTCATTTTTCAGATTATTTACTCTGCCGCCATGGTCGAGATATGTTTGCGCATAAACTCCGAAGTCGGTTGAGATAAACGATTCGTTAATCTTTGCCAGCCACATATCATAAGGGTTCAGCACGCTTCCCAAATATTCCGCATAACCGTAATGCTGCCAATGCAGCGATTCCGGGTGGAGCACAAGGAAGATGTAGTATTGCGCACAGTGCCAATACATATCTCCTACGTGAACTTCTGCGAGTGTATCGCTCAGAAAATAGTGATAGCCTCCGTCTTTCACGATCGTATAGTCGATTTCCCGTTCGGATGCTGCTTCATCGAAGCATCCAGCTGCGTTCTCTTCCAAATACGCGCGTATATAGCTTTGTCCATTGGCCAGTTCCTTGAGAAACAAATCGGTTTGGGAGCCTGGCAAAACCGATTGATCCAGCAGGCTCCATTCTAGTGTAAAAGACAAAATATCGGAAATTGTTCCGCTGTATGTGGATTGATAGATTCCGGCTGGTTGCAGCCCTTTCTTTTCAGTCGTGTTCGTTTTTCCGTTTGGTTGAAGCGTTGATAAGAACTCGACGTCTACTACCGGATTCCTGGTCAAATCCAGTTCTTTTATCGTTGGTTCAACCGCCGTTTTCGGCTGCATAATCGGATTTGCCAGCAGCACAATCGCCGTGGTCACCGCCGCGAGGACGGCAAGCGTTACAATCCAAAACGCAGGTTTCTTGTAATTCAGCACGTTGATAATCCTCCCCTTCGTGCAGTGTTCGCCAAACGCAAGCGGGCCGCCGGAAAACGCGGTCTTTCGTGTGCCGAGGCGCAAGAGCGTCTCTCCATAGAACGCAATCTTCTCGCGATCCAGCGCGCGGATGGCTCGCTCGTCACAGCTCGCCTCCATATCGTCGCAAAACAGACGAAACGCAAGCCATACGACTGGATTGAACCAATGAATCGAGAGGATGAGAAACGCCAGCGGCTTTGCAACGTGATCAAACCGGTAGATATGCGCGCGTTCGTGTAAAAGAACGCTTTCGCGCTCTCTCGCGCTTATCCCTACAGGTAAGATGATGCGCGGCTTGAAAATGCCGATCACGAAAGGTGAAGTCACCGCGTCCGTTTCATATACATCCAGTTCCGTTCGTACCGCGTCCCGCACGCGAGCGCGTAAACGCAAATATTGAATCGCTGCATAGAGCAGCAATCCGGCTGCACCAATCGCCCAAACGATTGCGCCGATGGCGAGCCAAATCTGCATCGGGTCTGCGCTGGCCAGCGGCGCTGGCGTGAATGAACTCATGCTTTCGCTTGCAGACTGCGTCAGCGGCAGCGATTGCGATTCATTCACAATGTTATCCGCAACGACAGCCGCCGGCTCTGTCGCGGTATTCGAAAGATACGTTACAACTCCGTTTTCCGGCGCGGGCGCGCCGATGCCGCCCAGTAGCGAGACCGGCGCGGAAAAGCTCACGGGCAGAACGAGGCGCAGGAACACCACGGCCCAAAGCGCGCAGGTAATCCAGCGCGGCGCGCGCTTGAGCGGCAAGCGAAGCAACAGTACGGCAACCGCGACGATGCCGCCCGTAACGCTCATGTTGAGTATAGCGTGAAAAAGAGGCGTCATTTTTCAGCTCCTTTCGCGGTACTCTTGCAAGAGTTTCTCAATCTCATCGGCTTCTTCGCCGGAGATGTTCCCTCCCTCTAAAAAAGCCGCGATGAACGCGGGCAGCGACCCTTTGAATCCGCGTGTCACCAGCTGATCTCCCTCGCGTTTTCCTGCCTCCGTCCGCGCGATCAGGGATGTGACCCGCGATGCATCGTTGACGAGATACCCCTTGTCGCAAAGGCGCTTGAGCACGGTATACGTCGTCGTGCGCTTCCAGCCGAGCTTTTCTTCCGCAAGGCGACAAAGCTGCGGTGAATCGACCGGCTCGTGATCCCAGACGATGTCCATGAGCCGCCAGTCCGCATGGGTCAATGTGGTCTCTTGTTCCATATTATCTCCTTCTCAAGTGCTTGATCAGCATACACTGCACGATGGATTTCAATCAGTCTATCTTTTTAGACAATTTCAGTCTAATGTTTTAGACGCACATTGTCAAGTAGCTCCGGCAAAAAAACAGCCCGGCGTTTTGCCGGGTCTGCTCGATGTGCATGATTCAGTTTTTGTGGAGTTGGTAGAACGACTTGAGCTCTTTCTTCGTTTGGTCGTCCAGAGAATGCCAGCGCACGCCTTGAATCGCACCCTCCAGCGCACAAAGACGCATATAGCAGGCGGAAGGATCGCGCGCGGCAATCCGGAGCCACGCCTCTCTGCTGCCAACTATTTTCAGCTCGTCAAACGTGTCAACGCCGACATCCATCAGCTGCGCTTCCAGCTTTTCCGCAATATTCGGCAGTTTTCTCAGTTCGCTCATCTTCTCTTGCCTCCTACCGCAACTCGATCCAATACCGTTCCAGATTCACATTATCACGCTCGCAAAAGACAGTTTTGTCATACACGCCGCCGCAAGACCGTATCGTCCTTCGGCTCGCTTCGTTTTCCACGAGGCAGGTAATCAGCACGCGGTCGAGTCCAAAAGCGCGGCATACGCCAAGGCATTCCGTCAGCATGCGTTTGGCATATCCCTTTTTCCGCTCGTCCGGACGCACCGAGTAGCCGATGTTTCCGCCGAAGTCGCGCAAAAAGTCGTTGAACTCATGCCGGAACTGTATCATGCCGACGATTTTGTGATCCCGCTCGCGCAAAAAGACAAACTGTTCGGATGGTACCCAGTTTTGCGGCGCTGTTTCGCGCTTTTCTCCCGTACGGCAGCACCAAAGCCAATCCTCCGGGTCTTCCATTCGGCGAAGAGGGCCGGTTCCGTCCATGCTGTCCCCCGCCGCAAGAAACGCCGTGCGATAGGAGACGATCTCTTGCAACATCGTTTCATCCGGTTTGATGAGGATACAATTGTCGTTGCTTTCATCCATGGTTGTGTTCCAAATAGACCGATCCTAAAAATTGAGGCGTTTCGCCCGATATCAATTTCGGAAACGCCGCGCGCACCTCTTTGGGCAGCAGGTTGAGATTTGGCACATCTTTCAACGGAACCCATTCGATGGCGATTTGCAAATCGTCCGTCTCTGTCGGCTCCGTTCGCTCCGTCGTGGTCAATCGGCAAACGAAGATGTGCAGCATCTTGTGCGCATACTGCGCATAGTTTTCGCGAATGACCGGATCGAGGCAAATCTCCTCCATCAGCGCGCAAAAACGAACCGGCTCGACGGAGTAGCCCGTCTCTTCGAGACACTCGCGGTGGATCGCCTCCGCCATGGTCTCATACTGCTCCTGCCCGCCGCCGGGTAGAGAATAGTATTCGCCGTTGTTTGCGTCTCTGCAACGGTTGAGCAAGACGCGGTTTTCGTGCAGAATAATCGCCTTGACGGTACTTCTAACGTTCATGTTGCTTCCTAGTCCTGTTAAATCCGCGTGTCTCTCTCAAACGAGAGAAAGCGCGTGCCCTGAAACGTCAGGCTGCCGTGATCGCCTTCGGTTACCATTCCGTATTCCGTGTCCGCCACTTGAAGTTCCATTCGATCCCCGCTCGCCACCTCAAACGTCACGTAATAATACGTTGACGAATACCCCATATTCATGGAGTTGTCCGACATGTTGTTGTGGTGACGATAGCTCACGTCCGAACGCTTGGTTACGACCTTTGCGTCCACCGTTAACACGGGCGAATCGTTGTTGAGTTTCCATCGTTTCGCGCTCTTTACGACATTGGTGATCACGATGATAAATATAAAGACGAAGACAATCATAAATAGAATGGGGAAAATCGTAAACATGGTGTTGAAACCATCGAATGAATTAAAAAACATAGTAGCGCCTTTCTGATACAAACAAAATCGTGTAAAGGAAGACATCAACGCTTTATTGCAGCACAAATCCGGAGATGATCCGGCAGATTCCGGAGACATCCGCGCGGCTGACAAACTCAAACTTCACTTTGCCCATGCCGGAAAACCAGAGTTCCAGCTCGCTGTCCAGATCCAGCACCCCCGCGGTCTCGACCGAAAACGCCTGAATCTTGCTGTATGGCAACGAGGTAAAGTCTTTTTTCTTACCCGTAATTCCCTGCACATTGATTGCAAAGATGCGTTTATTGGTGAAAACCACGCCGTCCCGAACGGTTTGAAACGAGTAAAGTATCTCTTCGCCGGGGACAAACATCGGCACGATTACCGAGGAAAACGTGTTATCCGTAACCGGACGAAGTTTAAGAAACACGGCGTTTTGAAAATCGATCATAGTCTTCTCCGTCTGTCAATGATTGAACCTATCATACTAGACTTTGCGCAAAAAAAGAACCCGTATTGACGGATTCTTTTCCTAAAATCACAAGTTTTCTACAGCGTACGGTATTTCTTGAGCACCTGTATGTTCAGCAGAAAGAACAGCGCCGTAAACCCCAACATGATCAGAAGATCAAGCAAAACTTCCGAAAATCCCGCGCCGCGCAGCATTACCTTTCTAAGCGCGTCCGCGCCGTAGGTGAGCGGAAATATCTTCGCGAGGTATTGCACCGCCTGCGGTGTTTCGCGCAGATTGAAGAGTCCGCAAAACATCACCTGCGGAATAATCACGATCGGAATAAACTGAAACAGCTGAAACTCGTTTCGCGCAAACGCGGAAAACAGCGTTCCCATGGCGAGCGAGGTACCGGCGATCGTGAGATTGATCAGCAATACCAACAGCACGTCGGTTCCGGTGTGAATCTTGAGCACATACATCAGGTACAGCTGAATCACGATGGTTTGCAGCGCGGCAAACACGCCAAAACCAAGAAAGTAGCCGGAGACGAGCTGACCTCTATGCAAGGAAGAAACGAGAATTCGATCCAGCGTGCCGCTGATGCGTTCGCGCAGAAACGCAATTCCGGCAAGCAGGAACACGAGGAAAAAGATGATGAACCCCATCATGCTCGGCGCGAGAAAATCAAACTGCTCAAAGTCCGCCGAACCGTAATACAAGTCCACATCCGGCTGATTCATGAGGCTCTCCGCCTGGTTAGCAAACTGCGCGGGCAGAGACGACAGGTTTTGCTCCTGCGCATAGAGGAGAAACGCGCGCTTGGTGAGCGCGGTGAGAGAGGGGTCCGTCCCTTCCGCGACATAGCGATCCTCGCAGATATAACCGTCGCTCTTGCCATCCGTCAATCGGTCGATCGCCTCCGCTTCCGAGGACAAAAGCGTGATATCGGCAACGTCCTCCATGGCTTCGCTCGCCACATAGTCCGTGGAGACGATGTCGATATGTGCCTTGGTAACCCCGTTGCCAAGCAAGAGATATAATAGCGACATGATGAGTACGGGAGCGATCAGCATCACCACTAGCGTACGCTTGTCTCCCGCGATTTGGCGGATGAGTCTGCCCGCGATTACGAATATCTTCATGCGTTGCCTCCCGCCGTCGCCTGTTGTTTTGCCGAGGCGATGTAGGCGGCCTCCAGCGTTCCGAGTGAAGTCTTTTGCTTGAGCTCTTCCGGTGTGCCGTCTTCGATGATGGTGCCGGAGCGAATCAGGATCAGCCGGTCGCATTTTTCCGCCTCGTCCATTACGTGCGTCGTGACGATGATCGATCGGCCGAGCGACTTGAGCCGCTGAACCTCCGACCAAAACAGTTCCCGCAACACTGGATCGATGCCGACGGTCGGTTCGTCCAGCACGATAACGTCCGGATTTCCAATCAGCGCGGCGGTGAGCGAAAGTCTTCGCTTCATGCCGCCGGAAAAATAGACGACCTTTTTGTTCTCTTCCTTTTCCAGCGCGACGAGCCGCATCAGCTCGTGCGCCTGCTGCGTAGCCTCTCGTTTCTTCATGCCCTTAAGCTGCGCAAAAAAGACGAGGTTTTGCAGCCCGGTCAAGTCTTCATAGAGCGCGTCCTGCTGCGCCATGTAGCCGATTCGATCCATCAGACTCAGGTTTGGCATTTGCGTCCCATGAACGCTGACCGTTCCGCCGTCCAGCTTGAGCGTACCGAGCAGGCACTTCACCAGCGTCGTTTTGCCTGCTCCCGAAGGCCCGAGCACGCCGAGAATTTCGCCCGCTTGCAGCGTAAGATCAACGCCGCTGAGCACCTCTTCTTTACCGAATCGCTTCACAAGTTTCGTCGCCGTTATGGTTTGCATGTTCCTCTCCATCCCCGCATCGCGTACGTTAAGTATTCTTGAACGGCTTGTTCCATATCCGTTTTATCTCCTGCGCCAAACATGCTGTAGGTCAGGATGAATCCCAGCATCTGCCGCAAGACGAGTTTAGCATCCAGCGCTTCGTCCAGCTCCCCGCGCGCTTTGCCGTAGTCAACCACTTTTGATACATACTGCTCGATCACCGGCAGGATTGTGCTTTTCATTTGATTTAGTAACGGCGCTCGATGGATGAGCTCCGGCAACACGGAGCGAATGAAACGCCCGTTATCCTGAATCATCTGGATGCGATCAATCAAAATCTCTTTCCAAATCTCTTCGACCGGATCGCTCGTATGCGATGATAGTATTTTTTCGATCGGCCCGCTGAAACGCGGCAGCATCACCCGGATCAATAGCGGAACCATACGTTCGAGTATCGCGTTCTTGGTCGGAAAATATCGGAATATCGTTCCCTCCGCAACGCCTGCACGCTCGGCAATCTCCCGCGTCCGGGTCGCTTCAAATCCCTTTTCGGAGAAGATGTTGATTGCTGCGTTGATGATTCGAATCTCTTTGTCCGGTGACGATTCCGTGTAATCCTGTAAGAAATCCTGAATGTCGTAGTTATTTCGTTCCATTTTGTCTCCTCATTCGCTAAAGTAACAGTAATCTGTAATTAATGAGTGACCGCTCACTCAGTTTAGACGCAAAGAAAAAGCATGTCAATCAAAACATGCTTTTCACTCTTATTTAATTCACCGGCGCGATGTCGAGGAACTTGACATCCTTGTTCTTCTCCTCCATACGGCTGAGCGACCATTCGTTTTTGAAGAGCACCACCGGGCGCTGGTATTGGTCTTCCAACAGCAGCGTGTCCGTATATGCCAGCATTTCTTTGTTGAAATGTTCGGTCACGATCCATCGCGCAAGCTGATATGGCAGCTTTCGAATGCTGATCTCCACGTTATATTCGTTTTTCAGGCGATATTCGAGCACCTCAAACTGAAGCGCGCCTGCAACCCCGATTGTAAAGCGCTCGATACCGAGATCCGGCTGCTTAAACACCTGAATCGCGCCCTCTTCTGAAATCTGCTTGATTCCCTTGAGGAACTGCTTGCGTTTGCCGGAATCCACCGCGTTGACCTCGGCGAAGTGCTCGGACGGGAACATCGGAATCCCCTCAAACTTGAAGGCGTTTTTGCCGCTGCAGAGCGTGTCCCCAATCAGGAAACAGCCGGGATCGAACACGCCGATGATATCGCCCGCATACGCTTCTTCCACGCTCACGCGCTCCTGCGCCATAAACTGCTGGGACTGCGCGAGGCGAATCGTCTTATTCGTGCGCTGGTGGACGACCTCCATGCCTTTTTCGAACTTGCCGGAGCAGATGCGCAAAAACGCAATGCGGTCGCGGTGCGCGGGATCCATATTCGCCTGAATCTTGAAGATAAAGCCGGAAAAATCCGCGCTGTCCGGCTCCACGCTGCCACCGCTATGTCGCTTTGCGTTGGGTGACGGCGCCATCTCGATAAACGCCTCCAAAAACGGACGCACGCCAAAGTTGGTCATCGCGCTGCCGAAAAACATCGGAGTGAGTTCCCCCGCGGCGACCTTCTCCATGTCCAGCTCGTCGCCCGCGATCTCCAGAAGCTCAATCTCTTCTAAGAGATGATCGTAGAGATAGTCCCCGAGAATCGTGCGGAAGCGCTCGTCCTCCAGATCGCCTTCATCGGAAATCGTGGTCTCCTGCCCGTGGCTGCCGCCCGCAAACAGCTCGATGCGATTGGTTCTGCGATCGTATACGCCGCGGAAATCTCCGTCCACGCCAATCGGCCAGTTCATCGGGTACGCGCGGATACCGAGCGTGGATTCGATCTCTTCCATCAGCGCAAGCGGGCTCTTGCAGTGGCGATCCAGCTTATTGACGAAGGTAAAGATCGGGATGCCGAACATGCGGCAGACATGAAAGAGCTTCTTGGTCTGTTCCTCAACGCCCTTCGCGCCGTCGATGAGCATGACCGCGCTGTCCGCAGCGGTCAGCGTGCGGTAAGTATCCTCGCTGAAATCCTGGTGACCAGGGGTGTCGAGAATGTTGATACGAAAGCCCTGATAGTCGAAGTTGAGCACGCTGGACGTCACCGAAATGCCCCTCTGCTTCTCGATCTCCATCCAGTCTGAAACAGCGTATTTGCTCGCTTTTCTGCCCTTGACCGTGCCCGCGAGACGAATCGCCCCGCCGAAAAGCAGCAGCTTTTCGGTGAGCGTGGTTTTGCCCGCGTCGGGATGGGAAATGATCGCAAACGTCTTTCTTCGGTTGACTTCCTTTGATATACTTTCCATAGTTTTAAATCCCTGTCTGGCGAATCATCGCCTGTACACAGATGTTTCTTCTGTTATAGTCCGGTTCTGATGCGATTTTTTTGTGCTCTGAAAAGCTACATATTTCGTAAAAAACCTCTCGTCAAAAAAAGAGCCCCGCCTTTGTAAGACGGGGGTTCTATTGCTTGGTGGAGCATGGGGGATTCGAACCCCCGACCTCAACATTGCGAACGTTGCGCGCTACCAACTGTGCTAATGCCCCAAGCCGCTTGATTATGATACAACAGACCCTATCAAAATGCAAGAGCTTTTCGGCAAATTTTTTATGCCATTTTTTCGGATTCGCTTGCGTCGTTCGCGCAAAAATCAAGCGTCAAAACCGGTGTTATCTTTGCTTATAGTTGCGGCTGTTCCGGCGTCTTTTCCGATTCGGCAGGCTTGATATCTGGCTGAACGACTGGCTGCGGAGCGGGTGTAACCGTAACAGGCTTCTTTTCACTGCGCTTGATCAAAGCAGCAAGCAAGTAGAGAAACGGAAGCACCATCACCGCGATGTTCTTCCAATACGTTGCAAATGTCTCACCCGCGAGCAGGTTGATCACCAGCGGCACAGCGGCGATCCCGAGCAAGATCAAACCCATCACGCGGCAGCGCTTAAGTTGCTTGCTCACCAGTCCGAAGATGCCGGCAACAATGCCAAGCGCGCCGCCGATGATCAGAAACACCGCATCGGTCACCGCCGCAAAGGTCAGCTTCGCGTCCGCATTCGTGAGGTTATAGAGCGCATATCCGATCATCCCCAACGCGAGGATCAGATAAATCCAGCTCATGACGAGCAGGAACGACGCCGCGCGCGTTTTTTGCTGTTGCATATCCATTCTCCTTACTTTTCTAACCCGGTTGTGTCAGCCGACGTTGTGGATATCGACTACCGTGTGGTTGATGCGCGATTCTTCCGCTGCAATGCAGATCAGGTGGCTTTGAATCGCGTCCCGAATCGAGCTCTTGACCGCGCCCTCTTCCCCGCGCTCCATGCGCACGAAAGATGCGATCAGGCCCATATCCCCGCCGCCATGTCCGTCTCCCATTCCACCGGGCAGCGGGTTCTCCGTGGTGCGAACCGAGCCGTCGCGGAAGTTTGTGACCTCGATCGTTTCGTCGGACATCTTTGCGCGGATTTCACCGTGCGAACCCATGATGTGAATCGTGCGCCCGTGGCGATAGTCCGTAAACGCGGAGACCGTCATCGTAGCGGTGACGCCGTCTTCAAACTCCAACACCGTCGATTGATGATCGACCACGTCGTTGTCGCAATGATAAACGCATCTGCCATAGGGCCCTTCGCGGAGGGCTTTCATCCGGCCCGCGGGGCTCAGATCGTCCGTGATGACCGAAACCGGCCAACCGGTCAGAAATGGTATCAAATAGAGCCGCGCCGCGTTATAGGGGCAGGTCGCGGCGACCTTGCAGTCGAGGCAACGCTCCGCGCTGCCCTCCGGCGCGTTCTCGGCGGTGAAGTGCTTCAGGCTGCCGAAGGAGGCAACGTGCTTACAATCCTTCCCGACGAGATACAGCAGGATATCCGCATCATGACAGCTCTTGGCGAGGATCATCGGGCTCGTCTCGTCCTCCCTGCGCCAGTTGCCGCGTACGAAGCTATGCGCCATATGCCAGTAGCCGATGTTTTCGCTGTGGGAGATGTTGACCACATCCCCGATTTCGCCGCTGTCGATGATCGACTTGAGCGTGTTGAAAAACCGTGTATAGCGCAGCACATGGCAAACCGCAGCGCGCTTTTCCGTGCGCACGCTGGTGTCATAAATTCGCTTGAGCTCCGCTTTGCTCTTTGCAATCGGCTTTTCAAGCAACACGTCGTAGCCGCGCTCCATGGCGAAGCAGGCAGGCTCCACGTGCTCGTTGTCCTGCGTGGCCACCAGCACCGCGTCGGCATCGATGCCAGCGTTCAGCGCCTCGCGCCAGTCGGAAAATATCGCGTTTTCGGGCAAGCCGTAGCGCGCGGCAAACGCATTTCTGCGCGTCTCGCGCGGCTCCGCTACGCCAACGATTTGAAGCTGATCCGGCGCGATCAACGCATAGGGCGCATAGGCGTCCATGCCGCGCGCGCCCGCGCCGAGAACGATCATACGAACGGGATTCATCGTGAAAAATTCCTTTCCAGAAAATAAAAACTGAACGCAACAGAACTTGTCTCTACAAATCTGTCACGTTCAGTTTAGCACGATGCGGGGGAATTGCAAGGAGGGAGCGCCCTTATTGATTCATTTCATCTTCATCGGAAACCCGTTGCGTCACGATTGCCTCGGTGGATAAAGTCGTTGGTTGACCAGATACTTGATTTAACCCTGTGAACTGGAAATGATCCAGCTGTCGGGAGAAATGCTCCGCAAGCGTGATCCCTTTGATATTCTCCCAATTATTCAAGTCGTGATAAAACAGCATGTGCCCCCAATGATCGCAAGTATTAAATTTCACTTTTTTGTAAGAATCCGTTTTCGTCCCATCGGAAGTGCAGGTGATTTCAAGATACGTAATACGATTTACCACGCTCACAATTTTAACTGGATCAGGTTCATCGGTTCTAGCCGCAAACCCAAAAGGCAATACATTTTCTCCGATGGGGATGCGATTCATCATGAATAAAAGGCATTGATATTCAGTGCTATGTCGCTTCAAATCATATTTTCGTAGAAGCATAGCGTCCTGTCCGTCTCTGAGTAAGTTGTTTGAGATGATCGTGTTATAGAGTTCGAGATCCTTATACTTCATAACAAGCAGGAACAGATAGAGCCGCCGTTCAAAAAAGTGTTTGTAGTTTTCCAATACCGTGCTACACATAATTGCGTAGTTCGTTAAAACCGTTGAAATGTCCCGTAAGCTCAATTGAAATGTTTGCGCAAGCTCATAGATATAGTTTCTTGTCTCATCACGCTTTGAGCCCTCCGATTTATAATAGGTAATCGATTGAAGTTTTAAATCAATAAAATGCAATGTATCCGGAGTTGGCAGGCGGCTGATAAAATCAAAATAGCGGCATAAATAGCCTGTTGCATCCATATCGTTGCCGTAAACACATTTTGCAGCGGAGCTTAACTGCGTGATATCAAGAAAAAAGATAAAGATCAATCCTTTTACATCGAACAAATGCTTTGCCATCTCAATGGTCTGTATTGCAAAAGTTGGTTTACAGCGATCCAGCTCGTCGATGATGATCACAAGGTTCTTTTTTGTCTGTTTAATCGCGGTCGTCAATGTGTTCCTGAAGTTTTCATATAGTTTCAGCTTTTCCGTATAGGCTTCCAAAGGGTCAACGTCTTTTTTCTCAAACGCTTTCCCGGCATTAGACAATGCATCCGCTGCTGCGCTTCCCGCGAATGTATTCACTGCCCCATATATGAGCGATTTCAGAATACCCGAACATATGATTTTCAAGTTCTTTAAGCTATTGGCATTTCCTTCGTGTTTGAGCGCATCCGAATTTACGATTGCATGCATCAACGGTTCCATCGCGTCGGGATAGTAGTCTGACCCTAACGCATCATAATAGATGGCATAAAACTTTGGATTCTTTCCTGAGGATTGTTTGTTGTCTTTGGATTTCTTCTCCAGATGGTTTTTCAACATTATGGCAAATCTCGTTTTACCGGTTCCCCATGGCGAATCTACCGCGAGCACATATGCCCCGTCGTTGTCATCGCGTCTAAACTGCTCGTTGTTGATGAGAATATTCTCCAAAAACTCTCCATACTTCACACGCTTCAAACTGTCATCTGTGCCAAAATAATACTCTTTCATCCAACAGTCCTCCCACAACATTACGTTTGCTTTTACCAGATTATTACGCAATAGAACTGTTTTCAAGCAACAAGCGTTTATTCGCTAATTTATGCTAAAATCAGCTGTCATTTTCCGTGCAGATCGTGTGGTTAGAACAGTTTTTGTATAGAAGCGCGACCCCAATTGAGGCCGCGCTTCCAGTCATCTTCTATAAAGTTCCAGGTCGTATTCCTCTCGGAACCAGTCATAAACTACGGTATCGGAATTCTCTCTTAATAGGAACAATCCTTCGCAAGCGGAAGTCCTACGACATAGATGAGCCCGATCAGGTTAAAGAAAAAGCCTGTGAAGAAATATCCGCGGTAACCCTTTCTCTTTGCCAGCTTTGAGGTGAAGATTCCCATGATGATGCTGGGGATCAGCGCAATCGCAAGCCAAACAAACCAATATGTGCTCATCAGCGACTGAAAATTACTCCATGCAGTTATATCCATACGCGCACCTCCTTTTTTCAACATCATACTACATCTGTTGATGGAGTCAATTGTTACGTTGTTATTTTACGTAAAATTCTGTCATGTATGGCTGTATACGGCATTATTTCAGGTATTCAGGGCTTTTCCGGTTGTTTTCCCGGCGCAAAATACCCTTCGAGGCAATAAAGCGTAAACTTGTGCGGGTGTCCCTCTTCCTGACATTTGCCTTCCAGACAGCACGGGCAGAGGTCGTCCAGCTTTGATCCAGAAGGCTGCGCTGCTCAAACAGTGAATAGAGATATTTTAAGTATTTTCCTTCCGCAATACGGCTGTGATCGTTTTTATGTTCCAGGCTTTTCCATTCATATAAACCTTTCGCGCCTTTGCTGGAATTACAGCTTTTGCATACGCGCACCACGTTGTCCGGTACGTTCTCGCCGCCGCGCGAGCGCGGCAAAATATGCTCCATCGTGAGCGTTCCCTCCTGCCCGCAGTAGATACACACGCGCGGATTCTCGATCTCCAGCAGCCACTCGCTCACCGACGTTGACCAAACGATATCCCCGCGCTGGAGTTTGCCGAGAAAGCTCATGCGCAGCGCCCACTTGCGCTTGTCGCCCGTGGCAGCTCCCGTCATGATCGCCGCGTATTGCCAGAATAACAAATCCCGTACCGTTTTTACCGCTGTTGGTGGCATCTGTGCTCTCCTTTGATTTACTGCTTGCAGTATACCACGTTTGTTTGTTTCGCTGATAGAAGTTGGTAAAATGAAAAACTCCCGTCGATATCCGGCGGGAGTGCGGTTCATCTACTATTGTGCTATTTTTTCGTTCATTTCGCGAATTTTTTTCTTCATCGCACTATACTGTGAAAACCAGATCGCGACATAGATTCCGATAAAGATCGCGATATAAGACAAAATCCCCACCGTCGTGTGCGGCATCCAGCGGGCGAAGTACGCAATCGGAAACGTTGCAAGCGAGGTGACCGCCAGATGAACCAGCGTCATCTTTAGTAGGCTCCATTTCTCCGCGTCCCAAACAATCGAGGCTCCCGCCCATGCCGCGCCGTACAGAACCGACAGCACGGCTTGCAATACGACCGCATTGATTTCGCTGCCCATATCCTGCGCAAGCGACGGCACCACCGCGTAATATACCCCGTCTCCAACCGTTAGAGAGATCGCAATCGTGATGATGGTACTGATCGCGAGCCCGATCGGCGCGCCAAATAAGCAGCGCTTGAACAACTCTTTTTTCATATGAATCACTCCTAAATCCCCAATACTTGTTTGATTTTTGAAACATACCTGCGGGACACATAGGTCACCGTCCCGTTTTTCATCCGTACGCAGATCGTTCCCGCAAAACTCAGGTCAAAGCCGCGCACCATGCCGAGATTGACGATCTCCGCGTTTGAGATGCGGACAAATCGCTTGCCGTCTAATCGCTCTTCCAGCTCATACAGGCGCAGACGAAGCTGATACCTTCCATTCTCCGTCTCGGCAAACACCTTCCCGCTTTCCGCAATCACACGATAGATTTCCTCTTGAGAAAGCAGCATCGCCTCATCTTCCAGAAAGCCGACGATCACCTGCGGCGCGTCCTGCGATAATCTGCGCGCCAGATTTTGAACCTCGTCCGTGACTTTGTTGGTATAAATCACAACCGTCGTTTCTTCGCAGGTTGCGTCTAACCTGACCTCAATCTTCACACATTCACCCCCTCGTTATGTATGCAGTATATAAAAAAGTTGTTCGAAGTTGCGACCGTTTCCCGATATGCGGTCGTTTTTTCGATATGGGCGGTTGCATTTGCTCGGTCTTGCATGGGGTTAACTCGGATTCTGCTAATAACGGCGAAAGCCCGGCAGCGCCGAGCTTTGTTCCTTTCAATATTCATATCCGTCAATCTTGCACCAAATAGCTTCATCATGTTTTTTCTCTTCACGATTCCATCGAAATGATCTTTTGCAGGCGTCGTAGTGAATATTCGCCGTCATGCGGCTGCCCGCAATACGTACGGGACATCTGCGAAGGCTTGGTCACGCGAACAACGCCCGCACGGATGAAGAGCCGTTCCAGCTCCACACGACTTGCAGGATCGCATTCGAGTGCGCAAGTTTGCAGATGACCGCGAAACGGCCGAAGCTGTTCGAGTATTTGATCGCGCGGCAAAGGTTTTACCCACGGTACGCGAAACTGTAAGCTGGGCGACAGCTCGCTGGATCGGCAGGCAACAACAGCGGCGCGATCGGTCTGGAACACAGTGATTGACCCGTCCGTATGTTCCAATTCACTCGTATACAGCTCGATTTTTCGTTTCGCGCCGACAAACAAATCATCTTTACGCGGATAATCGGCAGAAACGCGATCCAGCACGCCAAGAAATCGTTCGGAAAACGCAAGTACATCGTCCTCTCTATCCGTATCCAGATAAACGCCTTGACACGAGTTGCAGAGCAATTGCTCCGTCCGGCAAATGTTTTGTGCAAGCGCTTCCAAAACTGAATCTTCAGTCGAGTCACCAGAAAGATATGCAAAGCTGGTTTTATGCCCCCACTCGATCAGTCGAATCCCCGGCTTTGCCAGCGAACGCGCGGCAAGAACCGCTTCATCTCCGCCCCAGACGACAATGCCATCCGATGCGTCAGCAAGGCATCCGAGCGACTCTAAATCGCTGGACGGTAGATCAAACACAAAGACGCGTTCGGTAATACGCGGTTCTAATCGCATCAGCTCCATAAGCAGCATGATGGATAATCCATTGTCGTCATGTGGAAGCTTCACTAAATTGATATTTTCGGTTAACAGACCATCCAGCACGCTATATACCGGCAGTGCATCAGCATTTCCAGCCGTGATATGAAGGACAACGCCAAGCGGAGCTGTCTGAACACATACAGGATTCTCATCGCCAAGCGGAGTGAATACGCGGTTCTGATCGTCTTCCAACTCCACTCGAATCCGTTCAGATAGATATGCGCTGGAAAGCTGTAGTTTCGCTTCGCATACTTCAGATTGCGCCTTTTGCAAGTCCATTCCGAATGCCAGCAAAAGCGGCGCGTGCGTTTCCACCTGAATGGTATCCGCAAGTGCTGCACATGCGGCGATAACCGCTTCGCGCGGGAGTACCGGACGCGCGAGCTGCGCTGCCATTGTTTCATTCAGCCGAAGTAAAAAAGCATGCGCTTCTTCATTGGAAACAAGTTCGCCGTTGATGAGGTTCATGCCTTGTCACGCCCTTTCGCAAGCTCGGCAGCCGTTGCCGAACAGGTTTGAATTCCTTGCGCACCAGCTCGTCCCAGCAGCTGAAAATATGGCGTTTGAATGCCGCAACCGCAGCTTTCACCCGCAAAAAGCACGGCGACGTCATCCGTCATCACGCTCACAAGCGGCATGCTATTCACAAGCGGCGACACAAAATTGAGCAAACCCGGTTGACCAAACGGCAGCGGTTCCATCGAAACAGTATCACGAATGATTACCCTGCTGTAGGCGGGAACATGAAAATGTCCATTTTTGCATTTGCAATAGGCAAGCGGATGCTCCGCCGCGCTGAAGAATTCATGTATCCGCTCTTTGGGGATGCCCAGCCGTTTTTCCACAAGCTGATACAATTGCTCCGGCGTAACCGCTTCTCCTGTAAACTGTTTCCATCCACCACCGAGCATAATGCGAGAGTGTTTGTTTAGATTCAGGCAGACTCCATCTTTCTCCAGTTCTCGCAACAAAAGCATGAGGTACCCTGGAAATCCAACGAGCCGCACCGGTACCCCGGCTTTTGCGAATTTTAGCAGCGCGCTTTTCACGCCTGCCTGATTTGGCTGATAGCCGAATTTTGTTGCCCTTAACGCATAGGTTCTGCTCAGAGCGGGCGCAAAGAACGTTGAACCATATGCGCTTTTCATCGCGCCAAGATCGCTCTGCCGACTCGGTTCGTACCCAAGCATGATATAGTGAACCGGGCGCAACGATATCACATGATGATATGCAAAAAGCCGCGCGACCATCGCAACCCCGATCAAAAAGCTGGGCAGATCAAAGCCGATTTGGCTCTTGCTTCCGCTGGTACCGGATGAAGTCGCGCGCAGAACCAGCTTTCTTTCGGGCATGGAGAGCAGTCGATTTCGCTTGAAATAAAGCGTCGTCAACGGCGGCAATCGTGATACATCATCCGATGATTGCATTTGTTCAAGGTGAAACCCGCGCGCGCGAAGCAACCCGGCATATGACTCGCAATGCTCCATATGAAAACTCACGTTATTTTGTAACTGGCGTACGTATGCGTCATCACGGTCAATATATGGATTTTTTCCTGCAAACAACCGTATTTTTTGAAACATTGAGCCTCCGAAGTTGCTTATAAAGCTAAAGAAATCATACCACGATTGATTGTTGCGTCAAATACAAAAAAAGCAGGTGTCACCCTGCTTTCCGAATCAGCCCCTTAGCGCCAGCTCTACCGCTTTCTTCGCGTGGATCACCGTCGTATCAAACAGCGGCAGCGAAACATCCTCCTGAGAAACAATCAATCCAAGCTCCGTGCAGCCGAGCAAAATCCCTTGCGCGCCGCGCGCTTGCAGATTCGCGATGACTTTCAAATAGGCAGCCTTGGAGTCTTCCTTCACTACGCCGAGGCAGAGTTCGTCGAAGATGACGCGATTGACGAGATCGATCTCCTCTCCTTCCGGAATCAGCACATCGATGCCTCGCTCCGTCAGTTTCTCGCGGTAAAACTCCTGCGTCATGGTGTATTTCGTGCCAAGCAAACCAACGCGGGTAACTCCTTTGGAGAGGAGCTCTTCCGCCGCGGCTTCTGCGATGTGGACAAGCGGAACACGAATGCGGCTCTGTACCTGCGGCGCGACCTTGTGCAGCGTGTTGGTGCAGATGAGAATCATATCCGCTCTGGCTGCTTCCAAACGCTGGGCAACACCGCCAAGAAGATTCGCGGCCTCGTCCCAGTCTCCGCTCGACATCAGCGCTTCTATCTCAAAAAAATCGACGCTGTAAAGCAGCACTTTTGCCGAGTGCAGCCCGCCAAGCGAGTCTTTGATGCCTTCGTTGATCATCTGGTAATACGTAACTGTACTTTCCCAGCTCATGCCGCCGATGAGTCCGATGGTCTTCATGATAACTCCTCCCAATCCTGTGTTTGTTCTGCGCCTTCTCCCGATAGTTGAATCAGCGACGCTCCGCTGACGCGATAGACTGTCCATTCGTCCATCGGTACCGCGCCAAGCGACAGATAAAAATCGATGCTGGGTTTGTTCCAGTCGAGGCATGCCCACTCCAGCCTGCCGCAGCCGCGCGCACGGGCAATCTGCGCGAGATGCCGCAAGATCGCTTTCCCGTGACCTTTTCCTCGGTGTTCCGGCAGAACGAACAGATCCTCCAGATAGATTCCGCCTCGGCCGAGGAACGTGGAGAAATTATGAAAGTACAGCGCGAAGCCGACCTCTGTCTCGCCTTCCAGTGCGAAAAATGCCTCCGCAACCTTTCGGTCAAACAACCATTCTTGCAGGAGTGCTTCAGTTGCGACCACCTGATCGAGCATGTGCTCATACTCTGCCAATGCGCGGATAAACGTTAGTAGTAAAGCAGTGTCTTTTTCTTCTGCCGGGCGAAAGGTAACGGGCATATGACCTCGATTTCTGCGGAGAATTCCGCGCTCAATATTATGCGTATCGCGTTTACTCAAATATCATCGAATGACTCAAGCATTCTAAGTTTATATCTACTAATCATTCCGATCAAAGCCGTTGGCTCAATGTACAGAATGACCTCAAAAATCTTTTTTCGTGCTATTGCTATTCTGATGACTAAATAATTTCATCAATGATATCACAAACGATGGTATGAAAAAAGCCATTACTCGCGTAATCGGCTTTTTCTGTTTCGCTTGTTTTGTTGATTCCGGCGATCACGGTTAGGCCGCTGCCTTGCTAGTTTCTCAGGTTGCCGTCTCCGCCCATTGCCGCTACCATCTCCTCGATGCGTTCCACCGGAAACGGCGGATCGCAAAGCGGCTTCATCGCAATGCTCATCAGTTTCATCGGGTTATCATCCGCCGCGACGCGGTTCGATGATAGTGCGCCGCAGCGCCGGCAACGATGGATTACCGCCCATTCGCCGCCCTTACGCACCCAGACAGCCACGGGATCCATCACCCCGCCGCAGTCGGACGCCCGATCGCCGGGCTCAACATCTACGTGCTGGCTGGACAGACAGTTGGGACAGTGATTGCGATGATCACTTCCGGCACCGGTCGGGATTACCTGTCGCCCGCAGACTTTGCATGTAAATATATCGTTGCAGGCATGTGTTTTGTAATAGCCTTTATCAAATTGTTTCCGTTTGTTTTCACGGTTCATGAGAGATATCCTCCAAAAAGTATTTTGTTCCTTTTGGGAGGAATGCGCTGATTTATTTGTCGCAAACCTCCCGGTTTGCAACAATAGCCACGTTACTCAATCTATTCAAAAAAAATAAATCCCCTTTCTTCTTACTGTTCTATTTGTCCGTTTCGAGCCCACCCCGAAACGCTGCCCGAAATTCAATTTGCAGCACGTTTATTATAGCAAATGCAGTCTGAAATTCAATCGTTTTACTGTCGTATTTTGATATTTAAAAAATCGCACGGTTATGATTCGTTGTTTGGCAGGTGCTTTGCATGAATCCCGATCCATCTTCTCTGAAAATGATTATCCAGGGTAGACAATGAATGAAAGCCCGCAGGTTTCATTCCTGCGGGCTTTCAAAAAACTGGCGCGCCTGGCAGGATTTGAACCTGCGACCTACCGGTTCGTAGCCGGGCACTCTATCCACTGAGCTACAAGCGCATGCACTTTCGCGTGCTTGATTATTTTAACCACTGGCGCGAGAAATGTCAAGCACCGTTGACGAATATTGAACGGAATTTTTTACCTGCAAATTCTAAAAAGCAGCTCAACGTCTACGCGAATGGATTTCCTCCACTCCCATTTTTTATTTTTTCTCTTGCGTGCGACAGAATTGTATACGCATTTCATCATTTTCGCAACATTCGTTCATTACCCCTTGCAAATTTGCGTGAATGCAATATAGTATGGTTCAGAAAGAAATTCGCAAAATACTAGTTGCGAGATCGTCCCGGCTGAATGGGGGAAACTTTGGCACTGGACGATTCATTACAAAAGGGGGGCTACCACATGGAAACAAAGTACTGCACCAACTGCGGCAAGGCGATTCTGCCGGGAGAATTCCGCAACGCAAACGGCCAATGCGGCGAATGCGCGGCAAAGGCGCAAGCCGCTACGCAGCCCGCACAAGCCGGACAATACTCCGAGAAAGACTGGCTCGTGACGCTGCTCTTCTCTATCTTCCTGGGTTGTCTTGGCATCCACCGCTTCTATGTCGGCAAAATCGGCACGGGCATCCTCTGGCTGCTCACCGGCGGTTGTCTGGGCATCGGAGCGCTAGTGGATATCATCATGATCGCCACTGAGAATTTCACGGATGAATACAACCGCCTGATCGTGCAGGATTCGCGCAAAAACCCGAATTACGCCTATTCTTCGGCCTCTTACGGCACGAGCGGCGCAACAAAGTCCTCGCGTGACGATGTGCTCGATCAGATCGAAAAACTCGCCAAACTCCGCGATTCCGGCGCGATTACGCAGGAAGAATACGAAGCGAAAAAAGCCATCCTGATGGCGAAAATCTGATAACGAATCTCATAAACTCCGAAAACCGCCCTTCCGGGCGGTTTTCTATATCTTGTGGTCACATTTTCGTTTTTTGACTATTTGTTACTAGCTATTGCGTACAATTTCGCGAGTTTTGTTCATCTCGCGTTAACGTTTCACGTGAAACATGTGTATATGAATTTTGTGTGAATTTGGAAAAGGTATTTGTTTGGGATTTCCCAAGTAACTCTTTTCCGATATACATTTTATTCGTGTTTTTCTACTGCTTTTATCTTTTGTCGTTTCTAAACTGATTTGAAGTGGTTCTATTCGTCATATAGAGGAATTAGATATAATCGCTCATAAATCTATTTTCACTTAAACTCCTCAGTAGATTCTAAGAAATATAAGAAAGTAACCTTTTCAGTTTGTTTATTCACCTTAGTAATTATTGTTAACAACTTATATATTGATAAGAGTTGTATTGCGTGGCAAAATACAAACATATTAAATGCAATTAATGAAAATCACCTGTTATTCTTTATCTCATCTATTTTTGTTCTTGTATATCCAAATCAAAAATCGAGGTGCAAAGATATCATGTGCGCGCAAATTGCGGTTATAAGAAAAAAAGAACATCTATTCAACTTGGATAGCGATATATTTTTTATGTTATTCAACAACACTATTGTTCGTAGAGAGCGTTCCTTTTTTAATGCATTAAAAGAAAGCACAATTCAATATGATGATTTTTTAAAGTTATCTCGCAAGGGAGAGGTTCCTTATCCCCTGTTCTTTTTAAACAAACAGCTCGTAACGGATATTATCGAAAGATTCAACAAGAAGGTTTACTTTGGCGTATCCAAAGAGCAACTGTCTCTATCATCGCGTGGTGATTTCTATTTGTCAGATATTTCATTAATTTTGAAGGATATAACACGGAAACAGAATTATCTAAAGAAGGAAATTGAAGAGAACAATACTATTTTAAGTCGATTTCATCATACTTCGAAAACGATTATTGATCAGGCCCAAGAAATAAGACAAATCACGGGATATGAGATTTCGCAAGTCTTCGAGTACTCAAAAGAGAAGTCTTTCATGTTGCTAGATAACGGATTGTCTAAACTGAACGTTTTCATATCCTTACATGTTCACAATTACTCACCGCAAAACATTTCAAGCAAACTTCAATTTAGCGGAATTGCGATAAGTGATAAAAAGTGTCCGTTCCTATTTATCAAAGCTGGTGACAATGACAGTACGATAGAATTATGGGGTCGGCGACTTTTTACCGCAGCGTTACTATTAAGCTGTCTTTTGCATTCAGATTGTCGCCCGGTCACCATGGATGGCGGCTGTCGAGATCTAATTACCAATCAGCATTACCAATTTGCAGAGGAATTTCTAATGCCGGAATCCTATTTTAAAGAAGAAATTTGTTCCTCACTCGTTGAGGTTGATCAATTAGCCAGAAAATACTCAGTCAGTCCTTCCGCGATCGTGATGCGGTTATTTAGGTTAGGCAAAATTCGTGAAGAAACAAAAGATACATTTATAACTGACCTTAACAAGAAGTGGGAGGAACTTCGAAAAAGCAAGAGTGGTGGTAAGAAAATGAAGATTACTACTGCAATATTGAGATATAACAACCGAGCTGTTGTGAGTAAACTATTGACAAGATACGATAAAAAAGCATTGAACATTAGTGATTTCAGGAATCTTCTATGCCTGAAAAAAGGTGAGCATTTTGATTTGGAGGCACTGAGACATGTATAGTGGCGACATATGTTATATTTTAGATGCAAATATTATTAGAAAAATCAGCTACGAACAATTGATCGAGTTAAACGATAAAAGGATTAAAGTAATTACTATCGATGACGTTTATTATGAAGTACAGTCGCTTGAAAAAGTAAAGCTTTTTAAAATCAAATCCCTTTCCGCTAATGCTTTTGACGTAATGGCCAAATTGATAAATGAGTTCCAAAGCGTCAGAAACATTGTTAGTTACTACGAAAACAAAGGAGCTGCAGATGTTGCGCTTCTTGCTTATTGTAAATGCTCCCCTGATAACCGTCTATTTGAAGATGAAAAAGTTATTGTTACGGAAGACAAAGGTCTACGAAAAGCATGCGACGAATTAAATATTAAATGGATGTCATTTATTGATTTTCTGCAGATTTGTTAAACCCCCGCCTTTCAGCGGGGGTCTCATCATCCCTTCCCTTATTCCCTTACTTCCTGATCTCCCGTACCGGCAGCCCTTCGATATACCCGCGTGCGCCGACCGGCGCAAGCTGGAACCGCGGCCCCGCTTCCGGCGCCCACTCCCAGCCGTAGAGCTTCGGATCATACCGATCAATCGCGTCCCAGACGATCTCAATCGCCTCGCTGAACGCGTCGTCCTCATACGGCTCGCCGTTGAAGACAAGATACTTGCAGGCGGGCAGATCGATACAATCGAACCCATCCGGAATCGCGCCGGAGAAGTCGAGCGGCACCTCAACCCCCTGACAATATTCCGAGGTGCCGGGTTTGCGCATCCCTTCCGGCAGCCAGAGACCGATGGACTCATACAGCGTGCCTTTGATGCTCTCCAAGATGCCCCAAATATCGCAGCCGACCTCGCCGCAATATGCGAAATAGTCCTCCGCTTTCACACCGCGCTTCAAAATCAGTTTGCGGGCGGGGCGCTCGATCACCTGTGTAAAGATTACCGTGCTTGCCATATTCTCATTTCCTTTCTTTTGTGTTGGCGTGGTGTCGTTCAGACGAACCGGATAATAAGAAAAAAGCGGTATCGGCGGCGTTTCTTTGCGGTATCTCTGCGGCGAAATGGCGAATTCGCGCGAAAACGCCTTCGTGAACCCCTCGTGTGAGCCAAACGCGGACTCGAGCGCGACGTCTAATACGCTCATGTTCGTGTCCCGCAGTCTCCTCGCCGCGGCGGAAAGTCGCACCGCACGCAGGTAATCAAAAGGCGTCTTCCCCACCAGCTCGGAGAACGCGCGCAGCGCATGCCATGGCGAATACAGCGCGGCCTTCGCCAAATCCGGCAGGGTCACTTCCTCTTGATAGTGCGCCATGATGTATTCCTGCATCCGGCGCACCGCTTTTGCTTTTTCCTCTTGATTTGTCATGTTTCACCACCCGAAAGAAGGATAACACAGCCTGAACGAGAGATTCTTGAACCGGATTGCTATTCGCAGTGTTTCACACGCGTTATGATGCACGCGAACCCACCTTTCGATGGGTTCGCGCAGATCAAATCCAGTTTCTTAGTCTTTAAACAGATCATCGATATTGCCATGCATCAGCGCAGGCAACGCTTGCCGGATGTTTTTCTCCGGCCAGTCCCACCATTTTAGTTGAATGAGGCGCTCGATTGTTTGCGGATCGTACCGCTTGCGAATCTCTTTTGCGGGTACTCCGCCAACGATTGAATACGGCGCGACGTCCTTCGTGACCACCGCCCTTGCGCCGATGATCGCGCCGTCGCCAATCGTTACGCCGGACAGGATGACGGCTTCGTAACCGATCCAAACGTCATTGCCGATTACGATGTCGCCTTTGTTGTCCCATGCCGTCGCGACGTCCGCCCGATCCAAGTCCCATTCCTCAAAGAAAATCGGAAACGGATAGGTGGAAAGCGACTTCATCGTGTGATTTGCGCTCGTGAAGAGAAACTTTGCGCCGCACGCGATGGAGCAGAACTTGCCGATAATCAGCCGATCCCGGTTGATGGGATAGTGATACAGCACATTGTTTTGTTCAAACCGCGTCGGGTCGGAAACAAAGTCGTTGTATATCGTGTAGTCCCCAACGATGATATTCGGGTTTGTGACAACGTTCTTTAAATATACGGTTGTTGTGTCGTTTGTACGCGGAAAAATTCTTTGTTCGGGAATAGCCATAAATACCTCCGGTTTTTTATTTTGATTGCGCTATTCCCGTTATTACAATACAGCGTTTCACCTAATCACCTGCTTTAATGCTTGGTATTTTTTCGCCGATGCCAGTTTTATCTGTATACTTCTTTGTATCACAAAAAAGTTGGCTCCTCGGCGATATTGTTTTACCCAGGGTTGCTGTCGTTGTCAATCAACTGTTTCACATCTTCGAACGGAATATACAGGATCTCATAGTTATCCCAGCTTTCCTGCTCTTCCGGAGTCTGATAAATCATATGACTCAAATAAAACGTGTCCGCATCATTCGTCATATAATCGGGGACAGATATATAAAAGAAGCCGTCTCCGTTCCCGTTTGACAACTCGATTGCTTCCTGCGCCACCAAACTCAGCCTGTTATCCTGCGTCAGTTTCTTCTCTCCGTTGATCTCTACGCCATATAAATCTACCCAACTGGCATTGTTATCCCAAACAAAATACGTAAATGGTTTCTCTTTCTCAGAGTCGTAAAACGTATAATCTTCAAGATACACGGAAAGCGCGCTCATTTGCGCACTGGAAGACGTTAATACGAGCGAATCGGGAGAAATGTTTTTCTCGATATACGCCGCAGTAAACTGCGAATTAGAATATGGATGCAGAACATCTTCCGCAATTCCAGGGACTACGGTGAGCATGCCAAAGAAAGTATACGCGCACACGACCGCCACCCAGGTCGTACGAGTGTTGAACAAAGCTATCTCCAATGGAAGATCGTCGTTCTTTGCCAGCCAAATGACGAACGTTAATATTAAAAAGACGCTGATCGACCGGTAATTCCCATCCTGATAAACAAAGCCAGATATGATTGCTTCAAACAGGATTGCCGCACCAGCGATGAGTACATATTTTATCCAACGCATGTTGCGAACGATGCTGAGTATTGAAAACACCGTAAATATCAATGCCAGATAAAAACCAACAAATTGCTGTCCGGCCAGCGTGTTTCCGAAAACGCTCTCAATTCCCCGAAGAAGATGGGAGACGATACTCAACGGGTTTGTCTTCAGAGTGAAGTCATTGAGCGTGTTCGAGGCTTTTGCGCCAGGGTAGAACTGTATCAAGTATTGCAGTGCAACGATCAATAGAGGAATCGCAGCAGTGAAGCTCCTTGCAACCTTTTTGATGCTCTTATCCTTCTTATATTCCTGAATGGTTGAAATTAGGAATTCTAACGAGAGCGCCGCGACCATTCCCCATAAAAAAACATGCACCTCAAATAATAAAGCGACCAACAACCCATACAGAACCGGTTGCTGATGTCGCTTCGGATACACAACCGCCAACAGCACAAAGATAATCGGTATCAATGCGTAGCTGCGCGAAATTGTAGCATAGCAGTAAATAAACACCGGGCTGAACAGCAGAATGTATTTGACACATCTTTGAAACGGAGCTTTTTTTACAAAAATCCAGGCCGCGGCGACAACGAGCAGCGTGCTGATGATGATCATCGTAGGATAGTAAGGCAAGCCAAGTAAGACAAACGGCTTCAATATCAGCTGCCACAACGGAGGAATGCCCTCTTTTGATATGTTCCCTAGAATTTCAGGCAGGGATGCGTCTCTCGCCAGCAGCCAGAATTGTGCTTCGTCCCGCCACGGTTCGTGAATCAGAACCAAGAAAAAGCTAAACGCCGTATAAATCCATAAGATTAGATTCTCTGTGCGGGGCGTGTCAAGAAAGAGCTTGAGTCTTGTAAAACGGCCCGTTTTTTCATGTTTTTGTGTATTCTCGATTATTGCTTCCATTTTTATCTCCCGATGTTGGTTTGCCGAAAAAGCGTTGCGATCGCCCCTCTTATGTGCGGGTCGTAAAGCCGCTCAAATGAGCTACCTAAGATTGTATTATCAGGTGCAGCGTTGCGTCAATATTTTTGCTTGAAATGCAGTGCTGAATATCTCTATTGAAAAAGTGAAAATGACAAAAAGAGCGTGTATCACATTGCCTTATTTCACGAAGAAACCCGCATTTCTGCGGGTTTCTTCGTTTTGGAGCAGGTAACGGGACTCGAACCCGTGATCTCAGCTTGGAAGGCTAATGTGTTTCCGCTACACTATACCTGCATACGGATGAAGTTGTATGTAACCGTATAAACAAAATCTCCATTCATAAACGGGCGATGCTGTAGTCCGCTTATGAATGGAGCGGGAAACGGGGCTCGAACCCGCCACCTCAGCCTTGGCAAGGCTGCGCTCTACCAAATGAGCTACTCCCGCAGGAATCGGTCGCATGTTTTGGTGCGGGCGAAGGGACTTGAACCCATACGCCTTTCGGGCACCAGAACCTAAATCTGGCGCGTCTGCCAATTCCGCCACACCCGCACAAAGATCATGACCGGAAAAGAAAAATGGTGATCCGCCGGAGGGTCGAACTCCGGACAACCTGATTAAAAGTCAGGTGCTCTACCAACTGAGCTAGCGGATCAAAACTGGCTGGGGTGGCAGGATTTGAACCTACGAGTGCCAGAGTCAAAGTCTGGTGCCTTACCGCTTGGCGACACCCCATAGTACGCTGAATCGGTAAAATGGGGTGAGTAGTGGGGCTCGAACCCACGACCTCCTGGGCCACAACCAGGCACTCTAGCCAACTGAGCTATACCCACCATACCGGAAACGCCGCATGTTTACGGCACATTCCCTAACAAAACTTGCCCGACACCCTGGCTCTTTACGCGCCGGGGTGTCGTGCATTTTGGCGCGCCTGCAGGGATTCGAACCCGGGACCTACGGCTTAGAAGGCCGTTGCTCTATCCTGCTGAGCTACAGGCGCAGGAAGCGAGTTCCGAAGATTAATTATAGCGGCGAGGGGACGTTATGTCAACCGAAATTGACAAAAAGATTGCCCCGTTTTTCTCCCTCTCGCAGCTTTGCTTCCCTGCATCAGATGACGCGTCAGGCATTTTTACCGCAGCAAGCCTTGTATTTTTTCCCACTGCCGCAAGGACAGGGATCGTTTCTGCCAACTTTCGCTTCTCGAACGAAAATATTGCTCTGGCGATATTCCTTCGTGATCTCCTTGCGTTTCTCCTCGCTCAGCACAGAATCCCACTCGTCAAGCGCATACAGCCAGTTTGCCTTTGCTTTATGCATATTGAAATAGAGCTTATCAAAATCGATCTCGAGCTTGAGCGCGGTGTCCACATCGAGCTTTTCGAGGTTGACTTCTTTTTTCAGGCTGGTGTTGATGCCGTCAATAAAGCCCGCAAACTCCTCTACGCTCATTTGGAAGCGATCGGATAGCTCCGCGTGCGTACCGGCGAGTTTCCCCGTGTTCTCGGTCAAAATCGCGCGGTAAGCCTCGGTCTCTTTTTCGAAGTATTCGTTCCAAAAGGCATCGTGTTCCGCCTGCTGCCGTTCTGTCTCGACCATCTTTTGCCATTGTTCATACGGTTTCATTTGATTCTTTCTCCCTGTTTATCGTTTGATGAATGTCTTCGTTCCATAGAATCAACGCACCCTCGCCCGTGTCGGAATAATATCCCGCGCGAAAGCCGTTCTGTTGAAAATCCAGATTCTGATAGAGGCGCTGTGCGACTAAATTGCCTTCCCGCACTTCCAGCGTCATCTTCTCCGCGCCACGCTTGTAGGCGTGCTTCATCATGGCGAGCATGAGCCTTTTGCCCCGACCCCGTCCGCGGAATTCCGGCATGATAGCGACGTTTGTCACGTGCGCCTCCTCAAACAAGAGCCACATGCCGCCGTATCCGCAGATCACACCGTCCGCCTCCATCACAAGATAGTGCGCAACCTCGTTTCGCAGTTCGCCCGCGAGCGCAAGCTTTGACCACGGCGAGCGGAAGCACGCGTATTCGATCTCGTGAACGCGGTTGACGTCCTTTCGCTCCATCGGGCGAATGACTTCCTCTGCCATTGTCACGCCTCCCTGTTGGATTTCTGTTTGGTGCGCTCCGCCTGCGACGGGCGAAGGTATACCGGATCGGCCTCCTCCGTCGCGCGTTCCGGGTGCCTGAGGGCCGCGAATCCGACGTATTTTGCGCGAGGATACGTCTTATCTTCTGCTTGCACGTCACCGACAAAGATGACATCCTGCGGCAGCTTCGCGATGAACGGCTCCGTTTCAACCGCGCATGGTTCAATGATCGTTTTACCCGCCTGATACAGCGCGGCATAGGCGTTGCCGTTTCGCGCGTCGATCATCGCGGCGATGGGACGGCCCGTCTCACCCGCCGAGAGCGTCAGTGATTCGAGCGAATCGACCGCGACGACCTGTTTGCCCGCGGCGAACGCGAGCGCGTTGACGAGGCTCACGCCGATGCGAACGCCGGTAAACGATCCGGGACCAACATCGACCGCAAACACATCGACCTGCGCAATCGTAAACCCGTTTTCTTCCAATAAAGCATCGATCAACGGCAACAGCGTCTCCGCGTGCTTTTTCCCCGCGTCCGCTTCCCGCTCATCAATCAGAACGCCATCCCGCAGCAGTGCAGCACTTGCAATCGCCGCGGTGGCCTCGACTGCTAACATCATCATAGCGCGTTCACCACGCTTTCGTAGCGCGTACCAAGCGGAATCAGCGCGATCTCGCGCGGGTCCTCTCCGCTACCCGCAAGGCGAAGCTCCAGCCGCTCGCGCGGCAGCGCCTCCGGCACACGCTCCGCCCACTCGAGCACGATCACAGCACTCTGCGCAAGATACTCCTCAAAACCGATGGCAAAGAGCTCCTCCGCGTCCGAGAGGCGATATGCGTCGAAATGGATGAGCCGCGGATTGGTTTCGTATTCATGCACGATGGTAAACGTGGGCGAGCGCACCTCGCTTGTGCCAACCTCCGCGCCCATGCCGCGCACGAGCGCGGTCTTGCCCGCGCCGAGGTCGCCATAGAGCGCAACAAACGAAGGCACCGGCAGCGCGCGGACTAGCCGCCGGCCGAGGTCTTCTGTCTCACGTTCCGTTGTGCAGACGATGTTCTTCAAATGATGCGCCTCTTATATTCGTGCCTGTTTCCAAAGGGAACCGTCAGTCGTAGATGCCCTGCTCCAGCAGCTCGCGTGAAAAATCGCCAAATCGGTCTTCCTGAATGGCGCGGCGGACGTCCTCCATCAGCCGCAGGGAGAAGCGGAGATTATGCATGGTCAAAAGCTGCGCTCCGAGGATCTCCTTCTCTTTCACGAGATGGCGAATGTAGGCCCGCGTGAAATTCTGGCAGCAGTAGCAATCGCAGCCTTCTTCCAGCGGCGTATGATCGTGTTCATACTTTGCGTTCTTCAGCGTCATGCGCCCGTGTCGCGTCAGCGCCATGCCGTTTCTGCCCGCGCGGGTTTGCAGCACGCAGTCGAACATATCGATTCCGCGCAGCACGCCTTCCAGCAGGCAATCCGGACTTCCGACGCCCATAAGATAGCGCGGTTTATGCTCCGGCATGTAGGGCATCATGGTTTCCAGCATTTCGTACATCATGGCCTTGGGTTCACCGACGCTGAGGCCGCCGATGCCGAAGCCGGGAAAATCCATGCCCGTGATCGTCTTCGCGCTCTGAATGCGAAGGTCTCCGAACATGCCGCCCTGCACGATGCCAAACAGCGCCTGATCATCCCGCGTATGCGCGTTTTGACAGCGCTCCGCCCAGCGGTGCGTGCGCTCCATTGCGTCAATCGTGTATTTTCGATCGGAAGGATACGGCGCGCACTCATCAAAGCACATCGCGATATCCGCACCCAGCGATTGCTCAACCTCCATGACCGATTCCGGCGTGAAGAAATGCTTGCTTCCGTCGATATGGGAGCGAAACATGACCCCGTCTTCCTTGATATCGTTGATCTTCGCGAGCGAAAACACCTGAAACCCGCCGCTGTCGGTCAGGATCGGCCGATCCCAGCGCATGAACTTGTGCAGACCGCCTGCCTCCTCCACGAGCTTGTGCCCGGGACGAAGATAGAGGTGATACGTGTTGCCGAGTATGATATTTGCGTTGACGTCCAGCAAATCGCGCGGCGTCATCGCCTTGACGGTCGCCTGCGTGCCGACGGGCATGAAGATCGGCGTTTCGATGTCTCCGTGCGGCGTATGGAGCACGCCATATCGCGCACCACTCTGCTTGCAGACGTGCTTTAGGTCAAATGTAAACGGGTATGCCATCCGGCGCTTCCCCCAAATCTTATATTTTGTGTGACAATTCAGTTGCGCAATGCCAAAAAACGTGTAATGATCATATTCGTAAGAATATCACAAAATCAACATTGCGTCTCCAAAGCTAAAGAAACGATACCGTTCCTGAATCGCATGTTCATAACAGCGAAGCGCCTCTTCACGCCCCATCAATGCGGAGACCAGCATGAGTAGCGTCGACTCCGGGAGATGAAAGTTCGTAATCAACGCGTCCACCGCGCGAAAGCGATAGCCGGGTGTGATGTAGATGCCCGTCCAATCCTTGCCGGGCTGCACGACGTTGTTTTCGGTCGTTACGCTCTCGAGCGTTCGGCAGCTCGTGGTACCGACGGCGAAGATGCGCCCGCCGTTTTGCCGCGCAAGATTGATCCGTTCCGCCGCTTCCGGCGAAACCTCGTAATACTCCTTGTGCATCACGTGGTCCTCAATCTTGTCTTCCGCAACAGGCCGAAACGTGCCGAGTCCCACATGCAGCAGGATATCGACGATGTCCGTTCCTTGATCCTTGATATTTGCGAGCAGTTCGTTTGTAAAATGCAAGCCGGCCGTCGGCGCCGCGGCGGAGCCGTTGGTCAGCGCGTACACCGTTTGATAGCGGTTCTTGTCATTAAGACGCTCCGTGATGTAAGGCGGTAGCGGCATCTGTCCCGCGCGATCAAGCACCTCTTCAAAGATACCGTCGTAAAGAAGCTCAATCTGTTTCCCGCCGTCGGCATCGGTGTCGCCTAATACGCGAATACCCAGCTCTTCATTCACAACATACTCGCGGCCTAAGACCGCTCTGCGTGCCGGGCGCGCGAGGCATTCCCAGGTTTTTTCGCCTGTTCTTTTTAATAGAAGAAACTCCATATTGCCGCCCGTGTCTGCGCGGTGCGCAAAGAGCCTCGCGGGCAGCACGCGGGTGTTGTTGCGAACCAATACGTCCTTCGGAGAAAGATATTGCGTGATATCGGAAAACACGCGATCCTCGATCATCCGCGTCGCGCGGTTGTAAACCAGCAAGCGCGAAGAGGATCGATCTGCAATCGGTGTTTGTGCAATCAATTCTTTGGGCAGGTCGTAAGCAAAGTCGCTTGTTTGCATGTTCCTCTCTTTTCCGATATCAAGCCATCGCAAACAAATTTGCTTGTCTTTCATCCGAAATCTCAAAATTGCCGGTAGTCCGCATAAAAAGCCGGATACGCCGACCGGAGTATTATAACGAAAAGCGCCCGCGAATGCAAGTTTACGGCAAAAGCCAGTCGAATCACGCATAGTTTTCAGCAGTGATCGACGATCATTGCACTTGATAATCACTTTTTCGATTTTACATAGATTTAATCTGCTTGATATTTTGATCAAACAATGCTCGTTTATCCTAAAGCCATGAGAAAGAAAATAAAAGGAGAAACGTTCATGATGAAGAAACTGATTGCGATGCTGATCGCACTGACCATGGTAGCAGGCCTTGCCGCCTGCGCCACCACTCCCGCCGCGCCCGAGGCGACCGAAGCCCCCGCAACCGAAGCCACGCAGGCTCCCGCAGCGGATGCAACCGAAGCCCCCACCGCAGCGCCGGCAGCCTTTGACAAAGACATCGTCGTCGTCTCCCGTGAAGACGGCAGCGGTACTCGCGGCGCGTTCATCGAGCTGATGGGCGTTGAGCAAAAAGATGCCGATGGCAAAAAAGTTGACTACACCACACTGGACGCAGAAATCGTCAACAGCACCTCCGTCGTCCTCCAGACCGTTGCGGGCAACGTTGCCGCCATCGGCTACATCTCCCTCGGCTCTCTGAACGACACTGTGAAGGCCCTCCAGATCGACGGCGCGGATGCGACCGTTGAGAACATCAAGAGCGGCGCATACAAAGTAGCCCGTCCGTTCAACATTGCGACTCAGGCAACTGTTTCCGAAGCAGCCCAGGCGTTCATTGACTTCATCCTCAGCGCAGAAGGCCAGGCCGTTATCCAGGATAACAAATACATTGCGAGCGTTGACAATGCTCCCGCGTTTGCCGGCAGCACCGTCGCTGGCAAGGTCGTAGTCGCTGGTAGCTCTTCCGTCACCCCGGTTATGGAAAAGCTCAAAGAAGCCTACATGGCACTCAATCCCAATGCTGAAATCGAAATTCAGATGAGCGACTCCAGCACCGGCGTCAAGATGGCCATCGAAGGCACTTGCGACATCGGCATGGCGTCCCGTGAACTCAAGGACAGCGAACTCTCCGCCGGCGTTACCCCGACCGTTATCGCCATCGACGGCATCGCGATCATCGTCAACAACGACAACCCGATCTCCGGCCTCACCGCTGAACAGGTCCGCCAGATCTACGTTGGAGAAATGCTCAACTGGGCAGAAGTGCAATAACGAAAACAAAGACTTGGAGCGACTTGGATGAATAACAAAAACTCCCTCAAGCGTGAAACCGCAGCGGGACGAAATAACCAAGTACGCGAAGGCGCGGCGAGAATCTTATTTCTCGCCGCCGCCTGCGTTAGTATTATAGCCGTTCTGCTGATTACTGTTTTCCTTTTGGTCAGCGGCGTACCTGCCATTGCGAAAATTGGTGTGTTCAAGTTCCTCTTTGGCACGGTTTGGAAGCCCGGTAACGATATCTACGGCATTTTGCCGATGATTCTCGGCAGTTTTTATGTCACCGCGGGCGCGCTGGTGCTCGGTGTTCCGATCGGCGTTCTGACGGCGATCTTCCTCTCCCGCTTTGCCAGTAGGCGTGTCGTGGGTTTGGTCAAGCCTGCCGTGCAACTCCTCGCCGGGATTCCTTCGGTCGTCTACGGCTTTTTCGGACTCGTGGTGATCGTCCCAATGCTCGGCGGTCGCGGCAGCATGCTCGCCGCCAGTATCGTACTCGCCATTATGATCCTTCCTACGGTTATCACGGTATCCGAAAGTTCCTTAAACGCAGTTGACCCTTCCTATTACGAAGGGGCGCTAGCGCTGGGAGCCACCCACGAGCACTCGGTGTTTTCCATCATATTACCGGCGGCAAAGAGCGGCGTTACCGCAGCCGTAATCCTAGGAGTCGGCCGCGCAATCGGTGAAGCAATGGCGGTCATCATGGTCGCGGGCAACCAGCCGCGCATGCCACAGGGCATATTAAAGGGTCTGCGTACACTGACGACCAACATCGTTATGGAGATGGGCTATTCGGCAGACCTGCATCGCGAGGCGCTGATCGCTACCGCGGTTGTGCTGTTCGTTTTCATTCTGATCATCAACTTTCTCTTCTCACTCACAAAAAGGGGGAATAAAGCATGAAGCGGCAGAAAATTTCGGCTGTTCTCCTTCGCATATTGGTCTATTTTGCGACGATCGTCACCGTCGGCGCGCTGTTGTTCGTGGTTGGATACATTCTTTACAAAGGCGTTCCCAACCTTTCCTGGAAGCTGTTTGAGTGGAAGTATACAACCGATAACCTCTCGCTGCTGCCGGCGCTGCTCAACACGATTCTGATGACGGGGCTCTCGCTGCTCATCGCGGTACCGCTCGGCGTGTTCGCCGCGATCTATCTGGTAGAGTACGCAAAGCGCGGTAGTAAGCTGGTTCGCATCATCCGCATGAACGCGGAGACGCTCGCCGGCATTCCCTCGATCGTATACGGACTTTTCGGCATGTTGTTCTTCGTCACCGCGCTCAAACTCGGGTTTTCGATGCTCTCCGGCGCGCTAACGATCTCCATTATGATCCTGCCGGTCATCCTGCGCACCTCGGAAGAAGCACTGATGAGCGTGCCGGATAGCTACCGTGAAGGCAGCTTCGGCCTCGGTGCGGGCCGTCTTCGTACGGTGTTCCGCGTAGTGCTGCCGGACGCGATCCCCGGCATTCTCGCGGGTGTGATCCTCGGCGTCGGCCGCACGGTCGGCGAGACAGCGGCTCTGCTCTACACGGCAGGCACCTCATCCGACACCGTTTCCGGCATCATGGACTCCGCGCGCACCCTCTCCGTGCATATGTACGCGCTCTCGCAAGAGGGCCTCTACATCAATCAGACCTATGCGACCGCGGTGGTACTTCTGGTCATCGTCGTGGGTATCAATGCGCTCTCCGCTACGTTTGCAAAGCGTGTCAGTAAGCGAAAAATATAACCGCCCGAGAACGAATGTTAAAGGAAACACGATATGAACAAGTTTGAGATTTCAAATTTAGACCTCTACTACGGTCAGCTCCACGCGCTGAAGGATGTGGAGTTGAAGATACAGGAGCGGCAGATTACGGCGTTCATCGGCCCAAGCGGCTGCGGCAAAAGCACATTGTTGCGCACGCTCAACCGGATGAACGACCTCGTGGAGGGTTGCCGTATCACGGGCAACGTTCTACTCGACGGTCAGGACATCTACAAGGGCAACCTGGACACAACGATGCTGAGAAAGCGCGTCGGCATGGTGTTTCAAAAGCCGAACCCGTTTCCGATGAGCGTCTACGACAACGTTGCCTACGGTCCGCGTACCCATGGCGCGCGCGGCAAGGCAAAACTGGACGACATCGTCGAGCGGTCTCTGCGCGACGCCGCGATTTGGGAAGAGCTGAAAGACCGTCTCAAAAAAGACGCGCTCGGCCTCTCCGGCGGGCAGCAGCAGCGCCTCTGCATTGCGCGCGCGCTCGCGGTTGAGCCGGAAGTCGTGCTGATGGACGAGCCCACCAGCGCGCTCGACCCGATTTCCACGAGCAGAATTGAAGACCTTTGCGTGACGTTGCGCGAAAAATATACTATAATCATTGTAACGCACAACATGCAGCAGGCCGCTCGTATCTCCGATAACACCGCTTTCTTCCTGCTCGGTGAGATCATTGAGTATGGTAACACGCAAAAGCTATTCAGCATCCCGCGCGACAAACGCACGGAAGATTATATTACGGGGAGGTTCGGTTAATGCGAAACACTTTTGAGGAACAGCTGCGTCTATTGAATCAGGAGTTGCTCGAAATGGGCGCGCTGATCGAGCACGCGATCCAGTCCGCAAGCGAAGCGCTCATCAAGCAGGACGTCGAGGCCGCCAACCATGCGATCACGTTCGACCGCGAAGTGGATCAAAAGGAGCGGGATATCGAGTCCCTCTGCCTGAAGTTGCTCTTGCAGCAGCAGCCAGTCGCGAAAGACCTTCGCCTGATCTCCGCCGCGCTCAAGATGATTACGGATATGGAACGCATCGGCGATCAAGCCTCCGATATCTCCGGCATCGTGATCTATCTCGCCGGAAAACCGTATATCAAATCGCTGGAGCACCTGCCGCAGATGGCGGAAGCCTCGATCAAGATGGTCTCCGGCAGTATCGACGCGTTTATCAACAAAGACCTCACACTCGCGCGCGACATCATCGAGATGGACGATGTGATCGACGATCTGTTTGACACGATCAAGGGAGAACTCATCGACCTGATCCGCCACGATCCCGACAACGGCGAACAGGCGATCGATCTGCTCATGATCGCAAAGTATTTTGAGCGCATCGGCGACCACGCGCAAAACATCGCCGAATGGGCGGAATACTCGATTACGGGCGTTCACAAGGGTGCCGAGCTATGATTTATTATGTGGAAGACGACGCGAACATTCGCGAGCTGGTGGTCTATACGCTCAATCAAACGGGACTTGCGGCAAAGGGTTTCCCGGATGGTGCTGCGTTCTTTGCGGCTAGTGCAGACGAGAAGCCTTCCATGATACTGCTCGATATCATGCTGCCCGGTGAAGACGGCATCACCATTCTGAAGAAAATTCGAGCCAACGCGGGAACGACCTCGATCCCCGTCATGATGATCACCGCCAAGTCGACAGAGTTTGATAAGGTGTCCGGTCTCGACCTTGGCGCGGACGATTATATCGCAAAGCCGTTCGGCATGGCGGAGCTGGTCGCGCGCGTCAAGGCGTTGCTGCGCAGAAGCGGTATGAAGACGAGCGCGGAGCGCCTCACGCATGGAGATCTCGTCGTAGATATCGCGCGGCATACCGTCACCGTATCCGGTCAGGTCATCAACCTGACCTACAAGGAGTTTTCTCTCCTTGCCTGGTTGATGGAGAATATGGGCCGCGCTTACACACGCGAGCAGCTTCTGGAGACCGTTTGGGGGTATGATTACGAGGGCGGAACGCGTACGGTTGACGTACATGTGCAAACACTGCGTACCAAACTCGGTAGTTGCGGTAGATTCGTGGAGACTGTGCGCGGCGTCGGCTATCGCTTCGGCGAATGAGAACGCCATATTTGACATCTAGTACTCAAATTGCTGCAAAACAAAACAACTCTTTCACACACTGGGAGCACATTGCATGAGAAAACGCATATTCTGGAATATATTTCTCTCCTCGCTGATCGCGGCGCTGTTGCTCGGAGGCGTGATTCTGCTTGCGCAGTACCGGTCGTTTGAAAACCTTGTGTTCTCGGAGCTTGCCGCTGAGAACGATTATATCAAGAGCGGCTTAACCGCAACAGCTGACGAGGCTGCATTCTTTGCAAGCCTCCCCTCCAAAGATCGCGTCACGCTGATCGATTCGGACGGAACCGTCATCTATGATTCCAACGCGCAAGCCTCCAAGCTGGAGAGTCATGCAAATCGTCCCGAATTTATCGACGCACAAAAGAACGGAATTGGTACAAGCAGTCGCTATTCCGAGACGCAGTTGATGAAAAACTACTATTATGCGCGGCTTTTGCCGAGTGGACGCGTGCTTCGCGTCGCGAGCAGCCAAAAGAGCGTTCTCGGCATGCTCGGCTCAATGGTGCCTACCATGCTTCTGGTTCTGCTCGCCATCATCGTCGTTTCCGCGTTCTTTGCGCGTTACGCTGCGAAGACCATCGTGCAGCCCATCAATTCGCTCAAACTAGACGACCCTCTGGGCAACGCAACCTATGACGAGCTTGCACCGCTATTGACCAATATGGAGCATCAGCGCCGCGAGATCATCAGCCGTATTTCGGCTCTTTCTGAAAAGCAGCGCGAGTTTACTGCGGTCACCGAAAACATGCGTGAAGGGTTTATCCTGCTCGACTCGGGTGAGCGCATGCTTGCCGTCAACGGCAGCGCGGCGCGGATTTTCGGCGTAGAGTCCAAGAGCGTTGTCGGTTCGCATGTATTGATGCTCAATCGCAGCGTCGCATTGCAACACGCTCTGGAACAATCTAAGATCAACGGCTCCGGACAGGCGACGCTAACACGCGGCGCAAGCACCTATCAGGTGCTCGCCAGCCAAGTGACCGATCAGCAATCCCCCGCCGGAACAGTGGTCTTGATTCTCGATATCTCCGATCGCGTCGCGGCGGAACAGATGCGCCGCGAGTTTTCGGCAAACGTATCTCACGAGCTGAAAACCCCGCTGACCTCCATCTTAGGGTACGCGGAGATCATGCGCGACGGAGTGGCAAAGCAGGAAGACACAAAACGCTTTGCCGGAAAAATATACGCGGAGGCTGCACAGCTCATGTCGCTCATTGAAGACATCATTCGCCTATCCCAATTGGATGAAAGAACGTCCCTGCCGGAGATGACCGCGGTCGACCTCAAGGCCATCTGCGAGGACGTTTGCCAGCGCTTGCAACCGCAGGCGGAAAAAGCAGGCGTCACGCTAAACACCCATTGCGCGCCCGCGAATGTTCGCGGCATTCCAAAGGTGTTGGAAGAGATCGTTCAAAACCTCGTCGATAACGCGATCAAATACAATACCTCAAACGGCAGCGTCGGCGTTACCTTAAAGCGCGAAGGTTCCCGCATAGAGCTTGGCGTATCCGACACCGGCATCGGTATCCCGGAAGAGCATCTTTCGCGGGTCTTTGAGCGCTTCTACCGCGTAGACCGCAGCAGAAACAAGCAGATCGGCGGTACGGGGCTCGGACTTTCCATCGTAAAGCATTCGGCGGAGACGATGAACGCGACGGTACAATTGCAGAGTAAACTCGGCATTGGAACCACGGTTACCATCTCCTTTCCGGCGATCGACTGACACTCTATTTTCGCGTTTCTTGCGCCCGTTTGACGGGCGCTTTTCTTACTTAAAAGCAGTTCGAATCATGTGATTTTCACCTTGTTTTTTAACTCTGCATATATTAGTAAGTAGAAACTGACGAAAAAAAGCCGGATGAAATATTAATCGAAAAACGTCACATTTCCGCTGTTGACAAACACGTGCGCAAGAGTTAAAACATGCGTGCAGACATCTATGTTTGTGATTTTTTATGTCGAAAGTGAAGTGGTTGCAAATGGAGAATCAATCCGAAGACGTGCCTCTTGGGCAAGTGAAAATCGGCGTGACCTATAATCTCAAGCACGCCGAATCAACCATGGGAATTGCACCGGATGAGCAGGCGGAATACGACAGCATGGATACCGTGCTCGCCATCGAATCCGCAATCCGTAATCTCGGGCACAACACCGTCCTGATGGAAGCGGACGAAACGCTGCCGCTGAAATTGCTGCACGAAAAGCCTGATCTGGTCTTCAACATTGCCGAGGGGCGCGGCGGTCGCGCGCGCGAAGCGCAGGTTCCCGCTCTGCTCAACCTCTTTACGATACCTTTCACCGGTTCGGATGAAACCACGCTTTGCCTCTCTCTGGACAAAGCGCTGACCAAACGCGTCCTGTCTACCTATCAAGTGCCAACGCCTCGCTATCGTCTGTTTTCGCCGGGCGAACCGATCCGCACGAACGGGCTGACATACCCCGTCATCGTGAAACCAAACGCGGAAGGCTCCAGCAAGGGCATTGCGGACGTTTGCATTGCCAAGACGAGCGCGGAGCTCAAGTCCCTTATTCAAAAGAATTTTGAACAGTATGGCGGCGCCGTACTGGCGGAGGAGTTTCTCTCGGGTCGTGAGTTCACCGTCGGCCTTCTGGGCAATGGCGATACGCTTCAAGTATTTCCGCCGATGGAGATCGTCTACCACAAATCTCCGATCGAGGGCTACAACGTCTACAACTACACCGTAAAGCAGGAATATCAATCCTATGTCACCTATCGCTGCCCCGCCGAGATACCGGAGGCGATGGAGCAAGAGTTGATCCGACTTTCGAAAAAAATCTTTTTTGCGCTGAACTGCCGCGATTTTGCGCGGATCGATTTCCGCGCCGACGAATCCGGCAAGCTCTATTTCATCGAGATTAATCCGCTGCCCGGGCTCGCACCGCATTACAGCGACTATCCCATGCTCGCGGAGTTTTGCGGTGTTTCACATGAAGAGCTGGTCGGTGCCGTACTCAAAGCGGGCGCGGCGCGCGCGGGCTTTCGGCTCTAGAGCGGCGGTGAGTGAACATGGAAGAACGCTGGAACGATTGGAAATGGCAGTTTCGCCACCGCATTACGACGACCGAGCAACTCAAGAATACCCTGCCGCTCTCCGAAAAAGAAGAGGCGGAGATCAACACGTGCCTTGGCGCGTTTCGCATGGCGATTACGCCGTATTACGCATCGCTGATCAACCCGAATGACCCGAACGATCCGATTCGCAAGCAAGCGATTCCGTCTATCCTCGAAACGCATGTGGATGAAAACGACTTGTGCGACCCGCTCGGCGAGTTGGCGGACAGCCCCGTGCCGCATGTGGTGCATCGCTACCCAGATCGTGTGCTTCTACTCGTCACGCTGCAATGCGCCATGTATTGCCGCCACTGCACAAGGCGGCGGGCCGTTGGCGAGGAGGATAAGCCCATTACGGAGGCGCAGTTGCAAAAAGCGATCGCTTATATCCGCTCGCACAAGGAAATCCGGGATGTGCTGATCTCCGGCGGAGACCCGCTGACGATGAGCACCGAGAAGATCGAGCACATCATCGCTTCTCTGCGCGCCATCGACCATGTTGAGATCATTCGAATCGGGACACGGGTTCCCGTCGTGATGCCCATGCGCATTACACAGGAGCTCACCGACATGCTGCGAAAATACCACCCGATCTGGATCAACACGCATTATAACCACCCCAACGAACTCACGCCGGAATCCGCGCGCGCTTGCGCCGCGATTGTGGACGCGGGAATACCGCTGGGGAATCAGACGGTGCTGTTGCGCGGCGTCAACGACAACGCGGGAAACGATGAAGCGGCTTTTGCTGGGCCTTGTGAAGATGCGTGTCCGTCCATATTATCTCTATCAGTGCGATCTGAGCTGCGGCATCGGACATTTTCGCACGCGCGTAGAAGCGGGAATCGAAATCATGCATCAGCTCACCGGCAATATCTCCGGTTACGCGCTGCCAAAATATGTCATCGATGCGCCGGGCGGTGGCGGAAAGATTCCCGTCGGATATGAGTATGTGCTCAGCAAAGATGATCGTGAAGTGGTTTTGGAAAACTATCGCGGGCAGCGCTACCGCTATCCGCAGCCCAAACAGTGACTGCACCAATGTCCACAAAAAACTCCGGCTTCCATTCAATCGTTGGAAGCCGGAGTTTTTGTTTGTCTTCAGTTGCTTACTCGTCTTCCGCCATCCAGTAGCCGACGCCGATCTCGGTGCGGATATAGACTGGTTCCGCAGGATTTTGCTCCAGCTTTCTTCGAATATTTGCCATGTTGACGCGTAGTACCTGATGATCCTGAACGATTGCCGGGCCCCATATCTGCTTCATGATCGCGTCATATGTCATCACGCGCCCCGCGTTTCGGCTCAGCAGTTCTACGATTCGGTATTCAATCTGCGTCAGGTGAACGTCCTCGCTGCCGATCCAAACCCTGCGCTTCTCATAATCGATCGTCAGCAATTTTAGCCGGTATCGCGGTTTTTGCGCGCTGTCCTGTGTTCGTTCCCGCTCTTTGGCGTGACGCAGCGCGGTCTTGATGCGCGCAAGCAGTTCTCCCGTGGAAAACGGTTTGGTGATGTAATCGTCCGCTCCCAGATCAAAGGCGGTGATCTTGTCCCGCTCGTGCGTGCGCGCCGAAACGACGAGAATCGGCACGCTCGACCACTCGCGCACAGAAGATATGATCTTCTGTCCGTCGATATCGGGTAGCCCGAGATCAAGCACCACAGCGTCCGGGCAATGCGAGGAGATCATCATCAGCGCTTCTTTTCCGTTGACCGCCTTCTCCACGTCATAGCCGTTTGCCGCGAGAATCGCGCTGATGAAACCGCTGATACCGGGTTCATCCTCCACCACTAGAATTCGCGAGGCATAATCCATATTTCAGTCCTCCTGCGGAAGCAATATCGTCGCGCAAAAACCGCCGTTTGCGCCGTTTGAGAGGCGCAGCGTACCGTCATGCGCGGCTGCGATCGCGTTGCACACCGTTAACCCGATTCCCGTTGTTCTGGACGAATCTCCATAGATTTCGCGTCCAAATTCCCTGCTCATTCGAAACCGGTTGAGGAACTCCTGTTTCATTCCGCAACCGTCGTCCGACACGCGAATGGCCAGGCTTTTCTGTTCACACGTTACAGCAATCTTAACGTAACTTGCGTTTTTCGCGTGAAGCGCCGCGTTTTGCAGTAGATTCAACAGCGCTTGTTCCATCAAGAGTGGATCCATAGAGCAGATCACAACCTCGTCCGGCACGATGACGATGACCGGAAGCGCGGGAAAGCGCGACTTAAACTTCTCCACGGCGGCAGCGACAATCTCCTCCACCACCTCAGGCGTTTTGATGATCTTTGTTTCGCGGTTCTCAGAAATACGAGTCACCATTAACAAGTTCTCAACGATTCGCCGCAGCCACTGCGCTTCTTTCTCGATGGATTGATGCAGTTCCTGCTTTTGAGATTCGCTCAATGATTCACTGTTCTCCGTAAGAGCGGCGTTTGCGCCTATGATAGACGTCAGCGGGGTACGAAAATCATGCGAGATGGCACGCAGCAAGTCACTGCGCAGTTTTTCTTTTTCCGCCTCCGCGCGTGCCTGCTCCTGCCGCTTCATACGCGTTGTCAGCGCACTGGTCAGCATGGAGACGGATACAAGCGCAACCATGGTGATGGGATACCCCGGCATAGAAAAGTTAAACTCAAAGTATGGATAAGTAAAGAAATAATTCACCGTCAAAACGCCATACAACGAGGCGAGTAGCCCAAAGATATAGCCGCTGGTTACGCGCGAAACCAGAAACACCGCGAGAATGAAGAGCATGGAAACATATGCGTCGCTATGCTGAAGATCGTCCATTTGATCGAACAGCAAGCACAACCCCGTTACCGCGGAAAGTATTCCGATTGTGATGACGATGTTCTTGATCGTGTTTTGAATGCGTTGCTTCATCCTGCAATCATTCCTAAATTCTTTCGTTATGATTCATCTTATCACAACCACATATGGATAGAAAGAACACCGCCGTTTCAAATGAACGACGGTGCTGCTTTGACAAAGCGCTTGATTACTTTTTCTTCTTTTTGTCGATCCATTCCATAAGGAAATATACGAACGAACAGACCGCGACGATGATCAGAAACGCGAGTGCAATTCCCATATGAAGTTCCTCCTAAGAATTCGTTGACTGTATGCTACTTGAAACACACACGAAATTCAATTCTTTATGGAGAATCTTTATACGATCTTAATGAATTCGTCCGAAATACTTATCCGAACTTCACATACCGAATCGCGAACCTATTCTTGCGGTTTTTCCTTTACCAGATCGATCTTTGCCGGTGGGTTTTCCCTTTTTCTCGCCGCGCGATCCTGCGCATCCATCGCGGCTCCGAGCGCAATCCCCGCGGCAAGGCCGATCGTTAAACCGGTCAGCTGACTGTCAAAAAAGCTTGAGCCGAGTGCGAGTCCCAGGCAAAGCCCGATGGATAGATAAAATGAGATCCAGGCGCTCGCCGGGCGCTCGAGTTCCCAGGCAAACACTCCTTCAACAGGGCTCTCCACGCGATAAAACTTCAACTTTTCTAGTACGTGATTCGAGGCATCGTTTTTCTCATCTGCCAACACGCTGACGAAATACCCCTCCGTGCTACCAAAAGCCCAGTCGCAGAGTGCACGGATCGCCTCTTGCCCGAACCCTTGCCCGCGGTAATCAGGATAGATGTTAAAGCCGAGTTCTATTGTTTTATTGACCGGTACCCCGTGAAACCCGAGCAGTCCAACGACGGTCCCTTCCTTCTTCAAGGAAACGCGCCAACCGGTGTACCAGAGCGCATCTTCAGCGTGTTCTAATACGTTTTTGCGCATCTCCACAATCGCACCGCGCAGGAGGTCGTCGCTCTCCCGCGATTCCTCTTGTGCGAGTTCGTTTGCGCTGAGCGGCGTGAGTAGAAGCCGTTTTGTCTTGATGAGGTTTTGATCACTGATTCGGTAGCGTTTCATTTCTGTGTGTCGCTTTCGTTCAATTGATTCATTTCTGAAGGCCTGTGTTGGTTCGGGTTAACAGATAGCGATTAAGCGCCCGATCGCTCTTGATTACCGCAGTCTTTTCGGGATGTTGACGAACGATTCGCCAGTACCCGCGTACACGCGGTCTTGTTCTGCCTTGATACAGAATCCACCACACAAATTCCCAGTTCATTCGTTCGATGCAACCGTCCGCCATGCTCTCCCGCGTCTGCCCGCGAAACGCGCGATGGCGCTTCAACGCACGAGCAAGGCAAACGAGGCGCGGGTAGTTAAGAAAGATGATCTCGTCCGCATCACGCATGCGTTCTTCGCGCAGCAGATACGTATAATTCCCGTCGATCACCCAATCCGGTTTCGCCAACGCCTCGCGTACGATCTCCCGCGCAGACTCCGGCTCCCGTTCGTTCCAGTTTGGCAAAAAATGCACCCGGTCAAGGTAGAGCGGTTCTACCCCGATCTCCTGCGCAAGGTGCTTCGCAAGCGTGGATTTCCCCGCTCCGCTATAGCCCATGATCGCAATTTTCATGTGTCGTTCCCATTCGTTACGTGCACAGAAGTCGCCCGCCGGCAAGCGGCGGGCTTGTGTGCGCGTTTATTCGAGAAAATCTTTCAGCCGTTTGCTGCGGCTCGGGTGGCGAAGCTTACGCAGCGCTTTTGCTTCAATCTGTCGAATGCGTTCTCTCGTGACATTAAATTCCTTGCCGACTTCTTCGAGCGTGCGCGCTTTGCCGTCGTCGAGGCCATACCGCAGACGCAGAACCTTTGCTTCACGCGGAGTCAGCGAATTGAGCACATCCATGAGCTGCTCTTTGAGAAGCGTAACGGCAACCGCTTCCGCAGGCGCAGGCGCATCGTCATCCGGGATAAAGTCGCCAAGGTGAGAGTCGTCCTCTTCGCCGATCGGTGTCTCCAGCGAGACCGGTTCCTGCGCAATCTTGATGATCTCGCGCACTTTTTCCTCAGAGATGCCCATCTCTTTTGCGATCTCGTCCGGTCGCGGATCGCGCCCGTATTCCTGCACAAGCTGGCGGTTGACGCGAATGAGTTTATTGATCGTCTCTACCATATGAACGGGGATACGGATCGTACGCGCCTGATCTGCAATCGCGCGCGTAATCGCCTGGCGAATCCACCACGTCGCATACGTAGAGAACTTGTAGCCCTTACGGTAGTCAAACTTTTCCACCGCTTTGATGAGACCCAGATTGCCTTCCTGAATCAGGTCGAGGAAGAGCATGCCGCGCCCGACATAACGCTTCGCGATCGAAACCACGAGACGCAGGTTCGCCTCTGCGAGCTGGTGCTTGGCTTCCGGATCCCCGTCCGCCATGCGCTGGGCAATCTCAACTTCCTGATTCGCGGTGAGCAGCGGCACTTTGCCGATCTCTTTGAGATACATGCGAACCGGATCGTCGATATTGATGCCCTCGACAGCGGCAAGCGTGCTCTCGATCTCAGCGATCTCCTGATTGATATCTTCCGGCATCTCAACATCTTCCACGATGTCGATGTTCAGCTCTTCCAGATGATCGTAAACCTTTTCGATTTGCTCCTGATCGAGTTCCAGTTCCTCCAGCGCGTCCATGATTTCCTTATAGGAAAGCATTCCCTTCTGTTTACCGGACTCGATCAAGTCATTTAGTTTTTGCGCACGCGCTTCTTTTCCTTCCGCCGTACTCGTTCCTTTCAACTCATGCCCCTCTTCCTCAGGTTTATTACCTGCATTTCTCTTAATAATTCTGCCCGTTGATCCGCCGATAGCGCCGGATCAATCAATTGATGCTTGATTTCTTCTATTTGTTCCGCCAATTTGCATGTTTCAATTCGGTTGAGGCAGTCCTTTGCCGCTTTCTCCGGCTCGGCACACGCTGCCTCGTCTTTGAGTGCCGCACTCACACGCTCCGCGTCTTCCTTCGTCATCCCAGCCAGTAGCAACGGTAAATTTGGTTCTTCGCCGCGGACATACGCTTCCGCAAGTCCTCTTACGAATGCACGCATCCCTTCGCTGGCAAATTGCTGTTCCAGACCATGCTCCTGCGCGATCTTAACCGCCAGCGGAGATTGCAGCATGTGGAACAACAACGCGTTTTCGGCTCGGATTCGCTCGCTTTCCGGCTCCTCTTCTCTTCTCCTGCCAATCGACAGCCGTTCTTTATAAGTAACAGGCTGTTGCTGCCGGGTCGCCTTCGCGTTTGCGCCCTGTGCGCGCAGAGTTTCCATCGAATATCCAGTCTGTTTGGATAGTTGCTGATAGTGCCGCTCTCTTTCTACCGGCGTCAGTGTTCCAATGAATTGACAGGCTTCCATGGCGTATTGCTCGCGTTCGTTCTCTTTCTCCAAATCAAAGTTACGCGCCAGCGCGACGAGCTTAAACGAGTTGAGCGATAGCGCATCTTCCTTCAGCCGGTCAAACCCTTCTTTTCCGTTTTCGCGAACAAACTCATCCGGGTCCTGTCCGTTTGGAAACACAATCACGCGGACATTGAGCCCTTCCGTCATGAGGATATCCAGTCCGCGGATGGTTGCATTCTGGCCCGCAGCGTCGCCGTCGTAGGCGATATACACGTTGCTCACATATCGTTTGAGCAACCTGGCCTGCTGCTGCGTCAGCGCGGTTCCAAGGCTCGCTACGGCGTTTGTAACGCCTGCTTCATAAAGCCCGATCACGTCGGTATACCCTTCGACCATCACGAGGTCGGCTAGCTTTCCGCTCTTTTGAAGGTTCAATCCATAAAGATTGTTTCGTTTGTTATAGAGCAGCGTGTCGCCGGTGTTGATGTACTTTGGTTTTTCCTCGTTATTGAGTACCCGTGCGCCGAAGCCGACCACGCGGCCGTTTGCGGCGATGATGGGAAAGATCACCCGCCCGCGATACGCATCATAGGTGCGCCCTGTATCCGCATTCTTAACCAGAAGGCCCGCTTCTACGAGCTCCTCAGGAGAGAACCCTTGATCGCCAAGGTGTTTTTTGAGTGCTTCCCATTCGTTTGGCGCATATCCGATACCAAATCGTTTGACCGCGTCGCTACCGATATTGCGTTTTTTGAGGTATGCCCGCCCCGCAACGCCATCTTCGCTCAGCAAGTTCTCCATATAGAATCGCGCTGCAAGCTGGCAGGCCTCAGCAAGGCGCTCACGCTTGGCGCGTTCCTGCATCATTGCGGCATCGTTGATCTCCTGCGGCATCGCCATGCCGGCGCGGTTCGCCAGCTGCTCCACCGCTTCGTGAAACGAAACGTGTTCCACGTCCATGATGAACTGGATCACCGATCCGCCAATATGGCAGCCAAAGCAATAATAGAGCTGTTTGTCAGGAGAAACGGAAAAGGAAGCGGTTTTTTCACCATGAACCGGGCAAAGCCCCCAAAGCCTGCGTCCCTTTGGCTTCAACTCAATATAGGAAGAGACGACGGTGACGATATCGCTCTTGCTGAGCAACTCGCTCATCCAGTGCTCGGGATATGCCATGTGTCGTCCTTTCTGCAAGAAGATCGGGAGTTGCTTCCCTCCGTTCGCTACTGTTCATCTCGTGTTATCAAAGTAAAAAAAGCTTACTCCACGCTGCGTGCCTTTCAGCCGACCAGTTTATATTCGACTCATAACCATGGTTTCCTGCAAGAATGTATACATTTATTTGCTTTTTGTCATCGCATTGCGCAACACAGGAAATCGTTCCTACGTCATATTATGTAGTTAAGTCCATCCATGACTTTGGTACAAAGATGCGAACATACTCCGATACCGCATAGTTGTCGGTCATTCCAGCGATATAATCCGCAACCGCACGCTCTTTTCCGTCCGTCTCCAGATATTTGGCATATTCACCCGTCAGCAAGTTGATGTGATTCAAATAATAGTGAAACAGTTCATAGATCACTCGTTTTGCTTTTTCTTCTTCGCTCTTCGCCTTCGGGTTCTTATATACATGCTCAAACATAAAGTCGCGCAGCGCATCAAATTGTTCAAACATCGCTTTGCTCATCTTAACATAGGGTCTTCCGGTGCTCAGCTCGACAACATCCAGAATCATTGAGTTGATGCGTTTCCCATGAGAATGTCCGAGCACTCGCACGCATTCTTCCGGCAAATCGCTTTCTTTGAGAACGCCGGCACGGATTGCGTCATCAATATCATGATTGATGTACGCGATTCGATCCGCCAGTGAAACAACTTTCCCTTCCAGCGTAATCGGATTGCCGCTCTTTTTATGATTCAGGATACCGTCGCGCACCTCAAACGTCAGGTTTAGTCCTTCGCCATCGTTCTCCAGTTTTTCCACTACGCGTAGGCTCTGCTCATTGTGCTCAAAACCATTTGGTAGCAACTCATTGAGCACATCTTCTCCCGAGTGTCCAAACGGTGTGTGTCCAAGGTCGTGTCCCATTGAAATCGCCTCAGTGAGATCCTCATTAAGGCGAAGTGCACGGGAAATCGTTCGTGCAATCTGAGAAACTTCGAGCGTATGCGTTAGTCGCGTTCGATAATGATCCCCTTGCGGAGAAAGAAAAACCTGTGTTTTATGCTTGAGCCTACGAAATGATTTACAGTGTAGAATTCGATCGCGATCACGAATGAATTCCGTCCGAATTTGGCAGGGCTCAATTTCTATTTCTCTTCCGCGCGTGTTCTTCGAGAGCGTGGAATATGGTGAAAGTGTCTCCTCTTCCAAGCGCTCATAATACTGTCTCGGGTTCTCCTGTGTCATCGCATGCGCCCTCCGTTCCAGATAATAGTATTCGCCGTAACGATAAGATATCCTTTTTTTTACGTGTTTGCGCTTATTATTAATCACCGCGCAATCCTGCCTTGGAACAGAAGCGTAAATCGTCACAGGGATAGAAAAACAGAACGTCCGCGTTAGCGGACGTTCTGTTTTTGGATTCCGGCGGCTACCTACTCTCCCGGGTTCACAGTTCGCAAAGGTCGTCTTCCTTCACCGCTAAAGCGGCTCGGAATACTCCCTTGCTCACTGGGCTTTCGGCTCGCTTCATCGCCCACTGGGTGCGCTCGCCTTCAGCCCGTCTTCAGTCAAGCGCTTTAAGACTCTTTCGTTGCTTCAAAGAAGTCATCCGCGCAATTTGGCTCGTAACCCAAAGATTGGTTAATCACCTGAATTTGACAAAAAGAAATCCCCTGCATATGCAGGGGCTTCTTTTCGTTGGATTCCGGCGGCTACCTACTCTCCCGGGTTCACAGTTCGCAAAGGTCGTCTTCCTTCGCCGCTGAAGCGGCTCGGAATACTCCCTTGCTCACTGGGCTTTCGGCTCGCTTCATCGCCCACTGGGCGCGCTCGCCTTCAGCCCGTCTTCAGTCAAGCGCTTTGAGATGAAAGCGTTAACTCCGGCAATGTTTCCGCGCAATCCAGCTCAAGGTTCGGGGGAGTAGGTGAACACAAGTATGCAGACAAAACAAAAGACCATGCATTGCATGGTCTTTTGTTTTGTTGGATTCCGGCGGCTACCTACTCTCCCGGGTTCACAGTTCGCAAAGGTCGTCTTCCTTCGCCGCTGAAGCGGCTCGGAATACTCCCTTGCTCACTGGGCTTTCGGCTCGCTTCATCGCCCACTGGGTGCGCTCGCCTTCAGCCCATCTTCAGTCAAGCGCTTTGAGAAGCCCTCGTTGCTCCGAAGTAGACATCCGCGCTATCTGGATCGTACCCAAAAGAGTGGTTAATCACCTGAATTTGACAAAAAGAAATCCCCTGCATATGCAGGGGCTTCTTTTCGTTGGATTCCGGCGGCTACCTACTCTCCCGCTCGGTGCGCAGTCGTCGTTCTGCGTCACCGCTGAAGCGGTTCCTAGAACTCCGCTGCTTACCGTTCCTCCGCGGCGCTTACTCTGCCACTGGCAGCGCGCCGCTCCGTCATGTCGCAAGTCAAGCGCTGCGCGCAATCCGGCTCAGGAACGGAATAGTAAATAATCACAGGGATAGAAAAACAGAACGTCCGCGTTAGCGGACGTTCTGTTTTTGGATTCCGGCGGCTACCTACTCTCCCGGACCGTCGCCAGTCAAGTACCATCGGCGTATGAAGGCTTAACTTCTGTGTTCGGAATGGGAACAGGTGGAACCCTTCAGCTAAACCACCGGAAAGGTGTGGTGTTTGTGTAAACACCTTGAAAACTGCATAGAGCGTAATTCACTTTGATCAAGCCCTCGACCTATTAGTATCGGTCAGCTTCATGCGTTACCGCACTTCCACCTCCGACCTATCAACCTTGTGGTCTACAAGGGGTCTTACTTCGTTAACCGAATGGGAGATCTTATCTTGAGGTCGGCTTCACGCTTAGATGCCTTCAGCGTTTATCCGATCCGCACGTGGCTACCCAGCTATGCCGTTGGCACGACAACTGATTCACCCTTGGTGCGTCCATCCCGGTCCTCTCGTACTAAGGACAGCTCCTCTCAAATCTCCTGCGCCCACGATGGATAGGGACCGAACTGTCTCACGACGTTCTGAACCCAGCTCGCGTGCCGCTTTAATTGGCGAACAGCCAAACCCTTGGGACCTAATCCAGCCCCAGGATGCGACGAGCCGACATCGAGGTGCCAAACCTCCCCGTCGATGTGGACTCTTGGGGGAGATAAGCCTGTTATCCCCGAGGTAGCTTTTATCCGTTGAGCGACGGCAATTCCACTCTCATACCGCCGGATCACTAAGTCCTACTTTCGTATCTGCTCGACCTGTCGGTCTCGCAGTCAGGCTCCCTTCTGCCTTTGCACTCTTCGAATGGTTTCCAACCATTCTGAGGAAACCTTTGAACGCCTCCGTTACTCTTTCGGAGGCGACCGCCCCAGTCAAACTGCCCACCTGGCACTGTCCGAACGCCGGATCACGGCCGTTCGTTAGAACCTCAGTAACACAAGAGTGGTATCCCAAAGTTGGCTCCACAATGACCGGAGTCACTGCTTCATAGCCTCCCACCTATTCTGTGCATATGTTACCAAAATCCAATGCCAAGCTACAGTAAAGCTCTACGGGGTCTTTCCGTCCAGTCGCGGGTAATGTGCATCTTCACACATACTACAATTTCGCCGGGTCCCTTGTTGAGACAGTGCCCAAGTCGTTACGCCATTCGTGCGGGTCGGAACTTACCCGACAAGGAATTTCGCTACCTTAGGACCGTTATAGTTACGGCCGCCGTTCACCGGGGCTTAAGTTCCGTGCTTCGGTTGCCCTAACACTTCCCCTTAACCTTCCGGCACTGGGCAGGCGTCAGCCCGTATACGTCGTATCTCTACTTCGCACAGACCTGTGTTTTTGCTAAACAGTCGCTTGGGCCTATTCTCTGCGGCCTCTTTCGAGGCTCCCCTTATCCCGAAGTTACGGGGTCATTTTGCCGAGTTCCTTAACAAGGGTTCTCCCGTTCGTCTTAGGATTCTCTCCTCGCCCACCTGTGTCGGTTTGCGGTACGGGCACCACAATTCTCCTTAGCAGCTTTTCTTGCCAGCGTGAATTCAACAGCTTCCCTACTTATTTTCGGTCCCCATTACGGCCCAGCCTTAGTGCGCGTACTTCACTACGCACCAGCCTCACCGCTTGGACGGGGTCTACCATCGCCCCGCTCTGCCTATCCTTCTGTGTCACTGCGTCAGTCAAACGAATTGTCGTGG
>CAXXUL010000001.1:707500-1136289 GCA_963665375.2 Christensenellaceae bacterium
CACGCCGAGCAACGTCGACCAGGGCTATATCCTTCGCCGCTTGATTCGCAGAGCGATTCGTTTTGCGATGCAACTTGGCATTCCCGAAGGCAGCCTGACGCAGGTTTCTGAGGCGGTGATTGCGCAGTACGGCGAGTTTTATCAGGAATTGACCGAGAACCGCGCGAAGATTCTCGACGAATTGACCAAAGAGGAGCAGAGATTCGAACATGCGCTGAAAAAGGGAATCCGTGAATTTGAGCGCTTGGTCGGCTCGCTAAGCGGCAGCGTGATTGATGGCGTGAGTGCGTTCCACCTTTACGATACATTCGGCTTCCCGATCGAACTGACGCAGGAGCTTGCCGCCGAGCGCGGGCTTACGGTCGATAACGCCGGTTTCGACGAGGCGTATAAAGCGCATCAGGAACTTTCCCACGCGGGTGCGGAGCAGCGCTTCCAGGGCGGACTTGCCGACCATACGGAGGAGACCGCGCGTTTGCACACCGCAACGCACCTCCTGCAAGCAGGACTTCGCAAGGTACTCGGCTCTGATGAAGTCGCGCAAAAGGGCAGCAATATCACGGCAGAGCGTCTGCGTTTCGATTTCAGCTTCCCGCGGAAAGTAACGCCGGAGGAACTCGCCGCAGTCGAGGCGTTTGTCAACGAGGCTATCGCGCAGGATGTCGAAATCACCTGCGAAGAGATGACCGTAGACGAAGCGAAAGCAAGCGGAGCCATCGGTCTGTTCGAAAGCAAATACGGTTCCAAGGTCAAGGTGTACACCGTGCCCGGTTTCAGTCGCGAAATCTGCGGCGGCCCGCATGCGGCGCGCACCGGCGAACTTGGCAAGTTTGAAATTAAGAAGGAGGAGGCGTCGAGCGCTGGCGTTCGTCGCATCAAAGCGGTATTGATCCATGGCTGATTGGTACGTTTACGATTGGGATCTACAAGGTCTGTCAGCTCAATTCCACGTTGATTTGAAATACGTGGAAGAGTTTGACACGCTTGGAGATTTCACCACGCTGCTGTATATCTCCTGCTATCCAAAGAAAGCGGAATCGCAGGCCTTCTCCGCGCGCGAAAAGCGCGCGCTGGAGAACGTCAGCCGCGAGTGCATTCGCATTCTCGGCGAGCAGTGCGCGTTCGTGGGCTACATCGACATCGGCGCGCAGCGCAGGTATTATTTCTACACGTCGGATGCGCGTTTGTTGGTTCCGCTGATGGCCTATTGCGCGGAGGAAACGGCGATCCGGCTTGAGTGCTTCAAGGCGGAAGAACCAAATCGCCAAACCTACTATCGTCTGCTTGTTCCGGATAACGCCAAACGGCAGTCTGTCGATAACGCGGCGTATATCGAATCCCTTCGTCAGCGTGGAGACGACCTGGAAGCGTATCGCCGCGTAAATCTTCATTTGTATTTTCCGAGCGCGAGCGGACGAACGCTGTTTGCCGAAAATTCAAAGACGCAGGGATTCGCCATCGGTAAAACCGACTATATCCCGGAGCGGGAGCCATCGTATTATATCGTTCTGCATGCGATCAGCCCCTTGGAACACGAAGCCATCACCGAACTAACCACAAAGGCGATCTACACCGCGGAGACCTATGGCGGTGTGATGGAACACTTCGACTCCGCTTTTATTCAAAAACGAGGCATATTCGGTTAAGCATTGCACAAATGCAAAGAACTGGGTGGTTTGCCCAGTTCTTTTGTTTTACTCTAAATCGTTCTATACAAGATGCTCAAACACCGTCTGATCGAGCGCACGGTTTTCGTGACCGCCGAATTCCGCAATCACGCGCCCACCCATCGCGCGGTAAAAGCGCAAAGCGTTTTCATTGTGCACGTTACAGCCGTTGTAGAATCGGTCTCGCTCGATCCCGCGGCAATAGTCGCGCACCTGTTCCAAAGCAAGCGAGCCAATTCCGCACCGCTGATAGGCGCGCAAGAGATACAGCATGTTGATGCAGATCGAATTCTCCGGCATGGTCTTCTCCATCTCCCTGCCAAAACAAAGATAACCTGCTCGCACTCCGTCAACGTTGATGAAGAGCAGGCGTTGATCCGGATCAACCGCAATCTTCCTAAACTTCGCTTCCGACAGTGCAAAGTCAAACCCGTCAATCCATTCGCGCGGATAGATGTCGTTGTACGTCTCTATCCGCGTTTGGAGCCGAATTTGAACAAGCTCCGGCACTTCGTCCGGCGTAACGGGGCAAAACATGATCCGTTCCTTCACTCGTTTCTTCTCCATGGTTCCGAACGCAGTCTCATTTACCAACGCAAAAGCGCTCAAAGATACGGTCGATCACCGTCGCATCCACGTCGGTTCCCGTGATCGTGCCAAGGTGATGGAGCGCATTTTTCACGTCCGTCGCCGCGCAATCGAGTTCGTCCGCCGTCGTCGCGTCGTTCAGCGATTTGAACGCGAACTCCAGCGCGCGGATGTGTCGCTCGTTCGTGATGGTCGTGCCGTCCGCTCGCTCCGGCGCGGCGAGCGCAAGTATCTTATCCTGTAGCTCGCGCAGTCCCTCGCCGGTCTTTGCACTGACCCGAACCGCTTCCTCGGCGTATGCGCAAATCCGCGGCAGATCGCTCTTGTTCAGCAAGACGATTCTTGTGTTGTCGCTCGTTTCTTGCAGCAAAGCTTCATCTTCGTGGCTCAGTGGTGCGGAGGCGTCCAGCACGAGGCAGACGACGTCCGCACCCTTTATCGCGTCCCGCGCGCGATCGACCCCAATTATTTCCGCTTCGTCGCTCGCTTCCCGAATGCCGGCTGTGTCGATGAGCCGCACCGGCACGCCATCCATGCTCACTTTTTCGTCGATAATATCTCGCGTCGTCCCAGCAACGGCGGTCACAATCGCCCGATCATTCCCCAGTAGTGCGTTCATCAGCGAAGATTTCCCAACGTTCGGTCGACCTATGATGGCGACACGAAGCCCATCCCGCAGCACTCGCCCGCGCCTTGCTTGATGGATCATCGAGTCCACGCGTGCAATCGCGACCGTCAGCGATTCCGGCAGCGCCTCCAACGTGTCCGCCTCCGCTTCGTCCGGGTAATCGATCGCGGCGTCGATGCCGCTGAGCGCATCCAATAGGAGTTCCTCAACTGACACGATCTCTCGCTTGATGCTTCCTTGTAACTGCGCGAGCGCGGACTTCAGGCTTTGCTCTGCGTCCGCGTTGATCACGTCCATCACCGCCTCGGCTGCGGAAAGATCCATCTTGCTATTAAGAAACGCGCGTTTGGTGAATTCGCCACATTCCGCCGGACGAAATCCGAGCAACGCCAACGCGCCGAGCACACGCTGAACGGTCTGCATTCCGCCGTGAACGTTGAGTTCCATCATGTCTTCGCCCGTATAGCTGTTTGGCGCAGGAAAATAGACCGCCATGCAGTCATCAATTAGTTCATTATTTTGTATCAGATGTACATGCAAAAGCTCCCGCGGATGTTTCACCGGGTCTCGTTCGAGTAACGCTCTTGTTTTATCCGCTTCCGGGCCGGAGATGCGAATAATCGCAATCGCTCCGCCGACGGCGGAGGACGGTGCATAAATCGTGTCTTCCATGGTTTCTCCAAGCAAACTTCGGTATAAGATTTTGATCGACCGTCCAAAATAGAATAGGAGCCGCCGCGTTTGATTGCGACGGCTCTTGATTGTTCCGTTATTTAGACGGGGTAATGACGACGTGGCGGTTGGGTTCTTCTCCCTCGCTGTGCGTGGTCACGCCTGTGAACCCTTGCAACGCGCTGTGCAGAATGCGCCGTTCATACGGGTTCATTGGCTCCATTGAGACCGGGCGGCCAGACTGCTTCACGTGCATCGCGTTCTTCCGCGCAAGACGCTTGAGCGTTTCTTCTCTGCGGGAACGGTACCCCTCGGTATCCAGCGTCACGCGGATATAGCCTTCCTCTTTGCGGTTCTTGTTGGCAACCAGCGACACAAGGTACTGCATGGCGTCCAGCGTTTCGCCGCGGCGGCCGATGAGTAGTCCCATCGTCTCTGCATCGATGCAAAGCCTAAGCCCGTTATCCGTATCCGCCGCTAAAACCGGCGCGGGGTTATTCATCTTCGCGAGCAGTTCGCTGAGAAAAACAGCGCATGGCGTGTTCTTCGCGAGTTCTTCGCTGTAGTCAAAGTGCTCCTGCGGCACGGCTTCCGGCATACGCTCGCGGCTCTCTCCGCCGCGCTGTGCGTTATCCTGCCCACCTCGCGGTGCTCCGTAGTTGTTAGGTCCACGTTGCGGTTGCGGCCTGTCCGAGCGGCTGCGCTCGCCATCGCGGCGATCGGGGCGCATTCCGCCGCTTCTCTGCGGTTGCTCGCGACGCTGCTGAAAGCTGGCTTCCTTCTCTTTACGATAGACCTGCTCCATCTCCATGACGAGCGGCACTTCGCGCTGTGTCAGGCGAACGACCGCCTGCTTCGCGCCGATTCCGAATAGGCCTTTGCTCTCAGTCTGGATGGTTTCGATCTCGACTTCGTCGATGGTCACGCCCATTTCGTTCAGGCCGATAAAGATCGCCTCGTCAACGCTGTGACCCGAAAACTCCATACTTCTCATTTATCGCTAACCTCCGTTACCGAAAGCTTCTGCTTTGCAAACGATCTGTTGATCAATAGCGTTGTGCCAAGCGAGAAGATATTGCTAAATGTCCAGTAAACCGCGAAACTTGCGTTGTACTGTAAACAGAATACAAACGACATGACCGGCATTAGCCAGTTCATGATCTTGTTTGTGCCTGCCGTAGCGTCGCTCTTTGGCTGGTTCTTCTGCATAATCCACGTGGAAAGATAGGTCGAACCGCCAGCGAGAATCGGGAAGATAAACCAACCGTTGTTAAATCCCTTGTACAGATCCGCACAAGGCGCCATCAACGCGGAATACTTTGTTGTGAGTTCATCCGTCAACGTAGCCAGCGTATAGGTGCTTCCGCTCTTTACGAAGAAGCCCAAGTCAACAAACCGCTGCAGCGCATCCGGATTCTGCTGGAAATAGAGCAGCTTGGGTAGTTCTTTGTTCGCCGCGCCGAAGAATTCCTTCGCGGTCGCGATCACGGGCGAAAATCCGTTGTCAGGCATCCACAGGTTGTTGATCCAGAAAAACTTAAACGTCTGAAAGAGCTCAATGCCCTTGTCCTTGTTGTCGTCGAGCGTAAGGATCAGGCGAACCATCATCTCGTTGCCCCACTGACGAAACGCCGCGATGAAGATGAAGAACAGCGGCATGGTGATGAGCATCGGCAAACATCCGCCAAACATACTCACGCCGTTTTCTCGCATGAACTTCTGTTGTTCCGCATTCAAACGCTGCGGGTCTTTTTCGTACTTTTTCTTAAGCTTGTCGAGTTGGGGCTGAACCGCAGCCATCTTCATGGAGGATTTTCTAGAACGAATGTCGCCAAAAACGGTCAGAAGGCGAATGACTAATGTCGAGATAATGATCGTGAGAACGATGTTTTCGTTGGTAAGGGATTCGTAGAGCCACCGCATTCCGAGGAATGCCCATTGAGTAATGAAGAAATCGCCTTGCAAGGGGGGTGCCCTCCTCTCTCTATATACGGGTATTTGATTTTAAAGTATAAAAAGAAATGCCTTCCTATTTACGGAACCGGATCGTATCCGCCTTTGCAAAACGGGTTGCAGCGTAGAATGCGCCATAGCGCAAGCCAACTGCCTTTCCACGCACCGTGTTTCGAAATCGCTTCCATCGCATACTCCGAACACGTCGGTGTAAAGCGGCAACTCGGCGGCAACAATGGCGAAATATATTTTTTATAACCGCGGACGATTGCGATCAATATCCGCTTCATCTCAATTCTCCTGCCTTGAACAGGCCCGCGCGCTGGAGTTGTGTAACCATCGCTTCGCGAATACTGAGAAACGACGCTTCAATGATCGTGTCCCGCGCAATAAAGATCAGGTTCGTTCCGCCCTTAATCGACGGAATCAGAGGCGTTACCGCCTCTCTCATGCGCCGCTTCACGCGGTTTCGCGTTACCGCGTTTCCAATCTTTTTGCTGACCGAGAAACCGATCTTCGCGCTGGTGCCGCGATTTTTTGCATACACCAGCGAAAGGAGTTTCCCTCCGCAGGATTTCCCGACGCGGTAGGTATAGCGAAACTCTTTCTTGCGCCGCAGGGAATCACTGTGTTTCACGCTACCGCATCCTTACATCAATCATCCGTTCAGCAAACCGATCCGCTTACTGTCCGGCAACGCCTGCCGGTCTTCGAAAGTTCGTTCAAAAGGAGCTTGTCTGAGCATGTTCGCTCCTTTTCTAAATACAAACATGCGGCAAGCAAATGCCCGCCGCAAGCGCTTGTGCGTTCCTTTACGGTTCTGATCAAAACAATCCCGTTACGCGCTGAGAACTTTGCGGCCTTTCGCGCGCCTACGCTTGATGACATTACGGCCATCTGCCGACTTCATACGTTTACGGAATCCGTGCACCTTGCTCCGCTGACGCTTCTTGGGCTGATAGGTTCGAAACACTCGACTACACCTCGCTTCGTTGTTAAGTCTAGCAGGCGCTCGCCTGCGAAAATCGCACACGCGGGCATTTGCCCGCATGATATGAACCTTATGTATTATAGTAGACGGCGCAAACCCGTGTCAAGGAGTTTCTTGTTCGTTTCGCCCGTCGTCCTTCTTCGTCATCCGCGAAGCTTTGCAAAAACCAGTCTTCCGGCGGATGTTTGCAGCGCGCTGGTCACCACAATGTCCAGCGTTTCGCCAATGTGTTTCCTCGCGTTTTCAACGATGACCATCGTGCCATCCGGCAAATAACCTACGCCCTGACCCGATTCTTTGCCTTCTTTCGCAATCAAAATCGGCAGTTCTTCGCCCGGCAGCAGCACGGAACGCACCGCGTTGGCAAGGTCGTTGATGTTCAAAACAGGCATGTTCTGGACGGCTGCGACCTTGTTTAGATTGTAGTCGTTCGTTATGAGTATGCCGCCGATGTCTCCGGCAAGGCGCAAGAGTTTGAGGTCGACCTCGTCGATGTCCTCATAGTCCTTTTCCTCAACCTCAACGCGCTGGTCGAGTTCCCGCTGCATCGAGTGCAAAATATCGAGGCCTCTGCGTCCGCGCGCGCGCTTCATCGCGTCGGAACTGTCCGCAATATGCCGAAGCTCCTTGAGCACAAACGCGGGAACGATGATCTTGCCTTCCAAGAATCCGGTCTTGCAGATGTCGTAGATGCGCCCGTCGATGATGACGCTGGTATCGAGCACCTTCGGCCTCGCGTTCGCTGCGGCAATCCCTTTTGTGAGGTGTCCACGGCGCGCATAGCCGTCCATCAGCTCCGCTCGGCGCGAAATGCCGATATGACCGCCGTAATAGCCGCAAATGAAATAGAGCAGGATTGTGATGACCTCCGGCAGTACCGGTACGTCGATCGTACGCATAATCAAGCTCAGCAGGAATGCAAAAAGCATACCGATCATGATGCCGATCACGCCGAATAAAATATCGAGCGCGGGCATCTCGGTGAGCCTGTGTTCCAGTTTTTGGAAGAAACCGTGAACGCCGTCTATGATCTTTGGGGATAATATAAAAAAGATGATTCCGAATAAAATACCAATGATCACATAGAGAGCGGCCATCACGGCGGGAATGGTGGTATAGCGCAGCACGTAGTCGTAACCGGGGCATTTGAACGAGTAGAGCACCCACGCGACGATTCCGCAGCCGATTCCGATACCGACCAGCGCAATGAATATCCTGAGTACCTTCCGCATGCAGTGATTGGCGTTTTCCCGTTTGGTTTAGCCCCCAACGAGGGGAAGGAATTCGCTTTCCTCCTTTCCGCACGACGCGGCAAGCTCCGCAATGAGCACCTGCCTCGCCGTTAAGTACATTTTTCGTTCTCCGGCGGAGAGCCCTTTCTCCCTGTCGCGGTGGATCAGGCACTTCACCACATCCGCCACTCCGTAGATATCGCCGACACGGAGTTTATTGAGATTATCGCGATAACGCTGATTCCAGTTTTCGCTCTCATCAGCGCAACCATCCTCCGCGAGAAATTCGATGATCTTGCGGCAGTCGTCCGGACAAACAAGCTTACGAAGACCGACCGTTTCCGCCGTCGCGACAGGAACCATCGCCGTCATTTTACCCATGACAAACCGCAGCACATAATATTGCGCTGATTCACCGAGTACGGTTTGTACTTGAACAGATTCGATTTCCCCAACGCCATGCATGGGGTAGCAGACCATATCGCCTATTTCAAACACCGGCAACGCTCCTTTCGCAGTATATAATTGATTCATACGAAATATACTATATCATTATATGTTCATAAATGTCAACAAAATAGCGTATAATATCACACCATATAACATGATGTCAACAAAAATTTTTCAAGCGGATTTGATATCAGCGTTTCTATATCGTGATGTGCCGGCGCATCCTTTGTTGAGCGCGTGTATATGACGATACTTCAATCGCTATAAGAACGGACGAAGACATATTTCAGCCTTCGCCCGGATCGATTCTGGTTGCTTTTTGTTTACAGGAGCGTTTGCTGTTCGGCAAAGCTCATGTCAAGCAGGCGCTTGCTCACGCGCTGTTCAAACATGGTGCTCATCGGCGCGCGGTCATGGATGATCTTGACCGCCTGCGCAAACATCGGTGCCGCAGAGATGAAGCGAATCTTGGGAGACAAGTGTGCCCACGGGCACTCCAGCGTATCGGTCGAAACTAAAAACTCGATGGGGCTCGCGTCGATCTTCTTGATGCCCTCTTCTCCAAGAACGTTGTGGGAAAGGGCTGCATAGACCTTCTTTGCGCCTTTGTCGGTCAGCGCGTAGCTCACGTCTACCAGCGTACCGCCGGAGATGGAGAAGTCGTCGATCACGAGGCAGTTCTTGTCCTTCACGTCGCCAATGATCTCAAGCACCTTCGCGTTTTCGTCGTGTCCAAAGCGCATCTTGTCGCCGATAGCGACCGGGCAGTTCAGCTCGGTTGCGTATTCTCTTGCGCGCTTGGCGGAACCTGCGTCGGGAGAAACGACCACGAGATCTTCGTTCACAATTCCCTGACGGCGAATGTACTCGCAGAGTAGCTCTTTGGCGTAGAGATGATCGACCGGCTTCTTGAAGAAGCCTTGCACCTGCGGCGCATGCAGATCCATCGTGATGATGCGGTCAACACCTGCGACTTCGATGCAGTCTGCGCAGACTCTCGCGCGAATGGAAACGCGCGGTTCATCTTTTTTATCGCCTTTTGCATAGGAGAAATATGGAATAATGGCGGTGACGGAGTTCGCGCTAGCGCGTTTAAACGCGTCGATCCAGAACAGCAGCTCTACAAACTCGTCGTTCGGCTGACGGCCGATGGGTTGAACGATGTAAACGTCTTTATCGCGGATGGATTCGTTGACACGTACAAAGATATTCCCTTCGCTGAATTTAATGGTCTCCGCGTCGCCAAGCTGTGTTCCTAAGTAGGCGCACATCTTCTTGGCGAAAGGCTTGCCCGTACTTCCGGCAAATATCTTGATTATTCCCGAACCCGTGTACATTTGTTTCTCCTCTTTCCCTAAAACGTAATGTTCCGTCTCCCCATCATACCCTGCAACCACATTATAGCAGAGGGTTCGCTGGTTCTCAACACAATATAGCCAAAGGAGCGGATTTTCTTATAAACCGTTGCGCCGGCGTATGATCCATTGGCGAATTATGCCAATTGTTTCCGTTTTACCGAATCGATTTCGGCAGAAGTTCGTCGTTCTCTCGACTCGAAAAAAGCGCGCGTTTCGCGTAAAAGCGCGTTATCCCGCCAGGTTTGCCCGGGTACGACCTCCGGTCTGTGTGCGCCGTGGTAATCGCTCCCGCAGGTTACAATCAAGCCAAGCTGCCGCGCAATGCTCGTGATCACAACCGTATCCCCTTCACTCAAAGACGGATGATACGCTTCCATTCCCACGATGCCGAGTTCTTTGAGCATAGGCGCGATCTTGTGCGGTTCGGCATGCCCGTTCATCGGATGCGCCCAAACCGGTACTCCGCCCGCGCCAAGAATCAATCCGATGATCTCCTCCGGCGTAAACCGTTGTACGGTGTAGAACCCGGGGCAACCTTTGCGCAGATATTTCGCAAACGCTTCCTTCGTATTCGCCGCATATCCGCCCTTGACGAGCGCGAGCGCGATATTCAGCCGCGTTGCGGCACCGATCTCGCCGACAAGAGAGCCGCGAATATCGCAGCCGATCTGCCGTAGTTTCTCGACGATGACCGCGTTCCGCTCGCCTCTGCGCCTGAGTGCCGTGACGAGGGCCGCCTTCATCCGTTGTTCGTTGATGTCGAAATCCAAACCCAGTATGTGCATTTCGTGCGGCCATTCAGCGTCCATCTCGATAGAAGGCAAAAGTCGAACGCCGACTTCTTCCGCCGCCACGAGCGCTTCCGGTATGCCGAGTACGTTGTCGTGGTCCGTCAGCGCAAGCATTGTAACCGAGCGTGAAAAAGCCGCGCGCACCACCTCTGCGGGCGTGTCGGAGCCATCGGAATAACTGCTGTGCAGATGCAGATCAAACGGTTCCCCGACGGTATTTACCTGTGCATTCTTCTGATTCATGTCTCGTTGCGCTCCTGCGCCCTCATAAAGATAGGGCGGACATGCCGCCCCATCTCGGGTTTGCCAAAGTCGTTTGTGTGTCTGCTGTTCGATTCTCGTGCTCCGTCTTCTATACGGGTACACTCTCCGCTTCCGTCGGAACCGGTTCTTCCGGCTTGGCATCCGGCTTCTTGCGTTTCCGTTTTGGTGCGGTCTTTTTTAGAATCTCCGTGGCATTCTGTCCGTTGAATACGGCCGCGAATTCTTCGCCCGTTACGCGTTCAAACTCGATCAGCATCTCTGAAACACGATCCAACGCCTCCATGTGCTCGCTGATGATCGCGCGCGCCCGCTCATACTGCGTTTCCAGTATGTTGCGCACCTCCGAGTCCACCTTTGCCGCGAGCGACTCGGAATAGTTGCGCTGATGCCCCCAGTCCTTGGCAATGAAGACTTCTTCCTGCCCGCCGAGGAACATCGGCCCGATCGATTCGCTCATGCCGTATTCGGTGACCATCTTCTTCGCGATATCGCTGGAGCGCTGCAGGTCGCTGTATGCGCCGGTCGAGACGTCGTGGAATTTTAGTTGTTCGGCAACGCGACCGCCAAGCGCCATCGCGATATTGTCGAGAAGTTTGTTCTTGGTCACGTGCATCTGGTCTTCTTTGGGCAGCGACATCGTGTATCCCGCCGCCAAGCCGCGCGGCACGATAGAGACTTCGTGTACCGGGTCGCATCCAGGCAGCGAGAGCGCAACGATCGCGTGTCCCGCTTCATGAAACGCTGTAATACGTTTGTCAGCCTCGGTGATCACGCGGCTGCGTTTCTCCGGTCCCATCTGAACGCGAGTAATCGCTTCTTCCAGTTCGGGCATACCGATGGTCTTCAGGTTTGCGCGCGCGGTGAGAATCGCGGCCTCGTTGAGTACGTTTTCCAAATCCGCGCCCGTGAATCCGGGCGTACGCTTTGCAAGCGTTGCAAGGGACACGTCTTTGCCCAAGGGCTTGTTGCGTGCATGTACTTTTAAGATTTCTTCGCGGCCTTTTACGTCCGGATAGTTGACCGTAATCTGTCGATCAAATCGACCGGGACGCAGCAGCGCCGGGTCAAGGATGTCCGGGCGGTTGGTGGCGGCGATGACGATAATGCCTTCGTTCGGCGCGAATCCGTCCATCTCGACCAGCAGCTGGTTGAGTGTCTGCTCGCGCTCATCGTGTCCGCCACCCATACCTGCACCGCGATGGCGCCCAACGGCGTCGATTTCATCGATAAATACCACGGCAGGCGTCGCGCGTTTTGCGGTTTGGAACAGGTCGCGTACGCGGGAAGCGCCAACGCCGACAAACATCTCCACAAAGTCCGAACCGGAAATGGAGAAAAACGGAACCTTCGCTTCACCTGCGACCGCTTTTGCCAACAGCGTTTTGCCCGTGCCTGGAGGGCCCACTAAAAGAACGCCCTTGGGAATCCGCGCGCCAATCGCATTAAAGCGCTGCGGGGCACGCATAAAGTCAACGATCTCTTTGAGCTCGTCCTTCTCCTCGTCCGCGCCCGCAACGTCGGCAAAGGTGACGTTCATCTTGTCGCCAACGGTCATTCGCGCGCGGGATTTGCCGAAGTTTTGCATCTGCTTGCCGCCGCCCTGCGCGCGCATCATGATGAAATAAAACGCCACGACCGTGCCGATGATCAGAATGCTCGGAAGCAGCAGCGTCCAAATCGACTCCTCCGTCACGACCGACTCATAAGTAAAGCCATAGTCGGCGCTGGAGATTTCGTCCACACTGGCATATTTCTCCGGATTTGCCGCGTAAACGATCGCAGCCATGTCCGCGCGGAACGTGCTCTCGCTCGGGATCACAGAGAGAAACTCCGTTTTCTTGGGCAGGTCTTTCATCTCGGACTTGCTGTCGGAATAAAGGCCGTAAACCTTTCGATCCGAAACCAAAATCGCTTTTATCGTTTTTTGCGTCGTGTCTCCGCTTTCGGTGCTTCTCACAAGCTGCAAGAACTTCGAGCTATAATCGAGTTCGTCCGGCTTAGCCTGCAAGGGACTCATTCCCGAAATCATATAGATGATCGCTGCGACCAGCCCCATCCAAAACACGGCAGTTATGACTTTTCTATTCAACTAACTTTCCTCCATCTGCGGACGGCGCCGGTCAAGCCGCACCGCTACCGCGCCATGCGTCCGGCCTTTTTGCCGGAACGCCCGGTTTCTCTCGAATGCTACCGAAAGAGCCGTTACGAATTACTCTTCTTCTCCGCTGTATACGGAGGGTTTCAATACGCCAACATAGGGCAGATTCCGCAAGAATCCGTTGTAATCCAGCCCGTAACCAACGACAAACTCGTTGGGAATCTCAAACCCGCGATAATCCGGCGTGAGTTCGCATTCTCTGCGCGAAGGCTTATCGAGCAGACAGCAGATTTTCAGCGACGCAGGGCTGCGGCTTGATAGCAGCTTCAGTAAATGCGACAGCGTCAATCCGCTGTCCATGATATCCTCGGCGATGATGACATGCTTATCGGTAATCGAGGTATCGATGTCCTTTGTGATGCGAACAATGCCGCTGGTCCGGCGCTCGTTGCCGTAGCTGGAAATTCCCATGAATTCCATCTGCATGTTGAGATCCATCGCGCGCGCAAGGTCGGCAAAGAACATGACAGCACCTTTGAGAATGCAGATGAGCACGATTTCGCCTTCCACATTCTCATAGTCTTTGCGAAGCTCCGCTCCGAGTTCCGCAATTCGCTGTTTAATCTGCTCCTCGGAGATCAGCACTTTTGCAATGTTGTCGTGATTGATGAGCCCTTTCAATCCCTTGTCCCCCTGTTACATATAATATGGAGAATCTCCCGCGTGTCCGGTGTCACCTTCGCGCGTTGTGAAATGGTGAGTCCGGCTGCGTAATATACTTCGTTTTCGTGGCAGAGCAGCGGCATATCGCGCATCTCTTTTGCAATCTTTTTATCCGTCAACACATCGCTGAGCTTTCGTTCGCCCGGCGCGCCGAGCGGATAAAACCGGTCTCCCTCGCGTCTGGAACGAACAACCAGGTCTTTGGGCAGTTTCTCAAGGTCGAGATACGCTTCATATCCGTTCTCCGGCTTTTTCCAGTTTGACGCACGCCCGCTGATAAACGTTCCGCGCGGGGTAACTGTTTCGCCTTCCGGTACAAACGGTACTTTATACTCCGCCGTGTCTGGATGCTCACCAATTCTGAGCACTTGCGCGTCCGTCCAGGCGGAGACGCGTCCGTGCAGTTCGATTTCGGTTCCTGTTTGCGCTGGCAGCAGCGCAAGTACACGGCGAATGTCCGCCTCTGTAACCATGCCGCATGCCGTATAAATCCGTTTTCGGACAATTCGCGAGGCGATCGGTTCCTCCATCTCGCAGAGCGCCCTTCGATCGAGCCCTTCTCCGAGTGAGATTACTTCTTCCGCCTCATTTGCGAGGCTCGTGAGCAGTGCCTCGTCCCGCGCGATCAACTCTGCGGTTTTGCCAAGCGTCTGCGCGATTGCGGGATTATATGTCCTCAATGCCGGCATCAGTTCGTGGCGAACACGATTGCGCAACGCCGCGTTATCCGCGTTGGTCTCGTCCTCGCAGTATGCTTCCCCCGATTCATGGAGAAACGACATGATCTCTTCGCGGCTGACGCCAAGCAGCGGGCGAATGACAGCGCCATTTCGCGGCTGCATGCCGCATAAACCGGTCAGGCCGCTTCCACGAATCAGGTGCAGCAGCAGCGTCTCCGCTTGATCGTCCTGATGATGGGCTGTTGCGATTACATCCGCTTGAAAGCGGATTCTCGAGCGCTCGAGATACGCATAGCGCATCTCTCTCGCCGCTTGCTCCAGCGATTGCCCGCTTTCCTTTGCGTAAGCCGGAGCATCTACCGTCTCCGTGTTAAACGGAATCGAGAGTCGCCCGCAAAGCGCCGCGCAAAACCGCTGATCGCGCAAAGCCGATTCCCCGCGAATGCCATGGTTCAGGTGCGCGGCGAACAATCCGCCGATCTTGCCCTCGGAACACAACTTGTTTAGCGAGAGCAGGAGCGCGGTGGAATCCGCCCCGCCGGAGAGTGCAACAAGCACTCGTTCCTTCGGGCTGCATTCGCAGGCGGCGAGTTCTGTTTCGCCAATCAACCGCCGATGCTCATGAGTCACCGCATAGATCTCCAGAATGAAATATAGTGCTATTCTACCTGCATCAAATTCGTTTGACAAGAGTTGCGGCAAAAATACCGCCACTTGTCGCAAACAATTCACGATGCGTTGCTTTTCAACCACATTTTACAGCGTCGCGACGAACAGTTCCTCTTCCGTTTTTCAAGCGGATCATGTTTTGACAGCGTATTCGGAATCTACTATACTGATAAAGCAATCTTTGGGAGGCGAGTTATGGCGGATTCCATCCACAGCGGGCATCGCGAGCGCATTCGCGAACAGTATAAAACACACGGAGCAGACGCGTTTCTGGACCACCAGTTTCTCGAGCTTCTATTAACGTATGCCATCCCGCGAAAGGACACCAACGAACTATCCCACCTGCTTCTTGAGCGCTTCGGCTCTCTGGAAGGCGTTGTCACTGCGGAGGTTGCGCAGATCATGCTGGTTGACGGCGTCGGCGAAAGCACCGCTGTCTTTTTACGCATGCAGGGCGATCTGTTTCGACGGCTCCGGCTGCATCGCCTGGCGGACGCGCGCGGAAGCATACGCCTCACTTCTCCCGTCGAGGCCGCAAGATACGCGGTCTCGCAGCTCTCGCTCAATACCTATGAAACCGTACTCGCCGTTTGCTTAAACGCAAAAAAAGTGGTGCAGAGCTGCGAGCGCGTCATTGGCGGATCGCTCAGTGAGGCACAGATCTATCCGCGCAATATTGCTGAGGCTGCACTCCTTCGCCGTGCACACGGCATTTTGCTCATCCACAACCACCCTTCCGGCGACCCGACGCCTTCTAAGGCGGATGCGGAGACGACAGAGTCCGTTCGCGCCGCGCTGGAGAGCATCGGCGTTCAATTGTTTGACCATATCATCGTCGGCGGAGATCACGCCTATAGCTTTTCCACCGGCGCCGTCATCGGCGTCTCCGGCGCGGAGGCGGAGGTCTTTTCACTTGCGGACTATCAGGCATTGCAAGCGCAGGCAGCCCGCACGGGCGCGCTTTTGCGGGTCATGGAGCCATATTAATCCGGTGCATAATTTGATATGAAAAGCGACGAGATTGAGTCCCGTCGCTTTTGTTTTATAACGATAATTCACATCAACCCAAATCAGCTTTTCGGCGGCAGAGGTTTAATCGAGTAGGTCACCGTCAGGTTTGCGACGACCGCGATCGAGCTGCTCTTAAACGCGACGCCTACCAGCTGATTTTCCAGCGGCGCTTCCGTTACCAGCAATACCGAATCCAAAGAAACATTGCTCGCCAGCGCGATCGCTTCCGCTTTTTCCTTCGCGTCCGTAACCGCCGCTGCCAGTGCATCCGCATAGGCGGAGGATGCGTCCGTTAAACTATAGGTCACCTCGTAGCTTTCGGTGATGCGCGCGTCGATGATTGGAGAAAGAATCGTGTTCACGCGATCAATGTTGTTCTCAATGATCGTGATCGTTTGGCGCGCCGTATACCCCGTTACCGCGCCGTCGCTCTCGCGCACGGTGCTGCTCAGGGTGACGCCGCTCACCGTCAAATTCTTCGATAATACATCCTGCGTACCCGCGATCTCCTTCACCTGCGCCGTCATGCCCTCGCAAAGCGACGCCGCTTCTTCGGAAGTTGCGCTTGCGCCGGCGGTGACGATGTTGATGGTCGCAAAATCCGGCTCGGCCGTCACCTCGCCATGACCGCTGACGACGATGGTGTGATCAGGCTCAACCGCCTCGTTATTGACGATCACATTCGGCTGTTCCGGTTTTGCGGTCGGCCCGGGCGTGATCTCGCTCTCTTCTTTGCAGGCCGCAAACGAGAAAACGATCAGCGTGACGAGAATCAGGCTGACAAGCATACGTACGATTTTTTTCGTATTTCCGGTACTCTGTCGCAAGGGTTACTCCTCCAAATCCACTCGATTGAGTCGTTTGTCGTTTAAAAATGCTTCCAGATTCTCCGCAGCGATCCGGACAAGTCGTCTCCGAACGTCCGCTGCCAGCCAGGCCGCGTGCGGGGTAATTAGACCGTTCTTCGCAAATAACAACGGGTTGTCCGGCAAAATCGGCTCCCGATCGACCACATCCAGCCCCGCGGAATAGATTGTTCCATCGTTGAGCGCTTGCGCAAGCGCCGCGGAATCGACCAGCGCGCCGCGCGCCGTGTTGATCAAAATTGCGGAAGGTTTCATCATGGCAAGCGATGCACGGTTGACGATTCCCCGCGTTTCCGGTGTCGCCGCGCAGTGGAGCGAAAGCACGTCGCTTTGGCGAAACAACTCTTCGAGTGAGACATAGCTGCCGCAAAACTCCGCGCGCAGTTTTCGACTGTGTCCGATGATTCGCATACCCAGCGCGCTCGCAATCCGCGCGGTTTGGCAGCCGATCGCGCCGGTTCCGAGTACGCCAAACGTCTTTCCCATCAGTTCGATCAGCGGCGCATCCCAAACGCAATCGCCTTCGTGTTGCGTCCAGCGGCCTTTACGTAGCTCCGTATCCAGCGCGCGGGTACGGTTCGTCAACTCCAACATCAGCGCAATCGCATGCTGTGCCACCGCGTCCGTCGAATATCCGGGCACATTGCAGACGGCAACATGATGTCTTCTCGCAACCGCGATATCGATTTTGTCATAGCCGGTTGCAAAAAGGCCCAGAAAACGAAGATGCGGCGCGTTCGAAAACTCTGCTTCGCCAAATCGCGCGCGATTCGTGAATACAACATCCGCGTCCTTCACGCGCTCGGCCTGCAGTTCGGGGGTGTTATAATCGTAGATCGTCAGTTCCCCGAGCTTCTGTATGGGTTCCCAATCGATATCCCCGGGGTTGACGGAGTACGCGTCCAGAATTACGATCTTCATCCGTTTCTCCAAGCATCATTTCTACGGTTGCAGTATATCGCATTTGACCGTGGCTGACAAGCAAGCGGATATTCGATCGACGATCTGCAAAACTCATATACTATCCTGTGCCTTTCGTTGCGCGATATCGCAATATGTTGTATAATATATTGATAAATTGGCAAAGTAGTCGCATTTCACAGATTTCATGCAAATCGTATCTGTTTGCGCGGTAATTGCCATTTCTCCTGATCTACAGAAACATTACTTCTTTATATTAAGAAAGGATTGAACATCGCATTGGCTTCAAAAGCAGACAACGAAACATCCGGCGGAAGAAAAACGTCATCCTCGCGAAAAAACGGACAGGAGCGAAACAAAGCCGCCTCCGAAGGCAGCGGCGTACTCCTGATTGCCGCAGGAATTCTTGCGGCCGCGTACCTGATCTTCTCCGCAACGGGTTATCTTGGCGAAATGCTTGGGAAGGCCCTGTTCGGCTTGATCGGCGTGACTACCTACGCCTTACCGTTTATCCTGATTGGCGTGGGTGTGATCTATATCCGCGGGGCAGCAAACCCGCGTCTCAACGGCAGCGGTTGGTATCTGCTGCTGAGTATTCTCGCGCTGGTCACACTGCTCAGCACCGCGCGCAACTCGTTGACAGACGGAATGCAGTACATGGCGTATATCAACGACGCGCTGTATGTCGGTCAAAACGTGCATCTTGGCGGCGGCTTCATCGGCGCGGTATTAAGTTATCTGTTGCTCAAGCTCGGTGGACCGACGCTTGCCTATATTCTCAGCATCGCACTGATTATCATCTGCCTGATCAAGGTCACGGGCTTTTCCATTCGCGATGCTTCCGAGGTGTTCACCAGCAAAGTGATTACGGCGATTGAAAGCACCCGTGATCGCGATACGGTCGGCAACGTCTACGAGAGCGAACCGCGCGAAGAACGCTCGATGTTTACCCTAACCCTCGAAAACGAAAAAGCGAAACCTGCCGCGAAGTCGAAGCAGTCCGCTCTGCCGGAAGCCGTGGCTGCACCCTCCGCAAAATCCCGCTCTAAACGCGCGGAATCGTTTGAAGAGCCTGAAATCGACTTGTTTGAAAAACCGAAGAAAGCGGGCAAAGTGCGGAATTCTCCCGCAAAGGATGCGGATTTGAAAGCGTTTGGCGAGCAAAAAGGCGAGTTCGTCTCAAAAAGTGGCGAGAAGGTCAAGCCGACGAGATCGCAAAAGATCAGCGGAGATATCCTGGACGAAATCGACTTTGAACCCGTCGACGACGTGCCGCTCGTGCTTGCGAAAAACGGTGCGAAGATTCCAAAGCCGGTTGTACAGCTGCCTGACCCCACGCCACTCTTTGGCGCAAACACGATCAAGAAACCGATCGCCGATGCGGCAAAAACCGCCTCACTGGAAGGAATGCCCGCGCGTCAGCCCGGAGCAAAGCGCCAACCAATTGACAAGCCGGTCGATAAACCCGTCGAAAAGAAAAAGAACCCGCCCGAGGTCATCGAAGGCGACGGGCAGTATCACGCACCTTCTATGGAGCTGCTCAACAAGCCCGGCGTGCAAAAGGACGACGATCAAGACACGCCGGAAGAGAAGGCGCGTGTCCTGATCGAAACTCTCGCGAGTTTTCGAATCAACGCCACGGTCACCAACATCGCCGTCGGGCCCGCGCTCACACGAATCGAGATTCAACCGCAGGCGGGCACGCGTATCTCGCGCATCACCGCGTTGCAAAACGATATTACCATGGCGCTGTCAGCGCCCCGCCTGCGTATGGAAGCGCCGATCCCCGGCAAAAACGCCATCGGTATCGAGATCCCGAACAAGGGTTCCACGCTGGTCGTATTGCGCGATATTTTGGAAAGCAAAGAGTTTAAAAACAGTGCGTCCCCCGTCACCATGGCGTTTGGACGCGAGGCGAGCGGCAAGATCATCGTCGCCGACCTCACGCGCATGCCTCATTTGCTCATCGCGGGTGCAACCGGATCCGGCAAGAGCGTCTGTATCAACGACATCATCGTGTCTATGATATATAAGAGCTCGCCGCAGGATGTCCGTTTTATCCTCGTCGACCCGAAGATGGTTGAGATGACCATGTACGGCTCGCTTCCGCATCTGCTCATCCCTGTCGTGACCGATCCTAAAAAGGCCGCGGGCGCGATGCGCTGGGCGGTCAAAGAGATGACGGATCGCTACAAAACCTTCTCGGAACAAAACGCGAGAAACCTTGACCGCTTCAACGAGCGCGTGGAGAAACCGGAAGACAGGCTTCCGCGCATCGTCGTCATCATCGACGAGCTCGCCGACCTCATGATGGTAGCGCCCGACGAAGTGGAGGACAGCATCCGCCGCATCGCGCAGCTCGGCCGTGCCGCGGGCATCCACCTGATCCTCGCCACCCAGCGACCGGATGCAACGGTCATCACGGGCCTCATCAAGGCGAATATCCCCTCGCGCGCGGCGTTTGCCGTGAGTTCCGCAACCAACAGCCGCATCATTCTCGACATGGGTGGCGCGGAGAAGTTATTAGGACACGGCGACATGCTCTTCCATCCCGATGGTTCCGCAAAACCCACGCGCCTCCAGTGCGCGTATATCTCCGATGAAGAGGTCGAGCGCATCGTGGCGCATTTCCGCGAGAGCGCGGCGCGCCCGGCCTTCAGCGAGCAGATTCTCGACGACGTCTCCTCTCTGGAGAAGAGCGGAGCCACCGGCGGCGTCTTCGGCGAAGGCAAGCAGGAGGACGATCTCTTGGGTGAGGCAGTCCGCGTGGTGTTTGAACACGGACAGGCCAGCACCAGCATGATCCAGCGCAGACTCCGCGTGGGCTACGCGCGCGCCTCGCGCCTCATCGACATCATGGAGCAAAAGGGCTATATTTCCGGCTTTAATGGCAGCAAAGCGCGCGAGGTGCTCATCAAACGAGCGCAGTTGGAGGAACTCTTTGGCGACGGAACCCCGATTGCGGAGCCGGTTGCACAGGAGCGCGAGCCAAACCCGATGGCGAGTTTTTACCGTGACGACGAATAATTAGATTCTATCGATCGTAAGTAAGGAGACAAACCAACTATGTCAACCGTCGGAGTGATTTCACTTGGTTGTGCAAAAAATCAGGTGGATACCGAGCGCATGCTCGGCATTCTCACCGCAGCCGGACATGAGATCACCAATCAGCCGGACGAGGCGGATATCCTGATCGTCAACACCTGCGGCTTTATCGAGAGCGCCAAGCAGGAGTCGATCAACGCCATCCTCGAAATGGCGCAATATAAAAATGGCGGCAAGTGCGCGCGGCTCGTGGTCACGGGCTGCCTTTCCGAGCGATATCGTGACGAGTTGAGAGAAGCTATGCCGGAGATCGACCTTCTCCTTGGCGTGCGCGAATACGAAACCCTTCCCCGCCTTCTGGACGGTCTCGCCGAAGCACCGCATTGCGGACCTAAGAGCGCGCGCATCCTCACCACGCCGCGATACAGCGCATATCTGCGCATCGCGGATGGTTGCGACAATCGCTGCACCTATTGCGCGATTCCGCTGATTCGCGGAAATCTCGTGAGCGAACCCATCGAGGAACTCTTGGACGAAGCAAAGCGCCTCGCGGAAAACGGTGTGACCGAACTGACCTTGATCGCGCAGGATACCTCCGGCTACGGCAAGGATCGCTACGGTAAACCTATGTTGGGCGAGTTGCTCGACCGACTGGAGCAGATCGACTCGATCCATTGGCTCAGAGTCTTGTATACCTACCCCGATACCGTGACGCCGGAGTTGATTGATCGTTTTCGCTCCGGCGGCAAGATCGCGCCCTATCTCGATATGCCCTTGCAGCACACCGAGGACGAAATGCTAAAGCGTATGCATCGCAGAGGCGATCAGGCGCATATCAAGCGCGTGCTGGACTATGTGGCAAAGGTAGCTCCCGGGTTTATGCTCCGCACCACGCTGATGGTCGGCTTTCCCGGCGAAAAGGAAGCGCACTTTTCCGCGATGCTACGGTTTCTACAGGATCACCCCTTTGACCGCGTCGGCGCGTTTGCGTTTTCACCGGAAGAAGGCACCTCTGCTGCCAATCTGCCGGATCAGGTGCCGGAAGAAGTCAAGCAGGAGCGGCTAGCCCGCTTGATGGAGACGCAGCAGCCGATTTCGCGCGTGAGAAACGAGCGCAGAATCGATCAGGTTGTCGATGTGTTAATCGAAGGAATCGACAACGACCGCTATTTCGGGCGCAGCTATGCGGAAGCACCGGATGTGGACGGAAAGGTCTATGTGGAACGCGCGGACGATCTGATCATCGGCAGTTACGTACCCGTTCGTCTGACCCGTGCGGAAGAATACGATATGATCGGTGAGCTGCTTTCATAGAGCGAACAGCTCCCGAAATCTGATAAGGAAAGACAGAGTGCTATGGAACAAACGTTGCCCGCCTCCGAACCTCGCAGCAAGATGAATCTGCCGAACAGACTCACCATCTTTCGGATGTTGCTTGTACCGCTTATGGTTACCGTGTCCTCCTTTGACGCGTGGTTACCCGGCTGGAATTATTATGCGGCCGCAATCTTCTTCATTGCAGACATGACGGATATTCTGGATGGTTACATCGCGCGCAAGCGAAATCTCGTCACCAACTTTGGCAAACTTATGGACCCCATCGCGGACAAGCTGCTGTTTTGCTCGGCGTTTATCATGATGACGTATATGCACATGCTAAACCCCATTCTCTGTATCATCTTCGTCGGACGCGAAATCATCGTCTCCGGCTTCCGGCTTGTGACCGCAAACAGCGGCAAAATCATCGCGGCAAACTGGCTGGGCAAGCTCAAGAGCGGCCTGCAGGTCGCCGCTATCCTCGCAACCCTTCTGGGCAACCCGATCTTCTCCCGCTGGAATTTCCCCTTTGATTTCGGGTTAATGTGCACTGCCGCGGTATTCACCATCTGGTCGGCGATCGATTATATCGTCGCCAACCGCAACGCGGTCAACTGGAATTGATCGAATCTTACAAATCTGTACAGCATTTTTGCTGCTCAAAATAAGGAAGTGAACCAATCATGATCGCAGAAATCGTCTCCGTCGGTACGGAATTGCTCATGGGTCAGGTCGTCAATACGGACGCACAGTTTATTGCCCAGCGGCTTGCCCCGCTCGGATTTCAGGTGTTTTATCACACGACCGTCGGAGATAACGTAAAGCGGCTCACGGCGGTCGTTCATCAGGCGGTGGAGCGTTCGGACGTGGTCGTCTTCACGGGTGGTCTCGGGCCGACCGACGACGACCTCACGAAGGAAACCGTCGCCGCGGCGCTCGGGCTGACCGTAGAGCTCATCCCCGAAGAAGCGGAGCGGCTGAAAAAGCATTTTGAAACGCGCGGCTACGTCTTTACGCCAAATAATCTCAAACAAGCGAGCTTTCCTAAGAGCGCGATCATTCTGCCAAATGCGTTTGGCACCGCGCCTGGCTGCATCATGACCGCGGAGAACAAGACCGCGATCTTGTTGCCCGGGCCGCCGAGAGAGCTCTTCCCTATGTTCCAAAGCCATGTGATGCCTTATTTGGAAAAGCTCAGCGGAAACAAGCTGTATTCGCGCGAACTTCGCATCTTCGGTAAGGGCGAATCCACCATCACCTATGAACTGCGGGACATCATCGAAACGCAGACGAATCCGACCGTCGCGCCCTATGTCAAGACCGGCGAAGTCTCCCTTCGCGTGACTGCGCTGTGCCAAAACGAAGCGGAAGGTGAACAGCTTGCGCGCCCGATGATTGGCGAAATCATCTCACGTCTGGGTGATATCGTCTATTCCACCGTCGGTGAATCCCTGCAGGAAACCTGCGCGCGGATGCTGACGGATGACGGTCAAACGCTCGCCATTGCGGAGAGCTGCACAGGCGGTATGGTCGCGAGCGAACTCGTCGCGATCCCCGGCTGCTCCAAGTTTCTGTTGGAGGCTTGCGTTACGTATTCGGACGCGGCAAAGGTCTCCCGCCTCGGTGTTCGGCAGGAAACGCTGGATCAATTCGGCGCGGTCAGCGAGCAGTGTGCCCGCGAAATGGCGGAGGGTATACGAAAAATCTCCGGCGCGGACTATGCGCTCGCGACGACGGGTTATGCGGGCCCCGACGGCGGCACGGAGGAAAACCCGGTCGGTACGGTCTATATCGCGCTGGCGCGTCCGGGCGAAACGCTGGTCAAGCGCGTCTCCCTCTTTGGCGACCGTGCGCGAATTCGCGAGATTGCAACGCTGCACGCGTTTGACCTGCTCAGACGAAAGCTCTGCCTCGAGTAAACGCGAAAAAGCGTATGAAGCCGGCAAAAAACGCTGTACGGATACTTTTTGTCGTGCTATAATGGCAATAAAGAATGCGATCATTTGTTCCTATCGCGTGCATGGCTCCGCTCTTCGGAAATGCAGCGGGTTGAATGGAGCAATGGTACAAATAACTTGTTGAAAACGCGATTGATTGCAACGAACGAAAGGAATACCAGAATGGTCGAAAAAGAAAAAGCATTGGAAATTGCACTGGGTCAAATCGAAAAGCAGTTTGGCAAAGGCGCGATTATGAAGCTCGGCGATGCTGCGGCGCGCACGCCGGTTGCAACCATCTCCACAGGCTGCCTCCCGCTGGATTATGCGCTCGGCGTCGGCGGCATTCCGCGCGGCAGAATCATTGAGATCTTCGGGCCGGAATCCTCCGGTAAAACCACCATCGCCTTGCATATCATCGCGGAAGGGCAGAAAGTGGGCGGCACCGCCGCGTTTATCGACGCGGAGCACGCGCTCGATCCCGCGTATGCCGAGGCCCTTGGCGTTCGTGTAGACGATCTCTATGTCTCTCAGCCGGACACCGGCGAGCAAGCGCTGGAGATCACCGAGGCGCTCGTGCGTAGCGGTGCCATCGATGTGGTCGTTGTAGACTCCGTTGCAGCCCTCGTGCCCAAGGCCGAGATTGAGGGTGATATGGGCGATGCACACGTGGGCCTGCAAGCGCGGCTCATGAGTCAGGCGTTGCGCAAGCTCACAGGCGCCGTCAGCAAATCCAACACCATCGTCATCTTTATCAATCAGTTGCGTGAAAAAGTCGGCGTGATGTTCGGTAACCCCGAGACCACACCCGGCGGCAAAGCGCTGAAGTTTTATGCCAGTGTTCGCCTCGATGTGCGCCGTATCGACGCGCTGAAGAATGGCACGGATATCATCGGCAACCGCACGCGTGTCAAAGTCGTCAAAAACAAGGTTGCCCCGCCGTTTAAGAGTGCGGAGTTCGACATGCTCTACGGCGAAGGCATCTCCAAAGAGGGCGCGATCCTCGACCTCGCGGTTGATAAGAAGCTCATCCAGAAGAGCGGAGCCTGGTATAACTACGGAGATATGCGCATCGCGCAAGGGCGCGATAACACGCGCGTCTTCCTCAAGGACAATCCCGAACTCACGCAGAAGCTCGAAAAACAGCTCCGCGTCATGTTTGAGGAAGAGCGCAAACAGGCTATTGCGGATCAGGAAGCCAAACGTCGTGCAAACCAGAGCACGATGGCCGCCGCGGAGGCCGCGCAAGCCTCATCGGCAAAGCCCGTGCCGGTCGTGAAACCCGCCCCGGCAGCCGCAAAGAAGCCGGTCGATCCTGATCTAGAGTAATATGATATTCACAAACAGCCGTGCGAAGTTAACCGCACGGCTGTTTTGATGTTTCAATATTACGTGAGTTCCAATATCATTTGATCAGCGCGAAGAGTAAAACGACATATCCGTTCCCATGTCGCGAACTACGACATCGTTGCTGGCGCGCGCAATCAAAAAACCGACGTAGATATCCCCCGCCGCACCGGAGAGATTGACGACTTGCAGCAGATACAAATACCAAAACGCCGTCTCGTAAAATGCTACCGTAAGCACCGCAATCACGAGTCCGAGTATGACGACGGGCGCGAAAGCGATGATGAGGTATTGTTTCCTTGCGAAAAATGCGTCGCTGCCCGCGTAAGCATACAATCCGGTGAAACCATAGTGCGGCTTTCTGCCGGAGAACGCTTTCATGAAAACCCCGTGGATCAGCTCGTGAAAAATCATATACGCGATGATGCCGATCATCCAAAACGCCATGTTGAAGATGGTGTGGATGCCGATCGTTATCTCAACAAAAGGAGGACAAAACACGAAACCGAGCGCCGCAAGCGCACCTGTGATCAAAAGCGCAAGCAAATTCACGATCACCGCCTCTTTGCGGTTTCGCATGAGGTCTACGCGGCGCACCTCGCGGTAACCGTTTGGCAACGTGGTCATTCTGCCTCCGTTTTCTTCTCGGGGTTACGCCAGTAGCGGCTTCCGTCACGCATGCGCTTGAGCCACCCGCTCTCAATCATACCGCGCCGCAGGATAAACAAATCCCCGAACGTATGCCATGTTGAAAGAATCGCGTTCACTTCGTGTTCGGTATAATCGCGACCAGGCTCAAATTTTTCCGTGAGGTAAGCAAATATCTCTTCGCGTGGTGCTTGTTTGGAAGGCCAGAGCTTTACCTTGCCTTCTTCATCTAAAAACCGTTCGATTCCCTGCGCCATTGCGCCGCCTCCTATATGCCGTGAATTGCGGCGGTGTCCCGCCGGATTCGCCGTTTGATCGCTTGTCCATACAAGAAATTTTCCGCGACATCTATGTTCTCACAATTTTAGCGAAATTTCAACCGCTGCAAGCGTAAAAGCGTCTCTACGCTGCGTCGAATGTTTTCGGTTTTATATGATCGATCCTGTTGTCGTCCGCCGAATTCGTGTTCTCGATTCGGCATATCCTATGTTATACTATTGGTGTGTGAGAATTCTTTCATGCAACGCAGCATACGATTGGAGGAACTGTATTATGAAACTGCTTTTTGCCATCGTACAAAATGACGATCAAAAGTCTCTCACCTACGCGCTGATCGAAAAGAACATCAGCGTAACCCGCATTGCCAGCACGGGCGGATTTCTGCGCGGCGGCAATACGACGCTTATGATCGGTGTGGAGCCGGATCGACTCGACGAAGCGCTCGCCATCATCAACGAACACTCGCGCCGCAGAACCGTGGTCACCGTTCCTGCTTCCGGCATTCCGCATAGCATCGACAGCGCCGCTATGCCTATGAGCGTCACGGTCGGCGGAGCTACCGTGTTCGTGCTGGATGTCGCACAGACGTTTAAGTATTAGTCGCTTCGTTCCGTCCTCTTGACAGGATGTTGCGACTGATTGAAGCCAAGAATGAAACAGAACTGAGAAGCCAACGTTGGAACAACAACAAGTAAAGGAATTGAATCCCGCTGCCGTAAAGCCGATCTTTACTTCTACTGCGCTGCGGCAGCTGATTATCCCGCTCATTTTAGAGCAATTGCTCGCAATGACGGTGGGTCTTGCCGCGGTCATCATGATCACAAAGGTCGGCGAGGCCGCTGTCTCCGGCGTTTCACTTGTCGATTCGCTCAATGTCCTCATCATCAGTATTCTTTCCGCGCTCTGCACCGGTGGCGCCGTTGTTTGCGCGCAGTATATCGGGCGTCAAGAGGTAGAAAACGCGCGAATCTCCGCGCGTCAATTGGTCTACATTTCGCTGTTATTTTCGGTTGCGGTCGGCGCGGTGTTGCTCTGCGCCCCGCGCTTTTTTATTCAGTTGATCTTTGGCACGCTGGACGAAACCGTAGCTGAGAGCGCAAGGATCTATCTGCTCTTTAGCGCAATCTCGTTTCCGTTTCTCGCGCTTTATAACGCCTGCGCCGCGCTCTTTCGCGCGATGGGCAACTCCCGCATATCGCTTTATGTTTCACTCGTCATGAATATCGTCAATATCTCCATCAACGCGCTTTTGATCTACGGGTTAAAGATCGGCGTGTTGGGCGCGGGTATCGCGACGGCAACCGCGCGCGCAGTAGCTGCCGTTTTGATGCTGCTTTTGATTCGCAGCAAGAGCAACGTGATCTATGTCCGGCATCTATTGCCCATTCGTTTTGAGAAAAGCATGGTGCAGAGCATCCTTTCCATCGGTATTCCAAACGGTTTGGAAAACGGGATGTTCAACTTTGGTAAACTGCTTGTGCAAACGCTGGTCGCGTGGCTTGGCACCTCCGCCATCGCGGCGAACGCCATCATCGGCAGCATCTTCAATATCGCGGTCGTTCCCGGCATGGGTATGAGTTTAGCGGTACTGACCGTCGTTGGGCAATGCATCGGCGCAGGCGACTATCAGCAGGCAATTGTGTATACCAGGAAGCTCATGGTGATCACCTATCTTACGATGATGGCCGTCAATATTCCGATTTTGCTCTTTTCCGGCCCGATTGTCCGGTGGTTTTCGCTCAGTCCCGAAGCGGAGGCGATCACGCTGCAAGTGTTACCTGTGATCGCGATATCCTGCTGCATCGTCTGGCCGTATTCATTCGCTTTCCCAAATGCGCTCCGTGCGGCGGGAGATGCGCGTTATACCATGATCGTATCCACCTGCAGCATGTGGGCCGTGCGATTCGGATTGAGCTACCTTCTCATCAAACATTTTCAATTTGGCCTTGAAGGCGTTTGGTATTGCATGATCGTGGACTGGATCGTCCGCTGCGTTTTCTTCTTTTTCCGTTATCGTGGCGGCAAGTGGAAGACAAAAACCGTTCTTCGTTAGTTGATTTCGTTACCGTTCGAAAGGAGTCCGCGTTGGTAGAGCTGTTTGCCGCCGATATCAATCAAATTGCGCCGCGTGCACACCACCTGATCAGTTTGCTCGACGAAGAGCGTCAGGCGCGTGTGCGCGCCTTTGGCGAGTCTCGCAGCGCGCTCCTAACGTTGGCTGCCGGGCTGCTTCTCTACGATATCTTTGGCGAGCGTACGAAAACCGCGCGTTTTGAGCGCGGCAAGCGCGGTAAACCGCATCTTCCGGATTATGCGCCGTTTAATATCTCCCATGCGGGCGATTTCGCCGTGCTTGCGCTTTCAAAGCAGCCGGTCGGCGTCGATTTGGAGCGGATGCGCCCGATTGATTGGCAGCGAATCGCGCTTCGCTTCTTCCATCAGGAGGAGCGCGCGTACCTTGCACAATCCAACGAGCCGGAAAATGACTTTTTTCGTATCTGGACGCTGAAAGAGAGCTATCTCAAAGCCGAGGGAACGGGGTTCTCCATCTCTCCCGCCAGTTTTGCCGTCCTGCCGACAGGCGTGCAGTCCGCTCGTTTTTTGGGTGAGACCGCGTTTCGCTTCACGCGTCTTGCCGCGTTTCCCGGCTATTGTCTCAGCGTATGTTCGCTGGAGGAAAACGTTTCGCCGCAAGTGATTATGAAGCAGTTCTAACTTTAGTTTTTATCTCAATTTGCGTGATAACAAAACATGCCGCCCTGTTACGGACGGCATGTTTTTTCGTTTACTCGTTAATCCGCGATTGCAACCTGCTGTTTGATTCGCTCAATCCAGCTTTCGCCAACGCCGAGTATCAGCGCGTCCACATCGACCGAAGCCGCCGAAAGCAGCGCGAATGCGGGCGTAGAGAGCTTCTCAACCGTCTTGTCGAGCAGCTTCTGGCGCAGTTGAGCAACCTCCTGCTGCGTCAGCTTACCGTCCTGATTGGCAGCCTTCAGGTCGCTCACAAGCGTCTGCTGCAGTTCCCCAACAGTAATCCTCGCCGCGCGAATGACTTCCTTCTGCGCGTCGTTGATGTTCTTGAGGTGTGCGTTCTTCCCCAGTTGCAGCGTCAGGTACGTGCCGAGCACACCGATGAGTGTAATCAGTAGCGTCGCCGCCACCTGCAAGCCATAGTTTAACAGTAAATCCATATTGAGTTTCTCCTTATCAATTCTTTTGTTAAGTTTCTTCCATCACGCGGATTCGCGCCTCGTGATCGCTGATTTGAACCGATTGTTCCCGCGCGTGGTCCCAAATACGTTCGTGCGCGACCCGGTTTGCCGCAGTCAGGCATTCGATGTTCTTCTCCAACTGTTCCATCGTCGTCGTGAGCTTGCCGATGGCGAGCGTCAGCTTGATCATGGGGGTCACGACCGCCGCAAAGAGTGCAATCAGCGCTGCAATCACGCCGACAACATCCCATTCCTGCATGTGTTTCTCCTCCTAGTACCAACTCGGCCGCAAAAAGTTTGTCCATACACCGAACCGGTCGGTCGTGTGCTTTACAAAATTCCAGCCGCGCCTACCTGTCAGTTTTGTGAGCTGGCAGCCGTATGCCCCGCCCATCCATTCGATCGCAAGCCCTCCGCCAGCATAGAGGCCAATATGCCCGCTTTTGTGCAGCAGATCCGCTGGCAGAAGTTCCTCCTGCGCAATCTTTCGCGTCGATCCGCTTGCCGCAAATCCATCCGCGGCCAGATCAAACTTGGGTTTGACAACGCCCGCGTGCCGTAGCAGCCCTACCACGCCGCCGGAGCAGTCCGCGCCGGTGATTGCGGGGTTATCCTCCACCGCGCGCTCCATCATCTCGCGGCGCCCGCTGTCGTAAAACTCCGGTTGACGTTTTGCGCCGCTCGCAATTCGCGCAAGCGAAATCACGTTTGGCGATAAGTCGGTGTTGTAGAGGTTCCCGCCGCGAATGTAAAGGCTCGTCGGGTATTCCCTCGCTTGCGTCGCGTCATAGGCAAACGACAATGCATCAAGAACGATGTTCTTGCGAGCTTCGCTTGCGCCGCTTAACGAATTTAGTATCGCTCCCGCCGCCACATCGCCGATCTGCAAAGGGATTCTCGCGCGATCCACCGGTATCGTCTCCGGCGTCTCTTCCGGAAACAGCGCGGCATAGGTCAGCGGGCCGACAACGCCATCTATCACCAAACCTTGTTGGTTTTGAAAGGTTTTTACAGCAGCGCGCGTGTCTTTTCCAAACGTGCTGGATCGCAAGACTGTCATCTGCGCGGGATAACAGCCGAGCGCGAGGAGGCGCTGTTTGACGCGCACCACGTCCTCCCCCGCGCTGCCGTAGCGCAAGGTTCTTGTCAGCGACATGTCGCGCCTCCAAATACGCTATCCTTCCCGAAGGATTCGCATTGCAGGACTTTTTGCGCAAACATACCACCGTTGCTTCTTCTCCGAGCAGCAATACTCCATAAAAAAACTGGCATCGGTCTCCTCTTCCGGGGTATCCGATACCAGTTTGCACGATTTTTCGCTCTGTGATTATAAGAATTCGGGAAAACACGAATTATAATAACGCAAAAGACAAGTTTGATGCATATTTCCTCTTGCGAATTAGCATTAATGCACTATTCGTTCTTCAGATCATATCGAAAGATGCAGTGCTCGGCGCGAACGCCGTCCCGATAGAGTCCACTGTAGCTCGCGGGAACGCGTATTTCCAGCAGCTCGCCACCCAAGTGTTCCAGCGTCTTTCGAGAAGGAATATTGTCCTGATCACATGTGATGATGAGATACGGCATTCGATGCGCGCGGGCTACTTCAAACACGAGTTTACAGGCTTTCCCCGCGTAACCGTTGCCGCGAAATGCCTCGATCACGTTGTAGCCGATGTTCCCGCCATAATACGTGTTTCGAACATATCCAAGCCGCAGATCGATTTTGCCTACTTTTGTTCCGTCGCTCAACCGCACGATGTCAAAATCGTAGCACGGCACAAACCCCTTCGTTTCGTCAGCACCGGAAGCGGACGTCATTCGCAGCGTGATCTCGCCGTCGTTCGGTATCTCAATCCGCTCGCTGGGACAATCGTCAATCGCGGGATCGTCGCCTTCTTCCCAGTCCTTGCAAACGTCGATCCAAGCCTGCGCATGGCTATAGCGAAACAGCTCGTCGCAAGTGACTTCAATTGCGCTATTCGAGCTGCCGCAGGCAGGAAACACCGTTGCAAACCGCTTGAGCGAGACGTCCAAATAAACCGGCGTGCTCGCGGGCAGGGCAAACGGACAAACGCCGCCGACCGCGCTGCCGGTGAGTCGCTCCACCTCGTCCGGCGCAAGCATTTTCGCTTTCATCCCAAACTGGTCTTTAAACTTTCTGTTGTCTACGCGCGCGTCACCAGCTGCGACGACGAGTACACAGCCTTCACCCAACGCAAACGACAGCGTTTTTGCAATCCGTGCGGGACGAACGCCCAATGTCTGCGCAGCGAGGTCTACCGTCGCGGAGCTGGTTTCAAACTCCCAGATGCGCTGCTCCATGTTCATCGAACGAAAGTATCCCTTGACCCTGGTAATCGACACGTTGTTGTTCCATCCATATTCTCAAGTAATCATACAGCCGATTGGCTCGCATATTTCTCAATAAAAAATCGGCGTTTTGTCTATCTTAAAGACTTCCACGCCGATTTTCAAGCATAATTCTGTTTTTTATCGATATTCTTTCATCAGGCAGTGGGCAGCGCGAATTTCTCCGAGTATTCTTTCACATGCGCCGTAAATTCTTCGTTGCCGTCCGCAGCCTTGACCGATTGCAGATAGCTGTGCATGTCGAACGTATCGTTTTTGGTTTGAATCATCGTCGCCGCGATATTGGAGCAGTGATCGGACACACGCTCCATATTGGTCAGCAGGTCGGAGAGAACAAACCCAAGTTCGATCGTGCAAGTCCCCTCTTTCAGACGCTCAACGTGCCGCGCGCGGATATCCGCCTCTATCGCGTCGATCACTTCTTCCAGCGGCTCAACCAAGCGGGCCTCGTCGAGGTTTTCGTTCAAAAACGCCTCGACAGCATTGTTCAAGATTTCACTCAAGGCGTTGCTAAACACACGAATCTCAGCTTTTGCCGCATCGGAGAACGAGATCTTTTTATCATGCATTTCCTGAGACACTTCGGTCAGGTTGACCGCGTGATCGCTAATGCGCTCAAAGTCGCCAATCATGTGCAGGAACATACCGATCTCATTGCTGTCCTTTTCCATAAGCTGGCGTGTGCTGAGTTGAACGAGATAAGTCCCGAGACGATCCTCGTATTTATCAATCTCGTCTTCGTTGGCAACCACCGTTGCAATCGTCTTCGCATCATAATTCTCAATGGTGCCTAGTGCCATCAGCAACGTATCGCGCGAGAGCGTCGCCATCCGTTCCATCACGTTTTTGCACTGCTCCAACGCAAACGCAGGCATATCGAGGAAGCGCTCGTCCAACGGCCATTCTTCTTCCTTTGCCGCTTTGTCCGGAATCGTAATTTTCGCCAGCTTGACCAAGATGCTGGAAGCAGGCAACAAAACAGCAGTAGCCAATATGTTAAACGACGTATGGATAACGGCGATATTCGCTGGATCGAGCACGTCGTCCAGGAACGTGAAATGCAGAATCGAGTTTAGCGTATAGAACAGCGTCAGGAAGATCACGGTCCCTATGATGTTGAAGTACAGGTGAACCATCGCAGTGCGCTTTGCGTTTTTACTCGCTCCAATACAGGAGAGAAGCGCCGTGACACAGGTGCCGATGTTCTGGCCCATAATGATCGGAATTGCGATGCCGTAAGTAACCCCGCCCGTGAGTGACAGCGCCTGCAAGATACCGACCGATGCGGAAGAGCTTTGAATAATACCGGTGATCACAGCCCCGGTGAGCACGCCAAGGAGCGGATTGCTGAATCTTGTCATGATGCTCACAAACTCGGGCATGTCCGCTAGCGGCTTCACCGCACTGGACATCATGTGCATGCCGTACATCAAGACCGCAAATCCGCAGAGCACGGAGCCGATGGTCTTTTGTTTTTGCTTTTTCGAAAACATTGCCATGATCACGCCAATGACGGCGAGAACCGGCGTAAAGGAAGTCGGTTTCAGTAACTGTATCAGTAGGGACGATCCCTGTAAACCGGTCAAGCTCAAAATCCACGCGGTCGCCGTCGTGCCGATGTTTGCACCCATAATGATGCCAACCGCCTGGTTGAGCGTCATGATGCCGCCGTTGACGAAGCCGACCGTCATAACGGTTGTTGCAGACGAACTTTGAATAATCGCTGTTGCAAGCGTGCCCAGCAGAAGCGCTTTCCATTTGCTGCTTGTCGAACGTTCCAGCGCGCGCTCCAGCACGCCGCCGGACATGTTCTCCAGCGAAACGCTCATCAAGTGCATTCCATACAGGAAGAGCGCTAATCCTCCAAGCATGGAAAGAATGTCAAATATCGTCATGCAAAATACCCCCAAATTACTCCACTTATCATATTACCAGATTTGAGGATCGTTGCAACCATTTCTGTAAAACCTGTTGTTGAGATGTTTACATTTATTTGATGTTTTTTGTGCGTCTTTACAATCGAATTTCATATTCTGCTGATCTCGATCAAAAAAAGAGCGGCGCTTTTGCGCCGCACGAAATCGCAGGAATCCCGAAAAATCATTACTCGAAGGAATGCTTTCTATACTCGTAGAATGTAAAATACTTTCTTCCGCAATAGAGCGCCTTTGTTGAGCGCAGCTCGTAAGAGGCTCCTTCAACCGAAAACACAATCTTGTTTACGCCAATCATCGCAAGGCTGCTGATGCTCTTGAGCGGGAAGTGATGATTGCCGACAACAAGCTCGCTCTTGCTGATGGAAAGCTTCGCAGTTTCGAGGATACGATCTTTGTGCCGCGCGCCCACCGCAATGAGATTGACGCCATCGTCGGAATATGCGATCTCATCGTCTTTCAGGGAAGCCGCGTACTCCATCATCCGCCTGTCCTGCCAATAATCCCAATCGCGAACGGTCGAAAACGGCGGTTCGGGATCGCCGGCCTCTACCTTTTCAAAGAATCCCGTCTCCGTGAAGCAAACCCGCAGTCCGCAATCGCAAGAAAATGTGTCTTTATGGCTGTGCAGCGTTCCCGTTTTACCACATTTCGGGCAAAAATAGAGCGCATGTTCCAACCCTTTTGCGAGATCCTTTCCTTTATAGCGGTAAGGCATCGTCAATTGGCGTTCGAACGCGTCCTCCATGATGTCCTCTCGGATGCGCTCGTTCACTTCTTCCGGCGACATCGCCTTGAGCTGCTCAGGCGAAAACACGTTGACCACATATCCACGCATATTTCCTTTTCGCGTTGACCTGCTCCAACGCGGTGTGGTGAGATATCCGCCCTCAAAGCGGTAGGTCACGAGCGATGCGCCCGTCGCTTTGGCGAGCTTTCCCGTCGCGGGGAAGATCGGGCCTGTCACGCCGTTGTAGGAGCGGTTTCCCTCCGCAAACAGGCAGACATTCGAGTTTTTCTTGATGGTGCGGATGATGTTCAGCGCTGCCGTCGCATCCGTTGTTCCCTTCACGCGCGAAATCGGCGCAAAGAGGTAAACCAATAACCACGAGAGAAATCCTTTGCGAAATACATGCTCGCTGGAGACAAAATACATGTGCTCCGAAAAGCTCAGCGCGAGCAAAGCGGGATCGAGCTCTCCGTTGTGGTTGGCGGTGATTAAGAACGGCCCTTTCCCAATATTCGCCTTTTCGGGATGAAACCCGTAGATGCTCTTGAGTGCGCCGCTCAACGCCGCTTTGCAAAAACGAAACACTCTTTTATGTCTGGCTATTGCCTGTTCCATTTCATCACCGCCTTCTCTATCTGTCTTATTCATTATAACGCTGGCGGTTTGGCTACCGCAAGTAAAGTGCGCCTGTATTGCTTTTGATCAATTCGAGACGTTTGCCTCTTCCGCCTTTTCCGGCGTTTGTTCCGTGTTTTCTGCGGGCTTGGTTGCATCCGAGAGCTGCGCGTTGATCGCCAGAACGCGAGCGGCGTCCATCTTTACGACTTCGCGGTCATAGGTCACAAACCCGTTTGTCTCCTGCTCCACATCCGAAAGCTGCGTGTAGATCGCGGCCGAGAGTCCCTTCGCCTTAGCGGGAATCACCTCGCGCCGGTAGAGCTTTTCAAACGCGGAAACCAGAGATTCCGCGGTTTGAAAGCGCTTGTATCCAAACTCTTTTTGCGAAAAGCTGTGCTCCGCAATATGCTGGCTATATCCGCCGAACTCGCTGAGCACGACAGCGCGACCTTGCGCATCCTTCGAAAAACGATAGGGTTTATAGTAGACGTGCAGGCTCTTGACGTCTCCGCCCTTTTGGTCGTGCCAGCCGCTGGCGTGGTCGATGGTGCGCGTGTCGTCCAGCATGCGGATTTGTGCAACAGCTTGATTCGCGTCAAACTGTCCCCAGCCTTCGTTAAACGGCACCCACATCGCGACGCTGGGGCAGTTATACAGCAGCATCACGGTTTCATTGAGTTCTCGTATGTAAGCCTCCCTGCCGCGCACTTCTTCGCGCGCAAAGTAGGTGTAATCATTGTCGCGATGCGCGTTTCCGAAGATAAGCGGTAGAGAAATCGCTCCCTTATCGTAGATGCCTCCGCCGTTGACCATATCCTGCCAAACGAGCATGCCAAGCCGGTCGCAATGATAATACCAGCGCATCGGCTCAATCTTAATATGTTTTCGAAGCGTATTAAACCCAAGCGATTTCATGAGTTCAATGTCGTACACCATCGCTTCGTCGCTGGGTGCGGTATAGAGTCCGTCCGGCCAATACCCCTGATCCAGCACGCCGTTGTGAAAATAAGGCGCGTTGTTGAGAAACAGACGCGGCGTTCCCGACTCGTCCCGCTCCACCGCGAACTTTCGCATGGCAAAATAGCTCTCCACTTGGTCGCGCTCAAACGTCATCGAAAAATCGTAGAGCTTCGGCTCTTCCGGGCTCCACGGGGTAAATTCCTCCATCGGCAGAACCAGCGGGGTTCCGCTGATAAACACAGTCTCGCTCTCGAGCAGTTTTACGACACCACCACCGCCGCAGTTGGTCCAGACGGTGAGCTGCACCGCGCTTTGGTCGAATAAAGGTTTGATCACCACGGTTTCAATGCGCCTCTTTGGCGCGCGCTCCAGCCAAACCGTCTGCCAGATGCCGCTCTGCGGGGTATACCAGATGCCGCTGGGTTTGCTGCTCTGTTTTCCGCGGGACCAGCAGGAGGTGTCCGTTTCGTCGCGCACGCGCACGATCAGTTCATTGGGAACACCCGTCAGGAGCGCATCGCTCAACACAACCGAAAACGGAAGATATCCGCCCGCATGATGCGCGAGCGTCACACCGTTGAGTCGAACCTCCGCGAACTGATCCACCGCGCCGAAGTGCAATATGAGATCCTCGGTGTTTGCGTCATAGCCCGCCGGTGTTTCAATCATTCTGCGATACCAGAGGCACTCGCTTGGTTTGAGCGTCCGCCCGATGCCGGAGAGCTCGCTCTCCGGAGAAAACGGCACGAGAATTGTCCCGTCAAATCGATCCGGCGGGGTTTGCAGCGTTACGCCGGAGAAGGCATATTCCCATGTTCCGTTGAGAATTTCGCAATTGTTTCTGCGAAACTGCGGGCGCGGATACTCCGGCAATATGTTTGTCCGGTCAAGCGTTTTTCCCCATTTTGTCAGCATCGTTTGTTCCTCCGTGTCCCTGTTGTTTCAGTGTGTTGCTTGGTCGTCTGGTTTTAGTCCGCGCGAACGCTGGATTTATCAATATCGATCACGGCGTAGCAAGTACCCTCCAGCGCATGAACGCGCTGGTTGACCGCTTTTCTTACTTCTTCGTCCGTCATGGGAAAATCAAACGGCACCACGACGTCGAAAACGAGATTTGTGTGTGTCGACCCTGGAACCACCCGGAAATCGTGCAGCGTCAGCCGTTTATCAATTTCTTCAAGGATTGAAAACGTCTCGGCGCGCAGGCGGTTTGTCTCTTTGTTGTTCGTTTCAACAGGATCCATATGGATGACCGTCTCGCAGCCGCACTCTTTGCGCAGATGCTTTTCGAGGTTGTCCACCGTGTCGTGCAGCAGTATCATGTTTCCGTCCGCAGGAACCTCCGCGTGCAGCGATATCATCCTTCGACCCGGGCCGTAATCGTGTACGACGAGATCGTGTACACCGATCACGCCTTCCTGTGCCAATACGATGCGTTCAATTTTATCAACAAATTCCTGCGTGGGAGACTGGCCAAGCAACGGGCTGACGGTCTCCTGTGCGGCGCGAATTCCGGTATAACCGATAAACAGCGCAACCAATAAGCCGGCATAACCGTCGATCTTCCAGCCCGTCCATTTGCCGATCAGCATGGAAAGAAGTACGACTGAGGTCGCGGTCACATCGGAAAAACTGTCCAATGCAGTTGCGCGCATCGCCGCCGAATCGATCTTCTTTCCGATTCCACGGTTGTAGAAGAACATATACAGCTTCGTCAGGATCGAGGCAATCAGTACACCCACCGCGAGAAACGAAAACGTAACCGGTTCGGGGTGGATGATCTTGTCGACCGACGTTTTTGCCAGTTCAAAGCCCATCAACAGGATCGCCATGGAGACGATCAATCCGGCGATATACTCAAACCTGCCGTGCCCGAAGGGGTGCTCTTTATCGGCCTTCGTGTCCGAAAGGCGAAAACCGACCAACGTGATGGCGGAACTGCCCGCATCCGAGAGGTTGTTAAACGCATCCGCCGTAATACCGATGCTACCGGTCAGCGTTCCTGTAAGTAATTTCCCTGTAAACAGGAGTATGTTAAATAGAATCCCGACGGCGCCGCAAAGCATGCCATATTTCAAGCGTACGGTCGGGGATGCGTAGTCCTTGTAATTTTTGATCATCAGTTTTGAAAGTAACGTTATCATGGCGACCTCAATATGCTTTCTTTTCGTCAAGTTATTGTGCTTGAACAGAATCCATCGAATGAAATCACTTTCATAATTGTTCCTCGGAGACTGAGCAGTAAGATGGTTTGAACACAATCCAATAAGTTCAGAAATGCGACGGCATATCTCATTATATGCCGCCGCATTGTCTTATTGCTTGTTTAGGATTTTCCCGCTTAGATTACTCGGTGACGAGTTCCGAATCCGCGTTTTTCTTGACGCTCTCGATGCCGCCGATTGCGGATGCCTTTGCAGAATATCCTTCGGAAGAGAGAATCGGCTCGCCGTTCTTTGCGCGAAGGCGGAAGCGGAATTCTCCCGCTTTGTCCTTGTAGAGTTCAAACACCGGGTTGGTCATGTTCTTCCAGCCATCAACGGTTTGATCTTCAATCTGCGCTACTGCCGCATTCTTCTTTACGCTCTCTACGCCGTTTTTTACGGCAGCTTCAGAGGAATATATTTCCGACTTGCCAATCGGCTCACCGTTGGCTGCCTTGAGTACAAAATACGGTCCCGTTTTGCCTTGTTTGATGACATATTTTCCCATAACACTCAGCCTCCGTTTTTTGTTACCATATCATTTTTGCCAGTAAAAAGCAAGCGTAGCGCACGGGAAGAGAAACCAATTCAAGATTGTTCACAATCCGGTTCGACTTTGAGACGCCTTGCCACTCATCCAAACCCATCGGATCAAGCAGATCCATGCGGTATCAGCGCAATCCACCATATATTGTGGCGTTCACAATTGCGAAACCATATTTGAACAAACTTTGAACAAAAAGCCAAAAATTCTACGCTGTATGGTAGAAAACTCTTGCCTTTTCCGCTTTCATTCGCTATGATGGCGTTATGGCGCACAGGAGAAGGGCGTACCATTCTGTGCGAAAATCCTTTTTTGAGGTAATCTACGATGACGATGACCGAAAAACTCGACGTGCTCATGTCCGAACGGGGAATCAACAAATCCCAGTTGTCCCGTCTTTCGGGTATTCCTTATATGACGATTGTCAACTTCTATGAAAAAGGCACCGAGAACATCAAACGCTCAACACTGGTCAAGCTCTCGCATTTTTTTAGCGTGACCGTAGACTTTCTGATTATCGATGAGGAAACGCGCCGCGCGTATCCGAGCATCGCGCCGAAATCCGGCCAAATCACCGCGCTTCCAACCTCTGTCGTCAAGCCGCGCATCTATCGCGCCGTCAAGGGCGTCCCCCTCCTGGACGAGCAAAATATCGCCTGCTATGACGAGGTCCCGCAGAGCATCCGCTGTGACTTCACGCTGCGCTTTAACGGAGACAGCATGAAAAAACTCAACATCAACGACGGCGACATCGTCTACGCCAGCATGATGGAAGATGTCCGCAGTCATGAAGTAGCGGTCGTGATGCTCGATGGTGCGCTGACGCTTCGCCGGGTTTACAAAAACGAGAACCAAATCGTTTTGATGGCGGAAAACCCCGCCTATGTGCCAATCGTCATGCGCGCAGGATCCAATGTACATATCCTCGGCAAAGCAGTTGCGTTCCTGAACCCCAACGCGTCCGAGAGCCTCGTTTAGCCGTACGATTGTGCTGCAATTTCATCTCAAGCAAGCAAAAAAACCTGTGAATCGTCACAGGTTTTTTGATACTTAGGTTTGATCAGCCAATTTTTAGGCAGACGATCTGTGGCCCTTTGCCGCTGCCACCCTTGCCGCGCGTTCCAACAACCAACAGATTATTGAACACAGCCGGCGTGGAGTCGATCCGGCTGCCGATGTCGACGCTGTTGAGCATATTGCCGTTGGATGCGTCGTACATGGTCACATATCCGCCGCGGTCGCACTGAATGAGATACGCTTTCCCCTGCGCGTCGTAGACTACCACCGGGCTTGCCCAATAATCGTTGCTCTGCTCGATCGACCAGATGATCGCGCCTGTCGATTTATCATACGCAACGATTCTTCCGCCAATCGTATAGCTTCCGCCCGCATTTTTCTGCGGCAAGACTTCGTCGCTGGTCTGTGTGCCGCCCGCGGTCGCGGTTGCCGCGGGATCCGGCGTATCGGTCGTGGTTGCCGCGGTGTTTCCGTTGGAAAGCGCTGCCAGACTGAAGGAGTAGATCACGAGATTGCTAATCTGTCCCCGACCGACATGCGGGGTTGCGACGATCCCGCCGCTCGCGCTCGCATCTCCGGTGGAGCAAATCCAGCGTTTTTCCCAGACGATAGCGCCGGTCAGTCCGTTGATCTTCCGCTGATAGCTGTAGCCAAATCCATCTGGTAAATCGTCACCCTTAGTGCGTGTTTGCGAGCCGGTATAGAGATAGATCGTGTTGTCGTTGAAACTCTCGTCAATCACGACGGAGGAATCGCTCTCGTCGGTCACGTCCACCACATATTTAATCGCCATGGTGTTCAGGTCGACGCACTGCAGTCTTCCGCCGTTGTCGGTAAAAAACGCATAATTGCGAAACGCGGAGACTGAGCTTTCCACGCCGAACCAGCGTGCGCCTTCCTTATCGTCGCGCGAGTATCCAGACCCTTCATAACGCGTTTTTATCAAACCATCCGGTTTGATTGAGACCGTTCCGGCAGCAGCGTCAAACTGCGCGTTGAGCTTGACCGTATAGAAAATCCCGTTTTCACCTCCGTAGACAAGCGTGTCGTTCGCAAGCATAGGGCTGCCGTCATATGCCTGCCATTTTCTCCGTGAAAACCAGTCGAACCCGCCAAATTGCTCGATTTGCTCTCCTGAGACCAGCGAATACACGCGCACATAGGAGGCGGGGTTTTTTTGCTCGTTTTCCACTGGAATTCCCTGCCCGACATACAGCAGCGGATAGCCGCGCGGATCGATGCAGGCGGTTCCCTTTTGCACGATTCCGGTGTTGATCGGGTCTCGCGTCGGGTTCCCCGTTTCCAGATCGAGGAAATAGATGTTTCCGTCCATCGCGGGGTAAATCACCTCGGTCAATGGAGCTGCGGCGTCTTTAAAGCTCTGTTTTACATTCATGACGGCTACGGTTTCAACCGGCCATTGCACGATGAGCGGCTGTCCTGTCCAGCCTGTGCCGCTCCAGTTGCCGAGCGCGCCAATGGTCTTCGTCCATTGTTCGCGCAGACGCTTGTCCGTGACCGTCGCAACGCCATATGCAAACGAGTTGCGGTAGTTGTTGCCACCGAAGGTCGTAACCCCGGGCAGCGCGCTGTATTCCATGTCTCTGCCGAAGCTCAGCGATTCCGAGCGGGTAAAGCTCGTTTTATCTTTACCGTTTACCTTCAGTGCGGAGGTAAATCCAAACTGCGAGGGGTTTGCGCTGTCCACGCGGGTGATGGTAACGTCATCCGGTAAAGCCGGATTGGGCGTAGCGGTCGGCGCAAGCGTAGCGGTTGGCACCGGCGTTGTTTCCAGCACCTCTTTTTTATCGCTTTGCACCTTCTTAATCAGCAACAACACGATGATGATCGTGCCCAGCACCACGAGCATGATCAAAAAGAATCGCGGTTGCATCCGAATTCGTCTTCTTTTTTTCTTTGCCATGCTTTTCGCTCCTTATCGAGTGATCCGTGAGTATTTAGCTGATCTTCACGCCCCAAATCTTCATGCCGCGCGTACCAAACACGATCATTTTGCCATATGCGGCGGGGCTTGCTTCAATATTCTTCTCCGCGTTAAATGTGTTCAACAGCGTACCGGTCTTTCCATCCAGCAAAAACACCTTGCCGCCTGTGTCACTGCCTTCGCAAACAACGATATAAGCGTTTCCGTTTGCGTCGTATACCGCAATGGGCGAGCTCCAGGTGTATTTTTCCATTTTGTACGTCCAGCGCACCGCACCTGTCGCTTTATCCAGCGCCAGCAGCACGCCGTCATTCTCATTCGGTGTTCTGGAGAAGGGAATGATCACGAGGTCGGAGATACTCTTTTCCCCGAGCAGTGCGGTTGCCTGTACACCGCCGGAAACGTGATTCTTGGTGTTCACGTTCTCGGTATGTTTCCATACGACTTCACCCGTGATCGCGTTGACTTTATAGAAGGAGACGCTCCCTTTCATTTCGGCGTCCGCCGTGAAGTGCAGCGAAGAGCCGATATAGACATATGCTGTACGGTTAGCGAAATCCGTCTCTAAAACGGGAGATCCGTTGGTATCGTCCTGTGTATCCTGCGCCCAAACGAGAGACATCGTATTGAGGTTGATGCATTGCAGGAATCCATCGTTCGTGCCGAGATAGCCGAATTCGCCGAGGGTGGCGATGCTTGTCTCATATCCCAGCCAATACTTGTTGCTCGCCGTATTGGTGCTGTCGGGATAGGTCGATCTGGTTCCGACATAGCGCATCTTGACCACGTCGCTTGGGTTCATGCTCAGTTGTCCTGTTGCTTCATCAAACACGGTGTTGAGCTTGATCGTATAGAGAATACCGTTTTCGCCGGGGTAAATCAGCGTGTCGGTCTCTGCGTCCACCAGCGGTGCGCTGTCATAAGCATGCCAATCGCGCAGCGCGAACTCGTCATTCTGCTTGCCGAATTCATACAGTCGCGTAAAATCGATCAGCGAATATGCCATCGCGCGGGACTTCATCTCGTCGGAGGTGTACATGTCTCCCGACCCGAGATAGAGAATCGGATACCCGCGCGGGTCAAGTGAACCCGCTCCTTTAAACGGCATGCCGATGTTCAGTTTGTCGCGCGTTTGCTCGCCCGTTTCCAAATCGAGGAAGTAGACGTTGCCGTCCATCGTCGCGAGGATTACTTCGACAAGGCCTTCTTTTTGCTTTGCCGATTCGTACATATTCATCAATTGCTTGATGTTGTCCGGCCATTTTACGATGAGCGGCTGCCCGACCCAGCCGCTGCCAGTCCAGGTTGCCTCCGTTGGCCCGCCGATGTCGCTGCGCGGCAGTTCGCCCGTGTCGATCTCCCAGACTTTTGAGAGTCTCTTTTGGCTGACGTCCGCCGTGCCGTAGACCGCACTGTCTCGGTGATTGTTTCCGCGGAATGTGACAACGCCTGTCACGTCGCTGTACGGCTCATCCGGCAAAAACTCAATCTTTTCGGCTCGCTCAAAGGAGTCGACCCTGTTGCCGTCTACCTCTACCGCGCTCGTGAGTCCATAAACGCTCGGTTGTGTGCTGTCCACCGCGTGAGGAATGTCATAGGGCGGTGTTGGCGAAGGCGTCGGCGTTGGTGTCGGCGTTGGCGTGGGAGACGGCGTCGGCGTCTTAAACAGTTCCGCAAACAGGCCCGGGTTTTTACTCGCCTGTGCTTCCTGTGGATTGCTGGAATAATCCAGCGCCTTGACGCCGACAACGATCATCGCGATGACGACGATTATGATCGAGAGAATGAAAAATGCTCTCGGTTGAATGCGGATACGCTTCTTCTTTTTCTTTTTCTTGCGCGGTCCGCCATACGACCCGCCGGAAGAACCATATCCCCTGCTACCGCCGGAACCGGATGAAGAGGTGGATCGCGTATGACCGTATTCACCGCCGCCGGAAGAACTCCGGCTGCTGGAAGCCGGTCTGCTCGTTGTACCCTGCTGCCGATCATATCCGCCGTACTGCCCGCCTGACGAGCCGGCGCGGGTGCCGGAAGAACTCGTGCGATCATATCCGGCATATGATCCGCGGCTGTTCTGTGTCCCGTTGTCCTCATAACCACGCCCGGAGGAGGAAGGACTCCGCCCCGCGCCGGAAGATGTGCCGCCAGAGCCGGACCCGCTTCTGGGTTGGCTCGTGCTGCGCCTCTCGCTGCCCGGGTAATCTTTGAATCGGTCGTTGTCCATGTTCGTTTCCTCCTCTTGGGAAAGGGCGCACTTCACCCTTTAAGAAATGTAAATCTAAATTATTATAGCACCCAAGTCAGGGTATTTTGTTGTTATATTGTAAACAGTTCACCCTTTCGCCACAAAATATGGTGATATTTGCGATCTGAAAAACCACTTTTCGCGAGAGTTGAACCTTCATACGATGCATACTCATCAACGAAAATCTGAGAAAAAAGGACGCCGCGGGCAACGGCATCCTTTGTATTTTGCCCGAATCGGGCACATGATGATCCTTATTCTTTCTCTCCGCTAAATACGCCGGAGAAGAAATTCCCGACCGCAGAGAAGAAACCTTTAACGTCGTCAAAAACCTTGCTCGTCACTTCGCCTACCTTGTTCGCTGTCTGCGCGGCTTTCGCAATGCCAACCAATTGCTCTTGCAGTTGATCCGCATCCAAGCCCTCGAGTTTGCGAACGAGCGAGAGGACCTGCTCCAACTGCGCGTTGGTCAGAGAGACGTTATAAAGCTGTGCAAGGTTCTTGATTTCGACGCGTACTTCGTCGTCCGTCATCCCCTGCGTCTTGTCGAGCATGCTCTTGAGCTCGTTGATCATCTGCGTTGCGTCGTCGCTGCCGATATACTCCGCCAGCTCGCCGGTTACGACCAACTCTTCCGCTCCTGCGGCTTTGGCAAGACTCGAGAGCGAGTTGCCCGTGATGTCTTCATACGCTTTATAAGCGCCCGTCAGTGCGCCCGTGCCGGAGACCGGGAAAGGTGCGCTTACGACCACCTGCGCGTCGGCAATCCCTGCCGTCGTGAGGGCGTTGATGTACATATCCTCCGTGCAGTAATTGATGTTGTGAATTTCAACAGTCATGCCGGAGCCTGCCGGAAGTGTTTTGATATAGATGCAGGAGAGCGCGACGCTGCCGATCTTGCCATCGGGTACGAGGCCTTCCAGATAGCTGCGTTCTTCATCATTGGTAACGCTCAACTCGGTGACTGTGCCTTCTTCGATGCCGAAGTCTGCGTAGACCGCGGCGCGCTGCCGATCCGTCAAATCCGCACCCATCGTGACGCGCTCTTCTCCGTCTTCATCCGCAAGCGCCACCGGGGTAAAGAGCGTAAAGCCAACGGCGAGCGCAAGCACAGCCGATATGATTTTTTTCATAGGACATCCCTCCTTCACGTAACGCGGCAAGTATAGCACACGCCCTTCCCCGCGTCGATGCAATTCAGGCAATCTTTTCCTAATTGTCATGTTCTGTTTTTATTTTTCACAAAGCAACAATCGTTCGCTTTTTTCGTACCGTTTGGCATTGTTTGTCACTTGAAATGTTTTGTCGCAGCAAAACAAAAGCACCGTAACATAAAGAAAAACAAAAGGTACATATGCATTAAAAAGAAGAGCCTGACTTGAAAGTCGAGCTCGCTTTGCATGTTGATTGATTTACGATGATTTCTTCCGTGTGACTTCTTTGATTTTGTTCTTTTTCAGCATCGCCAATAAAAACTCCACGTTGGCTACCTTTTGATCAACATAAAAAATGTTATTTTTGGTCTTGATCTTGATGAGGTTTTCTCTGTTATGATACTCAACGATGTCTTCGTAAAACATTCTGTATTTCCTTCCAAAGGAAGATACAAAATCATAGTAAGGATCATTTTTATGGATGTAAATTCTCCAAAGGTACGACTCGAGGATCAAGTATAGTCCCAGCAATACAAACATCCCGAAAACAGAATACACCCAAGGCTCAGCGGTACCGTTCGGGAATACCGTCATCAGTATGATGAAACCGGAAAAAACCGCCGTGCAAGCAAACCCGACCTACCGATAAAAACGCGGGTAATGAATGATCACATGCTCTTCTTTGAGGTTTTGGATCAGCTCTTCTCTGTTTTCTTTGATGATTTGTCTGAGAAGAAAACTCAGCATAAGCGCGATGAGAGCATATGTGATCATTATTGTGAGTGCTTGACTCATCGTTGGTTTCCCATTTTTTCTCTAAAGATTAGAAAATAGCATCATGAATATACAAGAAACGGGTTATCCTAAAATAACCCGTTCAAAAAGCCCAAATTACAGCAATTAACCTTGCGCGCTTTCTTCCGGTTTCACGGCTGGTCGTCTCATATAGAGATTCGGATCGACAGGCACAAACCCGAATTTTGCATATAGCCCGTGCGCATCGCGCGTGGCGAGGGTTCCGGTTAAACCTTGCAGCTGTTCATGTGAGAGGATAAACGGAACCAGCTCTTTGCCGAGTCCCCGACCGCGATGCCGCTCGTCAATGATCACATCCACGAGCAAAAACGTCGTCGCATAATCCGTTACGCACCGCGCAAAGCCGACCTGCAAGCCATCGATATAGACACCGAAGCAGAGGGAGTTTTCAATTGCGCGCGCGATGGTCTCGCGCGATCTCTCCTTTGCCCAGTAAGTGCCGTGCAGCAATTCATAGATGCGCTCTAGCTGAAGCAGGTTTTTGTCGTCGCTGATGAGAAATCGGTCAAATTGTCGTTCCACGGTCTAGTCTTCCTGTTGATTAATTTATTCGAGAATTGGTTTTTTCGTTACAGAGCTGCGCGACCTGATCGATAATCCGCGCGGTTCGCTCCGCATCCAAGTCGTCCTTGAGGCTGTGGTTTACGCCCTCGATTAAAAAGTAGGGAATATTCCGCTCCTCACAAAATGCGCCAAGGGCTTTTCCCGTCAAGAACCGGTCCTGCGTGCCGAGTACCATCGAGATCACGCGCGATTCCGGCCCGACCAGGGAGAGCGTTTTGTTCAGCGGAGTAAGATACAGGTGCCGCGGACGAAGCGCATAATCCCGCTCATAGTGCGCGGCCAATATGGTGCCGAGGCTCTTGGAGAGAAACACGACGTCCTCATAATCCGCAAACGTCACGCCTCCAAGTTGCCGCTTCACCGCGCGCTGAGCGATGGCAATCGCCTCTTCCAGCGATTCAATTTCCCGAAACGGAATATGGGAAAAGTCGAGTTTCATCACATCGTATCCGCGCGCGGAATAATCTCTCGCCAGGCGTTCAAAGAGCGCCTCTTTGCAGGTAAACCCCGTGCCGGGAAAGCAGACGGCAATCCCCGTTTTCATGTTTCGCTCCCCTTCTTTTTGCCCCTGTTGTTCAATTCCCTTTCACGAATCTGATTTTCTATTTGATAAAATGTACTTTCTTCGAGTGTATCATGCAAATAGCGCGCGCGCAAGAGTGCGCGGTTTCTGTATCACCAATCGCAAGTAAACAAGTTGTAACAATGCGGATACGGTGCGATAAATCAGTCTTTTTTACTGAGGGCTTCCCCTTCGTCAGATGGACGGTTTCCGGTGGTGTTTTTATGTTGTTTTCCGCGGAGAAAAAACAGAAAATACATTGACATTTCGGGTGCGATTTGGTTTAATTCCGTTTAGTGACTGTAAACTTGAAGTTTAGAGGTGGTAGACTGATATGGAGATCGGCGTCAAGATCAAGCAGCTTCGTCTGCAGCGCGGTTTGACGCAGGAGGAGCTCGCCGCCCGCACGGAGTTGACAAAGGGTTTCATCTCCCAGCTTGAGCGCGACTTAACCTCCCCCTCAATCGCTACCCTCGTGGACATCCTCGCGGCGCTCGGCACCGACATTGCGGGCTTTTTTCGCGAGTCGCAGGAGGAGCAGGTCGTCTACAGCACGGAAGAGATGTTTGTGAAGGAAGAGGCCGACGGTTCCACTATTCAGTGGCTGGTCACAAACGCGCAAAAGAACGCGCTGGAACCGATCCTCGTCACGATCCCCGCAGGGCTTAGCCTCGCGGAAGACGACCCGCACGAGGGCGAAGAGTTTGGCTACGTACTCAGCGGCAGCGTAACGCTCGTGCTCGGCACGAAGCGATATCGCGTGAAAAAGGGCGGCAGTTTCTATTTTCGCCCGACGCGCGTGCATTATTTGATCAACAGCGGAAAGACCGAATCTCGCGTACTCTGGGTGAGCACTCCGCCGAGTTTTTAAAGAAAACACTCCATCGGTGCATGCTTTTTTGTGTGTCGAATCGCATTTTTGAAGGAGAACCGGTAATGAAGGACAAGCATCTGATCGAACTCATCGACGTATCCAAAGCGTACGGCGGCGACGTCGCGCTTTCGCATGTCGATCTCTATATTAAGGACGGTGAATTTCTCACACTCCTCGGTCCGTCCGGCTGCGGAAAAACGACCATGCTCCGCCTGATCGCGGGATTCATCATGCCGGATGAAGGCAGAATCGAGATGGACGGCGTGGATATCGCAAACACACCGCCTTATCTGCGCAAGGTCAACACGGTATTTCAAAAGTATGCTTTGTTTCCGCACCTGAATGTTGCGGACAACATCGCGTTCGGACTAAAACTGCGCAACGTCGACAAAGCGGTCATCAAAGAAAAAGTGGAAGCCATGCTGGAGCTCGTGAACCTCAAAGGCTACGGCACGCGCTATATCGAGCAGCTCTCCGGCGGGCAGCAGCAGCGCGTCGCCATCGCCCGCGCGCTGATCAACGAGCCGCAGGTGCTTTTGCTCGACGAACCGCTTGGCGCGCTTGACCTCAAGCTTCGCAAGGAGATGCAGGTAGAGCTCAAGAACATGCAACAGCGCCTGGGTATTACGTTTATCTACGTCACCCATGATCAGGAAGAAGCACTGACCATGAGCGACACCATCGTCGTGCTCAAGGACGGCGTGATCCAGCAGATCGGAACACCTACGGATATTTACAACGAACCGAAAAATCCGTTTGTCGCGGACTTTATCGGGGAGAGCAACATCATACCCGGCATCATGCTGCAGGATTTAAAGGTGCGCATGAACGGCGTGGTCTACGACTGCGTCGATAAAGGCTTCGGCAAAAATACCGAGGTAGATGTGGTCGTGCGTCCCGAAGACATCGATATCGTGCCTGCGGAAGGCGCGCGTGTGGTCGGCAAAGCCGTCTCCATCGTGTTCATGGGCGTGCATTACGAGGTCGACGTGGACTGCGGCGGATACGAGTGGGTTATTCAGACCACGGATTACGTCGAGCGCGGGCAGGTGGTCGGCATCTCAATTCCGCCGGATGCGATTCATATTATGAAGAAAACGCAGCAGACTAATCTCTTCGACGCTGTGGCATATCCCGATGATGGCGAAGTGGAGATCCTTGATCACCGGTTCGCCTGTAAAGGACTGGAATCGTTTGAAACCAAGGGCGACGTGCTTGTGGCGATTGCGCCGGCGGATGTTCAGCTCATTCCCCCGCAGGAAAGCGAGCTGACCGGCGTGGTGCGCGCCTGTATGTTCCTCGGCACCCATTATGAAGTGACCATCGGCTGCGGCGAGGAGGATTGGATCGCCTACTCCGCGGAGTATATGGAATCCGGTGAAGAAATCGGCATCCATGTGGCCGCAGATAAGATCGCGGTGAGCGCAAATGAAACAAACTAACACGCAAAAGCAGAAAACTGCAAAGGGTATGCGCATGCGCAGAAGCGTGTTTGCCTATCCGTATATCATCTGGATGGCGGTGTTTATCGTTGCTCCGATGCTGCTCATCCTGTACTATGCGTTTACCAGCGACGGCGGGTTCACGCTGGAAAACATCGTGCAGGCCGCGAGTTGGGATAACCTCAGGGTGCTGGCGGACTCGGTTCGCTTCGCGGTTTATACCACGCTGCTGTGTCTGCTGCTCGGTTTCCCGGTCGCCTATCTTTTATCAAAGATGAAGAAGACCACCGCGGCCCTGCTTTCGGTGTTTTTCATCGTGCCGATGTGGATGAACTTCCTGCTGCGCACCTACGCCTGGAAAGTACTCCTCAGCGCGTTTACCAAGATGCTCTATACTGAGAGCGCGGTGCTCTTGGGCATGGTCTACAACTTTTTACCGTTTATGATTCTGCCGATCTATACGACCTTGATCAAACTCGACAAGAGCTATATCGAGGCTGCGGCGGATCTCGGTGCGAACCCGACAAAGACGTTTCTCAGAGTGGTGCTGCCGCTCTCCATGCCGGGCGTGATCTCCGGCATCACGATGGTGTTTATCCCCAGCACGACGACGTTTGCCATCTCCCAACTGCTCGGCGGCGGCAAGACGATGCTCTACGGCGATCTCATCTATATGAAGTTCATCACAGAGCAATCCTGGAACACGGGCAGCGCGCTGTCCATCATTCTCCTCGTGTTCGTGCTGATCTCCATGACGTTTATGAAAAAAGCCGAGCGCAAAACCAGCGATGAAGGAGGCGGCAGGCTATGGTAAACCGCCTGAAAAAGTTTTTCTCCGGCACATATCTCGGGCTGATGCTCGTGTTTCTCTATGCGCCGATCCTGATTCTGATCGTCTTCTCGTTTAACCAGAGCAAGACGCTCGGCAACTGGACGGGATTTACTTTCGACTGGTATAAGCAGCTGTTCCGCACGCCGGAGATCACGGATGCGCTGGCAGTCACGCTCTCCGTCGCCGCGATCTCCTCCATCGTCTCCACCGTTCTCGGTACGATTGCGGCAATCGGCATCCACGCGATGAAGCGGCGCGATCGCCTGCTGCTGGAAAATATTTCGCAATTGCCGATGGTAAACCCCGATCTGGTAACAGGCATCTCGCTGATGCTGCTGTTCCTGTTTGTGGGGCTTCGAAACGGCTATGCGCGCCTGTTGATTGCGCACATCACCTTCAACCTGCCGTATGTCATCTTCTCCGTGTTGCCTAAGTTGCGGCAGAGTTCAGACATGCTCTACGAAGCGGCGCTGGACCTCGGTTGTACGCCGATGCAGGCGATTCAAAAAGTGGTGATCCCGGACATCATGCCGGGCATCATCTCCGGTCTCATCATGGCGTTCACGCTGTCGCTGGACGATTTCGTGATCAGCTTTTTTGCCGGAAACGGTGTAGATAACCTCTCGATGTATATCTACGCTTCCGCACGCAGAGGCGTGAACCCTGCGCTCTCGACGATCATATTCGTGCCGGTGGTGACGCTGCTTCTCATCGTCAACCTCAAGAGCATCCGCGAGGAGAGAAACGCCGAGCTGCAGCAGAAGAAAGTCGGCATGAAGCGATAGTGAAATTGCGTCTTTTCCGGCATAGTTGGGAATGCGCTCTGAAATAGCATATACTCTTACCATAATCAGGAGGAAACAAACATGAAAATCTGGAAAAAAATCATCTGCCTAGCGCTTGCCCTGGCGCTGGCGCTCTCCCTCGTCGCCTGCGGCGGCGGCAACGGCAAGGTCACGCTGAATGTGCTCAACTGGGGCGACTATATCGACCCCGAACTGCTGCGCCAGTTTGAGGATGAAACCGGCATCTCGGTCAAATACACGACCATGACCAGCAACGAAGAGATGCTCGTCAAGCTCGCCTCGGCGGACAACATCTACGACGTCTGCTTCCCTTCGGACTATCTGATTGAGAAGCTTGTTGCGGACGATCTCCTGTACCCAATCAACAAGGCGAACATCCCGAACCTCTCCAACATCGACCCGCGTTTCCTCGATCTTTCGTTTGATCCCGGCAACACGTACAGCGTGCCGTATATGTGGGGTACGGTCGGCATCCTGTATAACACCACGATGGTCACGGACCCCGTCGATAGCTGGAACATCCTCTGGGATGAGAAGTATGCGGGCCAGATTCTGATGTATGACAGCATGCGCGACACCATCGGCATCACACTCAAGAAACTGGGCCTCGACATCAACACCCGTAACGAGGCGGACATCCTCGCCGCGCAGGAAGCGCTGATTGCGCAAAAGCCCCTCGTTCGCGCGTACCTCACCGACGATATCAAGATGGAGCTGATCAACGGCAGCGCGGCGATGGGCGTGGTCTATTCCGGCGACGCGGTCTACTGCATCTCCGAAAACCCCGACCTTGCCTATGTGGTGCCGAAAGAGGGTAGCAACGTCTGGTTTGACAACATCATCATTCCGAAAACCTCGAAGCACACGGCGGAAGCGGAGCAATTCATTAACTTCCTCTGCGATGCAAAGGTCGCGGCGCAGAACTCGGACTATATCGGTTTCTCCACCCCGAATGCCGCAGCACTCGCGCTGATGGATCCTTCTTATGCCGAGGACCCGACCTACAATCCCCCGCAGGATGTGCTGGATCGCTGCCAGATCTTCCAGGATCTCGGCGACTTTGTCAAGGTCTTCTCGGACGCCTGGACGAAAGTCAAGGCCGCATAACATGACTTGAAACACAAAGAGCGGATCGAATGATCCGCTCTTTTGTAATGTGATTTGCTTCTCGCCTTATTTCGAGGCCTTAGCGAGCTCGTCCATCGCGATGGCTTCCAGCTCGTCGTTGCTCATCACCGTCGTACGGCAGGCTTCGTAGAGCGTGTCGATGTGATCTTTGATCGCCGTGACGACCGGATTGCGCTTGTCGATGTCGATGCCCATGTGCGTGTTCATCCAGTAGGCGATGCCGGCGGTGCCGCTGTGCGCGTCCACCATGACCTCGGCGGGACGGTTGAGAATCCTGCCCGTGTTGAAGATGCTGTAGATGCGTTCGTCCTTGAGAAGTCCGTCGGCGTGGATACCCGCGCGGGTGCTGTTGAAGTTCTCGCCCACAAACGGCGTCATCGGCGGAATTTCATAGCCGATATCCTTCTCAAAGAACTCAGCAATCTCCGTGATCACCTCAAGGTTCATCCCGTCCGTCGTGCCGCGAAGCGAGCAGTATTCCATGACCATGCCTTCCAGCGGACAGTTGCCCGTGCGTTCACCAATGCCGAGCAGAGAGCAGTTTGCGGCGGAAGCGCCATAGAGCCAGGCCGCTGCGGCGTTTGAGACGGCTTTGTAAAAGTCGTTATGCCCATGCCATTCCAGCAACGAACTCGGTACGTTGCCATAGTGCCGCAAGCCGTAGATGATGCCGGGCACGCTGCGCGGCAGGCTCGCGCCCGGATATGCCACGCCGAGACCGAGCGTATCGCAGCAGCGAATCTTGATCGGAATTCCCGCTTCTTCGGAAAGACCCGCCAGCGCATGCGCAAACGGTACGACAAAGCCGTAGAAATCTGCGCGTGTGATGTCTTCAAAGTGGCAGCGCGGTACGATTCCGCGATCCAGCGCCATCTTGACTACGCCGAGGTACTTATCCATCGCCTGCTTACGCGTCAGGTTCATCTTGTGGAAAATGTGGTAGTCCGAGCAGGAGACGAGAATGCCCGTCTCGCGAACGCCAAGCTCTTTGACGAGGTTAAAGTCGCTCTCCGTCGCGCGAATCCAGGTCGTGATCTCCGGGAAGCGATATCCGCGATCCCGGCACAGCTCCAGCGCTTCACGATCCTGCTGGCTATAGACAAAGAACTCGCTCTGGCGGATCAGCCCGTTCGGGCCACCCAACTCGTGCATCATGTCAAACAGGCGCAGAATCTGCTCCGGCGTAAACGGCGCGCGGGACTGCTGACCATCGCGGAAGGTCGTGTCGGTAATCCAAATCTCTTTGGGCATGCGCATGGGTACGAGGCGCTGGTTGAACGCAATCTTCGGAATCTCGTCAAAATTAAAGATTTCCGGGAACAGATTCGCTTCCGGTACATCCTGCACGTCATACTCATAATAGTTTTCGCGCAGTAAGTTCGTGTGGTCATCAAATACGATCTTGCTCATTGTTCCCCTCCTCTTAGCATGCTTGCATGCTTGTATACAATAATTTATCGACTATTATATCAGCGGTGTTTCGGTGCGTCAAGGCAAAAAACCTTGATATTTCGCGATTTATGCGTTGTTTTTGTATATGGCCGTATATGATATTATATATAATCCGGCGACTTGGTTCGTATTCGCACCGGAGCGTGTCTATCGGGCAACGTTTCTGTTGAGATTCCGTCGCGACGTTGACACACGCCTGGATCGTTTTTATACTACTATTATTGGAACAGTATTCCATGCCATCGAAAGGGGGATTCAGCCATGCCCGAAACCAACCGTCCGGACGCAAGCCGTCTTCGGGACGATTCTCGTTCCAGCGCCGTACGCGAAGAAGCCACCCGCAAGAGCCGCAGGGCGCAACTCGACGAGGTGGAGCGCGATGAGCACGTGCATCGCGGAAGATTTCGTCTGCACCATTTGAAGTGGATCTTTCGCGGCGTGGTTTTAATTACGGTGTTGATCGCAGTTCTCTTCCTTTTGCCAAAGATCAAAGATGTGCTCTCGCCGGATATCAACATCGACGTGCCGGATTCTCTTTCCGGACTGCTGCCCGATGAAAAGATGGGCTACAACAAAATCGATTTTTCAAACGCAATCCTCGGCGAGTCCCGCACAAAGAGCGATTTCGTTGTATTGGAGCAGGACGTCTCGGTAACAACGCGCGTGTCTCAGGCGCTGGCAAACCTTGCGCTGTTTGAAAAATCGCAGGTGATCACCTCCTACGGTACCGGCGTCTATACCGTCGATCTGAGCAAGCTCTCCGATCAGGACATCTCATTTGATGCCGAGTTGAATTTACTTTCAGTGATAATTCCGCATGCCGCTCTCTCCTATGTGACCGTCGATGTGGAAAAAACCGAGTTTGAGGAGACGAAGAAAGCGCTTTTCGCGTTTGGCGACATCAAGCTGACCAACGAGCAGCTAAACCTGCTGGAACAAAACATTCAGGATGCGATGCAGGAGCAGCTCGGCACGAGCGAGATGCTTGCAAAGGCGGATGTACAGGCGCTGTCTCAGGTGCGCAAACTCTTCGAGCCTATCGTGCAGTCCATCGCACCGAAAATCGTCCTTTCGATCGAATTCAAACAATAACGCGCGATACAAAATGAGCCGCTCAATTGATTGAGCGGCTCATTTTTCGTGTCGTTATTACTAAACTAGTCGACGATCTTCTCAAAAGCGTCTTCGTCGTTTTGCAGTTCGGATGCGTCCTGCGCGGCATGCGTCTTCTTTTTACCACGCGTAACCTGTCTTGGCGCATGCTCGAGTGATTGCTCGTGCTGCAGCTCCGCTTCCGCCTCAACCGGTGATTCCACTCCTTCAACAACACGCTCGCGATTCTTCTGAAAACGCTTGCGCGGTTTTTCCCGCTCTTGCGGCAGCGCTTCAAATACTGTTTCATCTTCCGGCAAGGTCTGCTCTTCCAGCGGTTCGTACTGCTCTTCCCCGCCGTCCTCTCTCGTCGAAATCACTTCAAGATTGATCAGATAAGCCGCCACGCCGCAGATCATGATGCAAGCCAGCGCCGCAGCAAAAGCGAGCAGCGCCGCATTGCGAACGGCAAACACTTCGGATGACGGTCGCGCCGCAATCATGGTCACGCCGTCCTGTGTGCGCCTTAGGCAAAGATTGTTGGCTTCATAAAAGAAACCGTCAGCGCCTTTTTCCGCGGTAAACAGAATATCCCCGCCATAGGGCAAATCGCTCGTGATCGATTCCGGGTTCGACAGCATGCGTATGCTTTCCACATGCGCATCGTCCCGCGTGAGCAGAATAATGCCTTTGATGTCAGATCTGCCAACGCAAGCGTAAAGCACGCTCGAATCGCTTGTGTCCTCCTGTGTCAGAGCGGCTGTTGCGTCGTCCGCGGCAGCCATGGCCCATGTAAACGCTTCTTGCGTGCCAAGCGCGGTGCCAACGTTTGCCGCGCTGGAGGAGGCGATCAGCGTTCCCTCCGCATCCGATACATCGATTCGATCGATGGATAGCTGCTCGCAAAGCGCCATCAGTGCATCACTCGCTAGCAGAGAATCGTCATGCGTCAAGAAGCGCGAGACCGCGACCGCTTTGCTCAGCAGGCTCTCTTTCTCGGCCTCAACCATCGGGTCAACCAGTTGATCTCCCGCCGCAATCCTTGCGAAAGCGCGATCCATCAGTAGCGTCAGCTCCGTCTTGGCGCGGGTCTCCATCTGCCGCGAAAACGGCACGAACGCAATTGCGACGCCGATCAGCATCAATATCGCCAGTAAAGGCACCAACCATTTTCGCATGAACCGAACCATCTCGCTTGACCCGCCTTTCGCGTAACGCTTTCCAACTTGCGTCTGCGTTTATTTCTGAGAGGGGTAACACCCGTCATTAAGTCGAAGGAATGATCGAGAGCAGGAAATTCGCCTTGTAGAAGAACTCGCCAAAAAACGATTCGCTTAAAAACTCATAAAGCTTAGGCAGAACCGTCAGCATCACGGGCACGATCAGGAAGATCACAAACAGCATAAGCACGCCGTGGATGAGACCAACACCCGCTCCAATAAGGCCATCCCCGCGTGAAAGCACAGGAAAACCGCCTCTGCCGTATTCAATGCCGCGAATTACGAACCCAAACAAAAGGCGCAATATAGTGAAAAGCAATAGTAGCGCAAGGATATTGATGACGACGCAAACGATCGTCTGATTAAAATAATCGCCAAGCGTGGTCACTCCGCTGCTGCTAAACGCCTCCGACGCTATGTTCTTTACCACACAACGATCCATCGGAATCGGCATATCCGCGTTTTCCAGAACCGTGCGCAATTGGTCGGAAGAGATGCTGGAAATCGACGCGCGCGTGAGTTCCACATCCGTGATGGCGACGTATTCGGAGCCTTCCGTGTAGTACAGCAGCATCTGAAACAGATCCGCGCTGCCTTTCACGATGCCGGATACGACCGGAATCAGGATTCTGCCAAAGAGGATGGAGGCAGCGGTTGCGCAAACGTTCAACGCCGTGCTGACAAACCCGCGGTAAAGTCCCCCGAGAATCGTGATCGCCAATATGAGCAAAATCGCAATGTCGATGAAATTCATGCGTTTGCCTTCCTCATCCGCACAATTTGCGCATGCGTGTTAGTTCGCATTCGCAAGATAATACATACCGTTGCTGGAAAGCAGCAGCTTGGAGTCCGTCAGCTTGATTGCTGCGTCAATGGGCTGCTCAAACGTCGCAGTTGACGAAAGCTTACCCTTGATCGTATAGGTAAAGAGCTGTTCCCGCGAAGCAACCGCGAGCTTGCTGCCCATGATAAACGCGCTGACGCCCTCGGTCGGCAGCTGCAGCGTAGTCTCAACAGGCGTGGGCGCCGCATCCTCCGCCAGCGTCAGAATGCGAACCGCGTGAAAATCTCCGCCGCGCGTCGTGAGTAAAAACGTCGGCGTTCCGGAAGCAAAGGAGAAATCCAGCGCCTCATAGCCATAGATCATCGTGCGATAGATTTCCTTATTACCCGCGTGCGTGTAACGGATGATCTGGTTTGTGCAGACCACAAACATGCTGTTCGGCGTGATATAGATGTCGTTGACCAGCTGGTTTTGCACATGGATCAGCCCGGTTACTTCCTTCTTGTTCAGATCATACGTCGAGATGGTCGTCATCGGAGTTCCGGTGCTGACATTGAGCGTTTCGATCCAGAGCATCTCGTTCTCGGTCTTATAGAACCCGAAGTCAATGATGCACTGGTCCGCAAACTTAAGGTCGTCGATCTGCTCGCCGCTGCGCGTAATGATCAGCACGCTCTCCGTGCCGTCTTCCGCTTCTTGCATAACAGCAAGATGTCCCGTTCCGCACTCAACCTCCTCCACGCTGCCCGTGAAGGTCAGAGGTGTTTTCTCTCCGACCACCTGCAACTGCGCTTCGTTGAACACGACGGTCATGGACTCACTGCCGGACATGCGAATATTCGATGCACCAGTGCCGTAGGTATAGCTCTTTTTACTGTCGGTCAGGTGATAAAAGTGAATCTTCCCGTCGGTTTGGTAAAGCAGACCGTCGCCTGTATTGATATAGGTCGACGTCGTGGAGATCGGTGTAATGTTCATCGATACGGTCTCCGCCTGCTTGTTAAAGACAAACTGAAAAATCACGAGTGCAATTCCGAGTGCACCGAGCGTAACCATTGAAAAAAACAGTGTTCGGTTCTTTTTTTTCTTCTTCTTTTTGCGGCTTGGGCCACCTGTGCCGTTCACCGGCATATATGGTCGCATTCCGCTTTGCTGTGTTGCCATGTATTCCTATTCCCCTATGCTTCGCTTTAGTCTACCAGCCCCCGCGGATGCTGTAAAGCAAACTTTCTGTGTCCCGCCGGGCTGTTCGCGCGGTCTATTGCGGAGCAATCACCCAAAGAGATTTGGGTAAAATTTTAAACGTGACAGGCGTTCCCGGCAAGATATCTCCGTCGACATCCAGCAAAGATGCGGGCTCGCAGATCGCGGTGAGCTCCGTCGTCTTAAAGTATGTTACAAACTTCGTGCTCAGGTGTTCGCCTTTCATAAACTTCGGTAAAATCGTATAAGCCCTGAGTTTGGAGATGTTCGTAATCACGCAGATATCCAGTAGTCCGTCAAACGGATCGGCTTTCGGGGTGACCATCATGCCGCCGCCAAAGTGCGTGCCGTTGCCCGCGGCAATGATCAGTACATCCGCCTCCATCGACCCGCCCGGCCAGTTGATCTTTGTCTTGCGGGAGTTGAGGTGCAGCAGCGCCGCGAGCAGTCCACGCAGGTAAGCCAGTGAGCCGTTCTTCATGCGCTTTTTATAGATTTCGACATAGCGCAGCACGTCTACGTCAAAGCCGAACCCCGCTACGTTGAAGTAAAGCAGGTCGTTCGCCATCGCGGCGTCCATCTGCCGCGCTTCGGTGCCGAGGATGACATCCAGCGCGGCCAGCGGGTCTTTGGGAATCTTCAGCGGGCGAATGATGTCGTTTCCGGTGCCGCAGGAGATGATGCCCAGCGGCACGTCGGTATTCATCAGCGCACTGGCTACCTCGCGTATGGTGCCGTCTCCGCCGAGCACGACGATCCGTTTCGCGCCGTCTTGCACGGCCTGTTTAGCAAGCTCCGTCGCGTGGCCCGCATACTCGGTCTTCACCGCGGAAAATGGAATAGCGCGCTCCGCCAGAGCGTCTGTTACCAGTTGATGCGCTGCGATCGCAGCACCGTTGCCCGCGACAGGGTTCCAAATCATATGCAATTGAGACTCCATACAAAACCCCCGTATTCATTTTTCAGATCTGTAAAATGAAATAACCCATCGTCAGTATAAAGCATTTACCGCCCTGTATCAACCCCGCATGGCTTGTCCAACTGAAACCGCAACTATCTGTTCACACATCCCTCCGTATACAAAAAAGCGATGATCCAGCAGATTTCTGCCAAACCATCGCTTCTTTGCTCCGTTGTGTTTTACGGCTTACTAGGGTATTCTCCCATCAATTGAATATAGCCGGATGTTCCGACCGAAGCGAGCAGCTCCGCGCGATATCTTGCGCCCTGCGTAGTGCTTCCCTCGTAGACCACTCTGCGTTCTTCTCCACTGAGTGTGGAGAGAAACGCCTCGCAGTTTTCAAGCGTCGTCTTGTTCGGTCCGCTTTGCCCTGATCGGCTGCCGTTTTTCTTGTATTGCGCATAGAGCGCGAGCGCCGCCGAATACGCCTGATCATAAGAGCTTTGCCGCTGTTGCGCGTTGAATTTCTCTGCTTCCAGCGCGCGGTCCTGCTCGCTGTCCACTCCGTCCAACACATATTTCGCCAGTGTCGAACCATAGTCCGCCTCCATCGAAGCAATGTCGCTCGCTTCGGCGTTCTGCTGGCGGTTCTTCACGTCGGTCACATACGTGCTTGCCCCCATGCCGCGCGCAATCGCGTCTGCGTCCAGATTTGCTTTGTTCAGGCGCGTTTGCTGCTGTCTGCCCGCAATCGCCTGCTCATAGCTTGGTCGCAGCCACGCGGCGACGGAAGAACGGATTTCGTCTTCGCTCTTCGCGTCATACTCCGCTTCTTGCGGAGCAAATCGCGCATACATTTCGTTGATGTAACTGCTGAGCACGTCCTCGTCGCTCTCGCTTACTTCGTTGCCGCCGCTTCCATAGGGATTGCCAAAGTCAAAACTTGGCTTGATCTTCGCGCCGCTGTCGTATTGACCGATCAGCAGCGGTTTCTTGGAACCCGGTCCAATGTGAAATGCCATTGTGACTCCTTCCTTTCCGCCTCACTCAATCGCCGCCAGATAATCTTCCAATTCCAGCAGCTTTTGATACAGCGTTTCCATATTTTGATTGAGGTTGCTTTCGTTTTGTGCAACGGAGATGTCAAAGTCCTCTTGCGATGTGCTCTCGCTTGCTTTGCGGGAAAAATACACCGGAAACAACGCCTGCATACCCGTTTTTTCAAACGCCATTGTCTTTCCCTCCTGTTTTTACAGAACACGTCTCTGCATGTCCATAATCAGCTCGATCCCGCCGTCAATCGTAAAATGCGAACCATTGACGTTTCGAAACACGAGCTGAAACGCTCTGCCTTCGCCGTTGAGTCCGAGCTCGAGGATCCGCTCGCTCCCGCCCGGCATGAGCCTCTCGTTATAGACCGTGCCGCTCTCCGTCACCGCTTCTACCGAGAGAATACCGCCGCTGCCGCGCAGATAGAGTTCTTCGAGACGTTTCCCTACTGCTTTGCTGTCGAGATCGGTCATCGGCGTCTTCCAATAGGCGTCGATACGAGCGCCATCATACGTCTCGCCCTCCTCAAAGCGGCAAACAAAGCCGTTTCCGTTCAGCAGATAGAGCGTGCCTCCGGCTGCAAAGAAGCCGCTTGCGGTGAATCCGCGTCGGAGCATGTATGTGCCGCGCGCGAGGTCATAGATGAGTATGGCGTCGTTGTCTCCCTCGCCCGACTCTTCGCGATGTGCAAAATAGAGGCGATCTCCGCTTGACGTTGCGATGCAAGCGGTCAGATTTGCGTTTTGCAGCAGCAGTCTTACCTTGTCCGCGTCCGCCTTTCGCTGCACGGTCTGCCCGTCAAAATAGTACATTCCACCGCTCGTCAGAAAATAGAGAACATCTCCTGCGCGAACGCAGGCCGTGTGAACGGGCTGTCGCATCGTACCGTTGACCGGCTGGATGCGAAAGTTGCCCGGTCGGTCGCCCAGCAGGCGATAGAGCGAATCCCGCTTGAAAATGAGCAATTGATTACTCAGCGCGAACAGTCCCGTAATTGGATCGGAATCGGTTCCGACGTCCACAAATCCGCCGCTGACGTTTTCGCTCTCTTCCGCGACCGTCCAGTTTTCGATCGTGCGTGTGTCTCCCGGCGCCTGACTGTAATAAAGCCTGCCGGGACTATTCGCGTCTCCCGCGGCAAAGAGACGCGAATAATAGAGCTCCACATAGTTCACCGCAATATCGGAGAGACCCTCCGTGCTGCCGAATGCTTCCGCTATCTCGCTCGCGCCGTCCCATTTCGCCATGCGCGCCGCGGCACTTGCGATCAAGAGGTATTCGGTGCTGGCGATCTTCACGGGAAGAAAATCGTACTGCGCGGCGGCGACCTCCGCGCCAAAGTCGTAGATGCTTTTCCATTCATTCGCCGTCTCATCCAACACGTAGATTTTGCTCCCCGTCGCGACGATCAACTTTCGTTCGTCCGCGCGTCGCCAGACATAGAGCCGCTTGACAGTCTCCGTTGAAAAAAACGGCGTTTCGCTCTCGCGAACATACCCTTTTGCAACGCTGAGTCTGCCGCCCTGCGTATCCATGTTGCAGGCATCCGGGCTCTCGCCGTCGTTCTGGCGGTTCTCGGTCACGTTTTGCGCGATACCATAAAATACCGGTATGCGGTATTGCCGCAGCGCCATATGGATTCCCCCTTTCTAGCGGTTTTCAATCGCATACGCGTCCAGCTCTCCGCGGTGTGCACGCATCATGCGCTTTGCCGCATTGTAGAGTTCGAAGCAGGCGCGCGCGGAGGCAATGCTGCTTGCGTCTCCGCTCGCCCGCTCACGCCCCACCGCGTAGCCAATCATCGCGCCGTGGCTCCATTCCGGCAGCTCCGGCACATCGGTGTCCACCTTGAGCACCGTCGGCATATAGCGGTACGTCACCAGTACGTCTCCGTCCGAAACGGCGGGCACGCGTAAGAGCTCTGTGCTTGCCCCGTAGTAAAACGGCAGCCGCGTGCCCGCGCGAGAGAGTGCGATAACCTTCACTACGCTTCTCGGCAGTTTCGTCAGGTCGAGCGCGCCGTTTGTCAGCGTCAGTGTGTCGCTCCGCCGGGGTTGCAGTTCGCTTGTGAGATCGATCATCGCGTCGTTGAGGTATCGCGTGAGCTTGTCGCGCCAGCTTTCCAGGGTTTGCGCGTCGGTTCCGCGGTCGAGCTGCAGCAGAGCTCCTGTGAGCAATTCTTTGAGCGTCATGCATGCGCCCTCCTTTACGATACCTTTTTGCCGCCGCTTTTGCGGTATGCGCGCACATGCGCTTCGCTTTCATAGCGCACCTGTGCGCTCTGGGCAATCAGCGTGGCGAGACTCTGGGGAATCTCGACCGGTTCACCGGTGCGGATGCGAAAGAAATGCCCGTTGATGCCGCCTTCCCAGTGGGATTCGCCGTTTTCCGGCTGAATCGTCACGGTCACTTTATTTTCTTTCGCAAGTGCCTTCCCCGTCTCGGTCGAAATGCCGTCAATCTGCGCTTCGGTCATATACTGCATGGTTTTATCCTCCTTAAATTTTAGAGTTGGGGAGAGCCTATCCCGCTCTCCCCTGTGTTCCGTGATTACAGACTCACGCCGTGCTCGATGCGCACGATCCAGAGGTTGTTGAGAATCTTCGCGGTGTAAGCGGCAACCTTGGCGCCAACCGTCGCGCGCTGATCCAGCGGATCAGAAGCTCCGCCGCTGCCGACGGGTTTCACGATGGTCTGGAGGCAACCTTCGCCGTCCACGTCGATGATGCCGTATGCATCCGAACCGAAGACGAGCGTCGCGTGGATATCCGTGCCCTTTTTCGTCGTGGCGTCGATGCTGCCCGCGTTTTCGCTGTACACGATCGTGCCCGCCGCGATCGCGCTGGCAACCGTCGCGCTGAGGGTAACGGTCTTTGCCGCGGCGTTGCAGGAGGCAACGGTGTATTCCGTGGCTCCGATCTTAATTTTCGCGCCCGCCGTGAGATACAGCGCCGCGGATTCCGTGATATCGGCGAGGGTAACCACCGCACTGCCCGCCGAATGCGCGGCAACGGTGGTGTGTACGCTCTGATAAAACACCTTCGCTTCGGTGCTCTCGACGAACACAACGCCAAAGAGTCTGCCGATTTCGCCGGAATAGATCTGCTCCATGTCGGAATATTTCGAGACATCCTGCCAAAGCGCGTCGCTCTGCAGATCGTAGGTCGCGTCCGGCGAGCAGATGCAGACAAAGTGCGGTTTACGAACCGCGCCGCCGTCCACGTTGTTAAACATGCGCGCTTTTGCCTTTTTCAGCGAACGCACCGCTTTGCGAATCTCGGTGACGGTGAGCTTGTCTCCCGCTTCGAGGGAGAGGCGGTTCGTCTTGCCGTTTGCATACTGCACATTGGTGCCCGCGCACATCGCATCTCGCGTGATCCATTCGACCACGGTGCCGAGCTGCTCGCCGAGCAGTTCCGTGCTCTCCGTGAGTACGGGATCAAAGCTCGTCAGATCGAGCAGATCGCTGACCTCGACGTATGCGCCGTACTGTTTGACTTCGGCCTCAATCTTGCTCTGCGCGAGGCTCTGGCCCGCCGGGGTCACGCCCTCTTCGAGTACCAGCGCGTTTGCGTTCGGCGTAAAGAGCTCGTAGCGGCGGAATTCCACGCGCTTGCCGCTGTTGCGCGGAATGCTGCGTTTCTGGCCGTAGCTTGCGTGCACGAGCCGCGTCTTGGCGATCTCAAGCAGCGCTTTGTCGTAAAACGTCTTGTTGCTGTAGGTGGTGCTTGCGGTGTTTACCGTGGTGTTGCTGTTGCTCATGTTGTACTTTCCTCCTGTTGTTTACAGTCTGGTTTTGCCGCCGTCGCGGGCGGTCTTCTTCATCTGCTGCATGAGTGCGCGGAATGCTTCCGAGCTCATGCCGTGATAATTGGTTGCGGCCGGTGCCGCGCTGCCTCCGCGCGTGCTCTTGGGCAAAGCACCGCGCTCGCGAACACGGGCACTCACGCGCTCCATGGCGTTGTTCTCGGCTTCCTCCGCGCGCTGTTCTGCAGCGTAGATGCGGATGCCCGCCTCCGCGCCGTATTCGCGCATCAGGTTCGCCAGTTCCGGGTCTTTCGCCGCCGACTCAAGGTCAAAACCTTCCGGCAGCTTGCCTTGCTGCACCAGAACGGAGATTTCATCTACCAGCGCTTCAAATTCCGGATCGTTTTGCGCCGCGTTCTGCGTTCTTGCGCCGTCTGCGCTCATCAGGCGCTGCTGCATCGTGTTTTTGATGGATTTCATGCGTTCCTCCCTATTTTGCCCGCGCCTTGCGGGAGAGTCTGTTGTTGCTGTTGTTTTGCGAGCGCTTCCACTTTCTCGCTCTGTTCTTTGAGTTGCTTGAGTAGTTGATCCTTACCCTCAAACACCATGAGTTCCACGGCCTGCGCCGGCGTCATCATGCCGCTTTGCAGCATACGGAGTGCCAACTCGTTCTGGCTCATCGCGGAGTACTTCGTCTCCTGCTGCGCCTTGACCGAGATGTAGAACTCAATCGGCAGCGCGACGTTTCCCGGCGCTTTCTTCACGAGCATCGTGCTTTCGAAGGTGCGTTCCTTCGTCTCGCCGTTGATGGTCACGTTTACGCGGCGGGTAAAGAAGTTGAACTCGCGCTCGACTTCGATCTCTAGGCGCACCGCGTCCCGAAAGCTTTCGTGCAGCAGCCGCGCCATCATACGAGCGCGCTTATTGCTCATCTCCTGCATAGCGGCGATGGCGCTGGCCGCGGTTACGCCGCCTGCCGTTGTGCCACGGGAGAAATCGTTTGCCCCGCTCTCCTGCTTGATGCTCTCGCGAATGCTGTCGATGTAGCCGATGATGTAGGCGGGCAGCGGCGGTGTGGAAAACCAGGTGACCCCGTTGAGGCTTTCGCCGCGGTGAACCTCCCGGCTCCAATCGCGCAGGTCCTCGGTGTCAAATCCGCTGGCTTCGGTCACGAGCAGTTTGTTGTGGCTCGCCATCAGCGCGTTTTTCAGCACGATCTGGTCGAGTTTGTCCGCGTATTTCTGCTGCGTTTCAAACATGTCCACGAGACCGAGACCGAGGCAGGAGCCCTTTCGCACGAACATCGGGGTGAGTAAAAACGGATACATGCCGTGTTCGAAGAGACCGTCCGGTTTCGTGTCCCTGCTATCCGAGAGCACCTGGTTTCCAGCAATCTGCGCCATGTGTACGCTCGATCGCTCCGTCTCCGCGTCAAATTCCCGCCACCAGTATTCGAGGAAGAGCATCGCTCCGTTCCGGTCTCCGTGCAGGATTCCGTCCTCTACCGCGTCCGGCGTACCGAACGCATCCGCCGTGAGAAACGGCGCAGCTTTGGGAAAGCGGGATTCGATGTATTCGCGCGTCTTGAGCGAAATCTTGAAGATCGCACGGCTTTCCTGCGCGTCCGTCGTCAGCGGGTCAAAGAGAATGCTCCTCGCGTCCACGTGGCGGATAAACGCGCCACCAAGTCCTGCGTTGAGCGTGTTGTCGTAGCCGACCTCCTGCACGCAGTAGCCGCCGACCAGCAGGTCGTGTACGAGCTTGCGGTATTCCTTCACGTAACCATCCGCGTCGTGGTTCTGGCGGATGATGGCTTCGATTACGTGCGCAATCTCGCTGTCCTTCGGGCTTTCCGGCAGGATGACCGCCTCCGGCACGCGATCCAGCAGCTCGGCCTTGATGTTCTCCACCGTACTCTGGATAATCGGCGTCACCGGTCTCGGCTCGTTGCGGTCAAGCATCGGTACATCGTGCCAGTGATCGCCGCGATACATCCGTTCGCAATTTTCCAGCCGTTGCCATTCGGAGACATATGCCCCGCGAAACTCCCGAAAGAGTCCGTAGGCCTTTTCGCAGAGCGCGCGCTTCTCCTGCCCCTGGTTTGATCCTTTCATATGAGATGTGTTCATTGGTTGTGTCCTTCCTTGGGGATACCCCGTTTACAGTCTGGTGAATCCGTCCGCATGCGGTTCACCGGATGCAAACGGGTCATAGGCGCGCGCCTTCTTCTTCTTCGGCTCGCTTGCGGCGGATGGCCTCGACATCAGCCCGTAGCGCAGCGCTTCCGGCGCGTGATCCTCGTAGTGTGAGCCGACGTCCTCCACAAAATGCTCGTCGAAGGTCAGCGCGGGCAGCGTTCGGATCAGGTTTTCGCAGGTGCGAAAGATCAGCAGCTTCGGCTGCCCGTCGTCTGCGTCGCTCAGATATTCGCGGACACGCTGCCAGCCGGGGATTCTGGCGTTGTCCGCGCGGATGAGCGGCACGCCGCCGTGGGCGAACACCTCCGCAATGCTCATCCCGCCGATGTCTCCGGCGGCGCTCATGCCACGGTTTTGCCAGGCGTCCGGCGAGGCAGTGGTGTATGCGATCTTCTCTTCTCCCGTCATCTGACGGATGCGCCGTGCCGTCTCACTGGACAGCACCTGGCGTTCATAATATTCGCGATACGCATACACCCGACCTGTGGGCGAAACGGCAAACCACAGCACCGCGCAGGGATCGTTGTATCCCCAGTCCATGGCGCGAAATCTCCGCCACGACTTCGGGATCTCAAACGGCTCTGTCACGTGCCGCCCTCTCGAAAACTCGCTGAAGTACTGCCCCGCCAGCACATCCCAGTCCCCGTCCAGATGGGCGCGCCTCAGCGGCTCCGGCAGGTTTTCGAGTGTGATCACATAGGACTTGTCCCGCATCAGGACCGGATTGTCCGTCACGCGCGCCGGAATGAAGACGTAATCCTCGCTTCTCTCGCTTCCGCGATAGCGTCGGTCGATAAAGAGGCGCTTGACCCATGCGTGCCCTACGCCGCCGGGATTGCATGTGTAGTACATACGCGGCTTAAAGTCCGTTCTCACCGAGCGGTTGCAGGTCGAAATGAACTGCATCTGGCTCTCGGTGAACTGGGTGGCTTCCTCCAATCCGATCACGTCGTATTCCTGCCCCTGATAGCGGTATACGTCCTGCTCATTGTCGCAATAACCGAGTTTGATGCGGCTGCCGTTCGGAAACGTGAATACGCGTTGCGTTTGGTTGTAATCAACAAACCCTGATAGCTCCGTTTGCAGCGCCCGCACATGGTTTTCGGTCAGCTCCGACAGCGTTCTTCGGAGCAGAAGGAGTTGAAGGTTCGGATAGCGAAGGGCGAGCAGCACGAACTTTCTTCGCATGGCCCAGCTTTTACCGCCGCCGCGCGCGCCGCCGTATGCGGTGTGCCGTGCCCTGCTTTCGAAGAATGCCCGCTGGCGTGGATTTGGATACCCCTTTAATTGGAATTCCACGTCACTCACCCCAGCCTTCCTTATCCTCCAGCACGATCACGATCCTGCGGGCTTCCTCGTCCGGCGGCAGTTTTTCGCCGGTGCCGAGTTCTTCCAGCAGTTTCGCGGCAACGCTGTACTGGAGTTCCCCCAGTAACGCGTGCTCTACGATGTAGCGACCAATCCGTCGGAGTGCGCTAGCGTACAGCTTGCACTCCTTGCTCTTTCCTCCGCTTTTGCCTTTTGCGAGGATCTCGCCCTGCGGTTTTGCGAGGTGCTCGCTCAGGCCTGCAAGCGTATACGGCGTTTGCCGGATGGTCACGCTTCCGTTTTTGAGTGTGACACGCTCCGCCGTCGCATCGCATGCGGCAAAATACGCTTCCATTTTGCTTTCGATTGAATTATGATTGGCCGACTCCATTCGTTCGTGCTCCTTTCTTGCTTGGCGGCGTTTTTCGAGGCTGTTTCCTGCCGCCAAAGATATCCTAATGCAGAAAACCACTAAAAAATTACGACAGTTTTGGGTTTCGCGAATTCTTATAATTCGCCCTTTCGCTGATTCCGATAATTCTTTTTTGCATCCAAAACATAAAAAGGCGCCACCCCGGCGCGTGCGTTAGTCACTTTAGGCATCATTTTATCTATGGTATGATAGCAACGTATCATAAAGATTTGTGTATGGATGCATTTCATCCATCATTTGTCCCGTGCCATTTGATGCGGCGCGGCCTTGAAAGGACTGATCATATGAAAAAAATCATCCCTGCCATCTTGGCGCTACTTCTTGTTTTTATCTTTGCTTCCTGCAAAGCCGCGACAAACGGACCGGTAACTTCCACCGTTTCCGCTCCCGTCAGCACGCCGTACGCAACCGCCGAGCCAACAGTGCAGTTGCCAAATCCCATTGTGGAGGTGGAAGGCCCTGCGGATTTTTCCGACCTTGGGTTTGTCATCACGGCGCATCAGCAGGCGGATAGCGCCAACTATAGCATCATCGATGGCAAGATCGCGCAGGTCATCTTCACGCTGGATGGACAGACCTTCACCTATCGCGGCGCTGCCACTACGGAGGATATCTCCGGTGTGTATGAGTCGTTTGATCCCACGCCGCAGTCTCTTTATCTCGAAGGCCCCGGCTTCAAGGTAACGGTGTCCATCAAAACGATCGATGGTGGAACCAAAGGCGCGCTCGCCGAATGGGCATACGAGGATATCCGTTATTCGTTCTACACGCCGGATCAAACGGATTACGAGTCACTGACGGACGTACTGCTGCCAATTCTCTATTACGACCTGCCGTTTGCCGCCTGTTGCGGCTGATCAATTCAAGCAATACGCCAAAAACAAAAAAAGCCTGAGCGACTATGTTGTCGTTCAGGCTTTCTTGTAGCTCGTTACTCGGCTTTGGGTGCGCCAACCGGGCAAACGTCCGCGCAGTTGCCGCAGTCGATGCACTTATCGGCATCGATCACGTAGATCGCGCCTTCGCTGATTGCTTCGGTGGGGCACTCCGCAGCGCAAGCGCCGCAGGCGATGCATTCGTCAGAAATTTTATATGCCATGTTCCAGTCCTCCGTGTCCAAATTTCGTAAACATTATAACACAGCGGTGTAAAACGTCAACACAACTTGCGTAAAATCCGCATTGCGCGGCGTTTTGTCGCGTATTACGGCTCTTTTTTCTCCGGCGCAGGTGTATTCGGTCTCGGCCTGTTCGCGCCGCCACGCCTGTTGTTGTTATTCGCGCGCTGCCCTTCCGGTGCGTTGCCTTGTCTCGGCGGTTGTCCGCCCTGCTGCGGGTTCGCGTTTTGCGGTTGCGGTCTTGGCTGGTTTGGGCGCTGTTGCTGGCCATCACGTCTCGGCTGCTGCTGTTGTTGAGCGTTGGGACGCGGCTTCTGCGCCTGTGCGTTTTGCGGTTGCGCTTCGCCCTCTTGCGCCGGTGCGCCGTTCGCTCGCGGCGCTCCCTTTCCGCGTCCGCCGCGTCTGCGGCGCTTGTGGTCTGGATTGCGTTCCGCTGCCGGGGCGTTTTCCGCCGCGGGTTTTGTCTCCACCGTCCCGCTTTCCTGTCTTGCGGCGGGTTGTGTGAGCTGCGCAAGCTGCGCTGGTTGCGTCACTTGTGCAGGTTGCGCGGCTTGCTGCGGCTGAACGGGCAGCGGTTCGCCGGGTTTGGCGAGCAGCGTATAATGAAACTCTCTTAGATCAATGCTTCCATCCGGCAACGTCACGCGGACTTTCGTCTTTTCGGTGATCACATTGTTGTCGACCACGATTCCAATCCCGTCCGGCGTCAGGATTTCGCGGTTGACGTGAGGCATCCGCCGCTTCATGTCTTCATAACAGCTCTGCTCGTATTGCAGGCAGCACATGAGCCTGCCGCAAAGCCCGCTGATCTTCGTCGGGCTGAGCGAAAGATTCTGTTCCTTCGCCATCTTGATCGAGACGGGGTGGAAATCGTCGAGAAACTGCTTGCAGCAAACAACTCTGCCGCAGGAGCCGAGTCCGCCTAGCATCTTCGCTTCGTCGCGAACACCGATTTGCCGTAGCTCAATGCGCGTGCGGAACTGGGACGCGAGGTCTTTGACCAGCTCGCGGAAATCCACCCGCTCGTCCGCCGTAAAGTAAAACACGAGCTTGCTGCCGTTAAACGAGTATTCCGCGCTAACGAGGTGCATGTCCAGCTTGTGCTGTTCAATCTTCTGCTGGCAAACGCGAAACGCGTCGCCCTCTTTTGCGCAGTTCTGCTCGCGCATCGTGGTGTCCGCCTCGCTTGCGGGGCGAATCACGGGTTTGAGCGGGGAAACAATCGCGGTCTCCTCTACATCCATCGCCACCTGTGCGACTTCGCCGTATTCCTGTCCCCGCGCGGTTTCAACGATAACGCCGTACCCTTCGGAAAACTCGAATTCCAACGGATCAAAATAATAGATGCGTCCGCTCGATTTGAATCGTACGCCAATCACTTTCATGGTGTTCTTTGCTCCTTCTATGCATCCGCGGGCGAATGCTTCGCGCGCGGTACAGGTTGTGTTTGATATGCCGTATGCGTTACGCTTCGTAAAACAGTTTCGCCAGCGCGCTATCGAGGGTGAGATAGATGTTCCCGCCTGCCGTCAGTTTCTGCTGCGAACTGGTTAACATTTCTATGATACCTTGTATCTGCGCCGTTGTAAAGCACGACGAAATCCGGCGAATCAGCGCCGTTTGATCGGTGTTGCGCGGGGTTTGCTCGCCGAGCGTGTCGTATAGCGCATCCTGAAATAAACTGAGTGCTATGGTAAGCAGCGATTGCGCCAACTGCACATTGCCCTTCTTCTTTTTCTTGCCGACTTTCGCCTTTGGTTCTTCGTCTGTTGCATCGTCTGCGTCCGTGTCTGCGCTCAAGCTCGTAACGAGATCCGCTGCTTCCGAAAACGGCGCATAGTCGAATATCGCATGTTCGAGAATGCCGATCGCGTTTTTGCGAAATTCGCGTGCTTCCGGCGTCGCTTCTGCGCGCGCGCGGCTGAGAATCCCGTCCGATAATCCCGCAAAAAATCGTGCGTCGTCTAGCGAGAGACCATCACGCATCAGTTCGCACGCGGTTTCCTCCAGGCTCCCTGCGCCTAGCCGCTCGATCACGCAGCGGGAGCGAATCGTCGGCAACAGCCCAAACTCGTTTCCCGTCAGGATCAGCAGCGTCTCGCTGTGGGGTTCTTCAAGCGTTTTCAGCAATGTGTTTTGAATCTGTACGCTCATGAGTTGCGCGTTGACAAATACAAACGCTCTTTGACCGCCGTTGAACCCCTGCATCGCGGCGGAGGCAAGCAGCGTCCGGATATCGTCCACCTTGACCGTGCTCTCGCCGATCTCGTAATAGTTCGGGCAATTGCTCAATCGTTCCGGCGCGTCTTCGCCGAGGCAAAAGAGCGCGGCACAACGGCGCGCAAGCTCGCGCCTGCCGCTTCCTTCCGGCCCGGAAATCAAGATTGCATGTGGCGCACGGTTTTGTTGTATCGCTTCGAGCAGTCGATTCTGCATGATCATCCTCAAATTTGCTAGATTCTGAGTGTTTTTATTTTTCTACGACGAATACGCTTCCGTCATAGACCCCAAAGAGCGCGCCGCCTTCTTTTTCCTGCATTAAAAGATAGTTGATCGCGCGCCGATCGATCACCTCGCCCGGCATCACCAGCGCGATTCCGGGTGGATAGATGCCAATGGGTTCTGCGGCAACGCTACCTTCCGCGTTTTTCAAAGGCTTCGTTCGCGTTTTTGCAAACGTCGCCTCGCGAATGCGCATCTTTTGCTCGTTCGCCGCAAAGCGAATTTCTTCTCCGCGGCTTATTTTCTTTCGCGGTGTCCGCTTTGGCAAATCCGCCAGCGCCTTTAGTAGTTGATCATACCAAACCAGTTCGTCGTTTGGCGTGGTGATCAAAACCAGCCGTCGCGCATCCGCCATCTCCAGATAGATGTTGTTCTCTTCGAGAATCGCCTGCACCTCATAGCCAGTATAGCCTCTTTGTGTCACATCAACAACAATTCGCGTTCGGTCGCGCTCAAAAACGCCGATCCCGATCGGGTCGTGAAACGTCCGCAGTCCGCCGATCGCCTCAATCTGCTCTTCCAGCTTCCTGCAACGCGAAACCTGCCCCGTCCAATCTCGCCGTCTCGCCATATAGACCGACCAGTCGAGAGACGCCATCAATAGATAGGAAGGGCTTGTCGTTTCGGTCATAGCAAGCGCCCGGCGCAATCGTTCCGGCGTAATGCGGCATTCGCCAAGGTGCAAGCTCGCGGCCTGCGTCAACGCATCCATCGTCTTATGCTGAGAGTGCACAAAGAGGTCCGCATATCCGCCGAGAGAACGCGGTAGAGCCTCCGAGAAGGGATAATGCGCGCCGTGTGCGCCGTCTACCATCAATAGTGCTCCGTGACGATGTGCGGCTTGCGCAAGTCCTGCAACGTCCGCGCAGAGCCCGTATGCATTCGGTGTGGTGACGAGTACCGCCGTCGCACCCGTTTGCGTCAGCGCTAAATCGAGGTCTTCCGGCGTTACCATGCCAAGTAAGCCACTCGCTTTGTCATATCTTGGAGAGATGTAGCTGGTTTCAATCCCGCGCAGCGCCGCACCACTCACCGCCGAGCGGTGACAATCCCGCGCAAGCAGCAGCTTATCTTCTTCCTCGAGCGCGAGTATCATCGCCTGTACTGCGTTTGTTCCGCCGTTGACAACAAAAAAAGAAGCTTTCGCGCCATACGCTTTTGCCATGCTGTTTTGTGCCTCGGCAATCGCTCCCACCGGTGCATGCAGATTATCGGTGTTGCTCAGCTCGGTCACGTCCCAGAGTTGAAGCTCATCCCGCCAGAAGCCGGAGAGCCCCCTCCCTTTATGTCCGGGCATATGAAAACGCGCAGGGTTCTCTCGCGCATACGTGCCGAGGGTCTCCTGCAATGTTTCATTTTTATTTTCGGGGCGTTTGTCCATGCTCTGTTGTTCGTTATCTTTCTTTGCGTCAATCATGTTGTGATGGCGCTTGTTCGTCTACTTTTACCATCTTAGCGCTCTGCCACTGTGCGACTAATTTTGCAGAAAATTCCTCGCTCGCGCTGATTTCATACTGTATCTCTTTTTCGTCGATCATCGCAAAAACCTTGGTTGCTTCTCGATATGGTGGCAACGATGCCCGTACGATTTTTGCTTTATTTTTGTGCTTATCATCGCTACGCTGAATTTGGTGGATATCGTTCAGACTGATCACAGCAAGTATTCGCTCTACTTTACCGCCGAGTTGCTCCATGGCTAGCGTGTCGCTGGTCAGCGTATAGCGGTAACGCAGAAAGTGTCGCCGATAGATATAGTAAGCCGCAATTGCTATCATCGCATATAAGGCCGGTTGCGTAACATGCCTTGGAAGCGAAAACCGTTCGTAAAGCAGATTCCCGACCGAAATGCAGCCGATGATCAGCACGATCAGCGCGGTATAAACAGCGCCCGCAGAGCGTGTCATTCTCCACTTCGGGGATGCTGTCTCCATCGCAACGAGTGTGATTACGGCGTTTTCATCCATGTTAATATTATAGTAAGCGCAATTTAAAACGTCAATCAAAGGCGAGTAATTTCGAGATATCGAGAGATTTTATGTCGTATTTTACAATAATCGCCCCCCATCGCTCGCCGTGTTCATTGCAAGTGGCTTCAAATTCATGTAAAATTTCCGAGTAACGTTCCTCCTTAGCTCAGTTGGTAGAGCATGCGGCTGTTAACCGCAGTGTCGTTGGTTCGAGTCCAACAGGGGGAGCCAGCTAAGTACTCACGAAATGATACAATTCGTGGGTACTTTTTTTATGCAAAAAGCCCAGACTTTCTGGGCTTTTTGCATATTGTAGTTATTATTGTTCGTGAAGAAATTGGCTGTTTGTACCCCGCGCTTTATATGATAGGAAAATTTGCACCCACCCCCAAGGAAACGCGCAGGAGTACGGGGAAACGCGCGAGAGTACAATTAACAAGAGATTACACTCGAATAATCCTGATTATTCAGAGACGACAACACGAAACATACCTTGCGTTGTCGTTTTAATGAATAGTTCCGTCGTCCCAAGCAACTTTAATATATCAGAACTAATTGAAGATGTTGAGCAACCTGGTTGAACTATTACTACTTCGAACTGAATTTTTGACGAACGAGATTTTTCTTTAAAGTATGAAAGTTCTTTAATTGTACCCTTCAGAAATCTAGAAGCCCCTTCCTTCTCCCAAATTTCATTACGATGTTTTAGATCACGATAAAGGTGAGGAAGGCCAAGATGCTTTATTGCGATACTTTTTTGCGCCTGTCCGCATAACGTGTAGAAATTTCTAATGTCGCTAGAGATTTTCCCATTAATTGCTCCCTTGCAATGTACAAGACATAATTTTATAGTCTGCCCATCTTCTTCCTTTAGGCAAACCAAATCTCCTGCTTCCCCGCAACCATCATCATTAAATACGACATCAAAATCATCTGCGACTTTTTGAAAGCACATATATTGGATTGTATTTGTGTCATGGCTCTTACCTAGTGATTCTCTGTTTAGACTGATTGCAGAAAAATCCCAGATCTCAATTTGATCTTTGGGTAGCTCTCCTGCATTTATATTTGTCGGAATATGATAGCAATTATAAGAATAGGTTCCATCAGCATATCTTATTATCGGGGGATCTATAACAAAATACTCATCTAGTGAAATTTTTACTCCGTTCGCTTTCACAAAGCTAACATCGGGTCCCGAAAGTTTCTTGTAAAGAAATCCTTGCTGTGATATCTCACTGATTACGAAGCGAACTAATGAAGAAATCTCTTCACACGAGATAGAAATATCAACATCACCATTTTTCTCAACGTTTGATATAGCTAAATCTGTCAAATAAAGCGGTACTTCAAGCGAGCCAAACAAAATACATAACCGATCGCTAATAGACGATTGAACCTGTTCCCCCCACTGTATTCCAATTGGATATGAATTGTGTGGAGTTTTGAGGTGTCCCCCAAAGAGTAGTCCACTTTGAGTGAGAAAAAATCGATGCTCTGAGGTGTCCCCCAAAGAGTAGTCCACTTTGAGTGAGAAAAAATCGATGCTTTTGAGGTGTCCCCCAAAGAGTAGTCCACTTTGAGTGAGAAAAAATCGATGCTCAGACGGCTTCCGAGCCCGTTTTTAGGGCAAATTCAGCCGGTGTTAGGTATGTTAGTGCGCTGTGCGGACGGAACTCGTTGTAGTCCCTTCGCCAGCGCTCTATTTTGTCTCTGGCATCCTCCAGAGACATAAACCAGTTCATGTTTAGGCATTCATCCCGGAAGCTGCCGTTGAACGATTCGATATGCGGGTTGTCTGTCGGCGTGCCGGGGCGGGAGTAATCGAGTTTGACTTTGTTGAAGTACGCCCAGGCATCCAGCGCCCGAGAGATGAACTCAGGCCCGTTATCGACCTTGATTCGCAGAGGCAGCCCGCGGGCTGCCTTGAGTTTCTCCAGCTCGTCGCAGACCTGTTCGCCCTTGATCGATTTGTCCACGCAGATGGCTAAACTTTCCCGGCTGAACGTATCCAGCACCGTCAGCGCCCGGAACCGCTTACCATTGTACAATTGATCGGACACGAAGTCCATACTCCAGCATTCGTTCACCGCAGATGCCAATCCCTTCGTAGGGGCCCTCGAAACGCTGATTTTCTTTCGGTTTGACGGTTTTCTCAGGTTCAATCCTTCCTGCCTGTAGAGCCTGTAGACCCGCTTATGGTTGATTTTCCACCCTTCACGCAGCAACAGGACATGGATCCGCCGATATCCATATCGCTTTCGCACGGAGGCGATTTCTTTGATTCTCATCCGTAAAAAGGCCTGCTCGTCGCGGGTTGGCTGCCTCCGATGCCATCCCCGGTTGATTCGCAATACCGTACAGCTTTTGCGTTCGCTTGCTTGAAAGCGTTCTTGCAGATAACGTACGGCATCCCGCTTCTCAGCAGGCCTTAGAATTTTTTTGTCAGTACATCCTGCAGCATCAGCTTATCCAGACTCAGATCAGCCACCAGTTTCTTCAGCTTTGCGTTCTCTTCTTCCAGCTGCCGCAGCCTCTTCATGTCGCTTGGCAGCATTCCGCCGTACTTGCTCTTCCAGCGGTAAAACGTCTGTTCCGCTATCCCGAGCTTCCGGCATACCTCCGATATCGGCGTGCCCAGCTCCGCCTGCTTTAACGCAAAGGCGATCTGCTCCTCTGTGTAATTGCTCTTCTTCATTTTGTCCACCTTTTCCTTTTTCTTAGTTTATCATTTTCTCTCTTTTTAGGTGGACTACTTTTTCGGGGAGCAGGTCATTGTCCACGTTAGCTTTTATTCCTTCCACGCAATGTATTCTAAAAGAACACATAACATCGCTTAAAAGCCGTACAGACTGTAAAAAGTTATAAATAATAACCGGCATAAACGTATTAAGCTGAAAATTGCCTTGTGAAGCTGCGAAACTTACAGTTGTATCATTTCCAGCTATCTGAACAGCCACCATTGTCATAGCTTCACACTGAGTTGGATTGACTTTCCCTGGCATAATTGAACTCCCCGGTTCATTAGCAGGAATGCTTATTTCACCCAAGCCACAACGAGGACCACTAGCCAGCCATCGAATATCATTTGCGATTTTCATTAAATCCATTGCTAATGTTTTTAGTGCGCCATGTGCAAATGTTATATCATCCTTCGAAGATAAAGCATGGAATTTATTGTTAGAAGTGTGAAATGAGATACCTGTACATTGTGCAATTTCTCGGACAGATAATTCAGCGAAGTCTTTTGGAGCATTAAGTCCTGTTCCAACGGCTGTCCCTCCCAAAGCAAGTGTTTCTATTCCAGCTAATGATACAAGAATCTTGCTTTTAGAATTCTCAAGCATACCTCGCCATCCACTGATTTCTTGTGCAAAGGAAATAGGGGTTGCATCCTGCAAATGAGTCCTAGCGATTTTAATTATTGTCCTATTATCATTCTCCAACTTGTTGAAAGCTTCAATAAGACAATTTAAAGATGGAACCAGGTTGCTCATTATCGCTTGAACTGCTGCAATATGCATTGCTGTTGGAAAAGTATCATTGGAGCTTTGTGACATATTTACGTGATCATTCGGATGAATTATCTTTCCCTTTGCGATTTCATTGCCCTTGTTAGCGATGACTTCGTTTATATTCATATTAGTCTGTGTACCGCTACCGGTCTGCCAAATAGAAAGAGGAAATTCGTCGTATAGTTCTCCACGTAAAATTAGATCACACACCTCGCAGATTATTTCGCATCTGTGTTGATCTAATTTCTGCAATGTGTAATTTGCTCTTGCTGCGCTCTTTTTTACCAATGCCAAAGCTGAGATTAACTCCAGCGGCATCCTTTCTTCGCCAATTGCGAAATTCTGATAACTTCTTTGTGTTTGTGCCCCCCAGTATTTAGTTACTGGTACTTTAATTTCGCCCATAGAATCTTTTTCGATTCGATAATCCATCAATTATTCTCTCCATTACCAGTTGGATTTTGAAAATGCTGTGTAAACTGAATATTGAATACTCTGCAACCATATGAATGAAAAATGTCACTGTTAGAAAAAGGTATTACAAAGTGTATCCGCGACAAAATGGATTAAGCAGGCGTTTTTCATAAATAAGTAATTTATCTTTGAGTATTCCATAGTCTAGTAATCAACTTGACAGAATTATTCCCATCTCTTTTTTGTATTTTCCTGCTGGTATTCTCTCCAGAGTGTGTTTCCAAAAGGATATTTGATAGAAACGTCGAATATATACAGAGGTATAAGAAATGGGAACTGTAATTAGACGTTTTGAACTCACGAATGCTGAATGGGAACGCCTGCAACCGTACTTTCTAGATCGACAAGCCGGAGATAAAGGCAGACCACCGGAGATACAAGGAACGCCACATCGAGGAATGCTTTTTTCTCAAGCTGAAAGAGCTTAGCCGTGTTGCCACCCGTCACGATATGCATGCTTGTTGGTACTTGAGCCTTGTGCATTTAGCCTGCATCCGCAAATTGCTTACATGATACACGGAAATATGAATTTAGAAACACACTCTAGAAACCATGTGTAGTAATGGATTTTCTTAGATACTAATCAATGACGTTTTCATACTTGATATTGTTGTCATCAAGTGCTACTTTGTATACTGAGCAGCTAGTTTTCTTGCAATACTATACAGTTCAACGTCGCACGCCTTTACGCGGTTTGTTTCGACCGTGATAGCCGTCTTGTCCGAATTCCAAGTAGAACGTTGTTTATTAATCTGCTTTGCTGTACTCTCGGGAGCCGGTCCTCCAATATTATTCCTACTTACCACAAAATGCCAAGGATCCATTGCTTCGAGTATATCTGCCTCAGTCAACCCAGTCATGTCATGGCCTAGCTTTTCCGCAATATTTTTAACGAGCTCAAGATCTACTTCTTCAGGCTTAATATTTTTTTCGTAACAATGCCTTATTAGATTACCAACAATCATATGAGATTCCGAAAAATTCAAACCTGTTTTTCTGGTGATTGTATCTGCAACTTCAACAACTTGTGCAAAATAAGCACCTGCTAATTTTGCCATCCTATCTTTTTTAATGATCATCGTTTTCATAACGGGAGCCATCATATCCAGGACATCAATTGCGTATTTTATCGACTTACCACAATATGGTTCGCCGGCATATCGCATAATTGGAAAAGCTGATGAACCACCAGTTAGTGTACATAAAAGCGCATTATAGAACCCTGCAACTTCGCCAGCACGTCCAATAGCAACTTCCATCGGGTAAGGGTTTTTTTTCTGCGGCATGATGCTGCTTGTACCGGCATATGCCCCGTCCAATTCGATTAAATCAAATTCATTGGAACTCCAGTTGTATAGATCTGTTATAAACCGATTTAGAGTATTCATCATAGTATTTACTGCACCCGTTATTGCCAAGATGCAATCATAGTTTTGGCCCGCATCATGGTCGTTTTCCAAGACGCCTGTAAAAGCCAATAGCTCTGCTAAACGTTCCCTGTTCATTGGCCATGCAGTTCCTGCGGTCGCGGCGCTACCAAGCGGAGAATAATTGAACTGTCGATATAGAAACTCAAGCCGGTCGTAACAACGTTTCAAAGCGCAATTGATTCCAAGCAAATATTCTGCATAAGTGGTTGGCTGCGCTGATTGCATGTGTGTATATCCCGGCATCAATGTTTCTTTGTGTTCATCTGCTATGTCAATCAGAACTTCTCTGAATTCAAGGATCTTTTCTAGAAGTCGCCTTAATTCCTCTCTGATTGCTACTCTCGCAGACGTAGTATTGTAGTCGATTCGGCTTCTTCCTATATGCAAGCATCCACCTATGTCGTGCCCAAGTTTACGGACAAGATATGCTTCATAATTATTGAATGCTAAACCTAGTTTAGGATCAAAGGGAAAATTATCAGGTCCAAGTGTATCAATTTCTAGTAAAACAGAACAAATCGCAGCAGCTACTTCTTCCGTTATAAGATTTTCTTCATAAAGCATTACTGCCTGCGCAAGATTGCATTTGCTGCTTCCGTAATAAGCAACTTCCTCGGGTGGGAGAATCGGCGCATACATATATTTTACAATTTCTGGAGCCTGCGGTTTGCCATGCCGTGCAAACATCTGTTCTTCAAAGCCTTCTGCGTTTTCCTTTGTTATTCCTTCGGTGTCAATACTTATGTTTTTCATTCTATACTCCCAATAAGTCAAACTTCTAAATATGTTTGCTTTTTAATGTTATTGTTCCATCAAGGATTTAATTCTTCAATCTCCCAATGATACTTAGTCATATGTGGTCCACCCGTTAACACTTCGATTCGGGTATTGATTCACTATGGTAATCAAAGTTCCACTCAAATAATCCATCTCTGATAAACCTCTTAGGATTGCACAATATACAAAATTAGAATCTATTCTAAATGCTGCTTTGCATGATTATAGTACCCTTTATGATTTGCTCTGTGCTTAATAACGATTATGATGATTCGGGGGTCTGCAGGGAGGCGATAAGAACGCAACTTATCGCCTCCGAGCTTTCATGACTATTAGTTAGATAACGATGCGAAAAATTCCCCGACTTCTGCATACTCTTCTGCGATCGTAGCTTTCATTTCTTCAGCAGTATGATAAGCTGGGACAACACCAATTTTTTTAACTAACGAAGTAAAGCCATCATCTTGAGTAATATTGTAAATAAACTCGTTCACCTGTTCGATTACATCTTGAGGTATCCCGACGGGACCAAATAACCCATACCATTCATCTGACGATGCTCCGAGAATTTCAAGAATTTCAGGAAAATCATCAACGGCAGATGGCACACCTTCCATGAATTTTTCTCCAGTAATACCAGGGATCTCCATTGCAAACTGAATATCTCCTGAAGCCTGCAAAGCCTGTACGGCAGAGGGTGTTGAGAACCCGCAGTCGACTTCACCATTCGCAATTGCTACAGCAAGCGAGGCTGCATCCGCATATGATGTTAAACTAAATTCGTATCCGGCTTTAGCAAGCAGATTAAACATCAGAGAAGTTGTTGTACTAATTACGCCGCCTCTAATAACACCAGGATTTCCCTTAACATATTCTAGGAACCCCGCAGTGTCAGAGACACCAATTCTTGAATACAACCCGCCATTCACAGACCAGATCCAGCGGACTTCTGCCATAGATGCGAAACACTGCACATCATTAATTGGATCATAGTCTACTTCAACAGCATAGGGAGTAGTAGAAAACTGCTTGTTTGTGCACAACACAAATGTGTAGCCATCAGCAGCCGAATGGAGCGCTTCCGATGCACCAAGAGTAAAACTTGCTCCCGGAACGTTCTTGACAATTACTACTTGACCTAGATACTGACCAGCCATAGATGCTACTGCTCTGGATAGCGAGTCATAACCGCCGCCTGGGTTTGCCGGTGCGATGATAGTTATGGGCTTGGATGGATAGTCATCCGGAGCTTTTACTTCAGCATTGCTGACTTCGGGACTTGTTGTGGTGCTGACCTCAGAGCTTGGTTCGATACTAGCCTCTGAACCCTCTGGGCTACTCACCGTAGGGGTAGTTGTACTACATGCTGTCATAGAAAGAATCATGATAGTAACCACTAGAATAGTTAGAAAGCGTTTCATCGTTTTTCCCTCCTGTTTATTTATTATATAAAGTTCTACTATCAGAACTTCACATACAATAACTTTGTAAGCAAGAAATAGAAGCCAACCGGTATAATCGTGCACACAAGAATAATCACCTTAATATTTGTATACCCATATAGCCAGCATAATGCTAACAGACAAATAATAGATGTCGGAATAAAGCCAATGATAGGTAACAACACAGCAAATGCGATTGTAATCAAAATATAGCCGATAGAGATCAGCGTCGTCTCCTTGAATTCTTCTTTGGAAGGTATTATTAGCTCAGGCACAAGTCCCTTTTTTAAACAGATTACTTGTTGAATAATTATAGCGACAGCACACCCGATGATCAAAATAGCATATGCTGAGGGCATAACACGACCATTCTGAACGATCTCCAATGAGACCATTAGTGGATTATGCATAACCCGAATTGTATTAGGAATGATAACCATCAGGATTATGAATCCAAGGACCAGAAAGAACATTCCAATGTATAATTCTGAGCCTAATTTCTTAATTAGCTTCATTTGTTGTCTCCTCACTTATCTTGCGGCTCCTAATGCCATTCACAATTATCCAAGCCAGCAGTCCTACTATCAAAACGCTAATGACGATACAAGCGGGACTTGAAAAAAAGATTGCGATGCTTCCTTGAGATACCGAGAGAGACTGGCGAAGGTACTGTTCGAGATTTTTCGCCAATATGAATCCGATTGCTACAGGTGCTAGTGGAATGTCCATCTTCTTCATAATGAATCCGAACGCGCCCATAAATATAAACAACCCAACATCAAGAATTCTACTATTTATTGCATAAATTCCCGCCATACAAATGATTGTTACAATTGGATAGACAATATTAAGTTTGCTGCGCAGCACTAATGCAATGGGTTTTGTTATTAAAAAACCTATGATTATATTTAAAAAATTCGCTACTAGAAATCCCGCAAAAATCATATATATAACGGATGCTTGCGTGTTTACGATACTTGGGCCGGGAGTAATCCCATGAATCATGAACGAAGAAAGTAAAAGAGCTGCAGCAGCGTCACCAGGTATTCCTAATGTTAGTAAAGGTATCAAGTTTGCTCCCGATACCGCACTGTTTGCCGATTCGCAAGCAACCACGCCTGGAACAGCACCTTCACCAAACTTTACTCCACGTTTTGTTTTCCCTTTATAGAGAATCTTCGAAATAGCATAACCTGTAAAAGCCGCAGCAGAAGACCCTAATCCCGGCAGCATACCAAACAACGTACCGATAAATGTGCCACTAAAGAACGCTTTTGCAGATTCTTTATAATCCTCACGGTCTAAATGCTTACCTAAAATCTGAAGTGGAGTTAGTTTTTCTTTGCTTTTTGCTTTTGTACGCAATTCTGAAACTGAAAAAACGATTTGTGAAAGAGCCAGTAAGCCAACCAGAACTGCTGTTGAATCGAGAGATTCAAGTGAGCCCAAAGTTTTAATCACGCCAAGACGTGGAAGGCCCGTATACATATCCAACCCAACAGTGCCGATTAAAAGGCCAAGCCCAATTGAAATCAGTCCTTTCCAAACAGATTTTCCTACAAGAACCCCCGCCAATAATAAAGCGAAAAGTAAAATGAGGAATTTTTCTGGCGAACCAAGACTCAGTGCTGCTCGAGCAAGCAGAACAACACCAAATACTAAAATAATATCCGAAAGCAAGTCTCCAAGGCCCGAACTCAAGATAGAAGCTTCCAATGCTTTTCGGCTTTGTCCTTTTCTTGCTAGTGGGAATCCATCAAATGCAGTAGCTGCCGCCGAAGCAGTCCCCGGTACGTTAAGCAAAATTGATGAATATGAGCCGCCCATTGTTGCGCCCTTAAAGATCGCAACCAAAAGAAGTATTGAGTTTGCAGCCCCCATTGTATATGTTAAGGGAAGCATAATACCCATAACCATGATAGAGCCTAGACCAGGAATTGCGCCTGCCACAATACCCAGCAAGATACCTCCCATCATTAGAAGCATCGTCTGTACATTAAAGATTGCAGCAAATCCATTCCCTAAATTCTGAAAAATATTATCCAACTTTTTTCCCTCACTTCAATATAATGAGCCCAATGAATAAAGTGATTTTCAGCAACTAAAAGCCATAAAATATACTAGTTTGTTTCTTTCTGAGTTTTGTATTTGTTAATTTTCGTCATATCGACTTCAATGCCAAGTCCCGGCCCGTCAGGAACAATAAGACAGCCGTCATCATAAGTAAATGGTTTGGTAATAATATCATCAACGTACCAATGTCCTGCAACCTTAGTTTGCTCCATACCCTCAATATGAGTTACAGGAAATACAGATGCAAGATTAATACTTCTATTGCAGCAAGCAAGATGTAGATTGGCTGCGTTACCGACGCCAAATTCTCCTGAGCCATTCACGTTGCAACGTATCCCTGCGTTTTCGGCTATTTTCGCAATCGTGTGCGCGGGATACAGGCCGCCGGGCTTTGTCGTGTATATTGAAATATAATCAGCAGCCTTATTAGCGACAATGTCCAAAGCATCAGCTATCGTCCAGCAGCTTTCATCTGCGCAAACTGGACAATCCAATCCGTGTGTCACCTGTTGCATTTGATACAAACCCTCGACTGGCTGTTCCAAGTATTGAAGATTATAATTGTTCATCAAATTCCCCCACTTAATTGCTTCCTTAGCAGAGGGGTAACCTTGGTTTGCATCTACTAGGATATTAATCCCCGGGCCTAACTCTTTTCGGAGCTTTTTCATCAAATCTAAATCGCGATTATAATCCAATCCTCCTTTCATCTTGATAGTTTTGATTCCTTCATTAACTGCCTGTACCGCTTCTTCAACCGCAGCATCAACACTCATAATTACGCCCAAGCTATGTGCAATAGGAATCGCTTTTCTGTATTGCCCTCCAAGTAATTTATAAACTGGCATATCAAAAGCTTTACCCATGATATCGTATAATGCTTCATCGATTGCCGTTTTGGCATAGTAATAACCACGTATTCCCAAATCCATTTTTCGGTGGATGCAATCAATATCAAATGGATCCATGCCTTCTATAATAGGAAATAGGTTTTTTTCAATTACTAATTTGTCAATAGCGGCGGATTCACCATAGTATCTACCATGATCCCCGCCCCATTCAGGCATTGCAGTCGCTTCACCAAATCCATCAATCCCGCAATCCGTTGTAATTTTAAGTATTGCGTAGCCTTGCCCGACATCAGCTGTGCTGCTTGCCCATGTATGTTTTCGTCTCGTTGGTATGCTAATTTCATAAATTTCATAACCGGTTATTCTCATTTGTCGCTACCATCCATTATTCTCTTTTTATAATCCATGATTAGCTCATTCCCCATTAGAAAATGAAAATCCGTCTAACGCTACTGGCTAATATATTTAATAATCGCGTTGATCGTCATGCTATTTGCCCCATTTTCTCGCGTGTCAATCCTTCTTTTCGGTAGTCACGCTGCGCAAGCACCGATACAATATCTTTAACTTTTCCATGATATAAGATTTCACACCTGCCGGTCTCCCCGATTCAGAAATAGGGACAAGTCGGTTACAGTTGTTTTCATGCATGTACCGATGGTGCAGGGCTTTCGGTGCTTTTATAACCTATGTACTTTGCTTTCTTGGCAAGAGATGAAAGAACTATTGAAACACGTGCCTTTGGGGGTTGTATTATCAACATCATGCATGCACTGACAAATGTTATTAACGTTTATCCCAAATTCACTCGCAATCCATTCCTTTTCCATGACTACTGCTGTGCATATAGCTTCATTTCTGCGCTACTAATCTGCCTTAATAACCGTGAGCCTGTTATATGGGTGCTTTGTACCAGTGATCATCTTATGTCCATCTGCAGTTATCAATACTTCGTTTTCAAGTTGATACCCACATACACCATCAATTACATGAATCGGTTCAATACATAAAACCATATTCTTCTTCAATATTGTGCTCTTGTACATATTAATATATGGTTCCTCATGTAACGTAATACCTAATCCATGGCCTAGAAAAGCAATTGGCTTAAATCCCCATTCAGTAAATTGTTCGATAAAACTATCGTAAATATACTTAGTATCAACCCCAGGTTTCATTAGAGAAATTGCGTCATCGTGAGCTTTTACAATTTTATCCCATATGTTTACATGATGTGGCTCCGGGTCACCTACGATTGCTGTTCGGCAACAGTCACAATAATAATTGTTCTTCGTCCCAATCATATCTACACGCACTACATCGCCCTTTTTCAAAATGCGATCAGTTGGCGCACCATTAAGTAGACAGCTACGCTCTCCTGAGGCTACGACCGGCATTGTCAGTTTATCCCCACCAATAGCATTAAATCCGGTTTGCAAGAAACTATACAAATCCTTTTCAGTCATGCCAGCTTTTGCGGATTTAAACGCATTGTTTATTATATCTTCGATCTGCGAACCAAAGTCCGAAATGTAGTCGATCTCAGTGTCCAACTTAATCGTTCTGATTTCCTCGTAAATAGAATCTGAATCAATAATTCCCGCATGCGGTAGTTCACGTCGAAGGATATCCATATCTTTCGCGGGCAAGTATGATGCCTCGAACCCGATTCTGCCTTTATCAACCTTAAATTCCTTTAATTTCTCAACCGCTAATAAAATCGGGCTCTGTGTAAATTCGTTATAGCTAAAGATCTTGTTTTGAGGTATCCAGCTTTGTGCACGCATTATCGGTTCTTCAATGTTGACAACAATTACAATAGGATCATTTAGCTTCGTAATAATATGAATTACTTGTCTTTGTCTTACTGTCAGTTGGCTTGGAATACTTGTACCGGTAACGAAAATTATATTCTCCGGAGTCATTGTAACCAAAGCATCCAAAGAATGTTCTTCTAGCTTCCTTCTAAGCAATGAGTTAATCTCTTCCATTTTTTTCTCCTATATGTAATATTTTGTCAGTTCGTCTATTATTTTTAACTATCCTCTCAAGTCAGAGAACATACTTGAGTTCAATTCTATCGAGTTGCTAATGGTAGGACCAGTTTGGTAATACAAAGTCATGTTTTGTATCAATCCGTGCATGTTTACATGGTATATTTACTTGTGAATATTATTTGGTAGTACCACGCGCCAGATAAAAATAGTTCCTTTGTTGCTCAAGTATTTTCAATACTTTGTCTGGTGCTAGCTAGATGCGCCGTATATGCTAATTTGATTTCATTAACATCGCCCGAACCAAATGCATTTGCAATGCGGTTATGTTCTTGAAGAGATTTCTCAACACGCGACTCGTTCATAAACAATGCGCGGCGCTCATCATATATTGTTCCGGTAAATACGGTACAAATATTTAGTATTATTTCGTTTCCTGAAGCTTTCCGAATAATATTGTGAAATTCGAGGTCATGTTCCATTAAGGCTTGGTTCCGCACTACAGAACCTCGCGCTTTTTCAATTGTTGCTTTCAATTGATTCCGTATCTCAGGATACATACTTTCCGGTATTAAATCAATTGCGCATAGATCCAAGGCTTCACGAACCGTTAAAATTTCGAAAATTTCTTTTTTGTGGATCATCAACCATACCGATGCATCTTTTTCCAGCATGCGAAAATCTGATTCCTGTAAATAAACCCCACTATTGGATCTTACCTCGATTACGCCCAAGGTTTGTAAGATCTTCAAAGCTTCCCTTAAAGCATTACGGCTTATTCCTAATTCCTTTGCAAATTCGCGTTCTGCTGGAAATCGATCATCAACAGCAAATCCCTTCTTTGCTGCAAAATCAAGAATTTTCTGTACATTTTTGTTTTCGGAAAACATGTTCCCATTCATAGATTTCATTCTAATGCACTTCGCTTCTAGCTTTATTATCGGCCGATTTGCCTTCTATCAATAAGCATACTTATCTTAATCTATTACAGCCGTTACAACTACTTCTGTCAAGATACTTGCCCTGCCTAAATCAGCAATTATGCAAGCCCGGGTGGGTTCACAACCCTTAATAATCCATTTATCCCAAACTTCATTAAACACAGGTACATACTTTTCGTCTTTTAAGTATACATCGGCATGTAAAATATTCTCTTTTTTGGATCCATATTGATTTAAAATATCTTCTATTTTCTTTAGTGTCGCCTCCGCTTGTATTTTTATAGTATCACCTGCATCCGTCGCCGTCTGGCCAGATAAATATAGTATGTCATTGAAAATAATCACATTATGATATCGTTCTTTTCTTTCAAACCGTTGTATTTTCATATTTCCTCCAGATTTTATATTTGAAACGAAAACCCCATAGCCAGGGGATCATCTGGATCAACTACGAACTTGTGAAACCCCGAAATATGAGCGGTACCAGTCAGCGTAGGAACAGCGCCTTTAAACTCCCCTACTTTTATTGGTTTAATCATTTTCGCAGTAAATTTCCCTGCTGTTAAACTTTCTTGCGAAAACTCTTCGCCTAAACTTAATTCACCTTTCACATACTTAGTCACAGCTCTTGCACATGTTCCGGTTCCACAAGGAGATCGATCAACCCCTGGCAGAAATACATTTACGCTTCTTGCGTTGACATCATCGCGCTGAATTGGAGCGGAAAACCAATGAATTTGCGATACCCCTTTGATTTCCGGTTTCTCAGGATGTTGAAACCCAATTTCCAGATTCACTTTTTCCTGAATCATTTTAGATAATTCTAATATTCGTGGTAAACTTTCAGGAACCAGCTTCACTGAAAACGCATCTGCTGGGATCAACGCAAAGCTACCTCCTCCATAAGCTACATCAACTGCTATTTCACCAAATTCTGGGAAAGATAATGTTTCACTCTTATATAAAAAGCATGGTACATTTTCAAACGTGACCTCTTTTACAGAATTATTTTCTACTAGTGCACTTGCGGAAACAAGCCCTGCAGGCGTATCGATTTTAACTATAGTATATGGCTCACTTATCGGGACCATACCTGTTTCAATCAACATAGTAATTACGCCTACTGTACTGTGTCCGCACATTGGAAAATAACCACCAGAATCTATGAAAATTACGCCTGCATCAGCATCTTTGTTGCACGGCTCAGTTATTACAGTACCCGACATAACGTCTCCGCCTCGCGGCTCCAACATGGTCATTGTCCTGATCCAGTCATAGTGTTTCTGGAAATACGACTGTTTCATTGCCATGGTAGTTCCCGATAACTTTGGGACTCCTGCAATAAGATTTCTTGTTGGTTCGCCAAATGTATGTGTGTCAATTGCCTCTATCATTTTTGAAAATAACATTGATTACCCCTTTTTGGTAGTACCATACTCTCCAAATGATATGCGATATGAGATGTTTTACTGGATTACGTATGCCTTTTTATGAGATTCTATATATTCTTAGTTGATTTGGTACTACCACTTGGCGATATTATAATACATTCAAATATTTATTGCAAGATCCAATATTTACATTTTTTATTACTTCTCATCTTAGATCATCTCGATACGTACATCTGATATGTTCATATTGCGTTTTTTGCGTAATTTGACTTGCTTCCCATTCCTTGAGTCTGATCAATATCGCAGCTGTAATATGCATAGAAACTCCCTTTTGTAATAATACAGTTCTCTCACAATTCATTCTATTTTCAGCACAATTATAGTTTTATCAGAATCACAAATAAGTTTTTCGGCTGCAACGAGCATCGCAATGTGTGAATACTTCACAATCACGTGCCCTGTCTTTGATCCATGATTTAACACGCATTTTGTATCCTCTTTAACAGCATGTCGGATGATGATGATTATATCTTAAGAGTGGATAAATAGAGAAAAGGAATTCATCCTCTATGAAGAAAGAAACCATTCACCTTTCAGCTAGTGATTCACTCGCGCCAGTTTCCCCCGCCATAAAAGCCGCAGGACTGGTGTTCTGTTCCGGTCAATGTGGCTATAACGCTCAGACAGTTTGTTTTTATGTCGACGGCATTGAGATACAAACCCGCGGCGCATTGGATCATTTGCAGGAAGTGCTTTCTGCAGCAGGCAGAAGTTTTGAACAGGTACTAAAAGTCAATATCTACATGACGGATGTCGCAGACTTCGCTGTTGTCAATGAAATCTACAAAACTTACTTTCCAGGCGATAAACCCGCCAGAACCTGTCTGCAGATTGCAAAAATCCCTCTCTGAGCGCTGATCGAGATTGAGGCCATTGCCCTATACGAGTGATCTTTCAATATAAATCTGCAATCTGGCGCAATCAAAAACCGATCAGAACGGAGTGCTTGACGATGAAAAAAATACAATTGAAAGATACCGGGTTGTCACTTTCCAACATCTGCCTTGGAACAGCCAACTTTAAAGAACGGTTGGATCGGGATAGTGCCTTTCATCTATTGGACTATTATACTGATATGGGCGGGAACTTTATCGACACTGCCAACATTTACGGGCGCTGGCTTCCCGATGCGGAAAACAGTTCCGAGCGGTTTATCGGCGAGTGGCTTCGTCGGCACGGTAGGCGGGAGGATATCTGCCTTGCAACCAAAGGTGGACACCCGGATTTGCAAACAGGCGAGAACCGCGTCAACCAAGTCGACCTCGCAGAGGAACTGGACAACAGTCTTTCCACTTTGGGTGTAGAATATGTAGACTTGTACTGGTTTCACCGTGATAATCCGCTTCTACCAATAGAGGAGGTTATCTCGATCGGGGAAGCCTTTGTTCGTCAGGGCAAGGTGCGATATTTCGGCGCCTCAAACTTCACGCTGCCCCGTATGCGGCAGGCGATTCAGTGGCAGGAAACGCATCCCAGTCGCGGCTTCGTGGCGTTGAGCAACCAATGGAGCCTCGCTTATCCGAATCCCGGTTATAAACTCAACGGGGATCAGACTCTGGAAAGCGTAGATGCCACGTATTACCGCTGGTTACGAGAATCCGGTTTCCCGTTGATCCCGTACAGCGCAACGGCGGGAGGTTTCTTTGGTAAGGCGGTAGCGGGATCGCTCAGCCCTGCGTTGGAAAAGGCATATGGTAATCAACGAAATCTGGAGTTGACCGGAATTTTATCGAACATGGCGGATAAATATCAAGCTTCACCTTTTGTCCTTTCGCTCGCGATTCTGCTTCAGCAGAATTTTCAGGTGATCCCCGTTACGGCGGCCTCTGACACAAACCAGTTGGCTGAGTCGATGCAAGCAAGCGAACTCCGGCTCTCTGACGAAGATATCGCGCTTCTAAACTGTTTTTTCTGAACCTCGTCCAAACGGAAAAGCAGTTTGAAAAGAACTTTTTACGATTGTGAACAAAGCTTGCCGAACTCATGAAGAAAATTGAAATTTTGTAAAACTGTTTACATACGGTCCGTTCAGCGGTTTGCTACTATGAATTATGCTTATCAATGGGGATAAACACGTCTAAAAATTTTTCAATAAGGAGAGCGTACATGGAACAAAAGAATAAACCCAAAGTCGAGTTTTACGGCACCAGTCTTTTTGCGCTTCTACCCCTGCTCATCTTCATCGTGTTTTGCATCCTGTTTTTCGTTGTTTTTAAAACATATGACATGATGAATCTCTGCATGGGTGGCTTTGTGGCACTCATCATCGGTTCCTTTTTCTCCAAGAATTGGGGAAACTACTGGCAATCCGTTGTCAAGGGTCTCACCTCTCCGGTTATTTGCGAGCTGATCTGCATTCTGCTCGTCGTCGGTATGTTCGGCAAGCTGATGACGCGCGGTGGCGTCGCGGAAGGCTTTGTGTGGTTAGGCGATAAGTTAGGCCTCTCGGGCGGTCTCTTCACCGCATTTACCTTCATCGCCACCTGCATCATCGCAACTGCAACGGGTACGTCGATCGGCACCATGTTCACAGCGTTCCCGATTTTGTATCCATCCGGTCTTTTGCTGGGTGCCAACCCTGTTCTACTGGCCGGCGCAATCCTTTCCGGCGCGATCTTCGGCGATAACGTCGGCCCGATCTCCGACACCACCATCGCCTCCGCTACAACACAGACTTACACGCGTAAAGAGGGAGTAGCGGATATCGCCGGCGTGGTTTCTACCCGGCTGAAATACGCCCTCGTTGCCGCTGCCGCAGCAGCCGTATTATTCGCGATCTTTGGCGGTTCCAACGCAGTCGTCAACTCCACCGAAGCGCAAGCCATTCTGGCTCAGTACAGCGATCCCAAGGGTCTGATCATGCTGATCCCGGTCGTCATCCTTCTGGTCATTGCGTTTGTAAAGCGTAACATCTACATCGCCTGCACCTGGGGCATCATCTCCGGAATCGTCATCGGCCTCGTGTCCGGCATCATGACTCCGGCGGACATCATGAGCATCGAAGGCGGCAAACTCACCGGCTTCCTGATGGACGGCATCAACAACATGATCGGTACCGTCGCGTACCTGCTTGCAACCGCGGGCATCATGGGCGTCCTCTACGGTAGCGGACTCATGGACAAGCTCGTCAACGCGCTGAAACGCAGCAAGCTGAACAAGTCTGTTGTCGGCAGCGAAGCCATCATCAGCCTCGGCCTTATGGTCACCTCCGTCTTCCTCGGTTCCGCGAATGGTCCCGCGATCATCATGTGGGGGCCTCTGGCGGACGACATCGGACATTCTGCGAAGCTGCACCCCTATCGCCGCTCCAACCTGATGGACGGATTCGGCTCCACGCTGCCCGTCATCATTCCGGTAACCAGCGCGTTCATCTTCATCGCCCTCTCGTGTGTTCAGGGCTTGATGGGCACCTATAGCTTCGTGTCCGAAATCAACCCCGTCGCGCTGGCAGGCGGCACGTTCCACTGCTGGTTGCTCTTCATCGTGCTGACCTTCTCCGTCATCACGGGATGGGGCCGCAGATTTGAAGGCGCAGGCGGCAAAGAAGTCAAAACTCTTGCCGAAGCGGAGAAAGATTAAAAGAATGCTCGCCTCCCGTTTAGCGGGCAAGCAGCAATGTAAGAAGTAAACCATCCTAAAAAAGCGATACACTCCCTGACAATTTCTGGAAGCAGTGCCCCATCACCGTATCGATCGGATGCGATGATGGGGCACGAAGCGTATGATTCTCCATTTTAAAAAAACGTGCTACCTCTTCAATTTCATATTATTCAATTACTCTCTCTTGTGAATATTAATGATCTACTGTCCCCGGCATTGAAAAGGCTCTCTATCTATACAATTAAAATCAGACACTCAAATATTTTTTTGTTGCAAAACGTACAATTTCAGATCATAATATTTTTATTTTCACGATGCCCTGTTACCTCGACTTGTCGGCAATCGTCGATAGCAATTGTTGCGGAGGGATGATCATTATGACAGATCGCGTATTTTATCAGGAGGATTCCCCCTGGGTGGAAATGAAGGGCATGTCCTGGCCTACGCTCACCCAAGGGCAGGTATGCAAACGCTTTTCCAAGGGGCATATCCTGTATAATCAACAGGAATTCTGCGAGGATGTGTACATCATTCAACGCGGCAGAGTCGCCATGTGCCTGTGTACGCCGAGCGGCGGCATGCGAATTGCCGTCATCCTAAACGAAGGCTGTATGTTCGGCCATCAAACCCTTTTCGACAACAATCCCAATTCATGTCAGGCGCAGGTCATCAGCGACGAAGGCGCCTCCATCTATCTGATCCCCAAATTACTCGTTCAGGAAAAAATCAAAACAGATTACGATATCGTCTATAACATGCTGGCGCAAAGCAACAAAATCAACCGCATGCTGCTCACACAGATCGAACTGATGAGCTTTCAGCGCAGCGAAAGCCGCATATGTTTCTACCTGATGCATATGGCGGATCAATACTCTTATCAGCAGGGTAAACAGAAGATTCTGCATCTGCGCTTCACGCATCAAGATATCGCGGACGCCTCCGGACTGAGCCGTGTGTGTGTCTCCAATGTCATATCAGGATTGATCAAGGATAATATACTGCTGAAAAAGTCAGGCACCTATATGGTGACAGACATAGAGAAGCTGCGCGAACGGTATAAAAGCCCAATGTCTATCGAATTATAATCGCGTTCCGATTCTCTTTTCTAACAGAACAAGAGTCAACTTAAGGCGGTCTTTGGCCGCCTTCTTTGTTTGTCCAAACGCATCTTGCTTCATCGATTGTGGCAAAGCCATCCTGAAAAAACGCCCGAAATCCGGCGCTTTTGTAAAGCGATTTACAGTAATTTATCGTACACCATGATAGATTAAATTATTAGAAATACTCCATTTCACCTATCATTTCCAAATAAAAAACCATACGTGGGAGGCAGAAAAATGTCCGCAGAAAAACTGGTCAGCGAATTTGTAAAAGAAGCCCCGCCTTATGTCGTCGGCGCCGATGAACAGAGCAAAACGATGCGCCCCGGAGTAACCAAGCTGTTGCAGCTGGCTACCAACGAAAACCCCTTCGGCACCTCTCCCATGGCCTGTGAGGCGATGAAAGCGCAAGCGCCCTTGTCCAACCGCTATCCCGACGTGCGCGCGCAGGCGCTGCGGGTCAAGCTCGCCGCCAAGCACGGCTTAACGCCCGAGGAAGTCATGGTCACCGAAGGCGCAACGGCGGGTCTGGGCTTCATCTCCGAGGTCTTTATCTATCCAGGTGACGAAATTATTCTAACGCCGCCAACATACCCCAGTTACTATAACTACATCAAGCGCTGCCGCGGCAAGTTGGTGGAAGTGCCGATGAGCGAAGAAACGCTGGTACCCGACTTTGGCAAGGTGCTTGCCGCCGTCACCCCGAAAACGAAAGTGATTTTCCTTTGCAATCCCAACAATCCCACCGGAACGCTGATCGATTCCGAAGAACTGCATACCTTCCAGAAGAATCTTCCGGAGCACGTACTGCTGGTCGTCGACGAAGCGTATATCGATTTTGTTGAGGATCCGAACTATCGAACCATGGTCGATGCAATTTCCGACAATGCGAATCTCATCGTCGTCCGTACATTCTCCAAGCTCTACGGCATGGCCGGCGCACGTATGGGTTACCTCATGTCAAATCGCGAAATCGTAGACTACCTCCAGCGGGACTCCACGGGCTTCTGCTGCAGCCGCATGGGTCTACACGGAGCGGAAGCCGCACTGGACGATCTGGAGTTCCAGAAAATGACCCGCGACGGCGTTCGTGAAAGCCGCCATATTCTTGTGAGTTGCATGGAAGAGCTCGGCTTCCGGGTGTGGCCGTCCCATGCAAACTTTATCTATTTCGACCCGATGTGTGATGTGAAATGGTTTGCCGACCGCATGCTGGATTATGGCATCATCATCCGCGGAAACTTCAAGAAGAACCGCATTTCGCTCGGGACACCCGAAGAAGACTATTTCGTGTGCAATGCGATGCGCGAGATCATCGCCGGTATTCAAAAATAACTCAATCATGCAAGAAAAAACCGCTTTGACAAGCGGTTTTTTCGTAGATCGATCCATCGGCCCCACGCAGTCGCCGCCTGCCAATGGCAGCGGCAGCTGCGCTTTCTTCTCAACTTACGAACCAAAATCGGAGATGCGTCTATGAATAAATTCGAATCCCAGCGCATGTATTATCCGGTACTCGGTTATCAAACGTTTCTAAATTCCGCGCAAAACGGCTTGATTCCAACGTATGCCGCCGAGGCGATGACCCAATATATCATGCGTCGTCACGTATTCGCGCTGGACGTGATCTCTATGACGGCCATGTGGAACGACGCGGACGACCTCCGTGTAAAGATCGCTAGACTGCTCAACTGCAAATCCGGCGAGGTTCTCTTTGGCGTCAATTCGTCGGAGCTGTTCAATCTCTTTTCCAACGGCATCTCGCTGCACACCGGCGATAATGTGGTTACCTATGACTGCGCCTACTTCGCCATGACCTATACCTGGTTTAACAAGGAACAGGAAGGCGTAGAAACGCGCATCGCCCACGCAAAAAAAGGCGCCGTTTCCGCGGAGGATCTGATGGCACTGTGCGACGAACACACCCGCGCGCTGACCGTCTGCCATGTCGACTTCGAATCCGGCTATCGACATGACCTCAAGAAGCTGGGACGTTTCTGCCGGGAACGGGGCATCTGGTTTGGCGTTGACGCCACGCAGTCCTGCGGAGCCATGAATATCGATGTCGAAGAGATGCAGATCGATTTTCTGACGACATCCACGTATAAATGGCTTCAGTGCCTGCTCGGGCTGGGGTTTGCCTATATCAGCAGTCGTTTACTGCCACAGCTAAAACAAAGCGTGATCGGCTGGGTCGGCACGGTGGACAAGCTGCATAATGATCCGATGGTGTTGCAACTCACGCAGGACGCACGACGCTTTGAATGTGGCGGGTTGAGCTTCTGCGCCATGGAAGGCCTCAAAAAGACTGTAGACGCCTACCTGCGTCTCGGAAAGCAGGATGTGGAGGACTACATCCTATCTCTGACAGACTACGCATACCAGCGCGCAGCAGCGTTGAAGGAATGCCGCATAGTTGGTGATTTTTCACCAGAGCACCGCTCCGGCATCGTTACAATACAATATCCGGAGAGATTCGGCATCAACCGGGAATTCCTGCAAAGCCGCAATATCAACGCCATGCCACAGGGCTCCGGACGCTGCCGCCTCTCCCTCCACTACTACAACAATCGAAGCGATATCGATGTTTTCTTTGATCTACTCAAAGAACTTGAAAACGAAAAGTAAGGGCGAAACGAGTATGGAGTCCACATTTTCAATGTGGCGATAACGCCTGGCGTGGATGCAAAGGAGTTGGTTTCCAGATGCGGCAGCGTCATGTTCTTCATCAAAAAGCAGAGAACCGCTTCCGGCTCTCTGTTTTTTTGCTCTTGATCTTGATTGTAATATCTCTTGTCGCGGGATTACTGCGCGCAGATTTTATGCAGCCTGTCCATGCGTTCATCCGTCAATTCCTGCAGCGCCTGAATCTCCTCTTCGGTAAGATGGCGGAACTTTTTGAATCGCTTGACGAAATCCTTCACAGGTTTCGGGTTCTTGATGTCCACAGACATCTTGAATTTGCCGTTTTCCACCTCGTAAAGGGGCGCAAAGTTGGATTCCACCGAAAGTCGGCACAGCTCGATGCTCTCGTCCGATTGAAAACCCCAGCCGGTCACGCACGGATTATACACATGCAGATAGACAAGCCCGCTGTCGATTTCTTTTGCTTTTTCCAGTTTCCGCACCATGTCCGGAATATATGCAGGGCTCATCGTCGCCATATAGGGCAGGTCGTGCATGGCCATCATCATCGGGAAGTCTTTCTTATTCTGCTTCTTGCCGCCCTTCCCCTCCGGGCTCACAGGCGTTGTGGACGTCCATGCACCCTTGCTGGTTGAGCCGCTGCGCTGATATCCGGTGTTCATGTATCCTTCGTTGTCATAGCAGATATAGATGATCTTGTCGCCGCGTTCTGCCGCGCCGGAGAGGCACTGCATGCCGGCGTCTACCGTCGCGCCGTCGCCAGCAAACGCCACGACGTTCACTTTACGTCCGACCCGCTCGTAATGCATCTTAATCCCCGTCAGCATGGAGGCAACGTTATCCAGCAGCGGGAAGAACACCGGCGTTTTCGCGCCGGACTTCTTATCCCAGCCGACGACACCAACGCCGCCCATGCATCCCGGCGGAATGGCAAATATCGTATCCGGCCCCATCACCTTCATGCAGGTGCGAAGTGTCAGCTCCACGTTGCACCCAACGCAGGCGGAGATACCCGGGGATATTTGGTCCTCATAGGTCGCCATCTTATCAATCACGTTCATACTAACTCCTCCTCACAGGCCCTTGACTTCACGGTTCAGCCAGACTGTTTCGTGTCTTTGGGCGTTTCCCGCCTGCGCAATCACGCTGCCTATTGCATAGTCGATGTGCCGCGCCGTGATATCCTCACCGCCCAGACCCGCAATGAACGGAATATTGGGGACGAAGCTGTTTCCACGGTTCATAGAAGCGCAAACTTCCATATATGTGATGCCAGTATTCCATCCGAAGCAAACGTTGCGATCCACAACGCCGAATGCCTTCTTTCCTTTCAGCACGGACGCCACGCGCTCCGACGGGAAGGGGCGGATGAGACGCAGCTTCAGTAGCCCGACTTTCTTGCCTACCTCTCGCGCTTTGTCAACGCAATCCTTGGCAACGCCCGTCATGGAGCCCATCGTGACGATCACATATTCCGCGTCGTCACAGCGATATTCCTCAATCGCGCCGCCGTAGCTTCTGCCAAAGCGTTGCGCAAACTCCTGATCCAGCTCCTCGATCAGATGCAGGGCATGCTGCTGCGCCAATAGATGCTTGAGTCTGTACTCGGTCAGAAGATATCCGTTGGTCAGCGGATCAACCGCCATGGGGCGCTTCGGATCCAGCAGAATATGATCCGGGTGATATTTCGGCAAAAACGCGTCGACATCGCTCTGATCCGGTATCTCCACACGTTCGGACATATGCGACAGGTAAAATCCGTCGAAACAAACGTTGATCGGCAACAGCACGTTTTTATCTTCCGCAAGTCGATAAGCGAGAATGATCGTGTCCAAAATCTCCTGATTGTCCTCGACGTAGATTTGCAGCCAACCCGCATCGCGTACGGAAAGCGAATCCTGAGGGCTGCCCCAGAGGGTCTGCGGAGAGATCATTTCCCGGTTCACGATGGCCATCACGATCGGCAGACGCAGCGTGGATGCTCTGAAATACGGCTCGTACATCAAAGAAAGTCCCTGTGAAGCGCTTGCTGTAAACGTACGGGAGCCAGCGAGCGACGCGCCGGTGACAACGCTCATCGCGGAGAGTTCGCTCTCTACCTCGCTGACGCTGCTATCCAAAAATCCATCCGTGACGAACTCCGCAAGATATTCCACGATCGGCGTCTGCGGCGTGATGGGATAAGCCGCGATGATATCGGGGCGGCACATCGCGGCGGCGATTGCGGCCGCGCGGTTGCCGTTGAGAACTTGAATGTTGGCCATTAGCCTTCCTCCTTTACGGGCTGCATCTCGATGGCGCCCTTCTTGCACTCGTGCGCGCAAATGCCGCATCCCTTGCAGTAGTCGTAGCAGATTTCAAATGCGCCGTCTGCCAGTCGAATCACAGAATTGACGGGACAATATAGCAGGCACATGCCGCATCGAACGCATTTTGCCTGATCCATGACGGGCTTTCGCGTGCGCCATTTGCCGGTCTGAATGATATGCAGCCCTTCCGGGCCGATCGGCACAATATATTCGCTGATAAACTCCATGTTGCCTCCTGTATTACCTGAAATAATAGATGTTTACTTCGTCATATCCGCGGCGGAATGCCGTCACGTTCTTTTCCCCAAAGAATTTCCCGATCACCGTCTCAAGCTGCTGCTGATTGACCCAACCGGTCGCTCTGGTGAACGCGCCAAGCATAATGGTGTTGGTGATGGGCTTGCCGAGTATCTCAAGCGCGATCGGCGTGGCGTTGATATAGGCCAGGCACTTCACGTTCGCGTTTTTAATAGAGGCCTTCGGATCCTCCATTCTGGTATTTAAAATAAAGAAGGAATCCTCCGCCAGCCCTTCGAACACCGGCGCAGACACCAGCAAACTCTGATCCAGAACGATCGAGCAGTTCGGCGAATAAACCTGATTTTTTGCGCGGATTTTTTCATCTCCCAACCGCACAAAGCTGGTTACGGGTGCGCCCTGCCGTTCGAACCCAAAGAACGGAATGGAATTTCCGTATTTCCCGCTATTGACCGCGGCATGGACCAGCATCTCTCCGGCCTTGACCGTGCCCAGTCCTCCAATGCCATGAAGCCTGATTTCTTTCATAATATTTACTCCCTTCCAAAGCGATTCAACTTAATCGGATGAACCGTCATGCCATTTTTCCGTTTGTCTTTCGCACGACCACCGCGTCCACCGCGGTAGCCTTTCGACCATCCCCGTACAGCAGGAGTGGGTTGATGTCTACCTCGGTGATATCAGGATTCTCTTCCGCCATGCGTGAGAGGCTTAAGAGCGCTTCCACAATCTCTTCCCGATCGTATTGAACGCCTCTGAGCCCGGCGCAAGCCTGCTTCAGTGGTGTCTCCGCGATCATGTCCAGCGCATCCTCTCGCGTGATGGGAACCAGTCGCATTGACACCGCCTTCAAAAGCTCCACGAGCGTTCCGCCCAATCCGGTCATCAGCACCTGCCCGAACTGAGGGTCGGTGCTCACGCCGAGCAATACCTCAAAACCCTTTGGAAGCATCTGTTGCACGACCACGCCTTGAATGATTGCGTCGGGAACCTGCCGCGCCGCATTTGCCATGATGGTGCGATATGCCTGCTCCATCGCGTCGATATCGGTGATATTTAAAACCACGCATCCAACATCCGTCTTGTGCAGGATGTCGCCGGAAACAATCTTCATCACGACGGGAAACCCCAGCTCCGCCGCCACACGCTCCAACGTATCCCGACGACAGTTATCGATCAGTTCGGATTTCACCGTATGGATTCCGTACGATTGCAGCAACTTCGCGCTGTCCAACTCATTGAGAGCCACTGTACTTTCCGTCTTTTTCATCTTCAAACCTCCTTCTTGTGGCGGGCACGGAAGGCAGCGTAACTGCACAAATTCTTGGCGGCCATCACCGCGCGTTCCGGCGAGTCGAAGGTGCATAGCCCGTTGCGTTCCAGAATACTGCGCCCGGGCGCCGTATAAGCGCCTGCCATGATGCAGTAGTAAACCGGTTTCCCCGGATGGTTATAGGTCTTCTCGAACTTCACAAGCTCCTCGGCTAATTCCAACTGTGGCAGGAAGGTGGGCACCACGGTGATGAAGATCGCGGCATCCACATTCTGATCTTCCAACACGATTTTTAAACCATCCACGTGGTTTCGGACGGTAGCCGAAGCGGTAATATCCGCATATCCTTCGGGATGGCAGATGTTGGCCATCGGCATCTGACTTTCGGCAAGGCGCGCTTTCGTCTCGTCCGATACAACCGGCATCGTGAGCTGCGGGTAACGGCTGATTGCGTCGGCGCAATAGATGCCCGGGCCGCCCGCCTGAGAATATAGAAACAAGTTTCCGCCCTGCGGCAGCGACATCCGGTCGAACGCCTGCAACGTATCGATCAATTCGTTGATCGTTCCCACGCGAATCACACCGTTTTGCTTGAACATCGCGTCATAAACGCTGTCGGAGCCGGCCATCGATCCGGTATGAGAGTTGGCAGCATTCGCTCCCAGCTCACTTTGCCCCACTTTCAGCACCACGACCGGTTTCTTCAGGCTTACTCTGCGAAGCGCTGCAGCAAGCCGCTTGCCTTCGCTGTAGCCTTCCATATAGATGCCGATTACACGCGTACTGGCATCCGTTTCGAAATAATCCAGCAGATCGACAAAGTCCACATCCGCCATATTGCCAATCGAGATAAACTTGTTATACAGTACCGGCACAACACGGCTCGCGCCTTCCATCAGGACGGTGCTGGCTAACGCCCCGCTCTGAGAGAGAAATGTGATGCCGCTCGGTTCACCGAAGGAAGAGAATGGAACGCCTGTGTCGACAAAGGTCGTGTCAACAAGGCTGCGATTATCGATCACGCCGATGCAGTTCGGGCCGATCACTCGAATCCCGAATCGACGCGCCGTCTGCATCAGCCGCTCCTGACGATCCACACCTTCCGGTGTTTTCGTCTCTGCATAGTCCGCAGCCGCGCAAACAAGAAATTTGACATCTCCTCTTGTCTTCATGCGCCGATCCAGATCGTCCATTACGCTGTAGATCATCTTGGATGGCATGATGAGCACCAAAAGATCGATATTCCCCTTTATATCCGAAATCGAAGCGTAGCAGGGATACCCCAGTATCTCCGTCTCTCTGGCATTCACCGGAAATACGTTTCCGGAATATGCCTTTTCTTTCATATTTCGTATGGCTACATTGCCGGCCTTGCTCGGATTCGACGATGCGCCAACAATCGCGATGCCATCCGGTTGAAATAAACGATCCATTTATGCGTCCACCTTTTGTTTTTCAGATCTGCGTTTGTACGACATTTTTTTCTAATTCAGAGCGCAAAAATACAGGGCCGGGCAAACGAGATTTGCGAATGCCTGTCTCTTATTCGCTCAGGCCGCTGTCGATGATTCCCACGACCGCCATATCGACGGGAGTATTCATATTCTTGCAGGCGTAAACCGCGTTGGCTCCGCTGGTCACCAGCACATAATTGCCCGTTCCGCATCCAACCGTATCGACTGCGGCAAAAATCTCATTTCCCTCAGTCACTTCATTCTTTTTAGCGGAAAGCGAAACCACGCGCACCATGACGATGCTGCTGCCCATCAACTTTTCATTTTTCTGGGTAGAAACCACTTTTCCGATTACCTTGCAGATATACATAATCGAACCTCTTTCTTCTATTGGTGACCCGTAAAGTTTGATTATCCGTCAGTTCTTCTCTTTCCCGCACAGTTTGCGCCCATGGAAATGTCTTTTGCCTTAGTGTTTCAGTACATTTCCTCTGCGGGTATCGTCCACGAGCTTGCCATTCCAGGCGACAATTCGTCCGCCCTTGATGGTTGCCATAGGCCATGCCCGTAACGTTTTTCCTTGAAACAGGGAGAAATCTGATCGACTCAGCAGCTCGGCAGGGTTGACGGTCCGCTGCATATCGAGATTCACCAGTACGATATCCGCGTCGCTGCCCGGCATGATCGTCCCCTTTTGCGGATACACCTGAAAAATTTTCGCCGGATTCATCGTCATAAGCGGAACCAGCTTTTCAATCGGAATCTCCCGGCGGAAGATTCCCTCATTCAAAACAGATACAAGGTGAGTTCCCAATGTCGGATAGCCCGCGCCCGCGGCACGCATTCCCTTTGAAACCTGTTTTTCGTCAGATGTCATGACCGTATTGTCGGTTCCAATGGTGTCGATGATGCCATCCCGAATTCCCTGCCAAAGCGCGTCTCTGCTTTCCTGTTCCCGGATCGGTGGCAGCATTTTTGCATATACGCCGATATCGCTGCCGGTATCGAGGCAAAGATAAGGGGATGTCGTTTCAACGGAGAGTTTTGCATGTTTGCCGCGGTGAAGCGCTTCCATGGCCTCTTTCGTCGAGCTATGCACGATATAGGTTCGGACACCTGTCTTTTGCGAGAAATACGTCGCGCGAATGACTGCCTCGCCCTCCGCAAGATTTGGATGAGACCGATTCCAATCAGCCAGCGTTTCCAACCGCAGACTCTTCATGTCCTCAGTTGCAAAATCGCAAATTGATGCGTTTTCACAATGGACGCTGAGTATCGGGTTTGCCGTAGGCGGTAAGGCTTTCATCCGCTCCATCACACGCAGGATGAATCCGTCCTCTTGACTGGGATAGATGCCCGGTACACCGCACATGTAAACCTTGAAGGAATTCATCCCGCGCTGGGAATATGCAGGCAGTTCGTTGATCTGGGTATCGTCCCTGATGGCAAAATGCGGAATCATATCCACACGGGATAACGCGTTCACCTGATTTCCCAGGCGATCCATCAGCGGCAGATAGCTCCCTGTTTGATTGAAGTACGTGCCGATGGTGGTTACGCCGCCGAGAACAGCGGATCGAGTCTCGGACTCCAACTCCTGTTCGAAAGGAACAAACAACCCCAGATGTGTGTGCGGATCGATCACGCCGGGCAGAACATAAAGCCCGGAAGCGTCAATCTCCTGTTTTCCCCGCACGTGGTCTGTGGTCAGCGCGGCGATTTTCCCCTCGCGTATACAAACATTGGTCTTGATACGCCCCATTTCGGGAATCACGCAGATCCCTCCGGTGATCACGACGTCATACGGTTCGGATTCGGTTGCTTTTATGCTTGAACCCGGTGCAATCTTCGTAATGGAAGCGTTAAATGTTTCTGTTACAAAAGGCATCGCTGCCGGTGAATTTCCGGTATGGAGAGCTGCTCCGGCGTTGTCCTGTTTCAGCAAACTTGCGCCTGCATTTTGCACGCGCACGACACGTACGCCCCGATTGCGGAGCATTTCTCCTGCCAGATCTGTTAAGTTTTCCCCCTCGCGGAGCTCCAATTCCGTTTGACCATCACGGATCAGCGGAATGATGTCACGGGAGGTAAGAATCCTGCTCAACTTTGCTCACCGCGCACCTTTTTCATGCCTGCCGCCACCGCGCCGCTCATGATTGCCAACTCCGAATTGATGATCACCATGTCGAAGTCTTTGCTCAGCCAGTTGCTTGCTGCATCAAAGCTGCCCGCGAAAATGCCGAGCCTCTTGCCTGCCGCTGCCGTTTTCTGGCGCAGCATCATAATGGTTTCCGTCAAGCGCGGATTGGTAAACTGTCCGAAGATGCCCATATCCATCGACAAATCGCCCGGCCCGATGAAAAACATATCGATAAAATCGCTCTTGATGATTTCATCAATCCGCTCTACGGCCTGCACCGTTTCGATCTGAGCGACAATGTTGGTGGTATAGTTGATATCTCCCGCAGCAAGCTGGCCGATACCGTCGCCATAATCCCAGAGGCGGGACGGGCCGCATCCACGTCGCCCGATCGGCGGATACTGGCTGAACTCCTTCAATCGCGAAATATCGTCCATCGTGCGGATCTGAGGGATCAAGAGCGCGTCTGCGCCGATATCCAATGCGCCGGTTACATATTCGTAGGAAAGCGTCGGGATACGAACCATTCCGTAGGTCGGCGTTGCCTTGAGCCCCTGTAGCATTTTTTGCACCGTCTCAAGATGCATTGCGTTATGCTCGGCATCGATACACACAAAGTCGAATCCCATATGTCCGACGAATTCCGTCATCACCGGATGCGGTGTCCCGATGAACGTTCCAACCAGTTTCTGATTGGAACAAATCACCTCACGGAACGGCTTTTTCTCAAGCGTGGGAGCGGTCAGCTTCTGTGCTGTCGGACCGACAGCGTTTGGATTGGCAGCGCCGGACGCGTCGCCCGAGCCATAGCCGCCTGATACGGGCGTCTGGCCGGCAGCCGGTGCTTGACCGTTGGCAGGCGTCAATTTCGCAGCCGATGCTTGACCGACCACGATCTCCATATGCATACTGTTGAGTGCTTCCCGCGCCAGATCGGTCAGGATCGGCATCTCTTCCATCGGAATCTGTAAGATCCCCTTCCGATGGTACGCCAGCACATCGTCCCTCGTGAATATGTCCTGCATCGTTCGCCTCCCAGCCGTTAATATAAGCTTGCCAGCATCTCATCCGGGCGCGCGATCACGTTTGTGCTGACCACTTTGCCGATGCGTCCGACTTCCGCTTCCGCAGCATCAATCGCGGCACGAACCGCACCGATTTCACCCTTGATAATCACGGCGATCATCGCCTTTCCGGTGTTTTCCTTGCCAACAACTTCAACGTTTGCCGCTTTCAGCGCAACGTCTGCAGCCGCGATCGCGGGCACTAGCCCTACGACTTCGATATATCCATAAGCGTCCATTCGCGTTCCTCCTATTTCTTATCGCAGGTTAACTTGATGTTCACGATCTTTGCAGCATCCGGAACCGGACGGGCAATGACATGCGCACAATGCAGCTGACCAACCTGTTTTGCGGCAGCGGCACCCGCGTCAACCGCGGTACGGATCGCTCCAATTTCACCCACAACGGCAACAGTAACAAATCCGCCGCCGATCACTTCTTTGCCAGCCAGTTTTACATCTGCCGCCTTGACCATGGCATCGGCAGCCGCGATGGCGGGTATATACCCGACAACTTCGATAAAGCCCCAAGATTGCATCGTACTACCTCCTCTGTCAGTCTGTAATGATCGAAATGAGTTCTTCCGTCGGTCGGGCGATGGTATAGCAGGACAAAAGCGCCCGCATCTGGTTCGCGACCGCTGCGCCGGAATCGACCGCCGTTCGAACTGCCCCGATTTCTCCGCCGATGACGATGGTTACCATCGCGGCACCGATCCATACCTTCTTGATGATTTGTATGTCCGCAGCTTTCACCATTGCATCTGCCACAGCGAACGCCGGAACATAGCCCTCCGTTTCAACGAACCCCAAAGATTGCATAAAGTTGCTCCTTCCGTGATTTTCATACGCGATTGAATTCTTGCCGCAATATGCTGCAAAAGCATGCGGATTGCATCGCTGGATGTGATTTGCGGATCCCTATTTTATCTGCCAATTTTATTCTATCGACCGATAACCTGAATTTCTGTATTTTGATTTACAATTCTGAAAATGTTGTTTCGGGATTGCTTCTTATACTGATTTTCCACTTTCCAGAGGAAATGCTTTTACAGAGGAAGGAACCGTTTTTAGTCAATCGCACAACAGAATACCAACCGTCTTTCGTTTCGAAAGAGCGAGAGCGGACGAGACATATGATTCTTTTTTCTTTCGCAATCTACGCGCGTGTTTTTGAAAAGAACAAACACCCGCGCCCTCGAAAAGATACGCGCTATTTTATTTGTGTATTAAAATATCCCCTGCGCAATCATGGCATCGGCCACCTTCGCGAAGCCCGCGATGTTTGCGCCCGCGACGAGGTTGTAGCCAAGTCCGTTTTCTTCGGCTGCTTTTGCAGAGTTGTCGTGGATGTTCTTCATGATCGTGTGGAGCTTTTCGTCCACCTCTTCCGCACTCCAGCTCAAGCGCTGGCTGTTCTGGCTCATCTCCAACGCGCTGGTCGCAACGCCGCCCGCGTTGACCGCCTTGCTGGGCGCAACGATCAGGTGCTTTTGCTCCATCAGGAAGTTCAGCGCGTCGTTCGTCGTCGGCATGTTCGCGACCTCGATGTAGTACTTCGAGCCGGAGCTAGCAATCTTCTTGGCGCTGTTGATGTTCACGTCGTTCTGCGTGGCGCAGGGCATGTACACATCCGCCGGAACACCCCAGGGTTTTTCGCCCGGGTAGAACGCGCAACCATAACGGTCGGCATAGTCCTTCACCTTGTCTCTGCCGCTGTTGCGCATTTCGACGAGGTAGTCGATCTTCTTGCCCAGCACGCCCTTGGGATCGTAGACGTAACCGTCCGGGCCGGAGAGCGTGATTGCCATCGCTCCGAGTTCTTCGAGCTTTCTCGCCACGCCCCATGTCACGTTGCCGAAGCCGGAGAGCGCGAAGGTTTTGCCTTCCATCTTGTCGCCCTCATGTTTGAAGACTTCGTTAACATAATACACTGCGCCGAATCCCGTCGCTTCGGGACGAATCAGGCTGCCGCCGTAGCTCATGCCCTTGCCGGTCAGCACGCCGTTTTCAAACGCGCCGCGGATTCTGCGATACTGACCATAGAGGAAGCCGATCTCGCGCGCACCGACACCAATGTCGCCCGCCGGTACGTCGATATCCGGCCCGATGTGGCGATAGAGCTCCGTCATAAACGCCTGACAGAAGCGCATCACTTCACCGTCGGATTTGCCGCGCGGATCGAAATCGCTGCCACCCTTCGCGCCGCCGATCGGCAGGCTGGTCAGGCTATTTTTAAACGTCTGCTCAAATCCTAAGAACTTCATGATCGAGAGGTTCACGCTCGGATGAAAGCGTAAGCCGCCCTTGTAAGGCCCGATCGCGCCGTTGAACTGCACGCGATAGCCGCGGTTCACCTGCACTCTGCCTGCGTCGTCTACCCAGGTCACGCGAAACGAAATCGCGCGCTCCGGCTCCGTCATGCGCTCTAAAAGCCCAAGCTTTTCATACTCCGGATGCTTGTTCACCACCGCTTTCAGCGAAGAATACACTTCTTCCACTGTCTGCAAAAACTCCGGCTCATTTGCGTTTTTCTTCTTGACTTCTTCTAAGACTCGCTGAATATAGGCGTTCATGCTAGCCTCCTGAATATTTTTTTATGATTCCTGTTCATTTGTTCATTCCTGCGCCCATTGAGAAATCGCGTAACAATATTTCACTGTCGTGAATTGCTGAAGTACTCAATCCGATTCGTTTTCATCTCATAAATTCTGATCAGAACAGCTGTAAAATGGATTTATAAGAAAATAATACGATCTCTTTTCGAAGAAAAATGTCATCGCGTTTACACAAACAGAATTAACGCAAGTAAACATCTGCAAATTATACCCCCTGAGAACCTCGTTTCAATATGTTTCCCTCCCCAACGTTTTGCACACTTGTATCACTTCGTTAGAGTTTAGCCACAAAGGCACACGAAGTGATACAACTTTGTGTGCCTTTTTCTTCTAACCATCTATTTCGCAGAAGCAAATTTTTGTTCTTAACAAAATGAGCGCTAGCGAAGGGACTACATCGAGTTCCGTTCATAGTGCGTTCCTTGATACCTGACACCGACTGAATTTGCCCGAAAATCGGGCTCTTATGCTGTTTGAACATCTTTTTTTCTCATTCAGCCTAGACTACTATTTGGGGGACGCCTCAATGCAGCGGGCAACCGGTCTTGTTAATCCGGTCAGCGAATGTACAACCATCTGTTTTTATCCATCCATGTCAAAATTTGCGGTTTTTAACCAGACCAGATAATTCTCCGAGAGCTGCTCGAGCGTAATGCCGAATACTGTTTCAAGAACTGCACTCGTGGTTGCAATATTGTCTTGCTTGAAATTTTCATTCGTCACGCTGTCGTTGAATGGCTTTTTTCCGGCTTCATAAAATAGTTCCATAAATTCATCATGCCCATATGTTTCGATCAGATAGGATACGTAGCTAAACCCTGTATTGTACCAATCCCATACTTCCTGCTGTGTGCTCGGATTAATCATGTCGGTTTGATTAAGCTGGTCGATGCTTTGCGCCATGTTTTCAGTTTTCATGTGGGTAAGAGCGTTAGAAAATGAATAATCATAATACGCATTTCCGTAATAAACAGCGGTTCCTTCCAGCAGCCAGTCAGAAAGATTGTTTTGACAGATTTTTATCGTAATATGATGAACCAACTCATGTTGGATTGTCCCTTGATAACTTTTAATTTCGGGGTGACCGGTATACAGTTTTAGAGATTCATTCGGTTCCCCCCATCCGGTAAAAAGCCAGCTCACAGAGGGTATCGTTCGCTGCCTTAGCATCTCTCTGTCCCAGTAAAGCTTGATTTCAAAGTGATCGTCTGCTTTTTCTGTAAAAACCGGTTCAAGATTTTGATATGCCACATCGATCATCGCCGCAAAGTCATTACCCCGTGTTTCCCCCGGCATGTATTTGAGTGTGTAGCCGGGTTTTTCAAGTATTTCAAAATGATAGCCGCAATCCTTCCACCTATCGCCTTCCAACTTGAACAGCAAGGGGTAGCTAAAGTCGAATTGCTCACCGTTACCAATGTGCCGCTGACGGATATCCGCTTCTAGAGAGGTTTCGTTGAGTGGCGTAATGTTGATGACTTCAAAAGAGAGATCACTAATTACGGGTTTGACCATTTCTGAATACCAACGTGCCTGTTCGTTCCAGTAATACATGTCGTTTTGCGTCACTGTTGAAAGGTACAGATCATAATCCTTCTGTTCGAGCGCGAAGAGCTTGAGCTGCATAATGGCATTGATTTCTCGCATCAGTATATCTGCTTCGCTTTCTGAGGGCGTATATGTGTGTGTCGGAGCTTGAGCATGGTATGGCGTAACCACTTGTGCAGCCGTCTGCCCGGTCTGCGTACAGCCAAAGAGAATTGTGCATAATAGCAGAGTCATTATGGCTACCAGAGAGATACAATGCGCTTTCCTTAACTCTAAAAACTTCATTCTATTCCTCCTTTTGTTTGTTGGCAGCTGATTCGCCTCCGTTTTTTGGTCTGTAATCAATTTGGGTTAATCAGGAATTACGGGAAACCGAGCAATGGCAGTGTGTCAAGTGCCATATATTCCTAGCGTCCAGACCACCGTTGTTGAGCAGTAAAACAGCGTGTGCAAAGCTAGATTATGCTCGGGGAACTCCATGTCGCATGAATCATTGTCAACTTCAGAGATCGGTAGCCATCCATAGTTCAAAACCGTGGTGAAAAACTGGTGAAATCAGTTGTCCTGACATACACTATGATTCTATTGCCCAAGTATCACATCGATCGCCGTTTGTTTGACGACATCAATATTGTTTAAATAGTCCTGAATCGTTGGAATCACCACGAAATCAGGCATGATTCCCCGTCCGGGCATTAATCCCTGCGCGTCAACCGCCCAGATTTGTGTAGAACTTCTAAACTGGATTTTCGTATTCTTTAATACATAATTTCGAGAAGAGTCCGTGCAAGCGAATGAGCCTCCGGATTCCTCTCCAATGAATATTCCGACGCCCTGCGCTTTTAAAAGCGCAAGCAGATGACCTGTAGATGAAAAACTGCCGCCATTCATCAAGATAAAGAGATCTCCATTGTAATGGTTTCCCGCAAAGGGGATGGCGTTTTTTAATCCAGCATAATAGTTTGGTGAATCCGTTCTAAAGTAGGGCTGCTCCGTTTTTTCAAGGTAACTAAACAGATGGCTAGTCACTCGCGGATCTCCACCGCCATTGTCGCGAAGATCAAGAATTAGATTCGTCGTTTTGTTTGCAGCGCATTGAAGGAAAAACTCATCAATAAAACCAATATAATCACTGAGTGAGTATTGACCTTCTGGATAAAACGAGTACATGAAGAGAACGGCATACTCTTTGTAAAATTCACATGCAAAGGGCACAGGCTGTTCAATGTAAGTTTCGGTATTCACCGAATTGAGTTCTAAGTAAGTTGCGCCTTCCAGGTGCAAGGCTTTGGGTTCGTTCACGCCCGGTTCCTGATAGATAATATCAAAATTACCAACATCATCCATATAAAGCTGATAAAAGTATTCGAACCATCCGTTCAACAGCATCACTTTGCGGGTTTCGTTTTCGCCGTCTGCCGTTAAACGATCAAAAAGCGTACTGATTATATCTTCCGTTAAAACTCCATTTATGCTAACAAGTTCTGATCCCAGCGGAATCGTTTTCGCCATTCCATTTTGAACGACATACGCGTGTTTTTGAATAAAGCGCAATGGTAAAGGGAAATATTTCCCCTCTGTTGCCAATTGCTTCTCATAGTCTTCCGACAAGGATATGGACGTATGCCCACAGTTTAATTCGGAAATGATTGGTGCTAGAATTCTCAGAAACTCAAGTTCCGTCATGCCGTCTTCTATCAATGCATATTGGCTTATCAGCAGTTCGCTTAATCGCGCTTGGTCTGTGTAAAGTTTGGGATGAACTGTTTGGATTGTATCGCGCAATTGTTCAAAGTCTTCCTGCAATGCCGCTTTTGAGTATGTTTTATGAAAACAACCCGGATCGGGTAACACGGCTTTTTTCTTGATATCTTCAGTCTTACGCGCGATCGGTTCATCCTTGACGTATCTGATTGACCGCCCGTAGGTTTTCTTGGTAGGCTCGATATAGATTTTGCTATCACACAGCATGGTAACACTAATGGCAGCTGCTGAGTCCGACGTCGTTGATTCTTGCATGGAAGCGGAGACGAACGCGGGAGAAGGACTATCTTGCGAGTCAACGCCTTGGGAGATCTCGTCTCTTCTGCTTATCAGAAAAACTGCTAATACAGTCGCAATTATATAAAGAATAACTGCTGCAAGTCTTCGCATGGGAACCTCCTATTATCGTCTTGTCTCAGTTGTTTTCTTTCGCGGGAAACCTATCGTTTGCATATGCACGCCACCGCAGCCAAAAATCGTCTTCAGTTATCCCAAATACCGTTTCGAAGCAGCCCGGCGCTTTTATGAACTGTTTTAATAATGAAAAACCAAATGCGTTTACGACAAACGAAACCACCGAATAGGCTACTTCGTAGGCATTGTTTTCTCTAAACGCTATGAAGCAGTTGGATATGTTTGTGTAGTTATAAAGTGCTCGAGGATCATCCCATTGCGATAGAGCTTTTGCTACGCGCTCTTCAGTGAGCCACTGTCCTTCGTAAACCGACACGCCTTGCTGAAGCCAATATGGCACTTGCGGATTGATTTCATTGATGATCAATTGAGCTAAAAGGTGGACAGCCACTTTTTCAACGGCAATGTCCGTAAAGCAATCCTTTGGCGCTAAGTGTAGAATCCCCCACAAATACCCGCCCCTCAACCAGGCAGGCCCTTCCAGAACGCCAAGCGCCGACTGGAGTCGTTTTTGAGTTGCATGGGTATAGACTAAAATCTTATCGGCTGGACGGTATGAGAGATGTTCTGAAATGCGATCAAAACACACTTCAAGTTCATTTGCCAGACAGCTAATCAACGTAAAATCCCGATCCCCTTTAAAATAGAAGTGTTCCGTCTCCCGATTCACCACACCCCCATAGACCTTTTCGACGACATGCTTCATTTCAGCACGTACACACTCTTCTTCCGTCACAAGAGGAAAGTAAAAATATGTTCTACCTTTAATTTCAAACCGCAGAGCGCCCTTCGCAACCAAACGGGCTAGCAAAGTTTTAACAGTGGTCGGCTCCCATGCTACCGATAAATTCATTTTGCCAACCAAGTCTTTTGAAGTCGCAGGAACTTTATCCCAGACGGCTCTCATTATCTGCCATTCTGCTTCAGTGATGTGTTGGTCGAAGCCCATAAAACCTCCGGAAATTATAAACATCTATCAATTTACTTGCTAAGTCAATTTTTCAGTTGTGACGATATAAACGGATATCGAGATTGGTATGGAATCATGCCCTTCTGTTATGAGTCTGCATCAATCACGCAGTGCGTGCAGCGCGTACGGACTTTTTAAGATACAAATGCTCGAAAAAGGACGTCGGATTCTTATCGTTACGCTTTCATATCATTACGACTTCAGAAAAACCTTCTAGTTTTTTGCTTGCCAGTCATAAGGCATAGTCTTTCCCTTTAAATTCGTTAGCGGATGTATATTGCTGCCGTCTGCGTTCATGAGGGTAATTTGGTCGCTTCCCGTAACAGAGGATCGAAACATGATCTGTGTGCCGTCCGGCGACCACTTCGGCAACTCGTCGAGGCCTATGTGGTTGATGATGGTTGTTTTATTATCCCCGTTTTTATCCATGACGCTGATATCAAAGGAAGTGGCGTCTGTCGAACTGCTGTAAACAATTTGCTCACCATTCGGTGACCAACACGGAAACAGGTCATCACCGGGATCATCCGTGAGCTGCCGAAGATTTGATCCGTCTCTGTCCATGGTGAAGATGTCCTGATTGCTGCCATTTTTAGCGCTGAATGTAACCTGCGTCCCATCAGGAGACCATGCTAAAAAGGCAACATCCTCACATTCTGTGAAGAGAGTTTGTTCACTGCCGTCACTGTTCATCGTATACAGCTTGAATCCACCATCTCGATCAGAACTAAAGACGATGGTTTTGCCATCAGGCGACCATGCGGGATAATAATTGTTCCCATTGTCAGTCAATCTCAACAGATCCTTCTGTTCCCCCTTTAAATATGACTCAAGATCGAAGATATAGATATCGACGTTGTTATCTCGTGCTGATGTGAAAGCAATCTTTGTTAAGTCAGGTGAAAAGCAAGGGCTTCCGTCGTAACCGGGGTTGTCTGTCAGCTTGGTCACCGCCGATCCATCTGCGTTCATGATGTATAGCTCAAAGTTGTAATCTGCATTCGCTTCATTTTCAAACACAATGTAACCGCCTCCCGACCCATTCAACATTTCAGATGGCTGCCAGCTTACAAACGGAGTCTCTGTGGGTTTCGCTTGAAGTGTTTCCCGATCAATTGTTTGAGCATCCATTCCCGTAGAAGAGATTTTTGGAGAACAGGCAGTCAATATGAAAGGGATGCTAAGGGACGCAACAAGACATAATACTCTCAGCTTTGTTCCGACCTGCTTGGTTTTAGTCATACAGTCCTCCTTTGTGCCATTACATTTCGGCATATCCAAATAATTAGTAGCTCTCTTTCAACGGCGCTAATGCTTGGGGCCTTATGGTCGAAATGGCTCAATGATGGCAATATCGACCCAATACAGGTCGTCATCCTTCATGTAAAATAAGTATTTGCCATCCGGGGACAGGGATGCTGCAAATTCAACCCCAGGCGTATTAATGGTTGACCCTAGATTAAAACCATCGCTCCACTGATTGTCGCCAAGATTGAAGCTGACATAAAGGTCTCCCTCCCCGCCATACCCGTCTGGCCGGTCGCTATCAAAGATAATAAAGTTTTCGTCTCTAGAGATGCAGGGATGAATGCCTCGGACAGGTCGATTAGGGCCGCCTTTCAGAATAATCCTCTCGCCATATTCCCCATTTACAAAAGGAATTTTAACCAATTGCCATGTTTTATAGATATCTGATAAATAGATTGACCCGTCGTTCGTGGTCGAAACGTACATTCCCGTCATCACGTATGACATGTCGCTCCAACCGGAATCCGTCCTTTTCATTTGCCAAATACCCGCTTCATCCTGCGTCACCCCCTTCATCTGACGGGAGGACCCAAAATACAAAGTCTGACCATCCGCTGTCATATGGGGCTCCATAAAATAATCATCTCCCTGAGCAAATAGTTGCTCCGGAATCGACCATTTTCCTTCAGTCATCCGACTCGTCATAATCACCGGCATATCCGTTTTATTTTTGCGTACCGTGTAGTAGATTTCATCTCCGTCTGGAGAAAATGTACAGCCAAATTCCGTGTCTTCTGCAATTGAAATAACCCCCGGTGCAAATACTTCCGGTATAAGTCCCGGCGGGTCTTGCCCATAATCAATCCCCGTCTCTTGGTTCTGGGAACAGCCGCCGAAAACAAATACAATCAATATCAATATCAGTAAAAATCTCATGTTTTTCATATGCGACGTTTCCTCCCCTTTTTTTGCTCAGCAGATTCAAGACGACGAACGATTCCCGTATCGCCCTCCAGTTAAAAACGATTCCGCTCAAGATTGGCATCCGGCGTGCATGTAAAGCGTTTTTGTAAATTCCTCTGCTTATGTTGTGCAACTGACAAAAACGAATACGTAAACAACCAAAACGCGAAAGCTGCGCCGGTTCCGAATCTTGAGTGAATAACAAATTGGGGTGTCTCCAAATTGCGCAAGGTATTGTTTGCTTTTTTAGACTACATCTGTAGTCATTAAATGTCAAGGCCTTTACCTGTACCCAAAGAGTATGTTTCTTCCATGGTTCAAGTCAATTACAATAGAATCGGTTCCGGATTGTTTTTGCACTCACCCTCTTTGATTCGCGCGATTGTATCACTTCATGAGGGTTTAGCCAACAAAACAAATAGCCCGTCATCTGGGCTATTCGTTTTTGTGCTACATTATAGAAGCTCAAAATTCAGATATACGCGCCCTATCATTCAAGCTACCGTTGTACGCGTCCGGTGCCGTCACCGGCCAACAGTCTTTTTACATCTTCTACGTTAGCTCTGTTGAAATCCCCCCAAATCGAATGTTTCAAGCAACTTGCCGCAACGGCAAATTCCAGCGTGGATTGCATATCGTCATATTGATTCATGCCGTAAATCAATCCACCTGCAAACGCATCTCCTGCACCTACCCGATCGACTATATTCTCGATTTCATAACGCCTGCTTATATAGAACTTTTTTTGATCGTTCATGCATGCCGCCCAACCATTGCGGTTCGCACTGAAGCTCTCGCGCAGCGTAATGGCGATACAGGACATATTCGGATATTTCTCAAGCACCCGATCGGAAAGCATTCTATATTTGTTTCTGCATAAACTCCCGCTTTCCACATCCACATCAATTTCTATGCCGAGCGATTTCTGAATATCCTCTTCATTTGCGATGGCAACATCGATATAGCTAGCTAATTCGCCCATTACTTCCGACGCAGTTCTGCCATACTTCCAAAGATTTCTTCGAAAATTCAAATCGCACGAGATAGTAATTCTATTCTCTTTCGCCGCTTTCATGCTTTCGCGCGCAAGTATGAATCCGGATTCTGAAATAGCAGGTGTGATACCGGTTATATGAAACCAAGTAACATCCTCAAATATTTTTGTCCAATCGAGCATCTCCGGTTTCGCGATCGCGATCGCGGACCCTTCGCGATCGTACACGACCTTGCCCGGCAGCTGATTTGCCCCGGCTTCCAGAAAATAGATTCCCATTCGACCGCTTCCGCGCAGGATTTTACTTGTGTCAACTCCATAGCGGCGCAACTCGTTTACGCACGCGTCTCCGATCGCATTGTCAGGCAACACGGTCGCAAACTGCGCCTCCATTCCGAAATTTGCAAGGCTGACGGCAACGTTCGCTTCTCCGCCGCCAAAGGTAGCCTCCAGCACGGGTGATTGAAAAAACCGTTCCGTTACGGGCGGCTTTAACCGCAGCATAATTTCGCCAAATGTCAGAATTTTCATTATCTTAACCTGTTTCAAATATGAAAAAGAATGAACCCGCTAGCCAAAGATGCAGATTTCTTTTATACGTCCGCAATACGTGTCTTCCTCCGCAACCTTTACGCGCCGTCTCGCGCAAGCGCAATTTTCCGGATAGTAGTTCTGCTGAGTTCGGTGATGCGATCGAAATTCCCCACGGAAATGTCTTCCTTTGTGCAAATCCAGCTTCCGCCGACAGCATGAACGCACTTTAAGGGGAAATAATCACCAATGTTATCATTGTTCACGCCACCCGTCGGAATGAATTTTACATTGCCAAACGGTCCTGCGAGCGCTTTGAGTGCAGAAAATCCACCAAAGATGTTTGCTGGGAAAAACTTCAGAACATCGCAGCCTGAATTGACCGCCGCCATAATTTCGCTTGGCGTAACGCAGCCGGGTGTGATAAAAACGTCATTTTCCACGCACCATTTCACCATGTCTGCCTGAAATCCGGGTGAAACGATGAATTTCGCGCCTGCTTCCACGCACAGTCTTGCCTGTTCAAGCGTAAGTACTGTGCCTGCGCCAACCAGCATATCGGCGCATTGTTCCGTTACTGTCCGAATCGAGTTAAATCCGGCTTTCGTGCGAAGGGTAATTTCCATGACGTCAATGCCCCCGGCGAGCAGCGCTTTTGCCGCGGGAACAGCGTCTTTTACGTTTTCTATCACAACAACAGGCACAATGCCGGTCTTTGCAATTCGGTCGCTTACTTCTTTGCTCATCGATTTGATCCAAAAAAACTGCAGTTACGGTTTTCTTCGTTCATTTGCCTGTTAGAAAAAACAATTTTATCGAGCCAGCCATCCGCCATCTACCGCGATAGTAAATCCGGTTACATAGTCGGAAGCTACGCTCGCGAGAAACACGTACGTTCCGGCCAAATCTTCCGGTTTTCCCCATCGTCCCGCCGGAATGCGCCCGAGGATTTCCTGATAACGTTTTTCATCCGCGCGCAGAGCCGCCGTGTTATCGGTTTCAATATAGCCCGGTGCAACCGCATTCACCTGGATGTTATATTTTGCCCACTCGTTTGCCAGCAGCATCGTCATTCCTTTTACCGCGCTTTTACTTGCGGTGTATGCCGGTACGCGGATTCCGCCTTGAAACGAAAGCAGCGACGCTGTGCTGATGATTTTCCCTCCCGTACCCTGCTTTACCATCACATTTGCCACTGCCTGCGACAGAAAGAACAGCGACTTCGCGTTCAAGTTCATAACATCATCCCAATCCTGTTCGGTAAACGCAAGGGAATCCTCCCGCCGGATCAGACCGGCATTGTTGACCAGAATGTCGATTTTGTCAAACGCATTTAACACGCTGTCGATGACAAGTGGAATGGAATCCATCCGGCCGAGATCCGCGTTTATATGCAAGTATCTTCGTCCTGCTGTCTTGACCTCTTGCTCTAACGTATCCGAACCGTGCCGCGAGACAACCGCGATATCCGCACCTGCCTCTGCAAACGCCTTTGCTACAGCGCGCCCGATACCCGCGCTGCCGCCAGTGATAATTGCAACCCTGTTTTCTAAACTGAATATCGAATTCATTTGCTCATTCTCCTATCGCAGTGTCGCCATTGATACGACGTCCATGTCGTTAAATGTCTGGTTCTCGCCCGCCATTCCCCAGATAAAGGTATACCCCGGCTGTGCCTACGCCCGCATGGATGGACCATGAAGGCGAAATGATCGCCTGTTCATTGGCGATCATGATATGCCGCGTTTCTTCCGGTTTCCCCATCAGATGAAACACGCGCGTATCCGCGTCCATATCAAAGTAAAAATATACCTCCATGCGCCGCTCATGCGTGTGAACCGGCATGGTGTTCCAAACGCTGCCGGACTGCAACACGGTAAGGCCCATTACAAGCTGGCAGCTTTTGCACACCGCGGGATGCACGTATTGATAGATTGTCCGTTTGTTCAGCGTTTCCTCACTGCCCAAGCGCACGGGATTTGCCTTTTCAAATTCAATATGAACAGTCGGATAGCTCTGATGCGCAGGTACGGAATTGATATAGAATTTTGCAGGGTTATCCTGGTGTAGTGAACGAAACGCGACATTTTCAACGCCCATTCCGATGTAGAGCCCGTCTCTGTTCTGCATGTGATGCACATCTCCGTCCAGAATTACCTCGCCAGCGCCACCAATATTGATAATCCCCATCTCACGGCGCTCCAGGAAAAATTCTGTGCCGAGCTCCTTCGCCGTGCCGAGCGATACATCTGTAGAACTCGGCATAACTCCTCCGGCGATGATTCGATCCACATGTGAATAGGTCAGCAGCGCCTCATCCGCCTCAAATACGGTCGTTATCAAAAAATGCCGGCGCAATTCATGCGTCGTATATTTCATTGCATCTTCGGGGTGGTTTGCGTACCGTACATTCCAGTTCATTCTTTCGCGCCTCGTTTTTTAAAATTTACATTCTCAACAGTAAAAGCAGATTTACGTACCGTCATTTCGCCGGAAAATCGAATGTTTATCTGCTTTTCAAACGGTGTGTAGCAGTTAAAGGAAAATCCATCATTATTCTCTGAATTTGCGGCAGGCTGCGTCTGACCCAGCTCATAAAACGACGGCCCAATGAGAACTTTTCCCCTGCTCGCCCGAAAGTTCCACGCCGTTCTCTTTTGAAGAGCGCATTTGCGCACCGGAAACGTGAAATACTAGCTGGAACGGGCGCGTCTTCTACACCGTTCGCACGGATTGATAACGCAAGTCTTTCGCCGGATAAAGCAATTTTCGTCTGTAATTTTAGTGTCGGTCCGGTTCGCATTGGTCGCTTGCAGTTGTCCATCGCCCACCAGTCGCTTGTTTGCGGTCTGGTTTCAAACGGAAGATAATACCACCCAATCATGGACTGGCAAAGCGTATATTCGTCGTTTCCCGTTTGAGAAATGTCATCACCAACAAACCCGCGATGCTCAAAAAAGCTTCCGAGCAGTTCAACAGCAATCCGGATGTTACGATACTGCATATGCAAAAACGCCGGATGATGGGCCAGAATCGTAATAGAGCGGTCCGACGTGTTATCTCTGACGGCGCCGGTCTCCTGAAAAAAGCGGCTCGGAAGCGATATCTTCTCTCTCTCGGCGCGTCGGCAACCGGAATCAATTCCGGTTGATTCATAAACTGAATCAGAATATCCGGCGCCCGCAGATGATCCTGCACAACTCGCTCCATAATGGCACGCGCCGGTCTGCAGAAAATCCGCCCGCTCGTACTTGTGTCCGAGTGTCAGATATTGCCAATAGTAATAACGTGGATATATGCGCAGATCCTTGTCGAAACGGGTAGAGTTTTCGGTAAAGATGCTCCCGTCAGGCTCGATATACGAAAGCGTCATCGAAAGATTGCGTACGGCGTACGTTTCATATATGGGTTGATGCAGCGCCTGCGACAACATCATCATGCTGTCGTTGTTCACAGCGGTTATAATTGCCGGCCGACCTCTCAGCATATTCTCCGTCGTCATTGATATCGATTCCTTCCGCAAGATATCGTTCCGCCTCGCGCAGATACGCATCTTCACGCCAGAGCGTTCCGCAGACAGCCAGTACGGAGGCGATCGCCCATCGATGATTCGGCGTATGAAATCCGCCGAGCATCAACCCATCCGCCCCATTTTTTAATATGGCTTCAAAACCGTTTCGCAAGTGCTGGATATTTTCCCGTTTTCATCATGAAAATAAACGTTGGAAGTATCTTTTTCATGATAAACGCGGTATCGGGCGGAGAATCGAAATTGCAGGTTTCGTAATCAAACAGTCCGTCGGAATGCTGCTTTTTTTCAACAAACGAGAGACCATTCAGAATCCGCTCTTCTAGTAAAGCGTCGGCATAGTAGACGGACTCTTCATTTATCCAGCCGGAAAGCATCGTCATCAACCGGTAGACAGTTTGTTTGACCATCGCTATCCCGTCCGAATTATAAAACGCACCGAAAAACCTGCTGTTTTGATCGCAGTTCTGTTCCGACAGCGCTTCTTTGATTCTTCGGTCGGTTTCTCGCAAAATCAATCCATAGTGCGATTCCATGCATCCTCCTGCCGTAAAAACGCGTCTAAGAATAAAATCGTCAATGCCTGTCCGTATGGCATCGGGCAAATTGCGATCGTCTTATAAAAATCGAGAGAAGTTCTGCCCATCGGCGTTCCATAGGAAACGCAGTTCACCGTCCCGTTGTCATTGATGCAATCCAGTATCGGTTTTAGCGCACGAACTGCCAGTTGCTTCCGCTCCCGCGGAATCAATTCCGCTTCTGTCGCCATCAGAATACCATAGCTGAATCCGGCTGTCGCGCTCGCTTCCAGATAAGATGTCGGGTCGTTTGAGCAATGTGTGCCACATGCCCGATTCATCCTGGCAGGACATAAGCGCGTCCACCTGACGGTTCAGCGCTCCTGCCAGAAATCTCCGCACCGCCTCATCGCAATCGGCAATTTTCAGATACTCCGGAATCGCGATGGTCAGCCAACAGTTGCCGCGCGCCCAAAGCGCCTGCGCAAAGTTGTGGTTGCCGTCAAATGTCCAACCGTGATAGAACAGTCCGGATTCATTATTCATGAGGTATTTAACATGAATCAGAAACTGATATTCCGCCTCCTGCGCGTATTCTTCGTTCTTCAATATGCGGCCCATATTCGCCAGAAACAGCACACTCATGAACACTGTGTCCGCCCATAATTCCTCGTGGTTGACAGCGTCGGATGTCGTATGCTGAAACCCGCCCAGCTGCGTTCTGGGAAAGTGTTCCAGCATCCAGGCCGCGCTATCTCTGCACGGAGTGATATAACGTTCCTCTCCGGTATATTCCGCGAGATACGAAAGCGTAAGTAGCGGAGCCAGCGTATTAACGTTCAAAGCGGGAAGTCCGATTTGGAGCTGACGGTCAAAATAGGATTTCAACAGTGCAAGGTGTTCCGGGTTCCCCCCTTTGCGGAACATGTTCCAAATGCAGAACAGCCCGATTCCCTGCGGCCACTCCCAGCATTTATATCGCTCAATATCATCGCATCCAAGATTGCATAACTTTAGGTTCTCCATGAACGTCGTATCGTCCATATACAAATCGTTTGGCAGACGGTTTTTCAGCAAGGTCAGTTTCTTTAAAACAGTTGCCTTGATTGGCTTTGTCATATCCATCTCTTTATAAACCGGCCTCCATCATTTGTAGCAGTGCGATGACTGCGTGCGGATTCTCCGCCGTATAAGTCGGCTGCCAGTCCGGCTGTTCAATCGTGTGGAAATAGCGCGGCGACCATTTCACCCAGATGGACCGTATGCCATACGCGTTTGCACCGGCAATATCCTTTTTTAAATTGTTTCCAATCATCACGACGCTTTGTTTATCTTGATCGGAAAGTCCCATCGCACGGAATGCTGCATCAAGCATCTCCGCTGCCGGCTTTTGCACACCGACTGCTTCCGATGTCACCCAGCCTTCAAACAAATCCCGCCTGTCCGCCGCGACGTAAACATTGTCAAATGATTCCGCTTCGCCGTCCGCAACCAGGCAAACCCGGTATTGCTCCTCCTGCAAATAATCCAGCAGTTCAGGCGCGCCTTCGATCCAGCGCGCGCTCTTCACAATACCGCGCTCGTCCAACACTTGCGTGGATTCGTCAATCAGCGTATCACCGCTATCCAGCAGTACGATTAGTTTTTTCGACATAGCCAAGGTTACGCCGGCTCCGTTGGCGGCTGCGCGGCTCTGCGCGCTTCCAACTCTTCGCGGATAGTCTGCAGCTTGCTGCCGGAAAGCTGATAGAACAGGAACGGAATGATGCTTACCAGATTGGTCAGCGCAGGGATGATTGTCATCATAGCGAATATTCCTGCCTGCGTCGTCTCCGTCTGCATAAATAAATCTGTTCTGCCCGGTAAAAGCGCTCCGGTGCCCATTGCGGAAAATCCGATTGCAACCAGGATAAGCGACATGACAAAGTCTTTAAACCCGCTTGCAATCTTTCCGCGCAGAGACATCAGGGAAAACGAGATGCCTTCCTGCCTTTGTCCGGTTTTCCATTCCATATAATCGATCGTGTCCGTCAGCATCAGCGAAGGAATCACGTTTAGAATTCCGACCGGCGTCATAGCGATGCAGAGTATTGTCGCAAGTACGACGGGATTCATCGTAAACTGACCTGCGATAAACATGATCGCCAGCCACGCGGAGTGAAACAGCGTCGCCCCGATATAAAGCGTTTTTGCCTCGAACCTGCGCTTGAGATACGGGGAGAGAATCATGCCGACCAGCGAAGAGAGCGCCCCCGGCAACGCAAAGAAAATCTGCATTGACGGTTTGAGATAAACATAGCTGACAAAGTAGACGACGCTCGCGGAAACAATATTTCTGAAAAACGAGAGGAAATGTCCGCCGATGAGTAAAAGCAGCGGCTTGTTCTGTAAAAGATAGACAAACGCGTCCTTAATGCGCGGTTTTTCAATACTCGGCGGAATGCGCTCCTTGAGCTTCAACCCGCCCGAAATTACGAAAATCGGCGTAATAATGCCTGCGGCAACAGCCGTACCGATATAGACCGACGCAGCGGATTTGGTGAGCAAAAAGCCTAGCGCAACCAGCGCCGTCGCAATTTCGCCGCCCGCGGAACCGGCAATTCTGCCAACCGAAATAATCTTTGTCCGCTCGTTTGTGTTAGGCGACACAACCGCGCTGATTCCCGCCATCGGCACGTCAACAACGGTTGAAAACGCTTCCCATGTTAGAAACGTAATAAACATATAAGCGATTTTGAACGCGTCGCTGATGTTCCAGGGAATAAACAGGCTAATGGTAATCAGCGAAAACGGGATCGTGCCGAAGATCAGATACGGCCTCATCTTGCCCCATTTGGTTCTGGTGCGGTCTATGATCGTGCCCATGATCGGGTCGTTAACGCCATCCCAGATTTTGACCACAAGAAACGCCGTACCGACAATTGCCGGATGAATCATGAATACAGATGTGTAAAAGATAAATAAATACCCTTGCACAAGTCCAAACATGATGCTCTGGCAGAAATTCGCCAGGGAGTAGGAAGCGTAATCACCAAACTTCAAATACTTCTTTTCTTCTGGAGTCATGTGCGACCTCCTTATTGATTTTTGATCGTCGCGAGAATGTCTTTGATGCGGAGCGGAATCGCCTCAAAAAGCGTTTCCCAGGGTAAAAGTATTGTTTTATCCAGCGGTTTATATTCGAATTCGAGCGTAGGCTGAAACGAAAAATGTTTCTTGATGTATGTTTCTACAACTTTCTGTGTTTCATCGTCCGTCGCAATCCGTCCCTGAAACAGGTCCATCGCAAGAAGACCTTCCACACCGGCGAGCAGATTGCAGCAGAGGAACCAGTCCGGCAGAATCTTGAAGAGTTCTCCCGACTGCATGAACGCGTGCTTTCCCGGCTGACAGAAAATGACAAGATGCGTTTCGTCTTCGATTTGATATCCTTCCAGCGCCATGGCTTTCAGGTAGAATCCGTGGAAACTTGCCTCCGCATCCACTACAGAGCCATCATGACCGATATAAATCCAAATATGTTCCAAGTCGTAGAGATGCTGAATATCATAGTCAAAATAAACCGCATACTCCACCGCAAACGCTACTTCTCGGGGATCAAAGTAAACATCCCTTCGAAACGACCGGCTTCTGCCCGGCGCGGAAAATATCGTGTATCCAATCCCTTTGATATCGAATGGCTCTGCCCGATCCGTCATGATTCTTGGCAGATAACGCTCCGCAATCTCTGCACTCATCCTTCTACCTCCCGTTATTTTACCGTTAGCCGGATTGTTTTAATTTCGAACGCTCGAAACCATAGTTCCAGCCCGCTTTGCCCGAGCGGGATTTCTTTCGTCACCTGCTCGATCATGTCGCTCTCAAACGCGCGCGCAATCGGAAACTCCGTTTCCAGTATGCAGGAGGCCGCCGTATTCTGGGACTCATAGAGCCGGACGATCCAGTCACCGGAATCATCCTCCGCAAGTTTTACCGACTCGATGATTACGTTCTGATGCGAGAAGTTCACCGGGTTGTTTGTCGACGGTTTAATTCGCAGAAAACTTTTCGCTCCCCGTCCACCGGAGACGGTCTTGACCGGATCATTCAGCTCATATGCATTCTGTACCACGCCGGAATCCGCAAACGCGCCGTGATACACATAGAGCGAATAGGTCAGCGTGTGCTCTCCCTGGTCGGCATGCATATCCGGAATCACAGCAGATTTCAACAGCGTCAGGTTGATGCTGCTTCCGTCGAGGCTTACGCCGTATTTGCAGTCATTCAAAATTGCGACGCCTCTGCCGGACTCCGCCAACGCGGTGAATTTTTGCTGCGGCACCTCGAATCGATCCTTGTCATATTGCCGCGTCCTATGCGTCGGGCGCCTGACATGACCGAACTGGATTTCCGATATTCCCTCATCCGCATGGATGTCTACAGGGAATTCCACCTTCAGTATCTTGTGCATTTCTTTCCATGATATTTGCGTCTGAAAATCCACGCGGGAGCTGCCCCGACGGAGCATAACCATTTGGCGAACGCTCGATTGATGAATCAGACGGGTAATCTCAAGGGACGCAAGAAGGCCCTTTTCATGCTCTCCGCAAAGAATGTGCACTTCTCCGGATGTGCCAAGGTCTACCGGAAGAGAGCGATACATCGTACCGAGTTCCCAGGCATCGTATTCGATGTTGACATCCTGAAACATTTTAAAATCGTTGCAAAGCCCGTGCGCAATATTCTTACCGGTCGTTTTGTCCAGAATTTCGGTCATCTGTCCGGTCTGAAGGAATGCCATTCTCAGCTTCTCGTTTTCCAGATATGTTAAATCCCCTTCGCGGTAAGCAAAGCTTCCATCTTCAAAAACTTGTTTCCCCGTTTCGGGTTTTAAAGATATACTCGTATACCCCATCGGCGGAATGCTGACAAACGTCATTGTTGTTCCATCCATCATTTGAGCGGGCAGTTCGTTTCCGTTTGCGTCAAACGCCGTATGCATCCCGTCCGGAAGGGTAACCAGCTCTTCTCTTTGCCAGGACAACGAATTCAAAATCGTCATGCTGTCGTCAGCCGGTTCGCCGGCGAGCGCGCGATGCGCGTCTTTTTCCATCCGGCCTGCTGAACGCAGGATTTCATCGAATGCGGAGATTGCCTGTTCGTTAACTCGCGCAATAGACGTACCCGCGATAATATCGTGAAACTGGTTGAACAGCAGTTGCTTCCAAAGCACGGTGATTTCCGCCTTGGGGTAAGAAAATCTTTCGCAGCAGTTCGCAGCGGCAGACCAGAATTCCAAATCGTGCAGCGCAGATTCCGACTTGCGGTTTCCGCGCTTGAGCGCCGCCATGGAGGTATACGTTCCCCTGTGCCATTGCAGATACAGTTCCCCGACATACCGCTCGGTAGAAAGGTCGCGCGACTTCACATGTTCGAAAAAATCGATCGGGTTTTGAAGAACCGTCTTTGGTGCACCTTCGAGGTTGTTCACACGGCGCGCAAGTTCATAGATGTCCCTTGTTGGTCCGCCGCCGCCGTCACCATAGCCAAACGGGAACATGAATGTTTCGATATTCTCCTGTTGATTGCGGTCTTCAGTCCATCTGCGAGAAAGCAGTTCCGGGTCGATGCCGGAGTTATTTTCCATCAGCATGTGCGAGAGCACAGCCGTTCCGTCCAGCCCTTCCCAGTGAAATATGTTGTATGGGAAGCGGTCGGTCTCCGGGTGGCTTCGAAGCAGTTTCTGCGTCGCAAAATAGTCGATGCCGCACCCTTTCATAATCTGCGGAAGAGCAGCAGAAAATCCGAACGTGTCCGGCAGCCAGGCCATTTTCGAATCGTAGCCGTACTCTTCCCGATACCATTGCTTTCCATATAAAAACTGGCGGATCAGGCTTTCTCCATTCGGAACATTGGTGTCGTTTTCAACATAGACGCCGCCTTCAAGCATCATCTGTCCGTTTTCGATTTTTTCCAGAATCCTCTGATACAATTCAGGGTAGCATTTCTTAACAGTCTCCAGAATCGGAATCTGGCAGACCATAAATCGATATTCGGGATATTCATCCATCAACGCAAGTTGAGAAGAGAGCGTTCTGGCGCATTTTCGTTTTGTTTCGTCAAATGTCCATTTCCATGCAAGGTCGAGATGTGATTGTCCGAATATGGTGAACTCCGGCGCGGTGGAACCGTTGACGCACGCAAGAATCGGGCGCAGAACCTCCCGCGCTTTCAAATATCCTTCGATCCTTTGTTCCAACGGTCTTTCAAAATCCACAAGATAGGTGAACTGTTTGAGCCCTTCGAACACTTTTTGCGCACGAAGCGAGGTTCCGTCCAGCACGCGCAGCAGTTTTTGCAGCGTATATGCGTCGAGTCCAGCCTGATATGCCGGTTCATTCCAGATCGCAATCGCCGCGTGACCGATCTTCACCTGATGGCGCGGCGGTTCCGGCACCGGCGTTTCGCCCGGAAAATACGGGCCGCCGTTTTCGAGTCGCGCCCCATGCCCCGCATAACTTTCAATCAGAATATCAAAGTGTTCTCCGCCGGACGCGTTGCGCGTAAGCGTTATATACTGATGCTCAAGATCCTTGGATCCGGTGAGCGTTCCGTTGACCCAAATAAGCATTTCCCCGCCGATATCCGGCGAAAAGATCATTCGTTTTCCCGCGGCGAACTCTGGTAGCGTAATCTCGGTTCGAAACCAGCCGTACTGCCATTTTTCTCCCCATGGCGTGCCAGGCGGCATCGGCTGAAAATCTCTGGTTTGCGCTTCCTCCGGCGTGAGCATATCAAAGGTGGCAAACCCCGAGCAAAACACCTCTCCAATCGGAATATAGAAGTCCTTTTGAATCTGTTCAATCCATATGTTCAGACGATTTTCCCATTCTCTGCTCAGGTTCATTTTGCTTCCTCACATTCGCCGGCAACGTCGGTCTATATCGTTATTATATGGGTTCGCAAGAACATAAACCACTCAATATATGCTATAATATTGAGAAAATATTGCATGTTTTGCTTTTTATGTGTTGTTTGCGTAAGGAGTCTCTATGTTGCTGAATAATCTAGTCAAATATGAACCAGGCTTTCGCTATCAGCAGGGAGATGCCGGCGACGGCTTCTTCTATTTCTTTGATTACGATGAACGGTCGTCCGTTGTCAACATGGAGTTTCAGCACCAGCACAATTTTTACGAAATCTGCATTTTTCTGGATAACTCAGCCGGCCACATTATTGAGGGTAACTGGTACGATATTAAATTTGGGGATATCGTACTCATCAAGCCCTTTTTGTTGCACAAAACGCAATACTTGAAAGGAAGCGCACAGAAAAGGATCATCATCGACTTCGCGTTACCGTTAGAAAGCGCGTCGTTGGGCGCGATGTATACGCTGTTGCTGCAAATGTTTGATACTCCTTTATGCATCTTTCGTTTTGAGAGCGCACTGCGGCAGGAAATATTTCATCGTCTAAACGATGTTTTTACGGCCGCAACGGAAAAATCCGCGCTGAAAGAACTGGATATCCATCAGAAATTCATTGATTTTCTAGCTTCAATCTATCTTCATCAATCCCGCAACATCTATAAAAAAAGATCGGGGCTCGATTCCATTACCTCCAAAATTTACGATATCACGGCATATATCCACACCAATTATCAGGAGCCACTGTCGCTCACCGGACTAGCAAAGAAGTTCTTTCTCAGCGAATATTATCTTTCACATCAATTCAAAAAAATAACCGGATTCTCAATGACGGACTATATTCAAATCACTCGGGTCCGCATGGCGCAAAAGTTGCTGGAAAACACAAACCGGCAAATATTGGACATTGCTCTGAGCTGCGGGTTTTTCAGCTTCTCGCAGTTCAGCCGCGTTTTTAAAAAACACGCTGGGCAATCCCCGAGCGCATATCGCGCACATCCGGCCTTGCACGTAGAACCCAATACTTTTTAACGCGAGCATCTATTTCACGCATTGTTATCACTTTCATAAAACATCTTTTTGCACCCACTTTCAAGCAATCGCGCGATTGTATCACTTCATGAAGGTTTAGCCAAAAAAACAAATGGGTGCCATTCGGAGCCCATTTTGTTTTTGCTTTCTTGCAGGTTGAAACCAGCGGAATTACTTTTCAAGATGCATCGCGGATGATTCTGTTGCGGAGACGAGCGCCCGCAGTGCGGGATGTAACGAAGTGGAGCAAGCCAAGCGCGGGCGTTTTAGGCCGCCGCTTCAGCGGCAACACAAAACGCACATGTGCGCAGACAGAAGTGTCGGCGGGTATTGAGTCCAGCAGAGCTTAGCCAGCTAAGTGCTCACGATGTGATACGATTCGTGGGTACTTTTTCTACGCAAAAAATCTAGACATTCTGGGCTTTTTCGTTTTTTGGAGTTTAATTGTTGATGCGAAAATCAGTCAAAGATACCGCTCATCTTAAACGGCAAGGGAATTTGCACCCACCTCCGAGTTACGCGAGAGAGTATCGAAGAAACGCGCAATGATCTGCACCCTATATATGGTTCAGGAGCAATGTTCGTAAATTCGGATTTGAGGTGTCCCGCAAATAGTAGTCCACTTGAAACGAGAAAAATCGATGTATAAACGGCCTCAAGACCCGGTTTTCGCGCAAATTCAGCCGGTGTCAGGTATGTTAGCGCGCTGTGTGGACGGAACTCGTTGTAGTCCCTTCGCCAGCGTTCGTAAGATAAACTCAGGTCCGTTGTCGACCTTGATCCGCTGAGGCAGCCCGCGGGCTGCCTGATTTTTTCCAGCGCATCGCAGACTTGTTCGCCTTTGATTGATTTATCTACATAGCCGGCAAGGCATTCGTGTGTATGTTCTTTCAGGACGTTCAGAAACCGAGTCTATCGACCGTCGCTGGTTCGGTCTTCAACAAAATCATGACTCCATACATGATTCTTATGCTCTACTCTCAGACGGATGCAACTGCCATCTGTCAACCCGGGCCTGCGCTTCTTTATCAGCTTTTTCGGCAGTTTTAGGTCTTCTTGACGCCAGATTCGTTCTACACGGATATGGTTGATCAGAATTCCTTCGTTCCGCAGCATATAGGTAACCATCCGATACCCGACGCGACCGTAATTGGTAACCAACTTGATGATTGCTGTACGGTTCTCATCTTCGTCGCTGCGTTTCACAGGTTCATACCGGCAACAGTTTCCGATTGACTTGCAATACCGTCCGAGTATCTCTTCTTCGCTCAGTTTTGACGAGATAATTGGCGTACATCGCACTCAGCAAACATAACCCCGCATTATGACGATCCATCATGCGGGGTTATCATCTCTATTCGATTCCTTCAGCCCTTAACTGTGTTACTCAAAGATTCTCATGTTCTTCTCTGCTGCGGTAAACACGGGAATGATATGCAGCGGAGTTTCGCACTCAACAACGCTGCCGCCTTCATAGACCTCCTGTGTATATGCATATGTCCAACTCCGCCCCTTTGGCAGATAGACAGATCGCTTTTTCATCCCTTCCGATAATACCGGCGCGACCAGAACATCTGGGCCGAACATATATTGATCTTCCACTTCCCAGCAGGTTGGATCGTCCGGGTAATCATAAAACAGCGGGCGAATGACCGGTGTGCCTTTTTGATGTGCTCGTTCCATCTGTTGCGTAACATAAGGGCGCATTCTTTCCCGCGCAAACAAATAGCCCTTCAGGATGTCGTATATCTCTTCCCCGTAGCTCCAGACTTCGTTATCCGATCCGCTCCCAAATGGCTTGTTAAACATTTTTGCGGCGTCCGTAATATCAAAGTCAAATGGAAGCCTAAACCCGTGCAGTCGGGTAACCGGACAAAATAGGCCGAACTGGAACCAGCGAACGAGAAGTTCCTTGAACTTTGGATCTTTCGGATCACCGCCGGTAAAGCCGCCAATGTCCGTCGTCCACCAAGGGATTCCCGAAATGCCCGCGTTCAGGCCGGCTGACATCTGTCTGCGCAGACTTTCAAAAGTTGAGTGTACATCGCCCGACCACAACAATGCTCCATATCGTTGGCTTCCCGCCCAAACGCAGCGGATCAGATTGAGTATATTCTTCTGCCCTTCCCGTTCCATGCCTTCATAGAATGTCTTGGCATAATAGAACGGATAGATGTTGCTGACCTTCATAGCAGGGCCAAGGTAATAGCGGAAATGGTCATAATCGTAATGTCCCATCAGATCCGGTTCCGCTTCATCCAGCCAGAAAATCTTGATGCCCTTATCGTAGTAATTCTTTTTCGCTTTCTGCCAAACATACTCTCTGGCGCCCGGATTGGTGGCGTCAAAGTAGGTCTCATTTCCCATGAAGTTGATGTTCGTTCTCGTGGCTCTCTCCGTTCGAACAAGATACCCGCGTTCAATCATCTCGTCAAAGTTTTCGCTGTTGACATCGACTGTCGGCCAAATGGAAACCATGAGCTCGATTCCCATTTCCTTCAGTTCCTTGATCATCGCGTCAGGATCAGGCCAAAATTCGGGATCAAATCTCCAATCCCCCTGCTCGGTCCAATGAAAGAAGTCGCAAACAATGACCGAAATGGGTAATCCCCGCTCTTTATACTCTCTGGCTACTTGCATCAGTTGCTCCTGCGTCTTATAGCGAAGCTTGCATTGCCAGAAGCCTGTTGCGTAATCGGGCATCATGGGAACCTTGCCGGTCGCATTTGCGTATGCTTCTTCAATTTCCGCAGGAGAGTCGCCCGCTGTAATCCAGAAATCCATTTGCTCGGCAACTTCCGCCCGCCATTCCGTCTGGTTCATGCCAAAGGTAACGCGCCCAATCGCCGGGTTGTTCCACAAAAAGCCGTAGCCGAGACTGGACAGCGCAAACGGCACGCTTGCCTGCGAATTTCGCTGCGCAAGCTCCAGCACGCACCCTTTCTGGTTCAGCTGCTTCTCCTGCCGCTGTCCTAAACCGTAGATCTTCTCACCGTCGCTGGACTCCAGACGGAGCGTAACACGGTAATCCCCGCCCATGATGGGTTTGAATTCTCTGCCGCCGAGTTCCAGCGCGCTGGTCTTATCTCCGCCGTCTTTGACGCGCCAACATTCCGCAAGCAGCACCTCACCCTTTTGATTATAGAAGGTGAGCCAGCCGTATTGATCCAGAACCACGGTGATTTTCCCGTTCGTTACCGTCGCGCTCTGACCAGCAATACTCATCTGCACCGCTTGCTCTTTTTGCGGCAACAGCGCCCAGTCAAGCTCTTCTTTCACATGGGCGTTCTTCGTCGCTCTAACGCGAAAGCTGTTTGCGCCCCACGGCTCAATCCACAGCGTTTCACTATCAAACTCTCGAATCAGCCGATTTCCGGCTCTTGTTATGATTGCCATTGTTGACATCTCCTTTTCAGGCTGTTGATTGTGTTTAAAAACGAATCTCTATCTTTTTACCCGTGTTCGCGCTTTCAACGGCTTTCAGCGCCATCGCCAGACTCTTAATGTTGTCTCTGCTGTCGGTTTCCGAGCGTCTGCCCGTTCTGAGCGCATCAAACATTTCATCCAGGCAGCCATGATGCCCAACATTCCCGGTCCATGTGTTTTCCACATCTTTCTTTCTGGTATCCCGCATATATAACATTCCGCCATACTGCACGTCTTTAGAAGGAAGTATTTCTTCATATGCCGGTAAGTCTCTGCCGTTAAAATTGACATGTCCATCGGATGCCCATAAATCCCAATTCGCTTCCCACGAGGTGCTTCGCCCTTCCGAGCACCACGAACCTCTGTAACCAAAAACGGATCCGTCAGACATTTCAAATATGGCTACCGCTGCCGCATTGCCCTTATACCAGGAACCTTTCGGGTTAAACTCATGGCAGTATACCGATACAGGATCCGCCTTTGTAATATATCGAGCGGTATCAAAATGATGAATCGCCATGTCAAGGATAAGCGGATTGTCCATGACATCTCGAAATCCGCCAAAGTGCGCGGCTAAAAAGAAATCTGCGCAAACGAATCCAACCTCGCCGATTTTCTGCGTGTCCAGGAAGGTTCGCAGAGATCGTGCGCCAGTGGTGTATCTTCGATTCTGCATGACGGAGTATGTTCTTCCTGTCTGCTCCGATAATTCGATTACTTTCTTCGCCTCATCATATGTAGGCATCAACGGTTTCTCTCCAAAAACGTCACACCCGCTGTTGAGCGCTTTGACTGCAACACCATAATGCGCCTCTGGAACCGTTACGTTAAATACCAGATTTGCGTTTGATCTGCTCAGCGCCGTACCTAGATCGGTATTGACGGGACAGCTAAATCCGAACTGTTCAGCCGTCTTTTTTGCATTCTCTTCGACGATATCGACCAGACCAACGATACTGATATCCTCTTTGTGCCTGTTCGCATAATCAATCCAGGCGGTAGACATCTTCCCGCAGCCAACTACAATCACATTAAAATGCTTCATACCTTTTCTTACCTTTACAGTTCTGTATGATCGATGCAGAAACAGTCCTTGTACGCGAACAAGTCAAAGAAATCGATTTTCAATTGTATTCATCCGTTACTTCAGAAATCGTTACTTCAGAAATGCTCTTGATTTGCACGCTTGCTGTCGATCTACAGCCCGCTGTTCTCTGCCCGTCTTGGGATGATATAAGGAGGAGCTTTTCCAGGCAGAGAACAGATTTCGGGCTGTAAACGCATCACGATTTGTCTTTGATTACTCTCGTGTTATTTAGCCGGGTAGAAATTGTCCGCATTTGCGACCGTGACCACCATAGAACCGCTGTTGCAGGAATACGGAACCGCCATCAATCCATTCGCTTCCCAGTTTTCAGCCGGCTTCACCAGATCGTTAGAAAGCATGGTGAGGTAGACAAGGCTCCAATACCCCATCGTCCACGGATTCTGCGTGACCGTACCTTCAACTGTTCCTGCTTTGATGGAATCCAGGGTCACCGCATCCGTATCAAACGTCACAATTTTGATGTCGCCAACCTTATTGGCTTCGCTGATTGCCTGCTCCGCGCCTTGGCTCGCGACCGCATAGCTGCAGAAGAAGTAATCAAGCTCAGGATTATTCTTCATCAGTGCGGACGCTGCGTTGGTTGCTTCCGTCGGATCCGTTCCGCTGTTGACAACCTGTACAACTTTGGCATTGGGGTAATTCTTCTCGAGTGTTTCGACAAAGCCCTGGACTCTGCTTTCCATGTTCGCCTGTCCAACCATCGTCAGAACGCCAACTTCGATATTTGCCCCGGCAGCCTGTTCGCCGATGAACTTTGCCGCTGTTGCGCCGGCGCTATAGTTTTCTCCGCCGACATACGTATATCGACCGCTGTCGGGAGCGTCTGAATCAAACGTTACAACCTTGATGCCTTTGGCCAGCGCTTTTTGAATGGATTCATTGTATGCTTCAGCATCCATGCAGGACAGCGCGATGCCCTTGGGGTTTGTAGCAACGACTTGATCAAAAGCTGCAATCGCGGCATTCAGATCATATTCGGGTGATCCCGCCATCGTCACGTTAACGCCCATCACTTTGCCTGCGTTTTCAAAGCCGGTAAAGACATCACTCCAAAATGTGTGGCCAATGAAGAAGGCACATAGAACATAATCCTGTGATTCATCTCCAATCAGTCCGGCCGTCTTGTCGCTCGCGACCACGGTCGCAGCTTCCTGGGTCGTTGCCTCTGCTGCCGGTTCAGCGGCCGGGGCTGCGGGCTCTGCGACCTTTGGTGTACATGCAGTCAGCAGCATGGACAAAGCCATTAATACTGCCAATACTTTAGCAATTTTCTTCACGATCTTTCCCTCCTGTATTTTGTTTTCTCTGCACAACATTCTAGAAATATTGTGCAAAAAACTATTTACTGTTTTTTCTGTTCGTGCTCAATGTATCAATCGACACCGCAATGATTAGAATCAGTCCGCTGATGACGCTTTGCCAATAGACTGAAATACTCAGTAACACAAGCCCGTTATTCACAACGTTTAGCAGCACGATGCCTAAAATTGCGCCTAATACGGAACCTTTCCCGCCTTTGAGACTAGCTCCGCCGATGACAGTGGCGGAGACGACTCTCATCTCAGCGCCCTGTCCGCCCAGCGCGGTTGCCACACCAAATCTTGATAGCGAAAGCACGCCGGCGATCGCCGCCATGAAAGCCGTAATCATATAGATGCTTGTTTTGACTCTGTCCACGTTGATTCCGGAAAGCCGTGCTGCTTTTTCGTTGCTGCCGACATAAAACAGCTGCAGCGCAATCGTTGTCTTTTTCACAACGATATCTCCGAGAATACCCATCAGAACAAAGACGATCACGATGATCGGGATCGACAGAAAGTCGCCCGTTCCCAGCACTCGAAAGCTTGCAATATCCGGGATTTTCACGATGCTTACCGATCGGGCATCGGTCAACACCAGAACCAGGCCTCTGGTAATGGACATCATGCCGAGTGTCGTAATAAACGGATTCACCCCGACCTTGCTAATCAGCAATCCGTTGATGAGACCCACCACGACGCAAACGGCAAGAGCAATGATTACCGCTAGCCAAATGTTTACCCCGGCAACCGTTAACAGAGCCGCAATTGCAGCGGACAGTCCGAAAATTCCGCCAACGGATAAGTCAAAGCCTCCGCCGATCATTGCAGTTGTCATCCCGATTGCGATAATCCCATCACACGATAGTCCTATTGCAAGAGATCCCAGGTTGTCCGTTGTCGCGAAGCTATCTGTCGTGATTGACAACAAGACGCTAACTAAAACCAGTACCAGAAGAACACTAAGCTCTTTGAAGTCTTTGATTTTCGTAATGAAGCTTCTGATGATCTTGCTATTTCCCATGTTTACCGCCTCTTCTCAATTGGTTTCTTGGTTGTACGAAGCAAATTTAATGATTTGCTCTTCGTTAATTTCGTCATCCTGCAACTCGGTTATCTTGCGGCCTTCTTTCATCACGATCACCCTCGTACATAACCCGATAATCTCTGGTAAATCTGAGGAGATCACGATGACGCCAACGCCTTCTTTGGATAAAGCTTTGAGTGTTTTATATATTTCCGCTTTTGCTCCGACATCGACACCTCGTGTCGGTTCATCCATAATGATGACAAGCGGTTTTAGTAGCAGCCACTTGGCTATCATGATTTTCTGCTGATTCCCGCCGCTCAGGTAGATCACGTTTTGCTTCGTATTTGAAAACTTTATGTTTAGTTTTTCCTGATAGGCGTTTGCTAACTTCACTGCCTCGGCACTTTGCAAAAATCCGCCTTTTGTCAGCTCTTTTCGATGTGCGACGATTAAATTATCCACAATGTTCATCTCTAAAAACAATCCGTCGTTTTTTCTATCCTCCGTCATATAGCAAAAACCGCTTTTTATCGCGTCCTGATAATTCTTCGTCCTAGCCTCGTGACCATTGATATAAACTCGCCCTTTCTTTGCTTTATCAATGCCGCAGATTGCGCGTGCCAGTTCTGTTCGTCCGGAGCCAATCATACCGGTTAACCCCAGGATTTCACCTTTCCTTAAGGAAAAGCTAATGTCGATAAACTCTTTCTCGTTTGAAAAATCACGTACTTCGAAAATCTCATCGGTGAAGTCTTTATTCTTGTCAGCATAAAACGTGTTCACGTCTTTTCCGATCATCATCTTGATGATCGTCTCTTCGTTCATCTGATCGACATCGTATGTCCCCAGCATCTCGCCGTCCCTTAAGACGGATACCTGATCACAGATTCTGAAGATTTCGGACATGCGGTGGCTGATATATATGACGCTGATTCCTCTGAGCTTGATTTCTTCGATTAGCTGAAACAGACCTTCTACTTCGTCTTCCATCAAACTTGAAGTAGGTTCATCAAAAATGACCACTTTACAATCGGCAGCCAACGCTTTTGCAATTTCAACAACTTGCTGATCGGCAGCGCTCAGATGTCCAAGGCATGTGGCTCCTCTGATTTTTTCGTTTAAAGGAGCAACGATTCTTTCTGCTTCCCTGTTCATCTTCTTGCGTCTGATAAAACCGAATTTCTGCGGCAATTTGCCAATGAATATGTTCTCTGCCACAGTCAAGTGACTAAAAACACTGAGTTCCTGGTGAACATATTCTATCCCGTGCTCTTTTGCCTCGAGCGGAGTCCTGCATTGAATATCTTCTCCGAACATAGAAATGCTACCGGAATCGGCCTGGCACACACCCGCAATAATATTGACGAGCGTTGATTTCCCCGCACCGTTTTCTCCAACGATGGCATGAACTCTGCCGCTCTCCAATTTGAGGCTGACATTATTTAGGGCCATCGAACCGAAATAGCTTTTTACTATGTTATTTACTTCTAGTGAAATATTCTCATTCTCCACGCTTAGCACCTCATTTACGAATTGATATACCCTTGAAAATCAAAAATAAGTTGTAGAAGACTAGCCTGTTCGTTCGTGATCTGATCTTTTATTTGTTTTGTGTTTATTATTTTTTTTTATTTTTTTCTTTTTTTTAAATTTATCACGTGATTTTGCTCCTGTCAACAACTATTTTAAACATAACGCCATTAAGTGTTAACCATTTTTAATATCAATTTTTAAAACGAGACAAAAATCGATCAGATCGATGTTTGTTTGATGATCTTTTTTCTTCTTTCTTGATTTATTATGAACAATGCGCTATTCTAGTGTTATTAGAAAATTGACTAGAGTGGTGTAGAAAATGTTTCCTGCTGAACGCTTAAACAAGATAAAAGAAATATTGATTGAAGAGAAGCAACTCGATATAACGACTCTGAGTCAAATGCTGCATGTGACCGAGGTCACTATGCGGCGTGATTTAGAAAAGCTTGAAAACGAGAACTTCTTAACTCGTACGCATGGTGGCGCGGTCATTAATGAAGAACAATCTATCGCAAAGGCCAGAAATGTGTTTAACGAGAACGACCCGAAAGCAGACCAGCATCAAACAATAGGTGAAATTGCCAAATGCTTTATTAATGATGGCGACGTCATTTTCTTAGGCGCAGGTACCATTAGTCGTTATATCGCGCGCGCACTCAAGGGCAAATCAAGAATATCAGCCGTCACTACCGACCTGTTGGTCGCCATGGATATTGCCATCTACTTACCGGAAGTGAAGGTGATCTTCCCCGGCGGTGATTTGAATCCACACAATTTTCAATTGTATGGCCGCTTTACCGAACAATCGATTAAAAATCTATATTACAATATTGCGTTTATAAATGTGGACGGTGTGTCGATTCAAAGAGGATATACAGTTGATGATATCGACAAGGCATATATTGGAAACGACGTTATGTCTGTGTCAAAAAAAGTAATCGCTGTTTGCGATGATTCAAGTTTTGATCAGATTTCATTTGCTCCACTAGGTCCAATTGAAACATTCAACACGATTATTTCCAGCGAACAGACGCCTGAAAAATACAAAGAGTATTTTTTCAAGAATGGCATCCAGTTCTTCTGTACATTTGATGTTTATAGAAGAAGCGAGGAATGATGAATGATCGAGCCAATTCTTCAACTCAACTCTGTATCCAAATCAATAAACGGTGTACCAATTCTACAAGATATCAATTTTAAACTATTCAAAGGCGAGTTTTGTGTGTTACTCGGCGAAAATGGCGCCGGCAAATCTTCTCTCGTCAAAATCCTGTCTGGTATTTTTAAAAAATATTCGGGAACAATATATTTTAACGATCATATTGTGAACTTAAACTCTCCGGCGGTTTCTGCCTCATGTGGAATCGTTGCCCTGCAACAGGAACCTCTGATTTTTGACCATTTAAATATTGCTGAGAACATTCTAGTTCATAGTAAGCCGATCCATTTGTTCAGATTTCGCAATATGAAAGTTGCGAATGCTACGGTGCAAAAGTCTCTCGATGAACTGGGATTCCCATTAGAAAGTACACAAAAAGCCGCAAATCTCGATCTAGCACAGAGACGGATGGTAGAAATTGCGCGCCTTGTTTCTCAAAAAAACGCAAAATTACTCATACTCGATGAGCCTCTTGCAAGCATCGGCAAACATGAAAGTCAATCTATTTTTCGATTTCTTGACGATTTTAAAAAACAGGGTGGCTCGATCATATATGTAACTCAGAATTTCGAGGATATATCCGAATATGTCGATCGGGTTGCAATCATACGCGACGGGAAGCTCGTTACCAGTATGCTCCTTCAAGACTCAACGCCTGAAGAGATCGAGAAATTGGTTTGGGGACAGTATTATCCAGATAAGTACCCTAAGCTAAGCATACCGATTGGGAAAGAAGTCTTCTGTGTAGAAGACTTATCAACAGAGGGCCTGCTTAAAAAAATAAGCTTCAGCGTTTCTCAGGGAGAGATCCTGGGGATTGCCGGCCTTGTTGGTTCCGGGCGTTCACAACTGGCGCAGGCACTTTTCGGTCTTCATCCGATCATATCGGGCGATTTTTATATCGATCGCTTAAGAGCCGAAATCAGTTCACCCGCAGATGCAATCAAACTTGGTCTTGCTTATGTGGCTGAGGACCGCCGTAGGGACGGCTTGTTTCTAAATCTGAGTACCATACAGAATTCATTTGTTTTGGACAAGGTTTTCACAAGATCTTTCTTTCTCAAAGGCAAGTATGAAACAGCATTGTACAAGAAATACATGAAAAAGCTGAACATTGGCTTAGTATCAAATCATAACAACTTATTAGGGCTCTCCGGTGGAACACACCAGAAATTACTACTTTTGAGATGGTTCTTATCTTATGCAAGAGTTTTTATTTTAGACGAACCAACTCGTGGCGTTGATATCGCATCAAAAGTTGACATTTATAACTTAATGAATGACCTGATCAGAAAAAAAAGCTCCATCATATTAATCAGTTCCAGTTTTGACGAGCTAGTTGGAATGTGTGATCGTATTTTGGTACTGAAAGACGGTATGATTTCATTTGAAGCACTTCGAAGTAATCCGAATGATTTCAGCATGCTTTATCAATACGCAAAAAACTGATACATGTTTGATAGGATCATCAACTGCTCCCGTTTAGGCCGTTTTCAAAGTGGCTACGTTGTGGTGGATTTCACTCCGTTTCAAAGGCAGAACGACGCGAGGTGTTCCGTTTGGAGCGCTTGCTTGAAAGCTACTTGCATAAATGTGAATAGACAAACATCCACTTGTCGTTATGCGTGTTCATTCGATTGATTTATGCGACTGTGTCACCCGGTTGTGGCTCATCCACATCCATTTGTTGAACCCAACCCAGATTACTTGCCCGATAAGAAATGTAAAAAATGAAACTTCCTGCCTGATGTTGATTTGATGTTTATCGCCTTCAATCATGGCTTATAATTATTAATAAACGTTGTAAATACATTTACAATTATCCGCAATTATTGGCGATTATCCTCGATTACCATTACATATTAGTAATCAATAATCGCATAAGTATGCAATCATAACCTGGAGGTCGTTTGTTCAACATCGCGGCAACTATGTAACGAAACACATATCATTGCTATCATGCTCATTCCTTCTTTCTCCTTTCACGTAAAAAACCTACGGAATATTATACCGTAGGCTTTTACTTGTCCGTTTTTATAGTAACGCTACATTTGTCGACCTTTTACGTTTTTCTCGTTGACTCCGGCTAACGAAACTGCCGCAATTGCCGCATAGCGGCTGTTATCTTTTGTGTAACCGAATGTCGCAGCGCAGGATGAAGCGAGGAGAAACAAACAATACGCCGTTTCAGCGCACCGCCGGGACACGCTCACGAAGGAGGATGCGAAACGAAACTGAAAGATCGTCTTCAAACCACTGCGGAAAGTTTGTTCCCCAGCGATTATTGTACAGCAGGAACCAGAATCCATTTCTCAGATCTCCAACTTCATCAGACACGTCGTAAAGAGCCCGGCCGCCAATGCTGACCAGCGGTGCGTCCACGGGCTCAATCGCGAGCGACTCCCGTGCGCAGTCATTCGAGAGCCGCTCGACACAGTGTAACTTTCGGTTGCCACCCGAGACGACCGAAAACGGCGAAATTTCCCGGCCAAGCTTCGTCATGCGCCAGAGATTCGGGCTATCGGTATTCAGATTGAACCCAAGCCAAAGCGCCTCCGGACTACGGATGGCATCTTTTTTTCGCCAGCACAACGTTAAGAGTATCTCTTCTTCAGAGAATTGAAACGAGACCGCGAGTTCACGCGGACAGCCGTACTGCTCGCAAGCGTCCGGCGCGCCATGCAAAAACACGGTCAACGCATCTTCATGCTGCCAGAGCGAATCCGCCGTGGCACACCAAGCCCCGCGCTGTACGCCGGTTTCATATCGCAGTCCGGGCTTGTTAAAATCGCAGGCTCCCCAGGCGAAGTTGTGCTTTACATCGCGTCCGTAAGCAAAAAAGCAGTCATCCGTATCTTTCCCGTCAAACGTTTCGTATAAAAACTGTCCTATGACCACATCGCGGTCAATGCCGAGCCTCTCGTGCTTCACATGCGTCAGCACGCCTCGCGCATCGATCATCACCGTCCAGCCGTTGATCTCGATATGCGTATCAAAGTGCTTTTGTTCGCCGCAGCTCTCGGGAAACGTTACGCGCAGCCGCTCCTGCGCCTCCGCGCGATGTTCGCTTGAGAGCGCGCCGATCGCGCGGTCGAGATAAGCGCGCTGCTCGTTATGCGAACGCGTGAACTGCGAATAGGACGAGGTTTCGTTCTCCCCGCGATATTCGCGCAGCTCCTCGCGCAACGCCTCGAAAATATGGCGGTTTCTCTCGCCAAAAAACGAGTAGTCGGTCTTGTCCACCTCTCTTGCGCGGTTGAAGTCCGCTTTAGTCCAGTTGGTGAAATCGAACAGATGCTTCTTTGTGTCCATTCCCCACGTGTGCTCGCAAACGAGCAGCAATTGCTCCATCGCAACCTCATACTTGTTTGAGCCGCGCAGAAGAGACCCCTCGGCAAGCCACTTGTCGCAAAGGGTAAGCAGACGCTTTGCGCGCGCGGTTTTGAGCGGATCGGAGGCGACCCCGTGAATCCATGTATCGCCGATCTCCTCCGTGACGACAGGCAGCGTGTTCCAAACCGCGGGCAACTCCCGCGCAAAGTCGTCCAGCGTGCCCGCTTCGATGGTTGCGTTTGGATACTTGATCGCAAGCGACGCAAAAAAAGTATCGATCTCCTCCCGCTTTGGCGGGCCCGCATTGTCCATTGCGTGCTGAAACTCCAGCGCAACGCCGCTCTCCAAAACGGTTGTGTCACCGTATGCGCCCGCATAACTCACGACGATCTCCTCGCCGCCGTATCGCCAGCAAAACAGAGCAGGCACTTGCGGCACGCGCGAACTGCCGTTGACGCCAATGTGCAGATACGAAATCCCTGCATGCGCAAGCGCCGGCACAATCGCGATGGTATGTCCTGGTACATCCGTCATCTTTGCGGCGATAGTCACGCGATGGTAGGTTTCGTCCAGTCGTTTTGCGATGGAGAGGCCGTAGGAGAAAAGCTCTTCGCTCATGAGCTCTGTGTGCGTCGTCAGCGGCAGCGCGTGATAGCAAACGTAGCCCAGGCGCAGGGCCTGTTCAAACCGCTCACGGTCGGGTTTGCTCGCGTGTTCAAGGTAATATTTCACAAGATAGGATCCCGTCGTCCATACAAACCGCTTCTGCGCGGTTGTGTTGACGGCAAAGCCGAGCCTCACAGCAGCGGGAATGAAGACATCCACATACCGCTGGAGGACTTGTTCGGCATAGTCGGTATACCCGATGTCGAGATGGGTTTTGGATACGACGATTACCCGTCGCACATCAGCGTTGTTCATGAAACCTCCGAATAAGGAATAGTTGATCGGGTTTGTCAGTATCGCTTTTAATTGAATCCTCGATTATTCAAAATAGACCGGGTTTGTCAGCATCGCCTTCATCGGCGGCAGACCCGGCGCGTAGACGCGCATGACTTCCGCACGGACGAATTTACAGCGGTCAAACCGTCGTGTGAATGACGCATCCCGCGTGCCAGCCGGGCAGGTAATCGTCTCGACGCCGAGGTCGGTCAGGATTCTGATCTCGTCGCCGCCGCGCAGATTGGAGAAAACAAACGTTACCTCCGCTCCGGCCTGTGCGATGCCGCCGAAAGAAACCTGCTCACCTCCGCGCTGGCAAACCACGTCAGCAAACGGTCCGTCCGGCTGATAGCTGATGATGCAATCGCCTTGCCGGAGCGCGGAGAGGATATCCGCATGGCTCCGCGAAGGCGCATACGCTATCGTGCAGGGAGTCGCGATGCTGCCAAAGAGCCCCGGACGGTGATAATCGCTGCCACCTAGCGCAACAATGCGCCGCCCCTTGACAAGCTCGCCGTGCCAATACGCAATCGCGCGATCGTTTCGCTCGCTCATGACCCCGTTCCAGACCTCCAGCGCGTCATGCGGCGCGTCGAGGCTCCAAAGCCAAGGCACGAGCGGACAGAACGGATGATTGAGCACGACCAGCGCGCAGCTTTCGCGCGCTGCCTGCAACAACTGCGCCGTCTCCCGTTCGCTTCTCGTGTCATAACGCCCCGGCAAAGGCACGCTTGCGCCAAGAAATCCGGCGTGCCCCTGATAATGCGTCCACTCCACGCCCGGCAGAAGCGTGATGCCGTCACGCGGCGTCGGGGCGGAGACGTTGTTATGGTCGGTGATGAAGAGGTAATCAAGCCCGCTCTGCTGCGCAAGATCGGCGAGGGTTTCGAGCGAGAACGCGCCGTCCGAGGCAATTGTGTGCGAGTGTGTGTCCCCGTAAAAGCGTCTGCGGCTTTTTTGCGTGATCTCAATGTCGTATACAACGTCTACCCCGTTGTCCGGCACATGATATGCCCCCGCGATGATGCGCCAGGTTCCCGCGGGCAACTCCTCGGCGAGAAATCCCGCACTGCTGCCGAGCGGCGAAACGAACACATGATTTCGATCCGATCCCGCCGCACCAAAGAGGCGTCCGCTTGGCGACTCCAGCGCAAGGTCGATCACGCAGTGATTCGCCGCCAAGGTGAACCCGTCGGCGCAGCGCAACTCGCTCTCCGGATAGGTCACATGAATATTGATTCGCTCCGCTCCGGCGGGCACGTCAAACGCGAGGCGCGGATAAGACCGCTCTTCACCTTTGGATATATGGAGGACTTGCCTCATAAAAAATTACTTCCTTTTTCATCAAATGAAACGTACTTCTTTTCAAACAATATTCGAACCGCGCTCAGTTATCGGCGTTGTTGAAACGGCGCGTCCGCCCATGAGCAAAGGTGAAACCCCTCGTGATCAATGCAAGATAAAAACGCATCGCTCATGAGAAATTCATATTCCCAGACGCGCTTTTGCCACTCCTTCGTGCGAAGAAGCAGCGCCCCATCCGGCAAAGACGGATGCAAAAACAGCTCCGTGATTCCCGCGCCTGCGGCGGCAAGCTCGCGCGCATAATACCTCGCCAACGCGGAAAACCCATCAATTTGCGCGACTGGCAGCGGGTTTGTGATAAAGTCGTCGATGAGCCGAACGCCAGCGCGATCCGCCGCGGAGACGATGGCGCGGTGCGCCGTGCGCAGCAACAGGTTCGGTTCGTGCCCCATCTGCCTGCGCAGAAACGCCGTGCTGCGCGGAAAGCGAAACGGAAGCCCCTGCTCCCGGCAGAGGCGAAACGCATTCAGAAAAAACAGACGACCGTTGATGCCATAGAGTGTTCCGCCGTGACTATCCGCGTGATCGGGCGCAATCCCGTTTTCGCGCAGAAAGGCGATCTGCGCCGCAAGCTCGCGGGTGACATCCCCGCTTCTGGCTTGCTTTGCCATTTGCCGTGCATCTGGAATCAACGCGCCGTCCACGCAGAGTGAGGAAACATCCTCGGCTCCCGCACAGGGCAGCCATCGTTCCATCTCCCACTCCGCATGGAGTGTCCAGTGCACGCCGACGGGAAGCGCGCGTTCTTTTGCCGCAAGACAAGCCTCTTTGGCACGAAGCGCGGGTGCTAGAACGGTCGAGGAGGTGATGCGCCGCTGCTCAAACAACTGTAAAATCGCCGCGTCGCCCACGCTCGTTAAGCCAAAGTCGTCCGCGTTGATGATGAGGTATCGCGCGTTCATGTTTTTCCGCCGACGGTTGGCACAGACTTTTCAGTTAACTGTTCAGCAGTTGGCTTGTCCTCCGGAAAACGCAGGAACCGGGCCACAATCGCGCTGAGCACCATCGTTACAAACGGAAAGATCGCCATCAGGAATTTCGCCGCCTCGCCCGGCATGGGGCCGGGGTTGTCTCCGCTCTGAAAACCATAAATACTGCCGACGAGCAGAAACGCAAGACTCGTAAACACCCCGCTGAGTCGGTTCATAAAGCCCATTGCACTTGAATAGGTACCCTCGCGCCGGAGGTTGTATTTCTTCGTGTCCTCATCCATGATGCGCGCGCCGATTAGATCCATCGTCGTTATTGCGCCCGCAAAGCCGAGGCCGACAAAGCAACTCGCGATGATCGCACCGATGAGGTTTTGCATGAAATAGAGCGGAATGAACGCCAACGCGAGGAAGATCAGCGCCGCGCGCCAGACAGGCATGACCGTAAACTTTTTAACCAATAGCGACCAGACGGCTACTCCGCCCATCGCGAGAACCAGCACAGCCGCAAGCATGATCGTGGACGCCATGCCGGAGAGCTCCAGCGTATACTTCGTATAGAAGGAAACCGCCTGCATCACAAGCGCCATGGAGGCGCTGTAAAGCGCGTTGGTCACGCCGAAAATCCAGAATTTCGGGTTGGACAAGAGCGCCTTGATCGTCGGCCAGAGCTTGGGTTTTTCGGCGACCTCTTCAGACATGGTCTCGCGGCTACCAAACGCCATGTAGAGAATGACGACGGCGGCGAGCGCACCGTAGATGACCGAGGTCATGCCGTACCCCAGCTTCTCGGTTACGATGGGGGTCAGCGCAATGCTGACTCCCATCGCCATAAGCTGAAACGCCTGACGCATGGCGTTGGTCTTTGCGCGCTCCGCGTCCGTTCGGAACATCTCCGGAAAGAGCGCGCCATAGTTTGCATTGATCAACGAATCAAGCGTGCCCGTGAGCATGTACATCAACAGCACGTAGACAAACACGCTATCGCCGGAAAGGAGTGCGGGCGGGTTATAAAACGCGATAAACGAAAGCACGAGAAGCGGCGTACCGATCACAAGCCAAGGCCGCCTGCGCCCCCACTTTGAGCGGGTTCGGTCCGATAAAAACCCGTAGATCGGGTTATCAATCGCATCCAGAAAGGTATACAGCAGCAGGATCAGTGCAAACTTTTCCGTGGTAACGCCATGCTGAATCACGTAAAACGCGGCGGCGTAGGTTTTGAACATGTTGATCGGGATACTGGTTCCAAACATGCCGGCAGCATAACGAAACTGGCTTGCTTTTCGGGTCTCCATATGCGCTCCTCCTAATTTAGTAAGATACAAATTGTCCGTTCTATCCGTAGTTCGACTGTATCACCCCGCAGTGCGTATGTAAACCCACCCTTATTGCGATTTTTTGAAAGAGAATAGCGATTATTTTAAATTTTGATTTTCCATTGACGAAGAGTTGACCGTAATAGTATGATTCGTGTATGGATGAGAATTGCAACCATAACGATTTTACAAACACGCAAGTCCCCGCTACGCCGCAGAGCGACGCGGAGCCTGTCTCTATCCATATGGTCGATTATCACGCAAACACGCGATTAAGCAGTCAAGAGGTATCGTTTCACTGGTGGCATGACCGCTCGACTTCGCTGCATTACCATAACTATTACGAGGTTTTTTTGATTACAGGCGGGCGGGCGACACACTATCTCAACGGTGTTGATACTGCGCTCAAGCGAAACACACTCCATATGATCCGTCCGACGGATGTACACCAGTTTGTCGCTGCGCGCGGGGAGAGTTGCACGCACATGAATCTGCTCGTTCTGCCGCAGCGGCTGGAGCAGATCTGTATGGCTTTGAATATTCCCTTTGAGGCGGTCTCCTCCGGCGCGCCGCTCTGGGCGGTGCTCAGCGACTCGGAAACAGCGTTTTTTCTCGACCGCGCCGAGCAAATCAACCTCTGCGGCAAGCACCATGACGATGCTTCCCGCCTGATTCTTGAGATGCTCGCTGAAGCATTTGCTCTCCTCTACCGGCGCAGGCCGCATCCCTCCGGCGCGGATGACTGGTTTACCGATCTACTGCGTACGCTCCGCTCGCCGGAGCATTTGACCATGCGCGCATCGGAGGTATACGCACTATGCCCCTGCAGCGCGCCGGTGCTGATCCGCCGCTTTCGCGATGCGATGGGCTGCACCGTCGTGGAGTATCTCGCGCGCGCCAAGATGGACTACGCGCAGAGTTTTCTGCGCGCCACCAACTTTCCGGTGCGCGAGATCGCATCCCGCCTGGGTTATGACTCAGCCAGCCATTTCTGCCACATCTTTAAGACGCATACGGGAAAAACGCCACAGGAGTACCGTCTCAGCGCGCTGAAAACGGAATAATTCTGAGTATTATGAGATGCATTGACACGCATCTCTTTTCTAATATGATTTACATGACATTATGGGATAGTTGAGCCACCGTGTCGTATTTCACGATGTAGAGGCAATCCTCAAGATTATCTTGCGCCAATATCTTTCAATCACATCTTTCGGGACGATTGCCTATGCATGAACTGGTTTATGTCGCTAGAAGATGCCAAAGACAAAACAGTGCGCTGGCGGGGTAAAACTTCCGCACATCGCACTAACACACCTCACACCGGCTGAACTCGCCCGGAAATCGGACGTTGCGGCCGTCTGAGCTGTCCTGATTTCATAAAACTAGTCCAAAAAATAGTAGTAGGTTTAAAAAAGGATGGTTGACGATACTTAGAAAATCCAATGCGCGGAGGAGCCGATCGTGTTAGATTTGAAGCACGTAGAACTAGGTATGCCGATATCGAAGGCAAGCTGATGCACCTACTCCCGCGATTCGCTCGATTGTATCACTTCTTGCGGGTTAGCCAAAAGCAAATGGGTGCCTTTCGGTGCCCATTTTGTTTTTGCTTTCTTACAGGCTTAAACCAAGGAACGGAATCACGCGATCTAGCACGTGGAATAAAATATGACCGGTGTTTTTCAGGATGGACGTCGTTGCATTCGGCAACAGCTTTTTCAGCCTCTTCGCGCAGCGAGTCGAGTGAAATATCTGATCGTTTTCTCCTGCGAGATAGTAAACCGGTATAGTCAGCCGTCGAATTTTCGCGTCCGAAAGTACGGGGATTTGTTCCGTATTCGGTATGTAATAGCTCGTAATCAAGTTCATATATGTAAGCATTTCCTGAAGGCCCCGTGGAAGATCGCCTTTCCCAAAGACCAGCTGCCGGATCATCTCCGCGCCTTTGTAACCGCGCAAACTGTTTAGAATCAGCCGAACGGTAAAAAACGAGCTTACAGGAACGACGCCGGCGGTTGCAAGAAGCGCCATCTTGTCTACCTTTTCCGGATATACGGACGCGAATTTCAGACACACCCAGCCGCCGAGAGAATTGCCCATGACGGAGGCTTTCTCGATGCCAAGGCCTTCAAAGACTCCCTTGACCCAGTTCGCATAGTCGTTGGTTTTCATAGACGGCCGCGTTTGTGCGCTATGACCCGCTTCGCCGATCAAATCCACCGCGAATACGCGAAAATGTCGCGTCAACTCTTTGATGTCGGCAAACCACGAAGCGCTATTGACTGCCGTTCCATGGAACAAGAAGAGCGGCGGCAGGCCTTTCTGCCCGGATTCCAATACATAAGTCTCACCGTATACAGTATTGACGTATCGCTCCACATGTGCAAAATCAGTCGCCGAAAGCAGTTTATCGTATTGCTCCAAAACAAGCCGGCGGCCTTCCTCAGATTTGTAAACTAGCCCGGTCGCGTTTGTCACATCAGTGCTTTGATACATTTTGTATTCACCTTTGCTTTCCGATGCTGCGCGGAAGGTTGCACAAAAACCATACTTCGTTTCCGTGCAACCCCCTGCGCGATACTGTTTCTTAGCCTCTATGTGTTTCTTATGTTCCGAACACCCGCATGCCCAGCTCGTGGCTCATATCGCCGGGATGTCCTTTGGGATGTGCCGGGTGATGAAACGCGTCCTCGTAGACGTTTTGCGCAATCCGCTTTCCGTTCTTGTCTTTCAGCTCAAAGCAAACTCTGTAGGATTCGGACGCACCCACCTCAAACGCAAAGTCGCACAGCCGAACGGCGCAATCCTCCGAGAGATCCAGCTCTTTGCGACCGCTGTGCAGCGGTTTCCCTTCGGCGCTCGTCACCGTCCACTCCACGGTGCATCCGCTGAACGTCTCCAGCAGGTCGTTGACCACCCAGATGGCCACGGGGGTGTCCTTATACTCCATGAACACGCCCAAAGGGCCGTTGCTCTCCTCCATCGCTTTCAGACCCGGTTTCGGCACACCCCACCAATCGAATACGCCGTAAAAGCTCTGCGGGCAGATATCGGTAAAGAGGAACTGGAAATACCCGGAGTTGGGCCGGTATTTCATGATCCGGTAGTGCTCGATGAAATATTTTAGCAGTCGGTATTGGTAATACTGCAATTCTTCCAGTTTTCCGGTCCCGATCAGCGTCTGCAACCGATCGTAGATCTCCGGCACCTTACGAAGGCTCTCCACCCCGGCGGGCGCATCGAACCCGAATTCGGTGTTCAGCTTTTCCGGCATGCCATAGATGTCCGTATACCGCGTTTGTTCGCCGATCAACGAACCAAAGTAGTTGTGCAGATCGCCGCTTTCCGGATCAAAGCTCTGAATGGAGCCCTTGATGTACGGTCGGGTCGGGTCCAGCTTTTTGAGTGCGGCGACCAGCTGAGGACCCGGCCGTTCGTTCATCATGGACACCGGCATGGGCTCCACCTTTTTCATCATCCCCATCTGAATGCCGAGCATCCAGATATCAGGCTCGTTCATGCAGATCCAGCAGAGAATCGACGGGTGATTTCGAAGTTTCGTCACCATATCGCCGAATATCTTCACCGCGCGATCGGTAAACGCCTCTGTCGGCGGGCACACCCAGTTCAAGTCTGAGTCCTGTACCACGGCAATACCCAGTTCATCGCAAAGCTCGTAAAACTCCGGTTTTGCAACGTGGACGTGTACACGCACGGCGTTGCACCCGACGCGGATCATCTCTGTCAGGTCGCGGCGGTACTGCTCCCGCGTCATTCTAGAAACATACACGTCGGGAAAATAAGCAGTCCCTCGCAGATAGAGCTTTCTTTCGTTGAGAAGAAGCGTCGTTTCTTCAGGCGTGCGCACGATCCCGGTTGTCCGAATCCCGACTCGGCCGGTCTGCTCCTGCAGACAGTTTTCTCCGTCCCATATGCCGATTTTCACGGTATAAAGGTTCGGCTCTCCTCTGTCCCAGGTGTTCCAGATCATTGGCTGTTCAATCGAAACAGCACATCCCAGCTCCGATTGCCCCGCATGCAGCGTGTATTCGCCCACCGCATCGTCTGCTTTTGCGCCGGTGCATCCGTCGAATACGCTGCACCGGAGGAAGACCTTACTCCCATCGGCCTGTGCTGAAACCGGTACCGATACGTTGATGCGAGCTTCGCTTCGATTCGCCGCAAGCTCCGCACGGATCAGTGGCACATCGCTCATTCGCACATTATTATAGAATTGAAGCAAAACATCTCCCCAAATTCCAACCGGGTTCACATCCCTTTGGATAAAACCGTCCGAATGCTCGTAAGTCCCTTTCATCATCTCGTGAACGGTCATGTGAAACGGCATGTCGTCGACCTTGAAGTCCGTGATCTCCTGATCCCACGGAGACCATACCTTCACGATCAGCGTGTTGACCGCGTCCCGCTGCAGGATTTGTCCGACTTCAAATTCGAAGGGCGCAAAATACCCTTCGTGTTCGCCAAGAAACTGACCGTTCAACCATACTTTGCAGTAGTAATCGACGCCTTCAAAGCGCAGCGCGGCGTCTTTGTCACCGATCTCGTCCGGCACGCGGAATTCGTTTTTATACCACCATGGCGAAGTGTTGAAACTCCGCAATTCGCGTCCGAAATACGGCTGTTTGGCGAAAAGCAGCTGAAGATGTGTCAGGCGGTCGATCGCCTCCCACTCGGAAATCACCTGTCCGGGAGAATTTATTGGATTCCAACCAGTTTTATAGATGCCCGCCTGTTCGCCGCAATCTTTCACGTCCTGTAATACCCGCCATCCGGCGTTTAATTTTTGTTCTTGCATGTGTTCCTCCTTTAGTGACTTTTAATCTCGCTTTTATCGGCTTTTTTGTGATCCTGACGGATGAACAGCATGGGGATAATGCACAGCACCGTCGCCGCGGCCGCCACCCAGAACAGAAGCGGTGTCGGCGCAACCCCCGCCCGCCCGTCGATGATGGCGGGTGTTCCGAAACGCGATATCACAAAGGAACCGATATTCGAACCAATGATCATGGGCACCGTTACGATGAACACCAGAGAAAGGCCCGCAAACTGCGCTGTCTTTCCTTTGGGGAACATGTCCTTCGCCCAGGCGTTGCCGCATACACCAAATCCGGTCAGCGGCAGCATCAGGATTGTCAAAAAGACCATCAGGACGGGCAGGCTAACGCCGGGTTTCACAAACGAGAAGATAATCGCGCCAAAGGCCATCAGAATCAGCAGTGCAATTGAAATGTTCTTTCTGCCCAGTTTGTCACTCAGCGCACCGATTGGCAGTGCAACCAGCATACCGATCACCATCGGCACCGCTCCGGCAAGCCCCGCTTGCGCCGTCGTAAAGCCAAGATATTGCATGATGTAAATCGTCAAATAGACGATCACCGCATACCAACCACACCCCCAGATAACCACAGCCAAGAACAGCAGGAACAGGTCTCTGTTTTTCGTGATATTGCTCCACCGGAAATTATCGAGAATTTCTCCCAACAGGGTCTTTTCATGCACCGCCGCCTCGCCGCAGGCTACGGGTTCGTCCTGCAGCATGAAGCCGCCCAGAATACCGGCAATGATCATCAGACATCCAATACAGATAAAGAAAACCGGATAGCCGAATCGGTCGATGATGACCCCTGCAAGCGCGCTGGTCAGTACGGTCGCAACGCCGACAACGATTGAAATGATGCTCTGTACGCGCGCTCTGTTGCCAGTATTTGTGATGTCCGTGACGTATCCTCCGAATGCGCCGTCATATGCCGCTCCGAATCCAAACATCATCAAGCTGTCAACCACAACGATGTATGGCACGGCGATTGCCGTGGATTGAATTTTGTCCGCAAACGAAAACACGATGGTAAGAACTCCGGCGGTGAGTAGGCCAAACAGAATAAACGGCTTTCTCCGCCCCCACCTGCTATGGCTTCTGTCGCTGATGGCGCCGAATACAATCGCGCCCAACGCGGCGGTCACAGCGCTGACGGACACCATCCAGGCAACCGCCTGCGTGTTTGGCGTTACATTGTTGTAAACATAGGTGTTATACCATGTGTTTTCCATGGTCGATCCCATCGTCGCAACCAGCGCAATCAGCACCATGGCAATCCACGTGGTCGTGTTTTTGGAATCGGTCAGCTGATACCATTTTTTATGTTCCATGATCCCGTTTCCCCTTCAATTTAGATATGCAAGAATGACCTTGGCTTAAACAGAGTTGCGTGCGCACAATGAAGATTCGATTCGTAATAATTACTACAGCTCGAATTTTAGCGGACGCTCCATGCCGTGTATATCGTTTTTCGGCGGTTTATATCGCAATGTTCCCCAAACAGCAAATTGATTCCGCATTCTTGTAAAGCGATATATAGCGTGGTAATATGCACTATCGAAACATTCGAGGTGTCGTATGGATACATCCGTCGAAGCAGATGCGTATCGTTTCCGGCTGTTGAACAGAATTACGCAGGTTCCTATGTCCATCATGGCAAAGGATGGTACGATCACGCCCGCGTTCCCGTTCGACGAGTGTGGCGTGCAGTTCCGACTTTCGCCGTCCATACTCGCGCAGTTGCAGCAACAAGCCGAACAAACGCCGTTTTTCGGCACGGACGATCATTCGGTCGTGTATTCCATCCTGCCGCTGGACGACACGTGCTCCGCGTATCTGTTTGTCGGCCCGGTTCGAATCAGCCGGTCGATGGATCCCGTCGCCTATCATCCGCGTTCGTTCCTTTTTCGGGAGCTCGCGCTTTCCGATTGCGAAGCGATTTTTCCGCTGATGCCGGTTATGAATTTATTCGACTTTTTCAATATTCTGCAGCTTCTGTATTACGAAACGCGGAACATCTTGCTTTCCCCGGAGCAGTTTCTGACCAGCAGTGAAAATCTTTCGACCATCGGCAACACGAATAACATCCTTTTCATGCGCCGGGAGGCATCCGTTTATCACCACTCCTACATCGGCGAGCTGCAAATGTGCGAGATCATTCGAAACGGTCAGATCGAGCGGTTGGCCGAGGGCATGCGGTTTGCCGAACAGGGTGTTCCTGGTACGATTCATCCCGATCCTCTGCGAAACGCGAAAGACCTCGGTATCATCACCATTACGATTTTGGCGCGACCGGCGATACAGGGCGGGTTGAGCGACGAGCTCGCGTATGCAATGAGCGACGCGTATATGCAGGAAATCGAGGCGTGTTTCGATCAAAAAGACGTATACGCAATCTGCTTCCGTGCCGGAGCCGAATATACGCGGGAAGTTGCCAAACTGAAAAAAACATCTCGCTACAGCGGCCGCATGGTGCAATGCATCGAATACATCCAGAAGCATCTGCATGAAAAACTCTCTTTGGATGATATTGCCGGGCACCTCCATATCAGTCAAAAGCAGTTGACCGCCATGTTTAAAAAAGAAGCGGCCCGCACCATTTCGGAATATGTGCAGGCCGAACGCATCGACGAGGCGAAGGGGCTTCTGTCGTTTACCGAGTTGGACTACTCCGAAATCAGCAGTTATCTGGGGTTTTGCAGCCAAAGCTATTTTACGCACTCTTTTCACAAGTCCACCGGAGCGACTCCCGCAGAATATCGGAGAAAGCACTTTTTAGTGCCCGCTTCCGATCTTCAGGGGTCTATGGCGGACTATTTAGCGAAGATTAACCGGTTGAAAACGATATAGATCGCTTTGCTTGAGTCATTACGTAGTCCACATAAAAAAGCTGTCCCCAGGAGAAAAAGCAACGGATAATACAAGCAAGATATGATCTCTTATGCCGTCGGGGCTACTATAAAACCAATACCGTGGAAATCGCTCGACAAGCCGGTGTTTCAACGGGCATTGTTTACAGCTATTTTCATGTTTCTCCTTTGTTATTACACCTTTTTACGAGTTGTTCAGCAGGGTATCATCGAAATATACCGGTACACTGATAACGCTGAGCGCCGCATTTATTGAAATGATACCGTCTGCCGTTGTGAAGATAGTTTGATTCGTGTTTTTTCGGCGACATTACAGGTTTGAAAGATAAGAAAAACGGAGGCTCTTGATTGCCTCCGTCATTTTTTGCGGTTCATTACCCCATCAGTACTTCAATCTGATGCTCATTCGAATCGTCCATCAGTAACACAATGCCTTGCACTTCAACGCCATCTAGCGTGATGCGAACTATACCGGTTTGCACGTGGTCTGGATTCCGGACGGAGATATGATATATGGTATTCTGATAGCGGTATTGGACAAAATACTCCTGCCAATACGCCGGTATGCACGGCTCGATTACAAGCGAGTCCCCTTCTTTTTGAATGCCGAGAATGGACTCCAGCCCCGCATGATACAGCCATCCCGCCGCGCCAGTATACCAGGACCACCCGCCGCGGCCCGTATGCGGCCAAACGGCGTATACATCCGCTGCGAGGGTATATGGCTCCGCCTTATATTTTGCATAGCCGCGATAGGTACTTGTGTGATGAATCGGGTTGATCAGATCGTAGAGCGCAAGCGCTTTGTCGCCCTCGCCAAGCTTGGCAAAGGCGATGATCGCCCATGCAGCGGCGTGGGTATATTGTCCTCCGTTTTCGCGAACACCCGGAACATACCCCTTGATATACCCCGGCTCGCTCAATCCTTGATCAAACGGCGGTGTGAGCAGTTTAATAAGACCGTCCTCGCGGCTCACCAGATAATCCTCCAGCGCATGCATCGCTTTCTTCGCGCGTTCGGTATCCCCTCCGCCGGAGAGCAACGACCACGATTGGGCGATGGAGTCTATCTTGCAGTCCTGATTGTGAATGGAGCCCAACGCCGAGCCGTCGTCAAAATACGCACGACGGTACCAGCCGCCATCCCAGGCATGCTCTTCTATATTCAAAAGCAACGCTTTCCGAGTGTCCAGCAGCAACCGCGCTGTATCCTCGTCGCCTTGCTCCCTACAGATCGGCGAGAACTCCTCCAGTACCTTGGATAAAAACCAGCCGAGCCAAACGCTTTCGCCCTGACCTTTTTCTCCGACGGCGTTCATGCCGTCATTCCAGTCCCCGCCACCAATCAGCGGAAGCCCGTGCGCGCCAAATTGCAGTCCCCGGCGGATAGCACGCTGACAGTGCTCATACAGCGTCGCTTGCTCTTTCGACTTCGCAGGCACCTCATACCGCTCGCGTTCCAGCTCGCCAAGCGGCGTACTCTCCAGAAACGATATCTGCTCCTGTAGAATCGCGCGATCCCCGCTGATGCGGATATACGCCGCGGTCACATAAGGCAGCCAGAGAAAATCATCAGAAAACCGCGTGCGCACGCCGTTCCCCATCGGTTCATGCCACCAGTGTTGCACATCCCCCTCGGCAAACTGATGCCTTGCATGCAGTAAGATTTGCTTTCGCGCCAGTTCCGGTTTGGTTGCCGCAATGGCGAGCACATCCTGCAACTGGTCCCGAAATCCAAACGCGCCGCCGGACTGATAAAACCCCGTGCGCGCCCAGAGGCGGGATGCCATCACCTGATAGAGCAGCCACCCGTTTTGCAGCAGATTCATGGCCGCATCCGGCGTTTCTACGCGCACACGGCCCAGCGTTTCTTCCCATCCGGAGATAACCGTTTGCAGCGCAAGGCGCGCCTTTTGCGCGTCAAGATATCGGTCGCTGACTTGCCGTGCTTCATTCGCGTCTTTCGCGACGCCGAGCAGAAATACCAGCGTTTTCTCTTCGCCTGGTTGAAGCTCCAGATCGATTCGCATGGCCCCGCAAGGATCGAGACCGATCCCCAGCGTGCCGGAGAGCCGCTCGCGAACAAGGCATTCGGGAGCATCCGGTCCGCCGCTTCCAAAGAACTCTTTTCGGTCTCCCGTTACCGTGCGTTCTTTTTCCGAACAATCCAGATAACAGACTCTGCCTGGGAAATCCTCGTTATACGGGTTCTTCATCAAGAGTACGCCGGATTCTGTGAGGGACGATTCGATATGCATGGCCGTCGCCTGGTCGCTTACTCCCAGCACGGGGCGTAAATAATGCGTCACGCTGAGGCACCTTGCCTGCCCGGTAGCATTCTTCAGATCCAGTTGGCTGATCTTTACCGTATCTTCGGCGGGGACGAATTGTGTCAGCACTTGGACAATGCCAAGACAGGCATGTTCGAACACGGAGTAGCCAAATCCGTGCCGGACGTGATATGCGTTATGATCGCGAACCGGCAGTGCAGTTGGTGTAAAGACCTGCCCTGTTTCCCTGTCGCAAATATAGATCGTCTCGCCGGGCGGATCGGAGACGGCGTCGTTCGACCATGGTGTCAGGCGGAACTCGTGACTGTTTTCACACCATGTATAGCCCGATCCGGATTCGGAAACGATGAAACCAAAGTTCGGGTTTGTTATGACGTTGATCCACGGCGCGGGCGTGTTCTCGCGCTCCAGATGCAGGCAATACTCCCTTCCGTCAGGTCGAAATCCGCCGATTCCGTTGTCATACAGGAGTTTTGGTTCCTGCATGATTGCCGGGGGATCAACGACCGCATCCTTGGTAAATCTCATTCTGGCGGGCTGTTGATGTTCTCTTGGTATCGCCAGCTGCGCTTCCATGCTTCCGTTACCGCCTTGCAGGTAAATGCGCGCGGCGGAGATCAGCAGGGACATATCCTCGTCTGACAAGTCTTTCCGGTTCAGCAGCACCACATCATCCGTGCAGAGATCCTCCGTATAACGCCGATGCGATTCGACAATTCCCGTTACGAGGTCGCGTAGCGGCGAGAGGTAGGAGTGCTCCTCATCGACCACAACGACGAAATCGACGCTGACATCCATGACGCCCCAATATTCGTATGCCTTGATCGCCTCGTGCAGCAACGGGACATGCGTTTCCGCGCTGAGCTCCACCAGAAATATCGGCAAATCGCCTGAGATACTGTACCGCCAGAGCGAGGATTGTCCACGGTGGTTTCGCGCAATTTGATCGCTGTATGATCGACGCTTCGGGCTTAAGAAAAGAATACGTGAAAGCATGTCGAAATAAAGCACAATCTCGGAAGCTTTGAAGCCGTGGTACTTCGTTTCAATCCGGCTACGTTCATATGCACGTAGTGCGCTCAACTCGATATCCCGCGGTGAAGCGTATTTTTTTGCAGTCACAAACAGTGTTTCTTTGTTCTCCGCAGAGATTGTCACAAAGCTGACCGAAGCCGTACGTCCCGGTTGAACCGTCACCCTTGTTCGCAAGCTGATGATGGGGTCGAGCACCGCGCCGACCGTTCCGGAGAGCGGCTGGTTTTGGTGCAGTGCACGCGGATACGCTGCGCTGTTACAACGCCCCAAAAACTGCATACGGTCTGTCTCAAATTCCACCTCTTCCACGTGATCCGCGCTTTGCACGAGAAATTCGCCAAGCCAACGCTCTTTTTCCTGCTCCGAGCGGGGGCGGCGCTTCACGGTCACCATACCGCTCGGCTTATGAAAGTCCGTTTCAATAAAAAGATTGCTAAACGCCATATGCGCCAAATCCGCCGCATGAGGCGCTAGCACTACCTCACAGTAGCTCGTGATTTCGATTGTTTTCGCTTCATCTCCGTTGTTTTTCAGCGTGATCCTGCGAATCTCCGCGCTGTCGTCGATCGGGACAAACACTTCGGTCCGCGTATCGATTTCCGCATCGGTACGGCGGTAGACCGCCTTATCATCCGAAAACTCCACCTCGTAAGCTTCCGGTCTCTGACGAATCGGCGCATATGTGGCCGACCAGACGGCGCCGCTCTCCAAATCACGCAGGTAGAAAAACGTTCCGTAAGGATCGAGGGTGCTGTCCTCGCGCCAGCGCGTCATAGAAGTGATCTTGTTTTTGCTGTATCCTGTGCCGGAATCCGTCAGTAGCACAGAGTAGTTGCCGTTCGATAGAACATGCACGCGCGGCAGTTCCGCGTCCGGATATCCGCTCATGCGGACTGGCAGTTCCTGCTTGAAAAACCGGAACGTCAGCGGTGCAACCTTTTCTTTGACCGTTTTGGTTAGGAGAATATTAGCTGGAACTTTCTCCTGCAGCAGATGATGGTATGCTCGAATGTCCGGGTTTTCAAAAAAACGTTCCTGCATGCGGTTTTGGTACAAATAATCGTCGATGGCGAGTAGGCTCATGCCCTGATGGTGCGCCATAAAGCTTTTGATTACCGCACGCTTTGGTTCAAAATAAAGTCGTTCTTTCGTATAGTCAGCCGCTTCATAAAAACCATAAGGTCCTTCAATGCGCTCGCTTTTGAGGCGCGTGATGTTTTTCATTGTCTCTTCGGGCGAAACAAGCAGAGCAAGAAACGTCGCATACGGCGCCGTAACGGAATCCTCACTCAGCCCGCGTTTGAGCCCCAACCACGGCACGCCATTTGCTTTATATTGGTAATCGTTTCGTTTATCCAGCGAGTTGTAGGCAGACTCTGATATGCCCCACGGCATATTCCGTGTTTTTCCGAACCGGATCTGGCTTTTAACGGCAAACGAGTAGGTTTCATCCAGCAGAGTATTACGATAGCTTTTCATGATCAGCAGTGGCATGAGATATTCAAACATCGTTCCAGTCCAGGAAACAAGGCCTTTGTATCTGCCAACGTCGGTCAGCGCACGCCCCATCGAAAACCAGTGCGCGGCAGGGATTTCGCCGCTCGATATCGCAATGTAACTCGCAAGGCGTGCCTCGGATGCAAGTAAATCATAATAGGAATCCGTCAGCTTACCATCTTCAAGATGATAACCGATGGAGAAAAGCTTCTTCTTTTCACTATAGAGCGGCAAAAACCGCACAGCAGCGATGAGCGAGCGGATTCGGTTGATCAATTCCGTATATCGCTGTACTGCTTGTTGTGAACGCTCCACCGATTCCGATAATGCGACTTGAATGCTGTTCAGCCAAAGCAGCATCCCCTCTTCCGGTAGCATCGTCTGTTCCCTTACCGTGTTGAGCAGGTGTGTTGTGAGTGCGTACGCGGCGTCCAGCCGGGCGGGTAAATCGATGAAGGCACAATCCCTGTTCAGCAAATCCTGCAATGCAGCGGGCACGTCAGGCGCGCCTGCCATAGCCGAAGCGCCATCGGACAACAGCGCGGCTGAACAATAGCTTCGCAGCACTTGAAGCTCGGACTTTACCTGTTGTTTTGTCTTTGCCAACCAAACGTCGTCTTCCACGCCCACGCAGTTCAGTTTTTCCTGTAGACGTACAAGCGTTTCTTCAAAAATACGCAAGCCGTTCTTTGTCCCGAGGCTCGCTTGCATAACATGCGCTTTCGCTTCTCGCAAGATCCGGAGGCAATCCATTGCTTCCGGCGCGTCCGCACAGGAGAGCGTCGTGATCAGCCCTTCGAAAATATCGATATCCAGCAGTGGACGTTCTAGATATTCCTGCAACCCCTGTGTCAGCGTCATGAGATAGCCTGTCAGGTTTCCGCTGTCGACGGTGGAAATATAGGCAGGATGCAGCGGTTTGAGAGTATCGGTACTATACCAGTTATATAAATGCCCATTCCATTTCGGCAGGCGCTCAATCGTTGTAATCGCGCGCTCCACCCGCTCAAACATTTCGATTGTTCCGATAAAACCAAAGTCCCGCGCAGTCAACGTCGCAAGCAACCCAAAGCCGATGTTTGTTGGCGACGTGCGCATGGCAACGCCCCGATAAGGTTCAGCCTGATAGTTATCCGGCGCAAGATCGTGCGTCTCTTTTCCGGCGAATTCTTCAAAATATCGCCAAGTCTTTCTGGCAATCTTCCGCAAATCTGCGCGTTCTGCTTGGCTTACTTCATCCGTCTTCTTTTTGTCTTTCCCGATCGCATAAGCAATGACTGGAGAAAAAAGCCAGAGCAAAGCGATTGGCAGCAAAAACAGACCCCATCCGCTGCGCAGCCGAATCGCCGCCGTGATCAGTATTGCGGCTGCCTGCCAGAGTGCGGATTGCATCCAGATAAAGTATCCGCCAATTGTTGTGATGCTTCTTGCTTCCGAGTCTGCGGAAGTGACCCACTCCAGCAGATTCTTTTTCGTAATCCAGAGCCTCGTCAACGTCAATACGATCGCGCTGACACTCAACCATGCCGTATATGGCAAGAATGATATATCCAGCAGTCCCTGTAACAGCGCGGATTTCAGCGAATCGAGTATCGGCACATAGCGCCTTGTCCGCGAAGTTCTGCTGAAGATGGAAAGAAAACTGCTCAAAATCGTTCCAATAAACGGCAAAAGGATGGTAAATAGCATAAAGCCAAGCCAGACCGCGGGATTCCCCGGAAAAATAAAAACTGCGAGCAGCGACAGCAACATCAACGCGGGCGCGATCAAGCTGCGCCGGAGATTATCATAGATCTTCCATTTCGATATCGCGGAAAGCGGATTTTTGATCGTACCCGTCTCGCCGTCCCTCAGGTGCGGCATTAAATACGAAATCAGCTGCCAATCGCCGCGAATCCATCTACGCTGCCGCGCAGCATATGAGTGGTACTGTGCGGGGTATCCATCCACCATCGTCAAGTCCGTGGCAAGTCCTGTCCGCAGATAAGACCCTTCCAGCAAATCGTGGCTCAACACTTTATTTTCTGGAATTGTCCCCTTCAACACCGTCTGAAATGCGTTCAGGTCGTAAATGCCCTTACCCGTAAAGATTCCTTCGCCAAACAGATCCTGATAGACGTCCGAAAGCGCACCGGAATACGGGTCAATTCCCTCTTGATTGGTAAAGATGCGGGAAAACAGCGTGCTCCCCGCACTCTCAATTTCAATATGCGGCTGTATGAGTCCATATCCGCGGGTCACAACACATCGTGTTTCATCGATGTACGGGCGGTTTAAAGGATGTGCCATCGTCCCGATCAACCGCTTTGCCATGCCGATTGGCAGTATCGTTTCGCTGTCCAAGGTCATGACATAGCGAATTTTTCCAAACGGCGGCGTACCGGAAGAAGCGCAGATAAAGCTCGTATCGGATGCGCCCTGCAGGAGTTCGTTGAACTCCATGATCGCCCCGCGTTTTCGCTCCCAACCGATCCAGATCTGGTTGCTCTGATTATATTGTCGTTTCCGGTGGAAAAAGTAGAATATCTCCCCGCCGCCGGCATAGGTTTCGTTGAGCGATACAACCCCCGCCAACGCCGCGGAAAGCACCGCATCGTCGCCGGGAAGGCTCTGTGTATCTGCATCCCCAAATGCACCGATAATCGCGAAATACAGGTTTTTTTCTCGGTTTCGCAGATAGTGCTCCTCCATGGACTGCAGCACTTCCGAAACCCGCGCCACATTTGGCAGGAGCGTAGGAATAATCACCATCGTGCTCAGAGCTTCCGGTATTCCGTCTTTGAGCTCCAGCTTCGGTAGAAGCACCGGTTTGATGATATGGCTGATTCCCCTGTTGACTAGATACATCGCGATCTCCGACGCGGGCAGCAGCAGCGCAAGGCCGCAAAGGATTCCATACATTGTGTTCAGTTGCGTTGCAGATTGTGCGCCATACATCGCGCCCGCCGATACGATCAGCCCCGTTAACAGCGCAATGGAGGCAAGATAGAGTACCCATCTCCTGTTTTTTTGACCGTTCTCTCTGTTCGCGATTCGTTTGCCGGATAATCGGTTCCGGAGCTGTCGCACGCCTGCGTCCACAAGATAGTATCCTACATGGCCGATCCGTTCGGCATCCGCACTCGACTCATCTACTTCTGCGGCGAGTTTCATCGCTTCGCGCGCTGCGTGAATTTCGGAGCAATGGCATTGCGCGGCCAAGTACGAAATTTGCCGCTTATAGGAATCCCGTGTTTCCAAGTCCATCAACGGATACACTCCGTCGCCATCCGCACGGAGAACCTGTTCAATCCGGCTCGCAGCGGGCAGCATCGCCGCCCAGTCCAGCGAGGAAAAATAATGCAATCGCTTGATGCTGTTCTCCATTGCGATTGTCGCAAGTGACTGCGCGCTGTGTTCCAACTGCGTCACTTCATCGATCGATGTACCGAGTTTGGAAAGTACCGTATTGAGCAACTGAATCGCAATGGTAGGGTTTTGTTCAGACCTGCGCAGTCGATAGCAGAGATGCTCTGTAAAAGTCAAGTCAACGCTGGTGCTTGTTTTTTCGAGAAATCCAATCGCCGCCTGAAATTTCGTCAGACTTTCGGATGTATCTTCTAAAAATTCGCTGTAAACCTTATCTGCTCTTTCACGGCTCTTTGCCTCTGCGATGATATCCTCGCAAAGACAGCGGATATCTTCAAGGCTAACAAGACGTAGCACAATCGGCAGCGCACGCACTTCCCGCTCTAGTAGAATATTCTTCGCCTGATAGGCCGAAAAATAGGCGGAGAGCGCTGTATCGTCGAGCATACCGTTTGTTCCCGCGATCAGCTCTATCGCCATAGCAAACACACGCGCATATCCCTTATAAGGTCCGGATTGAAGCACGGGTAAACGCAGATAGTCTTTTCTCCGCAGCTCCAAAAGCAGTACGCGATATTGCGATTCTACAATATAAAAGTTATCCAGTAACCACTCCGCAGACGGGGGAACTTCGATTCTGTTCGATAAATCGTCGTTTAAATCTGCACATGCCGCCTGGATGAGTTTGAAATTACTTTTCAGCCGCGGGAGCGGCCAGTCGAGCGAGTAATGCTTTTTCGACGCCATATGTGCGATAGTCGCCTGCCGTGTGTAGATATGCGGGTCCTCTATCGAATGTGCCACCACTCGGTTTTTTGCGCCACGTTCCCTCAGGTAGAGGATGAGAAGAATGATAGAAATCAAAAAAGCACCTATCGAAAATAAGATGCCTATACTTATGGTATTCACTTGTTCCAGAGCTCCTTCCAATCCGGCGTTCCTTTTCGGAACGGCTGCCGGCGCGTCACGGTACTATCTGCCTTAAAGGAGCATCGGTCGGGCTACTACGCCGCCTGGCGTGCGCGCCCCTGGCTTCCTAAGCCCGGTGTTTTACTCCGCGATACTTTCCTGCTTACCTTCTCCGTTATCTTATTTATATTTTTATTTATATTACACCTCAAACAATAATTAAATGTTAACAGATGCTTGCTTATATTATACGCTCTTTTTTCTTCGTTCGCTTGAAACACTGAAATATGACAATGCGCTACTATAAACGTATTGGTAGTATTCAATATCTGCGCTTATTTTAAAATATAAAATAATATGTCTTATCACTCGTATTATTTATATTATTATCATTCACTTTTTGCTAGCAAAATTCTTTCGTATGGGTTATGATGAAACTAACAATAACACTATCAATCCATGATCAATAGAAATATTCCGCTCGTTTTCACTCAAGAAATCGTGTGAAAACAGGCTTGGGAACCGGTATTGACTGCAAGCGGTTTGGGGGTCGAAACCCATCGGTATAACACCGGTTTTATCTGTTTCCGTTAAATTTACCGTTTGCCTAATACACAAGTCGAAGGCGTCCGAACCGCGAGTCAACGCCGCCTTGCTGGTGCGAAAAAAATTCGCAAATTGAGCGATTCTACAAGCCTTGCGATCGTATGTCCCGCTGATACAGCGAGTTACCTTTGGCAGCGCAGAATATGGATGATCATCAAAATGAATGCGATTAAGAAATTAAAAACAACTTCCGCTCTTCCAACGGGTTTTGCCCGGTTATCTGCGGTGCCGGACAAATTCGGCACCGTTTACGACTTTTTGTTTACACAAGCAAGCCCTTCTTTTGAAGAATTCTTACCGTTTCGGCGGACGGCGATCGTCGGCAGGAATTTGACAGAGATTTTCCGCTTACTTGCCGGGCCGCAGGACGATCGGCTACCGATGCTGATTCAGGCTGCGCTCCAATTTGGAAACGTCGAATTTGATCTCTATTTTGCGCGTCAACAGCGTTGGTTTAACGTAATCGCCTTCTGCGATGAGCAACAGACAATGAGTCTCTTCCTGTATGACCGAACTGCGCAAAAGAAAGCCGAGCTGTTGTTGAACGATGAGGCACAGAATATGCGTCAACTGTTCAATTCCAATATCGATGCGGTCATCGTGATTCGCCAGAGCGACTGGTGCATTGTCGATGTCAATGATAGTTTTCTCGCGCTTTCCAGTTGTACACGCGACGAACTGATTGGCAGCAGCACGGCGGAGCTATTTCTTTTCCCCGACGAATATGGGCATCAGGCTTTTGCTGAAGAGATCCGAAACACCGGTTCAATTGGCAACGTTGAAGTCCAAATTCGCAGCAAAGACGGCAGTTGCGTTGCTAGTTTGATTTCTGCTGCAACGATACGTTATGGAGACGAACCTCATATTTATTTTACCATTCGCGATATCTCCAAGCGCACCCGCGCAGATGAAGCACTTGTGGTATCCGAAGCAAATTACCGCAGGCTTTTTGAAGCAGCGAAGGACGGCATCCTCATTCTAGATGCGGACAGCGGTAAAATCACTAGCGTGAATCCTTTTTTGATCAATCTGCTTGGCTATAGTGAAGAGGAGTTCCTCGAAAAATGCATATGGGATCTAGGCGTTTTCAAGGACATTCTCGCCAATCGTGAGAATTTTTTGGAACTGCAAAGCAAGGAGTACATTCGATACGAGAATCTGCCGCTGGAAACAGTCGACGGGCGAAAAGTGCACGTCGAGTTCGTCAGCAACGTATATCTCGTTGGCAACCGAAAGGTGATACAGTGTAATATTCGGGATATTACCGAGCGAAAACTGCTGGAGGCAGCGCTCGAAAAAGAAAAACGCATGTACGAAATCACCCTGATCTCCGTTGGCGACGGGGTGATCTCTTGCGACAATGAAAGCCGGATTATCTTTTTAAACAAAGCTGCGGAGTTACTCACAGGATGGACACCGGAGGATGCGAAGAATCGGCCTCTCGAAACCGTATTTACAATCATCGATGAGTTCTCTCGCAGAGCGAGCAGGAATATTATAAAGGACGCCATTGAATCCGCGAATGTTTTCGAGCGGGGACTGCATATTCTGCTCATATCAAAATCTGGCATAGAGCGCTCTGTGGAATATACGGTCGCGCCAATCATCGAGGACAACGGCGCAGTGGTTGGCAGTGTACTTGTATTTCGCGATTTTTCGGATAAGCGGCGTGAAGAGAAGAAGATCGAATTTCTCAGCTATCACGATCAGCTCACCGGGCTGTATAATCGTCGCTTCTACGAGGAGGAGCTTAGACGGCTGGATACAAAGCGAAACCTGCCGCTTGCCATCGTCATGGGTGACGTCAACGGGTTGAAATTGATCAATGATTCATTCGGGCACGTAGCCGGGGATGAACTTTTGAAAAAAGTGGCCGCTGTCATGCAGTCCACTTGCCGAGCGGACGACATTTTAGCGCGGCTCGGCGGGGATGAGTTTGTCATCATCCTGCCTAAGACAGATACCGCAGGCGCCGAGCAGCTCGTGCAACGAATCAAGGAAAGACTGATGCACGAAAAACTCGGCGCAATCGACCTCTCCGTCTCATTCGGGTATGAAGTGAAAGAAAACGAAACCGACAACATGCAGGAAATTTTCAAAAACGCGGAAGATCACCTGTATCGTCATAAGCTCAGTGAAAGCATGAGTATGCGAAACCAAACGATCAATCTTATACTGAATGCGCTCTTCGAAAAAAACCCCCGTGAAATGATGCATTCCAAACGCGTAGGTGAGATTGCAGAGCAAATCGCTACCAAAATGGGGTTTGGCGAAGAAACCATTCATAATCTGAAGACCGCCGGTATGATGCATGATATTGGAAAAATCGGTATCGATGAGTCGATTCTCAATAAACCAGGGCGGTTGACTGACATAGAGTGGGAGGAAATCAAGCGACATCCTGAAATCGGTTACCGTATCTTAAACACCGTCAGCGAATTCTCGGATATCGCGACATGTGTTTTGGAGCATCATGAGCGCTGGGACGGAATGGGATATCCGCGCGGGTTAAAAGGCGAACAGATTTCGTTGGAAGCACGAATTGTTGGATTTGCAGATGCTTATGATGCAATGACGACGAGCAGGACTTACCGAAGCGCGCTTGATGAAAAGAAAGCTTTAAAGGAAATCCTGCAATGCGCCGGTGCTCAATTTGACCCGGACATTGTTCATTTGTTTACCAATGAAATACAGTATTCTGCAAGAACGTATGAGTAAATGTTTCTTTTCGTCTATGCTCAAGCTAAAATGCTTTTGAACCACTTTTGATTGAAGTAATCCCGTGGCTTATCGCAGAATTCTTCTCTTTCCGTTCCAACGACCTCGCGGAACATCCTGCTTCCCGGATTCTTTTGTTTCATACTGTTTTTTTATTGAGAGCAAAGAAAGAACAGAACGCACCCGCAATTTCCATATAACATTTCCCCTATACTCTGTCTAGGTAATCTTGGTAATTGTGTTCATTGCCTGGAAAGCGATGCCATGCCCGTTTTGCGGGCCGGAAAACGCCGGCGGGCGCAGTGATTCAACTGCGCCCACCAGCGTTTGCTTCGTGCGAAATCTTAAGCCTTCTCCCGTGTATTGTTACGCGCGAAACGGCGGCACTTCGAGAACGACGTCTCCGAGCGGGAACGTTCCGCAGGGATGGATGTAGCCGAAGTCCACATCCGCCATGCGCCGTCCGTCGATCGTGGACGGAACGTATATATTCCCGCTGACGAGGCGCGAATGGCACCAGCCGCAAACGCCGCTGCGGCAGTGAGAAGGCGCGGCGATTCCATGGCGCTCCATGGCGACCAGAAGCGTTTCATCCGCCGTGCAGCGGATTTTTTTCTCCTCGCCGCAGATGCGCACGGTCAGCTCGTATTCACTCTTACCGTTGCCGGGATACGCCGCGTCCTTTTCGGGATGATGGTATTCGCCGAACAGCTCGTGGCGGACGAACTTCCGCCTGAGTCCCAACTTTTCTAGTTCCCGGTCGGCAAAGTTGTACATAGCCTGCGGCCCGCAGAGGAACACGGAATAGTCCTCTCCTGCAGGCGCGTATTTCTGTATCAACTCCGCCGTGATGAACCCTTTTTCGCAGCCTTCGGACGGCTCGTCACTGAGCACGTTGACGATCTCGAAGCGATCGCAGGCAGCGGCGATTTCACGGAACTCGTCCTGAAATACCGCGTCCGCTTTGCTCCGGCAACCGTACAGCAACGTCAGCGTCGCGTCCTCATCCCCGTCGGCAATCGCCCGCGCGAGTGAACGGAACGGGGTGATCCCGCTGCCGCCCGCAAGGCCGATGATATGCCGCGCATCCCGCAACGGCTCGTATGTGAATTCGCCCAGCGGCGCGGATGCGAGTACCTTTGTGCCCGCGCGCCACTGATCCAGCATATAGTGCGAAGCCAGTCCGCCTTCCGTCCGCTTGATGGTGAGCATGTAGTGGCCTTCCAGCGACTCCTTCGGAGAGGATGAGAGCGAATACGGGCGCGTCAAAACGGAACTGCCGATGGTCAATGCAACGCTCAGGTATTGTCCCGCGCTGAAGTAGGCGAGTTTCTCGGTTCCGGCTTCCACATCCGGCACGAGGACAAAGCTCTTTACGTCTGCGGAGTGCTCCAGCACCTTTTCAACCTTCAGATGCTGGCAGACCGGATGCAGCGCGGCGGCGAGTTCGTTCGCCTTATAGGAACCGAGCGGCGGCAGCGGCTTTGCCGGCGCCTCGCTGATCTTTTCCTTTCGGGTAGGAACGACCTTCAGAAAATCCATTTTACTCAGAGAATGCAGATTCGGTTTTAACATATCAGTTCCCTCCCTTCGCGCGCTTGACGACGCGCTTTGCAACCGTATCGCCGGAAACGTACGCGCTGCTGTACCCGTCGCCGCGGAACGCATGTCCACCGCAGAAGTTCAGCCTTGGGATCGTGTATTCGTCCTTTTCACAGGAGATGCGAGAAAGCAGGTTGTCCCAGCCGGAGAGCTTATAGCCGTAGATCGTACCGTCCGGCGTGCCGAGATAGCGCGCAAACGTAACGGGCGTCGCTATAGAAATCTCCTCGACGTGCGGTAGGATCGAAAGCCCGGTGAGCGCTTCGTAATCCGTAATGTACTTGCGGGCAATCTCGTTTTTATAGCGTTTATACCCTTCCGGCGTCAGGTCGTCCGGCAAATCCGAGCCGAAGATGGGAATCGTGAAGAACAACGTGCAGGTGCCAGCCGGAGAGCTGTCCGGAATGACCTTGTTGAGGCAATTGACAATGTAGATCCCGTCATCCTCGCGATTCTCATACTGTTTGCGCGGGTTCGCGTCCCCCATGACGAACACGGTGTAGTCATCTACGCCGAGCTCCTCCATTGTGCAATCCATGCCGAGGTAAACCGTTGAAACGGAGATGCCGAACTCACGCGCGTTGGCAAGTTTTAGGTCCGTCTGCGGTATGTTTGCAACATTCGACATGTTGAACACGTTGTGCGGAATCACGTTGGAAATCACTTCATTCGCGTAGAGCTTTTCCCCGTTCGCCAGCACGCCGTAAACGGCGCCGCCTTCATCGTAGAGAAATTCCGTGACTTCGCTGTTGTACCAAATATCACCGCCCGCGTCTAATATAACCTTGGCCAGCGAAAGCGAAAGCTCGTGCGAACGGTGGTACGGCATTGCCGCGCCGTCCACGACGTAGGTGTTCAGCATGTTTAAAAAGTGCATTGCGTTGAGCTCGTCCGTCGGCACGCCGAGATAGCCCCAGTAGGTGTTGATGATGTTACGCGCTTTTTCGGGCATACTGAGCGCCTTCATCACATCTTCTACTGAATGTGACGCGACGCGCATGAAGTCACCGTGCTTGAGCATCATGGTTAGGCCGTTTGGCTTGCCCTTCATTTTGGTAATGTACGCAAGAGCTTCGTTGCACTTCTGCACGAGGTCGAACAGCGCGCGCACGCTCGGACGGCATCCGGGAACGAGCTGTTCCATGGAATCGCAGAACGTTTCCACACCGGAATGCAGCGTCACGTCGTATCCGTTCTTGCCCTTCACGATGGCGCGGAACATGTTATGCTCGTATCTCCAGTCCACCTTTGCACCAAGGCCATCAAAGATCTTGTAGACCGAATCCGGATGTTCCGCCGTTCCTACGCTCGCCAGTTCGTGAAGCGACGGCTCAAATTCGAAGCGACCGCGGCAAAAACTCGTCGCGCAGCCGCCGGGAAGGTTGTGCTTCTCCAAAAGCAGCGTGCTGAGGCCGTTTTTCGCGGTCGTCGCGGCCGCGACAAGCCCCGCGTTGCCGGCCCCGACCACGATTACATCGTAGCGTTTTTCCATACGTTTCCTCCTTTATGCACATTGTCATTTTCTGTGGTATTACCAATTAGATTATAGCACGCACAAACCGTGCGTCAAGCAAGTACGGCTCTATTCTTTGCTATTATCCATTGTTTCCGGCGTTTTTCTTGACACGGCATTTGCAGGTGAAGTAGAATTGTTCTATATTTGAATCTGGTATTACCATATACATTATTCAGGAAAGAGAAAGATGAAGAATGGGTTTTTCGAAGATCAACGCAATGTCACTCACGGATCTATTCGTCCAGCAGGTCGAGAACATGATCCTCTCCGGTGAGCTGAACATCGGCGAACAGCTCCCCTCGGCAAGAGATCTCTGCGTGAAGATGGGTGTAAGCCGCCCCGTCATTTCCGCCGGCATCGTGGAGCTGGAAAAGATGGGTTTTGTCGAGATTCGCCCGCGCAAGGGTGTATTCGTCAGCGACTACCGCCGCAAGGGCACGCTGGAAACGCTGGTTGCGATTATGCGCTACAACGGCGGGGCCATGCGTCGCAGCGAAGTGCAGTCCCTGCTGGAAACGCGGAGCGCCCTCGAATGCCTCTGCGTGCGCCTCGTGATCGAGCGCGCATCCGACGGGGATTTGGCGTCGCTTTCCCCGTTACTCGAGAACATCAAAAACGCCTCGGACGGTGACGAGGCGGCAGAGCAGGTATTTCATTTTCACCACGAGATGGCTGTGCTGTCCGGCAACACGCTGCTGCCGTTGATGTACTATTCGTTCCGGCCGGAGAGCGTCCACCTCTGGTCGATCTTCTGCAAGGGCAGAGGTGTCGACGCGATCTACGAGATCAAGCGCAAACTATATGAAGCGCTGCTCGTGCGCGACATACCGAATGCGCAATCACAGACGGACGACATTATGGAACGCGCAATCACAGACCTTTCGGTCTACTGCGTATAGCCGCGATTCCTATTGTTTCTCCAACACCCGCTACAGAAGCATTTCACCTCTACCGGACAGGGTAACTTTGCATCCTGCTTTGAGAAATTCCTTCGCCATCGCTAACCCTACGCCACGCGCACTTCCGGTTCCGACTGCTTTTTTTATTTTTACCTTCAATTATGAACTGTATTTCTAAATACTTCTTCCGTGCTGTTAATCTTTCATCTCAGATCCATCGACTCTTTTTTCAGTAGACGATGCGGGGAGCAATTTTATGATCTAATTTCACGATATCGTCTTCTCGCAACCGTTAGCTAAAGAGCGCATCAGTCATTGAAAAGCTCCTCACGCACCTCCGCTGCCATCTCATCCGCAGTCCGAACTATGTGCCGGTAGATGTTTTCGGTTGTCGACGTCTGCGTGTGTTTTACGAGGAGACGCACACTCGTCAGTGGAATCTCTGTCAAGAGCAGCATGAAGAGCTCGCTTTTAGCCGACAGCGACCCCTGCTGCGCGCAGGGATTCTCGTAAAGCGCCGGCATCGCCATGAAAGACGGCGCCTTGGATGCCGATTTCGTAAGCGCCTTCGATATTTTGCGGCGAATCGTCGATAAAGAAACACTCCTCCGGAAGTACATGGAACGTTTCACATAAGAGCCGATAGATCTCAGGCTGCGGCTTGACCAGATGAACATCCGAGGAAATCAGTTTCCCATCGAACAATTCCGATGCAGGTATGCGCGGCCAATATTCGTGCTGTCGGACGCTTGCATTTGAGAGCAGCAATACTTTATAGCCTCTCGTTTTAAGCTCCTTCACGAGATCATACATACCGTCGATTTCTAGGATTGGCCGCTCCCACATAGTTGTCAGCTGTTCCGCCGCAAGGTGCAGCCGTTCCGGCAGCCGAGCGCATATACTTTTAACAGCCTCCGATTCCGTAATCGAACCACGATCCATGCGCGCCCACTCGAGAGAGCAAAACACTTCGTTCATCAGAATCGTTTCGTCTTCAGCGTGTATGCCCAGCCTGCGAATGAAAAACTCACGATCAAACCTAATCAATACACCACCCATATCAAACACAATAGTACGAATCATTCAATCAAATGCCTTTCGTCATAATAAATACGCTATAGATTGCGCGCGAGGTCAAACGATTTTGACTTTGCCTTTCGTGATACGGAATACGATCAAAAGCGAAAGAATCGTTGTGACTGTTAATATTGTCGCAAGGGCAGCTGCTGTGCCGTCGCTCATGCGCGTCACCTCTTGGTAGATCGCAACCGCGATAGTCGACGTTTTGCCGCTGTAAAGCATGATAGAGCTTGAGAGTTCGTTGATGCACGTAATCCAACTCAGCACAGCGCCGGAAAGAATCCCGGGCAGCATCATACGCGCAGTTACAGTAAAGAATGTCTTCATAGGGGAAACACCGAGATTGATGGATGCTTCCTCGATGAATGGATCCATCTGGTAAAGGAACGCACTGCCGGAACGCACCGTATACGGCAACTTTCGTACGACATAGGAGATGATCATAATCGCCGCCGTTCCAACCAGTACGATCGGCTTGCGATTGAAGGCTATGATGAGCCCGATGCCAAGCACTGATCCGGGGATGACATATGGGAACATGATCAGGGTATCAATGAGTGATGCAATTTTGCCTTTTTTACGTACAAGTATGTAGGAAACAAGAATCCCAACCACAATGATGAACACGATGGCGATGAGTGAGAAGACATAGGTGTTGGTAATGTTTGTAGATAGGCGTTTCATCATGGCTTGATAGTTGCTCAGGTTAACGCCTTTCACTACGCCAGAGAAGCTGCGCTCCACAAACGATTGGCAAACAACGACAATCTGCGGTAAAAACGCTAGAAATGTAATAACGTAGACCGGCAGTGAGGCCCAAAATCGTTTTGCGCCTTTGAGTTGTACTTCCTGAGGTGGGCGCAGAGAACTCATCATGTAGTTTTTCCGATCAACTACAAACTTCTGGAATGCTAAAATCAACATGGAACAGAGCACTATGATGACAGAGAGCGCGGACGCCATATTGGGGTTGATCGCGCTTTCGGACATGTACTCGTTGTATACCAGCACCGGAAGAACGGTATATCCCTCTCCAAGCAGCATCGGCGTACCGAAATCCGCAAGCGATGTCATAAACACCATGATGCAACCTGCGAGGATTGAGGGCAGAATCACGGGCAGTGTTACGGTTATGATCCGGCGCAACTTACTCATACCGAGGTTTTCAGCGGCTTCCTCAAGAGAACTATCAATGCTATTCATCGCCCCTGATGTATAGAGATAGATATAGGGAAATAGGTGCAGCATGAAAACGAAGATGATGCCGTTGCGACCGTAGATCGTAGGCGATGTCATGCCTATCGAAGCAAAAAGCTTTGCAATTAAGCCATTTCTGCCAAGCAATATAATCCAGGAATACGCACCGATAAACGGCGGGCTCATAAGCGACATGATGATAAAAATATGCAGAAGCTTCTTCCCTGCGATGTTGTATCGCGTCATGAGGTATGCAACCGGAACACCGATTGCTGTCGTAAGAAGCACCGTTGAAAGACATACGACAATAGAGTGAATCAAAGTTTGATAGTAATATGGTTTTGTGAAGAAGCGAACGAAATTGTAAAACGTGAAGCCTTCTACTTTTGTCGAAAACACACTTTTCGTCACAATCGTATAGAACGGATAAACGATGAACACACAAAGCGCGAAAATCAGCGTTACTTTCGTCGCGAACCAGAAATCCGGCCGGAAACTCTTCTGCGCGGGCATCTTAATCGGCTTCACAGCGTCAGCACCTCCCCCGCTTCGGATTCGTAGAGGCTGATACGCGCCGGGTCAAAGCGAATGTGGACATTCTCGCCGATTGGATGGATGTTTGCGGTGTCCTTCGTGTATTCGTTGATGATCAGGCTCTGCCCGTCGTCAAGCTGAACTTCATATTCAATAAAGTCGCCAAGAAACGTCGAGAAAAGCGTTTTACCGGACATTCCTTCATTGGCAAAGATAAGCTGTTCAGGCCGTGCGGAGAGCACGCCCTTTCCGTTATATGCGTGAGCCAGGCGCATATGAATCTTCAATCCGTCTTTGAAACGAATAGCGGCATTCTCCGTTTCCCCGGAGATTTCGCACTCGATAAAATTACTCACGCCGATAAATCCCGCCACGAACGGATTGGCCGGTTTTGCATAAATTTCCGATGGTGTGCCAATCTGCATGATCTTGCCGTCCTTCATGACAGCAATACGGTCGGAGATTGCGAGTGCTTCCTCCTGATCATGGGTTACATAGATCGTTGTTATTCCAAGTCTGCGCTGTAGTTTTTTAATCACGGTACGCATCTGCACACGCAACTTTGCGTCGAGGTTGCTCAGCGGCTCGTCCATGAGTAGCACACTCGGTTCAATGACGAACGCACGCGCAAGAGCAACGCGTTGCTGTTGTCCGCCTGAAAGCTCGTTGGGCTTACGCGATGCAAGGTGAGAAATCTGGACAAGTTCGAGCGCATCTGCAACGCGTTTTTTGATCTCCGCGCGCGGCACGTTTCGCGCCTTGAGTCCATAGGCTACGTTCTCTTCTACGCTCAGGTGTGGAAATATCGCGTAATTTTGAAATACCATGCCAATGTCGCGTTTATGTGCCGGCATATCGTTGATTCGTTTTTCGCCAAAGTAAAAATCGCCGCCTTCGATCGAGTTAAAACCAGCAATCATCCGTAACAACGTTGTCTTTCCGCATCCGGATGGACCGAGCAGAGTAAAAAACTCACCCTCCTGGATGTCGAGTGACACCCCATCCAGCGCAGTAAAATCTCCGTAACGCTTCACCGCGTTTTGAATGATGACGTTATTGCTCATTGTCCATATCCTCCCGACATAATGGTAATTCACAAGGTTGAGCCGAAACGATTGAAAACGGCGCTTCGCAACCAACAGTTGCCGTTTTCATTCTCAGTAGACTGAAGGAACACAGTTACCCGTTCGAATTATATATATTAAGGGGGACATTCGCAAGGAATGTCCCCCTTGCCTAGCGAAGGGTGATTTAGCCGACTGTCAAATCATTCCATTTTTCAACAATGGTTTCCTTGTTCTTAGCGGCATAATCAAAGTCGTAGTTGAGCAGATCCAGTGTGCTGAGTTCAGGCAGACCAACCGGTGAAACATCGCTGCGAACGGGGCGGCGCGCCCAGTCTGCGTTCTGCGCAACTTGGCAGTCGTAACCTGTCACAAAGTCGATGAACAGTTTGGCATTTTCCTCGTTCGGGCAACCCTTGATCAGAGCAACGCCATCCGGAACTGCCGAGTCAGAAGCGGGATACACAAAACCGATATCCGGGTTGTCCTTATACAGAACCGCTGATTTTTCAATCGTAACACCAATGGCATATTCACCGGAAGCAACGAGCTTATGGCAGTTGCCAGAGGATTCCTGAATCTTGCCGTCGAGGTTGGCGATGAATTTCTCAACGAGTGCCCAGCCTTCGTCCAGTGTGGGCTGGCTGAAAAGCATGGTGCACAATTGTGTGTAAGCCGAACCGGATTTGGCGGGCGATGCATACGCAATCTTGCCCTTCAGCGCAGCGTCGGTAAGGCCTTCCCATGTTGTCGGGACGCTGGCTTCGTCGATCAAGGTTTTGTTATAAATAATTACCATCGGCAAGGGAGATTCGCCAATCCACAGGTCATTGGCATCTTTAAAGGTGTCCGCAATGAACTCGTCATTTGCACAGACATATGGCGAAAAGTAATCGGCATACGCTGCGAGTGTATCTGCTCCGCCGCCCCAAAGCACGTCGCCTTGCGGGTTTGCAGACTCTGCAACCACGCGCTGACAGAGCTCGCCGGTGCCGCCGGTGATCACTTCAACGGTGATATTCGGGTATTTCTCTTGGAATAATGCGACGCCCGCGTTCAACGGATCCGCATCGTGCGGCGAGTACACCACCAAGCTGCCGGTATAGTCTTCGGCCGCTTTTTCGGCGGGTACAGGTTCCGCGGTCGCTTCTGCAATAGCTTCGGTAGCTTCGGGTTGCGTTTCTTCAGCCGGAGCCGCCTTTTCGGTATTTGCGCAGGCAAAAGAGCCTAACGCTAGGGCTAAAACCATTAGCAATGCCAGAAGACGAGTAACCTTTTTCATGATTTCTCCTCCGTATTCAATTTGTTTGTCTGTTCTGTTTCTCAGACTTGTATTTGTATCATACTCTGATTTACTGTGCTTTACAATATCTTTACACATTCTTGACATAATTTTGATATTTGGCCAGTTGCGCATCCTGATGCTTTCCGGGTTAAAAAATAATCTGATTTTTGAAAAAAAACGCCTCTACAGTGGAAATTTTAGATTCTAAACGTTCATAATTAAAGTTTTAGGGTTAATGTGTTTATAAAATGTATGGAACTAATCAAATGAATAATGATCGATCTGGAGAATAAAATAAGAAGCCAGGGCGTGACAACAATGATCAGCTTTGGAACCGGCGGATGGCGAGCGGAGATTGGGAAGGATTTTTACATTGCCAACATCCGTTTGATCGCGCAAGCGCTGGTAAACTGTATCCTAAGCGAAGAAAAAACAGCAAAGCCGGTGATCGTTGGTTACGATCGGCGTTTCCTGTCGGCGCAGGCGGCTGTATGGGTCGCCGAGGTTTTAGCTGCTAACAACATAACTGTTTGTTTATGCATCTCAGCGTTCCAACCCCGCTGGTCATGTATCCAGTCAAGAAACGCGGCTTGTATTATGGCGTCGAAATCGCTGCTTCACATAGCCCTTCAAATTACATCAAAATCAAGGTTAGGGTTGATGAATGACGCGATGCGCCAAACACGATGACCGAAAAGCCGGAGCGGGAAATCGCCGTCCTCGGTGAACTGCTTACCATGTCGATGGACCAAGCGATTGAAGCAGAAATTGTCTCTTATCTGGAAAAACCTTTTCAACCTATTTATTTAGACGGATGCAAGGTCTACTCTCCGGACGATTCTTTTGTCGTCTTTCGCTTCAACGGTACCGAGCCATTATTGCGTGTTTTTACCAAAGCGCACACGCAAGTAAAAGCCGGAACATATATCGCTGCGCGAAAGAAAATGTTAAGCTTATGAATAGCCCCGACTTGATATATAGACTTGTTTCCTGCAAGAGCTTAAGTTGATTGCTTCGTATGTCTCCGTAAATACGAAAAAAGAAAACTTCCGTTTTCTCAAGATATCGACAAACCTTATCAGGGGGTATGGGGGATTCGAAAATCCCCCATCTTTCAACCGAATTTGGCGATTCATTCGCTAATTTTTCGTATAATGGCGTTTGGCAGCATTTTTCCCTAATAGTTCTATTGTTTCATTTCGAGAGTTCCTTCCAGTATAGCTAGCAGTATACTTGTTGTGTTTCTTAAACTCTGCAAACTCATTCTTCATATTTTGCGCCCACCTGCACCCGCCCCCAAGGAAACGAGCAGGAGTATGGAGGAAACGCGCGAGATTTTATAATTATATTGGTACTAATCGATTATAATGAGATTCAGCCTTTCGCTATTCCCGCGTTACTGATTGGGCTATTGTCGTCTTATTATTATCCTTTGACGCTTCCAGCCGAAACTCCCTCTACAAAATACTTCTGCGCCGAAAAAAACAAAATAGTACCCGGCAGCAAAGACAGAACTGACATTGCTAACACCTGATTCCAGTTTGCAGCCGCCGTTGCATCGAGCGACATTCGTAAAGCGAGAACAATCGGGAATTTACTTACGCTGTTAATATAAATCAACGAATTAAAGAAATCGTTCCAAGTCCAAATAAACTGGAAAATCGCCGCCGAGAATAATGCCGGTTTACAGAGCGGCAGTAAAATATGCCAATAAACTTGAAATGTGTTGCATCCGTCTATAATTGCTGCCTCATCCAGAGCCTTTGGAATACCTCGAAAGAATTGAATCATCATATAGATGAAAAACGGGTAGCATGCAAACAGCGCCGGCATTGTAAACGGTTTGTAGCTGTTCAACCAACCCAACTTGTTATACAGAATGTACCGAGGAATGATCAGCACCGAGTTAGGCAGCAGCAGTGTTGATATCATCAAAATAAACAGTATTTTCTTGCCGCGAAACCGAAATCGAGCGAATCCGTATGCAACAAACGAACACGAGAAAACCGTGAATAGCACGGTCGGAATTACCATTAATAACGTATTGATATAAAACTGCGTATATGTTACATTTCCCGTCCCCATCCATCCTTTTATGAAGGAGTCCCATACCGGTTCTTTCGGCAACAGAGCGGTCGAACCGAATATCTCGGCATTGCTTTTAAACGCCGAGAAGAGCATCCATATCAGAGGATACAACATCATTGCTCCCAGCAACAGCATGATGATATGCGTAGCTACCGTTCCTGTGCGCTTTCTCATTTTCGTATTCATCAAAAATCTCCTCCGTCCTCATAATAAGTAGCTGCTTCAGAAAAACGGAAGAACACAACAGTGAAAATCAAAATGATAACAAACAGCACCCATGAAAGCGCGCTTGCATAACCGATTTTGAAGTACTTAAACGCCTCATCATAGAGTTTTAGCGCGAAGAGATAGGTTGCGTTCAGCGGGCCACCGTTTGTAATAACAAATGCCCCTGTGAAGTCCTGAAAAGCGTTCACTAACTGCATCAAAATATTGAAGAACAACACGGGTGTGATCATCGGCAGCGTAATTTTAAAGAACCCGCGCATGCGCCCCGCCCCGTCGATTCTTGCCGCTTCATACAGATCTTCCGGTACCTGCTTCAACGCAGCGAGAAATAGAACCATCGATGCGCCGAATTGCCAAACACTCAGAAGGCTTAAGGTAAACAGCGCAAATTTGGGACTTGAGAGCCATTGGACGGAATCAATCCCCACGCCATTTAAGAACCGATTCACCAAGCCGCTGTCCATAAACAAGAAACGCCAGAGGATCGATATCGCTACGCTTCCGCCAAAAATCGAGGGAATGTAATACACGGTTCGATACAGATGTATTCCTTTGAGTTTTTGATTCAGGATGACGGCAACAATCAGCGCGGTAATAATCTTCATCGGTAGCGATATGAAAACATACTTAAATGTGTTGCCGAGCGAAGTGTAAAACAGCGGATCCTGCGTAAACATCGTAATATAGTTCTTCAGCCCCACAAATGTTGGTGCGCCGGTAATATTATAATCCGTAAACGAATAATACAAGGACGCACCCAACGGATAGAGTTGAAACAGTAAAAAACCCAATATCCACGGCAGGATGTAAAGATATCCGAGATTATCTCGTTTCGTAAACTTTTTCATTCTCATTTTTCACCGAAACTTTGTTGTCGCTTGTAAAAAACGGACCCGGCCTGAGCAATCCCCCGGCCGGGTCCGAGGCACGAAACGTTCGCTATTTCACAGCGTCCATTTTGGCCTGAACATCCGTGATAAACTTCGCAGCCGCATCGGCCGGCGCGAGTTCACCATATACGACCTGCTCGCAAATGTCCTTTGCAATGTCGCCAACTTCGCTGTTAAACTGCACCAGCGGAACCGGAGCAGCAGGAGCTGCCTCCGCCCAAACCAGCATGTCCGAGATTTCCTTGCTGATCGTTCCGGCATCTACCAGTGTCTGATATGCCTGGGTGTTGTTCGGGACCGACCGCTGCGTACCCATGAGCAGAGCAGCTTCCGGATCACTCAACAGCCAGTTTGCAAAATGTGTGGCAACCTCAATGTTCTTGGAACGAGCGCTGACACCAAGGCCCATACCCGCGACGAAGCGAATATCCTGATTGTCGCCGTCTTTGGCAAAAGGCGGTTTGCCAACGGTGAATTGGCCTTCCGGCAAGGATGCTTTGTACTTGCCGACGGTCGCAGTCCAATCGACCGTAAAACCGATTTCGTTGTTAATCCATTTGGGGTTTTGCTCCATCTGCCCCGTGAACAGGCTGGCTTCACCCAGAGGTTGCGCAGCACCGCTGTCAAATAGCTGCTTCAAGATATCAAATGCAGCCGTTAATTCTTCCTGTGTCGCAATCACCTTGCCATCTTCGCTTGCCCAGTAATGACCGTATTTTGAGTAGATATAGGCATTCAGGATGAATGGGCAAATGCCGCCGGTTGTCGTACCGGATTCAATCGCGAAAAGATAATCGTTAGGATTCGCTGCGTTGATCTGTCCGCCGATTTCAATCATGTCTTCCCATGTCCATTCGGTATCGACAGACAGGTTATGCTTTTCAAAAAAGGCTTTGTTGATCATGATGCCGAAGCCGCTGCTGTTCATCGGAAGCCCAATCACTTTTCCGTTTACAGTCATGTAATCGTCAATTGCGGACTGCTGGAACAGAGAAATGTCAACCAAAGGCGCATTGGCCATGTCTACAAATAAGTCTTCCTGCCCAACCCATTGAGGATTCCAGTAGTAGTCAAGCTGCATCAGGTCCGGTTCTGTCCCGCCGGCAAACTGCGTCATGAGCTTCTGCTGATATCCGTCGTAACCTTGATACTCGCCTTCAATCTTAACATTCGGGTACAGTTCCATGTACTTGTTGATGGCGGCCAGCGTCGCTTCATGTCGCGCGTCCGATCCCCACCACGCAAAACGCAAGGTGACATCGCCTGCATCTGCCGGAGAAAATACAGCAGCCGTCGCTTCCGGTTCCGTACTTGCAGCAGCGGGGGCAGTGGTTGCAACCGGCTCCGCAGTTGGAGCGGCAACCGGGGATGTGCATCCGCTCAGGACGCCGAGAAGTAGTGCGGCAACCAATGCCAAACAAACAACTCTTTTTTTCATTGATTCTTTCCTCCAAATAGTTTTCAGACTTGAGATGTGACAGACTTGCTTCTGTTAACTATTTTAGAATCTATCTCACTTCTTTAGTAGTCTGCCTGCATGCTGTTTCATATCCGAGTTTAGCTAGAATTTTAACAACCATTCATGTATTTACATTTGCTATCATTTTATGTTCTGCACGCAGGAAGCTCAAAGCGCACGAATGATTCGCAACCATGCAATCGCCATGTATGCATGGCCAATGTTTGTCGGATGAACGCCGTCTTCCGATAACTGTGCTGGTGAATATCCATCACTTTGCGCAGTTGCAAACACTTCATCCGTAGACACGTAGAAATCCGCAAGTTCAACCGCCAGTTTTCGTACAATCTCGATTTTTGGGGATAAATCTTCCCAATAATGAGCTTTCCCTGGGTCTACATTCAAGAGGAACGGCTCAATCAGCAAAATTCGGGCCTTGGGAAAGTCTGACCGAAAACGTCCTAACAAATCTCGATACTGCTCCTCGAATTCATTTTCCGTCACCGTCATACCCCTGTCATATCTGCGCCAAGTATCATTTATGCCAACAAGAATCGAAACAAAATCCGGATTGACCGGGCGCGCATCCAGTTCGTACCGATTCAGCAAATCGATCAAGCGATCCCCGCCCACTCCTCTGTTGAAAAAGCGCACATGATTCTGGGGATAAAGCGCGGTATAGACGGCTGCCACCTTGTTCGCATATCCTTGTCCCAGATCAAACGGGTCTTCTCTCTTTCGCGAAGCATCGGTGATACTATCGCCATAAAACAGCACTGTGCTGTTTGGTTGGAAAAACTGCTCCACTGTTACTCTCCTTGAATTTCTTTTTTGATTTCGTTTTTCTCTTTATATACGGGTATAGAAAAGCGGATCGTTGTTTCTACGCCCGGTATACTCTCGATTTGCAGGGCGGCGTCTTCTCCATAAGCCAGCACCAACCTTCTGTTCAGGTTGTATAGGCCAATGCTTTGCACAGGCGAGTCCTCCTGCCGCATCCTCTGTCGAATTTCATCCAATCTTTCTTGTGTGAATCCCGCTCCATTATCGGTGACCTGAAACAGAATTCGCTGGCACTGCTGCAAAATGGCAATGAAGATTTCCCCCGGTCTTGTGTTCTGTAACCCGTGAGACAGGCTGTTCTCAACCAAAGGCTGCAGCAGAAACTTGATGCATTTATTCTCCCGCGTATCTACGTCTATATCCCACGAAACGCGAAAAGCGCCGTCAAATCGCAATTGTTGGATTTGCAGATACTTTTCCGTGTTTTCAATCTCCTTCTCAAGAAGAACATACCGGTCATTATTGACCAGCGCATAGTATAAAACGCCTGACAGCAGATCAATCATATGACTCGCTTCGTTCTGTTGTCCGGTCAGTTTTACCGTTTTCCAAAATATGTTTTTCAGCGTATTGAATAGAAAGTGCGGGTTAAGCTGCGATTGCAAAAACGAAAAATACATTGCTTCCAAGCGATATTTCTTTTCTACAAGCTGTCGATCAAGCGCATTCCGTTCCAAAAAGCTCTTTACAATGTTTTGCATGATGAACCCATATACATCGGCAGAAGGTTTGATGGTCGGCATCTCTTGACCGTTCTCAGCCGCTTCGATGAGTTGGACAACCGCGCTGATATCTTTCGTATTCCTCCGCGTTGTAATATAAGCGATCGTACTCCCCAAAATAAGTGAAACTAGAATCGCAACCTCCACCAGACCCAGAATGTCATGCGACATCTGGTACAGCGCGGCGCGTGGAATCAGCGACAAATAGGTCACCCCATACGCACTGTTGTCTTCTCTTGCTATAAAATATGATTTTTCAAGGATAGATAGATCGTCATTGTCAAGCTGTTTGTCGGAAAGCTGCTCTCCCGACGAGCAGAGTACATCTCCCTCCTGGTCGAGCAGTAATATGCTCTGTCCTGAAAAGGATGAATAATCGCTGAAAAATGCGTTTAAATAGTTTACCTTTATATTCAGTAAAAGAATGCCGATCGGGGTTTGTTTATTTGACGCGTATATTCGCTTATACACGCTGAGCACATTTGTGGAATAGGCGGTCATCGCATAGGCGTTGATGTTGCGCAATTCCAGCCATTGTTTCTGTTCAGGCGGCGTTTTTTCTACCTTTTGCATCCAACCGGTATCACGAAAATTCGTTTCATTTGCCAGCCCGACAAAGGATGCAAAGAAGTTGCCACGTGTATTGTTTAAATAGATATAGATTGAATGCAGGTAAGGTTTGGAGTTCACATTGGAATCCACAAACGTTTTTATCATGTAGGATACGTCGAGGTTTTCTTTATCTGCATACCCGTTTTCCAGGAGTTCTTCAAGCCGCAGCATGACATGAGGTGAAACGCTATAGTTCAAACTTTGCGCATCAGCCTCGCTAAACATCAGTTCAGTGCTTTCCCGAATCCTGCCGATGGTTCGCATGTTATTTTCGATAATAGACTTCTTGGCGTTGGAGTTGATGATGTAGATCGCCATCCAACCAAGCAGTATAATTACCAAGACAACCGGGAGCGTAACCAGCAGAAAATTCCGGAAAAAGAATCTGCGCTTCATCATACGTGTTCCTCATCTTCCGGGAGAACACGACCGAGTTTTTCAAAACGATACTCACGCGGCGAGACCCCGAATCGTTTTCGAAACGAACGCGAAAAATTCACTGGATTCGTATACCCGAGAATTGAACTTATCTCATAGATCTTGTATTTTAAATTCAATAGCAGCTCGCATGCCAGCAGCATTTTTTGATCTGCAACGTAATCGGAAAAGCTGCTGTTCGTCTTTTGCTTGAAATATCGGCTAATATAAGAAGCACTCATATAAACCCTGGCTGCAGCTCCGTCTAGATTGGCAAGCGAAGGATTTTGGCGGATATATTCTTTGATTGTGATGATGATTTTGTCTTCTTCCTCAGCCACAGAGGATTCGCGCTGATCATCCAATTGTTGTTTCAGTCGCTTGAATATCATCACCAACTCTTCGAATTCGGTCGTTTTCGGTATATAGTCGATGCATTTGAATTTTAAAGCCTGCCTTGCATACTCAAACTCACTGTGCGCACTATATAAGATAACCAAAGGTTGCGGGTCAAGCGACATTGTCATCAGCTCACGCGCCAGATCGATCCCGGTCATTCCCGGCATGATCACGTCGCTCACAATCACGTCGACGGGGTTGGAGGCGAGATAATGAAGCGCGCTGGTTGCATCGGTAAATTGACCTACTACAGTGAATCCAAGGCTTCCCCAAGGAAAATACTGTGCAAATCCTTTGCTTATCTCGTTTTCGTCATCAATCACTATAATTCGATATGCCATGTTGCGCCCCTTCCTTATCACTCACCTATACGCCCATTATGCATGTACGAATCAGCGTTTGACAAGTGCATCACATCAGCCGCCACACTGCCGCCGGTTATTGGATCCGCTTAGCAAGCTCCTGTGCTTTCAGGCATAATTCGGCTGCCAGAAACGCGTGATCTTGCGTCATTGCGTTTTCGGTGCGATTGATGCAGTCTAGTATCAATTCGCCAAAAAACGGATACCCGACCTTTCCGGACAGCTCAAAATGCTGTTCTCCTTGTTTGTTTACCAGATAAAGATGATCGCCTGATTGATCCCGTGCCACATCGGTATATTTTCGTAGTTCGATCGTGCCTTTTGTTCCGAGTATGAAAGTACGACCATCGCCCCAAATAGACTGTCCGTCCGGCGTGAACCAATCCACCCGGAAGTATTGGGTAGCCCCGTTGTCTCCAACAAGCATTGCATCTCCAAAGTCCTCCAGCTCCGGGTGTTCCGGGTGGTTATAGTTTGTCACCCGACTCGCGGTCACGCTCGCGCTTTTTACGCCGGCATAATATAAAAATTGCTCGATTTGATGACTTCCGATATCGCAGAGGATGCCGCCATATTTCTCCTTTTGAAAGAACCAGTCCGGCCGTGTCGCAGCGCTCAGCCTGTGCGGCCCAAACCCGATCACCTGTAGAACGCGCCCGATTGCGCCGCTGTTGATCAGCTCGCCAGCATAAACAGCGCTCTCTACATGTAGGCGTTCGCTGTAATACACCATGTACTTCTTCTCTGTTTTCTTCACGGCGCTCTTTGCTTGTGCGAGCTGCTCCAACGTTGTGAACGGCGCTTTATCTGTGAAGTAATCCTTGCCCGCTTCCATAACGCGGATTCCTAGCGCACAGCGTTCGCTGGGAACTGCCGCTGCGGCGACCAACCGAACCGATTCGTCGCTCAGAATTGTTCCCAACCGGTCCGCCGGCTTCGCTGTTGGAAACGCCTTGATAAACGCTTCCATCTTCGATGGATCCGGATCATAAACCCATTTCAGCGTCGCGCCGGCTTCCGTTAAGCCATTGCACATTCCATAGATATGGCCATGGTCCAGAGCGGTCGCTGCAAAGCAGAACTCGTTTGGGTTCACCACCAGTGCAGGCTTTCCTTTCGGCGCATAATTCATCCCGTCTTTGTTTTCCATATTACTCATCCCCTCTTCGTTCGTTCAACCGGTTCCCCGCTGACGCTGCTCGTCTCAATCGCCGTTATCAGTTCCTGAACGGCAATGCCGTCCTCCGGGTGCGGATAATCGACGGGTTTCCCGCAGAGCGCGTCATAGAAGTCCTGTACCAATCTACCATGGCTGCCGCCGTAGCACGCCTTCCCTGCAAAGCCGTGAGCATCGTCTCTCGTCAGCATGCGCTTTCCATTCATATCTTGTATCCAGAGTTCTTTTTCGCGAATACAGAACCGCGCACGTTCGCATACTACGTCGAATTCGACATCCGTATCTTCAAAATTGCCCAATGTCGCAAGAAAAAGACCCTCTACGCCGTTTTCAAATGAAATACGCGCGATAGCGGAATCCTCAACATCGGTATCGTATTCCATGATTCGCCCGACACAACCGCGCACACTGGAGGCGTTGCTCTGCGCAAACAACTGCAATAAATCCAGCGTGTGAATCGCCTGCGTGGTCATGCATCCGCCACCTGCCAGGGCTTTTTGTCCGCGCCATCGCTTTACCGTGTAGTACTCACTCGCACGATACCATGTCATGATGCCGCGGACACCGATTACCCTCCCGTAGTTGCCGCTCTTGAGATATTCCAGCAGCATTCTGCTGGTTTCATTGCAGCGGTTCTGCAGACATACGCAGATATGGATGCCATACAGGTTCTCCAACATTGCAACAGCCTTTGCCTGCTCAAGGTTCACCGCAATAGGTTTCTCTATGAGGATATTGCACCCGGCCTCCGCCACCAGTCTTGCGTATGAAAAATGCAGATGGTGCGGCAGACAAATATGCACGACGTCGGGTCGTTCCGCCGCCAAAAGCGTCGCAGCATCCGTATAAAACGCTGCTCCTTGAGGCAGAAGTACTCTTCTGGATGTATCGATATCGCATCCCGCAACAAGCGTTGCATCGCCATATGCCACGATTGCTTCGATATGTGCCGGCGCAATATCGCCCAATCCGATGATCGCTATGCGTAGCATCGTCAGTAGCTCCCTGTTGTATCAAAAATAACGCTTTCGTGTTTCTTGATGCGCGAGCTGGAACGTCTTTGATTGAGCTCCTGTAAAAACAAATCTTCATCCAAAGGCAGTTCAATCGTTTTGTCTAGCCAGCTGGAAAGATGCATCGCGTTAGAAAGCGTCAGCCCGCGAATCCCCTCTTCACCGCGCGCAATCAACGGCGTTCCGTACAAAATGCTCTCTGCAAAAGCCTTCATAACCCCCGCGTGCTGTTCGTTTCGTCCATCTGTTTCTACCGTTTGGATGGAGTAGTCCGGTGCATCAAACCCACCCTTTGCCGTTTTACAGAATGTGCGCTCATTTTCGGCTAAAAGCCACTGTGTGAGCGTATTGTTCTCGCAAACCAGTTTCCCAAGTTCAAGCGTCACTTCAAGGCGGTTTGTTCCCGGTGCGTCTGCAGTGGACGTAACGAAGGTTCCCGTCGCACCGTTTGGATACTCGAAGTATGCGGAAACATCGTCCTCCACTTCGATGTCGTGCCATTTGCCGTTATGACAAAATGCGCGTACACGACCGGGCATTCCACCGATCCATTGGAGTATGTCAAGCTGGTGCGGACACTGGTTTAAAAGCACGCCTCCCCCTTCGCCTGCCCACGTTGCACGCCAGTCTCCCGAATCATAATAGGCTTGTGTGCGATACCAATCCGTGATAATCCAGCTGATTCTTTTGATCGCTCCCATCGCCCCGCTGGTTACAATTTCATGCATCTTGCGATACAGACTGTTGGTTCTCTGGTTCAACATCAACGCGAACACGCACCCGCTCGTTTCGGCAACTTCGTTCATCTCGCGTACCTGTTTCGTATAAACGCCTGCCGGTTTTTCGCAAAGAACATGCAATCCCGCACGCAACGCAGCAATTGCCAAAGCGGGGTGTTGATCATGCGGCGTGGCGATCAATACCGCTTGGCAGACACCGCTGTTGATCAGCTCCGATCCCTCGCAGAATATCTTTACGCCATTCGGCAAAGCTTCTTCCGCCCACTGTCTGCGACCGAGGTTTCGGTCACTCACCGCAACTAACTCGAGTTCAGGAATATTCCCTTCCGCAATGCTCCTGGCATGGTTCGACCCCATATTCCCAATCCCAATAATGCCGATTCGAACGCTGTCCATCGGAAAACCTCCTTGTTATATGCAATGATAATGCGCCGGAATGTTTTACTTAACACGCCTATTATGCTTTTATTCTAAGCATTTTTCTATTGCAACGCGAATCGAGTATATTGCATATAGTACGATTTCGATTTAATATGGAATTGGTAGTGACCGAGATCATACAGATAGAAACAACGAGGCAAGCGATGTACAAAGAAGATTTTATTCAAACCGAACAAGCCTATTTCTATCACAACTATAGCGATGAGCCAAGTCGCGGATATATTCTGCACTGTCACGTATTTTATGAAGTTTTCTATTTTCTGGAAGGAAACATCGATTATCGAGTGGAGGGGAAAGAATACCTGCTCGCGCCCGGAAGCATACTCCTCATTCCGCCGAATACTTTCCACGGCGTAAAGATCAATACATCCCGACTTTATCATCGCTTTTCAATTCATTTTCTGCCGGAATTGCTGACACAGACCGAGCAGGAATTGCTATTGCCCGTTTTTCATAACGAACGGGCGTATTATCCATCCGTAGAAACCTACAGGCTCGATCATTTCTTTGCCGCTCTTCTGGAATGCCGGGACTTTGACGTGCCGCTGCAGGCCGTCGCGATGAAAGCAAGAATCATGGCTCTGCTTACGCAGATCACAATGATGAGCGCAAAAGAAAGTGCGATTCCGTCATCGGGAAATCGCACTGTTCAAGAGATCATCCTGTTCATCAATGAGAACATTCGAAAGCCTATCACGCTGGAAACCCTCGCGGAGAAATTCTTTGTCAGTAAAAATCATTTAAATGTGATATTTCAAAAAGCAACCGGTACAACAATCAATCAATATATCCGCATGAAGCGGCTGTCTTATGCCCAAAATGAGATACTGCGAGGCGTTTCAGCTTGCGAAGCGGCAGCAAACGCAGGGTTTTATGACTATTCCAATTTTTATCGTGCATTCAGGAAAGAATTTGGATACGCGCCATCTCAACACCGTTTGCCTTCTGTTCGTATAAAATGATACTGCGAAAGAAGTTTCTTGATCATGAAAATCAGTAGGAATCGATTTTATTCTGCTAAAGATTAAAATAACTCTCCACGTTTTTTGAGCATATATCAATCATCAACCGCTCCAATGGCGCAGGATCGCCCGGGTATTCACCCGCCTCCACCCAGCCACCGATCAAATCGCACAGCACACGACGAAAGTATTCGTGCCGCGCAAACGAGAGAAAGCTGCGGCTGTCCGTCGTCATCCCCAAAAAACGCCCGAGCAAGCCCTGTGTGGCAAGCAGGCGCATCTGCTCTTGCATGCCGTCCCGATGGTCGTTAACCCACCAGGCGGCCCCGACCTGTACATTGCTTGGACAGCTCGCATTCTGAAAATCTCCCGCAACAGACATCAGCGCAAGATTGTCGTTGTGATTCAGCCCGAAGAGAATGGTCTTCGGCAGATTGTTCTGGCTATCCAACTGATCCAAAAACGTACCAAGCGCATCCGCAAGCGGATGATCGGCGACGGAGTCGAACCCTGCATCCCTGCCGCAGAGCGCTGTCATACGTGTGTTTCTCGCGCGTACGGGGCCAACATGCAGCTCCATCACCCACTTCCGGCTGGCATACTCCCCTGCGAGCCAGAGCAGATATTCCGTCAGGAACCGCTCTACATCCTCGTTGGATAGTGCATCACCACAAAGTGCGCGAGAAAAGATTTGCTCCACCGTTTCCTCGCTTGCGCGCAAATACGGCATCTTCTCCACGCCGTAATCGCTGGCACGGCAGCCGAGCGCTGCGAACGCATCCATGCGATTGATGAGAGCACATTTGAGTGCGGAAAAACTCGTTATCTCCACGCCGGAAGCGGCAGAAAGCCGCCCAATATACGTTAGCCAGGTTTCACCGCGCCAGATTTCACCTGCCTTTTCCGGTCGGAACGCGGGCAATACTTGAATATCAAATGTTGCGTCCTTCGCGAGTAAATCATGGTAGGTTAAATCGTCCGCCGGATCTTCTGTTGTGCAGAGTGCCGTCACATTCGATCGAAACAATAATTCTCGCGGGGAGAAGCCACCCTGCGCGATCCGCTTGTTTGCCTGCACCCAAATCTCCTCCGCGGTTTCGCCGGAGAGTGGAGTTTCGATACCGAAATATCGCTGCAGCTCCAGATGGCTCCAGTGATAGATCGGATTGCCGATTGCATACGGAAGCGTCCGGGCAAAAGCGACGAACTTATCGTGGTCCGGTGCGTCTTTTGTGATCAACCGCTCCGGCAGGCCGTTTGCCCGCATGAGTCGCCATTTATAGTGATCCGCGCCAAGCCAAGCCTGCGTAATATTTTCTGCGGACTTGTTTTCAAAGATCTCTTTTGCGCTCAGGTGGTTATGATAGTCGATAATCGGTTGATGTTTGGCAACTTTATCATAGAGTTGCTTTGCCACGTCATTGTTGAGCAGCCAATCGTCGTCCATAAACTTTTTCATAGGCTGCCTCCTTCGCGATCAAAGCGTTCGCGGTCGATCCAAAGCCCTAGCGCCGGGTTCGGGATGTAGAAAATCTCCTCGCCGTCCGGCAGGTTGTTATACCCGTATTGCAACTTTGCGGGATCGTAGCGTCGCAGCATCTCTTTCACGTCCGCAGAGCAAAAGTGCACGCCCTCGATCTGTTCCCGCATCTCCGGCCGCACCGCGTAGGTCACCGTAAAGCGCCCGTCTGAAGAGCCGTGAATCAGGTGCGCCGCGGCGCCCATGTTGGCACGAAGATCCGCGCAATCCGGGTTTTGGAAGAGTTCCAACACTGCTTTTCTGCCGCAGTAGCCGTACTTGCGGATCAGCGCATCCACCTGCGAATCCTCGCCGAACGTCTCCACGCTGGGCGCGAGAATGAGCAGCTCGCCGCCGTTGGCAACGGCCATGCGCGTGCGGTAGATGGCCTTGTTGCCGAGCCAAGTGCTGTGAAATTCCGAAGGATCGAGGTAGACCACGCACTTTTTGATGCCGTGTTCTACAAAATCGATGTTCTTTTGCTGCGCCAGCGCAATCGCCGCCTCCAGCGCGTCCCGTTCCCGCCCGGCAAAGAGGCCGTGGGTAGCGGTCTTGCCGCCCGGCGCGGTGGTCACAGTGAGCAAAAACAGCAGCGGGCGCTCTGCAAGAAAATGCTTGAGCGCATAATCGAACACCTTTCGAACAGGCGTGAAGTCCCGGCCCATCATGCGCTCCATACCGTAGACCGCGCCGACCATATGGGACTTGTTGATCATCTCCGCACCGCCTGCGCCTACGAAGATATTCTTCGAGTGGTTCGCCATGCCGATGACTTCGTGCGGCACGACCTGCCCTGGAGAAAGGATCAGGTCGTAGGAAGGATTCATCACGCGGCGGTTGACTTCAACCTCGATGGGCTCCGTCCACAAGCCTTCCGTCATCTCGCCGAGAAACGCGCCCGGCACTTCGCCGATCTTGACCACATCTGTACGCCAGTTGTGGACGATGAACCGTTCAAACGGTACGTCCCCGAACATCTCCCATGCTTCCGCACGGGTCATGGCGCGGTGGGTGCCAAGCGTAGGCAAGAGATCCACTTCCGCGCCGCGATCGGCATAAAAGTGGTAGCAAATGTTGGTCAGAAATCCGGCCTTGCTGTGGTAGCGCGTAAAGTCCGGCGGCAAGATGAGCACACGCCTTGCCGGGTGTTTGGAAAGCAGCGTGGTCAGCGCCGTTTTCAGTTCATCGTCCGTCAGCCCCGTTTCGGTTTGGGCACGCAGGCAAAGATCCATGTGCTTCACACTCCTGAATAGGCGGAGAACCCGCCGTCCACGGGCAGCACCACACCGGTCACGAAGCTGGAAGCGTTGTTGTCCAGCAGGAACAGAAGGCTCCCGATGAGCTCCTCGGACTCGCCGAATCGCCCCATGGGGGTGTTGCGCAGAATCTTATTGGTGCGTGCAGTGGGCGATCCGTCGTCATTCCAGAGGAGCTTGGCGTTTTGCTGCGTCGAGAAAAAGCCCGGCGCAATGGCATTAACGCGGATGCCCGACTGGGAAAAATATACTGCGAGCCACTGGGTAAAGTTGGAAACTGCGGCTTTTGCCGCGGAATAGGCGGGTATCTTCGTGAGCGGCGTAAACGCGTTCATCGAAGATATGTTAATAATCGTGCCAGCGTTCCTTTCCGCCATGTCCCGCGCGAAAACCTGCGTCGGTAAAAGCGTTCCTTTGAGATTGAGTCCAAACACAAAATCAAAGCCCGCAGGGTCGAGGTCGAAAAAGCTCTTTTTCCCTTCGGCAAGCGACGTGTCCCGATCGAAGAACTCATCGTCCGTGGTCGCTTTGGCGTTGTTGCCGCCTGCGCCGTTGATGAGGATGTCGCATGGGCCGAGCGCCTCCAGCACCTTCTGATACGCGGCCTGCACGCTCTCGGTTTCCAGCACGTTGACCGCTACGCCAATTGCCTCGCCGCCAAGCTCGCGCAGTTCCGCGGCAAGCGCCTCGGCCTTGTCCGCCGCGAGATCGAGAACGGCGACCTTCGCGCCGCAAAGAGAAAGCGTCTTTGCAAACATACTGCATAGTACACCCGCGCCGCCCGTGACCACGGCAACTTTGCCGGAAAAGTCCGGTTTGTAAGCCAGTTTCATAAACAGTATCCTCCTCAGACCGTGTAAGTCGAAGCGGCGGTATCCCCGCCTTCGCCCGTCCAGTTCGTGTGGTAAAACGCGCCGCGCGGCTGATCGACCCGCTCGTAGGTATGCGCGCCAAAGTAGTCCCGTTGCGCCTGCAGCAGGTTCGCGGGCAGCCGCTCGCTCGTGTAGCCGTCGAAATACGCCAGCGCCGCGCTCATAGCCGGCACGGGTACACCGCGCTCTACGGCAATGGCGACGACCTTGCGCCAGGCGGGAATGCAAGCCTTGATGGTGTTGGTAAAGTACGGATCAAGAAGGAGGTTGCTCAGCGCGGGGTCGCGATCGAGCGCTTCCTTGATTTTACCCAGAAACGCGCTGCGGATGATGCAGCCGCCGCGCCACATGAGCGCCACGCCGCCGTAGTTGAGGTTCCAGCCGTAGGTCTTGGCCGCCGCGCGCATGAGCGAATAACCCTGCGCGTAGGAGATGATCTTGCTGGCGTAGAGCGCCTGACGGATGGACTCCACAAGCGCCGCCTTGTCACCTTCGTAAGCGGGAATCGCGCGTGGGAACGCCTTTGCCGCGTCAACGCGCTCTTCCTTGATGGCGGAAAGGCAGCGAGCAAATACCGCTTCGCCGATCAGCGTGAGCGGCTGTCCTTCGTCCAAGGCGGCGATTGCCGTCCACTTGCCGGTGCCCTTCTGCCCCGCCGTGTCGAGGATATTGTCCACGAGCGCGGAGCCGTCCGTATCCTTGTAGCCGAGGATATCCCGCGTAATCTCGATGAGGTAGCTGTCCAGCTCGCCGAGGTTCCATTCTGCAAAGATTTCGCTCATCTCGCCCGCGCTGAGCCCCAGCACGTCTTTAAGCAGTTGATACGCTTCGCAGATGAGCTGCATGTCGCCATATTCGATCCCGTTGTGCACCATCTTGACGAAATGTCCCGCGCCGTTTTCGCCCACCCAGTCGCAGCAGGGCACGCCGCCCTCGACCTTGGCGCAGATGGCCTGAAAGATGGGCTTGACGAGCGACCAAGCTGCGGGCGAGCCGCCGGGCATCATGCTCGGGCCCTTCAGCGCGCCTTCCTCGCCGCCGGACACGCCGGTGCCGACGTATAATAAGCCCTTGCTCTCAACGAGCGCCGTGCGACGGATGGTGTCCGGAAAGTGGCTGTTGCCGCCATCGATGATCACGTCGCCGGGTTCAAGGATGGCGAGCAGTTTTTCAATGTATTCGTCCACCGCCTGCCCGGCCTTGACCATGAGCATGACCTTGCGCGGCGCGCTTAAAGCGTCCTTGAGTTCTTCCAGCGAGTGGCAGCCAACGATGTTATGCCCCTTGGCACGACCTTCGACAAACTTGTTCACCTTTTCCGTCGTGCGATTGTACACCGCCACGGTGAACCCCTTCGACTCCATATTCATCACAAGATTCTCGCCCATGACCGCGAGCCCGATCAACCCGATATCCGCTTTTTTCATCTCTTTACCCTCGCGTTCCCTTTGTAGATGCTCCAAATCTGTTCCTCGTCCGCGGGCGAGGCGTAGTCCGTATAGTCCGTGACCGCCAGCACGCCGCTGGCCCAGGCAAACTGCAGGCACTCCTCCGGCGAAAAGCCGCGATAAACGCCGTAAAGCAGCCCGCCGGTGAACCCGTCCCCACCGCCGATACGGTCTAGCACGGGGATTTTTCGCGGTTCTTCGACAAACCACTCGTCTCCCGCGGAGAGAACCGCACCCCAGAGATGCTCGTTGGCGTTGACTACCTCGCGCAGCGTCGTGGCAAAGAACTTGGCGTTCGGATAAGCCTTTTTCGCTTTTCCGATCATGCCCTTGAAGCCTTCGATCTTGGCGGCGAGATCCTTGCCGCCTGCTTCCGGCCCCTGAATGCCGAGCGCCAACTGAAAATCTTCTTCGTTGCCAACGAGAATGTCGGCATGACTCGAGATGCTGCGAAACACGCGGGAAAGCTCCTCTTCGCGCCCTTTCCAGAAGGAAGCGCGGTAGTTGAGGTCGAAAGCGATCTTTGTGTCATAGGATTTGGCACGTTTGGCCAGCGCTTCACAGAACACGGCGGTTTCCGGCGAGAGCGCGGCAATCAAGCCGGAGAGATGAAGGATTCCCACGCCCTCCTCGTCGAAGATGCGGTCAATATCGAATTCATCAATCGACAGCGTGCGCCCGACTTCGCCCGTGCGGTCGTTCCAAACGCGCGGACCGCGCAAGCCAAACCCGCTGTCTGCAATGTTGAATTGGTGGCGGTACCCCCATGGCCCGCCCTGCGAAACGCTCGCGCCTTCGTAGCGAATGTTTCGCGCCCGCAGTTCGCCCTGAATGAACTGCGAAATGGGGCTGCCTTCGATAAACTTTGTCAACACAAGACACTCATAACCAAGCGAACTTGCGATGTTGAGGACGTTGGACTCCGCGCTCGTGCTCTGCAGGAGGTAACGGTTACTCACCTGGACGCTTCTACGGTCTTCCGGGGTCATGCGCACGCCCATGCTCGTCGGGCAAGCGATGGCGTAACGGGCTTTCTCAGGCATAGCCAATCCTTCTTTCTGTATGTTCTATAATAGAATTTTTTCTGAAACGATGAACGGAATTTACCCCACCTTTTCTTCATCATATAGTCATGTTTCGAAATGTTCTATCTAATTATTGCTTGATACTTTGTGAATATTGCTCTAGAATAGGTAAATCAGGAGAATCGATATGGAAACCATTCAACACGTCTTTCAGCAGCGCCAGCACATGCTTCTGGAGGACTACGAAATCTACCACTACAAAGACAGTCGGGAATTGCATGTTTCGCTGCATTTTCATGACTTTTACGAATGCTATCTACTGCTTTCTGGTAACATCCGTTACCAGATTGACAGCGCTTCGTTTACCATTTCGCCGGGTGATCTTCTGCTTATTGGCCCCAACCAACTGCACCGTCCGCTTTTTACGCAGTCAAACGAGCAGACCTATGAGCGGCTTGTGCTCTGGCTTTCGCGCGCGTTTGTCGAAAGCCTCTCCACGCAAAAGAGCGATCTTTCATCCTGCTTTTCGACACAACGTCTCAGCGCGATTCGCTTTTTGCCGGAACAGCGTGAGAACATGACTCGGCAGTTGTTCGACCTGCTGAATGCAACCGGCAGTGATCAGTTTGGACGCGATGTACTTTGTCGTTCACTGGTTACGAGCTTGCTAGTCACGTTCAACCGCGCCCTTGAAGGACGGGAGCGCGCCTTGCCTCGCGCGGACGTCCGCGTCAGCAAACTTGCTAAAGCGATTTCCAACTATCTCGACGCGCACCTTGCCGAACCCATCTCGCTCGACGAGCTCAGTCAAACCGTATTTCTCTCGAAGTATTATCTCGAGCGCGTGTTCCGCCGCGAAACAGGCGTTTCGATCTATCAGATGCTACTACAAAAGCGTATGATCCATGCGCGAAACCTCATGCAAGAGGGAGTGCCGCTCACTAGTGTTGCCCAAAAATGCGGATTTTCGGAGTACAGTGGATTCTATAGAGCCTTTCGAAATGAATATGGCATTTCTCCAAGAAAGTATCTAGCACAGCGATAATCAGGCAATCACTATACCGTGAAGAGTTTGATGATCAGATTACCCCTTGCACGTTAAAAAAGCGGCAAAAACAAAAGGCCTTTGAGATCGCCTTATCAAAGGTCTTTTTCTATGTGTTCTGAATCATGCTTTTTGGATTTTGTCGTTTTGTTGAACAGATTGAATTCTTCGGGGTGTCGGTGTGCCCCAAAGGATTAACTTCTAACCTCAGCGTTTGAGCATGACGCTCGAACCAGTCCGCTCAATCGTCGCAAATTCAATTAGACATCGCGATCTAAGCCAGAATGACTGCTGATAATTGGTTGTTGCTAACAAAAAAGCATTACTACGCAATCAGAGCTACTTGACTTCTCTTGAAAATGCGCAGCCCGTCCGAGCCGCTCGCCAGCATGCCTGTCATCGGCTGAATTTGCCTGAAAAGTGGGGTCTGAGGCCGTCTAAACATCGATATCCTCATTCAATGAGGACTGCGAATTAGGGAAGAACTCAAACTGGTCATACTATTTTCCGGCTAGTTCCTCGTGAATCGCCTTTGCGGCGGTTTTGCCCGCACCCATGGCGAGGATGACCGTCGCTGCTCCCGTGACCGTGTCGCCGCCCGCGTAGACATGATCGCGGCTGGTCTTGCCTGTGGCTTCGTCCACGATGATGCCGCCCCACTTCTCGGTTTTGAGGCCCGGCGTGGTGTTCTTGATCAACGGGTTCGGGCTGTTGCCGATGGCGATGACCACGGTGTCCACATCGATCGTATGCTCGCTGCCAGCCTTGACGACGGGACGTCTGCGTCCGGAGGAGTCCGGTTCGCCGAGCTCCATGGTCACGCAGGTCATGCCCTTGACATGACCGTTCTCGTCACCGAGAATCTCGGTGGGATTGGTCAGCATCTTGAAGATGATGCCCTCTTCCTTGGCGTGATGCACTTCTTCCACACGGGCGGGCATTTCCGCTTCGCCGCGGCGATAAACGATGTAGACGTTCTCTGCCCCAAGGCGCTTTGCGCTTCTCGCCGCGTCCATCGCGACGTTTCCGCCGCCGACGACCGCCGCGTTTTTGCCGACCTGAATGGGAGTGTCCGTTTCAGGAAAGTTATACGCCTTCATCAGGTTGATGCGCGTTAAAAACTCGTTTGCCGAATACACGCCGTTGAGGTTTTCACCCGGTATGCACTGGAAACGCGGCAGCCCCGCGCCGCTGCCGACGAAGACCGCGCTGTAGCCTTCTTCACCCAGCAACTCGTCGAGCGTGATGCTGCGGCCGACGACCATGTTGGTCTCGATCTTGACGCCCAAATCCTCCAGAATGCGAATCTCGTCCCGCACCAGTTGCTTGGGCAGGCGGAATTCAGGAATGCCGTAGACGAGCACGCCGCCCGGGGTATGGAGCGCTTCGAAAATCGTTACTTCATATCCAAGCTTGCGGAGGTCTCCCGCGCAGGTCAATCCGGCGGGGCCACCGCCGACGATGGCAACCTTTTTTCCGTTGTCCGGCAGCGGAACGGGATGCTCTGCGCCGTGCGCCATGGCGTAATCCGCCACAAAACGCTCCAATCGACCGATGCCGACGGGTTCGCCCTTAATGCCGCGCACGCACTTCTCCTCGCACTGGGTCTCCTGCGGGCAGACTCTGCCGCAGACGGCGGGCAGCGCGTTGGTGGAACGGATAACCTCGTTGGCTTCCAGAAACTTGCCTTCCGTCACAAGCTGGATGAACTCCGGAATGCGAACGTTGACGGGGCAACCCGCAACGCAGGGCTTATGCTTGCAGTTGAGGCAGCGCTTGGCTTCGTCGATCGCCATCGCCTCGTCGTAACCCTGCGACACTTCTTCAAAGTTGCAGTTGCGAACGTTTGGATCCTGCTCGCGCGCGGGCAGTTTGGTCAATCTCATATTCGGCATGGTTCAGTTTCCTCCCCGCTTGGTTTGCAGATCTACATTCAAGAGGTTACAGGCTTTGTCCATGCTGACCTGTTCTTCTTTTTTGTACATTCTGCTTCTTGCGATTGCCACGTCCCAGTCAATTAGGTGGCCGTCGAAGTCCGGGCCGTCCACGCAGGCGAATTTCGTTTCGCCGCCAACGGTAACGCGGCAGCCGCCGCACATGCCTGTGCCGTCGATCATGATCGGGTTCATGGAAACTATTGTGGGGATATTCAGTGGTCTTGTCATGTTGCACACCGCGCGCATCATGACCATAGGGCCAATCGCGATCACACAATCATATAGAACTCCCGCGTCAATCCGCTCCTGTAGCGCGGTCGTCGTAAACCCTTTGTGACCATTTGATCCGTCGTCTGTTACAACATATAGGTTGTTGCAAGCTGCTTGCAGCTCGTCAACAAGAATGAACAGGCCGGTACTTCGAAATCCGACGATAATATCGACATCTGCGCCCGCTTCGTGCAGCGCCTTCGCCTGCGGATACGCAATCGCAATGCCCAGACCGCCGCCAATGACCGCAACCTTCCTCCCTTTCCACTCTTCAATCTCACTCGGCGTCCCTAATGGCCCGACAAAGTCGGAAATGAAGTCTCCTTCGTTCAGCATATCCAACCGTTTGGTCGTGGCTCCAACTTTCTGGAATATGATCGTAACGGTGCCTTTCTCTTTGTCCGTTCCCGCAACCGTCAGCGGAATCCGTTCGCCGTTTTCGTCCACTCGAAGGATGATGAACTGCCCCGGCTTCGCTTTCTTCGCGATATACGGCGCCTCCACCTCCATCAGCGTGACCGTTTCATGCAGCGCGCGCTTTGTTACGATTTTATACATAAAAACTCCTTTCAAAACGATCTATCAGCACGTTTTAAATATTATTACACGATTGATCTAAACCCTTAGGCATACACAGATGATTGGCTATTTTATCTGTTCTTCGGCTGTCAATTTGATGATATCAAAATCCTCCGGTACCACCAGATTACCGGAGTAGCATTGTTTTCCTTCCGCCGTATAGCGTTCCCTGCGGCATTCGTAGGTTGTTTCATCCTCAGTATGCCACAAAACAAGATTTTTTGCATGAAAACGCTCCGCCATCTCGCACGATTCCCGCACGGTCGAATGGTGGAGTTGATGAGGGTTATAGTATTCCTGTTCGCTGTCAAGGCAGAAGGCTTCCGAAAGCAGCCAGTCACATGGTTCCATATATTTCCGGGAAGATTCGGAAAAAGGTTCGTCTCCTAAAAACACCAAAGACAACCCGGCAGGCGTCTCCATTCGAAACCCGAACTGCGGTGCTTTTGTCGAGTGAATATCAAAAAAGGTAAATCGATTGCCCAGAATCGTAAGCCGTTGCGCGTCGCTGATCAGTTCGACATGGATCCGTTTCCCAATCAATATAGATTGCGCGGGCTTGAGCAGCAAATGGCAAACCGTCAGTAGTTTCTCCGCTGCCGCTTGATGCGTATAAAGCGTGAAATCGCCTTCGTAGCGGTTCCAGTTGATCAGCTCCGCAACGTAGCGCACCACCCAGACCATCCCTAGCAGGTGATCCGTGTGTTCATGGGAAAGAAACGCGAACTTTAGACGACTCCAGGCGATTCCCATTTCGTGGATGCTGGTGAGGATATCGTGGCCTCCGCCGCCGTCGACGAGAAAATATTGCTCGCTGTTGTCGAGAACGAAGCTTGTGTTGTGTCGCCGCTGGCAGACCGCCTCTCCTGTCCCCAGCACGATCAGCCGCTTCATGCTCAAATCCACTTGCATCTTTTCGTATTTCCTCCGTCAAGTGCACAGCCGTTATCGCAAACGCGCTGCAACGTCGATATATTTTTTCCAATCTCAGCGTATGCTCCTGTACAGATGCCGCCCATCGCGCGCCACAGTTCAAACCCCGATGCTTTTCCCTCAGGCCGTTGGTAAAATATGCTCCGTCTCTTTCGCGTTTCCCTCTCCGGCGGCGCATCACGCCCTGTCGCATACGAATGATGACCGCCGTACGAAACGCGTTATTCTTCGGGCAGGCTCCAGTTGAAAAACTGTAGATACGGCGCCGCCGCGCGCTTCCGGTAAGCGTCGATATCGACGCCGCTCCAGTCGAGCACGCCGCGCCCGGTCTTGTATCCCAACTCGCCTTTGTTGAAGTGCTCTATCACCAGGGTGTTTGGCTCTTTTGTGTCGCACAGGTCGTGGTAGAGCGTTTCCTCAATGCTTTTGATCATATCGAGGCCCGCATAATCAAAGTGTTCAAAGATGCCGACCGCCGTATAGCGCGGCACAAAGCTGGTTTGCAGCGCGCGGTCGATATCCTGCGGGCTCGCAATCCCCTGCTCCACCATATAAGCCGCCTCACGGTACAGCGCGTGCTGTAAACGGTTTGCAACAAATCCCGGTACACTACGGTTCATGACGACGGGCGCTCTGCCGCAGGATTCCAGCACATCGCAGATAAACTTGAGCGCTTCCTTGGAAGTATAGTCGCCCTTCACAATCTCGACGCAGGGAACAAGGTGTGGCGGGTTCCAGGGATGCGCAACCGCAAACTTATCGCGAAATTTCTCAAATCCGGTGCAGAGCAGGTTTGTATCCATCGCCGACGAGGTTGATGATATCCCGCGCACTTTGGTGCAGTATTCATCGATATTCGCATAGATCGAACACTTGACTTCCTTATTCTCAAATACACATTCGTATACAAAATCCGCGTTTGCAATGTCCGCGTAGGATTGCGTAATGGTCAATAACTTTTCGCAGGCTTCCTTCTGTTTCTGTGTGACGAGCCCTTCGGCGATCAGGTCGTTGAAATTGGTTCGATACCGCTCCAATCCTCCGGCGGCTTCCGTATCGTTGATCGCAACCATAACCGTGTGATAGCCGTTTCCGGTGAACATGGTCGCAAGGCTAGCGCCGATCATGCCGGTGCCGATGATCGCAATCTGGTCAACGTCCTCAAGTTTCATATTTCATTTCCCTCCGTCATTGTTTCGACATCAGATAATCGTAGACCACGCGAACATTGCATGTCTGAATATAATCCATCGCGTCATCTTGACCGATATCGACCGGGCAGCGATCCGCAAAACTGATGCGCTTGACGCACTCTTCCTTGTCCCAGCCCTTGGCAATGCCCATCGCAACGACGGAAAGCCAGTCGTGCAGGAACGCGGTCTGCTCCTTGAGTTCGTTTTTGCCGATCACTTCACCATGACCGGGGACGATATAGTCCACTTCGAGCGTCGAGAGAAAATGCAGGCTTTGAAACAGCGCGTCAAAGTCGACTGTGTGCAGCCAGATCTGGCAGCCCTGGAAAACGGTATCACCAACAAAGACCGTTCGCTCCTGCGGCACAAATACACTGATGTTGGCATCCGAATGGCCCGGCGTATAGTACAGCTTGAAGTCATGATCGCCAAGCCGAAACGCCATGCGCTCGCTAAACGTCACATTGGGCTTGTTGAGGATGTAATCCTTCTCCGCAGGCATGTATTTCAGCCCCTCCGGGTCCTGCCGCCGGATCACATCGAAACTGTAATCATAGGTCGTCTGGTTGAACGACGGCGGAATCTTCCAAAATGTTTTTTCGAGGTTCTCGTGTGCAATAACCGGGCATTCCCCGACAAACCAATGATTCCCGAAGATATGGTCAATGTGAGACTCCGTATTGATCAGCGCCTTGATCGGGCCGCGTTCCAGAGCGAACGCGCGCATCTCCAGAAGCTTCGTAATCCACTGCGCCGTATCGATGAAAACCGACCCCTCGCCGGTAAATACAATGCTTGGATTACAACCCCGAATCTTGGTCTCCGTATATACGTTCTTTGTTAGCTTTTGCATAATCTCCACTTCCATATTCGTTTTCTATTGCTTTTCGCCGGTTTTCAATGAAGCGGTCGAATCGCTCTTTTTTCGCGTTGATGATCAGCTCCTGTGGAAATTCCAACTCCCGCAGCATGTCAAAAACGAGACCGACATCCCCGATCATCGTGTAATAGTGCGCGTCACTGCCGATGCAAACCGGCACGTCATACCGCATGCACAGTTTCGCAATCTGCACAATGTTGTCCCGACCGGCGATTCGCGAAGGGATCAGCGAGGCGTTATTCAGCTCCATCGCCATGCCATGGTTGAGAGCCCCGCGCACCACGGTTTCCAGATCGCAGGGAAACGAGATCCGATCGGCGTGTCCGATCACGGATACATTCGGGTTTTCCATCGCGCCAAGATACGCGTCTGTGCAGATATCCTTCGTTCGCTGCATCTCGCTGGAAACGATGTGCATGCTGGCAATGCAAAACTCCAGCATGGCAAGATATTTGTCGCAAGGACGCAGGGCACCATCCACGGAGATGATATCCGCTTCTAGCCCGTAGTAGACGCGGATTCCGTCCTGCTCCTTTGGTATCATCGCGAGCGAAAACGGCATGAATTCCGGCGCGGCTCCCGGAACAGCGCAGGAGTGCTCCGTAACGCAGAGCCCGCGCAGGCCAAGACGTTTCGCCTGCACGAGATTTTCGCGTACGGTACTCCAAGCATGCCCCGAAAGCACACTGTGGGTGTGGGTGTCTACCTCAATCGCGTAGCGTTCCATCCAGAGTTATTGTTCCATCTGCGCCATGATCTTATCGATTTCGTCAAAGACAATCTGCGGGCTCTTCGCGCGGATCATGTAATAAGGCGCGCTGGACGCAAACTTCGCGCAGAACTTTGCGCGGGCCTGGCGGCGCTCGTCGGTGTCTACGATTGGCATTGCCAGACCGAATTTGCCGCACAGCAGCTGATTGAGACCAAAGAAGTTCATCAGCGAGTGGAAGCTCTGGTAGGAGGCCTCAAACTGATTCATCTTCGATACCTGCGTGTCAAAGTGACCGTCGATGCAAGGCATGACCGCAAGGTACACATGCGCGGGATCATAGCTCATCAGCATTTCGGGTTCTTTGTTGAAGAACTTCGCAACGCCCTGATCCTGATCCGGCAGGTCGCTGCGCTCCGTTCCCTTTGCACGCTTGCGGATATAGAGGTTCTTCGAGCCGTACAGCGCGAGGCCGTCGTTGTCCGTGACCGTCGTCTCGGTCGAAAACACAGTTGCGCCGCGGCGGCAGCCTTCGAGCTGGCTCATCGATTTGCCGTGATTGTTTTCGCCGCCGACTAAAAGGATCATCTTGCCCTTGTAGATCACGCTCGAGGAATGGAACGGGTGCAGCCCGCAGCGATCCATTTCGTTGGCAAGCATGGTGACCATAATCTTATTCAGCTCGCCCTCTTCCCAAAAACCGGTCAGCGTCAGCTGCTCGTCACGATACGCAATGGTCTTGTCTTCCTTGTCGTAATACCAGATGATGTCCGGGCGCTGTTTGGTGATCATATCGCTGACCCGCACCGCGCCCAACCGGTAGTTTAAAAAGGTGTCGTCCTCAACGATGCGGTCGCGCACCGGTCCGCCGATGATGTCAAAGCGGATGACCGCCTTATCGCTGCTGAGTTGCGTGGAAAACGTATTCATAATGCCTCCTGTATTTTCTGATTTATTATTTCATCTGTGGCTTGACAACGACTTTCAGAGAGCTCCCCGCACGCTTCGTGAAAACCTCATACGCTTTTGCATATTCCGACAACGGGAAAACGTGCGTAATCAACCCTCTAACATCCTCAAGATGCTGCGACGCGATCGAAATCGCTTTGTCGAGTGTATTCGGGTTTGCGCGGTTGCCGACCAGTTCGATTTCGTCCATCACAAGGTGCTTAATCGGAATCGGCACGTCCTCTTTCGGGAAACCGATCACGGAAATCGTTCCACCACGGCTGACTGCCCAGCACGCCTTGCGAACCCCTTCGGACGTACCTGTGCACTCCATCACGCGCTTGACGCCTTTGCCTGCGGTATATTTCATAATCGCTTCAACCACGTCGTCCTGATGGTAATCGATGGGGATCGCGCCGAGCTTTTTTGCCATCTCCAGGCGATTGCCGCTGCCGCTGCAATAGATATTGCGCGCGCCCATGCTCTTGCAGCAAATGATCGACATCCAGCCCTGCGCGCCTGCGCCGTTCACCAGAACATCGTCGCCCGGCTCCAGATGGCTATGCATGACGACATGCAGCGCGATAGAGAGGGTATCCATCACGCAGGCGGTGTCAAAATCCATTTCATCCGGAATCTTCGCAATCGACCGGATATTGACCGCGATATACTCTGCGTATGCGCCGGGCGAAATATGCCCGTACATACGGTGTATCTTCTGGTTGCCGTAGTTGAGGCAAATGGTGAAGCGGCCTTCCATGCAGTTTTTGCAGTGTCCGCAGCCCAGATTGGCAATTCCGCAGACGCGGTCGCCGACTTTCCAGCCGAAACAGTCCGCCTTATCGCCGAGCGCCACAACGACGCCGGACCACTCGTGCCCCGGAATCAGCGGGAACTCCTGCGGCCAGAATCCCGGGAAATCGCCCTGAATAATATGCGGATCCGTTCCGCAGATGGAGACGGATTCTACGCGGCAAAGCACCTCATATTCCCCGGCGGCGGGTTTGGGTACATCGGTATACTCAAAATCATTGGGCACGTTGAGTCGAATTGCTTTCATCATTTCGCGCATTTGATGACTCCTCCTTCCTTCCAGTGAACCATGGGCAGCCCGGCGACCGGGGAACGGAAATACGGAATGTTGGTCGCGCGGAGCGAGCCGATATATACGGTCCTCAAATCCAGTCCGCCAAAGCAGACGCTCGCCGTCCAGGGCGCGGGTCCCCGACCGGTCTGGAACAGAATCTCGTTCGTTACGCAACTTGCGTAAAACGCATCGTCGAGCGCCTGTACCTTGTCATGGTCTCCGCAGTCCATGAGAATCTTCCCGTCGCCGTCCGGGTCGATTACAAAAATCTTGTCCGAGTAGACCATTGTGCCCCAGAGGTTTCCAAAGCTGTCGAAGGCGATGCCGTCGGGGTATGCACCTTGTCCCCATTCGTTTGGCCCGTAAACCTCTTTGTTATGCAGGTCACCGTTTTGATCGCAGCGGAAGCGCACAATTCTGCCGCCTTTTACGCCGACCGTTTCCACGCAATAGAGGTACTCCTCTTTTGCGTCAAATCTTACCTCGTTGGTAAAGTGAAGCCCTTCGGCCACGACATGAATCCCCTGCTCGTCATAGCGAGCAATATAACCATCCGCCAGATCGGGCACCAATGCGTCGATCCAGTTTTTCTTCATCGTCGTTATGGTGATCCAGACGCGATCTTTTGAATCGCGCAGCACAAAATTGACCTTGCCGATCTCTCTGCCGTCGATGGTATCGACCAGCACCTTTGTTTCGCCGGATCGCTTCATGATTTCAAGGCAATCCGTGCCGAAGTTGGAGATTAGAATCTCTCCGTTTCTCGCAAAAGCCAACCCGTTGGGCAGGGTTCCTTCAAAGAACCGCGCCGTATCGGCGGACTTGATATCGATGCCGCTGTCATGTTTCTGTGTGATGATCTGCTGCGAGCCGTCCGGCCTGATCCAGACCACGCCGCCGCGCGCATCGGCCGCCCAGAGGCTTCCGTCCGGCTCCGCCAGAATGCATTCCGGTCGCTGAAGATCGCGGCCTGCATACCGCAAAGTATCGGGATTGATCTCAAATCCGTAGAGCGGATTGTTCTTTTTCATACTTCCGTTCCTCCGTCAAAATCGATTTCCGGATGGAACTCATATTCCTCAAGACTGGTTGCCGGAGCAAAAAAGCACGCTACCTTCAGTTCTTCCGCGCCCGTATTGCGCACCATATGAACCTTTCCTTTTTGGAACATGACGGCGCTGCCTGCGGTGAACGGGTAAATCGTTCCGTCAATGTATACTTTCCCGCTGCCGTTGATGATATAGAGCATCTCTTCCCCGTTCGGGTGGCAGTGTGCAGGGCTGACCGTCTGTCCCGGCTCCACACGCATGATGCAGCAGGAGCAGAACTCGCCGTCAAGGCCCTCGCCTTTCCGATCGACAACCCATCTCAGGTAACGGCCCGGAACCTTTTTTTCAGTTACTTCGTTTTCATGTTTCACAGGATACATCTTATTTTGCTCCATCAATTCATTTCCGGTCTTCAAGACACGCACTGAAGACTCCAGTCGTTTTATTCAGTTTCATAGATCGAATCATATTCCGCATTCAAATCGTTCTCTGAATGCGCGAATCGTTTGATTCTGCTGGATTGTCGGGCGCGGCCGGATGCAAACGCATCCTGCCGCACCCCGATTGATTGTTTCTTCCTGTTTACTTCATTTTGTTGGCCCAGCCGTTGAAGACGATCGTGAGCCAGCCTGCGAAGAGACCGATCGCGGCATACAGAAGCTCGGCCGCCGCAGTAACCATGTAATCGGCAAACGTAAATCCGCCAAGCGCTTTCGCGGCGTTCAGCGCAAAGAACAATCCTGTGCCGATAAATACGCCCGCGCCGTTGAGCTTGATACGATCTGCGAACATCATGAAGATGACGAGAACGATCACGGCAAGGGAGACTGCCGGCAGATACGCCATGCCTGCGCCCATCAGAGCAAAGGTGAGCACAAACATCAGAATCGCCGCAACAATGCCGCCGGCCATGGAAAGGAACCAGTTCACGGCACCCTTTACGTTGCATCCGGCTACGAAGTAGCAGGCCCAGCAAACAAAAGAGATAAACGTAAGTGCGTTACCGGCGCAAGCTGCCACAGGCCAACCATTCATCGCCTGGGTAACATACGTTACGATACCAGCAAGAACAGCCGTGAGAACTGCATAAACGAGTTGCTTTTTGAAAGACATGATCCTACCTCCACTTATTTATTATTCATTGGAACACGCGTCGTTCCGAGGCAGATTATGTTTACAGGGTCGTAATCGGCCTTGCCTGCAGCAGATACATCTTGCCGTTTTCATAAGCCCATTCCAGGTCTTGCGGTTTTCCGTAGAACTTCTCCACCATCACCGCAAGGTCGATGAGTTCGCAAACTTCCTCATCCGTCAACACAGAGGCACTCTTGCGATCTTCGGGAACCGGAACCTCTTTGCTTCCGCCGCGTTCGCTCGCACGGACGACCATAATTTCCTTTTCGGAAACATAGTGCAAGTCGTATCCATGGTCACATTTGCGGACAATGTAGTTATCGGGGTTCACAATACCCTGAACCACGCCTTCCCCCAGGCCCCATGCCGCTTCAATCATACAGGCATCGCAGGACTTGGTAATTGGATTAGCGGAGAACATAACGCCGGACTTCTCGGAATTCACCATGCGCATGACAACAACCGCGATCGAGATCTCCCGCTCGTCAAACTTCTTCTCCTTGCGGTAAAACATCGCGCAATCGTTGTACAGCGAAGCCCAGCATTCCTTGACAAACGTTACGACCTCGTCCTCGCCGATGACATACAGAAACGTCTCCTGCTGACCGGCAAAGCTTGCGTCGTCAAGATCCTCCGCCGTGCCGCTGGAACGAACTGCAACCGGTACGTTGTTGCCGAGTTTCCGATAGTTTTCCATCAGAAGCTCCGCCATCTCCTGCGGCATTGGCGCCTCGGCAACCATACGGCGAATCGATTCGCCGGTCTGTGCCAGGCTGTCGTCGGAATCCCAATCGATTGCCTCCACTTTTTCGTATACCTTTTCCCACAAGTTGTTTGTCTCCATAAAGTCGCTGAACATTTTGGAGCAACAAATAAAGCCTTCGGGAACCGGGAACCCATTCTGGAACATCCGGCACAGGCTTGCGCCTTTTCCGCCGGCAATCAAGCCTAAATTTTCATCAGGCAATTCACCAAACCAAGCAATATAACTCATAATCTTGCCTCTACCCTACATGTTGGAATTCAATGGGCGGACGAACCAGCGTCCGTCCATTGATCTGCATCGTCTGTTAGTTCAGAATTTCCACAACGCCGGTGTCGCCGTTCACGCGAACTTTGTCGCCGGTCTTGATGATCTGCGTCGCTCTGGTTGTACCCACAACGCACGGGATGCCAAACTCGCGGGACACAACCGCCGGGTGGGACAGCGCGCCGCCGGTATCCGTAACCAGACCGGAAATCTTCGAGAAGGAGATGATCCAGCCGGGGTTTGTCATACGGCAAACCATGATGTCGCCCTTCTTGAGCTGGTTGAATTCCTTCGGGCTGGTCACAACACGCGCGATGCCTTCCACGACGCCCGCGGAACCCGGGATCGCCTTGAGGACCTTGATCTTTTCCTTCGAGGCTTCTTCCTTCTCGATCTCAAGAGTCTTGAAGAAGACTTCCGGATAGCCCCAAAGAATCTGCTTGTAGATTTCTTCGTGGAGTTGCCATTCGTCAACGGTGCCATACCAGTAACGCGGGGTCTGCTTGGCGGCCTTTTCCATCTCGGCGCGGGCTTTGGCGGCCTTGCTCTTCAGGTCGTAATTGGAGAAGGCGCCTGCGCGCAGTTCGTCATAGGTCAGCATGAAGATATCTTCGCGATCGTCCAGCTTGCCCGCTTTTACCAGCTTGTCTGCAATGCCAAGGAACATGATGCGCATATGCGCATAGATGGCCTGGTCGATGTAGAAGTGATGGTTCGGCGTCAGCGGGAGCATCTTCATATTGATGTCCAGCTTGTTATCGAACTTCGCGCGGAGCGATTCGTCCTTGATGCGGGCGCGGGCGCGGGCAATGGCTTCCGCCTGTGCCTTGTGGCAGGCGTTGATCTGCGCCGTGTAGTTATAATCGCTTGCTATATAGCCTTTGAGCGCCTCGTAGATGGGCGTCGGGTCTTCAACCCAGAGCTTATAGATGTACTCATGTGTCCACAGGGGCTTCCAGCCGTATTCCTCGGTGTATGCCTTGATCTTCTCCTGCAGCTTCGCGCCGCCCTTCACGCTGGCGAGGTCTTTCATAATGACCTCGACATCGTTGTTGAGCCAGTACGCTTTCATGCTCGCATCCGCACAGATCTCTTCCTTTATTTTCCATGCGTCGCGCAGGGAATCCCAGTTGCGATCGTCCGGAGAAACGGTGATGAGCGTATAGTCTTCGTCGATCGGGCCGACGGCTTCCTGATAGATCGCGTTGAACTCGCCGGAGGCCTGCGCTTGCGCGTAGTTGAGAATCCAGTGGATACGGAACGCACGCTCCTGCCAGTCAAGGCAGTCTTCCAGATGGATCATCGCGGCGCCCATGGAGCTGCCTTCAAAATCGAAACTGATCATTTTGTTGGCAATCGCCTTCAGTTCGGGAACGTACTCGTTGTCCCACTGTTTAATGAAGGTTTCCGCATAGACCGGCATAACCGCATTATAGTAGTCAAACATTGCGGGGACTTTGTCCGCATCTGTCGTCGGGGGAACAACCGCGGTGTAGACATAACCGCCGATCTTCTTCGCGATCCAATCGGAGCCACCGACGCCAAAACGCTTGTAGAAATACTTACAGGTGGGTCCCCACCAGCCGCCAACGCTGAAATACATTGGGGAGATGGGATTGGGGCAATGCAAATCGTCGTAAAACCACATTAGGTCCTTTTCTGCTTCGCTTGCCCATTCAACTGGATACTTCTCGTTGCCAAAAAAGGTTCCGTAGATTTTTCTGTCCGCCATTTTCAAACCTCCTGTTTTATTTGTGTTGTTTTACCGCTCTTGCGGCTATGCTTAAAATTTTCCCCTAACCTCGTAGACTTCCTAAAATGACTCCCCGTAATACATCGTATCCTGCAGCAACTGCTGATCAGAATGATTGCTTATCGAGAGTTTTTCTATCGCAGGTTTGCGATACAGCGTCGGTTTTTGTGCGCGTTCCCTCCTTCCGTTTCGCGGCTCCTGTTCCAGCTTTGAGCGCATCATTGCATCCGCTCGGCAGCAAGAAGAATCGCCTCGATGATTCGGTTGTAGCCCGTACAGCGGCAGATGTTTCCCTCCATATTTTTACGGATATACGCTTCCGTCGGATGGGGATTTCGATCCAGAATTGCTTTGGCGTTCATAATCATGCCCGGCGTGCAAAATCCGCACTGAACCGCGCCAACGTCCAAAAACGCCTGCTGTAGGGGATGAAGTTCTTCACCAGAAAGACCTTCGATGGTCAATACTTCACAATGGTCGGCCTCCGCGGCAAGTACACCGCAGGAGTTGACGGGTTTCCCGGAAAAAATGACGGTACAGGCGCCGCACTCGCCTTCGTTGCATCCAATCTTTGTGCCTGTCAGCCCGATATCATCGCGGATGAACTCCGCGAGCGTCGTGGCAACATTGACCGTCCGCACGTAATCCTGGCCATTGATTCGGACGTGAATCTCCTTTGTCCTCATGCCTGTCCTCCTTTTGCGCGCACCAGTGCCTTAGAAAATGCCTGACCTGCAAGCTCTTCGATCAGCGTCAGGCGCAACTCCGCAGAGGAGCGCCAGCTGCTGCGCGGTTTGGCGTCTGAAGCGGACAAACGTCCGAGTTCTCCAGGATCGACCTCGTCGGTATTTTTTCCGAGTAGGTACGATTCCGCCTGATGTGCGCGGATCGGTGTGGGCGCCGCAGTCGTCAGCGCGACTCTTACGGTTGTAATGATCCCTTCCCGATCAAGTGTGATGAAGATGCTGTAACCGCACAGCGCAAGGTCCATTGCCTTGCGGCGCGTATACTTGATATAGCAGCTTCCTGTTCGTGCCTCCGGTTTCGGAACAACGATCTCTTTCAGGATTTCGTCTTCCCGGAGCACCGTTCGCTTCGGCCCTGTAAAGAACTCCGTCAGCGGAACCGTCCGCTCGGCGGTTTCGGAGGCGATGACGCACTTTGCGTCAAATACCAGCAGCGGGCCGATGCTGTCGGCCGAGGGCACCGCGTTACAGATGTTGCCGCCGAGCGTGCCGCGGTAGCGAATCTGCACGGACCCCACCTGCGAACACCCTTCGTAAAGAGCGGTATACGTTTTTTGATACAGCGGGTCCTCTTCGATCTCATGATGGCTGGTCAGCGAGCCGAACACGAGCGCATCCCCGGTATCGCGAATCCCCTGCAGCGCTTGAATGCCTTTGATATCGACCAGCGCTTCAGGACGGAGCGCACCGCCGTGCATGGCCACGAGAACATCGGTTCCTCCCGCCAGAATGCGGGCTTTCAAGTCTTTTTTCAGTCGGCAGGCTTCCGCAATGGTTTCAACTTCATACAGTTCAAAATCCGGCAGCATCGTCAGTCCTCCTTGCGAAACAGAATGTCTTCCGGCTTGATCGGAATGGACTGGAACCGATGCTGGCAGGCCGCGCTGATTGCGTTAACAATCGCGGGTGCCGTTGGTGCAACACCGGGTTCGCCGATGCCTTTCGCACCCCAGGGTCCTTCCGGATGCGCGGTTTCCACGAGCGAAATCTTATAGTCGAAATCGGCATCCATAAAGGTAGGCACCTTATAGTCGACCATGTTGCCGTTTTTCAGGATTCCATCCTCGTAGATCATTTCCTCGGTCAACGCGTGGCCTGCGCCCATCACGATTGCACCCTCGATTTGCTGCATGCAGCCGAGCGGATTGATCGCATGGCCGACGTCGTGCGCCGCGCCAACGCGGACAATCTGCACGTGTCCGGTCTTTGGATCAACCTCGACTTCCGCCGCCTGGCAGCCCATCATCCACATGACGGTGGTGCGGCTGGTCTGGTGCGTCAGCTCATCCGGCGGGTCGAAGATATCTTTCGTGCCGAATTTACCCAAGGCGATCACAGGACGCTCTTCCTTTAATACGCCGCTCTTGCCGATATCGTTGATATGAAGCTTTTTCTCTGGCTCCGATGTACAGGTAAAGAGCCCGTCCGCAAACAGAATCTGTTCGGTCGGAACTTTCCACTTTTTCCCGACCAGCACCCGCAGTTGGGATACGATGTCATAACACGCTTCCAGTACGGCGTTGCCGCTGTGGAAGGTCGACCGGCTTGAAGTGGTGGTCTTGTCATAAGGCGTAATTGCCGTATCGATTTGAGAAACGGTGATTTTATTGACGTCCAGCCCAAGTACGGATGTCGCAAATTGCGGTAAAACGGTACGTACGCCCTGTCCCATCTCGGTGCTGGCCGACATGATATTGACCGAACCATCCTCGTTCATGCGAACGGTGCAGGACGTTGTGGAGGGCGTACCGGAGAGCTTGATAAAGCAGGCAATGCCCTTGCCATGGAGCTTTCCGTCCGGCGTAACCCAGTGTTCCGGTGTCTTGTACCAGTCGATATTTGCCGCGGCTTTCTCCACGCACTCGGCAACGCCCGCGCTCTTCATCACCTCGCCGGTGACATTGGTCATTCCATCCCGCAGGACGTTTTTCAAACGAAACTCCACCGGGTCCATATTGAGCCTGTGCGCCAGCTCATCCATCTGCGTCTCGTGCGCGCAGCAAACTTCGGTGATGCCAAACCCGCGATAAGCGGTGCCTAACGCATGGTTCGTCACGAGGCAATACCCGTCCGTATAGCAATTCGGGATCATGTACGGCCCGTTTGAGGCGTAGCCTGCGTTATAGTTGACGCGCGGCCCAAAGGTGCCGTATGCGCCCGTATCCCAATAAACCTTGATCGTCTGCGCGGTTAGCTTGCCGTCCTTCGTCGCGCCCGTCTTCATATAAAACTTACAAGGCGCGCGCGTCAGGGTCGCCTCGAACTCTTCATGCCGGTCATAGACCAGCTTGACAGGACGGCCAACTTTTTTGGATAACATCGCAACGATGGGCTCCAGCTTAGGTTCCGCTTTGCAGCCGAAACCGCCGCCGATCTCGGTGACGAAAATCTGCACCTGATCCATCCGGTATCCTAGAATACTTGCAATCGAGCCCCGAACGGAGAACGGAGACTGCGCAGGCGAGTAGATGGTCAGCTTGTCCGGCGTCGCGTCTGCCAGCGCAACATGCGTCTCGATCACGGCGTGCTGAAGCATGCCGCAGTAGAACTCGTTTTCAACGATGACGTCCGCCTCCGCAAATCCCTTTTCCACGTCGCCGTGGATCAGTTGGAACCGGTCGATGATATTGGTGTTCTTTTGCGGGTGCGTGAGCCCGTGAATGATATACTGATCCCAATCGTCATGGACAAGAGACTTGCAGTTGATCGCGTCCTCTATCGTATCGATCACCGGAAGCGGCTCATAATCTATCTCGACCAGCCGCGCGGCCTCGCGGGCAATCCTCTCGGTATCCGCAACGACGGCGGCAACGGGTTCCCCGTGATAACGCACTTTATCGATGGCAAGTATCGGCTGATCCGCAATAAACTGTCCGTAGCAGGTCGGAAAATCCCGGCCTGTAATGACCGCGCGAACACCGGGAACCGCCTTCGCTTTCTCCGCGTTGATGCTTTTAATCAAGCCGTGCGGACAGGAACTGTGGCAAATAGCCGCATGAAGCTGCCCGTAGAGGTTGATATCCGCACCGTATTTAGCACGGCCGATCACCTTCATTCTGCCGTCCTTACGAGGAAGCGACGTCCCGATAATCGGATCCAGATCCATTGCAGTTCCTCCTTCCAAAATATCTTTTCAGTCAACGATGCTCGTTCACAAATAAAACTTCACGCCCGAAGCTCGTAAACCCAGTTTTAAAAGTCGCAAAATAATCAGAAAAAAATCGAATATGAAATAATTCCGTGATTTGTGTCGCAGGCGGAGTCGATATCGCCCGTTCTATATCGTAATCTTCTACTCGGCGCCGGTTCCCAAACGCGGCTTTCTCTTGCAGAGCGCAATCGCTTCCGCGCGATTGCCGCGTCCGGTCCGGCAATGCAACCTAAATTTCAAACTCCCCGATGGGACCCCAACCTGCGTCGACAAATTGCGAAAGTGTGCGCTGGGAAGCGCCATAGCCGATAAATTCGGAAACCGGCAGCGAGTCAAGCTCGTATGCCCGCACAAATTCGGGAATCGTCAGAAGCCGCAGCAGTGTCTCGGAATCGACAGGTTCGCCGATGTGCTCGACGAGCTGATTCTGTTTTGCGAGGTTAGTTTGGATTCCACTCGAAAGCGACATGCTCATGTCCGCCCCCGCAAGTGCTTCCGCATGATAACCGCCGCGCATACCGGCGGGCATTAGTTTAGCCTCGTAACCGCGCGATTTACAGATTTCATACGCTTTTTTGATGGCGGCTGTGCCAGCCTGAATGATGTCCGACTCCGGCACATCGGAACGCATATCATGGGCGACATCACGAATATAATCGTCCAGCCTGCCAACCATAATCACCGAAAACACCTTGCCCGGCTTGATTCCTGCGGCGCGGCAACGTTCCAATCCCCGCTGCTGTGCGGCGGCGATTTCTACAGCCTGCGCAACAGTGAAGCTTACCGTGCCAACCGTGGTGATCCCCTGCGCGCTCAGCTCCTCAATTGCCCGGATGCCCGCAGCCGTACCGGGAAGCTTGACCGCAATATTCGGCGCCCAGTTTGCGAGGCGCTTGCCCATTGCAACCATGATTTCGGCGTCGCCCTGTTTCTTCGGGTTCACCTGTGCGCAGACAAATCCCTGCTCGCCATTTGTCGCCTGATAGATTGGAAGGAATTTCTTCGCGATCTCAACCGTCACGCAGCGAAGAATCTCTTCGATCTTCTCATCGCCCTTCAATCCGACCGCAGATTTCAGATACGGACGCCAGAAATCAGGGCTTGCATATAAAGAGCGTTTGATCAGCAGCGGATTTGTCGTGACTCCGGTTGCGCCGTCCTCAATCGCCTGATCCATGCTCGCGTATTCCGCGCTGTCGTTCCACCAGTAGGAAGCCGTATTGCTTAACCATTTGAGGTATTGATTCTGAACCACGATGATTCCTCCATATCTATTGCAACGAACTATCTGCAACGATTGTTCTGTTCTCCGGCAGAGCTGATCGGGACCCACGCCCTGCCGGAGAACAGTCTGTTTATACTCTCTCAACCGTACCTTCCCACGTATCCATCGACTTGTTGTGGGAGTGCTCGTCATACCAGTGCTTGGTAACCGTCTTGGCGCGCGTATAGAACCGTACGCCATCCAGCCCGAGTACGTGCTGATCGCCAAAGAACGAATCTTTGTTTCCGGAGAACGGGAAGTAGGCGGAGGGCACGGGAATGCCGACGTTGATGCCCACCATGCCGCCATCCGTCTGCATTTCAAACTGGCGCGCATAATAGCCGTTCTGCGTGAAGATCGCCGAACCGTTGGCAAACGGATTTGCGTTCATCACGGCGATTCCTTCGTCGAAATTCTTCACCCGCTTGATCACCGTGACCGGCCCGAAGATTTCGCGTTCACCAATCGTCATGCCGGGTTTCACATGATCGAATATCGTAGGCCCGACAAAGTATCCGTTTTCAAAACCGGGTACCACGGTATTACGGCCGTCCAGCACCAGCTCTGCGCCTTCGTCCACGCCCTTTTGAATCCAGTCGCAAACGGACTGCTTGTGTTTGGCGTTGACCAGCGGCCCGAGTCTGGTTTCCGGATCGTATGCGCAGCCGATCTTCATCTCCAACGCCTTTTTCTTCAGCAGCGCGACAAAGCGATCCGCGATGCTCTCCTGCACCACGATGACGGGCAGCGCCATGCAGCGCATACCGGCGCAGCCGTAAGTGGAGTTCACGATCGCGTTTGTGGCACTCTCCAGATCGCAGTCGTCAAGAACGAGCGCATGGTTCTTCGCCTCGCATTGTGCCTGCACGCGCTTGCCATGCGCAGCCGCGACGGAATAGATATGCTTGCCGACGTCTGTGGAGCCGACAAACGTAACCGCCATGATGCGCGGATCGGTCAAAAACAGCTCGGACTCCCTGCGCGAGCAGGTAACCAGGTTGACGACGCCCTTCGGGAACCCTGCTTCTTCATAAAACAGTTCCAAAATACGCATCGAGGTAAGCGGCGTGAACGACGAAGCCTTCAGTACGACGGTGTTTCCGGTTGCAATCGCCAGCGGAACCATCCATCCCCAGGGAATCATGGCCGGGAAGTTGAACGGCACAATACCCGCAACCACGCCAAGCGGCATACGGTAGGTCGCCGTGTCAAACCCTGTCGTCACCTGCAGCGATGCGTTGCCCTGCGAAATAAACGGCGTTGCGCATGCAAGCTCCGTCGGCTCAATGGCCTTGAGTACGTCTCCGCGCGCTTCGCCGAGCGTCTTGCCAAGCTCTTTTGCGCACAGATAAGCCAATTCTTCCAGATGATCGTTCAGGACGTTGCGCCATTTGAACATCATTTGGGTGCGCTTGCTGATCGACATCCCGGACCATTCCGGGAAAGCAGCGTGCGCCGCAGCAATGGCTTCTTCCACCTCGTCAGCCGTGCAACTCGGAACCTGCGCGATGACTTCGCCAGTCGAAGAATCCGTCACTTCAATCCATTTGTTGGTTTTGGAATCTTTCCACTCGCCGTTGACACAGTATTTTTTCCTTACTGCTTCGCTCATAGTTACATCTCCTCTGTTCATTTTCAGAATGATCTTATTTATACAGCAAATTTTCTTATGCTTTTCTGGCGATAACTTCTTTTGCCTTCTCTACGATAAACGGCGCGGTCAGCTTGAAGCGTTCCTCCAGATAACTTTGCGGCCCTACCTCGCCAAACTCGTCCGCGACTCCTACGCGCCCCATCGGCACCGGCTTTGACTCCACCAGTACCTCGGCAACCGCGCTGCCCAAGCCGCCGATGATGTTTTCATTTTCACAGGTCACTATTGCGCCGGTTTGCGCCGCGCAGCGCTTGATGCAGTCCGCGTCGATGGGCTTGATCGTGAACATATCGACGACGCGGGCGGAAATACCATCCTGCGCAAGCTGATCGGCTGCGCGCAGCGCTTGGATCACTTCCATTCCGGTTGCAATCAGGGTAACATCCGATCCCTCGCGAATGATTTCCGCTTTGCCGATGGTGAACTCGGAGCCTTCTTCATAGATCTGATAGACGGTCTTGCGCGGCATCCTGAGGTAAAACACGCCGTAGGTTTCCGCAATCTGCGGAACGAGCGCACGCATCATCACGGGGTCGGAGGGTTCCACAATCGTCACATGCGGCATGACGCGCATGATGCCAACGTCTTCAAATGCCATATGCGTTCCGCCGTTAAACGCGGCGCTAACGCCCGCATCGCAGCCTACGATCTTCACGTTCTGTCCCGCATAGGCACAGCTTAGAAAAATCTGGTCATACACGCGCCGGGTTGCAAACACCGCAAACGTGTGAAAAAACGGAATCAATCCCGTTGCGGAGAGCCCGCCCGCCATCGCGCACGCGTTCTGCTCCTGAATGCCAAGGTTGAACGCCCGCTGCGGAAACGTCTTTTTAAACGCTTTCGTTCCACAGGAGCTGCTTAAGTCACAGTCTAAAGACACGATCTTCGGGTTCTTTTCCGCAGCCGCGATCAGGGCGTTGCAGTATGCAAAACGCATCTCTTCCGAAGACACCGTCATTTCCTTGCGCAGTTTTACCATCTGAAATCACCTCTGGGATAGGTCCCTTCCGCCAACCGCTTATCAATCTCCGCGCAGGCCGCTTCCGCAGCCGCGCTGTCGAACGTCATATAATGGTTGAACGCCTCTTCTTCGGCAAACTTGATACCCAAGCCTTTGATGGTATCCAGCAGAATGACATGCGGTTTGCCGGAGACGGTCTTGGCGGTCTCTGCAGCTTGCCAAATCGCCGCTACGTCATATCCGCAAACTGTTTGTACATCAAACCCGAAAGCCGTAAACTTCGCTTCAATCGAGAGCGGCTTGCAGATGTCCTCGAGCTTTCCGTCAAGCTGCTTTTTATTCCAGTCCACAAAAACGATGAGATGATCGAGGTTTTGGTGCGCCGCGGCCTCGCAGCCTTCCCAAACTTCGCCCTCGTTCAGTTCGCCGTCGCCAAGGATACAATAGGTATAGCTCTCGCGTCCTTGAATCCGGTTGCCCAGCGCGATGCCGACCGCGGAGGACATGCCCTGTCCCAGCGAACCCGTCGACATATCCACACCCGGCGTTTTCTGTCCGTCCGCGTGGCTCGGCAGGCTTGTCCCCGGCTTGTTGACCGTCTTGAGCCAGTCCATCGGGAAATATCCGGTCAGTGCCAGCGCTGCGTAAAGTCCGGGCCCGCAGTGTCCCTTCGACATCACCAGCCAGTCACGGTTCTCCCACTTCGGGTCTTTCGGATCGATCTTCATCAGTCCGCCGTACAGAACCGCCAGCACGTCCGCAATCGATACGGAACCGCCAATATGTCCGAACCCTGCCGCGCCAATTGCGCGCACCGTTTCTTTGCGTATCTCGGCGCTCAATTGCTGCATCTTCTCAATCTGCTTGTCGTGATTCATTTTTTCGCTGATTGCCTCTTTTCGTCTTGTACGCTGTGCTCTGAAAAACTAGATGATCGTCTTGTCTTCAAGTGTTTGAATGCTGCTCGTTGATTTGACTCGAATGCATGTGTGAGATAGGTTCCCATGAACGATAATCGATTATCGATGGTTTTATATTATACCGGTGTTTTGCGCTTGTCAATCAAAAAGTCAACAATTTCGCACTGTTTTTTGCCGTATTGCAGGATTTTCTTGAAAATGAATGATTCCGTACCTTGTATCATAATCGATTATCATCACGTTTTTCAGAGATGCATCCACTTTCATTTTTATTTGTAACGCCGCATTTTTCTCAGACTTCCTCCCGTCTCAAAGCCTGTCCGTACGCGATTGTACGCCTTTATACGGCTGAAATCGGCTGCACGGGAAGATGCCTGCTTTTCACGAAATGATTGACTTATCCTCGTTTAGGCTCTATGATCTAAGCAGCCAATGACACAATTTATTTGATGTCGGCGGCTGATTTGCAGATTTAAAATCGATTATCTATCTTTGACCTGGCAAAAGCATGTTGAAACCATGCTTTTTCACACAAAAACGGTCGTCCGCAAGCGGGAGAGGAACAATGAATCAGATCCGAAAAACCAAAATCAGCGATCAAGTATGCTCTTATATTCGCGATATGATCATTCAAGGTGAACTGAAAGACGGCGAACGGATCGTAGAAAGCCAGATTGCGCGTGAGCTGAACATTTCTCAGGCGCCGGTGCGGGAAGCCTTGCGCACGCTTGAAGAAATGAGTTTTGTGGAGAACCGGCCTTACGTAGGCTCTTTCGTGTTGCCTGCTACCGAGAAAAAGCTGGAGCAGGCATATAACATGCGTTCCGTGCTGGAATGCATGGCAGCCGAGGAAGCCATCCATACCGTCACAAAAGAAGCGATTGAGCATTTGGAAACGCTGCTGAAGAATATGTGGAGCGATGTGGAGCGCGGAGATCGTTATGCGCTCATCGACCACGATTCCGAATTTCATCTGACAATCGTAAAGCTTGCCGACAATCCGATCCTCGAAAAGATGTGGCATATCGCCTGTGCGCCGCAGTGGGCGAATCTGACGGTGATGTCCTATGACAATCTTGGTTATTTCGCCGAGTCGCATGAGCTTTTGCTGACATTTTTGATGAATCATAATTTCATGGCGCTGCAGAGCGAGCTCAACAAGCACTTCTCCAACGCCGCCAGCATCGCAAAGCTTGCGCTCCACCGCAATCATGAAAAGGCGGAAGCAAGCAAAGTATTGCAGGCACGTTGACCCGCCAATCGTTCAATTCCACCATCGTTTAACAGATCATAACGCCGTATCCCTATTGCACCTTGAATGATGTTTGATTTCATCATTCGGGTGCATTTTGAAAAAACAATTATAAAAACAATGTCGAAAAACCTTGCCAGGCAAGCGCAAATGCGCGCGATACATCAGGCAGCTGCCCCGCGTCGAAGCAGGCGGCGCTGCTAAAACGGCTGAAAGAATGACCGACTGAACCAAGATGGCGAAACGAGTATGGAGCAGCAAATCAAGAAAACCGCCGGGATCATAGCAACGGCTCACATGAAAATCTCGCGCAATCAGCCGGATTCTATGCGTCCGGTCGGTTCTATTTCTGCAATTAAGCGCATCGTGATGGCGTTTTTAAAAGCCGACGTGAACCCTATCGTCATCATCACAGGCCCCGATGCCGACTTCATCGAAAGAGAACTCGCCCTTTACTCCGTTCTGTTTTTAAAAACCGAGCAGGATACCCAATCTGAGCTGCTGAAACTTGCGCAGGCTGGCATACGGTATCTTATGGGTAAGTGCGATCAGGTGCTGTTTACCCCCGCAAACACCGCGCTGTTCAGCCCGCATACGCTAAATCAGCTGATCCATATGAACGCTCCGGCAGCTGCCCCTTCCTATCGCAGGAGCGGCGGGCATCCAATCCTTCTATCTTCCGAACTATTTCCGGCGTTGCTTTCCTACTCCGGCAAAGGCGGCATTCCGCAAGCGCTTCATTCACTCGGTATCGAGCGGCAATGGCTGGAGGTGGAGGATCGCGGAGTCCTTCCCGATCTTGACCGGATTGAACAGGACGACGAATTGATCACGGTTCATAACGAGCTTTTGTTTCGTCCTTTTCTCCGTATCCGCCTGGGAAAGGAAACCACCTTTATGGGCGGTCGCATCAAGCTTCTGCTTTCGTTGATCGATGAAACGCATTCGGTCCGAAAAGCTTGTTCCCACATCTCCGTTTCGTACAGCAAAGCCTGGAATATGCTGAACCATCTGGAAGAGGAACTCGGCTATGAGGTTCTGACCCGGCACCAGGGAGGAAAGAATGGCGGTAAAACGGAACTCACACCCGCGGGAAAACAGTTCTTGCTGGATTTCTCCACCTTTGAGGCCAACGTTCGGCAATATGCAGCCGACGAATTTGAACGAATCTTTTGTAAACCAAAGTTATAAATGTATGTTCAGCCGACCGTGAATGGATCAACACGTCTTTCATAAACAGTAATTTTATTGCGATCATAACATCTAGACCCGGTTTCCCAACCGGGCCTCAATTGTGCATTCTGTGTCAACTCCGCGTGCTTATAATTATTCAATAAAAGCCAGCGGTTTTCAACAAACTTTTCCCGTTATCAAGCGTTTTTTACACAAATACATCAGACTTTTGTGCAGACTTTTTTCGCCTGTGAAATTCCAATTTGGACAAAAGCAAGTGCTTTTCAAGAAGTATTTGCACGATTTGTGCGCTCTTTTTATAATAAAATTACGATAATCATTCCGAGTTAGCGCTTTAGAAGACGCAGAGAAAGGCGGTGGAACTTTCAAATATGACCGATGACATGAAAAAACCAGCAAACAGCGAATTGCCTACCCGGGACGGCAACCTATATATCGACCACGCGGGCGAAGTCGGCACCATGGGCGATTACAGCGTAATCGGCCATCCGCTCATTCGCAAGGACGCGCTTGAGAAGGTAACCGGAGCAGCGGTATTCGGCCCGGATGTTGCTTTCCCGGATCAGATGTACGCCGCGATTTATCAGTCTCCCCACGCGCACGCAAAGATCCTGTCCTATGATCTCGCCGAGGCCAAGGCGGTCCCCGGTGTGCGCTTCCTATTGACGGGAGAAGAGCTCCCGATCAATTTTGGTGCGTTTATTGCGGATCAGCCCATACTTGCGCGCGGCAAAGTGCGCTACCATGGCGAGCCGGTCGTCGCGATTGCGGCGGATACGGCGCACGCCGCAAAGGAGGCAGCGGGAAAAGTCCGGGTGGAATATGAGCTTCTCGAACCAGTGCTCGATCCCTATGAGGCGCTGCAGCCCGGCGCACCGCTCGTGCACGATAGCTGGTCGCAATATGCGCACACCTCCGACTTTACCGCAGTCGATGGTACCAACCTGTGCGATCATTTCCCGCTGCGATATGGCAACGTGGAAAAAGGCTTTGCCGAGGCGGATGTGGTGATTGAGAACACCTACCGCACGGCGGGCGTAAACCACAGCACAATTGAACAGCACGTCGCAACGGCAAAGTTCGACGCCATCACAAAGCAGCTCACCATCTGGACGCCCGCGCAGAGCCCGTTTATGGTGCGAAAGCAACTGGCGGGTCTGTTTCATCTGCGTCAGTCAGATGTGCGGCTGATCTGCACCTATATCGGCGGCGGATTCGGCGGTAAGTACGAGCTGAAGCTCGAACCCATCGCGGCAGCTCTCGCCATGCGGACGGGCGGAAAGCCGATTCGCGTCATATACAACCGTCATGAAGAATACCTCGGTGGTTGTGTGCGCGGCGCCACGGTCATCAAAATCAAGACCGCCTGCAACAGAGACGGCAAGCTGGTTGCGCAGAAGATTGAGAACTATTTCGATACGGGCGCTTACTCGACAACCGGGCCGCGCATCAACTATAACGCTGGTTTTGCGGCCATCTCGCCGTATCAAATACCGAATGTGAGCATCGACGGGTACACGGTTGTTACGAATAAGCAGATCACGTCCGCATATCGCGGCTTTGGCATGCCGGAGTATAGTTTTGCGTTTGAAAATCAAATGGATCTGCTGGCGGACGAAATCGGCATGGATCCTTATCAATTCCGGCTCATGAACCTCTATCACACAGGCGACCTTTCTGCCACGGGCGAAATCTTGCCAGAAGTCGGTATTGAAAAATGCCTCCGCGCGGCGGCAGATATGATCCATTGGGAATCCGGCGACTGGAAACGCCGCACCATGCCGGACGGAAAATGGCGCGCAAAAGGAATCGCGTGCGGCATCAAGCTGACGGGAACGCCGTCTACCTCTTCGGTCGTTTTAAAGTTCAACGACGACGCAAGCGTTCAGGTTTTGCAGAGCGGCATGGAACTGGGCCAGGGCGTAAATACCGTGATTCCGCAGTTTGTCGCAGAGCGCCTGGGGATTCCGTATGAAAACGTATCGGTCGTACCGGTCGATACGATGTATACCCCTTATGAGAAGACGACGACCGGCAGCCGCTTGACCTTCCACGTGGGTAAAGCTGCGGTAAAAGCCGCCGACGACGTCATCGATCAGCTAAAAGGGTTGGCTGCGATCGCTTGGAAAACGGAAAAGGAGAACATCTCTTTTGCAGGTGGAATCCTCTCCGGTCCAGGCGGAAAGAACCTTGCGCTGCGGGATATCGGCAAAACCGCCCTGATGAAGGAGCAGGAGCCGGTACTCGGACGCGGTCTTTATACAACCTCGGACGTGTGGGAAAAGCCCGACCCGGAGACGCACGCCTCAAAGAAACCGACGGTTCAGTGGTTCTGGGCAGCGCACGCCTGCGAGGTGGAAGTGGACCCCAAAACAGGTCATATCGCGGTGCTTGATTACGCCGCGGCGCAGGATGTCGGCGTTGCCATCAACTCTATGAACTGCGTGCAGCAGGTGGAAGGCGGCGTTGTCATGGGGCTGAGCCACTGCCTGCTGGAAGGGTTGATTTACGATCAGCAGGGCCATCTGCTGAACGGGAATATGGTGGATTTCAAGGTTGCAACGGCAAAGGACACCCGCTTCAACATCAAAGTAGCCCTGATTGATAACCCGGTTTCCGATAACCCCTATGGCGCGCGCGGTATCGGCGAGCCGCCGGTTGTGCCGCCCGCTGCGGCAATCAGCACCGCGGTATCCCGCGCCTGCGGCACGCGCATCAAGAGCATTCCGCTCCGGTCAGACGAAGTGCTCCAAGCCATTCAGCAATTCGAAACCGGAAAGGAAGGTGCGTAATCATGCTGGCGCCATTCGATTTATTGATCCCCAAAGCGCTGGAAGAAGCGATCGCCATATTAGCCCAAAAAGGCGATGATTGCAAAATCCTTGCCGGCGGAACGGACGTCTTTGTCGACATGCACGGCAAATATGAGCATCACGCCTGTTTGATGGATATCAAACAACTCCCGGAGCTGAAGGAGTTCCAGTATATCCCCGGAGAGGGCCTCTCCATCGGCGCGCTGACCACGCATCATGATCTGGATCGATCAGCGGTCGTCCGCAGCCGTTTCCCAGCGCTTTATGAGGGCGCAAGTCAGGTGGGATCCGTGCAGATTCGCCAGCGCGGAACCATTGGCGGCAACATCTGTAACGCCGTTCCTTCGGGCGATACGCTCAGTCCCCTGCTCGTTTTGGATGCAAAGGTTCTGTTGGTTGGAATCGACGGTCAGCGCGAAATGCCGCTGGAAGAGTTTTTGATCGGCCCCAAGAAAACCGCGCTTGCGCCAGGCGAGTTGCTGGCCAAGATCATACTGCCCGATCCCGGAGAAAGCAAGTCCGCTTACATCAAGTTCGCGCGGCGCGGCGCAATGGATCTCGCGCTGCTCGGCGCGTCCGCCGCCATCGGCCTTGATGCGGACGGCGTCTGCCGGCATATCAGAATCGGACTAACCACCTGCGCGCCCGTTCCCATGCGCGCGAGGCAGGCGGAGGCCGTGCTGCTAGGGAACAAACCCACGCAGGAACTCATCGACCGCGCAGGCCTTGTCGCTTCCAAAGAGGCCAAGCCGCGCAGCAGCTGGCGGTGTTCGGAGAGTTACCGTCGGGACGTGCTGGAAGAGATTGTACCGCGGGTGATTCAAATCGCGCTGGAGCGCGTCGAAAAAGGAGTGAATTTCGATTGACGGAATTAACGATAACAACCATTGTAAACGGGGAGCGATATACCCGAACCATCGGCTCCAATATGACGCTTGTCGAGTTTTTGCGCGACGAGCTGCATCTGACCGGCACAAAGGAAGGATGCGACGAAGGGGAATGTGGCGCCTGCACCATTCTCTTCGACGGGCGTCCGTTGAACTCCTGTCTGGTTCTGGCGGTTGAGGCGAACGGGCACGCGATTACAACGATCGAAGGCCTTGCCCGCGACGGCAGGCTACATCCGATTCAGGAAGCGTTTGTAGAGGCGGGCGCGATACAGTGCGGTTACTGCACGCCAGGCATGGTCCTCTCGGCAAAGGCGGTTCTGGACGAGTTCCCGAATCCTACGGAAGAACAGATTCGCACAGGAATCGAAGGAAACATCTGCCGCTGCACGGGATATAACCGCATCGTCGAGGCAATTCTGCTGGCAGCCGAAAAGATCAACACGCCAAAGAACAACTGAAAATCGCTTTGTCATTTCGGATGCCATAATCCCGAGATTGAAACGGGGGTCTGTCCAGCGATGAACAGGCCCCCGAAAAACATAAAAACATATTGAAAGGAAAGAGCCTCTGGAAGCAGTAAGATAATCTGAACACCAAGATAAGTGCAAAAGTGGAACGGTCAAGATAAAGTGGACACAAAGATAAGGTTTTTATGTATTCTGCGCCTCGAATTGCGTAGGGCTTAACCAGCCAAGAGCGGAATGAATTCGCTTTGTGTTGTAGTAAAGTTCAATGTATTGGAATATCTCCCGGCGAGATTGTTCTGGGTTGTCATAACCGGCATCCTGAACAAGCTCTTTTTTTAACGTGCGATAGAAAGATTCCATAATGGCATTATCGTAAGGATTGCCCTTGCGGCTCATGCTCTGCCGAAAACCATAACGCATCAGTAAAGCTTGAAATCGCTGAGAGGTGTACTGTGCACCTCGATCCGTATGAACAAGTAGTCCTTCTACGGGATGTTCCCGCCCAATTGCCTGATTCAATGCGGCGAGGACAAGCGTATCCCGTTTTCGGGTATCCATCGCCTATCCAGTCACTTTTCGAGAGTAATTATCAATAAATACGGTCATGTAAAGAAAGCCGTGCTTCGTGTTTTGCAAGTTCTTAATTTCGTAAGTAGAGAAAAACAAAAAGCGCATAAGAGGTTAGACTGTCAAAAAAGTTATCGGGATTGTTAAGGGACGCAGCACTTAACCCGTTTCTCCGTCTGCGCAGGTTGATCCGGCGCAACGGATCGCCCAAAACGGGCTGACTCTCCATGCGTTTTGCCGCCTGGGAACCCGAAAAGCGATCCGATGTTAATTTATTGTTTATTGTAATCCATTTTTTTCTTATTCTCGTTGAAAGCCACTCATTTGCCGGCTCAGCGATCTTATTTGCGCCCGCGGTTTGTCCGGTGGTTCCCTTTGCGCCAAGCTCCGGCAAAATGCTGACGCACACTCATTTTGTTCCAGTATGCGCGTATATTCGTTTTTTCGTCTTTTCATCTTTCCTCCAGCATCTTACGCAACCGTTCGGCCAGCGTTCGAATCACCGCGCCGGAGACGCTGCTGTTGCGTTCAAGAAGCGCTGCGAAATCCTCTCCTGCAATCACAAGAAAATCGGTCTCCTCCAGCGTCCGAATCGTTGCGGAACGCTTCTGTTTCTCTATGACCGCCATCTCGCCAAACAGCCCGCCCGCGCCGATTTCGTTCACGGCGGCTCCGGCTTTATAAACACCCACTCTGCCGCGGATGATGACGAATAAGCTCTCGCCATCCTCGCCTTCGGCAATCACCGTTTCGCCCGCCGGAAGCTTTTGATACACCGCGATCTTTTGAATCTGCTGCAGGGTAAACACATCCAGTTCCTTGAACATGGGGATCGCTTTGAGCGCGATCAGCTTTTCAATATTCTCCGTAAGCATCGATTCCATTTTCTCGCCTCCCAAATACCTGTAGATCGACTCCAACAGCGTGCCGTTTGCGCTCACACGAAGAACGCCGAAATCAAACCCGTCATTTACGCTCGCGGTTGCCGTAAACGCGCACCGCAGTCTCTCCGCCGATTCCGTTGAAATGCCGGTTTGGCAACGTTCCGGATCGCCAGATGCCAATAGGTTGTTGATATCCGTTTCCGGGCTGTCCGTCCGACTTCCGGTTTCATCCAGCAGCAAAAAGGCCGTCGCGGCGGTTGCCAGCGTTCGCTTCAGGCTCGCAATCTCGTCCAGTAGCAGATTGGTTTTGTCCAAACCAGCAAGATGAATCTTGCTTTCTTCGCGCGCCAGCAGCCGGAGGGTATCGATCAGGCGATCCAGCTTTTTGCGATATGCTGCGGCGGATCCCCTGCCCAAGCGACAAGCAGCCAGAAGCGTCAGCGCCAACGGAACCGGATATCTGCTGTCTTCAAACGACTTAACAACACTCACAGGCTCGTAAAACGCACAAATCCTTTGCAGGAATGGAAACGCATAATACCCGCTGAAGAAGCGCTTGAGGTAGTCCAGACCGGTATCGTATTGCGCGCAGAGCTCAATCATCTCTTCGGCTTCGGCGGGATTCAACAGCGTTTTTTCGATCACTTCCGCTAGGTATGTCCGGTTTGCTTCGTCCTCGCGACCGATAAACGCCGCCATGATTCGCGCGGCGTAGAGGCGATCCTCTTTCCGGCCGGATCGAAACCGTTCCTCCAGAATCATGCCGTATTCTTCCCGCCTGCCGTCAATCGTATAAGAAAACATACGCGCGCTTTCGCCGCTTGGGAGAAAACCGCGCAGGCGGCCGGAACGCGCGCGAACCTCATCCAGCATCCCGTGGGCGGCAATGTCCGAATCATTCAGAAAGAGATTCGTCGTCAGGTATTCCGCCAGCGCCGCGTCGCACTGCTCCACGCAATAGAGCAGCGTCCGGTAGGGCAGGCTCCAGTCGAAAATCTGGTCGATGATCGAGAGCCGCACTTCCAGCGGGCCCGCGTCGAACGCATCCCGCACCAGCGCATCCTTGCCGTCGAACTCCGCCGTGCGAAGCAAATCCAGAATCAGCAGTTTGGCAACGGAGGAACCCGTGCGCATTTTCTCGCTAAAATACGGCATGAGCTGCCGGATTCCCTCCTCGCCGAGCGCGAGCTTGAGGTCGCCCGTCTTTGCGGTATCACGAAGCGCTGCACGGAGGAGCGTCATCCGCCGACGCTTGACAGCGCTATACGCCAGCATGAGAGCAAAAGACGCCAATAGAACCGCATACCAGACGATCCCGCCCGCGCTCAAGTTGCGCGGGGGTTGGTTCAAAGCCGCTAGGATTCCTGCCGCCGCGAGAAACAGAAGCGGAGCAAGACCCGCGCGCGTTTCGTGCAAATCACTGTTTGTGATAATAATCGAGAGAACGCTCGGAACGGCGGTCAGCAGAAACAGCAGCACCACCAGCCAGCAAACCAACCTATCCTCTTTGCCGGCAAAGAGCAGCGCGGCTAAAGAGAGCGCCAGCACCGCTGCAAGCACAAAAAGGAAGCTCCTTTGAACCATTTTGCGCGATTGAACCATTGCGCCCGCCGCCAGCACAGGGAAGATTGCCACCACGATCAGATCAATCAAAAAACGGATGGGTTCGCCTTGTTTCCAGTCTCCGGCGGCGATGCGGATTCCGTCGCGAACAGCGCCCGCGTATCTGGCCGCCAGCCAGCTGAATATCAGTGTCGCACAGAACAGCAACAGCGCGCACAGCAAATAATCGAGCCTATGTCGAAGCGGCGCCTGACCGCGTCGCCCGCTCTGTGTTTCGTTTGCAGGGATTCGTTTCATCTCGCGCGCTCCTTTACTCAACAATTTGACGCCTGGCAAACTCCCGAAACGGTCCGGGGCTTGCCATCAGCTGTTCGTAGCCACCCGACTGGACGATCCTGCCACCCTCCAGCACGTAGATCATATCCGCGTTCATAATCGTGCTCAGCCGGTGCGCAATCACGACGCGCGTCATCTTCAGCTTGCGCAGGCTTTCCGTGACGCACAACTGCGCCGTGTTGTCCAGCGCGCTGGTCGCTTCATCCAGAAAGATAACGCCAGGCTGCTTGACGAGCGCCCGCGCCAGCAGAATCTTCTGCCGCTGTCCGCCGGAGAGCGTCCTGCCGCCTTCGTTGAGGAACGTATGCATGCCCATCGGCATCTCCTTGATGTCCCGATCCAGACTCACGAGTTTTGCCACCGCCCACGCATCCTCGATTGAGATGTTCGCCGACCCGGCGATGTTTTTGTAGATGCTCTCGGACATGATCTGCGCGTTTTGAATCACCGTTCCGATCTGATTGCGCACCTCCTGCACATCCAACCCGGCTAGATCCATTCCGTCGTAGCGAATCGCTCCGCTCAGCGGCGTCTCAAACCCCAGCAGGAGCTTGAGCAGCGTCGATTTTCCGCTGCCCGAACCGCCGACCAAAGCCGCCATCTCGCCCGGACGAACGGTAAACGAGATGTCGTCCACCGCGTTTTTTCCTCCGCCCGGATAGCGAAACGACACGTGCGAAAACGAAATCTCGCCCTTCAGCCTGCCGGGATTGGCCTTGCACGCGTCAACCTCCGGCGGGCATTCGAGAATGGGTTTCATCCGCTCGTAATACGGAAATACCATTAGAAGCTTCATGACCGTTTGGGAGAGTTCGCCGACCGCGACCAGAATGGTGCTAAACGCCGCGTACAGCGCCAGGTAATTTCCCGTCGACAGCGACGGCTGCCCGTAATACGCGGCTGCGTAGAACACGACGGCTGCCGCCACGGGAAACACCGCGTTCAGCACGTCCAGCTTTGCCGATTTGGCGTTGATTCCGGCCTCCATCCGCTTGACTTCCAGAAACGGTTTGCGCCAAAGGGCGATCGCAGCCTGCCGGGAACCGGTCGCGACGAACTTGTGGTACCCGCGAATCAGCTGGATCAGCAGCCCTTCCAGCCTGCCGCTCAACATCGATTTCTCCAAAACCGGCTGTTTCATGGCGCGAAAGAACAGAACCGTAACCACCGCCAGAATGAGCGCGCAGGCAAGCACCGCGCAGCCCACAGGCACGCTGATGGTAAACAGATACAGCAGGCTGAACAGCGAAAACAGGCACGTCAGCGCGACGGTTACCACGGCTTGGGATACGTTCTTTCGTATCTTCGTAACCCCCGAAGCCCGGTTTGCCAGATCTCCGGCAGAGTACTCCCGAAAGAACTCGACGGGAAGGTTGAGAATTCTGTCCCAAAGCGCGCTTTCCAGTCCGTTGTCGAGTCTGGCCTCGATCCGCATCAGAGAATATGAACGCGCAAGCTGAAACACAAACGCCGTAAAGCCGGAGAGTGCAAGCAGCAGAACGATCCACAGTAGCTGGCGTGTCTCCCGTGCGGGCACGACATAATCGAACAAAACACCCGTCAGAAAAGGCACCGCAAGCTCCAGAATCCCGCCGACCGCACCTGCTCCCAGCATAAAGGCCATATCCCTCCGCCAGAAGCTTCGCAGGCTGAAGCGGACGATCTGCCGCAGGCTGACGCTGCCGGTGCCGAACGGCGCGTAGAGTGAGTAAGCGTGCCTGTCCAGCTTTGCCGCCAGATCGCCATCGACTGGAACGCCCGCGCCTTTTCCCGCGTCAAACGCGCGGTAACGTCCGGGCGATTCCGGTATCAGCGCGACGGGGGTTCCGCTGCCGGAGTAGAAGCCGAGAAACGGCCCTCCGTCCTCCTTCCACCAGACGCCCTGTAGTTGAACCGGGCGCACGTGAACTCCAAACGCACGGGCGGCTTTCGCGACGGTCATGGTTTGATCCGCGGGTTCCGAAACGCCGTCTGCGCGCGCAGGAACGCCGAGAAAAGCCGCAATTCTTTGCAGCGCGGCATAGACCGGATGCATGCCGGTTTCCTGCGATGCGCTGTTTTTCTGTGTCGCACGGTGCAAAATAGAGTTCTCTTTTCTGCCGTTTCGTTGTTTCATGCGTTGGATACCAGTTTTGCGTAAACTCCACCACGCGAGAGCAGCTGCGCATGGGTTCCCCGCTCCGCAACGCGCCCGTGGTCGAGAACGATGATCTCGTCGCAGTCCATGACCGTGCTCAGCCGGTGGGCAACGATCACGCACGAGCAGCCGCGCCGCCGGATATGATCCATGATCTCCTTCTCCGTCAGGGGATCCAGCGCGCTTGTCGCTTCATCCAGCAGCAGTACCGTGGGGTTCGTGCAAAGCGCGCGGGCAATCTCCAGACGCTGCTTCTCGCCGCCGCTGAAGCACCTTCCGTTTTCACCCAGCGTCTGATCAAATCCGCCTTGCCGCTCCAGCAAAATCTCGCGGATGCAAGCGTCCCGCGTTGCGCTCTCCAGCTCCTGCTCGCCTACGGCAGGGTTCCACATGGTCAGGTTGTCGCGCACGGTTCCTTCGAAGATGCTGATCTCCTGATCCACCATCGAGAGGGACTGGCGCATGACGCAGGCGGGAATGTCGGCGCGCGGTTTGCCGTCAAAGAGGATTTCACCGGACCACGGCTCATACAGCCCCGCGATCAGCTTTGCCAGCGTAGACTTTCCGCTGCCCGTGCCGCCGACAATCGCAATATGCCCGCCGCGCTTTAGTGTCATGCTGAAGTTTTCGATCAGCGGCTGCTCCAGCTTGCTGTAGCCAAACGAAACGCCGCGCAGATCCACGCGACCATCGAGTTTCTCCGGCGTACCCGGCTGCTTCTGCGCAGAGGTTTCTTTTGTCGTTGGATAGTCGTAAACGTCCTCGAGACGCTCCAGATATACTTTTAAGTCCTGAATCTCATCGGCAAACCCGACCAAGCGATTGATGGGCAGCAGCAGACCAGCCAGCAGGCCTTGAAACGCAACCAGTGTGCCAACCGTCATCTGCCCGGCCATGACCCGCGCCGCGCCCAGCGCAAGGATCACCGCGCCGTCGAGCGCGCTTAGCAGTACCGGCAGCGCGTTTAATAGCTGCAGCGTTCCGCCCATGGCCTGTTCGGCGTTGAGGAGCTTGGCTTGATAGCCAGTCCACTCGGCAAACAGGTCTGCCTCTAGTCCCCCCGCCTTGACCGTCTCCATCATCTCAAGCCCGGCGACCGTCGCGCCGAAAAACTTGCCCTCGTCGGAGAGCAGTTTTCGCTGCTGGTTGGCGCGCTTTTGAGAGAGCGTGTATAAAAACAGCAGGTTCATGAGCGCAATCCCCGCCCCGCACAACGCCAAGACCGGGCTGAAGACAAACATCATTACAAGAAAGAAGACCGCCATGACCAGGTCCATCGTCGTGGACGCAAGCCGGCCTGTGACCAGTTCGCTGACCAAATCGTTGTAGGAAACGCGCTCCGCAATATCGCCCGCAAAGCGCTGCATGAAATACTCCACAGGCAGCTGAAACAGCCTTTGCAGAAACGAGCCGGAGCTGCTCTTGGAAAGCTCGTTTTCCAGCCGGTTCATCGCGTTTCGCCGAACGGCGTAAGTCACCGCCAGGAAGACGGCCACAATGCTCAGCCCGGCCAGAAACTGCGGCATCCAGCCGTCGATTCTGCCGGGCAGGATGTGGTCGACGAAGAATTTTGAAAAATAGGGAACAGCCAGCCCCGGAAACGCCAGCAGGAAGCTCAGCAGAAACAGGAATGCCAGCGGAGAGGAAATCCCCGAAACACTCTTTTTGAGCAGTTCCGGCATGGAGCGGCGCCTGCCGGACGGCTTGAACTCCGGCGAGGGTTCAAACATCAGCGTTACGCCCGTAAACGCCCGGTCGAATTCTTCCTCCGTCGCCTGATATGGCCCGCCTTCGGGGTCGTTGAGATAGACACGGTGCTTGCCGAACCCTTCCAGCACGACAAAATGGTTGAAGTTCCAGTGCAGAATCGCGGGCAGCGGTATCGTGGTGAGTTCCTCCGGCTCGAATCGGCAAGCCTTGACGATCAGTCCGTACTTGCGCGCAGCTTTGGCGATATTGCCGGCCTTGCTTCCGTCGCGCGAAACGCCGCACTCGACGCGCAGCTCTTCCAGCGGAACAAACTTTCCCCAGTAACCGAGAATCATGGCAAGCGCAGCCGCGCCGCACTCTGCAGCTTCCATCTGGATCACGGTCGGGGTTTTCACCCGCCGGTGAAAGCGGCTGATCAACGGCTTTATGCTTGTCGCGCTTCGGGTATGCTTCATCGTTTTTGTTCTCCGCTCACTCCGGCAACATCAGCCTGATGGGATGGAACCGCTCCAGAATCACCCGCACCGAGCAAGGCGCATTGCTTGCGCCGATCTGCGTGCTCGCCTCATCCAGCCGCACCCGTACGATACGGGTTTGCTCGTCCGCAGTCCAAGCGGGAACCACGGTCTTTGCCAGCGCAAGATCGACCGAATCTTTCGCAAGGTTCGCCGCGCCTTCCACGGAAACGAGCGTTCCATACAGGGTTTCTCCGGAATCCAGCAAAACCTCCGCGCGCATGCCCGGCCGAGGTTCGCTTTCCGCTTTCGATTCCATCACCGCGAGCGCTTCCCGGACTGCTCCGCCGGAATCCGTCACAAGCACGCCGCGGCATTCCGTCTGCCGCGTGATTTCTCCCGCAAAAGCCCAAACGCAGGCAGTCGCCAGAAAGACGAACAGGCAGATGAACGCAAACCAGTTTTTTGCGGGAACCACGCGCATCACCTGATCGAGATTCTCCGGCGAGGAGAGCCTCTCCAGCGCGATCGAACGGAACAATTTATCGTCCTTCATGCTTCCTCCGTACTTCCTGCAGATTGCCATTCGTCTGTCCGCAAATCGTGCTCCCGCAGGTATGCAAGGCATTCCCGCTGTGCCTCCAACCCGCTTACCTCGAGCAGCATGCTTCCTGCAAACCTGTATTTCCTGAGCAACGCAAAAAACGCCGGAATATCCAGCACGCCGCGCCCCAGCGCGAGGTGCGAATCCTCCAGCCCGTCGCAGTCGTTGAGATGAATGTGCTTGAGATACGGCGCGAGCGCGTCAACCCAGCGTTCTATCTGCGTACCAAAAAGCGAAGCATGCGCAAAATCAAGGCAGACGCCGTAATTCGCTTGATCGGACAGCCGCTCGGAAAGCCGCAGCAGCAGCTCCGGCTCCTCGTCAAACATGTTTTCGATATAGACCGAAGGATCGCGGTTTTCCGCAAGAATTTCCGAATAAAACGCGGCGTTCGATTCCACCCAACCGTCGCGGTACGACCGCGAACGAAGGCTCGGAATGCTGTTTGTGTGAAATACGATCGCCCGCGCACCGAGCTTTCGAGCAATCTGCATGCTTTGCCGGACTCTGTTTTGCGAAACGGCTCGTATCCGCGCGTCCGCGCTGCCGACTGCCAGATCGAAAAATGCGCCGTGCATCGTGCATCCGCCCGGCGGAAGGTTCCTCCGGTAGAGCAGAATCGTTTCCTCCATTGCGCCGCCATCGTCCAGATTGGTAAAAAAGTCGTTGTATTCAAAGCCAAGCGCGTATTCGCGCGCCAGCGCAAGGCTCTCCTGTAAGCGCATTCGATCCGGAATGATCAGCATGCCCCGCTCCTTTGTCACTGGCTCTGGAAGATCGCGGAGACGACGGTGTCCCCGTCCGGCATGACAAAATTGATGCTCGTTTGCCCCGCATAGGAGCTGTCCGCCACGCCGTTGATCAAAAGGCACGCCAGTGTCATGTTCGCATCCGGAGAGACGGAAAGCGCAATCACATCCCCCGGCTCGTACTGACCTGCGGCGAGGCTGATGCTCCCGCCGCCCTGCACGGGCTGTTCGCAGGAGAGCGCGTGGCTCGTCTGCGTAAACGCCACGCTGACGGTTGTATCGCTGCCGGGCATGATGAATGTAAGCGTCGGGTTTGTCCCCAGCTCCGCCGAGACACTGCCGTTGATCACCCAGCCGGAAAACGTGTACCCGGCGTCGGGCACCGCGCTCAGCGCGATCTCCGCGCCAAGCGGATACGGCCCGCCGGTTCCGCTTAACGTTCCGCCTTGCGTCGGCTGTTCAAGCGTCAGGGTATATGCTTCTTCAAACACCGCGCTGATCTCCGTGTCTTGATCCGGCATTGGATATGAAACGGTGGTTCCCTTGCCCAGGCCGGAAGAAACGCTGCCGTTGACCAGCCAACCGGTTAGCACGTAGCCGCTGTCGGCAGCGGCGGTCAGCCGCACCTTCGAGCCGGGCGTGTATCTGCCAGCTGTGCCGGCTATGCTTCCGCCCAGCGCGGGCTGCTCGATGGAGAGGATGTATCGATTGCGGATAAACGTAGCTCCAATGGCAACGTCCTCCGCAGGCATCGTAAACATAACCGTCAAGGAAGAACCCAGCGCCGAAGCGCCGTTTTTCAGCCAACCGCCGAAGCGGTATCCTTCCTCCGGCACCGCCTGAAGAGAAACGGTCTCTCCCGCGGCAAAGGAGCCGCCCTGCGCCTGAATCGTTCCGTGGGAGGGCTTCTCGATGGTCAGCCGGTACACGGGCGGCGCCGTCGGCGTAGCGGGCGGCGTAGCGGGAGGCGTTTGCGTGATCGAAGGCTGCGGTGTTTCGGCAGCCTCTTGCCCCGCGACTTTGATCGTATCAAGGATGCCTTCCAGCGTGGAAATCTCGTCCGGATCGCTTGCCGCAGCAAGCTTGTCCTCCAGCGCGCCGCGCATCCAGTCCAGCGTTTCTGGCGGAAGTTCGGAATAGTCGATCGGTTCCCCCGCAGCAAGAATCGTACCGCCGTCGTCCGTCAGCAGGATCACATCCTGATGGTTTGCTTCCACCGCGCCGCCGCCCTGGGTATTCTCCTCGCCGACCTTGCCTTCCACGGTCTGTACCGTTACGGTCGGCTTACCCTGTTCGTTCAACCCGAGAGAAACGCGGAAGATCGTTCCGCGCACCACCATGGAGACGTTGTCTACCGCCACGCTGAAGCTCTCGTCCGCGCCAAGCTTTTTCTCGATCACCGCGGACATCGTGCCGCTCAACAGCTGAATCTCTGTCTTGGTTTCGTTCGTCCCGCCCATCGCGCGAATCTGAATCTGCGCGCCGGGCTCAAGATACACGTATTTATCGTCGTCCAGCTTCAGTATCAGGCTCCCGTCGTCCGCCGTGGTCACGGTGTCCTGATCCTGCAGCTTCATTCCTTCATAGCAGGCGAGATCGTTGGCTTGTCCCGCGCGGCTGACGCGGACTTCTCCCTGAACGGAGGCCGCAACAATGCTGCGATAGCCGTCGCCGCAGCCGCAGAGCAGCACGGCAAACAAAGCCAGCATCGGCAACGCAAACCAGCGGATGAAACGCTTGCTGTTCATGCGGGTACCTGCTTCTTTCCTACGATGTTGTATACAAAAACGCCCTCCGCCTTGCCTTTGAGCGGAACGATGCCGATTTCTTCGGCAAAAACCCGGCCTTCAAGCGCTTGGAAGAGTTCTCTGGAGACCAGAATCTGCCCTTGCTTAGCGTTACTCTCCAGCCGTGCGGCGGTATTGACGGTGTCCCCGATGGCGGTATAGTCCATGCGGAAACTGCAGCCGATGTTACCGACGACCGCCTCGCCTGCATGCACGCCGATACCGAAGCCAATGTGTTTCTGATAGCGTTCAAACAGCTTTGCGTCCAGCTCTTCCGCACCGGAGAGGATATCCAGCGCCGTGCAGACCGCGCGGTACTCATAGTCCGGCAAATCCAGCGGTGCATTGAAAACCGCCATTGCGGCATCGCCAATGAACTTGTCTAGCGTACCGCCGTTATCGAAGATGGCTCTGGTCACCAGGGCAAAGTACTCGTTTAATATGGAAACGACCACCTGCGGTTCGAGCGACTCGGAAAGCGGCGTAAACCCGCGAATATCGATGAACAGCACCGCGATGCGCCTCAGCTCACCGCCGAGCCGGATTTCGAAGCGCTGGTCTTTTGCAATCTGATCCACAACCTGCGGAGCGACGTATTTTCGGAACGCGCTGTTCAGCCGCATACGGTGCACGCGCTCCTGAAGATAGGATTTCAGGTACTGCACCGCGTAGATCAGCAGGAGAAACAGCGGCAGATACAGCACCGGCAGCATCCAGCCCACGCGAAATACAAGATACGCCGCCGCAAGATATCCCGCGATCAGCCCTGCGGCAAGGAGCGTACCAAACAGCAGTCTCCTGACGCGCGCCGCCAAATAATACAGCGCCGGAACCAGCGAGCAGATCAGCGCCGCGAGCCACTGCGTCGCCGGGCGCAGATACCGGGATTCCAGCAGGTTTTGCAGGATGTTGGCGTGAATCTCCACGCCGTAGAGCTTTGCGCTGCGGTTCGTGCCGGTATAGAAGTCGTCCTGGAGCCCGGTGGTATACGCCCCGACCAGCACGGCGCAATTTTGAAAAGCCGCGGGATCGACGGAGCCGTTGAGAACGTCCGCCAGCGAAACGGTTTCAAAATCTCCCGAAGAACCCGCGTAGTCGATGATGAATGAGTCCGTCTGGATTGCGGAAGGGTTTTTACCCGTATTCGCGCAAAAATTTAAGTAAGTCCGATATGCAAAGCTGTTCTGTTTCGTCGTCTGGTAATCTGTCTTCAAGACCGCGCGGCGGACGCTGCCGTCCGGCTCCAACACCGTGTTGGAATACCCGGTGGAATCGTCCGGCTCCGTCAACCAGTAAGGCAGCTCCAGCTGTTGGGCCACGCGCGAAACTTCCAGTTCTCCGTGTTCAAGCGTTGCTTGCTCCTGCGTGACCAGATGGGACGCACAGAGCACATTTCCGTTCTTGACCGCCTCTTTCAGCGCCTTATCGCCCGCCTCGCTCATCTCTCCGGAAAACAGCACGTCGAACGCGATGACGGCGGGGCACGTCTGCTCATCCCGGTCGAGAATCCGCACGAGCTCAGCGTAAACGCCTCGATCCCAGGTGCCAAACGGCCCGTATTGCACGATCGCTTTTTCGTCGATCGCGATGATTTTGATGTCGCTGTTTGTCGGCCTGCGGTGCTGATAAAGCAGGTCTTTCGCAAAAGAATCCGCATTGGAAAGCGCGTTGAAGAACACAACAGAAAAGCAAACCGCAGCCACGCACAGGGCGATCAAATCAACGAATCGTTTGTTTTTTTGCATCGCGTTCCCTCTCCGCCTTCCTGTGCGCAGGTTGATCGGTCAAAGCTCAATCCGGCTCGTCAATAACGAAGCAAATAGCGCACGTTATCTGCGTGCGCTAAAGCGGTTCCGCCCAATGCGTTACGCCGGAATCGGCTGGCTTTGGTTGGACCTTTGCTTGCGTAAAACCACCGTTCGTTATATCGTTCGATGGATTACGTCCTGGGTTTCACGCGTCCCTGCCCGAGTCCACCGCTGACCTTGTTCAGGTCCTTTTCCGAAATCTCTGCTTTCTTGTCTTCCTTCTTCGGGACGGATGCTTTCTTACTTGCCTTTTGCTTCTTCTCCACGAGATTTGCCTCCTTTCAATGATATATTTCAGTAAACAGTCCTGCTGGACGGTATGGTCTGGCTCTTCCCCTGAATGCTCGATTTCCGAGCAGCTTTCTACCGGAGCTATCACTGCGCCGCCGTAGATTGCTTCAAAGTCTTTGTACGAATGTCCGCGACGTTCATAAAAAATTATCCAGCCGAACCTGCGTTCTCCGGTTCCGCATCGGCATTCTCGCATTTCTTTCCGCCGATTACTCACGCACTGCGATTCGTTGGTCTTCGCCGCCCGTGAACCGCCGCATTGTAGAACCAATTAAAAACAGCGTCCGTATTTGCCCAGACGTAACCGAATGGTTACAAACAATTTATCACCGAAAAACGTGCTTGTCAATACGAAACAGCAAAGTCTAGCGTACCTTCTTTTCATCGCATGCATCGGCTGACGTACATCCTGCGCTGCCAACCCGAACGCGGCAAAATCGCATCTGCACCCACCCGCTGTGAATCTGTACCCGTTCCCGCAATTCGCGCGTTTTGATCACTTCGTGGTCGGTAAACCACAAAGGACGCACAACGTGATATCACTTTGTACGCCCTTATCAATTATCCCAATTCACCAGATGACGCCAACCGGATTCATCCAAGATTCAGTCATGCTTTTGATATGTTACCTGCCGTGTTCCAGTGGAGATTTGGATTCAATGATCGCTCTTCGTACTTCCTGAATGCTGCCGGGCGCTACGGAGAGTTCGTCGATCCCCACGGAAACATAGAAATCGGTCAATTTTGTGTCCGCGGCGGATTCTCCGCAGATGTGTACCGGAATTCCTTTTTCATGCGCGCTCTTAGCCGTCAGTTCAATCAGGCGCAGCACAGCAGGATGCGCATAATCAAACAAGCCGTTGACGCGCGGATTTGTGCGGTCCACTGCGAGTGTATATTGCGTCAGATCATTTGTTCCAATCGAGAAGAAGTCGACTTCACTTGCCAACTGATCGGAGAGCAGCGCAGCCGCCGGTGTTTCAATCATGATGCCGATCATAACATCCTCGGATAACGCCGTGCCTTCGTTTGATAACTCGCGTCGGGTCTCTTTGAGTATATCTTGTATGCCGTGAATTTGCTCCATATGGCTGATCATCGGGAATAAAATCGAGAGTTTCCCGTAAACGGATGCGCGCAGCAGCGCCCGCAATTGTGTTTTAAAGAGATCCGGTTGGTTGAGGCAGATTCGTATGGCGCGATACCCCAGCGCCGGGTTTTCCTCATCGCCAATTGAGAAATACGTCGCTTGTTTATCGCTTCCCAGATCCAGCGTGCGTATCACGACCGGTTTTGGGGCAAGTGCTTCCAGCACACGACGATAAGCAAGGAACTGCGTCTCCTCGGAAGGAAAGTCAGTACCGTTCAGATACAAAAACTCGCTGCGGAATAGTCCGACTCCATCCGCGTTTTGCTCCAGCACCCCCGGGCAATCATCAGGGTCGCCAATGTTTGCGCAGACGAGCAAGCGTTTTCCATTCGGCGCGATCGTCTCAACATTCCGATACTGCTCCAGCAGCTTCGTTTGTGTGTCAAATTGCTCCATCAGCCGCGTAAACTTCTGTTCCTGTTGCTCGTCCGGTTCTACGACGATTTCGCCGCTTTCGCCGTCCATGGCGATTCGCCCTGTATGCGGAATACTTGCAACCCCTTCTCCGACACCGACGATGCACGGAACCCCCATCGTGCGCGCCAGAATTGCCGCGTGAGACGCATAGGAGCCGTTGCGGGTAATAAACCCTTTTATTTTCGTGCGGTCAAACAACACGGTCTGGCTCGGCAACAGATCGTCGGCCACGATGATCCCGCATTCGTGCATCGCAGATGTTTCGTCAGTTGCATGCATCAGGTGGCGAATGACGCGCTGGGCAATATCCTCAACATCTGCCGCACGCGCCTGAAAATACGGATCCGTGCATGTCTGAAGCTGCGCGATCAATCGATCCGCCGTCTGCCGAACCGACCATTGCGCCGTCCATCCATCACAGATCAGCGACTCGACACCATCCGTAAAATCAGGATCGATCAGCATCATCTGATGCACTTCGAAAATTGCGGCTGTCTCTGGATCCGTCTCGTTAGCAACCGAAAAAAGCGCCTCCAACTCCTGGCGGGATTCTTCAGCGGCTTTCGCAAAACGCGACCGCTCCACTGCCGAATCCTCTGCTTTCGTTTGCTCAACGCACTTCCCGTTTGGTTGAAACCAAATGATATTGTCCAGCGCGATCCCCTTCGATGCGCCAATTCCTTTTAACTGCTGCATGAATCTCCTTCGATACGCTGTCACCGCGGTGATTATTTTATGTGGCCTTAGCGGCGACACGGTCTGACAACTGCCTCGTTACAGGTTCTCGGAAACAAACACATTCCGGATTGCGTCTGCAATCAGCTGCTCGTCTCCGCCGTCAATGCTAACCGTGATGGTGTCACCTTGCCGCGCCTGCAAAGCCATCATCGCGAAAATCCGTTTTGCATCCGCTGTCTGGTCGCCGCAGGAGATTGAGATATTTGAATTCTGAAACTGCGCAACAACCTTTGCAACCAATCCAACCGGTCTCGCATGGAGGCCGATCTTGTCTTGAATCGTATATTGAAAACGGGTCATAATGATCCCTCTCGTACTTAAAATTTTGAATTCCAGCAGTCCTGATGGTATGAGCTTGCTGATATATCCCTATAAATTGTTATAAAAACTAGTTCAGAAGGAAAACACATCCGCAACCACTGCGGCGAAGCCATTCTCTTGTACATCGGGCGCAATCCTGCCGGCACGCTGCAGCACGGCCGGCTCGGCATTACCCATCGCAACGAACATTGCAACTCGATCCGCCATTGACAGATCATTCCCGCTGTCTCCAAATGCGATCACGTCGTTCATTGCCAGCCCGAGTCTCTCGCAGAGCTGCGAAAGGCCATTCCCCTTGGTGCAGCCTTTCGTGGTGATCTCCAAGTACCGCGGCGATTCGGCGACCTCGAAGCAATCCAGCTCTTTGAGTATGCGTACCGCATTGCGGGTCTCCGCTTCCCCGTCAAAAAATGCGTCGATCTTCTCAACAATCGCGTTTCCATGCGCATTCAGATAGCTTGCGGCATCGTCCATCAGCGAAGAAACAAGAACCATTCTAATGATCCGCAGCACCTGCTTGATCGAGGGCTTCCCGCGTGTTTTCCCGTTGACGGCAGGACTTTTTACGAAGGAGCGAAACGCTGCTTTCTCTGCAAGCGCCTTGTCACGGGTGACGAGGTTCAGCCTCGCGCCGCAGTCCTTGCAGGCTGCCGCGGCAAGATGCGCCTGCTTGCTTGTCATCTGCCAGAGATACGTTGTTTGATGCGTTTTTACCTGATAGATCGACGAGCCGGTCACGCAGATGATATAGTCGATGTCCCTGTTTTTTCGAATCGAATCCGGAATCAAAGAGATATGGCGGCCGGTTGCAGCAACGGTAAGTACCCCCCTGCTTTTCAGCGCGTGGAGCACCTGCTTTGTCGCCTGCGACATTGCGCCGCGGTGCAGCGTCGTATTGTCCAAATCAAACGCCACGAGTCGATAAGGTGTCTTTTGCTCCAACTGGACCTCCTAAGCCTATTGTTCGTGTTTCGCCGTATAGTGTCCGATCGGTTCCCGGCAGCGAACCGGGTTCTGTGTGTCGAACTCCACATTTACTAAATCGAAAGAATTCGTAACGACAACGAGTAGCGTCGTGCCGTGTCCCGCTGCTCGTATCTTGTCGAGGTCAAATCGCATGAGCCTTTGCCCAAGCGTAACCGACTGGTTCTGCTGAACATAGCACTGGAACCCGTCTCCGTTCATCTCCACCGTATCCAGACCGATATGCAGTAGCAGCTCTGCCCCGTCCGCAGTTGTAATCCCCAGTGCGTGCTTCGTCTTCGCGATGAGCGTTACGATGCCATCCACCGGGGCAAGCAATTCGCCGTTGTTCGGCTCAATGCCGATTCCCTTGCCGAGCATTCCGCCGGCAAACACCGGATCAGCTACCTGATCCAGCGGAATGCATGTTCCGCTGAGCGGCGCATATACAACGCCGGGGGTATAGATCGCCGTTCTTTTTTGTAGTAACTGTTTCAAAAATCCCATAAGCACCTGTTTTATAAATCGTAATATGTCACGCGCTGAATGTGCTGGTCGTCCAGCCAGTTTTCCACATCCGGATCCGTCAGCATTGCCACCTCGCGCGGGCGCGGCGCCTTTAGCGAAGAGTTGTCCAGAATATATGCGTCGAGATAACCCGGATGACAAACGAATATCACGCAATCGCCGTCCTGCGCCTGCAAGAGATTCCGCTGAAGCGACTCCACCGGAATATAGTCTTCCCGCAAGCTGTCCATCGCCATGATCACACCCGTGTGGCCAACCCGCATCTTGTTTCCCTCCGCCGGAAAGCCGGAGAAGGTCACTTTATGACGCTCGGCTACAATCTCCAATCCTTTCAGAAAAACCGGATGAAACACCGCGTGACCCTCCAGATACCCAGGCTTATCACCAACCAGGTCGCAAAAGCGGTCATACTGCGCCTCAACCTCCAGAATCGCTTCATCCAGGTTAATCGCGTCCGTTCCGGGAGTGTGATAAGCACGGGTCGGTTTGAAGAATCCCTTTTCTCCCATCAGACTCGGAATGTCCTTTGGGTTGGAAAGCGGCCTTCCGGAACTGATGTTGGTATGCTGGCCAAGGCAAAGGCCGTCCGCCCGCAGCATACGAAGGCCGTTTCCGACCTCTGGCATGTTGACCATCACGCCGACTGTGCGGATGATGCCGCAGTTCACACTGCGTGCGATCCCACAGTTGACCCCGTCCGAATATCCCAAATCGTCCGCGCGAATCAATAATCGTTTCATGCGTACTATCCTATCTTATTTTTCGTTGCGTGTCGACGCCGCGTAAAGAACACGGCGCCGACACGCAGGAGCCTATACTGTTTTTTTACTTTTTCAGTGCCTTTACCGCCGGTTCATTCTTCTTGAATCCCCAGAAGTAGGTTGCGACCGCCGAAACCGCAAACGCGATGACAGCCGTGATAATTGCGTTGACGATGTTGGCCGCGTTTCCGCCGACATAGCCGGTCAGCGCGATGAAGCTCGCAACCGGAACGATGGAATATGCAGTCACGTGCATGATACCCCCGTAGATACCCGCGACAGCTGCACCGATCATCATGCCGAGGAACGGACGTCTGTACTTCATGCCAAGTCCATAGAGGCCGGGTTCCGTGATGCCGCCGATGAGGCCCGCGACCAGGTAGCTGTACGCAAGGCTCCGCTCTTCCTTATCCTTGAGACGGAGCGCGGCACCGAGCGCCATGCCGGAGACCGCAATGCTCGCCGCAAGCGCCGCCGGACTCACGAAAGATTCGCTGCCAGTTGCGCCGAAGTTCGAGATCAGGAACATGATGAACACCATGTGCATACCGGTCATGACGAAGAACTCCCATAGCGCCGCAACGACCGCGATCATGAGAATCTGGAGCACGCCGCCGATCGAACCCAGCGAGAACAGACCCGCGCCGAGGTATTTGCCGATAAATGCACCCGCAGGCCCAAGGATCAGCAACGAAATCGGGAGCATGACGAGGATCGTAAGCCCTGGAGCAAAAACGGTCTTCAGCGTCTGGGGAAGTATTTTTTTGAAGAACTTTTCCACATATGCCAGCACCACCGAGGAGAGCAGGACCGGCAGAATGGTGGAGTTATAAGCCTGCGGGATGGTGGAGATGCCGAACACCTTGAAGGGAGTAGCCGCAGTAGCCAGTCCGATCAGCGTCGGGTGGATCAGAATCGCGCCCAGCACCGCGCCGACCATCGGGTTTGCACCCAGTTTCTTCGCGGAGGTATAGCCCAGCAGCACCGGGATGAAGTAGAACGGCGCGTCACCAACAAACGTGAAGAGCTTATACAGATCGGATGTGGCCGGAATCCAGCCGAGCATATCGCCGCAGACGGCCGTCAGCATCTTGAAGATGACTGCAATCATCAGCGCGGGAATCAGCGGAGTGATCGAACCAGCAAGGTAGTCGAGAATGTTTCCGCCGAGCTTCTTGAGCGTGAATTTTTCCTTCGGCGTATCGAGGTTTTCGTCAATCGCCGCCTCAGCCTTGAACTGACCGATTTCGCAAACTTCCTTGTATACGTCATCCACATTGTTTCCGATGACGATCTGGAACTGCCCGCCGGTCTTTACGACGCCAAGCACTCCATTGACCGCGGTGATGCGATCCTTGTCCGCGAGACTCTGGTCTTTGAGGTTCAGTCGAAGCCTCGTCATGCAGTGCGTCACGCGCGTTACGTTGTCCTTGCCCCCAACTGCTGCCAATACATCTTCGGCAATCTGTCTATTGTTTCCCATAGAAATCCCCTTTCGTTTTTCATCTGCCTTTTGGCAAAAAAAGAACCTTCAAAGAACAGACGGCGTTCGCCGTGTTCCTTGAAGGTAATGCCCGTTGCGGTTACAATCCTTCTTCGGTGTTTCTGTTGTAGAGTACAAGATTGTATAAGCTTCTGCGCCTGCTACAATCCTTCTTTTGCGCACACCCGGTTGATGTGCAGGATCAAGTATAACTTCTCCTCGTCGGAAAGCGGAAAATGTAATTCCTTTTGAATGAAAGCCTCAATCTGGTCAATGCAGCCGTCAACCTGCGGGTACTCTTTTCTGAGAGCCTGATACATGCGTGCGTTATCAGTTGCAAACTCTTTGTCCGAATTCAGTCGTTCAAATAAATGCTGCAAGTGTGTTGAAAATCTGGCATATCCGAATGAGGTTCGGTCACAGGTGAAATGAAACTCCCGCTCGATGATTCTGGTGATCTCCTCCAGCATATTGTCGATTTGTCTCTGGTTGAGGTCTTGCGGACTGGACGTCTGTTGTTTGATATCAAGCCTTGCATTGATGATGCTGATCGCGATGCCGGAGGCTTCCCGCGGGTTGAGGCGCACGTTGAACTTTTTCTCGATCTCCCGGAGAATATACTGTGCCAGTTTGAGTTCCAACGGGTAGGTTTGCGCGATTTCAAAGAGCAGCGGCATTCGCACATAGATGTTTCGTCGATGTCGTTCCAAACAAAACGCGATGTGGTCCGCAAGCGTCAGAATCAGGTTTGGCATGAGTTCGTAAGGCAGAACTGCGCGAATGTCATCCAGCATTTTTGCAGTAAAGGTGATGACGTCTTCCGGCAACTCATTGATCATATCAACGTAATTGCTGCTGATATTATAAAATGTCTGGTCGATCAGTCTCAGGTCGGTGATCTCATATGGCATGGCAGGAAATCCGATGCCTTTGCCAAAGGCAACCAGTTGATTGCCATTTCCGTCAATGCAAACCGCAACGTTATTATTGATTTTCTTGACTGCACGCATAGATGCTCCTATTCATGATAAGACAGTTCGAGTGAAAATCAAAATAAAAAAGCTCTTCTGACTAACCCCAATAAACAAGGGGTAATGCCTCAGAAGAGTCGCAATCCCAAATACAAATTTAATTTAACATTCACATGCCAGTCTGTCAATATATATTTTTCAACATTCGAAAATTTGTAAAATTATTCGTTTGCTCTTACAGTAAGGCTGGCAATGGTCCCATTCGGGACGCTGCACGTATATATCAACCAATACGGGTAGGTATTGTAACCCATTCTTCGAGGGAATATAGGCAATATCTCCGACCCTGATTATATTGCATTCATTTTAAATACCCTGCGTTTCGCGATCAAGTTAGCAAATCACAGATGTTTCCATCTGAATCGTCGATCATTGGTTATGATCCTTAAAAAAAGACAAACCAGATGAATCCGGTCTGCCTATCTCTGTTTCATCCATGCAGCGCACGAACATATTGCCGGGTGACACGGTCATCGGGCCTATTGATACGATACCAACTTTCTGCCTGCAATGTAGCGCTCCAAAATGTTGCGATCATCGCCAATATAGCAAAACCGCTCCAGTCGCTCGGATGGCGAGAGCGAATATCCTTTGTCCGCGAGTCCGCTCAGCACCAGTGCATCAAAGCGATAACCGGGCTCCAGCGAACCCATGCGACCAAAAACGCTGCCGCCCGCCTTCGTCGCGTGATAAAACGCACGCGCAAGCGTCACGCGTTTATGTTCCGGTTCGTAGAGTTGCTTGATCTTGGAGAGCTGAATCGCGCGCGAAATCTGGCGGTAAACCGGTATTCCGTGACCGCCGCCGACATCGCTGCCAAGCGCGATATCGACGCCCTGCTCGCTCAGCCAAACAAGCGGCATGATGCCCGCGGTGATGTTCGCCGTCGCATCCGGGCAATGTACGCAGATGCTGTTTGTCTGTTTCAGTATGTTCAGATCGTCTTGTGTTGGGAAAATCACGTGCGCGAGAATGCTCAAGTGGTCCAGTAATCCTGCGCGCTGGTAAATCTCCGCATCCGACGCGTAGCAGGGGAACAGGCGCATCGTATAAGCGATCTGTTCGCGGGACTCGACCAAATGCGTCTGCATCGGGCAATGGTATTGTTTCGCCAGCTTTCCCAAGCCCTTGAGCAGTTCTTCAGAACACGTCGGCGCAAAACGAGGCGTGATGATCGGTTGAACCGATCCGCGCCCGCTGTGATCAGCCAGAAAACGTTCGGTTTCATCCAGACTTTCCCGCGTAGTTTCGCATAGAAACTCCGGACTGTTCTGATCCATGTTGACCTTGCCGATAAATGCGGACATACCGCTTCTCTCGAGCAAATCAAACAGGACATCTGCCGCGCCTCTATGGATGGTTGTGAAGATGCTCGCGTGGAATGTTCCGTGCCGCAGAAAATTATCGGTCAATGCACCGTATGCCGCCTTTGCATACGAAAGATCGGAGAAACGCGCTTCCTGCGGGAAGGTGTAATCGTTGAGCCAGTCAAAGAGCAGCTTATCCATGCCTACGCCGCGCTGAAAATACTGCGAAGCATGGATGTGTAAATCCGAGAACGCCGGAATAATCAGGCTGTCGCCATAATCACGCCGTTCAATTCCCGCAAGCCGTTCCGGCAATGCGGGAAATATACCTGAAACGATCCCGTTTTCCACAACGATCCAATGATTGGCATACGCCTCGATCTTTTCCGCATCAGGCGCATAAAGAATATCTCCACGGCAGGCAAACACGTCCAACTGCTACACCCCTTATGATTGAAGTTTCTTTAGATACTCCAGGCAGATTCTTACTTCCTCAATCCCGCTTGGATTTTGCGTTTCGCTCTCGACAATCATCGCAGCGCCGCACATGTTTGCCGCTTTTACAATCGCAGGCAAATCCATTTCACCAAACCCAAACGGGAGTTCCGTACCGTCCAGCAAGCCGTCTTTCAGGTGAATCGATGTTAGCCGCATACCAAATGCGTGAATCTGTTCTACCGGATCATTCCCGGCGACACGCGCCCAAAATACATCCAGTTGTAAATCCAGCTCTGTTCGTTCCAGAATGTGCGGATAAGCGATCGAACCGTCGCGATTTTTCTCAAACTCCTGCCGGTGATTATGAAACCCCAGGCGAATGCCCTCGTCCAGCAATCTGGGACGAAGGCGATTTACCTGTTTGACAAACGCGTCGATCGCATCAAGCGAAAATAGCTGGTTGCGGTTGATTGTGATTCGATCGCAGCCGATTGTGTGATGATATCGCACGATGGCATCGAAGTCATTTTCTATTGTATCACACGACAGATGCGAGCCAAAGACATTCAGTTTATTTTCCGCGAGCCAATCGCGTAATGTCTCCGGTGAAATTCCGAAAAAACCCGCAAACTCAACGCGCTGGTAGCCGAGTGCGGCAACCTGTCTCAGCGTTTGGCGCGCATCTTGTTCCATCGAGTCCCGAACACTATACAGTTGCAGCGTATTCATGCTCCATCGCCCTTCTTAGCTTTGCGCGGCTTGGTTCAAGTACTCCACAAGCGCGTTAATCCGTTCATCCGTAATTTCATATGGCACCAGCAGATCCAGGTGCTGTTTGAGTCCCCAGAACGCAACCAGCAAATGCTTTTCCAGCGCGGGCGTAAGATCCGAGGGTTGAATGAATCCCCATTCGACGAGCGTGTCAAAGTAAACTTGTTTGACCCGCTCGTTCTGGAACAGCTCCAGATAATGCGAATCGTTCGTAATCGGCAACGCGCGCTTTTGCGGCTCCGTAACCGCTACCTGCGCACTGAGCCGGATGTCCTGCGAAGAAGACCCGATCAGGAGCGTAAACGTGCCGCTGTCCACGACCCAATCGGAGAATTCCGGATCATAATAGGCAAAGTCCCTTGCGTTGAGCGTGAATCGAATCTGCGTGGACTCCCCCGGCTGCAGATATACTTTACTGAAGTGCTTCAGTTCTTTCAGCGGGCGAGGCAAGCGGGAATGCTTGTCCGCCACATAGAGCTGCACAACTTCTCCACCGCGCATACTACCGGTATTTTTCACGGTAAAGGACACTTCCAACGTTTGCGGCAAAAGCACCTGTTCGTTGGAAAGTGTCACTGAACTGTATTCAAACGTCGTGTAGCTTAGACCGTGGCCAAAGGCAAACAGCGGCGCGAGTTCCTTCTTTTCATAATAACGATAGCCGACATAAATGCCTTCTTCATAAAGCAGTTTGTGATTCTCTCCGGGAAAATGCAGGTATCCGGGGAAATCGCTCAACTTAACCGGCATGGTAACAGGTAGTCTACCGCTGGGATTCGCCTTGCCAAACAGCAGTTTCGCAACCGCTGAACCGCTGCCCTCGCCGCAATACCACATGTCTAGCACGGCCTTTACATCGTCAATCCACGGCATAACCACCGACTCACAGTTCATCAACACAACAATAGTATTCTTGTTGACGGCGCTCACACGGCGGATCAGCTCTTCCTGCGCGGGTTCAACATGCATGTGCTTGCGGTTATAATCGTCGCTCTCTTCGGGTAATATCGATCCCGCGAATACGATCGCGACCTCTGCGCGCTTCGCCGCCTCAACCGCGCGGGATAGCAACGCTTCATCCGCCTTGTTCAAATCGAGATATCCCGGCTCGTAGTTCAGGATATTTTGATTGGCACAGAGCGCCCGAATCTCATTCAGCGGAATATCGATCTGTCTCGCGTTCACAATCGCGCAACCCGTTCCCTGAAAAACCGGATGCTCCGCCCAGTCACCCAATATGGCAATTTTTTTCAACTTTTCGGTGTCCAGCGGCAGCAGGCCGTCTTCATTTTTCAGTAGCACAGCGCATTTCTCCGCCGCTTCCTGCGCGAGTTTATGATGTGCGTTGAAATCCACTTTGGGCTGCTCTTTTCCGGCGCGCGCGTAGGTCAGCGCAAGGTCGAGTACCCTGCGGCAGTGTATATCCAGCTCCTCTTCGGTCATCTCGCCTTGTTCAACGGCCGAAACCAGCGCATCGATTGCAAGTTTGCTGTGCGGCATTTCAAAATCGAGTCCCGCTTTGAACGCCGCTAGATGATTTTTAATCGCGCCGCAATCAGAAATCACAACGCCTTCATAACCCCATTCGTGTCTTAAAACATCGCTCAATAACCACTTGTTCTCGCAAGCTTGTACGCCGTTGATCAGGTTGTAAGATCCCATTACGGTGGCGGGTTTCGCCTGTTTGATCACGCGCTCAAACGCGTTGAGGTAGATTTCGCGCAGGGCGCGCTCCTCCACCACGCTGTCGGAAATGGTGCGAAGATAGTTTGAGTCGTTGCAGACAAAGTGTTTGATGCTCGCAGCAACGCCGTTTCCCTGAAGTCCCTCGACAAACGCTGCGGACATATCTCCCGCCAGGCACGGGTCTTCGGAAAAGTATTCAAACCCGCGACCATCCAGCGGCGTGCGGCGCGTATTGATCGCGGGGCCATAGAGCAACCCCGCCTGCAGCGCTTTGCATTCGTCGGCAATCGCCGCGCCAACCCGCGCGGAGAGTTCCTGATCCCAGCTGCAGGCAATGCTGGAGCCCGCAGGAAAACACGTTGCGGGAATCGTTGCGGCAAGCGCCTCTTCCGTGTCAAACGACGCGGTTACACGATTTAGAAATTTTGCTGTTTTAGGATCGGTATCCGGCTCGTCAATCAGGCGAACGCCGCTTGTTCCGTCGGTCATAATGAGTTTGGGAATGTGGTGCTGCGGCATTTCCGCTGTGCGCAGCATGGAGCCGTCCACGCACATCTCCGCTTTTTCACGCAGCGTCATTCGCTGCATGATCTGATCGATATTCATTCTCTCTTCCTTTCAAAAAAGGAAGACAACATGCCAGAGATGTTGTCTTCCTCGTACGCCGTGATTATGGAGTTTCCCTCTGGCGGCATTATTCAGTTATTGCAGAGAGGTCCATTCCGCCTGAAGCTCTGCGAGCAATTCGTCCACCGTGAGTTTGCCCGCGGCATACTTATTGATGCTCTCGCCAAAGAGCTGCGCGCCGCCAAATCCCTGCGGATAATATGCGCTGTAGATACCGTAGGTTTTCCCGGCGTCAATGTACTCTTTGAGCGTCATGCCCGTAGGTCCGATTGCGCTTTCGTCCGCGGCAATATTGGTGAACGCAGGAATGAGTTTGAATCCGCTCGTCAGATTCTTCTGTCCCTCGGGCGTCATGGCGAGCCATGTGAGGAACTTCTTGGCTTCTTCCTTCACGGCAGAGGCGTTGTTCACGCTCCAGAACGGGGAACTGCTGACATAGAACTTATCGTTCAAGGCAGCGTCTTCGCTCATCGGCATCGGGAACATCCCAACATCCATGTTCGGGTCGACCGCGTCCAGCGCGGGCTGGCTCCAGGTCCCGCCAACCATCATAGCCGCCTGACCTGTTGCAAAGTCGGAAACCTGCGTGTTAAAGTCCGTGTTCAGCGGGCTCTTTGCATAGGCAAACTCAACCGCGACCAGATTCGCCATGTCGATGAACGCCTGATTGCCAACTATGGTTTCGGTGCCCTTGTTCAAGCCGTCGATGAATGCCATCGGATCGGTCTGACGCGCAAGCGGCGAGTTGAAGTGGAAGATTGCGGACTGGTAGAACTCCATGAAGTTAGAGCTGAACGGTGTGTAACCCGCCGCGACCAGCTTGTCGCAATCCACTTTCAGTTCAGAGAGCGTCTTGGGTACGTCGGTGATGCCGGCCGCCGCAAACATATCCTTGTGATAGACATAGCCGTGACCTTCTACCGCCAGAGGGAAACCGTACACTTTGCCTTCAAAGCTGCCTCCGTCAATCGCCGGCTGGCTCATATACTGCACCCATTCCTGATCGCTCAGGTCTTCCATGTACTCGGACATGAGCTGAAGATCTACGTTTCCAGCCGTGGAGAAGATATCGGGCGCATTGCCGCCGGAGAACATCGCCTTCAACTGCGTTGAAAAGTCTTCCGAAGAAGTGGACTCGACAACGAACGTCACGTTGGGATACAGGGCCGTGTATTCCGCGCACGCGGCTTTCAGTGCTTCGTCAATTTCGTATTTGGACTGATAGATGTGAATCTGTACCGGTTCGGCCGGTGCATCCGTTGCCGCGGCCTGCGTCGCATCCGGCGCAGTCTGCGTTGCTTCCGGGGTGGCGCTCGGCGTGGTGGTGCAGCCAAATACGGACGACAGCATCAGAACGGCGAGCAAGAGGGTCGTAATGAGTCGAATTCTTTTCATGAGCCTTTCCTCCATCTTTCATTTGTACACATAGGATTGTTTACCGGTAACCATCTATTGAATCGGCAAAACGCCGGATTCAAGCACACACGGTCAAAACACCGTTTAGCCTTTGACCGCTCCGGACGCAATGCCGGAAACGATCTTTTTCTGCATGAACACGTTGAGTACCAGAATCGGGGCAATGCTCATCACGATTGCCGGCAGCGCAACGTCCCACTGATTGGCGTGCAGGCCAAAGAGTTTGTTGATTGCGAGCTGAACCGTTTGCAGTTCCGTCGTATTCAGCATGATGAGCGCCACGATATAGTCGTTCCAAATCCAGAACAGATCCAGAATGAAGATGCTCAGAAACGTTGAGCGGATCATCGGCAGCACGATTTGTAGAAAAATCTGATAGACGTTACAGCCATCGATCATCGCCGCTTCTTCGATTTCCAGCGGGATGGCGCGCACCGCGCCTGTCATAATGAAGGTTGAGAAACCGAGGCCGATTCCCACATACGTCAGGATTCCGCCCCAAAGGCTGTCGTTGAGTCCAAGCGCGCTCATGGTCTTGACCAGCGGCAGCATGACGGACGCGAACGGAATTAAAAGTGAGCCGATCAGAAGCGTTTCAAACACTTTGCTGAACTTTGTCGGATGCCGCACGATCCAGTACGATACCATCGCGGAGATGACGAGGATCAGCGCCACCGCGCCGAAGGTAACCAGAATGGTATTGGTCAGCACTTTGCCCATGTGCAGGGTTGTCCAGGCGTTGGAGTAATTGCTCCATTGCAGCGTGGTCGGCAGCCCAAGCAAGTCGGTCATGATCTGTCCCTGCGGCTTGACCGAGTTGAAAATAACCAGTGCAAACGGCGCAAAGAAAAACAGCGCGCCAAGCAGCGAAACGGTGAACTTCAGCGTTTTTTGAATGCGGTCTCTCGCTTTCATCCCAATGCACGCTCCTTCCTTCTGCTGAGGAACATCTGTGCCGACGTGACCGTAAAGATGATCAGAAAGAAAATGATCGATTCGGCGTTTGCAAAGCCGTAACGGTTGGAACTGAATGCGTCATAATAGATCTGCAATGCCATCGGCGTTGTCGAGCCGTATGGCCCGCCTTTGGTCAAGGCAACATTGACGTCAAACATTTTGAACGCGGATGAGATGGTCCAGAACAGGCACACTGTGATATACGGCATACAGTGCGGAATCTTGATCTTCCAGAATGTTTTCCAGGCGCTGGCGCCGTCGATGCGCGCGGCCTCCGCAAGATCGGCCGGCACGCCGGAGAGCGCCGCGATCATAATCACCATGACATACCCGACACCCTGCCAAACGCTTACGATCACAAGCGCGATAAACGCGGTTGCCTCTGTGCCGAGCCAGGGGAGTTGCAGCACCGCCCAGCTGATCTTTGTACCTAGAAACTGGATCACGAGGATGAAGATAAAGCGCCAGATGTATCCCATGACCACGCCACCCATCGTGTTTGGCAAGAAGAAGATCGCCCGGAAGAAATCGCTGCCCGTAAAGCGGTTGATGAGTAACGCGGCAAGCCCGATGCCAAGCAGGTTGGTTACCACCACAATCACAGCGCTGATACTCACGGTAAAGCCAAACGCTTCCAGAAAACGAGAATTCTTGGAAAAGATGTCGATATAGTTTTGTAAGCCGATGAAATTGACCGTCTTCGAGATGCCGTTCCAGTCCGTCATCGAATAATAGATGCTGATGGCAAACGGGATGATCACTACAACCAAAAACAGCAAGGCTGCAGGTCCTAAAAAAACGAGATGCGGTATTGTCTTTCGTGTAATGCTCTTCATTGCAGTCCTCCTGCGCTGGCAAGATGTACTGTGACAACAAATCCTTATGGATGGATTATATGATTGCCACCACGCCAAATCTATCCGAAATCATACAATAATAGTATCATTTCTTGACCTTTTTCGCTATTTTTCGTATAATTTCTTGAGAAAAAGGCCCATTTTGCGATAATCAACTGGAGTATCATTATGGAAACGCACTGGTCGGAAAACCCAAAATACTATTACGAGGTCGTATCCCGCAGCAAACAATTCCCAATCATGGTGTATTTTCACGCGCGTTCCGGAATCAATTATTGCGCAAAACACTGGCACCGCAGTTTGGAATTGTGCTGTTATATGAACTCCCCCGTTACCGTTTGGAATAACGGAAAGACAATCGAATACCCGCCGGACAGCCTGATTCTGTTCAACTACGGAGATGTGCATGAACTCATTCCCCGAAATCTGGATAATCCGCTCGGTGTTTCGCTCATATTCCCGTATGAGTTTTTGATCGATTATTCAATTAAACCCGAAGAAATTCGATTTCTCGACAGCGCCGGCGCGCATTGGGATGCGGAATTGAAACGTCACATGCATTCCATTGTGAGTATTTCGCTCTCCGAGCAGGACGACCCGTTTTACTACCTACGTGTGAATAGCGAAATCTTTGAGTTGCTTCATCTTCTGATGACCAACTTTCGCTGCCAAAATGCGGTTGCGCAGGAATCGCTGCGGCATCTGGATCGATGCAAGCAAATTCTGGCTTATATCGACAACAACTTCTCCGGTCAGGTTACGCTGGAATCTCTGGCAAATGAACTCGGCCTTTCGGTCGGCTACTTGGCGCGTTACTTTAGTAAATATCTGGGCACCACGTTTAAACAGCATTTGACAAGCGTTCGCCTCCAGCGTGCGCTCATCGAGGTGCTGCGTGATGATAAAACCATGCTCGATATTGCAATCGAGTGCGGCTTCCCTGATTATCGCTCGTTTGTCTCCGCTTTTCGCAAATGGTACCGGTATACCCCTTATCAGTACCGCATGCTGCAGCAAGAGCGTCGTGCCAAGCAAATGATCGACCATACGCGTCCGGAGCTGGTCTTTAACCAGCACATCACGAATTCACCGGTTGCCGAAGGGCTTTAAACGCGCGGCAAGGCAAACTTGACAGCGTTTTTTTCATCGGGTATACTCTAGCCGACTATTTTCAAGCAACCCCGCATAGCATTTAAACGCACGATTGGATCAGAACCGTATTGTTGGCGGCAAATCCTTATGCATCCACAATATTATGATTCATCCGGAGGTGTTTTCTATGGCTTTTCTGCAGTGTAACTTCTATTCGCAAACGTTAAAAACCAATACGACAATCGGGGTCATTTTACCTTCGCCCGACTCAAACGACATCTTCGGCAGCGGAGACTTGTCTTATTTTACGCCTGGTGTCCGTTTTCAAACGCTCTATCTCTTTCATGGCGCGTATGGCGACTATAGTGACTGGACGCGCAACACCAGCATCGAGCGCTATGCGCAGCAGCATAGGATCGCCGTCGTGATGCCGTCCGTCGCCAACAGTTTCTATCAGGATATGGTTCAGGGCGAACCGTATTTAACGTTTGTATCCGAGGAACTGCCGCAGTTCGTTCAAACCGCATTCCCTCTCTCCGCCGCACGAGAAGATAACTTTACCGCAGGTCTTTCCATGGGCGGTTACGGGGCGCTGAAGGTTGCGCTGTCACATCCGGAACAGTATGCTGCCGCGGCGAGCCTTTCCGGCGCGATCGATTTGGTTCGTCTCGCAAAAGACAATGCCAGCGCTTCAGGCTCTCATCCATTTCCTTTTGAGCGGATTTTTCAGGATTATACCCACCTGGATGATACGGACGCGGATCTCTTTCATCTGATTCGTCAAAACCGAATCCAAAACCGCCCTGAAATGAAATTCTTCATCAGTTGCGGTACGGAGGATTTTCTCTATCCGCTGCATCTCAATGCAAAAAAAACACTTCTCGAACTCGGTGCGGACACGCATTTTGAAGAACACCCCGGCGCGCATAATTGGGAATACTGGGATGCGCATATCCAGCGCGCCTTGGACTGGATGCCGTTGAAAAATCGAGTGCTATAGCATATTCGGCATTTGATCTTCACACACTCGATTTTGCGCCCACCCTCCCGTTTCGTGCGATTTTCTCAGTTTGTGTTTGATAAACCACGAGGGGTGTATAAGGTGACACCACTTTTTCTGGATCGTTCCGGTTCGCTGTCATGTGGTTTTCAGCCTTCAACTCGCTGGTTTATCCGGCAAGTAGCCAGAATGGATTGCTGGATCGATTCGAATGGACTAGAATGAAACGAAGATCATAATATTTGGAAGGTGAGCGAATTGGCCAAGCAAAATGAACCGGCTGAAGTTGTGAAGGACAGAATTCTGAAAGTAGCCACCGATCTGTTTGCGCAGTATGGCATCAGCGCAGTCAGCATTCGCAAAATCGCGGAGGGTGCCGGGATTAATCATGCATTGATCATCCGGTATTTCGGAAGCAAAGACAATCTTGTTACTGAGATTCTGCATCGAGAGATATCGTCGCTGACCACCGTATTTCCGGCGCATCCAAGTCAGGATCCGCTTTTTACGCTGGCGAATTTTCGCAGAATCCTGCTGAATACACTTTCCACCGACCAAAAAGCGATGCGGTTGATCGTCCGCACCGGGTTGGACGGACTCTCCCCCGAACAGTATGTCGATGCAACGCATGAGCGCGCCGCAAATTTAATCGCAAAATGGATCAAGTCCCGGCAAACGGATCCGTCCCTGCCGGATGCAAAATTTGTATCCATCCTCCTCACAAGCGCTTTATTTTCGCTGGTATCCATCGATCCCTGGCTGATGACCTCCGTAGGCCTGCCCCCGGATGATTTTGAGAAACAAAAATCAGGCATCATCGATACGGCAGTCTGGATGATCGCCAGAGCAATCGGCCTGCCCCAAGATACCGCAATCAATTGTGAAACCGATACCCCGTGATATCTTTACATATATCGCGCCATGAAAACCGCTCAACGTAATTCGCTCGGAATCTGATCGCCTCCGACGTTAAAAGCACACGAAGTGATATCACTTCGTGTGCCTATTATTGCTCTCTCTTATGGATTGCCGGTAGTTAAAGCAAGCTTGATTCTGTGCCTGGCACATTGGAGCATTCGTTAAAACCCGTGATACTGCTCCCTTGCCGTACCGCAGATCGGGCAATGCTCCGGCGCGCCGTTTAGCACGGTGTGTCCGCAGACCGGGCAGATATAGACCGAATCCAGCACGATATCCTTACCCGCGGTTACCGCATCCAGCGCCTGCTGGTAGAGCGCCGCGTGCTGCTTTTCCGCCTCCAGCGCGAAATGAAACGACCGCTTTGCTTCCGGCTCGTTTTGAAACTCCGCCGTGTTCAGATAGACCGGGTACATCTGCTCCACTTCGTGCAATTCGCCCATGATCGCGCCGCGCAGGTTATCCGCGGTTTTGTTCGGGCCGAAGATTCCGCCGGCGGTCACGGTTGCTCCCGTGGTTTCGCCGCCGATTGCGCGGTAATGATTGGTCGCGTGCACCCGCTCCGCATCCGATATTGCGCGGAAAAGCTTCGCAACATTCGGGAAACCCTCTTTTTCTGCAATATCGCCCCAGATCAGATACCGCATGTGCGCCATGCTCTCGCCGCCATATGCGGAATGGAGAAACTCGGAAGTCATCGCGTTTTTCACGGACATGTTCATTTCCTCCAATTCGAAATTTTAAATATAGGATGCGATCAACCGTTTCATCATGGTCGGGTCTGTCTTTCTCTCCAGCAAGGGTGTTCCCTGCTTTAAGACCTCATTCTTCTGGTGATAGGTGCACTTTTCCTCACGGTATAGAATACCGAGCGGAATCTTTTCGTTGAACTCCATTGCCTTTTCCATCGCGGCGGCTTTGTTTTTCGCGTCGTAGGATTCATCCAACTCATAGACACGCTCTTTATACCAGCCGAACGTATTGATTTTATTGAAGCTGACACACGGCTGCAAGATGTCGATCAAAGCGTATCCCTTGTACTCGATCGCCTGTTTCATGAGTGAAATGAGCTGCTCTTTGTGCCCCGTAAAGCCGCGCGCAACAAAGCCCGCGCCGCAGGCAATGGCAAGCAGCACCGGGTTGAGCGGCTCGTTGATATTTCCGTCCGTCTGCACGCCGGTCACAAGCCCCTCCATCGAGGTAGGCGACGCCTGCCCCTTGGTCAGGCCGTAGATTTGGTTGTCGTGGACGAAGTGCGTGATGTCGACATTTCTGCGGATGTTGTGTACAAAGTGGTTCCCTCCCTCGCCGTAGGAGTCGCCATCGCCCGTGTCTACAATCACCGTCAGCGCTTCGTTGGCGATCTTTGCCGCAACCGCCGCGGGCAGCGAACGCCCGTGGAGTCCGCAAAACGCGTTGGCGTTGAGGTACTGCGGCGTTTTTGCCGCCTGACCGATTCCCGCCGCGAGCAAAATCTGCGAAGGTTCCCGGCCCAACTGCTCGAGCGCGGTTTTCAGGCATTCGAGAATGACGAAGTTGCCGCAGCCCGGGCACCAGGCTGTTTCATAGGTGCAAAAGGATTCCGTACTCATTTTGACTCCTCCTTGTGAACGCGCTCCACGATCTCTTCAGCGGAGATCTGTCTTCCGTCGTATTTGAGGATGCTGCCCGTGCAGGCAATCCCCGTCACTTCGCGAATCAATCCGGCAAACTGTCCCGTTGCATTCTGCTCTACGTTGAGGATTCGCTTGGCCTTTGGCGATTTTTCGAGCAGCAGCTCCTGCGGCAGCGGATAGACGTCTCCAAACACCAGCGCGGCGTAGCGTCCTTTGCCTGATTGGTTGAGCAGCGCAATCGCCTCTGTGATCGGGCCCCAGGTAGAGCCCCAGCCGAGCAGCAGCGTATCAAACCCGTCCGCGCCGATGAATTCCGGTTCCAGCAGTTCCTGCCGGATGCCGTCCAGTTTCTTCATGCGCTTGTCCATCATCTTTGTGCGCACCTCGGCGGACTCCGTAATCCAGCCGCGCTCGTCGTGCTCATCGCTGTCGATCGCGACAAGATGCTTCGTCTTTCCCGGAATCAGGCGCGGTGAAATTCCGTTTTCGCTGTAACGATACCGGAGATATTCGCCGTCGCCTTTGTATTCTGTTGCGGGATTTGCCACTTGAATTTTGCTTGGGTCAAACGGTTCCACGGTGGAGGTCGCGTCCGCCAAATACTGATCGCTCAGCAAGATCACAGGAATCTGATACTTTTCCGCCAGATCAAACGCGCGCATGGTCTGATAGAACGCGTCGGACGGATTCCTTAGCGCGATCACCATTCTGGGGAATTCCCCCTGCGACGCGGAGATGACAAACTTCAGGTCGCTCTGCTCCGTGCGCGTCGGCAGTCCCGTCACGGGGCCGGGCCGCTGCACGTCGATTGCGACCAGCGGAATCTCCGCCATACCGGAAAGCCCCAGCGCCTCTACCATCAGCGAAAATCCACCGCCGGAGGTGCCGGTCATCGCGCGCGCGCCCGCATAGGAGGCGCCGATTGCCATGTTGATCGCGGCGATTTCGTCCTCCGCCTGCTCCACCACCAGCCCAGCCTCATCGCCCAACGCCGCAAGCGTCTCCATGATCGAGGTCGATGGCGACATCGGATAGGCAGAATAGAAACGGAGCCCCGCCGCAACCGCGCCAAGCGAAACTGCATGGTTGCCGGACACCAGCATCCAGTCGCGATAGCTCCCATCAAGGTGATCATAGCGTTTCTGAGCGATCTGATACCCTTCCTGCAATGCCTTGACGTTGATCTCGACAAACTGTTGTTTGACAAAAGCGCGCAGCACATCCTCCGCGCCGTCCAGCGTTTCTCCGAATAATTTCAATACGATACCGACTGCGATGATGCCCGCAACGCGCGGGTTGCCGAGCGTTTTCGCCATCCCGTCCATGTCAAATTTCATCATACGCGAATCTTCGGCGGTCAGCTTGCTGTCGCAAAGAATAAACCCGTCCGCCTTTAATTGATCCCGATGCTGAAGGACGGTCTCGTCGTCCATCGCGATGATGCCGTCCAGCTGATTGCTATGCGAATGCACGGGTTCGGTACCAAACCGAATCAGCGAAAAGTTGTGTCCGCCGCGAACACGGGACATGAAATCCCTTATCGTGAACACATGATAGCCGGATCGTTTGAGCAGTTTCTCCAGTATGGCCGCCGTCGTGTCTATGCCTTGACCGGCGGCGCCTCCGATGAGCAGATTGTACATCGGTAAAATCCTCCTTCTCGAAATCTCTAGCTGCATACATGTTTCTACATATATTACAATGTTTCTATGCGTGTATCCTTCTTTGCGTTTGAAAGAAATTGTTATCCGTGCAAGATTTCATTAAGCCCTCCGGCAATCTCAAGCCCGGTCTGTTGGCTTGCGCCCTGAAACAAAACTTCGCCGCTTCGTTTCATCAGTTGCAACGTGGTTGTTGCGGTGATGCTCTCCTCGATCTCGCGGCTCATCAACCCGTTCTTCGGCGCTTTCAGGATGCCGCCGCCGGAAAAGCTTGTTGTAAAGTGCAGGGTGTGCTTTGCGTTGGTCAGCGTAACATCCAGCAGGTTCTCTTGTAGTTGAATGGAGCGAATCCTGCCGCCGTTGTATGTTGCGAACGTCTCGAACCCGTTTTTTGTCCTCATAAATGCGATCAGGCCCGTGAAGCTTTTCCCCAGCCACGGAATACGCGCGACCGAAAACAGAAACGAAGCGCCCGCTTCTTCAAAGTGATTGGCCTGCACCCAAATCCATGCTTTTGGAAACGAGCGACCCCAGTCCTTTTCTAGATATCCTTCTCCGCCCGTCATGTCGACTTCTGTTCCGTTCCGGTTGAGGCTCCCGTTGATCGTATGGCGAATGTTCACGACGCCGTGATAACACTCCATCCCGGGCACGAAGGAGAACGGGCCCATGATGCCGGGCCGGAAAAAGGTTTTGGGATAAGGGTCGATTTCGGTAAAGTGCAGTTCGCCCGAAAGGACAGTGCTCTCACTTTGTAGATTGAGTTTGATCCCGTGATCGGAAAACGTGTTATCCCCGATCGTGACGAGCAGTTTATTCTTGTCGGCATGAAAATCCTGAAAGGCAAACCGGTAATACTCCGTCTTTCCCTTCACCGCATCAATTACCTGAATAAAGGCATGTGCGTCTGCCAAACTTTCGCCAATTGAGATGCCCGGAATGATCGCAAGCATTGTTTCCCGCTGCCGGTCGATCAGCTTGAAATACCAGCCTTCAAAGTAGCGCTTTTTGCGGTGTACCCCCTGAAATGTCTCCGGTCTCCATATTCTGCCAATGCCCATACTTGCTGCTCCGTTCTCATGCGATCCCGCGCTGACGATTGGATAACGCCGCTTCTCGACGAAATCTTCTGCGCCGATTTTAGGCCATATGGCGTATGTTTCAATAACGATAGGTGTTATTCTTAATCCGAGTATAACACAGCCTTGGCGCTTGAATCACCTAAGTTTTCACAGAAAGACACGGAAACTCAGACAAATCTCACGCGCGACCTTTGTCGCGCCACGGAAAGCAGCCCGCCCCCGTCGCTTCTCGATTGGACACGCGTGCTGCACACATTGTTTCCGCCATATCCTGTTCGCAGACAGAAGATCGAGGCTAATACCAAACGATCTCGGCTGCCATCATCCGCTTTTTCGCTTACGAAATGGTTTTTCATATTCGCCCCTAACGGGTCTGTCCCTAACGGTTTCTTGTTTAAAAGAAGCATAACATACATCATATTATTTGCATATTTATATTTTATTTTTATTGTATTATACCTCTTATTATTATATGATGTTTGTGGCGAATGATTCGCTGAAGAAAGTGAGGCCATATGAGAAGCCATATCCAATGCGGCGTATGCGGATACATCGGCGAAGATAGCAAGATCAAGCAAACCTGCCCGGCTTGCGGCGCACCGCTGTCGAGTTTCGAGCATTACGAATACGGGATCAACGAGAAACGATTATCCAATCTTAGCTTGCATCTTCATCCTATACTTGTGCATTTTCCGACCAGTATCGCCGTTCTCTCTTTCATTTTCCTGCTGATCGCCTTCTTTATGGGAAGTGGAGCCAATAACCAATGGATCTTAATCGAGAAGATCATCTCCATCATCCTGCCCTTCAGCATCATAGCAGCGATGGCTGCCGGGCTTTTTGATGCAAAATCCCGCTTACGGGACGTGATCGGTCGCCTGCAGAAACAAAAGATAAAATTGGGAACGTTTTTTCTGGTCGTTTCGTGTATCTCGGCAATCCTGATCAACTATGAAGTTTTTACGTTCCTTGGCAGAGCGTTCATTCTTCTTCTTGCTTTGCTCGGCATCATTTTCAGCGCAGTATTGGGTAAAAAGGGAGCGTCCTTACTCTCCGTCCTGATCAAAGACCCCTCCTGATCGAGTGTTCCGAATTCAAGTTAAAAATAAAACACGGAGGTATCCACATGAAAAGCTTTGAACGAAAAGTCGACCGCGCAAAAAACAGGGTTGCCGGCTTCGTGAAACAAACCACTGGGAAAGTAACAGGAAACGAGGTTCTGGAGCTGAAGGGAAGAATGCAATCCTCTCAGGCAGAGCTCCAGAAAAGGACGGATGTGGATGATGCGATTCATCAAATCAAACAGACCGTCGAAAAAGGGAAGGCGAACATTGCGCATACCATCAACGACGCACAGCAGTCCGTCGCAAAGAAGATCAACGATTCGCTCGATGAACGCGAACAGAAAAAGTAATCTCAAAATCCCTCTTTTCTTCTGAACAAACGCCTTTCGCATCTCGAATTGTAAACATTAAAAATCGAACAGGAGGATGACACAATGGGTTGGCTCGCATGGATTATTCTGGGTGGCGTAGCCGGATGGATCGCCAGTATGCTGACGAGAAACAATGGACGAATGGGCCTCATCGGTAACATTTTTATCGGTATCGTCGGCGCATTCGCCGGTAACTTCATCGTCAATTTGATCAGCGGCAGCGGCGTTGCCAGTTTCGGCTTTAACTTCACAACGTTTATCATCGCTATCGGCGGCGCGGTTGTTCTACTGCTGATCTTCAACTGGATTCGCAAGCGGAACTAAATACTAAGCGCCCGCAACACATACCAAATCAGGCTGCATCGCGCAGCTGGAAAGAGGCTACCAATGTCGGTTGTCAAGGTCATCGAACTTTTGGCTGAATCGCCCGAAAGCTGGGAAGCTGCAACGCAGCTTGCCGTCACCGAAGCTTCCAAAACCATCAAACATATTAAGAGCGTATACATCAAGGACATGAAGGCTTTCGTCGAGAACGCAAAGATCGTTCGCTATCGTGTCAATGTGAAGATTTCGTTCGTCGTTAACGACTGAACGCATTCGCACCCGTATCAAATAATTCTTCAGAAAGGAACGTGATAGATATGTGGACAATTATTATCATCCTCTTTGTACTGTGGTTGCTGGGCGCATTCGGCACGAGATATATTCCCAATGCTCCTAGAGTCGGAAATTGGATTCATATTCTTGTCGTAATCGCAGCAGTGTTGCTGATTCTGAAACTGGTTAATCTCATCTAGTGCTGTAGCAGCATAGACAGCAGCAACATACCGCCACTCAATATTTGAGCACTGTCTTTTTCGGCAGTGCTTAAATGGTCTATAATCCGATGGATCGATTCCAATCAAGAGAGCAACCCATCCTGCATTCTGTTTTGCCGTGTGTCGGGTCCCGCGCCACCATGCGGCTTCTTAAAACCACCTGTTCCGCTTAAAATAAAGCAAAGTCGCAATTGCGGTCACCTGTTATAATCCGGTGTTCTCATGATAGAGCATAACGGACGTTGTAGATAGATTGCTCAGAACAAGTCTCATTGTTGTTTCGGCACGTTTCGCACGCAGGAGGCAGCGATGAGAGGAGTCGATTTGATAGACACTTCAACTGATTATGCCTGACTCGTTTTTATGAAACTTCTTGCAAAAAGTTGAATGAATTGTTTGACAGAACGTCTCTATCCATATAGAATTACCAAGAGCGAAAAGAAAAGGTATGGGCAAAAGGCATGAAGATATCGACCAACGCGATTGTCTCCAACTCGGAAATGATCAAGAGTTACAAAGCTTGCCGTGAAAAAGCAGACGGCTGCGGGAAAATCTTCGTACTAAAAAACAATCAGCCGGACGCCGTGTTAATCTCCGCGGCGGAGTATGAAAAACTATCTGTTCTCATCGAGTATATCGACTCGCTCGATGAAGCGGAACGTGCAGCCTTCATCGAAGGGCTACCCGCCATACTGGCCAAAAAGAGCTAATTCCGGCATTACCGCACGCGCAACCAAATATCGTTAAAAATCAACGCGGAGACAGATCAACTGCCCCGCGTTTTTTCCGTCGGTCTATTCCATAAAAGCATCGACCCAATGCTCTCTGTTATCGTTTTGCAACGCAAGCGCCGAACAGGGTTTCTCCATCCATCGTCATGCGCACCACACCGGACTGCACCCGGTTTGGATTGTGGATAGAAATGTGCTACATCGCGCTGCAATATCGATAATCAACGTTGCCTGACGCGCATATGTCTGCGGATGTTCCGCGGAGAGCGCTGCGACACGCTCGCTCGTACTTCGATCGTGCAAAAGCAGCAACAGTATCACGAAAAAAAACGGATGTATAGCGATATGAGCAGAGATAGTGCCCAATCAGTACAACTTTGAGGCCGGACCGGTGTGTTCGCCTTCTCAAATGAGCGGAAGTCATCACCGCCGTCTTTTACGACCGAACCCGTCAAAAGAGAATGTCGCTTGCGGTGACAAACGCAAACGACAGTTTTATCGAGTTATTCAATTTAAGAATTGATGCGGCTATACCCCCATGGATATCCCGAGAAGCTTCGCATGACGCAGCAACTGTGCGTCCGCCGGAATGCTTTTCAATTTGCCCGCCACTTCTTCCAGCGGTACCGCGACAATTTCTGTCCCTCTGAGCGCGACCATGTTGCCAAACTGTCCGTTTTTTACCAGCTCGCCCGCCATCGCGCCAAAGCGGGAACACAGCAGACGGTCGGTAGATGTCGGATCCCCGCCTCTTTGCAAATGTCCGGGTACAATCGCGCGAACATCCTGCTCAAGTCTTTCGGATAATATTTGTGCAAGCCTGTTCCCCGGCGCAATAAGGTTGTTTCTTTCTTTTTTGGGCAACTCTGCTTCCTCCTTCGTCATCGCTCCTTCCGCAATCGCTATGATCGAAAAGTTTTTGCCCTGCTTGTTGCGATCCTCAATTGCTTTCATCACGTGCTCAAGGTCATACGGTATCTCCGGTATCAAAATCACATCTGCACCGCCTGCAATCCCGGCGCAAAGCGTAATCCAACCGACCTTGTGTCCCATCAGTTCGATTACAAAAACGCGGCCGTGTGATGCCGCAGTTGTGTGAATTGCATCGATCACATAGGTCGCTTTCTCCACCGCGCTGTCAAAGCCAAATGTAAGATCGGTCCCGTATACGTCGTTATCAATCGTCTTGGGTATCGTAACCATATTGACACCATTTTGACTCAGCAGATACGCCGTCTTGTGCGTCCCGTTCCCTCCCAAAATTACGAGGGCATCAAACCCGTTCTCTTGATAGTTTTTTATCATCATGTTGAGCTTGTTCGTGTTGTTCTCGTTCAACGTCTGCATCTCTTTAAAAGGCTGGCGTGATGTACCGAGAATCGTGCCACCCTGGCGCAGTATGCCGGAGAATTCCTCCGGGCCCATCCGGCGCCATTCTCCTTCAATCAGCCCGCGATACCCATCCAGAATTCCGTAGAGTTCAAGATCAGGGATGCATCCGAACAGCGTTTTCGCTACGCCTCGTAAAACAGCGTTGAGTCCCTGACAATCACCGCCGCTTGTCAATAATCCTACTTTCATGATTATCCCTCCCTATTCAAAAAATTAAAACACATCCGGTAAACAGTTTTGGTTACCGTTGGTTCTCGTGGTGTTTTTTATCATCCGGCAACTCAGTGTAACGAACAATCCCGCTTACGTCGTTATTCAATCGGTATCGACGGTGCAATGTGTCGTCCGAGCCATATGAGCGCGCTGCCGACCGCGCGCCGGATCGGCCGCATGAGCAGAATTTTTTTATGGGGAAGCTGCATTTTATAGTCGTCCAGGCACCTTTGGTACTCAACCATCTGCGCGTTCTGACAGCCGTCTTTCATCTCAAGCCGTGCGTAGCTGCCATCGGGCTGCATGATACGCCCCTTTTCAACATCCTTCATCAGACAATCCAGCATGCTTTTGATTCGCGCCGCAATTTCCTTGTCCATCACGGGGCAAAGGACCTCCATGCGGCGATCCAGATTGCGCGTCATTAAATCCGCCGAAGAGATAAACATTTTTTCGTCGCCGCCGTTTAAAAACCAGTAGACGCGCGAGTGTTCGAGGAACCGTCCGACGACGCTGATGACGCGAATATTCTCCGTCAGGCCGGGAACGCCCGCCCTCAGGCAGCATATGCCGCGCACGATCAAGTCAATCTTGACGCCCGCCTGCGACGCCGCCACCAACTTGTCGATCATATGTTTATCCGCAAGCGCGTTCATTTTTGCGATGATATGACCCCCTCGGCCATACATCTCCATGCATTTTATCTCATTGTCGATCAATTCGTAAAATTTCTGCCGGATACCGTCGGGTGAAACGCTGAACACCCGGTATCCGCCGCTGGTGTAGTCCATTCCCAACTCTCTGAAGAACAGGATGATGTCGTTTGCGATGTCTTCATTGGAGGTTAATATCCCGACGTCGGTATATAAGTTGGCCGTGTTTTCGTTATAATTCCCCGTCGCTACATGCGCGGTATATTGAATTCCCTTTGGTGATCTGCGCGTGATCAGCAGCAATTTCGCGTGTACCTTCAGGTAATCTCGCCCGTAAATCACGCGGCATCCTGCGTCTTCAAGCTTTGCCGCCCATTCGATATTATTCTCCTCATCGAATCGGGCTTTCAGTTCAACCATAACGGTTACTTCTTTCCCTTTTTCGGCCGCTGCAACCAGGTATTTCACAACCTCTGAGTGGTTCGATACCCGATAGAGGGTTTGTCGAATGGCGATCACCGTATCATCAAGAACAGCCTCACGAAGCAGATCCAATACGGCGTCAAAGTTGATGTATGGATGTATGATTAAGTAATCCTTCGCCCGAATTTGTTGATGTATGCTGACTTCCCGCTGAATTCCCGGAACGTAAATGCTTTTGATGTCCTTGAAGAAATAGTCCGTAAATTTCTTTGCTTTAGCGGCGTCGATCACCGTCCACATCAAGCTCATGTCGAGCGGGCCGCGACGCGTGATAACCTGCTTTTGCGTTAATCCCAAGCGGTTCGCAAGGTCTTTTGCAATATCGCTCGATACGGACAGATTGGTTTCCAACCGTACGGGCATTAGCTTGCGCCGTTTCTCGATGATATGTTGCATCGCCGTACGATAGTCCTCCTCGCTTCCGACGATTTCATCATCAAGCTCCAAGTCCGCATTGCGTGTCACTCGAAATTTTCCGACCTCCGCAACTTCCATCTTCGCAAACATCTCTTGCGCAAACGTTTTTATCAAATCTTCTGCGAGGTAGAATACAACGTCGTCGGAATTGCGGAAAACAATCTTGCTGGAAGTTTCCGGGAAAAGCATGAGCCCCAGCTTATTCCCGTTTTTACCCTTGAGATGCACGGCAATAAACACCGCTTTGTTCGGCAGATATGGAAACGGATGTTTTCCGTCAACAATGACGATTGATACCAGCGGACGTATGATTTTGTTGAATTCCGCATGAAAAGCCTGTAACCGGTTTTCGGATAGTTTTCCGGTTTTAATTCGATGCACACCAATGTTGTCCAGCGCGGAAAACACAGCCATCTGCGCGCTGTTATATCGGGAAACCATATCGGCGGCTTTACTAAAGATAGAATCCAGTTGCTGCTTGGGTGATAGCTCTGTGATTTTATCTTCGTTTGCAAGCCCCGCAAGCACTTGATCAAACAAACCGCCAACGCGAACCATAAAAAACTCGTCGAGATTTGAGCAGAATATCGACAAGAATTTCAGGCGTTCCAAGATTGGATTTTGCGAGCTTTCAGCTTCCTCCAGTACTCTTGCATTAAAGTCGAGCCAGCTGAGTTCTCTGTTGATATATGGAGAGTCCGTGCTCACACGCTTTCTACCTCCTTCATGCGTTCCAATCGGTATCGTTTCGCATATGAAAAGGACTGCATCGTCTTGATTTCTACTTCATTCGTCTTGATTTCTACTTTCATAGTAACGATTTCATATTGGAAAATCAATGTACGCTTGATATCGGTCCCCGATCATGGTCAATTCTGCTCATTTTCTGGAACACCGCCGAAAAAATTCACTCCGCGCGAGTAAATACGATCCAAAGTGCAGAATCATTTTTCACAGACTCCCTTCTCAAAGCACACAAATTCAATTATATTATCGCTTCTTGAAATAAAATCCACACAAGGAAAACGTAAAGCAAATGTTAAATCGCTACATTTTCATTTTAGCAAGCTTTACAGAGGATAAGCTGCGTCTTTTAAGTCAAATCAACGGCGCTTCCAGCACGACTCCAGTTGTTTTGCGTTTTCCATCAACAGACTTCAGGCAACAGACTTCTTTGGTAGCCCGCGCTTGCATTCCTTCATGAAGATTGATAAACAAAGGCACACAACGTAATGCAACATCGTGTGCCTTGTCTTTTCTTCCAGTGTTCAGTAGCTGTTTTGAGTTCGTCCAACAAGCGGGCTTGCCGGCGAAGGAGTTCACCGCAAGTTTTGTTCCCGTTGCGATGAAGTAATCTCTCGCGATTCAGGTTTTTACGACATACAAGCCGTTATTCGAGCTTGCAAGATCCCACGTCGCTTCCAAGCTTCAAAGCTTTTCGATAAACGCGCGGTCAATGCAATCCCGCATCATTCCGTATACTGCCTTTACGTCGTTGAATGCTTCCGTAAAGTCCGGCGCGCCTTTTCCGCTCTTGATCGCAAGGCACAATGTATCACATTTCTTCGCCAGGCGTATCATGCCCAGATTGTATGACTTGATTTTCAGCCGATGCGAAAACCGTTCCGCATTAACAAAATCCCGGTTTTTCAACGCAACAGTAATACGACCATACTCTTTATCATCCGCAAATGAGCGTAGTGCCCTCTCATATACATCTTCGTCATCGGCATATCTGCGTTTCCCGATGTCGATATGAATAATGCTATTACATAAGATAACCTTTACTCTATTATCTATTTTTCATCACCACCATCTTCATATTAGCACATATCTGGATAATGGCCTAACTTTATATGCGTTTTCGACCATACCGCAGAGCAAAACGCACGGATTCTTACTATTTATTTGACTTATCCTGAATAGTATGCTACCATCAATGAGTATTCAAAATAATTGCTTTGACCGCACATGTTTGCAGATCATCGTCGTTAGATGATTTGAGACATGTGTTTTTTGAATTCATTAATTTTAGGAGGTGCAACATGAGCACTGGAACAGTAAAGTGGTTTAACTCGGAAAAAGGGTTCGGATTCATCGCAAACGACAATGGCGGAGATGATGTTTTCGTTCACTTCAAGTCGATTCAAAGCGGCGGGTATAAGAGCCTGAACGAAGGACAGAAAGTAACCTTTGACATTGAAACCGATCCCAAAGACAGCCGGAAGCTCCGCGCGGTAAACGTTTACATCGCAGAATAAGGACGCATTTCCCCGTCTGTTTGATTTCTACGAGCATCTGCCGGAATAATCCGGCTCAACAAAAAAATATATAGAAAAGATGGTAACACATGTATAGCGACAAAATCATCGTCTGCAAAGATTGCGGACAAAACTTCACCTTCACCGCCAGCGAACAGGAATTCTTTGCGGAAAAAGGGTTTTCCAACGAACCGCAGCGCTGCAAAGATTGCCGCATCGCCCGCAAGCAAAACTCCCGCGGCAGCGAACAGCGTGTGATGTATGATGCAGTCTGCGCAAACTGTGGTCGTCCCTGCAAGGTTCCGTTTGAGCCGCGCAGCGATCGCCCCATTTACTGCAGCGATTGCTTCCGCAGATAATTTTTTTATCGCAAACACAAACAGCGCGGCCATGTGGTCGCGCTGTTTTATTGCCGGTCGGCGTTCTTCTTCTGCCGATAGTCCATGTTCAAATGCGAAAAAGACTTTCCGGATTGATCGAAGATATTCGAACGCAAAAATCCGGCAGTTTCAGCAGAGGATAGAACTACTCGCCCATAAACGAAACAGTTGGATCGTAGCATTGCGAAAATGGTCCCGTGTCTCTCCTTTGATTTCTCACAACATTTATCGAATATACGCGATATCCCCGCCGGATGCTCTTCAATATGATATAATAGTCATGAAGCAGCTTGCCATTTGACGCAACGTAAGTCTTGTTGCCAAACAGCACTGTTTTTTTATTGGTTATGCTTTCCCCGGGTCAACAATTGGAAAGGAAATATTTATGAATCTTATGCACGCGATCGTTCACCACAAGACCTTTGGTCGAGGTGAAGTGATAGAAGTCAGCGACGACGTCATCATGATGTCGTTTTCAAAACCATACGGCAAAAAGAAGTTCCTGTTCCCCACCTCTTTTTATCAGCACTTGACGCTGGAAGACGCTTCGCTAAACACCGAAATGGCGGAGTATCTCAAGCAAAACAACATCTTGATTGAAGCGGAAGAGCAGCGGGTCGAGCGAGCGAATCGTATTGCGCAGTTTCGCGCCGACTCAATCGAAAAAGCAAACGGATCAAAAGCAAACGGTTCGAAGAAGAAAAAGAAGTAACCCTTCTCAATATGGTATGACTTTTCCGTTTCGCGCATTTCCTACTGCCTTGAGATGATGGAAGACACACTTCGATCTATATGAAAAACCAGAGTTGAGAATTGAAACCCAACTTGCACCCGTCCGGGGACAATCGCGCGATTGTATCACCTCGCACGGGTTTAGCCAAACAAAGCGGTCACCATTTCGGTGGTCGTTTTCGTTTGTTTAACGGATGGTCTCATATATACGGTGTCGTGGGGATCGCTGCATTCCGGCTGTCAATTGTTGCTAAGCTGAGCACTCGTTGCGTGAGGTTTTATGATACGAAGTCAGCCAAGCGAGGTATCGTGAATACAATGTGTGATCGCCATTTTGACGCTCATCTCAGTAGTTTCTCAAGTTGAGTAAATATTCGTTTCTTCACTTATAATGATAGTGTATTTGTTTTCCCCTGTGTTATACTTTTTTTATTGTTGCGAGGAGGTGCGCAGAAATTGCTTGTGGGTTATTTGTATTTTGGTGCAATCCTTGTAGTTTTATGTCTGCTAACGCTTGATATCGCCATGACAAATCGCAAACGAATACGCGCGCTGAAAAATCAATTTGGCAGCCCGCCGCAGGATCCAAGCTTCGATTCGGAAAGTGTACGCGCGTTTCACCGCGTGTTTCGCCCGGAAAACGACCTTATGATTGACGATACAACATGGAACGATCTGGAGATGGATCGTGTATTCGAAAGGCTCAACATCTGCTGTTCCTCCGTCGGAGAAGAGTATCTCTATGCACTATTGCATCAGCCGGAATTCGAGTCCGAGAAACTTCTTGCTCGTGAGAGACTGATTCAATATTTTAAAGATAACTCGAATTCGAGATTTGGTGTTCAGCTCGCGTTGTTAAACATCGGAAAAGAACGCAGCAATGGGTTGGCACAGTTACTTTCCGCGTCTGCCTCCGCGCGCAATATTCGACCGTCGGCGCTGTATTGGCTATTGGCGGCGATGCCGCTCCTAAGCGCATTGCTGCTGTTTGTCAGCATAAAACTCGGTGTTGCTTGTATCCTGGCCTTCATCATCATCAATTGTGTGGTATACGTACGTAAGAAATTGAGTCTGGAGGCAGATTTCATAACGCTTCGCTACTTAACTGCTATGCTGAACGGCTGTAATGCCCTTTGCAAAAAGAAACTCGCTGGATGGAGCACTTTCGTTGAGCCTCTTCGGATTCATCTGCAGCCTTTCAAAAGAATTACAGGAATCATGACAAGCACTTATATAACGAAGCAAGTCTCATTCGAGTTGCAGGCACTCACAGGCTTTTTCCAGATGATCTTTCTAACTGAAATCCGGCACTACAACCGCATCATGCGCACGGTTCAGAACAACAGAGAATCGCTGCGAAGCTTATTCGCTGAATTGGGTGAAATCGAAGCCGCCATCAGTGTGTTGTCCTATCGCATGAGTTTTCCAAACACATGTACTCCGGTATTTTCCGACAGGAATGAGATTGTATTTCAGAATTTAATCCATCCGCTTATGCCACAAGCGGTGCCAAACAGTGGCAAACTCCATCGCGGCGCGATAATAACCGGCAGTAATGCTTCCGGCAAATCAACCTTCATCAAGGCGCTGGCGGTAAACGGAATCCTGGCGCAAACGATTTACACATGCAACGCAACCTGTTTTGAAACACGCCCGGCGCTGGTCATGACGTCGATGGCATTGCGCGATAACATGCTTTCAGGAGAAAGCTATTTTGTCGTCGAAGTCAAGTCGGTCCGGCGTTTGCTCAAAGCAATCGACCAGGTTGATTGCGTCTGCTATATCGACGAGATTCTGCGCGGCACCAATACGCCGGAGAGAATCGCCGCCTCCACCGCCGTACTTAGATATATCGCTAAGAGGCAGTGTTTGTGTGTTGTCGCATCTCACGATATTGAGTTGAGCGAATTACTCGGCGATCAATACGATCAATACCACTTCTCCGAAACGATAACCGACGATGCCATCCGATTCGATTATCAACTGAAGAAAGGCCCTTCGGCAACAAGAAATGCCCTCAAACTGCTGCGCGTGTTGGGATTCCCGCCCGAAATCATCTGCGATGCAGAATCGTTTGTACAACTTGTTGCGAAAAATAACCCGGATAATTCGCATAACGCTTTGCTCTCTGAAAGTAGCAGTGCGCACAGTAGCAAAGAGGATCATTGAATTCAATATAGAGCAGCGAACTTCTAAAGCCCCTTTGGCTCGCGCAGGGGAAAATCATCTGTCGCTCTCTCGAAAACAAGATACGATAACCTTGTGTCTCTTAAGTAGGTGATAGACCGCTTGAGCATACGCGCTATAAGCAATCAAGTCGGCGGAATCGGTAAACCCTTGGTCACTTTGATCAAAGCAGCGCCGCCGAACTATGCTATACTTATCGTAATTGGAATAGTCAACGTATCGATCGGCAAGGTAGTTGTATGGAAGAAAAATGGAAATCGTTTTTTAAGCCGCATCCGTATCAAAGTAAGGCAGCGGCGTTTCTAAAATATCTTGGTCCCGGCCTTCTGGTGACGGTCGGTTTTATCGATCCCGGCAATTGGGCTTCCAACATCGCCGCCGGGTCGCAATATGGTTATACGCTGCTTTGGATGGTCACGCTGTCCACCTTTATGCTGATCGTTTTGCAGCATAACGCGGCGCATCTTGGCATCGTCACCGGCAAGTGCCTTTCCGAAGCTACGACGGAGTACTTCCGTCCCTGGATACGAAACGTCGTCTTGTTCTCATCGATTGCCGCCTCCATCTCTACGGCGCTGGCGGAGATATTGGGCGCGGCTATCGCGCTCAACATGCTGTTTCATTTACCGCTCAGGATCGGCTCCGTTCTGGTGCTCGTGGTTGCGGTCGTGTTGCAGTTTACAAACTCCTATAAAAAGATCGAAAAGATCATCATCGGGTTTGTCTCGCTAATCGGTCTTTCCTTTCTGTTCGAAATCTGCATCATCCATACGAACTGGGCCGCCGCTGCGGTCGGCTGGGTAACACCTTCGTTCCCAAACGGAGGCATGCTCGTCATCATGAGCGTGCTCGGCGCCGTCGTCATGCCGCACAATCTTTTTCTGCATTCGGAGATCATCCAGAGCAGACAATGGAACCTGCAGGATGAGTCCGTCATCAAAAAGCAACTCAAGTATGAGTTCAGCGATACGCTGGTCTCCATGATGATCGGCTGGGCGATCAACAGCGCCATGATTCTCATGGCTGCCGCAACGTTTTTTACAACAAAGACACAGGTTACAGACCTCACGCAGGCCGAGCAAATGTTAAAGCCCCTGCTGGGCAATGCCGCCAGCATCGTCTTTGCCATCGCGCTTCTGTTTGCAGGGCTCTCCTCCAGCATCACCGCAGGTATGGCGGGCGGAAGTATCTTCGCCGGCATCTTTTCCGAGCCTTATGATATCAAGGATAAGCACACCAAGGTCGGTGTTCTACTGACGATGATCCCCGCAACGCTGATCATTTTCTTGATTCGTTCCCCGTTTGACGGACTGATCTATTCGCAAATGCTGCTCAGTGTCCAGCTGCCGATCACCATCTTTGCGCTGGTCTATCTAACGTCTTCGAAAAAGGTGATGGGAAAATACGCCAACTCCAAACTAGGCAAAATCATTCTCGTGACAATCGGGCTTGTCGTCACGGTTTTAAACATCGTTCTGCTGATCAGTTCGTTTCAATAAAGCTCTTAAGTATGGCTGTTACAGAACAGGCATCCGCGTACTGATACACTATAGATAATTCCTTCGTTGTAAGTGAAGAATTGAACCGTCCATTGGGACGAATATGAATGACGAATACCAATAAGGAGGCATTACGATGAGCAGCAAACAGACAGAGCGTATTCGTACGGGTAAGGGCTTTTTAGCGGCACTGGATCAGAGCGGCGGCAGCACGCCGAAAGCGCTGGAGCATTACGGAATTTCACGTGATGCTTATTCCACCGAAGAAGAAATGTTTGATCTGGTGCATCAAATGCGCACCCGAATCATGACCAGTCCAAGTTTTACAGACGAGTTTATTTTAGGCGCAATTCTATTCGAACAAACCATGGATCGAACGGTAGAAGGCCAGTTTACTGCGGACTACCTCTGGCAAGCGAGAGGAATCGTTCCGTTTTTGAAGGTAGATCAAGGTCTGGCTCCGTTGGAAGGCGGCGTACAGTTGATGAAACCGATCACGGGGCTAGATGCGCTGCTCAAACGTGCGGTCAATCGAAACGTATTTGGCACGAAGATGCGCTCCGTCATCAGTCAGGCCGTCCCGGAGGGCATCTCCCGTGTTGTCGATCAGCAGTTTGAATATGCGCTGCAAATTTTGAAAGCCGGCCTCGTTCCGATCATCGAGCCGGAAGTGGATATCCACAGCGCCGACAAGGCGCAGTCGGAAGTTTTGCTCAAGCAAGAACTGCTGCAACATCTGGATACGCTTCCCGATGGCTCAAACGTGATGCTGAAGCTCTCGATCCCAACGGTGGACGGATTCTACTCGGACCTGATGCGGCATCCGCGCATCTTGCGCATCGTCGCGCTCTCCGGCGGATATAGTCAAGCCGAGGCAAACGAAAGACTCGCGCGCAACCCCGGATTGATCGCGAGTTTTTCCCGTGCGCTTGCCGAGGGGCTCTCCGCCGGGCAAACCGATGAGCAATTCAACGAAACGCTCGCGGCTTCCATCCAAAAGATTTACGCCGCATCCATTCATTAAAATAGATTCGCGATCCGGATCTTCACTATGAAAAGTATTTTATGATATAGTATCGTTTGCACTCGCAAATAGCTGTCCACTATAAGAAGAGCAACCGCACATCGTTGTTGCTCTTCTTTTTTGTTAGCCCTGCTAAGTCTTTCAATCAATTCAGCTCTGTTTTCATATTTGTTCGCTATGTGGGAACGCAGATGTTGTAATCGGGAACATTCCGGTTGCTTCATGCATGTTTAGAATGCTATCATGAGTTCGTAAGAGTAATTACTTCTTGTCTGATTACGGTGATTGCAAATGGTAAAAGATAATACGGCGCATATCAAATCAATCGAGCGGGCATTCCTGCTGGTGGACGCACTGGCCGAGGAACCGCGCGAGCATTCTCTAACCGAACTGGCAACCACACTCGGTTGGCCGAAAAGCACGGTGCACGGCGTTATCTCCACACTCGTACTCTACCGTTATGTGGAACAATCCGAGCAGACGGGACGATACCGCCTCGGTATCCGGTTTTTCGAGCTTGGGGTAAAGGTCGGCAAAATGTGGGACATTCGCTCGATCGCCATGCCATATATGCAAAAGCTCAATGCGGAACTTGGCGAAATGGTACAACTCGGCACCGAAGATCGCGGCGAAATTCTCTATCTTGAAAAGCTCGATTCAACGCACCTGATCCGCATCGTTTCCGAAATTGGCGGACGGTTGCCGATCCATTGCACGGGTCTGGGGAAAGCGATGCTCGCTTATATGCCGGACAGCAAAAGAAACCGAATCATCCGCGAAAAGAAGCTTACCCCCTACACGCCAAACACCATCACCAATGCTTCCGTGCTTGAACGTGAGCTCGAGACCATCCGTCAGCAGGGTTACGCGATCGACGACGGCGAGATCATGCTGGGTCTGCGTTGCGTCGCGGCACCGATCTTTGATGGCAAGGGCCAGGTGAAATACGCGCTCAGCATCTCCGGCATGCAGGGAAACCTTGAAGGTGAACGGTTGGAAAAGATTACAAAGCGGGTCGTCGCGGCAGCGGCGTCCATTACAAAAACATTGAAGCAAACGAGCCTATAGCTCGCAAGTATACATACACTACGCAGCGCCGGATACCGCCCGACGGCAGGACAAGTTAAAGGAGGTCGTTTCATCATGGAAAAAAGGCCGGAGATTGCAAACTCCATCAAAACCGGAACATTTCAAACAAACTATCACGACGTGGGCAGCGGGTTTCCACTGATCATGCTGCACGGTTCCGGCCCGGGTGTCTCCGCATGGGCAAACTGGAATAAACTCTTCCCGCTTCTTTCGGGTGAACACCATATCTACGCGCCGGATTTAGTGGGTTTCGGTTACACCGATCGCCCGGACGGCATGGTTTATAACATGGACGCCTGGGTAAGGCAAACCATCGATTTTATGGATGCGCTTGGTATTGAGCAGGCAGACCTCGTTGGCAATTCCTTTGGCGGCGCGCTCGCGCTCGCTATGGCGTATCTCAAGCCGGAGCGCGTCCGAAAGCTGGTGCTCATGGGCAGCATGGGCGTTACATTCCCGTTGACCTACGGTCTCGACCGTGTCTGGGGTTATCAACCGTCTCTTGAAAACATGCAAGAGTTGATCGGCATCTTCGCCTACAGCCGTAAGTCAATGCCACCGGAGCTGGCAAAGGGTCGCTACGAGGGCAGCATCCAACCCGGTTTTCAGGAGAGCTTTTCCTCCATGTTCCCCGCCCCGCGTCAAGACGGCGTGGAAGCCATGGCCCAGTTTGAAATCTATCTCAAAGAAATCCGTCATCAAACGCTCATCGTCCACGGGCGCGAAGATCGCGTGATTCCGCTCTCCACCTCTATGAAGCTGATTCAAGGACTCGAAAACGCACAGCTGCACGTCTTTGGCAAATGCGGACACTGGACGCAGATTGAGCGTACGCAGGAGTTCGCGGCGATCGTACACAGTTTTCTCACGATCGACCCGCCTTATCTGAAAGCATGAGTACGTCGAAGAATATCATCGATCAGCTTGCGGCGGAGTTGGCAGATGCGGAGCGCACGAAACGCCCGATTCCGCCGCTGACAGCAGCGTATCCTGCGCTTACGGCGGATGATGCGTATGCCGTCCAGCTCGTCAATGTCAATCGTCTGCTTTCACAGGGCGCAATCATCAGCGGCAAGAAAATCGGTTTGACCTCTCCCGGCATGCAGCAGTTGCTCGGCGTGAGCGAACCCGATTACGGGCACTTATTCACATTCATGGACTGCGCGCTCGATATCCGGGCAGACGAGCTGATCCAGCCGAAAATCGAAGCGGAGATTGCTTTCATCCTTGGAGAAGACCTGCCCGATCGCGACGTCACTTCGAAAGACGTATTATCCGCAACCGAGTTTGTCTGTGCCGCGTTTGAAATCGTAGACAGCCGGGTCGCGGACTGGAAGATCAAACTTGCCGACACCATTTCGGACAATGCGTCGTCCGGACGCTATGTCCTCGGCAAAGACCGCGTCTCACCCGTCGGGCTCGACCTCGCCTCCATCGCCATGCAAACGGAGCAGTCGGGCAAAGGCATCGTCAGCGAAGGAACCGGTGCCGCTGTAATGGGTGATCCGGCCGTCTCCGTCGCATGGCTCGCAAATTGTCTGCGGCGCTACGGCGTTCCGCTAAAAAAAGGCGAAGTGTTGCTCTCCGGCGCGTTTGCCGCCGCACTTCCCGCAAAAAAAGGCGATCTTTTCACCGCAACATTTCAAACTCTTGGATCCGTGACAGCCAGATTCGTATAAGCCCAAACCAGGCAGTAATATTCAACCGCTCGACAGATTCAATCGGTGCGTTCTGAAAAACGCAACGCACCCGTTTATTTCTTTTACGCAAAAATAAGGTAGGTGGATCATTTGCAACCAACAGATAAAATCAAAGTCGCGGTGATTGGCCCGGGTAATATCGGAAGCGATTTGATGTATAAAATTCTGAGAAGTCCGGTACTTGAAATGGCGCTTATGACCGGTATCGTGGAGTCGGAAGGCATTCGACGCGCGGCCGGACTTGGAATCCCCGTGTCAACGCGGGGCGTCGCCGCCGTCGTAGAAAATCCCGAAATCAAAATCGCGTTTGACGCAACAAGCGCTTCGGCGCACGAGAAATTTGACGCGCCGGCGTTGGCGAAAGCCGGTATTGTCGCAATCGATCTGACCCCCGCCGCAGTAGGTCCGTATTGTGTCCCCTGCGTCAATCTGGAACAGCTCATGCATGAACCAAACGTAAACATGGTGACCTGCGGCGGGCAGGCAACCATCCCGATCATTCACGCGGTTCACAGCGTCGCTGGGGTCGAATATGCAGAAATCGTCGCCGCGATCTCTTCCAGGAGCGCAGGCCCGGGCACGCGCGCCAATATGGATGAATTTACGGAGACGACGAGTCGCGCCATCGAGGTGGTCGGCAAAGCGAAAAAGGGGAAAGCCATCATCGTACTCAACCCCGCGGACCCGCCGATTCATATGACGGACACGGTCATGATTCGCGTTGGCGACACGAGTGTTCCGTTTGAAACCATTCGCGACTCAATCCTCAGTATCGTGTCAGAGGTGCAGCGTTACGTACCCGGCTATCGTCTGCGCGTTCCGCCGCAGATGGATGGCGACAAGGTCAGCGTCGTCGTACAGGTGCAGGGGCAGGGAGACTTTTTACCGACCTTTGCAGGCAATCTTGATATCATCAACGCCGCTGCAATCGCGACGGCGGAGCGTATCGCACGCAATCTGTTAAAAGGGGGTGCCAAAAAATGAGCATGAAGCTAAACATCGTCGACACCACCCTGCGAGACGGCAGCCACGCCGTGCGCCACTCTTTCACCGTTGCGCAGACAAGCGAGGTCGCAGCCCGTCTCGAACGTTGCGGACTGCCGATTATCGAAGTATCCCACGGCGATGGTCTCGGCGGATCAAGCTATACCTACGGTTTTTCGAAGGAAGATCCCTTTGCGTTGATCGAGGCTGCCTCCAAAGCCGTCTCCCGCGCGAAGATCGCCGTTCTGCTGCTGCCGGGTATCGGTACCATTGCCGATATGGAGCGTGCAAGAGACTGCGGCGCTTCGGTCGTGCGCGTCGCAACCCATGTGACCGAGGCGGATATCAGCGCGCAGCACATCCAGGCGGCAAAGCGCATGGATTACATGGCGGTCGGCTTTCTGATGATGGTGCACATGCTGGAACCGGAAGGAATTGCCGAACAGGCAAAAAAGATGGAATCCTATGGCGCGGACTATATCAATCTTGCCGACTCGGCTGGCGCGCTGCTGCCCGATCAGGTGAAAGCCCGCGTCGAAGCAGTTCGCGCGGTGGTGAGCATCCCCGTCGGTTTCCACGCGCATAACAACCTTAGTCTGGCGGTGGCCAACTCTCTTGCCGCCATCGACGCCGGAGCCAGCTATATCGATGCAACACTGCGCGGTCTCGGCGCGGGCTCTGGCAACACGCAGCTTGAGGTGCTCGCGGGCATACTGGAACGAAGAGGCATCGAAACCGGATTGGATTTTTACGGGCTGATCGACGCCTCCGAACAGGCGGTCGCTCCGATGATGCTGCGTCCTCAAGTGATTGACGGCGGTTCGCTGATGCTCGGCTATGCGGGTGTTTATTCGAGTTTTCTGCTGCATGTCTACGCGGCTGCGGAAAAGTTTCATCTCGAACCGCGCGATATCCTCGTCGAAGTCGGCAAACGCAAGATGATCGGCGGTCAGGAAGATCTCATCATCGACGTGGCTTATAGCCTCGCCAAAGAGAAGCAGGGTTAAGATGGAATCCCAATTGTTTACCATTACGAGTTCCACGGGTGAATGCTTCCCTTGCCGGGCGGATGAGAGCGTGCTCTCCGCGATGCGGCGCGCCGCCGCAGGCCCCATTCGATACGGTTGTTTCGGCGGCGGCTGCGGCGCATGTAAGATGCGCATCACTTCCGGGTCCTTTGAGGCTTTCAAGCCGATGAGTCGGGCGCATGTATCGCCACAGGAGGAACAAATCGGTATCGTTTTGCTCTGCTGCGTCCATCCATTGAGCGACCTGACTTTGACCACGGTCTAGTATTCATTCTTCGGATCACAAACATTTCTTTCAAGTCCCCTCAGTTGCCAGCGCCACACGGCGCTAAAAGATACCACTCAGCCACCAACTCATCAAAATAAAAGGAGAGAAGAACAAATGGCACTCAATCAAACACTGAGACCGGGTCTGATTCAATTACGCGTACTGGATCTGGACAAAACCCTCGACTTCTATAAGAACATTCTTGGTCTTGACGAAGTCACGCGCACGGCGGACGGTCGCGTCTGCCTGAAGACCTACGACGAGTTCGACCACCACTCCGTCACGTTGCGCAAGGCTGACGAGGCCGGCCTAGATTCCGTGGCTTTCAAGGTGGATTCGGAAGAGACGCTCGACCGCATGGCGAAGGAAACCGAAGCTTTTGGCTATCCGGTCACCGAAGTCCCCGCCAACTCCGATCAGCCGGGCTTTGGTCGCCGCTTCCGCTTCACCATTTCGACCGGTCATGTCTTTGAGCTCTATGCTACGGTCGATCTCGCACCGAAGCATCCGGGCCTTCTCAACCCGGACATTTGGGAAGAACAACCGCACGGCATGGGCGTTATCCGTCTCGACCACTTCCTGCTCTACGGGCCAAACATCGCCGAAGCGGAGCGCTACTGCACCGAAGTGCTCAAGATGTACGTACCCGAAGTTTGCAATCTGCCCGATGGCAAACGCCTCGCCGCATGGGTCACCGGCAATAACAAGCCGCACGATCTCGCGTTTGTCGAGTACCCCAAGCCCGGCAAAATCCACCACGTCGGCTTCCTGCTTCAGGACTGGAACCACGTCGGGCAGGTGGCGGATCTCATCGCCATCAACCGTTTGAAAAAGGATATCGGGCCTACGCGCCATGCGATCACGCGCGGTCAGACCATCTATTTCTGGGAACCCTCCGGCAACCGCATTGAGGTTTATGCCGGCGGCTACACCGCTTCGCCGGACAATCCGCAGCGTGTTTGGCAGTCCGATCATCTCGGTCGTGGCTTGTTCTACTACGAGGGTGAGATGATCCCGAGTTTCCTGGAGATCGTAACCTGATTTTGTTTGAGTATATGGATTTGTTTTCCGAAGCAATGTAAAATTGTTTCAATTCTGTCGGGCTTGTTCGGGATTTTCAAAAAACATCTCAAGCAAACGCTCTTTCAGGATGAATACCTCCTAACGCTCCACCAAGCTATCTGTAAGAACGGATGGGCACCGAATGGTGCCCATCCGTTCTGCTTTCCCGGAGTTGCCACAGTAAAGAATCAAAATGTTGCGTTCGGGAAGTAATTTGATGGATGATTGTCGTAGCATCATTGCATAATAAAATGATATAATTTTTAATGTACGTGCAAGCGACGTATACGCGCTTGCGATTACGGATCAAGCGGAAGTGTTTCATTCCATTTCCAACACCAGTGATATTCCGCTTCGTAGATGTCAGAATAAAAAGTTTCATCAAGACCGGGAAGGAACCATCATCATGCGTACCGTATTCATTGACGCAAATCCTTTATGCCAGCAAACCACTGGGTTTCAGCGTATGATTTTTGAAACGCTTCGCAGTTTGGATGCGTTACTGGTCGAAAGCGAGAGTGATTTGGAGGTTCATGTCTGCTGTCCGAAGGGACTGCATGCAACCCTCCCTTCCTTCGCAAAAATCAAGGTGGACGAGGTGCGCTCTCCAAGGTGGCTTCCGTGGTCCGCGGTCAGCCTACCGTTCTTTGTTTGGCGGCACCATGGCCTCCTCTGCCGTATGGCAACCGGTCTGTGTCTATACAAACCCTCTATTCTAGCGATTCATGATATGCGTCCGCAGAAATTTAAAAAATATGACGTGTTCCGCGTACGTATAAACACAATCATATCGAATTATGTTGCAAAAATTCTATCGCATCAGCTGGTTACGGTCTCCTATACGATAAAAGAAGAGATCGAGCATATCCTTCACATTCCGCCGGAACGGATTCAAGTCATCTACAACGGTTGGCAGCACATGCAGCGCATACCGGAAGACGAGTCCGTTTGGGAAACATACCCTCCATTAAAAAAGGGACAATACTATTTCGCGCTGGGCAGCGTTGCGCGGCATAAAAACTATGAGTGGCTTCTTGCCGTTGCGCAAAAGCATCCTGACGATATCTTCGCCATCTCTGGCATGCTGAATACGCGAAAGCTGCCGGTCGCGATACAACTGCAAGCAGCTCCGCCCAATGTCGTTTATGTCGGCTATGTATCGGATGCACAGTGTAAGACGTTGATGAAGCACTGCAAAGCATTTTTACAGCCGTCGAAATACGAGGGTTTTGGTATTCCGCCGCTTGAGGCATTGTCGCTTGGCGCGAAAATCTGCATCTCCAATGCGTCCTGTCTGCCCGAAATCTATGAAGACTGTGCGTATTATTTTGATCCGGACGATTACAATGTCGACTTGCATGCATTATTGCAGGAAACCGTTTCGCCGCCCGATCGGCTGCTTGCGCGCTATAGTTGGGATACAGCCGCGCAAGCGTGGCTGCGCCTGCTTGAACAAAGCGTGTAGCGTATTCGTTCTTCACCACAACATACCGGCTTTACATTTTTCTGTTTTAAACGCATCACTTTTCTCGTTGATAAGAGAAGTTAATGATTCTATTGACCCAAGTGCGGTATCCGCATATACTAAATTAGGTTGTTTCAAATGTGTCACGATGTCTCGCCGTAAGAGCGTTCAGAAAGAATAAACAAGGAGAGAATCTGCGCATTGCTGTCTTTAAAAACGTCAACAAAAGTATGGAATCAAAAGCAGTCTATGATGCATATTGCAATGATGCTGTGCGTTGTGCCGTTGGAGATTATCGGTTATGTCAGTTGGCATTTCCGTTTGTGCATTTACGCCATCCGCATGATTGTGTTTTTTTATGCAGTCTGGATGCTGCTTAAAAGCAAATCAAAGCTTGAGCATCTTTCCGTCTTTCTGCTCGTCGGGATCTATGCGGTTGTATCAGTTGCGACGCTCGTCAACCCGAACCGCGATTATCAAGCTTTGGCTTCTTTGTTTGCAACGGCCTTACCCCTGTTCTTTTTCGTGGATTATATCTTCTCCGTATCACGTCGATACGGCACGTTCGTCATGGGTACGGCGCTCAAGATTTTATGCGTTTTAAACTTCATACTAATCTTCATCTTTCCCAAGGGACTGGTGCCCTGGCATTCGCAGATTATGTATTTATTCGCATATCGAAATTCATCCTTCGCACCCTACTTTGTTTTATCGTTTATCGTTTTAATCGAAGCATATGACCGCAAGCAGCATCTTGATCTCGAAGCTTTTTTATGGATATTGCTGGGTTTAGTCAATTTTTGCAGTGTAAAAACCGTAACCGCTTTATTCTTGCAGGTGCTTTTGATGCTATCCGTCTTTCTGGTATTCGGAAAGAAACCCTTGCTCAAGCCGCGAATCTGGATGGTTTATGCCGCGATCGGCGTCATCGCGCTGCTGCTGGTCTTCGACATACAAAAACAGTTCAACTGGCTTTTTGGGCTGTTCTCACGCGACAGTTCTTTTACCGGGCGAACGCAAATCTGGCAACAAGCAATCAATGCCTTCGTGAAAAAGCCGATTCTGGGATATGGCATAGAAAAGCTGGAAGTACTCAATCAACACTTTTTCAACGATCGCGAAGCATTGTCAACAGCGCATAATTACTATTTGGAACTATTATACGAAGGCGGCGTTGTCGCATTCTCACTATTTACAGTGCTCAATATACACATCATTCGTATTTTGAGCAAACAACAGCAAACATCCCTGGTTTGGGTGACGAATTGCGTCTTGTTTTGTCTGTTCTTAAACTTTTTCGTTGAAACCTATCCGCGCATGCAGTTGCTCCTCGTAATCTTTATCATCGTTGAGCGCATGTTTGCTCCCCCCGATCCCGAGCTGGTAAAAACGGTTGCGTTCCGGCCTTCCACGCAAGTCGGAGACGCTTCATGAATGCACCCTTACCGCGCGTAAGGCTCTTGCGAAAACGTTACGCTTCGTCTTAATACCATATCGCTCACCAAATATCGACTCGCTCTTTCGTTTTCCGGATTTTGAGAGAATATCCGTCGGAGGGTACCATTGCAAAAGGTTCTTGTCATAACCAAGTTTATTCCGGCTCCGGCATTTGGCGGCGGCTCGAAGCGCTCTCTGGCATGGCTGCGCTTTTTAAGCAAGCACTTTGAAGTGACGCTGGTCGGTCACTGGGACAAGAAATTCGGCGATCGCCGAGTCGAGGAATTGCGAGACTTTACGAAAGAAATATTCGGCTTTCCGCACACGCGAACGGTAAAGAGTCTTTTCATCACCGCGCTTCATGCGTTATCCAGTAATCAGTCCGTCACTTTGCTGCAATATCATCAGCGCGAAATGCAGGAAAAAATAGACGAACTGTGCGCAAGTGAAACCTTTGCATGTATCCTCTGCGAGGAACTTTCCTCCATGCAATATGTGCGAAACGTACGCAGCATACCGGTATTTCTGGACGATCAAAACATTGAATATGAATTGACCGGGCGAGCGGCGCAATACGCAAAGTTTTATCTTCGTCCGGCCTATTGGTATGAGGCCAGCCGTATTCGGCGCTTTGAGCAGGCAAGCTGGAAGCAGGTAATAAGAACCTTTTTTGTCAGCGAGAGGGATCGCGCCATCTGCGCCGCCGCACAACCGGATGCGCCTTGCGCGGTGCTGGAAAACACGTTTTCAGAAAGCGGGATCGTTATCCTCCCTCCATCGCAATGGTTTATCAAGCCAACCATCGCCTTTGTGGGGAATATCTCCTGGGGACCTAACCACGAAGGCCTGCTGCGCTTTTTATCAAAGGTTTACCCGCTAGTCAAGCAAGCGCTGCCGGAAACAGAGTTTTATCTAATGGGCTCTTGCGCCACAAAAGAGATTCGAAAGCTATGTGAAATAAACCTGATTCACTTGCTGGAAAATGTGGAAGAGGAAAAAAAGAGCGAAATTCTTAGTCGATGTTGGGTGACCGTAGCTCCGGTCTATTATGGCGGCGGAACGCGTGTGAAAATTCTTGAATACTGGGCGCACGCGAAAGCGACGGTGAGTACGGTGATCGGGAGCGAGGGACTTGCGCCGAGCGCGGGAACCTGGTCGGGAGACGATCCTCGCCAAATGGCGCAAACGCTGATATCGCTTTTACAGGATCGGCAAAGAGCCGCGCAAATGGGGCGGCAGAATCACGAAGTATTTAAAAGATTTTACGAGGAGACCGCCGTCTATGGAGATTCTTTATATCGCTCCCTCATCACCCAACTCCATGAACAGGATTCGCTCTAAAAATATACTCCGCGCCTTTCGTGCCTTGGGACATTCTGTTACGCTGATGTCCTTTTGTAAAAACAGGTCGGATAACGCACAGTTGAATGATTGTTTATCCTATGTTGACAGGGTGGTTCCCGTGCCGCAAAGCACGCTATTGTCCCTGTTTCGCTGCGCGTTCGCGTTGTTTCTTCCTGTTCCGCTGCGCGTTGCGTATTGCTATAGTTTTGCAATGCGGCGCGCAATCAAACAGGAATTGGCGCAGCATTCCTATGACCTCATCTATATCAAGCGTTTGCGTTTGGCTCCCTACGCAAAAATGGCAAAACGCGCAGGAGTACCGTGCGTTCTGGATATCACCGATAGTTTGACCAAGTACTATGACAGAGTTCGCAAGAAGCAATCCGGTCTGGAGAAGCTGCTCTCCTGGGAAGAGTATCATAAACACCGTATCTATGAGAAAAAGATCTGCAATGCGCTTGCGCCGATCGTAATCTGCTCGGAGCAGGATAAAGCATATCTCGTGGAGTTGGACGCTTCCCTATCGGACAAAATATTCGTAATGAACAACAGCATCGATGTGGAAGAATGGCTGGAGCAGGATATCAAGATTCGCCCCGTCGGAACGCGAAAACACCTCGTCTTCTTCGGCATCATGGATTACACGCCAAACATTCTCGCGATGCAATATCTCGTTGAAGAGGTCATGCCTTTATTGCCACAGGCGTATACGCTTTCGATCGCAGGCGCAAAGGACGAGCACGCAAGACACTTGTATCGAGGCGCGCGGGTGCAGTTTGTCGGCTTTGTAGAGGATATGAAAACCGCGCTGCAAGAGTACGACATTTTTGTCTGTGCGATTGTCGCGGGTTCCGGCGTGAAGAACAAGATATTACAGGCGAGCATGGCGGGCCTGCCGATTGCCTCAACCACGCTGGGTATCGAAGGCGTTGCCCCTGCGATCCGGGATGCGGTCCTGGTTGGCGATACCCCTGAAGAACTGGCAAGGGCAATTCTGGAGCTGGACGCCATGCCGGAGGAACTGCTACGAGCGAAGATTACTCTCGCGCAACAAATCATTCAAAACGACAACAGCAATGTTTCCGTGCAAGCGGAATGTCTGCGCCAGCTTGGCTTTTCATGAATTCGGCTGGGTTGATTCATCAATATAAGATCAGTCAATGCGACTGACGAAACGGTCACGATCACGTGGCCTCTTTTTATTCTGTTCATTGAATATGGCTATGATCGTGTCCGCCTACAGCGTCATGAATATGGCGGTGTTCCTCGCCTTTTGCGTTGTCGTGTACATGCAGGTGCGTGTGTTCGTGCGCGTGCTCATGCGTGTGGGTCAGCCCGTCGTGCCGATGCTCGTGTGTGTGAATATGTACGTGTGAATGCGTATGCTGTAACGCGATCGAATCGGTAATCGAAAAATACGCGCCAAGTATCATGATCGCGAGCGCTAGAAAGAATTGCAGTTCTAATTGTTCGCGGAAAAGTATCCAGGAAAAGATCACGCCCAAAAACGGCGCAATCGCATAATATGCGCTGGTTTTCGCCGCGCCCAAGTCGCGCTGCGCCCGAATGTAACAGAATATGCTGAGTCCGTAGGCGGCGAAACCCAATACAAGCGCCGCGAAGCAATAAATCCAACCGGGAAGCGACTCCCCCAACAGAAATGCAACAGCAAGCGAACCAAAACCGGAACAAATACCTTTGAGAATGACGATTTGTGCCGTGTTCTTGGAGGAGAGTTTTCTGGTGCAGTTGTTCTCCAGTCCCCAGCAGACACACGCCGCCAAAATCAGGAGCGACTCTGCAGAAAGCGATATCGTTTGACCTGATTTTAGCGAAAGTATGACGCTCGAAAGCGTGACCAGCGCAATGGCAATCCAGAGCCGCCTCGATATCTTTTCCTGAAACAGCGCGAGCGCAATGACAGACGTTGCAACGATTTCAAAGTTTCCTAGCAAAGCCGCACTTTCTGCGGAGCCGCGTATCAGTCCCATCATCAGTAGAATCGGCGCCGCGATGTCCAGCAAGATCATTCCGAGTATAAACGGAAGTTCCTGATTCGTCAGTTTTGTTTCGCTCTGCTGCTTGTGTGACCGCGCAAGAGAGAGAATCCCGATCCCGATTCCCGCGCCGAGGTATAATAGCGCCGCCATCATCGCCGGAGAAACGTTTTTCAGCAGCAGTTTTGATAGCGGCACATTCAGCGCATAGAGCGCCGCCGCGAAAAACGCATATCCGGTTGCGATGGTTCCCGTCCGTTTCATGTGATGTGTTCCTTCTTAAATACGATAGTTTCAGTATATCGTTCCAAATCGTCGCATTCAACCATCGAATCGCGGCTAATTTTCATGTGTTCCCATATACTTCAAACGACAGAATTCATCTACATAATATCTTCACACAACCATATTATGATGTGCGAAACAGAAGATGCTCTTTTTCTGCTTTCTTGTACTCATTTTGATGTGGAGGAATTTTCATATGGATCAAAAGCGCATTTTTCGCGTATCCGGCATGACCTGTGGACATTGTGAGTCGCGGGTTTCCAGAGCCGCGCGCGCCGTTCCCGGCGTAACCAGCGCGATTGCTTCGTTTTCAAAAAACCGGCTTGAGGTAACCTTCGATCCGGATGTGACGAACGAGGAAGCACTCGTTTCCGCCGTCACGAAGGCGGTCGCCGCTGCGGGCTATCGCGTTGCCGGTCCCGAAAAAAGCGCACAGCCCATCTCGAAGGTGATTCCCGTCGCGATTCTTCTGCTCGCGTTGTATGTGTTGTTGCGGTACACGCTTGGTTTTGATTTCTTTGGCTACATTCCGAAGATCGACAGCTCGATCTCGCTTTCCGCGCTGTTTCTCACGGGACTATTCACCAGCGTGCATTGCATCGCGATGTGCGGCGGCATCAATCTTTCGCAGAGCGTAGGCGCGGGTGGATATGCAAAGCCGAACCTCAATAAACCGCTTCTTTATAACCTCGGACGCGTGATTTCCTACACCGTCATCGGCGGTCTGGTCGGCGGTATCGGCTCAGTGCTCTTCCTGAGCGAACCCGTGAAAGCGATTCTCCTCGCGCTTGCCGCTGTCGGCATGCTGCTGATGGGGTTGAGCATGCTCGGCTGGCTGCCTTGGTGGCTCACGCCGCGTATACCACGCTTCTTAGCAAAGCCTCTCGGGAAAGCCGGCTTGGGGAAAGGCCCGCTTGTCGTCGGCCTGCTCAATGGCTTTATGCCCTGCGGCCCGCTGCAGGCGATGCAGCTCTATGCCCTCGCCACGGGCTCCGTACTCACCGGCGCGCTGTCCATGTTTCTCTTTTCCCTGGGTACGGTTCCGCTGATGCTTGGCGCGGGAACGCTCTTCTCCGTACTCAAAGGTAAGTTTGCCTATGTGGTGCAGCGGGTGAGCGCCGTGCTCGTCGTCTTCTTTGCCGTCGTGATGGCAACAAACGCGCTTTCTCTTTCAGGCTTACGCCCTTCCTCCGACTCGTTGGAAACAGTACCTGCTGCGACCGCCGCGGTGCAAAAAGAATCCGCTTCATTGCTACAGCAGGCGTTTGATCAGGGCTATCTTCCCGCCACGATGAATGGCGATGTGCAGAAGATTCAGGCGAACCTGAACCCCTCCGTCTACCCGTTTATCATCGTGCAAAAGGGCATTCCGGTGGAGTTGACGATCACCGCGGATGAAAGCGCGATCACCGGCTGCAATCAAACCGTGGTGTTCCCTTCCTTCGGTGTGAAAAAGGCACTGACACCAGGCGATAATGTGATAAAATTTATACCAGATGAGACAGGACTGCTCTCGTATACCTGCTGGATGGGTATGTTGAACGGACGGATCCTCGTGGTGGACGACCTGTTTTCATCCACCGAAACAACTGTCCCGTCGACCACCGCTACACCAAAACTCGATTCGACCGCACCGAACTTGGATTCCACCACAAATTACGGGTCCTGCTGCGGTTAAGGAGGCATTCATATGAAAGAACAATCGTATCAAGTCACCGGAATGACCTGCTCCGCCTGCTCTGCCGCCGTGCAGCGCGCGGTCGGCAAGGTGGACGGTGTTGATCACGCGGAGGTCAATCTCGCCACCGAGACCCTGCGCGTACAGTTTGACGAATCCAAGGTGGACTTTGACAAACTCAAGGACACCGTGGAACACGCGGGCTATGGCCTCGTGCAGCCGCAGGTGCTCAAGCGCGCCGAGTTGGGCGTAGACGGCATGACCTGCGCCAGTTGCTCCTCCGCCGTTGAGCGCGCGCTGAAAAAGCTGGACGGCGTATCGGAAGCCTCCGTCAACCTCGCGACAAACCGCGCCGCGTTTTCTTATGATCCCGCGAAGGTAAAGCTTGCGCAGGTGCGCGAAGCGATCACAAAATCCGGCTATACCCCGCTCGATCTCGCAACCGAAGACACGCGTGATGCGGAGCAGGAGAAACGCGAAAAAGCGCTTCGCTTGATGCGGCTTCGCCTGATCGTTGCGATCGTGTTCGCGGCGCCAATTCTCTATATCGCCATGGCACATATGTTCCCCTCGCTCGGCGTACCGCTGCCCGAGTTTATGAACCCGCACATGTTCCCGCTGGTGTTTGCGCTCGTGCAGTTGGTTCTGACGATTCCCGTGCTCATCGCGGGCGGCCGTTTCTTCCGCGTCGGCTTTAAAACGCTCTTCAAGGGTTCTCCCAATATGGACACCCTGGTTGCAATCGGCACCGGCAGCGCGTTTCTATACGGCATTTATGCAACCGTTTTGATCTATCTGGGCGATGCCGCATTTGCACAGCACCTTTATTTTGAGTCCGCCGCAGTGGTGATCACGCTCGTTATGCTCGGCAAGTACCTCGAAGCGGTCAGTAAGAGCAAAACCTCCGAAGCGATTAAAAAACTCATGAGCCTCAAACCCAAGACCGCGATCATCGTTAAAGACGGTGTGGAACTGGAAGTCTCTCTGGACGAGGTCGTGGTGGGAGACGTTGTTCTCGTGCGACCCGGCGGCGCAATCCCGGTCGACGGAACCGTCCTCGACGGCGCATCCAGCGTGGATGAAAGCATGCTGACGGGCGAATCTCTCCCCGTCGAAAAGCAGGCTGGTTCCCCCGTCACGGGCGGCAGTATCAACGGAGAAGGGTTGATTCGCTTTACCGTTACGCATGTTGGCGAAGATACCGCGCTTTCGAAGATCATCCACCTCGTCGAGGAGGCCCAGGGCCGCAAAGCCCCCATCGCGAAGCTCGCGGATGTGATCTCCGGCTACTTCGTGCCCGCCGTGCTGGGCATCGCGGTGCTCTCCGCCGTCATTTGGGCGCTCGTCGGCAAAGACTTTAACTTTGTACTCAACATCTTCGTGACCGTTCTCGTTATCGCCTGCCCTTGCGCGCTGGGTCTCGCCACGCCGACCGCCATCATGGTTGGCACCGGCAAAGGCGCGGAACTTGGCGTGTTGATCAAGGGCGGCGAAGCACTGGAAACCACGCACAGCATCAACGCGGTCGTGCTCGATAAAACGGGTACCATCACGCAGGGCAAGCCGGAGCTTACCGACATCATCCGCTACTCGAAGGATGCAGAATCCGACGTGCTTTCGATTATCGCCAGTGCGGAACGCGGATCCGAGCACCCCATCGCGCGGGCGATCGTCGCCGCAGCGCAGGCGCGAAATCTGTCTCTTCAGGAGCCGGAACAGTTCCGCGCAATCCCCGGTCGGGGCATTGAGGCAAACGTTTCGGGCCATCGCATTCTCGCAGGCAGCGCGAAACTGCTCACCGAGAACAACGTTGATCTCTCCCGCTCCGCGGGCGACACAGTCGCGCTCTCCAATGCCGGCAAGACCCTGATGTATATCGCGCGTGACAACGAGCTCTATTCGCTCATGGCGGCTGCCGATGCGGTAAAACCCACAAGCCGCCGCGCAGTCGAGCAGCTCAAATCGCTTGGTCTCGACGTTTACATGCTCACGGGCGATAACGCCGCAACCGCAAAAGCGGTCGCGGAGAGCGTCGGCATCGAGCAAGTTCTCTCGGATATTTTGCCGGACGGCAAGGCAAGCGAAGTGCAAAAGCTGCAATCGCAGGGCAAGCGCGTCGCCATGGTTGGCGACGGCATCAACGACGCGCCCGCGCTCGTGCAGGCGGACGTCGGCATGGCGATCGGCACCGGCACCGACGTCGCGGTGGAATCCGCGGATGTGGTGCTCATGCGGGGCGATCTCTCCGCCGTCAGTGCGGCGGTTGCGCTCTCCCGCGCCACCATTCGCAACATCCGGCAAAACCTCTTCTGGGCATTTGCTTACAATGTGGTTGGTATCCCGTTTGCCGCGGGCGTGTTCTATGCCTTCGGCGGCCCGCTACTGACCCCCGTGTTTGCCGGGGCTGCGATGGCGCTGAGCTCCGTCTCCGTCGTGAGCAATGCCCTGCGGCTCAAGCGGTTTCGGTTAAAAGAGAAATAAGCCGGGATTATTGATTCACCCAAACTCGTTATTTGGAGCATGTATGGCAGCAAAGCAAACGATACTCGTCGTTGAGGATGAGGCGAAAATTGCAGACGTGCTGAAGTCCTATTTAGAACGCGAGGGCTTTCTGGTCGCCACCGTAAAAGATGGTGACGAAGCTTTGTCTATGTTTACGTCGCTATCCCCTGCGCTTGTTTTGCTCGACCTTATGCTTCCCAAGCGTTCGGGAGAGGAAGTCTGCCGCGAAATACGCGCGCGCGGTAATACGCCTGTCATCATGCTCACGGCAAAAACGGAAGAGCATTCGATTCTCGGCGGGCTCGCCATCGGCGCGGATGATTACGTAACGAAACCGTTCAGCCCGCGACAGGTGGTTGCGCGGGTGCACGCGGTGCTTCGCCGCGCGGGTGCGACGCAGACCGATGTGCTGCGTTTCGGCGGAGATTGGCTCATAATCGACACCATCGCGCGCACCGTCCTGTGTGAAGGTGCACCCGTAACACTCACACCGAGCGAATACAGCATTCTGCTGGCGCTTGCCTCGCACCCCGGTCGAACTTTTACGAGAGACGAGTTGATTCACCTCGCGTTGAAAGATGATTTTGAAGGATATGACCGCGTCATCGATACGCACATCAAGAATCTCCGGCAAAAGATTGAGCCGGATGCCAGGCAGCCGCGCTATCTCATCACCGTACATGGCGTGGGTTACCGCTTCGATGGAGGCAAAGAATGAAACCGATCTCGCTTCGCATCAAACTGACGCTTGCTTTTCTGATGGTAGCGCTGTTCTCTTTGGCGCTCGTCGGCTTGTTTGCCAATGTCTTTCTGGGTAAGCAATTTGAAGATTATGCAGTGAAGCGGCTTGATCAAACCATTTCGGAAACCGTCGATCAGGTGACGGCGCTCTATGTCCGCTCCGGTGAACGATGGGATCTATCCATTCTGGATGAGGAAGGCATGAATCTGCTCACCGACGGTCTCATCCTGCGAGTCGAGGATCAATCCGGTCTCGTCCTCTGGGACGCACAGGTGCATAACAACGGTATGTGTTTGCGCATTCTTGAGAACATGGCGCAAAACATGCAATCCTATCAGGCAAACTTTCAGGGCGGATATGAGGAGCAGAGCTTCCCCGCGATCGTGAGCGGGCGCACGGTCGGCACGATAACAGTCGGCTATTACGGTCCTTATTATTTCAGCGACACAGACCTTCAGTTTTTAAACGCGCTGAATCGTCTGCTGCTAATCGCGGGTGCTATCTCGCTCGCGGCTTGTATCCTTCTTGGCGCGTATCTTGCGCGGAGACTATCCAAGCCGATTACCGACGTCATCCGTGCAACCGGGAAAATCGCAGCCGGAGATTATGACGAGCGACTTGTTCCGCAGGAAAATACCGCGGAACTGATCGCGCTTTCGCACTCGGTCAATCGTCTCGCCGAAACGCTGAAGACGCAGGATTCCCTGCGCAAGCGGCTCACCGCGGACGTTGCGCACGAGCTGCGCACACCGCTTACAACGCTGCAAAGCACGGTGGAAGCGATGTTGGATGGCATCTGGGAGGCGGATGATGTACATCTGTCAAGCTTGCGGGAAGAGATCCTTCGCCTCAACAAGCTCGTTGGTGAACTCGGCGCGCTCTCAAGATATGATTCCGAAGCATTGAGCCTCACGATAGAATCGTTTGACTTGCAGGAGCTTTGCAAAGAAACAATCCGGAATTTTGAAAGCGATGCGCGGCAAAAAGGTGTCTTTCTCACCTGCTCCGGCACGCAAGCGATCCTGTCCGCCGATCGCGGCAAAATCGGTCAGGTGCTCATCAACCTCTTGCACAACGCGCTGAAGTTCACGCCCGCCGGCGGCATGATATCAGTCGAAACAGGCTCACTAGGCGAGCGTGCGTTTCTGCGCGTACAAGACACCGGCTGCGGTATCCCGGCGGAGCATTTACCCTATATCTTTGAGCGCTTTTACCGTGCGGACCCTTCCCGCACACGGGAGACGGGCGGTAGCGGAATCGGCCTCGCTATCGCGCATGCAATCGCGAAAGCGCATGGCGGAGAACTTCTCGTGGAAAGCACGGTTGAAAAAGGCAGCATATTTACTTTGGTGATTCCAATCGAATCTGTTTCCGAGTAGCGGCATCCCGAAGTGTTGATTCTTTTAGCGTTCTTTCTAAATCAACAGTGGTCGGTCAACAGTGGTCGCAAATTGGCAAACAGGCAATCAAAAAACGCTGGCAATTGGATGAAAACTCATCCGCCTTGCCAGCGTTTTTAAATACGAACCGGTATTTATAAATTAGACTTTCGCGCGAATCTTGGAGATCACGTCGAAGCCGACCGCGATGAGCAGAACGAAGCCTTTGATCGCCTGCTGCCAGTCGATGCTCACACCCATGATCGACATGCCGTTGTTCAAAACGCCCATCAGCAGACCGCCGACGATTGCGCCGACCACGGTGCCGATACCGCCCGTCGTGGATGCACCGCCGATAAAGCACGCCGCGATTGCATCCAGCTCAAATCCGTATCCGCCCTTTGGCGTTGCCGAGTTGAGTCGTCCGGTGAAGACGATGCCCGCGAGAGCTGCCAGAACGCCCATGTTGACATAGACCCAGAAGAGCACGCGCTTGGTCTTGATGCCGGAAAGTCTGGCTGCTTTCGGGTTGCCGCCGTAGGCGTAAATGTGTCTGCCGGGGATGGTCTTGTCCGTCACAAACGTGTAGATCAACACCAGAGCCACAACGATGAGCAGCACCATCGGGATACCGCGGTAGAGTGCTAACGCGTAGCTGAAGGCGAGGATGACCGCAGTGATCGCCAGAATTTTGAACAGGAACGCCCAGATGGAGGGCACGTCGAAATCGTATTTTTTCTTACTTCTTCTCTTGTTGATCTCATTGATGATGAACAAGATACAGGCCACCGCACCGGCGATCAGCGCCAGCAGGTTGATTCCCTCAATTTTAGCGATATCCGGTACGAATCCTGCCGCCAGGAACGTGTATGTCTCCGGCAGCGGCGCCAGACTTGTGCCCTGCAGCGCGACCATCGTAAGTCCGCGGAAGATCAACTGCCCGCCCAGCGTTACGATGAACGCAGGCACGCCGATGTATGCGATCCATACGCCTTGCCATGCGCCAATGATAAAGCCCGCGATCAATGATAAAATGATCGCAATCCAGACCGGCATATCCATTTTTAAAATAAAGATTGCCGATAGTGCTCCGACCAATCCAACCACGGAACCGACGGACAGGTCGATGTTGCCGATGGTCAGGATGCAAAGCAGCATACCGATTGCGAGAATCAAAACGTACGCGTTTTGCTGAATCAAGTTTGAAATATTGAGGGGTTTGAGCAAGACACCCTTTGTCAATATCTCAAATATCGCGACTACCACGATCAATGCAATAACCATGGCATATTGACGAATATTCCCCCGAAGCAGACTTTTTATCCTTTTCATTTTGCTACCTCCTTATTGCTTTGCATGATATACTGCATGATCTTTTCCTGAGAAGCGTCTTTTGCCATCACTTCGCCAACGATCATCCCTTTGTTCATCACGTAGATCCTGTCGCACATGCCGAGGATTTCCGGCAATTCGGATGAAATCATGACGATTGATTTCCCTTTTTCCGCGAGTTCATTGATGATGGTATAGATTTCATACTTTGCTCCAACATCAATACCGCGGGTAGGTTCGTCTAAAAACAATATATCCGGATCCGCAAAAATGCACTTGCTGAATACGACCTTTTGCTGATTGCCGCCGGAGAGGTCGCCTGTTTTTTGCAAAATGCTGGAAGATTTGATATTGAGTTTTTTTCGGTATTCTTCGCCGACTTTAATTTCCAGATTATCGTCGATGACCCAATTTTTCTTGAGCGAGCTGAGCGAAGAGAGCGTGATGTTTCGCTTGATGTCGTCAATCAATATCAGGCCGGCGGATTTCCGGTCTTCGGTTGCGTAGGCGATTCCCTTCGCGATTGCGTCGCTGACATCGTTGATCGCCAGCTCCTCGCCGTTTTTCAAAATCTGACCGGAAATCTTCGCGCCGTATGCTTTTCCGTACAGGCTCATCGCGAGTTCTGTGCGTCCCGCGCCCATCAGTCCCGCGATGCCGACGACTTCGCCCTTTTTGATATTGATATTGATATCTTTGAGAATCTGTTTTTCGTCGTCCAGCGGGTCATATGCATTCCAGTTCTTTACCTCAAAGAACACCTCGCCGACTTGATGATTTCGCTTGGGGAACCGGTCAACGATCTCGCGACCGACCATGGATTTGATGATGCGCTCTTCCGAGATGTCATCTACGCCCTTGACCAGCGTTTCAATCGTCGCGCCATCGCGCAAAATCGTGATTTCGTCGGCGACTTTTGTGATCTCATTGAGTTTATGAGAAATGATGATGCTGGTAATCCCGTGCTCTTTCAGATCGACGAGCAAATCCAAAAGATGATCGGAGTCTTTATCATTTAATGCCGCTGTCGGTTCGTCAAGGATTAAGAGCCTTACATCCTTTGCAAGCGCTTTGACAATTTCGACCAGCTGCTGTTTTCCAAGTCCAATATCTTTAATTTTCGTGTCCGTGCGTTCATCCAGTCCGACTTTTTTGAGCATCTCGGTCGTTCTGATTCTGGTCTTCTCCCAATTGATGACGAGTCCTTTATCCGTTTGTTCGTTTCCCAGAAAGACGTTTTCCGCTATCGACAGGCTGGGAATCAAAGCGAGCTCCTGGTGGATGATGGCGATTCCTTTTGCTTCGCTGTCTTTGATCGATTTAAAGACGCAGACTTCATCGTCTACCACGATGTCCCCTTCATACGTTCCATGGGGATAGACAGCGCTGAGGATGTTCATCAGTGTTGATTTACCCGCGCCGTTTTCGCCAACGAGGGCGTGAATATGGTGCGGAATCACTCTAAAATTCACATTATCAAGAGCTTTCACTCCTGGGAATGTTTTTGTGATATTCCTCATTTCCAAAATATACTTTCCCATAGATAACTCCTCTTTTTCTATCCCTGGGTAGAGACATATTCATTTTACACTTGCTAGACTCAAATCGGCTAGCAGTATTTTTGTTGATGCTACCGCTAGCCGATTTGAAGTTTTTTAGTCTTACCTCTTACTTATTTGATGTCGTCCGCGGTCAGATAGCCAGAGTCCATAACGAGTTTCTGATAGTTATCCACGGTGACGGTGTACGGGATCAGCAGGTAGGACGGAACGACCTTGACGTTGTTGTTGTACGTCGTGGTGTCGTTGATTTCCGGTTCGGTACCGGTCAGCAACGCGTCAACCATCTTGGCAGCAACTGCCGCGAGGTCTCTGGTGTCCTTGAGGATCGTCGAGTACTGTTCGCCCGAGATGATCAGTTTGATCGAGGCTGCTTCCGCATCCTGACCGGTGACCACCGGCCAATTTTCTGTGCCGGGTTGATAACCGAACGAGGTGAGCGAGGAGATGATGCCGCGGGAGATTCCATCGTAGGGAGAGAGCACGCCGTCAAGCTGTTTGCCGGAGGTATAGTTCGCAGCAAGTAGCGCATCCATACGGGCCTGTGCAACCGCGCCATCCCAACGGAGGGTGCCGATGTCGGTCTGCGCCGTCTGTCCGGAGACGACGACGATCGTGCCGGCGTCGATCAGCGGCTGGAGAATGTCCATCGCGCCAGAGTAGAAGTAGAAGCTGTTCGTGTCGTCCGGGGAGCCTGCGAAGAGCTCGATGTTGTAGGGGCCTTCGCCCTTGTTCGCTTTGAGGCCGTCGACCAGGGACTGCGCCTGGAGCTTGCCAACGCCGCGGTTGTCAAACGTTGCATAGTAGGAGACGGCATCGGTGTCGACGAGCAGGCGGTCGTAAGCAATGATCTTAACGCCGTCTTTACCGGCCTGATCCAGCGTTGCCGAGAGCGTGGAAGCGTCAACAGCCGCGATGATCAGAACATTCGCACCCTTGGTGATCATGTTTTCGATCTGGGACTTCTGCGTCGGGATATCGTCTTCCGCGTACTGCAGGTCAACGGTGTAACCCTTCGCTTCGAGGAGATCCTTCATCGTGTTGCCGTCTTTGATCCAGCGTTCGCTCGACTGCGTCGGCATCGAGATTCCGATGTACCCGCCAACCGGTGCCGCGGTTGCCGCTTCGGTTGCTGCCGCTTCGGTGGCCGCTGCGGGAGCTTCGGTTGCCGCGGGTTGCGCCGCTGCAGGGGTTGTGCTCGCGCAAGCGAACATTGAGAGTCCCAGCACCAACGCCAGAATGCACGTGAATACCTTTTTCATTAGTTTCTCTCCTTTTGTTTTTTATATTGCTCCGACTGCGTAATCGAAGCAAATTGAATTCTGATTTCAGGTTTGCCAAAGAGCGCTCGGATTTCATTCGTACAAATCGTGATCCATCGTTATGGATGCGAGAGCATATTCATAAATAAGTTCGTGAATCGTTTGTTTTTGGAGATCGTAATAGATGACGGTATTTTTTACGCGGAAAATTCTAAAGAAGCGATTGTTGATGTTTTTGTTCTGTTTGTTTTCTTTGTGTGCTTTTTGTTTGTTTTCTGTACGTTTCGTATTTTATCACCAAGATTTTTCACTGTCAACACTTAGATTTTTCATTTTACACTTTCGTTTGTGTTTCTATTTGATATGATTGATTCGTATTGATCATTTTGGGTTTTTCATGTACTATTACCATAGCTCGTATTAAATGAGGACAAAGGGTTTTGCGATCATGTTTGCGATTGAACGAATTAAGATCATCAAAGATTATCTAAATAAAGACAAACATGTTTCTGTTGCAAAACTCAGCAGCCTATTAAACGTGACCGAAGTAACGATCCGCCGCGATCTTGAAAAGCTGGAAAACGAAGGGTTCCTCAAGCGCGCGCACGGAGGCGCCGTACTCAACGCCGATCTGGACGAAACCTATGTCTATGAGGACTCAGAGGACGACTACACCCCGCAGATGATGGAGATCTCAGATACGATATTTCATTTGGTCTCCGACAACGATATCATCATGCTGACGGATGGGCCGACCAACCTGCTCGCGGCAAGAAAGCTGACGCACAAGAAAAACCTAACCGTTCTGACCAACGATCTAAAGATCGCGCTGGAATTCTCCTCTTCGCCCAGCAACAAACTAATTCTATTGGGCGGAGATTTAAATGAATCCGCCGTATACGGGCAGCTCGCCATCAACAACATGCAGAATTTTTCGCTTAATCATCTGATCGTCGAAGTGGAGGGCGTGAGTAAAAAAACCGGCATTACCGTCTCCAGCATCAGCAAGGCTTCATTGATTCAGGAAGCTTGCAAGATGGCGGAAACCGTCTCCGTCGTCTGTCTCGCAGATCATTTCGGCTCGAAATCGTTCTATCGTGTGGGAGGGCTGGACATCGCCGATAAGATCATCACCAACTCAACACTTGACGACTCCTATAAAGATTATCTGTTCGATCTGAATATTCAGCTCTACACTTCCGTCAATATCTACGAGGAATAGTCGCATCAGCTTCTCTCGAAAGGATGTGCAAGCATGTCTGTCGAACTCTTGAGACTTGAACATGTCAATTTCCGGATTGACAATTTTCATCTCAGCGACATCGATATCAATCTCTATGAAAATGAAATTCATGTCATCATGGGCGAAAACGGCGCGGGGAAAAGCCTGTTGATGCAGATTGTCAGCGGGCTGGTCACGCCTGATTCCGGCTCTATCTATATTCATAACGAACTCATTCGCAATCGATCCATGTCAAGCGACATGTTTGACGACGTCATCTATATCCGTCAGGATGCGACGATGCTCACGCAGCTCTCCATTGCCGAAAACCTTTTTTTCAACAACATGCCCTATAAAAACAAGCTGCTCAAGAGCATCGACTACGACAAGCTCAACTATATGTGCCAGCGCCTCATTGAGGATCTCGATCTGCCTGTCACGGTGTTTGATAAAGTCGCCTCGCTGGGGTTCGCGCAGCGCCAGATCATTGAATTCTGCCGCGCTTATATCTCCGACGCGAAGATCGTTATTCTAGACGAGCCTTCCTCCGCGCTCACCCACAGCGAGCGGGATTTGCTGTATCGCATCGTCAGCAAGATCAAGGCAAAAGGCGCGGGAATCTTTTATATCACGCATTGCATCGAGGACGTCTCTCTGCTGGGAGACCGCGTGACGATCATCAAAAACGGAAGCATCATCGGCACAAAGGTGGTCGCGGACTGTCCGCAGGAAGAGATCATCAAAATGCTTAGCGGGCGCTATATCATGAGCCGTTATCCAAAGATCGTCATCAAAAAAGGAAAGAACATTCTCAGCGTTCGCAATCTCGGCTTTTCCGACAAACTGAAAAATATCAATCTGGATTTGTGCGAAGGCGATATCCTCGGTATCACCGGCCTTGCCGGTTCCGGCAGAACGCTGCTCGCCAACTGTCTCTTCGGCGCGGTCGACGGCGTGGCCGGCGATATCTTTCTCAACGGCGCAAAGATCAAGATCGACAGCCCGTATAAAGCGATCAGCAACGGAATCGCGCTGATCCCGGAAAACAGGCTGACGGACTCGCTGTTCGGCTACATGGATATCAGCAACAATGTCGCGGTGTCCTCGCTCAAGCGGTTTGCAAACTTCAGCTTCATCAATACGTCCTATATGGAGCAGGTCGTTGCCGATTATGTGGAGAAGCTGAATATTCCGCAGCATCTGCATAACAACATTCTGGAATATACCGGCGGAAACCAGCAAAAAGCGGTCTTTGCAAAGTGGATCATGAGCCGCGCGAAGATCTTCATTCTCGACGATCCCACGAGAGGGCTCGACATCGCGAGCAAGATCGATATCTACAACTCCATCAACGACCTCATCAAGAAAAAAGCGGGGATCATATTCATCTCCTCCGATATTGAGGAAATCCTCGGGATCTGCGATCGTGTTGCGGTACTCGCAAACCGCACCTGTGTTTGCAATGTTCCGACAAAAGATATCTCTGTCGAGAAAATCATCGAGCTATCGACCGGTAAAGAACAATAGTCTTTTCCTGAACACATTTTTTACGTAGAATCATCATTGAACGGGCGTGTGTTTCTCCAAATGAGATCACGCTTTTTTTGACCTGTCGAACGCAATTTGCATTCTTTCAGCGACGAGACGAAAACGAAAAAGAATGGTGATCCAACTGAAATTCATGTAAAATGAAATGAAGGGAATGGAGATGAGAATGATTCGATATTGGGTTGCGTGCTTTTTCGTATTGATCCTAGCTTTGCTGTTCGCTTGCTCTGGCTGTGCGGGCGCCTCTTTGCCTGCAAGCAAGATGGAATTGACCGCGACGGCAACAGCAGCCCCGACGAATTCGCCAACGCCGTCGCCTACCCCGACGCCGTCGCCCACCCCAACCCCGTCGCCTTCACCAACCTCGTCGCCGACACCCGGCCCGCCGGAAGGATATACGCTCCGTTTTTCAGACGAGTTCGATTCCGGTTTGATCGATGAAACCATCTGGAATTTCGAAATTGGCCCGTGGCCCTATAATCGCGAGTTGGAGTATTATGCGCGCGAGAATGCGTCCGTCGAAGACGGATGCCTCGTGATCGAGGCGCGCAAAGAGGAGATGAAGAATCGCGACTACTCCTCCGCACGGCTGACGACGCAAGGCAAGCTCGACTTGACTTACGGTTATTTGGAAATTCGCGCCGCGCTTCCCGTCGGCGTCGGAACCTGGTCTGCCATCTGGTTGCTGCCGACCGATCTACGCTATGGCGGTTATCTGCACTCCGGCGAAATCGACATTGCGGAGCGGGTCGGTTACGATGCAAAGCTCGTGCATTCCTCAATTCACACGTATTCAAACAATTCCGTGAAGGATAATGCGATTACCGCGTCGACTCGATTGAAGCGAAAGGACGCGGATTTTCACATCTATGCCCTGCTCTGGACGGAGGACGATCTTTCCATCTTCGTTGACGGCGTTCGCGCGCTCGATTATCCTCGTCCAATTGACGCGAAGTCGAGCACCTGGCCGTTCGACGTGCCGTTTCATATCATTCTCAACCTTGCAGTAGGCGGCAGTTGGGGCGGCGCGAAAGGAATTGACGACGAGGCTTTCCCGCAGCGCATGTATGTCGACTACGTTCGTTATTATCAGTCGGCTGATCCGTCTTCGGAAGGATGATTGTGTTTTCGTCTGATAGCCCAGCGATATCAAAATCGGCATTGACGGACACTCTTCGGTTACATAATATGTTTATAAACTCTCAGTCCTCTTTTTGGTGAAATCAATCCGTCCATCAAGCACAAAACTCCTGTGTTCCGATCCCAATATTCCAAACAGCAAAATTTTACTTCACAATCTCTGCAGCAGCAGGCAAGCAAGGAGCGATCATGAGTAACAGGATGTATTTTCTTCGGCTCGGCTTCGTATCGCTTCTTGTTGCGATCTGTTCGCTTCTTCTCTCTTGCGCAAAACCGCAATCTCCCGTTGAAGCGACCGCTCAACTGAGCGAGCCTACGGCAACGGCAACTGCTATGAGTACGCCCAGCCCCACGCCACTGCCCGCACCGGATTATTTCGGCCCCGTTTCGCGCGTAGAGGGCAAAGACTTTCTTGTGCGAAACCTTGCCGGAGATTTTGAACCGTTTTTCGTCAAGGGCGTGGATATCGGCGCGGCAAAGCCCGGCTACTGGCCCGGCGAATTCGGCGTCACACAGGAGGATTACACGCGCTGGTTTCAGCTGATCGGGCAGATGCACGCAAACACAATCCGAGTGTACGTGCTTCAAATGCCCGCGTTCTACGACGCGCTTTTAGCCTATAACCTGACTGCAAAAACGCCTCTGTATCTCATGCAGGGCATCTACATGAACGAGGAACTCATCAGCACGTATCTGGACGCGTATTGTAACGACGGCGAGCTGGTCAAGAGTTTTTATAACGACCTCAAGAATACGATCGACATCGTCCACGGAAATGCGACCGTCGAAAAACTGCCCGGCAATGCGGGTGGAATGTATACGAGTGACATATCGAGCTATGTGATCGGTTATCTGCCGGGCATCGAGTTCAGCGCGGATTTTATCCTCGGTACAAACGAAAAAAATCCAGACAAGATGAGCTTTTCCGGAACGTATGTGTACACGGAAAACGCTTCTCCCTTCGAGGTGTTCCTTGCGGAGTCGCAGGAGTACATGATCGCCTATGAAATGGAGCATTACGACGTTCAGCGGCCGATCGCCATCACAAACTGGGTGACGGCGGACCCGCTGAAACATCCCGGCGAGCCCAATCCAAGCATGGAGGACGCGGTCAGCGTCGATGTGGAGCACATCAAAGCGACCGCGAGCTATACGGCGGGCTTCTTCGCCTCCTACCATGTCTATCCCTATTATCCCGACATGATGAGCTACGATCCCGCGTATGTCTCCGGTGAAAACCCGAATCCCTACCGCGCCTATCTGACGGAGCTAAACGCCTATCACACCATGCCCGTGCTGATCGCCGAGTTCGGTATTCCCACCTCGCGCGGAAAAACGCACGAAAACGCGGTTACGGGCTTTGATCAGGGTAACGTAGAAGAGACGGCGCAGGGCAATATGCTGGTCTCTATGATGCAAGATATCCGTGATGTCGGCTGTATGGGAGGGCTGATCTTCTCCTGGCAGGACGAGTGGTTCAAGCGCACCTGGAACACTACAGACCAGGAAGAGGTGGAACGCAGGCCGTACTGGTTCAGCGTGGAAAGCCCGGAAAAGTCGTTTGGTCTGCTCGCGTTTGATCCCGGTGTAACAACCGCCGTGCTGATCGACGGAAACGCAAACGAGTGGAGCCCGAGCGACGTCGTAACCGAAACGGGAGACCTTCGACTGAGCGTCAAGAGCGACGAAGCTTACCTCTATTTTATGATCGATCTGGGTTCGCTTCGCTTTGGACAGGACAGCGTCTATATCGCCGCGGATACCATCCCCAATCAGGGGAATCTGTCCTATGAAGGAATTCCGTTTGCGCAGGCGGCCGATTTTCTAATTTCGATCAATACGGAAGCCAACAGCATCATGCTGGTCGATCCTTATTACGATGTGTTTCAATATCAGTATTCCGTGCAGCGCCAGCTGGTCGATCCAATCGCGCATCAGGCGGGCAAGAACTCCGGCACGTTCGTTCCGTTGTATGCGGCGATGAACCGCAAAATTGTGTTGCCCGGCACGGAGGAAGTAATCCCGTTTTCCAAGTTTGACGCGGGTGCGCTCACCTATGGAATCTCCGATCCAAGCAGTCCGCGTTTCAACTCCCTTGCGGATTTTTATTCTTCGGGCAATATCGTCGAATTGCGCATCCCCTGGCTCCTGTTCAACGTACGCGATCCCGGCACGAAGAATATCATTGCCGACTGGAACGTAACGGGTGCCGTCACAGGCCAGCACATAGACGGGTTCTCTTTCGTCGTGTTTTCCGGCCAAGCCACGGGAACCGTTTCATTTGGGAAATATGTCTGGGAGAGTTGGAATTTGCCAACCTATCACGAGCGGTTGAAGAAGAGTTATGCCATCGTGCAGGCTTGTTATGCTTCGATTCCCTAGCAGTATCTTCGACCAATCGAGTCCAATACAAAACGCCACCTCAATGGAAAGGAGCGCGTTCATTTGATACTTGTTCAAGCGATTGTCAATCTACTCATCATCATCATGGGCACCGTGCTTGTTCTGTTTACCCTGCTTCTTCTTACGCTGCACGTCATGAATGCGTTTAAAAGCAAACGGATTCAAGAAATGCGCGAGCAGTTGATCTGCCTGATTTCAGGCGAAGCCGCCGCCAGCCGGCTCAAGAGCAAGCTCTATGATCTAATCCATCAAAAAGAAGGCTGTGTGAGTTCCATTCGGCAAATTCGCGGCATTCGATCGACGCGCGGTCTGCTGGTCATCTCGGAGACCGCGGATGAGCTGGACGCAAAGCATCTGGCAATCCTCCGCCGTGAAATCAGCGGCGCGTGGTTTTCCAGCTACCTCGTCAAGCAGCTTGATGTGGGCAGTGTGGATTCCGTCATCCTCGTCGTCAAGCTTGTTGGCACGTTGGGGCTGGATCACTATACCTCAGAAGTGGTTCGGCAAATCTATTATCATCGCACCAATCCGCATATGCAGCACATCGGCTTACTGTCTCTTTGCCTGCTGGGTGCGGAAACGCCGCTGATCTCCATCTGCCGGGACGCCTCCATCGCATCCCTGCTGTCGTTTCGCACGCTGGAAGAGCTGTTTAAAGTGTATCGCGGCGATAAAGAGCTGCTTTGCCGTCGTCTCATCGATACCGCGGCCGACATCTATATTCGCAGAACCTGCGTCAAGGTAATCGGCGAAAACAAGTATGTGTCTCTTGCAGAGCTGGTGTTGCCGCTGCTGGATCATCCGCAGGTCAATATGCGTATCGACGCGGTAAGAACGCTGGGCCAGCTCGCCTACCCAAGCGCGTATCGACCGATTCTCGCGCTGGCGAACAACAATCGTTGGGAACTTCGGGCGGTCGTCGCGACGGCGCTCTCCATCTTTGGCGCGGATCAAAACGCGGAGACGTTGATCGATCTCATCTGCGATCGCGAATGGTGGGTGCGCTTTCGCGCGGCAGAGTCCCTGCTAAAGTGCAGCGATCTCGACGATATCGTCCGCCGGGTAACCGCGCGGGAAGACCGCTTTGCCCGCGAAATGCTGCAGTTTGCGCTGGATAAACAGGCATTGCGCAGCCGGAAAGGAGCCGCCTAATGTCGACACACGACGTCCTTTACAATATTGTGCTCGGTGTAAACTATTTTTCATTGTTCTACGTCATCACCGTCAGCACAATCTATCTGATTCAATTGATCTCCGCCTCCATCGGACTCAGGCGGTATGTCCGCTCGCTTCGTTATGTCGATTATCGCCGTTTTCTCGATTCGGAGCACATGGTGCCGATCTCGCTGCTGGTTCCGGCCTATAACGAATCCGCAACCATCATCGATTCCGTGCGTAATCTGCTATCGCTCGATTTTCCGGAATACGAGGTCATCGTGATCAACGATGGCTCCAAGGACGACACGCTTCAGTTGTTGATCAATGCTTACGAGTTGATTCCTTTCCATCAACCTTACAAAAAATCGCTGCAAACCGAAGAAATCGTTGAAATCTATCGCTCCGCCACGGACGAGAAGCTGATCGTTCTCAACAAGAAAAACGGCGGCAAGGCTGACGCACTCAACGCAGGCATCAACGTCGCTTCCTACCCCGTCATCGTCACGATCGACGCGGATTCCATTCTGGAGAAGAGCTCGCTCATCAAGATCATCTACTCCTTCGTCAGCGATCCAACCTGCATTGCGGTGGGCGGCATCGTCCGCATCGGCAGCGGTTGTGAGATCGAGGACGGGCAGATGAAGCAGGTCGGGCTTTCGAAAAATCCGATCGTTTCGCTACAGACCACGGAATATCTGCGAGCATTTTTGACTGGCAGAATCGGGTTTGACGTGATGGGCATGCTGCTCATCATCTCCGGTGCATTCGGCGCCTTCAACAAGGCCGCGATCATCGAAGTGGGCGGCTACACGCGCAACTGCGTTGGCGAGGATATGGAGCTTGTCGTAAAGCTTCATAAGCTCATGCACGATAAAAAACGCAAGTATTCCGTTCGTTTTCTGCCCGACCCAATCTGCTGGACGCAGCCGCCAGAGCGCCTGTCCGATTTGAAAAAGCAGCGCAAACGCTGGCACGTCGGCTTGATCGATACGCTTCTCAAGCACAAGAACATGCTCTTTAACCCAAAATACGGCCGTATCGGTATGGTCTGCCTGCCTTATTATTGGATCTTCGAGCTTGCAGGTCCGGCGATCGAAACGTTTGGCTATGTCTTTATTCCGGTTTCGTTCTTACTCGGTGTAGTCAATTTCTGGTTCATGCTGTCGTTTTTCCTCGTGGCGGTGCTGTATGGAACCATTCTCTCCGTCGGCGCGCTGCTGCTGGAGGAGAACACGTTTAAGAAGTATCCGGACATCAAGCAGCTACTTCAGCTCTTCTTCTATTCGTTCGTCGATAACTTTGGTTATCGGCAACTCAATACGGTCTTTAAAGTGGAAGCCATGTTTGGTTTTAAAAAGAACAAGCATCGTTGGGGTGAGTTAAAGCGTAAAGGGTTCTCACAGGGCACGGAGATAAAAACCGGCAAATCGTAATTCAGTCAATCAACTGCAAAAAACGTTTCGTTATAAAACAGTCCGCATAGTCGGGCTGTTTTTGTCGTTGAAATGTTTAATGAATTCATTTCGTTCCGGCTCATACGCAATCGATGTGTAAATAGATTTCGTTCGTCTACTGTTTTTGTTGGTTCTACTGACTCACAAAAAACGTTTCTTCACTTTTCATTCCGGTTGTTTCTGTGATCTGTTTGCATTGTTCAATTTACTCCGCTTTGAACAATCAACGTTTATACCGTGTTTCGTTGCGAAAACAGTATGTTTTTCTGTGTATTCGAGTCAAACAGCATGCTTCCTGCAGATAAATACAACGGTGCTGCCGGATTCAAATCATTTCGATTGAATTGCTTATCGTTCATTGATTTTTCATTGACTTTTCCTTTCTCTGCGTTGACTGTTTGGGCAAATCATTTATAATAAAGATAATAGTATTTTTGTTGTATATACATTTCACGTGTACACGTCTGAACTTTGTCGACTCGCATCTTCACAACCGTCCCCGCCTCAAGATCGGCGCACAATACGCCGCATGAACATGATTTCATAAAGATCGGAGTCTGCTCATATGAACAAGCAAGAAATTTTCGCGCTAAATTTGAAGGCGCTGATGTCGCAACTGCATATCACGAGCATCCAGCTCGCGCACGCCATCAATGTGGACCCTTCGCTGGTCAGTCGCTGGCGAAAGGCGGGTTGTGGCGAACGAAAGATGACGCAGCACGCGCTCGCAATCGGCAAATATGTTTCCGAGCGGCATCTCTCCGCAGAAAACGCGGCATGGCTCGCCGCGAGACTGGGAGAAGACGGCGCAGGGCGCGAAAGCAACGCCTGCCGCATTGCGCGCTGGCTCTATCCGGAGGCGGATATCCCGCCGGCCTCCTGCGGAGATACCGAAACATTTCACAATGTTTTGATGCTTCAAAGCTTTCGCGAAGCGGTCATTGAGCAGCAGGAAGTTCCCGCTGTTTCTGTTCGGCCAAAAAGCGCCGCGCTGGATGTTTGCCAGGGTGCGGACGATATCGCGCAGCTCATCATGCAGGAGCTCAGCTGCACCGCCACCGGGACCGAAATCAGCATCTTCCTCTCCAGCGAATCCTCCTCTACCGCGGTCAATCCGCTGATTGTGGAAGCGATTCACTCCTGTGTCGTCGAAAAGCAGCTCAAGGTTCGCATGCTGGTGCAGTCCTCCAATAACTCTGCAATGTCCAGCCGACTCGTGAGCGCTTACATTCCCATGCTCGTACTGGGCAAGCTGGAGCTCTCGGTCGTGCAGGGTACCCCGCAGACGTTTACCGCAACGCTCAACATCATTATCCCGTTTCGCTCGGCAATCGTGATTACAGAAGCCGCCGAAAAGCGCTCCTCCGCGGTTGCCGTCATCATGCGCGATCCGGATATTCTGGACGATATGCGCGCGAATTTTCAGAGTTCGCTTCGCTACGCGCGCCCGATGATGAGCGCCTATGACGATAACTTTGCGCGAACGATCATCGAGACCTTCTTCGAGGAGTACGGCGTGCCCGGTAGTCTGGACGTGATCAAAAGCGGCTTGAACCCGATGTATATGAGCATTCGGCAATATGGAAAGGTGCTCGAAAAATTCGGTCATACGGGCGAGCAATACCGTTGGCGCTATCAGGAGTTTACGCGTTTTAAGAACGCGATGGATTCTGTTTTGAAGCACTCCCGCTTTCGCGAAATTCTGTCGCTCACGATGCTGCGCCAAATCGCCGAAACAGGCCGTTGTCGCATGCCCTCTATGTATTTTATGGAGGCGGGCGTTTGGAATCTTGACGCCGAGGATTGCCTCGATATTCTCGACGGCTACATCCATTACCTGCGCAGTGTTCCGAGCTTTCAGGTGATCCTTTTGGACGACGAAGCGCTGTTCATGCCGAATTCCTGCTGGCACATCAAAAACAACAAGCATGTCATGATCCACTCCTGGAACATCGATCATCCCATCATGGTCTACTCGGATCAACTTCTCCTGATCGACGAGTTTCAGCGGCATTTCGAGCATCTTTGGAGCAAGACAAGTCCCGCGGGCACGAGCGCGCGCGTCGCCATCGAGGCACTCGAGGGGATTCGTTCCCGCGTTGCCGACCGAATACCCAAAGAGGCATAATCCTGCAACTTTTCTAAAAAACATTCGAATTCCCCGGATATATGATGAAACTACAAAAAGGGACCGCACGGGAACCAAAATCATGGACAGGAGGATTTGAAAATGGACAGCAAACAAAAGGGATGCGCGGTGAATTTTCTAGTGCTATGCCTGATGTTCCTCGGTATGTACATCTATATGATCGTGCAATCCGGCACAATCTATAAGGAGCAGACCGCTCTCTTGGATACCGGGGTCAAGGCCGAGGCAACCATAGAGCGCGTGACGCATCCGGGGATCTGGGAGATCGGCAAAATCTACGCGCGTTTGTCCTACACCGTTGATGGTCAGGATTACGCGACCGATGTTCCGATCTCGATGCGCACATATCAGTTCCCGGGCGGAAAAGTACAGGATGGCAAGACGGTTGTCAACGTAGCCTATAGCGCCGATGATCCGGCACAAGTCGGGTTTGAGGGCGCGGCAAGAACCGCAAAAAACGCAAGAACGCTCGCCATCGTGCTTCTGTGTGTAGACAGTGTCCTTACACTGCTACTCATGCTTGGTCTCATTGCCGCCAAGCTTTCGGAATAAGCAGACACAGCACCAGGACTGTAAGCATTCCTGCTTGCATTTGCCGGACAACTCCTTTCTTATCTATCCACTTCCTTAACAATCGGGGTAAAAATGGAAGACGAAACGCGCGCATTACTGTCGGATGATTTCGATCAAATCCGCGAGGGACTCGCCTCCTTCGCGGAATACGATTTCTCAAAAGACTTGCAGCAGCGTATGAATACGCAGGCGCTCTCCGCACTCTCCCTCGGTGCGCGATGTCTGGTGAGCCACACAATGATAGACAAGTGGCGTCTCGGCAAAGCCCGCCCGAACGGAAAAGAGCGCGTGAAAGAACTCGGTATGGCGCTCGGCATGGACGAAAGCCAGCTCAACACATTCCTCTATCAAAATGGTTATCCAAAACTTTACGCAAAAAATCCGCTCGACAGCGCGGCTAAGCTTCTTCTGCTCAATGGGGGCGGACGCGAGGACATCGTCGCCATCTATCGTGAGCTCATTGAACATCTGGGCCTTGCGGACTTTGTTCCCGCTCGCGAAATCGAGCCGCTGAAAACCTTTGTACTCAGCCGTCAACTGAAGGATGTAGCGGAAAACGGGCAGATCAGCGGCTGGTTTCGCGAGCACGCAAAGCACTTTGCTGGCGGGGTAAAAACACAAATGCCGGATCTTCGCATCATCCGCTTTCTCTTGCTGTTCTTTGGCGATCTGAGCATACACGAGATGGTCGTTACCGGCGAAATACCCGCGATGTTGAAAGGATTGTTTTACGACCTTTCCAGCGGGCGCGCGGTACCCATTCGAGGACTTCGTGAAAAACTGATCGTATTCGGTTTGTTTTCGAGCATGACGGAGGAAGAAATCGATACGCTTCTGGGATATGCGCGTCTTCGCCCGCTGAGCGAACCCGCGACGCTAGCGGACTTCGCAGTGCTAAGCGCGCTGCGCACCGCGCACGAACGATATCCGCATTACGAAAAGGACAATCTAAGCCGAATCTTGAAGCGACTCTCGGCTTCTCGCGACGATTATGATCGTTCCCTTTCCGTCGAATACCAAAAGCGTCTCGAGAACGCGACGCAGCGCTCAGACTATTACGATCGTCGGCAAAGAACGCAGGAAGAGTTGCTTTTCGAGCAGCATTACACCGCTTATACCGACCACGGCGTGATCGATTATGTGTTTGATCTGCTGCTTCTTTTGGAGGAAACCGGCGATCTAACCGCGCTGCAAATCAAACCGTTTACTCTGGTCCTGCAAAAAGCACGGGAAGGGGAATCGTTATGGAGTTGACGAAAGCCGCCGAGGAGATGCTTGTTTCCGCACAAATGTTGCGCCTTAGCGCAAACCAGCACAAATCGCTCTGCGTCGAGCACCTGTTTTATGGTCTGCTCGCGCTCTCGCGCTATCTCGATTCGCCGATGAACAAGCCACAGTTCGAGCAGGAAGGCAAAATCGTACGAGCACTGCTCACGCCGCACATACGCAGCATCGAAAGCGCGGCGAATCAGCTCAAGCAGGATGCCGCGAAATCCGGTGTCGTGTTTTCAGATGCGGCTCCCTATATCGGTAGAGCTTCGGAAATCGCTGAAAATGCGGGGAAACAATCGATCGACGCCCTGGCATTTGCGGCGGCTATTTTGGAAAAACCTACGCCGGAAATCCAGTCTCTCTATGCCGCCTATGAAGCGGATTTTGCGAAACTTGACGCGAAGTATCCGGTCCCCGCGAAGGCGACCGTCGTCGAAACCGCGACAGAAGAATCGCTCGAAAAAGAGCGCCTTCTACGCGAAGCGCAACAAGCCGCCCAGCGGGAACAAGAGCAGCAGCGCCTTGCAAAAGAACAGATTGAGAAAGAAAGGCTGGAAGAAGAGAAGTTAAAAAAGGAGAAGCTAGATAAAGAAAAGCGTGATCGGGAGGCCGCCCGGCAGGAGCAGCAACACTCCCCGTCTGCCGAACAGAGCGAGAAAAAACCAACTACCTCCGAACTAAACGCGCTGCTTGCACTCCTTGCGGCTTACGAGGTAGAGAACCACGCGCAGAGCAAGCATGGCGTTCAAAAGCGCAAAGGGAAAAAGCCGAAGCGTTATACCAAACTTGGCGCTTTCACCTATCGCGGAGGCGCATTCGCCGCAGGACTCCAATATTTCCTGTTTGGTCTGCTTGTTCCCCTTGGTTTAATCTATTTACTGGACCGATTTACGGGTGTGTTCAGCAATCCGCCGACCTTGTTTATCACGTTTCTCATCTACAGTTTCATCGTGTTCTGGATGTATTACATCCTGCGCGGCGTAATTCTCCTCATCGGGCGCGCAAACTTGCCTCTGCAGCACTTTTTAGACTTGATCGCTTTTGGCGCGCTTCTCTTCGGGTTTGCGCGCGCCTTCATCATCGCCTACAACCTGTACTGGATGCCAACCTGGCTCAAGAGCGTGCTTTGCGCCGTCTGGTTGCTGACGCTGCTCTTTGGTGCCTCCATGTTTCCGTATTTAGTCGATCAGCAGGATATGACGAAAACGCGCATCCTGTTTCAAAATGTGGAAGGGACGCCAAGCATGATCTTCTTCCGCTTCCTCACAAAGCAGCTAATCCTCCCGCTGCTGATCGCGGGTTTCTTCTGGATTTTCCCCGTCAACGCACCGGATTGGCTCATGAAAGTGTTTGGAATCCTCGCGTTCTTCTGGGTTTGGCATATACTGTTTACGATGTGGCAGTGCGTGAATCTGCGCTATGAAGCATCCGACCGTGTGCATCGCGGTAAAGTTTTTGCGGCGTTCATGCTACGCGAGCAGGTGTTAGCGCTCCCCTTTGCACTGGTCTTCTTTCTGTATTGGCTGTTTGGCTGGTTCCCCATGCAGGCATGGGTGATCGCCGTCATCGGCGTTTACGGATTTATCTGGCTGGGATTGAGTTTGTTTTACTTACTTTGGTTGATCAGGGAGGAACAGTAATGTCCGGAACCGTTACGCTGGAGGTAACGCGCGGAGAACGCGCGAATCAGACGTTTACCTATACCGAGAAAGCGCGTGTCTTCATCGGCAGGCAGGAGGATTGCGGAATCGTCCTGCCGGAGAGTACCGTTTCGCGCTATCATTGCGTGCTGGAGATTCTTCCGCCTGAAGTAAAGCTGCAAGATTTCGGCAGTCTCAACGGCACCTATCTCAACGGAGAGATGATTGGCAAGCGGGATAAAAATCAGTCCTGGGAGCAGGCGAAGGGCGAAGATCACGCGGTCTATCTGCTCAAGGACGGCGATCTGCTGGGCCTCGGCTCGCGCTGCGAACTTCGATGCACGATCGAAGCGGGCGAAAGCTGCGCCATCTGCGGCGCGGATCTTCCGAAGGGTTATCGCTCGACCGATACTATCTTGGAAGGCGCAGCACCGCAGTACTACGATGCGCAAGGCCGGCGTATCTGCAAAAGCTGCGATGAGGAAGAAAAGCGGCTGGCGCAAGAAGCGGAGTTGGAGCAGGCTCGTTTGGCGGAGTTGGAGCAAAAGCGACTGGCAAAGCTGGAGCAAGCGCGTTTGAAAGCAACACCTCCACAAGAATCAACAAAGAAGTGCAACACTTGCGGACGCGAATTCGTGCCCACCGCGCCGGATAATAACCTTTGTCCCGATTGTCTGAACGATCGCGGCAAGGTCATCGACGCGATTCTTGGCAACTTTAACATACAAGTCGCCCCGCCGGAAAAGGCGGTTGGCGCTTCCCCTCTGCCGGGCTATGTCAAAATCAAGCTACTTGGGAAGGGCGGCATGGGCGAGGTTTGGAAAGTGCGCCAGGAAAGCACCGGAAAATTCTTCGCGCTCAAGACAATGCTTCCGCATGTTGCAGCAGACCCGCATTCCAGAAAGCTCTTTTTGCGCGAGGCGGAGATCGGCAAGGTGCTCCATCACAAAAACGTGATCAAAACCTATGACACCGGTAGTGCAGGCGGCGTGCTGTATGTACTGATGGATCTCTGCGAAGGTGGCAGCGTCGAAGGCAGGATGGAGAAAAAAGGCGGTCGCCTCTCTCTGGAGGAAGCGACGCGCATCATGCTGCAGGTTCTCTCCGGGTTGGACTATGTGCATCATGTCGACCTGAGCGTACCCGTTCAAAAAGGTCTGTTCCGCGGCTCCATGGACGCGCACGGTATCGTACACCGCGATTTTAAACCGGGTAACGTCTTTCTGTTGCGCGCGGAAGAATGCCCAACCGCTGTGATTGCGGACTTCGGCATGGCAAAAGCGTTTGATATCGCCGGCGCTTCGCGGATTACAAAGTCCGGCGCCGTCATGGGCACGCCCGTCTTCATGCCGCGTCAGCAGGCGATGGACACCAAATACGCCAAGCCGGAGGTGGATGTCTGGGCCGCAAGCGCCAGCTACTACAACATGCTCACGGGCACGTTCCCGAAGAATTTCCGCATGGGCGTCAATCCCTGGAAAGTGATCGTTGGCGAAAGTGCTGTCCCCATCAACGAACGGGACGTCGATATCCCAAAGCCGCTAGCGGCGGTGATTGACCGCGCATTATGCGAACAACCGGAGATTGGCTACCAGAGCGCGTCCGCGCTACGCAAGGATCTCGTTTCCGCTCTTGACGATGATCTTCGCGCGGCGATGAAGGGAGTGCTCTAAAATGAAACCCGACAGAACGGCGCATTTTACTCTTTCCTTCCGCGTCGCCGGACAGACGGACATCGGCTGCCAACGCGAGCAAAACCAGGATGCGATCTTGCTTTATCCCGAGCTTGGCTTTTTCGTATTGTCTGACGGAATGGGCGGCCTCGACAAAGGCACGGTTGCCGCGCAATACGCCTGCGAATCCATGACGGAGATGGCACGTATCTGCCTTTCGGAATACGATCTGCACAAGGATGAATCTTCTTATGCGAAATCGATGCAGACCTCCGCGCAGCTTATGAGCGACCACCTTTCGCGTTCAGGCAATCCTGATAAGCGCGTTTTATATGGCGCAACGCTTGTTTGCCTCACACTCGTGAAAAACAAGGCCGTTATCGTCAGCCTCGGCGACAGCAGGGCCTATCTGTTGTCCAGATATCATAAAAATCCGCGTCAGATTACCGAAGACCATACCATCGCGGAGCTCCTGGTTCAAAACGGGGACCTAACTCGTGAGCAGGCGAGAAATCACCCGTCTGCGGCGCAGTTGACCGCGTTTGCCGGTATGGATCCGCCCGCAACGCCGGATGTCTTCGTGAAAGACGTTCAGGCGGGCGATCGAATCTTACTCTGCAGCGACGGGCTTTACGGGCAGCTGAGCGATCGGGACATCGCGCACACGCTTCGCTCCAGCAAAAACCCCGACCGCGTTTGTCAGCGCCTTGTTGAGCGCGCAAACGCATCCGGCGGAAACGACAATATCTCTGTGATCTATCTCAAGATTATGCCAGATTGATTTGGGCCGTCATTCATGACGTTAAGCCCAATTTGACCCCCCCCAATATGACAAGGCAACCTCGCTCCACCAAACGCTGCACAAAAAAGGATGAGAAAGGAAACAAGACAAATGGGACTATTTGAATCGAAACCCTACAAGATTAATCACTTTAGCTCGGCGGAACGCGCCGCTCTGGACGTTGCGCTGGATATCGGCGTCAAGGTCGCGGCAGGTACTCCGCTGGAAAGCCTGTTGAAAAAGACTAAACGGCATGCAAGCGGACTTGCCTTCACGACGGAGACATTGATCGCCGCATCCGCCTGTCTGGAGGCGACGATTGAAGCAATCGTCAAGCAGGACCCGAAGGATTTGCGCAGTTCCATGCTGCTGCAATACATGGCGATGCAGGCGGCTTTTGAGTCCGCGCTCGCCAAACTCAAGAAAATGGTATAACCAAGCGCATGGCTCCCGCGTCCGGCGCAGAGTTCGGGCGCGGGAGTATTCTTACCATGATCAAAAACAAAAACCGGAGAAGCAAATGAATCCAAAGGGCAACAAAAACGATCCCAACGCGAAAACTCGAAAAGACGGCGGTACGACGATTTGGGATCAGGATGCGCTCTCAACCGCCGATGGTTCTTTCGCGTCCGATGCCGCCGCAGAAGACATCTGTTACAAAAAAGGCGTTACCATCCTCGATACATACCGGGTGGAGAGCGATGCTATCGAAAGCGGTGGCATGGGTCGCGTCTGGCGCGTGCATCACACGCTCTGGAATGTTGACCTCGCGATGAAGCGACCCCGCGCGGAGTATTTTTCCGGCGAAGAGAGCAAGCAAAACTTCATTCGCGAGTGTGATACATGGATTACGCTCGGCTTGCACCCGAATATCGTAAGTTGCTACTATGTCCGTCTGATCGACGGTATCCCAACGATTTTTTCGGAATGGATGGACGGCGGAGACCTTGCGCACGCAATCGAAAGCGGTAACCTGTATGAAGGTTTGGAGGATCATCCCGCTCTGGTACAGGAGCGCATCCTCGACATCGCAACTCAATTCGCGCGCGGGCTATATTATGCGCATGAATCCCGAGACGACTCCGGCAATCCGCAAAAACTGATCCATCGGGATGTCAAACCAGGCAACGTGTTGCTCTCAAAAAGCGGTGAAGTCAAGGTTTCCGACTTTGGCCTCACCAAGGCCGTGACACAACCTTTGCAAGGGAATCCGGCGGACGGCACGAAGGGCTCCTGCTTTAAGGGCACGCCCGCTTACTGTTCGGCGGAGCAAATGGATGAAAAGCCGCTGACCCTGCAAACCGATCTCTACAGCTGGGCGGTGTCCGTCATGGAGATGTATCGAGGCTCGCATCCCTGGGCAAACGGCGTCGTCGCGGGAATTGGATGCCGCAAGTATTTTGAAGAAGCGAAGGTTCCTGTTCCATCGGCGATGGCTGATTTATTAGAGCGTTGCCTCGCCGCAAGGCCGGACGATCGCCCGCGCGACTTTGGTCTAGCCATTGCGGAACTCCGCGCAATCTATCGCATGGTTACGGGAAAGGACTATCCGCGTGAAGCGAGCCAGTCCGCCGCCGACACGGCGGACTCACTGAATAACCGCGCGTTGAGCATGCTCGACTTGGGAAAACCGGAGGAAGCGGAGAAATTTTGGGAGAGGGCGCTGCAATCGTCTCCGGGACACCCGGCTTCCGTCTTCAACCAGAGTATTCATCTTTGGCGGGCGGGCAAGATTCTGGATCGGGAAGCGCGCCTTCGCATCGCGGTCGTCGATCCAAACGCCGCCGAAGCGCTCGCGGAGGAAGGCATCGTTGCTACGAAAATATTCGACTTTTCCGATCTCTTCACAAAATACTACAGTGCAACACTGTTGTCGAAACTGGATGGCGGCCTTTACTGCCTGATTGGCGACACAAGTGGTTTTATCTCGTGCTATGACGTCTCTACACAAAAGAACCTGTGGAGCAAATCGTTTCACAAGAGCAGTTTCAATATGAACTTTTGCAGCGGAGGCGGTGTGCTTGGCCTCGTAAAAAGCCCCGATCCGCGCTGCTTCTATAGCTTCGGCGGTGATGCCACCGTCAACCGGATCGACCTGATATCCGGCGATGTTCTGTCGCGATTCAATACGGATTCGGTCTATCATCCGCCCAAATATGTCAGTTATAAGGTCGTCTCTCTCAGCGCCAGCTTTAACGGTGCACTCGTCGCCTGCCTGACCAATTGCGACGCAGACGAGAATTCTCTGCTCTTGCTCAACGCTGCGACGCTAGACCTGATTCAATCGTTTCGTGATCCAAGCGGCGAGCTGAAGTCGATTTGCTTCCTTCCCAACGAGCAATGGATTGCGAGCGATGGCGCGCAAGCGCTGTCGATTTGGGAGCAAACTGCGGGTTGCATCCAGTCGTTTTCCGTTTCAACGGAGGTCAAAGGGCTCAAAGTCTGTTCCGACGGAACCGTTCTGGTGTGTAACGATGCCGGCGGCTTGATGCGCATAGACGGTGCGGGGACAATCAAAAGCACGCTTGCTTTGGCGCACGGTGTGTTTCGTGGTCTCCAGGTCAGCGATAGTGGCTTTGGCATCGCATCCTTTGACGAAAGTATCGTGTTTGACGCGCACATGCCGGGACACGCGAGAATCATTCCCGGCGGAGGACCCGCAATCTCGGTCGCGGACAGGTATGCCGCCACCACGAGCGGCGTCTTTTCGCTTTCCGTGCAGCAAAATGCGGACTATCTTCTTTGCGGTGTTGAAACCTATCAGGAGACAGACTCACAAAACAAGCGTTTTGTTAACGCACTTCGCGCGGGCTATGCCGCACTGGAGCGGTACGACTTCCAGCAGGCGCAGGAGCAACTGCGTCTTGCCAGGCAAATCCGGCTTGAAGACATCGCCTGTATCCAGCTCAACGACGCGATCGGTCGTTACGGCAAGAGAATTGGAATACAGACGATCTATCAGATAAACGCGAAGATGGAGCACCCCTACCCCGTCATCGGCGTCCAGATCAATCACGCGAAGACCGCGGTTGTCACCCTGTGTCAGGAAGGACTGATCCGGCTCTATTCCAAAGAGGGCGTGCTGCAAAACAGCTGGAAGATCGAAAACGACGCACTCAATTTGGCCTATTTTTCGGCTGAAGATCGAGCCGTCATCGCAATCGGAACGGACGGTTCCTATTGGATCGATCTGCTCACCAATCGGATTCAACCGTTGATGGGTCAACTTCGCTACCTGACACAAAACGCTCGACTTGACATTCTATCTGGCAAAGAGAAAGGCTCGCTCGACATCCTCGACAGGGAAAAAAGTACGATTCTCGCGTCGATTGAAGATTGCGGTGGCATTATTCTTAAGGCGGTCGAGCAAGAAGACAAGCTCTATCTCTTCACGACCGATCGGGTCGGCGCGCTGGATACGTTCCTGCATTCGATTCTCGTGATCAGTCTGCAAACAGGCAAAGCAGAGGCGAACTACCACTTCTCAACGCGAGCGGTTGATCAAGCGCCGGTAACGTTTCAAGTGCATTCTCTCAATTGCGTGGATTCCGAAGGGCGCAACTTTGGCGGAAAAATCTATAAGAACCGCCCGACCGTCATCAGCACGCGCGAATCGCACACGAACCGCGGAAAGCGCTACCCGACCAATCGCAGCCTAACTGCCGCGTTCGAAAAGAGCGATTCCGCCATTACCGATACCGCGTTTAGCAGCGACGGCAACTTTCTCTTTGTTGCGAATGCTGAAGGAGTGATCACGGTTTTTGACGTCGCAGGGCAAAAGAAAGCGTTTTCTTTGCGGGCGCATACGGAAAAAATCTATTGCATCGCGCTGGAGGAATCATTTCTCGCCACCTGCGGGCGAGATGGTCTCATAAAGTTCTGGAACATCGTGTGGGATCATTCGATCCCCTGATCAAAGAATATCGCTTGGAGGTAACACATCATGTCATTTATGGATCTTAGCGAACGAAATCTCGATATCGTCTCGTTTGGCGAACCAACGATGTTCTTTCTGTTTGCGCCGTTGCAGGAAGGTAACTCGGTCAATCAAGCCGCGCTCAACGCAACGATTTCGCACTTTCAAAAGCAGAATATGGAAGCTTTGCTTATCGCGCAAACGCTTTGCATGCGCTATCTAGTGCCGGAAAGCAACACGTATCAATGCGGCATTCTCAACAAAGTCACAAGCGAGCACGTATTTTTCATCATGCCGAACGAGTGGAACGCGCCGACCGTCATTATGGGAGACAACGACTCACTTGCTCCGATCGCTGATCAAGTCGACTTCTTTTTGGAAAGTCAGTTTGACGGTTTCTTAGCGTTAAGCGATCGCAGAGGCGCACCGTTTCTGAAAGGGGAGGGACTTTATACGGTAAACCTTTGTGTCAAGATCGACGATCCGGATGAGCATTTGCTAAAATTTGTCAGCCTTGCGCAGTTGGAAGAAAACGTCTCAATCCCCGACTTTCTGTCACAGTTAATTCATTCTGCACCTCCTGTCGCTGAAAGAAAGCGGTTTTCACTGTTCGGGAAAAAGAAGTAGTCATATTCAGGCGTGAGGAGTATTTATGCGCAATACAGGCGAAAGTATCCGAAAACCCAATCCACCAAAACCGGACGCAGGCACGACGATTCTGGATCAAGTCGCGCTCTCATCAGACGGCGAATGGTCAACCACGGACGGTACCGACCGCTGCTATCAAAAGGGCGCTTCCATCCTCGGCACTTACCGTGTGGAAAGCGACGCAATCGAGAGCGGCGGCATGGGTCGCGTCTGGTGCGTTCATCACACGGGTTGGAATGTCGACCTTGCGATGAAGCAGCCCCGCGCAAAGTTCTTTACAGGAGAAGACAGCAAGCAAAACTTCATTCGCGAATGCGATACCTGGATCAAGCTCGGTCTGCATCCGAACATCGTGAGCTGTTATTATGTCCGCCTAATTGACGGAATCCCGACCATCTTCTCGGAATGGATGGATGGCGGCGACCTTGCGCACGCAATCAGCAGTGGAAGTCTTTATACAGGCTTGGAGGGTAATCCAGCGCATGTGCAGGAACATATCCTCGACATCGCGATTCAATTTGCACGCGGACTCCATTACGCGCATGAAGCACGCGAGGAAGACGGAACGCCGAAGGCAATCATCCATCAGGACGTGAAACCCGGCAACGTGCTTCTCACAAAGAGCGGCGAGGTCAAGGTTACAGACTTTGGTCTCGCCCGCGCGCGCTCGGTGCTGACCATTCTTGAAGAAAACGAGAAAAATGGCAACAAACCTGCTTTTCCAACGCGAACCATCCTCTGCCCTTCCGGCGGATATACGCCCGCATATTGCTCAATGGAACAAATGGATGGAAAGCTGCTTTCCCGCAGAACCGATCTTTACAGCTGGGCGGTTTCGGTTATGGAGCTGTATGTCGGCAGCCATCCCTGGGCAAACGGCGTCGTCGCGGGGTTGAATTGCCGCATGTATCTCGCTCAAGCAATCGTGCCTGTCCCCGCACCAATGGCGGATTTGCTCGCGCGCTGTCTCGCCGCGGAGCCGGACGATCGCCCGCGCGATTTCGGCCTTGTCATCGCGGAGCTTCGAGCGATTTATCGCATCGAAACAGGAGAAGACTATCCGCGCGAATCAAGCCAGGCCGCCTCCGACACGGCGGACTCGCTCAATAACCGTGCATTGAGCATGGTCGACCTTGGAAAACTGGACGAAGCAGAAAAGCTCTGGGAGAAAGCGTTGCGCGCTGATTTTTCCAACTTCCGCTGTCAATATAATTACGCGATAACGCTATGGAATCGAAGGAAGATTGATGACGTTTCGTTTTACAACAGAATTCTCGCACAGAAGGAGCCTTCCCCCTTGTGGATGCAAGCGATGGCGACGATATCACTCATCCGCCGAAACAATGATAAAGAAGCAAAATCCTATGTGGAGCAGCTGGCGTCGCTCGATCCATCGTCTCCCGCGCTTGAATCGCTTGAGCGCTCGCTCATGCAGCAGCTTTCTCTTGGCAGTTCCGGTTCGAGACCTTCTTCAAACACATTCGTTCATGAGGTTTTACCGAAGGGCAGGGTTCATTCATTTCCAAAAAGCGCAAAAGCAAATCGGATCTTATCCATGCTGAGTCCGGATGGCCGATATTTTCTGAACAAAGACGGCGCTTGTCTAGATGCAAAAACAGGTAATACACTTTGGTGCTATTCTGCGCCTGAAAACCGTTGTTATCAAGATTACCGTTTTACGGCAGGCGGACATGCGATGCTGCAAGATCATGATCGGTTCTTGCTCATCGACTGCGAAACGGGGGAAGTGCGCTTTGATTTAACTACTGACTCATTCCAGGGGAATGATTTTTCCTTAGGCGGTCGCAAAGCTGTCTTTTCTCATCCGAAAGGGAAAGGCTACACCGTTCTCGATCTGGTAAGCGGTCAGTCCAGACAGTTTGGCTGGGAAGATGGTTACTTGGGCGCTCCTCGCTTTGTAGATACATGCGGCACCATAATCGCCTGTACGGGCGAAGATGTTCGTTTCTTTGATACGGAAAACGGGCGCTCACTATTGACCTTCATTTCCGATCGGGACTATGAAGATGACGTCTATTATGACGATATTAATGCGTTTACGGATGACGGGCTTATACTCATCAAGAGCCTAAAGCGCGAGGTATGGATCAAGCGCCCAAGCCTTTCGCTTTTGCCCGTCTACGAACTCTCCAAGATTGCAAGCCATTTTGCGCGAAGCAGCGCGTTATCCAAGTGCGATGAAAACTATCGCCTTGCGCAAACGCTTTTTGATCAAGGGGATATCATCGGCGCCTTCCATTTGCTGGATCAAAGCAGACTCGACAGCACGCTTCAGCAACACGCACCTTCGCTGGTGCTCTGGACCAAACTCGGCGCGTATTTCAAACGCGGCAAGCTGATAACGGTTCTGCCCACAAGCGACGCCCCTACTCCGCTGCCTAAGCGCGGTGAAACACAGGAACATTCCAGCCCGGAACGCTTGTTATACGCCGCGGAAGGATCATCCTCGCTGCATGTATATACGCATACCAAAATGACTTGGGCGCAGGATACTTATTTTGAAATGGACTATTCTTATTCATTGAACGTATATAACACTGTCTCAGACGAGTTGTATTTTTCAATCGAACGGTTAACGACGGACTCTCGCACGGATAAAGAGCCGCTCGATGAAGAATTGCATGTAACGTTTCATGAAGACGGTCGTCTGGAATATACCAAAGATACCTGGAGCGGGCCCGCTATCATCAATCTTAACGATCCGACGATTCAAATAAATCACGAACTAAAGATGGCCCTGCCCGGCGGATATCGCCTGCAAAATACGAAGAACGGCGTCGATATCGGTGGTTTTCTATTTCAGGATGTGTTCGAGGGGATAACTCCGCTCTGGAACACGGATATCGTCGTCTGTAAAAAACGGAACTATCGGCTGGTCTATCAATATATTCTCCCGTAACCCACTATTCAGATTTCGATGAGTGCATATCAGTAATCAATCACACGGAGGTAAACATGGAACTCTCTGCATCGCTCAAATATGTCATGATGCGCGCGCAGGCGGAAGCATACGCTGCAAAGTACAAGGGTAACCCGACGGTTGAGTTTGTCTTTCTCGGGCTGTTAAAGCTCGCCGAGGTGCAGGCGGATGCTTTTGCACCCGGCTCACGCCATATGAAGGAACTCAACGCGGATATCGAGGCGGTCAAACAGAAGTTTACGCTCACCGGAATCGATACCGGTCGTACTCGCTCGCTGCTGCGGGCGCTGCTTCTCAGCGGCGCCACTCCAAGCGGCGACGATGTCATTTCCGAGCGACTCACGGTTGCGGTCGGCCTCGCGCAGGCGCGCGGTATGAGCGATCTCTGGGCACAGGATTTGCTTTCCTCCATTCTCGAAAAGCCGACGGACACGATTTTGCAAATCTGTCCTCTGAAACAAGCAAAAGAGAATGCGGAAGGAAACGCGGCATGCGATCCTGCGAAAAAGGCGGAAGAGATGAGCCTTGCGTTTTTACCGGAGCTCACCTGTCGTATTCGCCATATGCGCGCGAAGCTTCTCTCTACCGTGCACGGGCAGGATCATGTCGTGCATGCGTTTGCAGAGGGTATGTTCGCTGCGGAAATGCTCGCGGCATCGGACGAAAAGCGCAAACGCCCGCGCGCAATCTTCGTCTTTGCCGGCCCTCCGGGTGTCGGCAAAACGTTTCTTGCCGAACAGGCGGCGGAAGCGCTGGATATCCCTTATAAACGCTTCGATATGTCGAGCTATGCGGATCATCAGGCGTATATGGGACTGGTCGGATTTGAGCGCAGCTATCAGGGCGCAAAGCCGGGCACGCTGACGGGGTTCGTCAAAACAAACCCGCACAGCATTCTCCTCTTTGACGAAATCGAAAAAGCGCATCTCAATACCATACAGCTGTTTTTGCAGGTACTCGACGCGGGACGGCTGAGCGATCGTTTTCTCGACGAAGAGGTCTCCTTTAAAGACACCATCATCATATTCACCAGCAACGCCGGGCGTTCGCTCTATGAAGGAGACGCGAAGCAGAGCGCGGCAGGCGTTCCTCGTAAGACGCTCATCAATGCGCTGGAAACGGAGAAGAACCCGCAAACCGGTCAGCCCTTCTTCCCCGCCGCGATTACGAGCCGAATGGCAACGGGTTGGCCGCTGCTGTTCAACCATCTGCAGGCGCATCACCTTGAAAAGATCAGTTGCGGCGAGATGAACCGCTTTTGCGGCTTACTGGAAAAGCAATACGGCATCCATGCCGAAGCCGAAGCGCTGGTTTCAACCTCGCTTCTATTTGCCGAAGGTGGTCAGGCGGACGCAAGAACCCTGCGCGCGCAGACCGAGCTGTTCTTTAAGAACGAAGTATTCAAGGTCTGCCGGTTGTTTGACGAGGATAGTTTCCTCTCTGCGCTCTCCGGTGTGAAGCGCATCCGCTTCACGGTAGAGACCGAGGCTCTGCCGCAAGAAGTTCGCCAGCTGTTTTTCAATGCGGAGAAACCGGAGGTGCTGATCTATGGCAGTCCGCTCTTTGCCGCACGCTGCCGAAACAAGTTGGCAGGTTACGTCATTTACGACACGCAGAATGTTGGGGAAGCGCTGCATATCGCAGGAGATAAGGATATCCGGTTGGTGCTGCTCGATATTGCCGGTCGCAGCATCAACTTGAATCCGCTTGACGCTGCGCAGACGGTCGCGGAAGGAATGGATTACTTAGTCAAATCCGCCGGTGCGTTTGACTTTCAGCCGATGGCTGCGAGCATGTTGCAGGACGGTAACCGCTTGCTTCGCTCTCTGCGCGAACGATTGCCGGACTTGCCGGTCTACTTGCTGGAAACAGAAGTATTTCCGATCGACTCGGAGTTGGAGATGAGCTATATTCGTGCCGGAGCGCGCGGAAAACTGCCGCAAGCAAGCGATGATTTTTCCGTTTTTGATGATATGCTCTCCCAAATCTGCCGCGAACTATATATGCAAAACGCCGCAGCGCATTTGGCGAGCGAGCGCAAAGTTCTCTTTTTTGAAACCGCGCCGAAACTGAGTGAAGACAATGCAGATATCACGATTCGCCTGAGAGATTTTTCGCTCAAGCACGCGCTGGCCGCGGACGATACCGGCTCCGTGCTGGACGATGTGGAGAAGCCAAACATCCGTTTTGCGGACGTCATCGGCGCATGCGACGCCAAGGAAGAGCTGAAATTTTTCACCGATTACCTGAAAAACCCAAAGAAATTCACGGCGCAAGGTCTGAAGCCACCGAAAGGCGTTCTCCTCTACGGCCCTCCGGGTACCGGAAAGACGATGCTCGCCAAAGCGATGGCAGGCGAAAGCGACGTTGCCTTCATCCCCGCCGTCGCGAGCGCATTCGTCACAAAGTATCAGGGTAGCGGCCCGGAATCCGTACGGGAGCTGTTCAAGCGCGCGCGCCGTTATGCCCCGGCGATCATCTTCATCGACGAAATCGACGCGGTCGGCAGGAAGCGTGGCGAAAGCAACGCGAGTCACGGTGAGGAGATGGCGCTCAACGCACTGCTCACGGAGATCGACGGTTTCTCCGTTGACCCGAAACGTCCTGTGTTTGTGCTCGCCGCAACCAACTTCGACGTGGAGGAAGGTCAGGGCGGTTTGGGTGTTATCGATCCCGCACTCGCGCGCAGATTCGATCGAAAGATACTCGTCGATCTACCGAATACCGAAGAACGCGAGCAGTTTTTGCGCATGATGCTCAAGAAGAATACGACGAATACCGTTTCAAACGAAATGATCGTACGGCTTGCTTCCCGTTCGACCGGGTTGAGTCCCGCAAACCTCGCCGCCGTTTTAGAGCTAGCCAACCGTATGGCGGTTAAACAGAATCAGCCTCTGGATGACGCTATACTGGACGAAGCATATGAGCTCACGCGGCATGGTGAAAAGAAAGACTGGGGGTATGAATATCTGGAGCGTGTTGCGCGGCATGAATCGGGCCACGCGCTGCTCTGTTACCTCGGCGGCAACACGCCGGCGTATCTCACCATCGTCGCCCGCGGCAGCCATGGCGGATATATGGAGCACTCCGGCGAAGATATGGGGCCGCTGCAAACGCGAGAGCAATTGATCGGCCGCATTCGCACCTCTCTCGGCGGGCGCGCGGCGGAGATCGTCTATTACGGCGAAAAAGATGGCGTCTCCACCGGCGCTTCAGGCGATTTGGAGTCCGCAACTCGCGTTGCTCGCGCCATGCTTTGCAATTACGGCATGGATGCGGAATTCGGCCTCGCCGTTCTCTCGCCGGAGGAAGCACAGCGCGGGCCGATGGCGGAAAAGATATCGCGCCGCGTCAGCGAAATCATAGGCGTCGAAATGACACAGACCATCCAAATCATCTCAGAAAACAAAGCGCGTATCGATCGCCTCGTCGCCGCGCTGATGGCCAAGAACAAACTCACCAAGGAAGAGATGGAAGATCTGCTAAAAGATCCCGCATAAACCGAAGTCTTCCAAAAAGAACGTTATGCGTGCTTCGCCTCTCTCCCGCTACTCCGGGGTAAAATTTCTTGTCAGGAGCCGTCTTGTATGAACAACGAAACGATATACGATACCGAAAAATCGAAAGCGAACGGCGGTACGACGATTTGGGATCAGGATGCGCTCTCAACCGCCGATGGTTCTTTCGCGTCCGATGCCGCCGCAGAAGACATCTGTTACAAAAAAGGCGTTACCATCCTCGATACATACCGGGTGGAGAGCGACGCTATCGAAAGCGGTGGCATGGGTCGCGTCTGGCGCGTGCATCACACGCTCTGGAATGTTGACCTCGCGATGAAGCGACCCCGCGCGGAATATTTTTCCGGCGAAGAGAGCAAGCAAAACTTCATTCGCGAGTGCGATACCTGGATTACGCTCGGCTTACACCCGAATATCGTGAGCTGCTTCTATGTCCGTCTGATCGACGGTATTCCAACGATTTTTTCGGAATGGATGGACGGCGGCGACCTTGCGCACGCAATTAACAGCGGAACTCTTTATGAAAATTCTGAAAACCATCCCGATTTGGTGCAAGAGCGCATTTTAGACATCGCGATTCAATTCGCGCGCGGGCTATATTATGCGCATGAATCCCGAGACGACTCCGGCAATCCGCAAAAACTGATCCATCGGGATGTCAAGCCGGGCAACGTGCTACTATCAAAAAGCGGCGAAGTCAAGGTTTCCGACTTTGGCCTCACCAAGGCCGTGACACAACCCATGCAAGGGAATCCAACGGACAGCACGAAGGGCTCCTGCTTTAAGGGTACTCCCGCTTACTGTTCGGCGGAGCAGATGGACGAAAAGCCGTTAACCCTGCAAACCGATCTCTACAGCTGGGCGGCGTCCGTCATGGAGATGTATCGAGGCTCGCATCCCTGGGCAAACGGTGTCGTCGCGGGAATGAGCTGCCGTAAATATTTTGCGGATGCAAAGGTTCCCGTTCCAGCGGCGATGGCAAATATGTTAGAGCGTTGTCTTGCCGCAAGGCCGGACGATCGCCCGCGCGACTTTGGCCTGGTCATCGCGGAACTCCGCGCGATCTATCGCATGGTTACGGGAAAGGACTATCCGCGTGAAGCGAGCCAGTCCGCCGCCGACACGGCGGACTCACTGAATAACCGCGCGTTGAGCATGCTCGACTTGGGAAAACCGGAGGAAGCGGAGAAATTTTGGGAGAGGGCGCTGCAATTATCACAGTCTCATTTCGATGCGCTTTTTAACAGTAGTCTGTATCGCTGGCGTTCCGGATTGTTGACGGATGAGGACGCTTATCTAAGGGTACAGCTTGGCAACTCTTACTATTCGGAATCGGAGAACGGCAAAAAAGCGCTCTCCGCTTTTATGACAGAAGCAGGAAAAATCGCTTGCTTCGAGCCTCTGTTTGCCGATCAGGCGAAACATCCTGTTCAAAAAAAGCGTGAACACAGCATCGATGCAAGAGTTAAGACATCTGTTCTTTGGCGCGGAAAACTTTACCTAAGCGTCGATGTATCACAAGATGCACAACGTGGACGCAATCGTGAATGTGCACTTTTTATTTACGATGCGGATTCCGGCGATTGTCTAAGTAAAAACTATTTTGAGAATATTCAGAAAGAATTCGGATTTGTAAACGACATCGCTCTGAGTCCGGATGCAGAAGTTTCTATCATTACCACACCCGATCATTTTGTTTATTACGATTTATTACATGCGCGGATCGAAAAGGCATTCCTAAAGGGTAAGCCGATCATGTACAGCATGTATGGGCCTTTTTCGTTTAGAGGAAAGCAGCATCGTTACGCCTATCGCATGCGTTCAAGCGGAATCGGTCACGGGCCGCCAACAACGGAGCTGTGGGATTTTGAAACAGGTACAATGCTCGATTATACGCAGGAAGCGGAGCTCATGGAGGCGGATGAGGTCTCGATCCAACAACAATTGCACATTCCTTACGACAACGACAACGCAATCGAAACACCTCAGCTCTATCTTTCTTGTTTTACGGATGGTTTGCGATTGATCCCGTCCGTTTCAGTCGATGGAAGGTGGTATCGATGCGATCGATCCGGACATCCCGTTTTCCCAATGAACGACAGCATCCAAGCTTTTAAAAGCGATGCGGGCAGAATTGTACTGCGTATTCACGGGCAGTCGAGATTGTGGATGCAAGATCATCGATCGATAGCCGAGTGGAATATCCAGAGTGGTAAGCACCTCCGAACTTATCGGATTGACGCTCGTAAGAACGACATCTTCATTGATGAAGATGGCCTTGGATGCGTTGGTATTCGAAAGTCAGAAGCTGAGGACCAAGACGAATTCTGGCAATACCGTGTTTTACCGAAGATTGCGACGGAAAATCAAGCCCAATGGCAGCTTTCGAAGGTAGAAAGTCATCAGGAGATCATGCGACAGGAACAATTGCTTCAATCACTCTCGGCGCAATTTGATCGGTATTGTTCGTTTGGTGATAGCGCAGGCACACTTCGTGTATTTCGTGAGTCTGAGGGTATTCCAAGGTTTAGCGGAAGTGCGATTCAGCAACACATGACGGATATGCTGGATATCATGGCGGGCGTTCGACAGGTCTGCATAGCGGCGTTAAAGACCAGCAGTATTACGCTTCGTGAAGACAATTCCCCTTCTTCCTTTGCAGATTTGAGTTTGTTCGGTTTGGCAAATCCCGCTCTTCCTCCCGAAGTCGTAAGGAGGATCGCGCACTCCGGCTGGATTCTTGATGACAAATCAAAAATTCAAGACCAAAACGTCAGCCCGGATGGCAAGCTACTTTTAATCTGCGGTCAGGGCGACGGCCCTGTCGGTAACAGCATGCAAAAAATCGGGAGCATTCGCGCCCCATTAGGTTCCGGTATCTATGTTCTGGATGTTCCAAGCAACGAGTTCTATCATCTTGCAAGCTTTACCCCGTCGTATTTCCGTCCCAGCGCACGATTCTCTAAAGATATGCGCTATGTTGTGTTGGACAACGCGTCTTGGAACGGGATTCCCGGCGCACTTGCTGTTTTTGAATTATCCTCCGGCGCTGTCGTTTGTATTACCCCGACAGATCGGGCGCGGCATTCTCTTCATATTCAGCCGAATTTTGAGGGTTATCCAGCAGCTCTGATCTGGGTAAGGGGGGTGTTTCGTTTTCAAACCGATACAGAATACGAGTGTTTCACGGCTCTTGAAGGAGATCAATTTCAAATCCTTGACGTCGACGAAAAACGAGGACTCATTTTATACAGTTGCACAAACCCGAGTACGATGGACAGCACAGTTTATATATGGGACGTTGTGCAGCAAAAGCATGTGCTGGAAGTGCTTCAACCCACCAACAGTTCTGTTTCGACAGCGGCACTTCGTGATGACGGGCGCATGGTGCTGTTGGAAAACCATGCGGGTAACAAAGTGAAAGAATACAGTCTTTATCAGCTCGGATATAGCTATGAGTTAGGAGAAAGACGGTATTTTTTTAACTCTGACGAGAATAACACCCGACTGAATTTGAAAAAATGCGAGTGGCCGTCCGCCTCATCGGCGCCTGCCGCTACCTCACCTCCGCCAATCGTTGCAAAACCAAATACATCGCCTACTGCCACCGCCCCACAACACCAATCTCCTAAAAAACGTAAAACAAAATTAGACGCCATTCTTGAATTCTTTCGATAAAATTATTTGGCATTGTATCGTGCAGAATTCAAATGGTTTACAAGCAGCATGCTTGATCCACTGCAACTTTCTTGAAAAATGCGCCTTACCCTCAATGTTATGCTGTATCCATCAAATCAAGGAGGTACAGCAACATGAAAACCAAAGGTCAAAAAGGGTACGCGATCGTCAACATCATTATCGGCGTTATTCTCGTAATGGCATCGTTTACCATGATTGGTGATCCGTCCGTCGGCCCGGGCGGGTTCATTGCGTTCGCGCTCGGCGGCGTTTTCTGGGGAATTGGCGCATACGCACTCAACACGCTCAAGAGACATGCGGATGACGAGGCGCGAGTAAAGAAGATTTGCCGCGTAAACTTCGTTTGCTTCATCGTCTCCTGCGTCATCATGGGCGCTTGCGTCATTCTTCCGATCATCGCGCCGCTGTTCTGACGAGCGCACCGTTATGAGGAATCATTATGAATCGTGAAACAAAACGCAGCGACTACGGATACTCCATGCAGTCCCCGATCCATGTATCGGGTTTTCACGAAGAGCGCGTCTACATCGAAAATCTCCGAGTACAAGGACTCGATCAAGCGCCCGATATCCGGCGGATCGGCTCCAACCTCTCCGCGGAAACCGGACATCCGATCGATGTTTACGAGGTCAAGTCCGGCCCGTTCGGGATCAGAACGGATCAACTGTTTATCGATCTATACGGTGCGTCGGACTGGCGCGCGCCTGAAGGCTATCAGCTCCTGTGCGATCGGCCCGCACGCGAGGGCGGCGAGCCGGAGCGCGAACTCGGAGACGAATTGCAGGAAATGATCAAACGAATTTTGAAATGAAACGGAGATGAATGGTATGAAACGTACGCTTAGTCTATCCATTCTTGCTGTGCTGCTCTGCGGCATGCTCGTCTCCTGTGCAGCCCCGCAAGAGCCTCAACAGAATACAAAAACATCTGCTCCGGTCGAAACAGCGTCCCCTGTCGCGGAGGCGACCGTTGCTCCTTCGCCAACACCAATCCCTACCTATAGCGAATACGACACAGCAAAATCAAACGCAGTCAACGCGCTCTCCAATCGGCTTTTGTCCTATCAAAGCGATGTATATGTGTATCAGGACTACGCCGAAACGCAGAATAACTTCACGCAAAAGGCGAAGATTTGGGGCAACAACGAAAGCCTCGTGAAGAACATGGATGAAAACTGGACCGATAACGCATTCGCAGGTAAGAGCTGCATCCGCTGTCAAATCGACACCTCCGGTAAGGATTGGGGTGGCTGGATGTTTCTCAACGGATACCTGCCTGCAGGAGAGACGCAACCGCGCCTCAACGACGGCAAGCTGGACAACGCAGGACTCGATCTCAGCGGCGCAGATACCCTTCAGTTTTATGCCAGAGGTGAAACAGGCGCAGAGGTTATTGAGTTTTTCACGCTGGGATTCGGCTACGATGGCGAATGGGGTACGCCGCTTGTCCCCTATCCGGACAGCGCAAAGAAACAATCGCTCGGCTTCGTCACCCTCTCGACGGAATGGACAGCGTATGAAATCGACCTGAGCGGTCTGGACTTGAGCTATATCTGCTGCGGATTCGGTTTTGTTTGCAGCGGAACGAAGTCCGGCACGGCACAAAACGTATTCTTTCTCGACGAAATCCGCTTTACGGGTAACATCCTCTCCGCGCAGGAAGCGCCGGTATTGCTCGCATCATACGATACGGAGAATATCTATATCAAGAACGCCGCTTTTTCCTACGACAATGCGCTCGTTGCGATGGCTTTTCTCTCCGAAGGGAATCTGGAGCAATCCGCGCAGATTCTAGACGCGTTTGTCTATGCGGTGCAGCAGGATCGTCAAGGGATCACGCGCGTTAGAAACGCGTATGCCGCAGGCAATATCCAAGCGCTATCCGGCTGGGAAAGCGGCGCTCGCCTGCCCGGCTGGTATGATTTTTCTCTGAGCGATACAGGCAGTTGGTTTGAAGATCGTTATCAGGTCGGTAGTAATACGGGCAACACATCCTATGTAGCACTCGCGCTCTTGCAATACAATCGCATTGCGCCAAACGATATTTATCTTCATACGGCGGAGTCGCTGATGGACTGGGTGATCAAAAACTGCTCTGATGAAACAGTAGGATTCACGGCGGGTTTCGATGGCTGGACCGAGGGCAAACCTCCGGTTGTCTATCCGCTAACCTATAAGTCCATTGAGCATAACATTGACGCATACTCCGCGTTTTCGGAGCTCTACCGGTTGACGGGAGCAGAAAAGTACTCCCTAGCCGCCGCCAGCGCAAAAGCCTTTATCACCTCATTGTATGACGCAACAAACGGCGTTTTTTACACGGGAACGGAATCGGACGGCGTAACGCCTAGCAAAACCAACATCGTGCTGGATGCGCAGGTTTGGGCGGCTCTTGCGCTGGATGAGGACTTTTCACCGTATGAGGCGGCGCTTGGCCGCGTTACCAAAATGCGTTTGCCGGAAGGCGGCTATCCCTTCTGCGAAAGCAACAAAAACGGCGGTTGGTGGGCGGAGGGTACGGCTTACACCGCGCTGATGGAGCGCGAGCTAGGGAATACAGGCGACGCAAAAGCAGCGCTCGACGCGCTCGTATCCATTCAGTTGGAAAGCGGGTTGTTCCCCGCAGCTACCGTACTGAATCTTTCCACTGGATTCGATCTCTTTACGGGTGAACCCTGGGTGTATTCGACCGACGCGCACATTGCGCCGACTGCATGGTTTGTCCTCGCGCTCAACGACTTCAACCCCTATCAGTTTGACTGAGCTTTGCTCTGACGAAAATCGCCCCGCGCAACGATGTAAACCAGCTGCGCGGGGCCTTGTCAAAACCGGAATTCCTCGTTGCAACTATTTTTCAAAAATAACCACGCTGATTCTTTTATGCTATCACTATCGCAAACCGGAGGAATGAAAGTAAATGATATGGATCACAGGCGATACGCACGCGGATTTTTCCCGGCTCTACAAACCGCTTCCCGGCGTGAAGCGATATCGACCAACACGTCAGGATTTCGTGATCATCTGTGGTGATTTCGGCGGAATCTGGTCGGATAGTCCGCGCCAAGCCGCCGAACTCAATCGACTTGCAAAACTACCTTTTACGGTTCTATTTCTGGATGGAAATCATGAAAACTACGATATGCTTGCAGAGTTTTCGGTGATCAGATGGAACGGTGGCAGCGTTCAGGTCATTCGCAACAACGTGCTGCATCTCATGCGCGGACAAGTCTATACCATCGAGGGAAAGACGTTTTTTACGATGGGCGGGGCCGCTTGTCACGACACTCAAAATGGCATACTCGATCCTGCGGATCCAGTGTTTGACGTTTTGTATCGCGAGCTCAGCTTTCAGAACAAGTTTTTTCGCATCAAGCATTATTCCTGGTGGGAGCAAGAGGTACCTTCCGCGCAGGAGTTGGAAGAGGGCTGGCAAAAGCTTGCGGAGTACGACTTTCAGGTCGACTATATCTTAACGCATTGCGCGCCAACAAACCTGCAAAGCGAGATCGCCGTCATTTTGCGAAACGATACCTATCCCGTCAACGAACTGACAGACTTTTTACAGCGTGTCTATGATCGCTGTTCCTATTCGCATTGGTTCTGTGGGCATTATCACCAGCCGATGGATGTCACACCAAGATTTCACGTGCTGTATGAGCCGGTTCAGTTGTTGCCGGACGCCGATTGAGCAAACATGTCTTTGATTTATATCGATCAACTTCCTGCAATCGAGATTTTTCACGCGTGCTGTAGAAAAAGCCTCCATTTTAGCTAAAACGAGCTTTTTTCGTTCAAAATATCTATGTCATATTTCTGCAAAACAATAGTAGTATAAGAACAACTACTCGAAAATTTAGATTGGAGATGATTTTCATGAAGAAAAAACTGTTCTCTTCGCTTCTGTTCCTGTTCTGCCTCGCTTTCTCCGGCAGCACGTTTGCGCTTGCGCCGGATTCGGACGATGTCAGCCCCGACGCAATCGAATCCACTCTATCAGTCAATTGCGGCCTTTCGAGCAGCGGCGGAAGCACGTATCTTGCCTGGGCATCCGCTTCGTCCAGCGTATCGGAAACCATTACGGTGAGCTATCGTCTCTACCGCGTCGTCGGTACCACACTGACGCTCGTCTCTTCCGGTAGCAGTACCTCAACGGGCACGAGCGCTTACGTCAGCAAATCCGTTACCCTTTCCGCGGGCAGCTATCGTATCGTAGCGAGCGCAACGGGCAGCGTTTCCTCTTCTGCGAGCAGAACGCGCAACTACACAATCAGCTAATCATACAGTAAATAACACAAAAAAACGCGGTGCTGGTACATCGCGTTTTTTTGTGTTTCAATTGCGTTATTGGAACAATTGCCAGATGAAGTTTATGTCCACATCGGCATCCGCCGTGATCTGTAAAACAGAGTTGTCCAACAGTACGATTCCGTCAAACATGCCATTTTCCGCATCATCGGTATAGTACATCGTCTTTCCGCTCAGCACTTGCTTCTCTTTAAAAGTTCCGCCGGTGCTGGTGTTTTGTCCTTCCCCCGTCAGCCATTGCTCCATGACGTATAGATTCTTTCCGTCCGGCATCTGATAGGTGGTTTGCAGCATTTTCCCCGCAAACATATGGTCGGTTTCCATCACGGAGGTGCAGGTCAACTGGTCGTTGTTAAGCGTAAAGGCGTCTAGCCCGGACACCGCTTCAAAATCGGCGACGCTGTCATAATAGACCGGATCGCTGACGATCTTGAGTTCTTCGCCGGAATCGAGCGCAGCCTTCGCCTCATCCGGGAGCGCTTCCGGCGTTTGATAAGTGTCTTTCTCGCTGGTCTGTTGATGATCCGTCTTCGAAATCTCCAGCTGCATGCCAATCACTTGCGCAAAATAGTCGAATATCTCGTTTGCAATCGCACGTCCCGTCGGAACCAGCGTAAAGAACGCAAGGATCATCATGAGGATAAGACTGGTGACCGCAACTCTGCGGTGCTTCCGCACAGAGTGCCATATTTCCTTCCATCGATTGCGCCAACTACCGATTGCCCGCTGATCCGCCGCATCCAGCGCGTTGTAAAATCCCGCCCAGGACTCCTCCGGCAAATCGGACTTTGCTTCCGCCCACATGACGAGCGTACGCGCAGAGATCGTGCATTGCGCCGCAAGCGTTTTTGCTTCTGTTTCCGAGCGCACAAACAGATCGTCCACCAGATAGAGCCGGTCTCGAATCAGTGCATCTGTTTTTTGTTGACTCATCCGTTGTTTCAAACGTCGTCACCTCGGTTTCAGCAGGAACAGTACCATCAGCGCGAAGAAGAGCGATTGATCCGCGGCTTTCTTCACGAGCTTGCCACGAATGCGCACAAACCGTTGGCTTAGCGTGTTTTTGTTGATGTTCAGCATCTTAGCCACTTCGTCCAGCGAGTAGCCGTCAAAGAAATAGAGATAGAACGCCTCGCGCATTTCGGGCGGATAGCTCGCGAGTTCCTTCTTGAGCCACTCCATCGCGGCCCCGCCAACCACGCTTTCCTCAACGGAATCTCCGCCGGGAATCTGGGAGAACATCTCCGGCTCAGACGGAATCTCGCGCTCCGCCTTCTTCAGCGCATTGATACGCGCATTTCGGAGGCACTTGCGAAAGAACGCCATCGGGTGCTCAACGCTGCTCGCAGGGCGGTCGTTTCTTGCGATCGTCTCCGCCAAATCCTGCATCAAATCCAGCGCGTCTTCTTCGTTTCGCGCCAATTGAAACGCAACCACAAGCAACGCCTGGTATTGCTGAACGAACAATTCCGATAGTTTCTCTTGCATGGATTGTCTCCGCCTCGTGAAAAAGCGTATCGGTGTCATGCACTGGCGATGAGCCGATCACAAGCATCATACCATTTTTCACGACGGGAAACAAAGCGTCTTTCGATGTAGCGGGTTCCATCAAACCAACAGTCCATACAAAAGCACTCATATTTGTTCGCAGGTTTTCTTGTTTCAATCAGGATTGTTTCCTTTTCTCTACCATAATAGACAATCGAAATGTGCGCTTCGTGACAGGTTTTGACAAAAAATATTGGTTATTTAGTTTGGTTTAGTTATTCTATTACCGATTCCATGCGTGATTGCTGAAAAATGACAAAATGAAGACCCGGCAGAAAACCGGGTCTTTGAGCGCATAATGATTCGATTTGCAAAACTATCAGTTTACTGCGCACCAAGGTAACGTATGACTTCCTCCGCGGCATGCACGGCGTCCGCGCTCGCGCGAACAACCAGACTTTGGCCCGTGCGCATGTCTCCCGCGGCAAAGACGCCCGGACGCGAGGTTGCGTAGGCCGTTTTATCCAGCGTAAGGTTCAGCGCGCTCGGCAGATACGTCTCCGCGCCGACAAATCCCATGGCGATCAATACATCCGTCGCCGCCTGTTTACGGATGGTGGATTCAATCTGTTTCGGAACGCGTCCGCGCTCCGTCATTACCCACTCTACCTGCGCGGTCTCAATGCCGGTGACTCCGCTTTCCTCGTTGCCGATGATGGAAACCGCCGTGATCTCAAACGTTCTCGGGTCTCTGCCAAAGAGCCAGATCGCCTCCTGTTGACCGTAGTCGGTCTTGAGCACGATCGGCCAGCGCGGCCAGGGATTGTCCAGCGCGCGCGTCTCCGGCGCGGGTGGCATGATCTCCAGCTGGATAACCGAGTTCGCGCCGAGGCGGATGCTGGTCGCGACGCAGTCGTTGCCTGTGTCTCCGCCGCCGATGACGACCACTTTTCTACCTACGAGCGGTTTATCCTCCGTCTCTCCGGCGAGCACGCGCCGCGTCGCATCCGCTAGGAAAGGCACAGCAAAGCGTACACCCGGCAGATTGCGGCCTGTCACCGAGAGATCGCGCGGTTGACCTGCGCCGCCGCAGAGCACGACCGCGTCAAACTTGTCCAACTCGGAGACCGGCAGATCGCGCCCTACGTCCGTGTTGCAGACAAACGTAATACCTTCCTGCTTGAGTATCTCTACCCGCTGGCGCACGCGCTCCTTCGGCAGCTTCATATTCGGAATGCCGAACATCAATAGTCCGCCCGGCTCCTCCGATTTTTCATACACCGTCACGTTGATTCCGCTTTGGTTGAGGATATGCGCGGCGGTGAGACCCGCAGGGCCGGAGCCGATGACCGCGACGCTTTTCTCCACGCGCTCTTTCGGCGGTCTGGATACTACCCAGCCTTTCTCCCAAGCCATGTCGCTCAAAAACCGCTCGACTTCACGAATTGCGACCGGTTCCCCGTTCATACCGCAGGTGCAGGCTCCTTCGCAGAGCGCGGGACAAACGCGCGAGGTGCACTCATGCAGCAAGTTGGTCTTCTCCAGCCTGCGAAACGCTTCCTCATAATGTCCCTTAAACACCAGATGATTCCACTCGGGAATCAGGTTCCCCAGCGTGCAGCCGGAGCCGATGCCCCGCCAACTCACGCCCGCGTGGCAAAACGGTACGCCGCAGTTCATGCATCTGGCTGCCTGAAACGCGATCTCTTCCGCGGTTTGCGCGGGGTGGAACGCGTCCCAGTTCTGGATACGTTCCTGTGCGCAGCATTCCTCCGCCGTCTTGCGATTATATTCTAAAAAACCGGTGAGTTTTCCCATTCTTCTCTTTCTCCTTCCGCTCGACTCCGCCGTAACCCAATCTGCTCAATTCCATCAGATCGGCAATTCCGGCTTGCCGCGCAGCGCCTCTTTGGCGGCTTCCAGTCCCTTGCCCGTTTTGAGCAGGAACGCGCGCTCCAGCATCTCGTCGCCTTCCAGTCCTTCGCGCTCGGCAACGTCCATCGCATCCAGCATCTCGCGGTAATCGTGCGGCAACACCTTGACAAACTTAGCGTGCGTCGTCGGCCATTTATCGAGAATGCGCGAGGCAATCTTCGAGCCGGTGTATTTCACGTGGTTGGTCAGGTGCTTGTGCAGCATCACGAGGTCGAGCGCGTCGAGCGGATAGAGTGCGACGAGCTTGCGGTTCACCATGCGTTCCAGGTTGCCGTCGTCCAGCACGTAGGCGATGCCGCCGCTCATGCCGCTGGCAAAATTCCTCCCGACCGGGCCTAATATCACGGCGGTTCCGCCGGTCATATATTCGCAGCCGTGGTCGCCAACGCCCTCGCAAACCGCGAGCGCGCCGCTGTTGCGTACGCAGAAGCGCTCGCCCGCGCGGCCCGCCAGATACAGCTCGCCGTCCGTGGCGCCAAAGAGCGCAACGTTTCCGGTAAGCAGATTATCCTTGTTCGACCAGCCCGCGTCTTCCGGCGCTTTGACGATGATCCTTGCACCGCAGAGTCCCTTGCCGAGGTAGTCGTTGGTGTCGCCTTCAATGGTCAGCTCAATGCCCGCCGTCGCGAACGCACCGAAGCTCTGCCCCGCCGTGCCGTTAAACTGGAATCGTACGCGGCCATCCGGCAAACTGCCGTATTCCTTGCTGATAAAGGCCGAAACCCGCGTGGCAACCGCGCGCTCAGTGTTGCTGATCGGGCGCTTCACCAGCGCGTCGCCCTGCTCAACGAGCGAGCGAACCATGTCGTGGAACAGACGGTTGTGGTCGTCCTTGACCGGCTTGAGATCGCGCCAGGGCAGCGGTTGATCGCCGGGGATCAGTTCGCTGAGATCAACGCCGTCCGTCTTGGGCGATTGTTTTACCTGCGCGAGGTGTCCCGCCATGCCGACCATCTGATCCACGGTCTGGAAGCCAAGCTCCGCCATGCTTTCGCGCAGGTTTTGCGCGAGGAAGCGCATGAGGTTGATCACGTACTCCGGCTTGCCGGAGAAACGCGCGCGCAGCGCGGGGTTTTGCGTCGCTACGCCGACCGGGCATGTATCCAGATTGCAAACGCGCATCATCACGCAACCGATGGAGACCAGCGGCAGCGTCGCGAAACCGAATTCCTCCGCGCCCAGCAGCGCCGCGATGGCAATGTCCCGTCCGGTCATGAGTTTGCCGTCCGTCTCAACGCGGACTCTGCCTCTTAGGCCGTTGGCGATCAGCGTCTGGTGCGTTTCGGCTAAGCCCAGTTCCCAGGGCAACCCCGCGTGCTGAATGCTCGTGCGCGGGCTTGCTCCCGTGCCGCCGTCGTAGCCGGAGATGAGGATCACGTCCGCGCCGCCCTTGGCAACGCCCGCGGCGATGGTGCCAACGCCCGCCTCGGAGACGAGCTTAACGTTGATGCGCGCGTCCGGGTTCGCGTTTTTCAGGTCGAAGATCAGCTGCGCCAAGTCTTCGATCGAGTAGATATCGTGATGCGGAGGCGGCGAGATCAGTCCCACGCCGGGCGTCGAGTGACGCGTCCGCGCGACGCTGGGATAAACTTTTCCCGCGGGCAGCTGTCCGCCCTCGCCGGGTTTCGCGCCCTGCGCCATCTTGATTTGAATCTCTTTTGCGGAGGCAAGATACGGCCCGGTCACACCAAAGCGACCGGAAGCGATCTGCTTGATCGCGCTGTTGCGATCGGTGCCAAAGCGTTCCTGCGCCTCGCCGCCCTCGCCGGAGTTGCTCTTGCCGCCAAGTTGGTTCATCGCCATCGCGATGCACTCGTGCGCCTCTTTGCTGATGGAGCCGTAGCTCATGGCTCCCGTCTTAAAGCGGCGGACGATCTTTTCCACAGGCTCGACTTCCTCAATCGGGATCGGCTGGCATTTGGTGAAGCCCAGCAGATTGCGCAGCGCAACCGGCGCTTCGCCTTCCATGTGCTTGATGTATTCCTTAAACAGCGAATAATCGCCCGTACGCACCGCGGTCTGCAACAGATGAATCGTCTGCGGGTTGTAGAGGTGGTGCTCGCCATCCTTCTTATATTGGAATCTGCCGCCGGAGGGCAGCTCGTTGATTGAAGATTCCAGCACTTCTTTATGATGGCGCAAAATTTCGCGCTCCAGGTCTTCCAGCGACATGCCGCCAACGCGGGTCACCGTTCCCGTAAAGAAGCGGTCGACCAGCTCGTCGGAAAGACCCAGCGCCTCGAAGATCTGCGCGTTGTGGTAGCCGTCCACGCAGGAGATGCCCATCTTACTCATCACCTTGAGGATGCCGTGGTCATAACCGTGATAGACGTGCTCCATCGCTTCTTCCAGTGAAACGCCTTCCAGATGCCCTTCGTCGTAGAGCGCCTCTACCGCCTCGGTCACACCGCGCAGATGGATTCCCTTTGCGCCGTAGCCAACGAGACAGGCGACGTGGTGCACCTCTCTGGGTTCATAGCTATCCACAATCAGTGAACAACCGCCGCGCAAGCCCTTGCGAATCAAGTGGTGATGTACGCCCGCCGTCGCAAGCAGCGAAGGAATCGGCACACGATCCGCGCTCGCAAGCCGGTCGGTGAGCACAAGGATCGAGTTTCCGCGACGAATCGCCTGCTCCGCCGCGGCAAAGAGTGTATCAAGCCCCGCTTCGAGCCCGAGTTTGGGATCGAACACCATGTCGAGCTGCGCCGCGCCAAATCCGGGAATGCCGGAGAGCAGCTGTTCCAGATTGCTCGTGCTCAAAATCGGCGAAGCCAAGTGGATCTTGCGGCAATTGTCCGGCTGATCCAGCGTGGGGTCTCCGTTCGGGCCAAGGAACACATCCATTCCGACCACGCATTCTTCCTGAATCGCGTCGATCGGCGGGTTTGTCACCTGCGCGAAGAGTTGCTTGAAATAATGGAACAGCGGTTGAGGACGCTCGGAGAGCACCGCGATTGGCGCGTCGTAACCCATCGACCCGATAGGGTCAAGGCCGGTCTGCGCGATCGGCAGCACGGTGAGCATGCGGTCTTCATACGTCCAGCCGAAGATGTTTTGCAGCTGCGTCGGGTTCTTGCCCGGTTTGCTCTTGCGCTCGTAATGCGCTTCTCCCAGCTCGATCACCTGCTGACTGAGCCACTGCTTCCAGGGGCCGTCGAGATACTGGTTTTTGATCTGCTGGTCTTCGAGTAGCACGCCCGTCTCGGTATCTAGCAGAAGCATCTGGTTCGGGCCCAGGCGCCCTCTGCGGACGACCTTCGAAGGCGGAATATCCACCACGCCGCTTTCGGAAGCAAGCACGAGAAGATTGTCCTTTGTGAGCACCCAGCGCGCGGGTCTGAGTCCGTTTCGATCCAGCACCGCGCCAACCTGCCGGCCATCGGTAAAGCACATCGCGGCGGGGCCGTCCCAGGGCGTCATGAGGCACGCGGCGTAGCGGAAGAACTCGCGCTGGTTTTCGTCCATCGTCGGGTCCTTCGACCACGGGCCCGGCATCATCATAAACAGCGCCTGAGGAAGCGACCTGCCCGCGACGACAAGAAACTCCAATAGATTATCAAACTTCGTGGAATCGCTGCCGTCCGTATCCAGAATCGGCAAGATATCCGCAAAACGCTTCTTCAGTCTGCCGCCGTCCATCGCGGCGGACGCGGCGAGCACCGCGTGTTCGCAACCCTTGAGCGTGTTGATCTCTCCGTTATGCGCGACCATGCGAAACGGTTGCGCGCGCTCCCAGTTTGGAAATGTGTTGGTAGAATAGCGGGAGTGTACCAGCGCGATGGCAGAGACAAAGTCTTCGTCCAGCAGGTCGGGGTAAAAGTCCGATACCTGCCAGGCCTGCATCATGCCCTTGTAGACGATGGTCTTACAAGAAAGGCTCGGCACATACGCGTCCCTGCCCTGTTCCTTCATCGCCTTTTCAATCCGCTTTCTCAATACGAAGAGGCGAACATCCGCGGGCAGATCGTCCTCTTTCCAAGTCAGAAACAGTTGCTTTACGCTGGGCACGCTCGCCCATGCGCCAAAACCGCAGGCGTGCAGATTGGTCGGCACCGTGCGCCAGCCAAGCAGCGTAAATTCTTCTTCTTTTGCGATGGCTTCAATCTCGGACTGCGCCAGAAGGCAAATCTCTGCATCCAGCGGTAAAAAGAACATGCCTACAGCGTATTCGCCCTCTTTGGGCAGCGCAAACTCCGTCTGTTTGCGGAAAAACGCGTCCGGCAGCTGCAAAAGCACGCCCGCGCCATCGCCAGTGTCGGGATCGGATCCCGTTCCGCCGCGATGTGCCAGGCGTACCAAAATTTCAAGTGCGTCTGTGATGATCGCGTGCGATCGCAATCCGTTCGTATGTGCAATGAAGCCGGTCCCACAGGCATCATGCTCAAATTCCGGTCTCCAGAGCGTCGCGCTTGTCATTGTCCGCCCTGATTGCCCCGCACGCTTGGTATTCGGCGCAACCGCCGAATCTTGGTTCTCGTTGCATTGCTGTCGAACTTGCTGCTGATTTTGTTGCTGCTGTTGCTGTCTCATGTTCCACCCTGCCGGATTTTTTTCGGCCCGCTTGGCCGTTCCCCAATCCGTTTTCTCCCCTGCGTATTTTTTACTGCTTTATAACGTTGTAACCCGTTTCGTTTCTGCCACGCATCCTGCATATTTCTTGCATATTTCGCAGTTTTTGCAAGTTATCCTGCGTTTTGATTCTTCACGAGCCAAAGTTTTTCAAGAATGGCGTCCGAATACTCCGCGCCTATCGTCTGAAACGAGGCAACGGACTTCGGAACGCCATTGTTCCTGTAAAAAAGTGCAAGATGATGTGATCCATCTTGCAAAGTTTTATATATTATACCATTTGTCGTTGGATTTGCAATCTAAATAATATATTTTTCTTGCCAAAAAATTATTGATTTATTAGCCTCATTTGATTCATACATAATAGTCCGCGTTTTGGGCTTGTTTATCGTGTGAGCAGACCGTATGTCTCCGGTCTGCGGTCGCGAAAAATACCCCAGTTGCGCCGGTCCTGCCGGATGCGTGCAAAATCGTAACGCGCCGTGAGTATGCATTCGCTCGCACGATCTGCTCCTGCTACGATCTCGCCCGTCGCGTCGGTGAGAAACGAGCTGCCGTAGAACGCGAGCGCGCTCTCCTGCCCGCCGTTTTCCGCACAGGGCGTGACCCGCTCCAGCCCCACGCGATTTGCGGCGACTACGGGGATGACGTTCGCGGCGGCGTGCCCCTGCATCGTCCTGCGCCAGTGCGGCATGCTATCGGTAAGCAGTATCGGTTCGGAACCGATCGCGGTTGGGTACAGGATGAGATCCGCGCCCAATAGCGCCATCGCCCGTGCGGCTTCCGGGAACCATTGATCCCAGCAGATGCCGCAGCCTACCTTGCCAAAACGCGTCTCAAACACGCGAAAGCCCGTGTTGCCGGGCGTAAAATAGAACTTTTCCTGATAATAGTGGTCGTCGGGAATGTGTGTCTTGCGATACACGCCGAGCAAACTCCCGTCTGCGTCGATCATCGCGACGGAATTATATTGACAGTTTCCCTCCCGTTCATAGAAACTCACGGGAATCACAAGCGATAATTCCACTGCAATTTTCTGCATGTGTGCAACCGCCGGATCTTCTGAAACGGGCAGCGCAAAGTCGAGATAGTCATATCTGCGCTCCTGACAGAAATACGGCCTCTCGAACAGCTCCGGCAGCAGCACGATCTGCGCGCCCTGCCTCGCCGCCTCACGCACTAGCGCTTCCGCATGCGCGATGTTTTCGGTAGGGTTTGCCGACATCTTCATCTGAACCGCCGCAACGGTGATCTCGCTCATCTACGTACTCCTTTCGGTATCTGCTGCGTCACACAGTGGATGTTGCCGCCGCCAAGCAGAATCTCTCGCGACGGGATCGGCGTTATCCTGCGCTCCGGGCACAGCGCGCGCATGATCTCGACCGCGCGCGCGTCGGAAGCGGCATTCTCCCCGCCAAATTGCGGCAGGAGAACTGCATCATTGGTGAAGTAAAAATTCACATAGCTCGCGGCGAGGCGTTCGCCAACCGTCCGCGTCTCCTCGCCGATATCGGCGGGAAGATTCACCATGTCCTCTTCCGTCACGCAGACGGGATGGTCGGGCACGGGCAGCTTGTGGATCACGAGCTTGCGTCCGCGCGCGTCGGTTTCCTGCTTCAGATACTCGTAATCTGCGCGGCTCATCTCATGCTGCGGATCAAGTTCGTCGTCCATCCACGCGAGCACGACCTCGCCGGGACGGATGAATGCGCAGACGTTGTCCACGTGCTCGTTCGTCTCGTCGTTGTAGATGCCCCTCGACAACCACAACACCTTCTCTATGCCGAGATAATCCTTCAGTTTCTGCTCGATCTGCGCTTTGCTGAGATTCGGGTTTCTGCCCGCGCTGAGCAGGCAGCTTTCGGTAACCAGTAGCGTACCTTCGCCGTCGGAGCAGATGGAGCCGCCCTCCAGTACAAAGTCGCCCGCGTCGTAGCAGTCGGCACCGATTGCGTTGCAGAACGCCTCTGCCGCCGCGTCGTCGTCTGCATAGTCCTCGTAGAGACCGTCGACCGCTCCGCCCCACGCGTTGAAGCGCCAGTCGATACCGCGCACCTCGGTGCCGTTCGTCACGAATGTAGGCCCGATGTCCCGCGCCCACGAATCGTCGGTCGGTATTTCAAGGATGGTTGCAAACTCACCCGCCTGCATGCGCGCTTCGTGCATGTGCGCGCTGTCCGCGAGCAGGTAGACCCGCTCGCTCTTAGCGGCCTCGCGCATGATGTCGCAAAACGCCCGCTGCGCGGTGGAGGGATCGATGCCCCAGCTGCCCGGACGCACGGGCCAGACGAGCAGCACGCCGTCTTGCGGTGCGAACTCGGCGGGCATATGAAAATCGTCTTTGGCGGGCAGTGTGTGCAGCATATCAGGAAAGCCTTCCTTTAAAATCTTGATAGCCGAATGTTTTGACCAGTTCACAATCGCCGTCCTCATGCTGCAGCGCCATGGCGGGCAGCGGCATGCCGTTGAAGGTGTTGGTTTTGACCATGCTGTAGATTGCCATGTCGGAGAAACTCAGTCGTTCCCCGATCTCAGGCATGCGGTCAAAGCTATAGTCGCCGACCACATCTCCCGCGAGGCATGTCCGCGCGGCAAGGCGGCAGGTGACCGCTCTCTCGTTCGGCTCGCCTGCATTCACGAGCGGCGGACGATATGGCATCTCCAGCACATCCGGCATGTGGCAGGCGGCGGATGTGTCAAGAATCAAAATCGGCATTCCGTTTTCGACGATGTCCAACACGGTGGTGTCCAGCCAGCCCGCGTTGAGCGCAATCGCCTCACCTGGCTCTAGGTAGATCGTCAGATTCGGATATTTCGCGCGGATGTAGTACAAAAGCTCATCCAGCGCGTAGATGTCATAATCCGCGCGCGTGATATGGTGCCCTCCGCCGAGGTTGAGCCACTTCATCCGCGGCAAAAACTCTCCGAAGTTATGCTCAAACGATTCAAACGTCTTCACGAGATCACTGCTATCCTGCTCGCAGAGCGTGTGAAAGTGCAGTCCATCCACGCCGTCCAGCAGGTCGGGACGGAAGTTTGCTTTTGTCACGCCGAGGCGCGAAAATGGTGCGCACGGATCGTAGATCGCGTGGCCTTCCTGCGTGCTGCATTCCGGATTGACGCGAATGCTGTAGCTCACGCCCGCTTTCTCGCACACGGCTCGGTGCTGCTCCAGCTGCGAAAACGAGTTGAACACCACGTGGTCGCAGATCGTGACAAGCTCCTGCATCTCCTTTGGCGTATAGGCGGGCGAAAACACGTGGTTCTCGCCGCCCATCTCCTCGTGCGCCAGGCGCGCTTCGTAAAGCCCACTCGCGCTAGCGCCGGAGAGATACCGCGCGATCAGCGGATACACGCGGTACATCGAAAACGCCTTTTGCGCAAGCAGAACCTTCGCGCCGGTGCGGGTCTGCACCCCCGTAAGTATCTTTAAGTTGTGCCGTAGCGCGGCTTCGTCCACGACAAAGCACGGCGTCGGCAGTTCGTATCGTTTCACAAAAATTTACTCCACCGTTTCGGGGTTTTCGACGACCACCCACGGCAGGCCCCATTGATTGAGCATGTCCATGTAGGGATCGGGATCGAACTCGTCCGTCGTAAACACGCCGGGTTTGCGCCAGCTGCCGTCCAACACCAGCGCGGTACCAATCATCGCGGGCACGCCCGTGGTGTAGCTGATCGCCTGACTGCCGATCTCGCGGTAGCACGCCTCGTGATCGCAGACGTTGTAGATAAAGATCGTCTTCGGCTTTCCGTCTTTTACGCCGGAGATCACGCAGCCGATGTTCGTCTTGCCCTTGGTGCGCGGGCCGAGCGACGCGGGGTCCGGCAGCAGCGCCTTGAGGAACTGGATCGGCACAATCTGCTGACCCTGGAACTCGATCGGCGTGGTCGAGAGCATCCCCACGTTTTCGAGGCACTTCATGTGCGTGAGATAGCTCTGCCCGAAGGTCATGAAGAAGCGAATGCGCTTGATTTCCGGGAAATGCTTGCCCAGCGCCTCGATCTCCTCATGGTGCAGCAAATACATGTCTTTCTTGCCGACCTGCGGAAAGTCGTATTCACGCTTGATGCTCATCGCGGGGATTTCGACCCACTTGCCGTCTTCCCAGTAGCTGCCGGGTGCGGAAACTTCGCGGAGGTTGATCTCCGGGTTAAAGTTCGTCGCGAACGCATAGCCGTGGTCGCCACCGTTGCAGTCGAGGATGTCCACGGTGTCGATGCGGTCGAAATAGTGCTTTTTCGCGTAGGAAACGTATACGCTGGTCACGCCCGGATCAAAACCGGTGCCGAGCAGTGCGGTAAGTCCCGCCTTCTCAAACTTTTCGGCATATGCCCATTGCCAGCTGTAGTCAAACAGCGCGGAAAAGCCCTCCTCCTCGACGCGCTTGTCGTAGACCTTGCGCCATGCGGGATCTTCCGTGTTCTCAGGCTCGAAGTTCGCGGTGTCGATGTAGTGTACACCGCAGGCAAGGCACGCCTCCATGATGGTCAGATCCTGATACGGAAGTGCTACGTTGAGCACCGCGTACGGCTGCACGCGGCGGATGAGCGCGACCACTTCGTCTACGTTGTCCGCGTCCACCTTTGCGGTCGAGAGCACAGTCGCGGTCTTGCCCTTGAGGGACTCGACCAGCGCGTCGCACTTTTCGACCGTGCGGCTCGCGAGCACGAGTTCAGGGAACATCTCGCTGTTCTGGCAGCATTTTTGAATGGCGACGGCGGCAACGCCTCCGCAGCCGATGACAAGCAATTTCCGGTTCATGAATTTTCTTCCTCCTCTAATAAGTCTTCTACGTATCGCGGCAGCATAAACGCGCCGACGTGCAGGTTTGCGGTATAGTACCAGGTCTTGATGCCCCGGTCTTCCCAGCGCTTCTTGTCGAAGTGCTCCAACGGGTGATATTTCTTGGACGCGAACCCGAAGAGCCAGTAGCCCGCGGGACACGTCGGAATATGCGCCTGATAGACGCGGCTCACCGGGAAACTCCGGTAGGCTTTTTTGTGCATCGCGCGACATGGGTCTTCATCCTCGTCAAAGAACGGGCTGCCGTGCTGATAGACCATGATGCCATCTTCGTGCAGCGCCTTGTAGCAGCTGCCGTAAAACTCCTTCGTAAAGAGCCCCGCGGTGTGGCCTAAGGGATCGGTCGCGTCGTTGATGATCAGGTCGTATTCATCCATGCGGGAGCGCAGGAAGCGCAGGCCGTCCTGATAAAACACCTTCACGCGCGGGTCGTCGAGGCCGCAGGCGTTCGCGGGAAAGAACTTGCGGCAAACATCGACGAAGAGCTTGTCCTGCTCGACCACGTCGATGGACTCGATCTCCTCGTAGTGGGTCAGCTCGCGCGCAACCCCGCCGTCTCCGCCGCCGATGACCAGCACGCGCTTGACGTTCGGGTGCACCGCCATCGGCACATGCACGATCATCTCGTCGTAGGTGAACTCGTCCTTTTCCGAAAAGATCACGCTGCCATCGGAGGCGAGAAAACGGCCAAACTCCGGGGACTCAAACACGTCGATGCGCTGAAAGTCGCTCTCGCCGGAAAAGAGCTGCTTTTCCACCCGAATGGAGAGCTGCACATTTTGCGTGTGCATGTCGTTAAACCAAAACTCCATGGATCATACCCCCTTTTTAAGGACGTTGAGATAACGGATATCCGGGTCTTCCGGGCCTTGCATGCTGCTGCCCTTCGCTTGCGCGTAGAGCGTATACTCCACAATCTCCTTGGTGATGACTTCGCCGGGCGCGAGAATCGGGATTCCCGGCGGGTAGCACATCACAAACTCGCTGCAGATTCTGCCGACCGTCTCGCGGATGGGCAGAGACTCCTTTTCCGCGTAAAACGCGGCCTGCGGCGTCGCCGCCACGATAGGAGAGATGTATTCCGCGAGGAAGAAGTCCGTCGGCGCTTTGGAGTAGAGCCTTTTAATATCCGCCAGCGCGCCAACGAGCCGCTCGATATCCTGCAACCGGTCCCCGATCGAGATATACGCTAAGATATTGCTGATGTCGCCGAACTCGATCTGGATGTCGTACTCATCGCGCAGCAGGTCGTACACCTCGATGCCCGCAAGCCCGATATCCCGCGTGTAGACGGAGAGCTTGGTCACGTCGAAGTCAAATACGCTGTCCCCGTTGACGAGCTCGCGCCCGTAGGCGTAGTAGCCCCCGACTTCGTTGATCTCGTCCCGCGCGTACTGCGCCATCTGTGCCACTTTTTCAAACGATTTCTCCCCGCGCAGGGCAAGGTTTCTGCGGGAGATATCGAGGCTGCTCATCAATAGATACGACGCGCTCGTGGTCTGGGTCAGGTTGATGATCTTGTCCACGTAGCGCGGGTTCACATCCGGCCCAAGCAGCAAAAGTGAGCTCTGCGTGAGGCTTCCGCCGGATTTATGCATCGAAACCGCCGCCATATCGGCGCCCGCGGACATCGCGTCCAGCGGGAGGTTGTCGCTGAAGTAGAGATGCGTGCCGTGCGCCTCGTCCACCAGCGCCTTCATGCCGTTTGCATGCGCAAGCTCGACGATCGCCTTGAGGTTGGAGCAAACGCCATAATACGTGGGGTTATTGACGAGCACCGCCACCGCGTCCGGGTTTTCCGATATCGCACGGCGCACATCGTCCATCCCCATGCCCAGCGGAATACCGAGCTTCGGCTCCACGCGCGGGTCGATATAGACCGGCACCGCGCCGCAGAGCACCAGCGCGTTAATCGCGCTTTTATGTACGTTTCGCGGTAGGATGATCTTGTCTCCCGCCTTACAGACGGAGAGGATCATGCTCTGCACGCTGGAGGTCGTGCCGCCGACCATCAGAAACGCGTGCGCCGCGCCGAATGCGTCCGCCGCGAGCTCCTCCGCGTGTTTGATGACCGATACCGGGTGGCAGAGGTTATCCAGCGGCTTCATGGAGTTGACGTCGATGCCGACGCATTTTTCGCCCAGCAGCTCCACCAGCTCCGGGTTGCCGCGCCCGCGTTTATGCCCCGGCACGTCAAAGGGAACAACCCGCTGCTTGCGAAAGCGGTTTAACGCCTCATAGATGGGCGCGTGTTTCTGATCGACTAAATTCATTCCAGTTCCTTCCGTCGGCCTCATCTTCGTACACCACAAATAAAAAACAAGCGGCATACTCGATACCACTTGTTTGTCTCTGGTTTCTGTTCCGTTTTCCGGCGCACCCATAAATAGCGTGCGATAGGGATAGAACGATAGCCTTGACCGTTTCATCAGAGTGTTGGTAAGCTGTAATGCCGTCGCTACTCTTATTGACCGTTTCACAAGTGGTGTGCTTTTGCACTGGTTATGAAGTAACCAACTTATAAAATTTGAGTCTTCAAACTCAATCAATAATGTGACGCTTCACGTCACGCGCGGCGGCGGCCAGCCCTGTCCGATGGGCATTTTTACTCGGCCAAGTATGCGCAATCTCCCGCTTCGGTTTGCGCTTTCTTATCTTAACATAACCTTACGGAATGTCAATTAAAACTTATTTGATAATCTGCTTTTTTACGCAGGGATGTGGCAGATCCAACCGTTCTGATAAATCGGATTCGTTTTGTCTCAGCCGCGCGTAACTTTCAGCTTCAGCTCCTGCGGGGCAAAACGCGCGGATTCCACCTTCACCGTGATCTCCCCTTCGCCGGTCGTCCTCAGCCAAAATGCGACCGAGCCGCCATTCAACGGAAGAAGTTCCGGCCCGATGCGCTCTCCCGCACCGGAGACGCTGACGCGCGCCACCTCGGCGGAATACGGCAGCACGTCGCCAAACTGGTCGACGTGCTCGATCACGACGCGGCAGACGTCGTAGGTGTCGCCTTCCACCAGAGACAGCACATCCGGCGTGACGCGAAGGCCCGCGCTCACAGAAGCGCCCCGCTTCACGCTCGCAACTAGCTCGCCCGAACGATAACCCTCAAATAGAAACTCGGTTGATTCCGAACCCCAGCCCGCAACATACTTCATATACAGATTCACAGCATCCTGATACGTCAGATGCATTTTCAGCATGGCGTATCCCATCGAGAGCTTGTAGCGTAGCGGAAGCGACTTGTCGCCATACTGCACGATCGCGGCAAGGACGCGCTTGATGCGCTCCGCGTCCTTTTTGGCAAATCCTTCGTTCTTTTCCATCAACTCGCCGATAAAGTCCGTAATCACCACCGGCGGATGCGGCAGGTTGGGATAGGTCGTTCGATCGGGAAAACTCTCGCCGATGTATGCGCCGTTTTTATACAGGCGCACGGAATCGCAGTTGGTAAAAACATGCACGGATGTCATGTTCGAACCAGCGCACTCACCCTGGTTCATCGTGGAGGCGACTTCCATCACGGTTTCGCCGTTCTCCTGGGAACGGTATGCGTAGGCCGCAAACTTTGGCAGGCGGAACAGATCCGTCACTCCATGGTAGCAGATTTTATCCCCGCTGCCGAAGTCCTTGTGCGTGTTGTAGTCGCTCATGCACCAGCCGACCGCGCCGGAGATTTCGTTTGCGCCATACGCGCTGTTGAGCACGCGGAGATGGCGAAGCGCGTGCTCCACCCGCTTCTCCTCGCAATCAAACTTCTTCGTCGGGTACATGTGCCCGTTATGCTCGGTCACGAGATAAGGTACGCTGGCTTTTGCGACTTCCGTGCGCGGCTTCAGCGCTCGGTTTGCGCCGCTGTGCACAAAATCGTTGTAAGTATACACATCTTCAAACAGATGGCTGCCTTCAAAGTTTCGTACCCCGCCCGTCTGCCGCGTCGCGTCCAGACTGTGCGCCAGAGCGTTCGTTTCGCGATAAAACGCGTCGTCGTCCTGCGATTCGTTGATGCGAACGCCCCAGAGCACGATGCTCGGGTGGTTCCAGTCCCGCGTGATCATCTCCTCCAGCGAACGAACGGCGTTTTTCTTCCAAGTGTCGTCGCCAATGTGCTGCCAACCGGGAAACTCCTCAAACACGAGCAATCCCAGCTCGTCGCAACGGTTGAGAAAATGGATCGACTGCGGGTAGTGGCTCGTGCGCACCAGATTGACGCCAAGCTCGCGCTTGAGCAACTCCGCGTCCCGCTCCTGCGCGCGCTTCGGCATCGCGTAGCCCACATAGGGAAAGCTCTGGTGCCGGTTAAGGCCGCGAATCTTCACGCGTTTGCCGTTGAGAAAGAATCCATCCGGCGTAAAGCGCGCCTCGCGAAAGCCAACGCGGCAGGCGTATGTGTCGGTTTCTTGATCCGCACAGGTGAGTTTGATCGAGAGGTCGTAAAGATTCGGTTCGTCCAAGTCCCAAAGCCGCACGTCTCCGGCGGCAAATGAAACAGAGATTTTCTGCCGTTGTTCGCCGCTGAGCGAGATGGTTTGCTCATATATGCTCACTTCATCCGCCGCGCAAGAGAGCGAGAGTTCGAGTTCCGCTTGTCCATTAACCCCGCGCAGATTGTCCAGATACGCGTCCAGATCGACGCGCCAGCCGACCTGCGTCTTCACGGGTTTTACTTGCGCGTTTTGAATATAGACTTCTTCCGTCTCCTCCAGCCAAACCTCGCGGTAGATGCCGCCGTAGGTCAGGTAGTCGATCACGTAGCCAAACGGCGGGATGTCGTTCCGCTCGGTGGAGTCCACCACCACGGCCAGCACATCGTCCCCGCCGGTGACGAGGTCGGTGAGTTCGCAGGTAAACGGCGTATATCCACCGAGGTGCTCGGTTAGCAATTTGCCGTTGAAAAACACCTTTGCCGCCGCCATCACGCCCTCGAAATGCAGAAATAAGCGCTTGCCAGTGGCTCGCTCCAAGTGCATTCTCCGCCGGTAGCAGCTAACGATCTGGCTCTCCCGCTCGTCAAAGTTGTTGTACGGCAGTTCGCGGCTGGTGTGCGGAATGCGCACGGCGACAAACGCGGATTCATCCGCCTGCGCCTGCTCCTGCCCTGCTCTATACTGCTCCGAAAAAAGCCAACCGTCGTTGATCGGAAGATTGTTTCTCATTTACTCAAGCTCCTCATACAAAGGTTTCGCTATGTGTTATTCTCATTGGAATAATTTATGATACCGTAGTCAATATAACACCATTTTGGTATGCGTTCAAATGGCAGATCGCGCAAAAGCGCGGATGAAATCTGCGTGAACCTGACATGTATTGGCAGACTTTCATGTTAAAATGAATGCAATCCAGATGGAATCAGGAACTGCACACATGAGTAAGTACAACGCGCTTTGGGACTATATTGCGGCAAGAGAAGAGCCGTCCTTTCGGCTTACATTTGACGAAATCCGGCAGATTGCGGGGCTAGAGATCGACCACTCGTTTCTTACCTATAAAAAGGAACTGCTTGCCTTTGGATGGCAGGTCGGGAAAATTTTGCTCAAGGAACAGACGGTGGAATTTCGAAAAACCGGTACCTAATCAAACGTACGATCTGAAAACCCCGCAAACGCGGGCTTTTTTTGTTTGCGCTTCGAATTAAATGTGCGCTGCCTGCCCGCCGGCGGGCAGCGAAATCTCCCCGCAGAAGCTCGTGTACATCATGCTTCGCACCTCGTCCTGCGTGTTTGCGTGCGCAAGCACCCACATGAGCTTTGTCACCGCGCATTCGCTCGTCATGTCATACGTCTGCAAAATGCCGAGTTCCAGCGCGAGCCGTCCGGTCTCGTACACAGTCGGGTCGCTGGGCTCGTAGCGGCACTGCGTGGTCAGCAGCACGGCGACGTTCGCGTCCATCAGCTTTTGAATGCCTTCCAGCAGATTGCGCCGGAGACAATGGAGGCCACCGAGACCGAAGCCTTCGATCACCACCCCGCGGTAGCCAAGCCGCGCGATATCGTCAAACACCTCCGGCCTCGTGCCCGGAATGAGCTTGAGCAGAAACACGTTTGGCTCAATCGCGTCGTCCAGAGCGGGCGCCGCCTTGGGCTGTTCCGGCGGGGCAATCAAGTGAACGCGTCCGAAACGAACGCGACCGACCGGCAGACGATTGATGCTCTCAAACGCATTCTGGCTCGTGGTGCGCACCTTTGCCACGCGGCAACCGAGCATAATCTGGTGATTAAATACGACGACAACGCCGGGAACACCACTTGCCGCCGTGATCAGCGCGTGCCGCAGGTTCAGCTTTGCGTCCGTCTGCGGGTGCCCGACAGGCAACTGAGACCCCGTGATCACCACGGGTTTATCGACATTGCGCAGCATAAACGAGAGCATGCTCGCGGTATACGCCATCGTGTCCGTACCATGCAAGACCACGATTCCGTCGTAATCCGGCAGGCAGTCGAACACCGCCTTCGCGATGAACCGCCACTCTTCCGGCTGGATGTTGGAACTGTCCAGATTGAGTATCGTTCTGGTCTCAATCTTGCCCAGTTTCGCGGCCTTTGGCGCGTAGGCCAGGATATCTTCCGCGGAAAGCGTAGGGATCAATCCTTCCGCAGTTTGCGTACAGGCGATCGTGCCTCCGGTCGACAGGATCATCAGCTTTTTCATTTTCGCTCCCATATAAAAAAGATAGAATTTCCATCATCGTTTCAAATTCACATAAGCAGTCGGGCAAAATAAAGGTAACATAAGATTCTTTTCTTCGCCAGCCATGCAAAATAATATAACATCTTTGCACACATTCTCTATCATTTTGTCCGTTTGACCACACATCGCATCCGTTTTGTGTTTGTATTCGCCGCGTTTTCCTGTATAATATGTACTTGAAATAATATCTACGCTCATAACGCTATCGGCGTCACATCGCAAACCCCGACGCAACCGAAAATCAAGCAAGGAGAAGCATGATGGAACGAATCTGCATAGCGGCCGACAGCACCTTCGACATGACACTCGAAATGGTTCAGCAATACGGCATTACCGTCAGTGCATCATATGTTCGGATGGACGAAACGGATTACCTGGACTATCCAGACCTCAAGCAGAGCGATCTGTTTGATTACTATCGCAGAACAAAGAAACTACCCCAAACCGCGGCGGCAAACCCCAACGATTACGAGCTGCTGTTTCAGGAGTGTCTTAAGGATCATGACGCGGTCATCTTTATCGCCAAAAGTTCCGGCATGTCCAGTTGCTACGCCAACGCGGTCTCCGCGGCGAGCAATTTTGAAAATGTGTATATCATCGACTCCCTCTCCATCTCCAGCGGCAGCTCGCTGCTCGCAATGGAGGCGGTTCGCCTAAAAGACAGCATGCCCGCAAAAGAGCTGGTCGAGTACCTGATCGCCTATCGCGACAAGATCATCGGCAGTTTCATCATTGAAACACTGGAGTATCTGCATGAGGGCGGTCGCTGCTCCACGCTCGCCTATCTTGGCGCGAGCGCGCTGCAAATTCGCCAGAGCATCAACATTCGCGATGGCAAGCTCGTCGTCGGCAAAAAATACATGGGCACCTACAAGCGCGCGCTGAAGGAATTCATCGAAACCTCGCTTGCGCAATATAATCAGATGCGACCCGAGGTTGTTATGATCTCGCACGCCGTGCAGGACGACGCGATGCTCAACTCCCTGATCGATCAGATCAAGGCGCTGAACTATTTCCAGCAGATCATTCCCCTCTCCGTCTGCGCTGCAGTCGCCTGCCACGGCGGGCCGAACGCGTTCGGGTTATTCTTCGTACAAAAATGAACGCAAACAGAATCATGATTTTGAGGTAGTCTCGTTTTGAAACATCAAGTCGTTAAAAAACACAACGCGGGCATAGGTTGTTTCGTCTGCGGGGTGAAGAATCCTTTCGGACTTCATACGGACTTTTTCGAGCTGGAAGACGGTACGCTGGCGGCAAAGGTAACGCCGAGCGAACACCACCAGAGCTATCCCGGCAGGCTGCATGGTGGCGTCAGCGCGGCGTTACTGGACGAAACCATTGGTAGAGCGATCAACATTTCGGAGCCGGACACATGGGCGGTGACCGTGGAGATCAACACCCGCTATAAAAAACCCGTGCCGTACGGAGTCGTGCTGACCGTGACCGGTCGCGTGGTCGAAAACAACCGACGCCTCTTTACGGGAGAGGGCGCAATTCTCCTGCCAGACGGCACCGTCGCCGTCACCGCTACCGCGAAGTATATGAAGCTAAAGCTCAGCGACATCGCGGACTTTGAAGCAAACGGAGACAGCTGGCAATGCTACCCGTATGAGAGCGATCCGCAGGAAATCGATCTGCCGGACGAGTAAAAGATCAGGAACATGAAACCAACACAGCCCGCCAAATGGCGGGCTGTTTGCTTGCGTGTTGTGTGTTTCATTAGTTGCGCAGCGCGTTGAGCGGCGCGGGAATACGACCGCCGCGCTGGATGAAGTCCGCGCTGGACTCGGTATGCACCGCCATCACGGGCGCGCTGCCGAGGAGACCACCCATCTCGACCATATCCCCTACCTGTTTGCCCGGCGCGGGGATGATGCGCACGGCAGTGGTCTTGTTGTTGATCATACCGATGGCGGCTTCGTCCGCAATGATCGCGGAGAGCGTCTCCGCGGGAGTGTCTCCGGGCACCGCGATCATATCGAGGCCGACGGAGCAGACGCACGTCATCGCCTCCAGCTTGTCGATCGTCAGCGTGCCCGCCTGCACGGCGGCAATCATGCCCTCGTCCTCCGAGACGGGAATAAACGCGCCGGAAAGCCCGCCAACCTGCGAACTCGCCATCACGCCGCCCTTTTTCACCGCGTCGTTGAGCAGCGCAAGCGCCGCCGTCGTGCCGTGCGTTCCGCAGCGCTCCAGCCCCATCTCTTCGAGGATGCGCGCAACGGAATCCCCTTGCGCAGGCGTAGGAGCCAGGCTTAGGTCGACAATTCCAAACGGAACGCCGAGCCGCGTGGAAGCTTCCCTCGCGATGAGTTGTCCCATTCGGGTTACTTTAAACGCGGTCTTCTTCACCGTCTCCGCGACGATATCGATCGACTCGCCTTTCACATCCTTGAGCGCATGACAGACCACGCCGGGTCCGCTGACCCCAACGTTGATGACACACTCCGCCTCGCCGATGCCATGAAACGCGCCCGCCATAAAGGGGTTGTCCTCCACCGCGTTACAAAACACCACGAGCTTTGCGCAGCCGAGGCCATCCTGATCGGCGGTGCGCTCGGCAGTCAGCTTGATGATTTCACCCATCAAGCGCACGGCGTCCATGTTGATGCCCGCGCGCGTGGAGGCCACATTGACGGAAGAGCAGACGTATTTTGTCGAGGCGAGCGCCTCCGGAATCGAGCGAATCAGCCGGATATCCCCGCGCGTAAACCCTTTTTGCACCAGCGCGGAAAAACCGCCGATGAAGTTTACGCCGCAAGCGTCCGCCGCGCGATCCATTGCCAGCGCGAAAGGAACGTAATCCTCCGTCTCGCTTGCGTCCGCAACCAGCGCCATCGGCGTCACCGAGATGCGCTTGTGGACGATGGGGATGCCCATCTCGCGCTCGATATCCTCGCCAACGGAAACGAGGTGTTCCGCGTTTTTCGTGATTTTCTCGTAGATCTTCTGCGTTGCGCGTTTGGGGTCGCTATCCGCGCAGTCCCGCAGCGAAATCCCCATCGTGATGGTGCGGATATCGAGGTGCTCGCGGTCGATCATATGTTGGGTTTCAAATATTTCCTTGAGGTCGATCATTTGCTTTCCCCTTAAATACGGTGCATGGCGTTGAAGATATCTTCCCGCTGAATGCGGATGTTTACGCCGAGGCGCGCGCCTTCCGCGTCCAAAACCGAGGTGATTTCGCCGAAGGGAACGCTCGCTTCCTTGATATCCACGAGCATGACCATGGTGAACATGCCGCCCAAAATGGTTTGGGAGATGTCGAGGACGTTGACGTTGACGGCGGCGAGAGCAACGCAGATGCCCGCGATGATGCCCACGCGGTCGTGGCCGATGACGGTGACGATGGCATGCATGATAATACAGACTCCATTCATAATAGTTACATTCGTTTCGGAGAGTTTAACACAATAAGATAGGGAAAGCAACGGAGGGGCGTTTTTTATCACTACTTATTGCTTATATTGTCGATTTGTATGTTTAAATGTATAATACCAATATCAAATGTATTGGAGCACTTCTATGTATAATCCTGATAAGCCAATTAAAAAACATGAAGAAGACCTCCTAGGCAGAAGTGATTTCGCGAAACAGTTAGCTGAAGCGATTATAATGCTTTCAACTAAAGATACCTATGTTGTAGGATTATATGGCGAATGGGGTAGTGGCAAGACGTCTGTATTAAATCTGACTGAAGAAGTCCTGATGGACATTTCAGGCAAAGATAAAAATGATAAAGTAACTATAGTAAGGTTTAATCCTTGGGGTTACACAGATGGTACTCAATTGATCCAACAATTTTTCAGTGTTTTGTCGAGTGAAATACAATCTGATACAAGAGGGAACAAAAGAAAAGCGATAGGCGAAGCTCTTGAAAAGTATTCATTTTTGCTCAACTATCTTAAGTATATTCCTGTTGTTGGTCCTTTTTTAACTGACATGCCTGAATTGGCAGGGAAAATTGGTAGTCAGTTGAAAGATGGTGTGTTATCTATAGAAAACAATGTACAGTGCCAAAAGGAATTAGTAAAAAAGGCTCTTGCAAGTTTTCCTAGAAAAATCGTTATTTTTATAGATGATCTTGATCGTCTGCCAAATGATTACATAAGAATGATTTTTCAACTGGTTAATTCTGTCGCTGATTTTCCAAACATCACATACGTTTTATCTTTTGATAAGAATATAGTAGTGAGAGCACTCAAGGAAGTTCAGAATTGTAACGGTGATGACTATCTGGAAAAAATAATCCAAATGCCATTTGTCCTTCCCAAAGCAAGCGGAGCAAAATTAGAAACAATTCTAATAAATAAAATAAATGAAATTATAGTTGATACCACAGACTCACTCCTAGATCAAACACATTGGCAAATTATTTATAAAAGCTGTATTTTTCCATTTATTCGTACTATGAGAGATATTACCCGCTTATTCAATGTAGTGAAGTTCAAATATTCTCCACTAAAAAACGAGATCAATTGCGTAGATTTTATCGGTTTAACTGCATTGGAAGTCTTTGCTCCATCACTCTACGACTGGATAAAGATTAATAAAGATGTATTAACAAGCAGACCAGATAATAATAACAATTCCTTTTCACAAAGGGAGGAAAACAAATCTGAGTGGAGTGGAAACTTCAAAGGATTATTCGGCGATTTCGCAGAAATTTATTTGCAAGCAGTAATAGACCTTTTCCCCATTCGATCTGCCTCCATAGAATATTTGAATGAGAATATCTCCGATGCTGACCTTAGAAAAGCATATCATATTGGACATCCAGATCGGTTTGATATGTATTTTACGCTCTCGCTAGGAAATAAACTATTAAGTAGAAAAAACGAACAATACTACATTTATGCAGCCGAAGAAGAGGAACTTTCAAATTATCTGAGTAACGCAATTGAACAAGAAGTTATTCGGGACTTGATTTACGATATTCGTGATATTGTTGAGGATGTTCCAGAAACAAGAATTCCCGTAGTTGTAAGATCACTATCTTCCGTCTTAAAGCAAGTTCCCGACGAAGTTTCATCGCCTTTAACATACAGTGCTCTTGCAATATGTGAATTCACTCTTAACGATTTTTTAAGAAGAATAACTAATGAAAATGATCGATACCTTCTATTCTCCAATCTTATTGAAGTTTCAGATGCAACTACATTCACCGAATTTGCATCTATGATTTCTTCGATGGAGTATGATTTAGGCCGAATGGGGGGTAAGAAAATTAGTGAATCCGAGATTATTTTTTCTGAAAAAACTATTATAAAAATCGAAAAGCAATATGCGAAAAGGCTAAAGAAAATCTTGAGTAATAATGATATTATATCGTTACGAACTATTAATCAAATTATTCATTTATGGGAATTCATTGACGCAAAGCAACTTCGCACATTTATGAACCTAGTACAACAAATTCCTGAGTATGTGTTCCATTATGTATCTAGTGTCGCAAGTAAAGGGTTTTCAAGCGATGGTATTCTATGGAAATTTTATTTAGAAGAAAATTTCACGAAATACATAACTGTAACAAGAGTTGCAGCAATGATAGATGAAGCAATTCAAAATAGAAGTATTATTCTTTTACCTGAAGAAATTAAAACGAAGTTAGCCGCCTTTAAACTATGTATACAGGAAAATAGTAGGTATTCATTTAATTCCGTACCTGATAAAGATGCAAAACGTTTGGTTGCCGAGTGGCAAAAAAGTGTATGAAATATGATATAAGGAGCGCCCCACCATGTCCACCCTCACCACCATCCTCACCCGCACCAGCTACCGCGGAAAATATGATCCCACCCCCGTTCCGCGCGAACACCTGCAACAACTGCTGGAGGCAGGCCTTGCCGCGCCGTCCGGCTGCAACAAGCAGACCACGAGCCTAATCGCCGTGGACGATCCCGATCTGCTAAAGCAGCTCAACGCCCTCACCGATTCCCGCATCGGTAAGACCGCGCCCGCGATGATACTCGTGCTCACGCGCCGCATCATCGCCTACCGCGACCGCACCTTCTTCGTGCAGGACTACGCCGCCGCAATCGAAAACATCCTCCTCGCCGCGGTTTCGCTGGGTTACGAAAGCTGCTGGGTCGAAGGCCACATTACGGATGTGGACAACATCGGCCGCAAGATGGCGGATGTGCTCGGCGTACCCGAAGAATACGAGCTGGTCTGCTATCTGCCCATCGGCAAGGCGATTGAGAAAACGCAAAAGCCCGTCAAGCAGTCGTTTGCCGAGCGCGCGTGGTTCAACGGCTTTCACAAGCCGGAGTAAGCACGCAGGTAACGCAAACACGGGCGCGGTCTGCGTCCGTGTTGTCGTTCGATATTCCCACTTGTTATCAACAAAGATTGTGCCTATCGAAAGAGCGTCCGCCGTTTCCGGCGGACGCTTTGTGCGAATGCGTTTTTACTTTTTCTCGTTGATCTTGGCCTGCGCTGCAGCAAGGCGAGCGATCGGCACGCGGAAGGGCGAGCAGGAAACGTAGTTCAAGCCGACGTTGTGGCAGAACTCGATGCTCGACGGGTCTCCGCCGTGTTCGCCGCAGATGCCGAGCTTGATGTCCTTGCGGACGCTCTTGCCGAGCTCCACCGCCATCTTGACCAGCTTGCCGACGCCTTCCTGATCGAGACGGGCGAACGGGTCGGACTCGAAGATTTTCTTCTTGTAATAATCGTCGAGGAACTTGCCCGCGTCGTCACGGCTGAATCCAAACGTCATCTGGCTCAGGTCGTTCGTGCCGAAGCTAAAGAACTGCGCCTGTTCGGCGATCTTGTCCGCGGTCAGCGCTGCGCGCGGAACTTCGATCATGGTGCCGACCAGATACGGAATCTCGACGCCACGCTCTTCCATCACTTTCTTGGCGGTCTCGTCCACCGTATTCTTCACGTACTCAAGCTCTTTGACTTCGCCCACGAGCGGAATCATGATCTCGGGCACGACTTTGATGCCGGTCTCCTGACGCACTTCGATGGCGGCCTCGATGACCGCGCGGGTCTGCATTTCGGCAATCTCCGGATACGTGACCGCAAGACGGCAGCCGCGGTGGCCAAGCATGGGGTTGAACTCATGCAGGTTCTCTACGGTCTGAAGCAGGCCTTCGTAGGTGAGATTCATCTCTTTGGCGAGCGCGCGGATATCCGCCTCGTCCGTCGGGAGGAACTCATGCAGCGGCGGATCCAGGAAGCGGATGGTGACCGGGCGTCCACCCATCGCTTTGTAGATGCCCTTAAAGTCGCTGCGCTGCATCGGGAGCAGTTTGTTGAGCGCACGCACGCGGCTCTCCACATCTTTGCTCACGATCATCTCGCGCATGGCGGGAATGCGGCTCTCGTCGAAGAACATATGCTCGGTGCGGCAAAGGCCGATGCCTTCCGCGCCAAACTTGACGGCGACTTCCGCGTCGTGCGGGGTGTCGGCATTGGTGCGCACATGGAGGGTGCGGATTTCGTCCGCCCACTGCATGATGGTCGCGAAATTGCCGGAAACCAGTGCTTCAATCGTCGGCAGCGCTTCGCCGTAAACATTACCCGTGGAGCCGTCGAGAGACAGCCAGTCGCCTTCTTTGAAGGACTTGCCGGAGGTAAACGACAGCGTCTTGTTCTTTTCGGAGATGTTGGCTTCGGAGCAGCCTGCTACGCAGCAGGTGCCCATGCCGCGGGCAACGACCGCCGCGTGGGAGGTCATGCCGCCGCGCGCGGTGAGAATACCTTCGGAGGCATACATGCCCTCGATATCTTCCGGAGAGGTCTCAAGACGAACGAGGATCACTTTTTCGCCGGCTTTCGCGGCAATCATCGCGTCCTCCGCGGTAAAATACACGCGTCCGCAAGCGGCGCCGGGAGAAGCGGGAAGACCGCTCGCAATGGGTTTTGCGCTCTTGAGCGCTTTGGGCTCAAATGTGGGATGCAGCAGCGCATCGAGCGAACGCGGGTCGATCTTTGCAATCGCTTCCGATTTGGAGATCATGCCTTCGTTCACAAGGTCGACCGCAATCTGCAGAGCGGCGGCAGCGGTACGCTTGCCGTTACGGGTCTGGAGCATGAAAAGTTTGCCGCGCTCGATGGTGAATTCCATATCCTGCATGTCGCGGTAATGCTGCTCGAGTTTTTCCGCGGTCTCGGCAAACTGTTGATACACTTCCGGCTGGGCGTCTTTCAGCTCGTCGATGGGGCATGGCGTGCGGATGCCCGCGACGACGTCTTCGCCCTGTGCGTTCATCAGGAACTCGCCGTAAAGCTTCTTTTCGCCGGTGGAGGGGTTGCGCGTGAACGCAACGCCGGTGCCGCAGTCATTGCCCATGTTACCAAAGACCATGCTCTGCACGTTGACGGCGGTGCCCCAGTCGTAAGGAATGTCGTTCTTTCTTCTATATACGATTGCGCGGGGATTGTCCCAGCTGCGGAAGACGGCCTTGATGGCCTCCATGAGTTGTTCGCGCGGATCCTGCGGAAATTCGGTGCCCTTTTCTTTGAGGTACATGGCTTTGTAGAGCTTAACAACCTCTTTGAGGTTCTCTGCGGTGAGCTCGGTATCGAGCTTACAGTTGTTCTTGTGCTTGATCTCGTCGAAGATCTCGTCAAACTTCGATTTTTCAATTTCCATCACGACATCCGAAAACATCGAGATGAAACGGCGATAGCTGTCGAACGCAAAGCGCTCGTTATTGGTCAATTTCGCAAGGCCGACGACGGTTTCATCGTTCAAACCAAGGTTGAGGATTGTGTCCATCATGCCCGGCATGGAGGCGCGTGCGCCGGAACGAACGGATACCAGGAACGGATTGGACGGATCGCCGAACTTCTTCCCCGCTTTTTCTTCGGTGATGACCAGCGCGGATTCGATCTGCTCGATAATCTCCTGTGCGATCGTCTTCTTGTCCGTGTAATAACGGGTGCATGCCTCGGTGGAAACCGTAAATCCAAACGGCACCGGAAGACCAAGCGTGGTCATTTCGGCAAGATTCGCTCCTTTGCCGCCGAGAAGCTCGCGCATTTTCGCGCTTCCTTCACTGAAAAGATAAACGTATTTGTGTGACAAAACCTCTTCCTCCTTCATTTCTCTACAATCTTCTATTCCCTAACAACAAATTATTATATCGTTTCTATTGTTTGTATGCAAGAAATATCGCAAAAGCAAGCGCTGATCGGATCAATATTTGCAGTTGTATCCTCCGGAATTATGCAGTGTTTATTACCATAATTCCGCATCGATCGGCGCTTTCCGGCTGTATAAACGGGTCTGCACTCTTTTTGTATTGCAGGATTTCCTGCAATAATATACGTGTCTCCTCAAATTTAGATAGCTTTCCTGCAGCGTCTACATAGCTTTGATTTTTATTTCGTGTTTTTACGATGTAGTAAAGAAAAAAACGGAGCCGTTCAAACGACTCCGTCCGTATCGCTAGCGCTGTTATGCGAGAGAGAAGATGATGGATGCGACCGTTCCGAGTATCATCATGATCGCCACGATCAGGCTGAAAATTCTCAGGCCCTTACTCATTGTCTCAACTCCTCTTGATTACTTGCCGACCGACGCGTAGTTATCAGGAAAACGCGTCACCAGCTTGTCATCCGCAACCCATTTGTTCACGATGTCATTGTAGTATTGCTGTTGGTAAAGCGCCTGTTCGTAAACGTCAAACGCATCCTTCACATCCGCATACGGAATTTCATGTGCGGCTTCGGTCGAAACGCGCTTGATAATGTGCCAGCCGTAATCCGACTGCACCGGCGTGGATACGTCGCCATCCTTGGTCAGCGCCAGCGACGCCGTTAGGAAGGACTCCACAAAGCCCGCGCCTTCGCCGACTAGATAGCCGGCAGCGTTTGCTTCACTCTGCATGCCGGGATCGGTGTTATACTGCTTCAGCAGCGCTTCAAAGTCTTCGCCGGCATCGATCTTCTCTTTGATCAGATTCGCGGTAGCTTCGTCCGCGACGAGGATCTGACGAACGCGGAAGAATCCAGCCGGAACATAGACCGGCGGTGCGTTGTAACCATATTGCGCATAGGACTCATAGGTGAAGTATTGGGAAGGCGTCTTGTCGAAGAGCGTCTTTTGGGAAGCGAGCTCATCCGCGTACTTCGCCGCCAGTTCTTCATCGGTTAAGGCAACGCCTTCCAAAAGCGCCGTGCGGTGCTTGCTGACCAGCGTTTGGTTCTTAGCGTCATCCAGCATGCTGGCCTGAAGCTTTTTCACCGTGGTATTGTTCTGTACGAGTGCCTTTGTGAACAGCGTCTTGGCATAGGCGTCAACATTCGTGGCGCCAGCCTGGGTCGCCTGCTGTGTAAAGGAATCGAGCGTATCCTGATAGTTCTTCTCCGCGGTCGTCTTTGCTGCTGCCAGTTCCTCGTCCGTCAGCGTGATGCCCGCTTGCTTCGCCTGATATATCTTCATTTCCGAGGCGATGAGATTGTTCAGCAGATAGTCGCGATACTTCGTTACGCCGTCTTCGGTCGACGTGTCGTAGCCGTATGCGGAAGCATAGCTGAGGCTATTTTGATAAGAGTTCTCCAGTTGGGTCACGGTGACTTCCTGGTCGCCGACCGTCGCCGCGAGCACGGGCTTGCCGCCGCAACCGAGCAGCGTCGCCGCCGCCAGCACGATCACCAAAACCAGTGCGATTGTCTTGTTGCGTTTCATGAATGTCTGTCTCCCTTTTGTATCAGTAGAGGTTGCTGTAAATCCGCTTGAAAAACTGTGTTGAAACGAGTGAATTATACTCTCGGGTGCCAATATTGTCAATCAAACGGAATCCGTCCCAGGCAATACGCATCCAAAGAACGTTTCCTTTTTATATACCGTTCCTATACCGTCAGGCCGGCACGCGTTACGATAAGATGCGCAAGTACGCCGCCATGCCGCCGGTGTTCCCCTTGTCGCGGCGGTGCGAATAAAGCCGCGGCGTCGTCATGGTGCAAACGCCAAAGAGCGAAATATGTTCCGGTAGTACGCCCGCCTCGACGAATTGCTTTGCCGCTACCATCCAAAGATCGACATGCGGTCGACCATCTTTTTGCGGTAAAACGCAAGGCAAATCCTGAAAAGCGCTGGCAAACTCCTCCGCGACGTTATGTCCAACCTCGAAACAATCCGGACAGATGGAAGGTCCCACTCCCGCAATGATGTCGGCGGGATCAGATCCGTATTCCTGCGCCATCATCGAAACAACGCGCGAACCGATTCGCCCTAACGCCCCGCGCCAGCCCGCGTGCGCAAGGCCGATGCAGCGCTTGACCGGATCGACGAAGTAAAACGCCATGCAGTCCGCGTGTCCCGTGATCAGCGTCACCGCCGGATCGTTGGTCACTAGCCCGTCGCAGCTTGGCAACGGGTCGAGCAGATAACCCTTTCCCGCGTCCGCACGATCAACCTTGATCACGTTTGTCCCGTGTTCGTAGTTGTCCATCACCATCGTTTCAAAGGGAATTTGCGCCGCGCGACAGAAGATTCTGTAGTTCTCCATCACGTTCTCGCGGTTTTCGGGTCTCGTGAAGCTGAGGTTGAGCGAAGAGAAATATCCTTCGCTGACCCCACCCGATCGCGCGGTAAACCCGTGATCAAAGCCGCTCAGATGCTCCATCGAGGGCAACGTGTAGAAGCCGACGCCGTTTACGAGGTGAAGCTTCGCTCCGCTCGGCATCTGCGCGTATTGGTTTAAAAAATCTTTCGTTTTCGTGTATTGATCTTGCATGGTTCTCCAACATAAATCAAAAAGGGGATGTTTGAAAAAAGGCGGCTTGCGCCGCCGATACGTGTTGATGCGGAATTTTACCGCTGAAAGCGCCTATCGGCTCGCCAGCCGAAACGCGTCAGCTCTTCTCATCCAGAAGGTGCTGCAGTTCTTTCATAAACGTCTGCGTGTCTTTAAATTCGCGGTAGACGGAGGCAAACCGGACATATGCCACCTCGTCTACATCCTTCAGTTTTCGCATGAGTATTTCGCCGATATCCCGCGTTGTCACCTCGGAGGCAAGCGTGTTAAACACCTCCCGGGTCACGTCTTCCACCAGTTTATCCTGCACATCCGCCGCTATGGGGCGCTTCTCGCAGGCCTTGCGGATGCCGATGCGGATTTTTTCGGAGTCAAACGGCTCGCGTCTGCCGTCGCGCTTGACAACCATGATGGGGATTTCCTCAATCTTTTCATAGGTTGTGAATCGCTTCCCGCAGTTGATGCATTCACGTCTGCGGCGGATGGCGCTTCCGTCTTCCGTCGGACGCGAGTCGATCACCTTGCTCTCGATGCTGGCGCAGTATCTGCATTTCATGGCGGTATGCTCCTTATTTGGTGCATTGTTACTTATTATAATACCATATCTATGCTTGCAATACCACTGTGAATTTCAATATCGCTGTTTTCTAGGCTTCATCTCGTTTATGCAATACAAAATCACAATGTTCTGCCATCTTCAAGAATACAACAAAAAAGCGAACCGGAAAACCGGTTCGCCTCTGTGACTTTTGTGAGTGGAGCGGCGATTAATACTTGCGCTTTCTCGCGGCCTCTGCCTTCTTTTTACGCTTCACACTGGGCTTTTCATAGTGCTCGCGACGACGGACCTCTGCCAGGACGCCGCTGCGTGCGCATTTGCGTTTGAATCGTTTCAGAGCGCTCTCCAGGGACTCGTTTTCACCTACGCGAATTTCCATTTTCTCCCCTCCCCTCTTATACGACCCTTCCTTCGTCGGAAGACGCTAGAAGTCATTATACGCGAGGCGCCAGAACAAGTCAACAGGTTTTTCCTGCATGAAATCCGCTCAAAATTTACATTATACAGGTTCAACCGTGTGTTGTTTCCGAATATCGACTGTGATATACTTTGTTCATACTCTGCACTATGCAGAGTGTAAAAATATCAGGGAGGAAAGCTCATGAAAAAAATCGTAACGATCCTTTTGATTCTGGCTATGGTTCTGTCCTTCGCGGCGTGCGCGCCCAAAACAGCATCTTCCAAGATGAACATCGCTATGGTTACCGACGTCGGCAACATCGACGACAAGTCCTTCAACGAATTCACATGGATGGGTTGCAAGAACTGGGCCGAAGCAAACGGCGCGGTTGCCAACTACTATCGTCCTTCTGAAGACAGCGACGAAGCCCGCATCGAGACCATCAAGACGGCCATCGAAAAAGGCGCAAACGTCATCGTCTGCCCCGGCTACCTCTTCGGCGCGACCTATAATCAGCTGCCGCAGTTGTATCCTGACGTGATGTTCCTCGGTATCGACCTTGGCCTTGGCGATGTGCCCGCGCCCCAGGCGAACACCGCGCTGATCACCTATCAGGAAGAGCAGTCCGGCTTCCTCGCCGGCTATGCAGCCGTCATGGATGGCTACACCAAGCTCGCGTTCCTCGGCGGCATCGACGTTCCCGCGGTCGTTCGTTACGGCTTCGGCTACGTCCAGGGCGCCAACCAAGCCGCAACCGAGCTCGGCAACACCGCCGATGTCTCCATCAAGTACTGGTATTCCGGCACGTTCGGACCGAACGACGAAATCAAGACCAAGACCGCCGGTTGGTACACCGAAGGCACGCAGATCATCTTTGCCGCCGGTGGTGGTATCGTTTACTCCGCTATCGCATCTGCTGATGAAGCGAACGGCAAGCTGATCGGCGTCGACGTCGACCAGTCCGGTATCTCCGAGCGCATCGTCACCTCCGCGAAGAAGGAACTCGAAAACTCCGTCAAGCTCGCGCTGTCCGACCTGCTCGCCAACGGCGGCAAGTGGTCCGCGAAGTATGCCGGTGTTGAGAACAAGCTCGGCGCCGCGCAGGATTGCGTTGGTCTGCCGACCGACTCCGCCGCCTGGAGATTCAGCACCTTCACGCTGGATCAGTACAAGGCCCTCTTTGACAAGGTCAAGAGCGGCGCATACACCATTTCCCCCGCGATCGACGTGCAGCCCACCGTCACCATCGCCGTCGACTATCAGAACTAAGTTCTGACGAGCTCCGGCAACAAAGGTCAAAAAGGGGCTGGGCTTCAAGCCCGGCCCCTCTTTTATTCTCCCGCTCTCACCGTTATTATTCGCCCGGCGGCTTGGTACACCGTAACTGCGGGCGTTGCCGCAAAGAAGCGGCTTTCTCACAAATTTCAATCTTCAGTCTAAGAATGAATCCACTTTATCCGTATAAAATAACAACGGTTCATCCGTGCATCGCCCGTCTATCTATCAATGGGAAGGGATACCGATTATGAACGAATATGTCATCGAGATGCTGAATATAACCAAAGAATTTCCCGGCATCCGAGCCAACGACGACATCTCGCTACGCCTGCGCCGCGGAGAAATACACGCCTTGCTCGGCGAAAACGGCGCGGGAAAAAGCACGTTGATGAGTGTTTTGTTTGGCTTATATCAACCGGAAAAAGGCGTGATCAAAAAGGACGGCGAGGTCGTCCGCATCAAGGACCCAAACGATGCAAATATGCTCAACATCGGCATGGTGCACCAGCACTTCAAACTGGTTGAGGTGTTTACCGTGCTGGAAAACATCATTCTCGGCGTTGAGCCGAACAAGATGGGATTTTTGCAAAAGAAAGAAGCGCGCAAAAAAGTTCTGGAACTCAGCGAGCGCTACGGGCTCAAAATCGATCCCGACGCGCTGATCGAGGATATCTCGGTCGGCATGCAGCAGCGCGTGGAAATATTAAAGATGCTCTACCGCGACAACGACATCCTGATCTTCGACGAACCCACCGCGGTACTCACCCCGCAGGAGATCGAAGAGCTGATGCAAATCATGCGCTCGTTTGCCGCGGAGGGCAAATCGATCCTGTTTATCACACATAAGCTCAACGAAATCATGGCGGTTGCCGACCGTTGCACCGTGCTTCGTAAAGGCAAATGCATCGGTACTGTGGATGTAAAAGACACCGACAAGACAAAGCTCAGCCGCATGATGGTCGGCAGAGACGTTGAGTTTATCGTTTCAAAGGACGAAGCCCACCCCGGCGAAACTGTGCTTGAGGTGTCGCAACTCACCGTTTCCAGCAAGTCGCACAAGAACAACGCCGTCAAGAACGTTTCTTTCCAGGTACGCGCAGGCGAAATCGTCTGCCTCGCGGGCATCGAAGGCAATGGTCAGACGGAGTGCGTCTATGCGTTGACCGGTCTGGAACGGCCTTCCGCCGGGACGGTCAAGATCAAAGGCGAGCCAATCGTGCTGATTGGGCGCAAGCGCGGCAAACAGTCCGCGGAAGCGCTTGGCAAGGTGAAGACGGTGTTGATGCCCATCCGGCAACGCAGCAAACTGGGTATGAGTCATATCCCCGAAGACCGGCAAAAGTTCGGTCTGGTTTTGGATTACACGCTGGAGGAAAACCTCGTGTTGCAGCGTTACTGGGAGCCTATGTTTCAAAAGAACGGGTTTATCAAGAAGCCCAGTGTGCGCCAATATGCGGAAAAACTCATCAAGCAATACGACATTCGCAGCGGTCAGGGCCCGATTACGACCGCGCGCAGCATGTCCGGCGGCAACCAGCAGAAGGCGATCGTTGCCCGCGAGCTGGATAAAAACCCGGAGTTGCTCATCGCGGTTCAGCCCACGCGCGGTCTCGACGTCGGCGCGATCGAATACATTCACAAGCAGCTCATCGCCGCGCGGGATAACGGCAAGGCGGTCTTTCTCGTTTCGCTTGAACTGGACGAAGTCATGAACGTCTCCGACCGCATCCTTGTGATGTATGAAGGCGAGATCGTCGGCGAATTTGACCCGAAGGCTACCACCGTTGAGGAGCTTGGCTTGTTTATGGCCGGTGCGAAAAAACAAACGGTTGAAGGGATGGTGCACTGATGATGGAAGATAAGAAACGGCGCACCTTGCGCATCCCGATCAGCACGAATATTCTTGCCTCGCTGATCTCCATCGGCGTCGGCCTGATCGTAGGCTTGATCTTACTGTATGTACTCAACGCGAAAGCAGCGGGCGGCGCTTTCGTCAGTCTGATCACGACGGGATTCCGCTCCAGCGATAAGTTCGCGAAGGTACTCTATCAGGCTGCCCCGCTGATCATGACGGGCCTTTCCGTCGGGTTTGCGTTTAAAACAGGGCTCTTCAACATCGGCGCAACGGGTCAATACACCGTCGGCGCTGCGTTTGCCCTCATCGGCGCGATTCAGTTCCAGCTGCCCTGGTATGTTTGCCTGTTGCTCGCGATGATTGGCGGCGCGATCTGGGGTATCTTCCCCGGATTATTCAAGGCATTGTTCAACGTAAACGAGGTCATCACCTCGATCATGTTCAACTGGATTGCGATGTTTGCGGTTAACCTGACCATCAACAATCTGCCCATGATGCTGGCGAAGTATTGGGGCGGCGCGCAGATGGATCGTACCGCAAACCTTGCGCAGGCGAACCCCAACGCGTTGATTCCGCGGCTTGGTCTGGATGTGTTGATGAAGAGTAACTATATGAACATCAGCATCTTCATCGCGATTCTGTTTGCGATTCTCGCATGGGTTATCCTGAGCAAGACGACATTTGGCTACGAGCTCAAAGCCTGTGGTTTTAACCGCAATGCAAGCATCTACGCTGGCATCAACGCCAAGCGTAACATCGTGCTCTCCATGGTCATCGCGGGTGCGTTCGCGGGCGTCGGCGGCGGACTCTATTTCCTCGCCGGAACGGGCCAATACACGCTGCTCAAACAACTGCTCGCCGCGGGCTTCAACGGCATCCCGGTCGCGCTGCTTGCAACCTCCAACCCGATCGGAACGATCTTCTCCGCGTTCTTCGTGTCTTATATTCAGGTCGGCGGGGATGCGATGCAGCCCGATTTCGTCAGGGAGATCATCGACATCATCATCTCCGTGATCATCTACCTCGCCGCGTTTGCGCTACTCACGCGCGAATTGCTCGCGCGCGGGAAACAACGCCGAGCGGATGAAGCGGAGGCGGCTGCAGCAGCTGATTCGAAAAGCGCCGTACCCGCTGAAATCGAAGAGAAAGACGAGGTGAGCAAATCATGAGTATCTTAGCGGATATTCTCAGCGCAACCATTCTGTTTATGATTCCCTTGCTGCTCGTAGCGTTAGGCGGCATGTTCTCCGAGCGCAGCGGTGTGGTCAACATCGCGCTGGAAGGCATCATGATCATCGGCGCGCTTTGCTCCTGCCTGTTTTTGCGGATGATGGACGCGAGCGGTTTTGGCCCCGCGCATCCGCAGTGGGCAATGTTCTTTGCGATTCTGGTCGCTGCGGGAACCGGCGCGATCTTTGCGTTACTGCTCGCGTTCGCCTCGGTGAACCTCAAGGCGGATCAAACCATCGGCGGCACCGCGCTGAACATGTTTGCGCCCGCATTTGCAATTGTGCTCACCTGGGCCATTCAGGGTCAGGGTCAAACAACGATTCTGATTCCCACCTGGTCCCGCATTACGCAAGCCACGCTCGGCATCGTAGTAAAGGACAATTTCTTTCAGGCGTTCCTGTTCAAGAGCTTCTATCAAACCACGATTTGGGCGGTGTTTCTCTTCATCATCGCGTCCGTCCTGCTCTATAAAACGCGCTTTGGCCTCCGCCTTCGCGCCTGCGGCGAGCATCCGCAAGCCGCGGACTCCGTCGGCGTCAACGTATACCGCATGCGCTACGCAGGCGTGTTCATCTCAGGCGTACTCGGTGGTATCGGCGGTCTTGCCTATACGCTTGCCGCCGGCAGCGCGTTTCAGTCCACGGTCGCAGGCTACGGCTTCTTAGCCCTCGCTGTTATGATATTTGGTAACTGGAAACCGCTGAACATCCTCGGCGCTTCGCTGTTCTTTGCGTTGTTCAAAATCCTCGGCTCCTATAGCGGCAGCATTCCGTTCCTGCCGAAGTTTGAGAACATCAAAGCCAGTGAATACATCTACCTCATGCTTCCCTATATTGTGACGATGATCGTTTTGATCCTCACAAGCAAGAAATCCCGCGCGCCGAAGGCCGAGGGCATCCCTTACGACAAAGGTCGCAGGTGATCGATCCGTATCCGGCACCAGTTTAAATTGGGCGCCGCGTCGAAACGCATTCGCCGCGGCGCTTTCCGTCTCTCTTCCTTTTCTACACGTTATCATTAAAACGAAACATACGCTGATATTTCGGAGGACTTATGGCAAAGCTCTATTTTCGTTATGGCGCGATGGGTTCCAGCAAGACAGCCAACGCCATCATGGTTTGGTATAACTATCAAGAGCGGTGTAAGAAAGCGCTGCTCATCAAGCCTGGCGTGGATACGCGGGACGGTGTTTATACCATTCGCTCGCGCAGCGGTCTGGAAGCGAACTGCATTCTCTTCGACCAGATCGACTGGAAGAAGGTACGCAATCACGAGTATGACTGCATCATCATCGACGAAGCGCAGTTCCTCTCCGTCGAGCAGGTGGATATGCTCCTGCCCGTCGTGGACGACTACGACATTCCGGTCATTTGCTATGGCCTCAAGACGGACTTTCGCGGTGAATTTTTCCCCGGCAGCGCGCGTCTGCTCGCGCGAGCGGACACGATTGAGGAAGTCAAGACCATCTGCTGGTGCGGCAAGAAGGCGACGAACAATGCCCGTTTGGACGGCAAAGGCGGCATCACCAAGGTCGGCGAACAGGTTGTTCTCGGCGCGAGCGACAAGTACATCGGACTTTGCCGCAAGCATTGGCTGATCGGCGATCCCGGCCCTGGGCTTCGCGCGGAGGATCTCGCCAAAGGCGCGGTCCCCGGCAAGTGCGATTGCGAAGAGGACGACGACGAGGTTTTATCACCGGGATGAAGTTTTATGTAGCAAGCGGCGTCGGGAACGCCGAAAAAGTGAATCTGGCTGCCGCCGCGCTCACCGCGGCGGGACACACGCGCACCTACGACTGGACCACACACGGCGACGTCTCTAAAACGCCGGACCAGCGAAAGCGGGAAGTCGCGTCAAACGAATCATGCGGCGTTGCGGAAGCAGAGCTCGTCGTACTGCTGCTGCCCGGGCGGTTTGGCACGCATGCAGAGTTGGGCATTGCTCTCGCGACCGCCGCAAACAAGCGCATCCTGCTTTGGTCTCAAACCAGCGCGCCGTTTGACGGAGCGGAGGGCTTTTGCGTGTTTTACCACCATCCCGCGGTTGAGCGCGTGGTGTGTTCGTTTGAGGATCTGCTTCAACTATTGCAGGCGATTTAGTAGTTATCTCAAGCGACTTAGTCTCATATAACAAATCGGCCGGAGCAATCCGGCCGATTTGTTTGTTTGCGTGAAGTTACTTTTTACGGAGCGGATTCTACCGCAACGATGCGTCCCTGCCCATGCGGATCAGCATAATCCGCGCCGACTACGCCGCCCAAGCCATCCACAATGTAGTTGATGAGTACTTGGTTGTCGATCATGATGGAATCCAGCAGGAACTTGTTGTCCTGGAACATGGTATAGCCGTCGCCCGCGCTCTTAAGCAGATAGTTATGGCACGCCAGCGTATACGTCTTGGTCAGATTGAGCGGTTCACCGCCCACCATCACGTTTTTCACACGATAGTCCCCGTCCACGCTGACAAACATATTGTTTTCATCGAGCTTGACGGTCGATGGCAGATAGGTGTGGATTTCATACGTAAGGCCGGAGACCTGCAGAAATCCGCCGCTCTCCTCCGGCGTTACCCTCGCACCCATCTCCAGCGCATCCAGAATTTCCTGCCCGGTTGCTTCTACCATGCAAAGCTCGTTGCCGAATGGATGCACCTTGATGATCTGACCGTAGGTGATGTCACCTTTCGGAATATCCGTGCGCACACCGCCGCCATTGACAAACGCGATGTCCGCGCCGGAGATATAGCGGTATGCATCCGCGCACAGGTCGCCGAGGTTCGTCTCGCTGTTGCGCGCAATGCGGACCGCAGGATCGGTACCCGGCTCAAAGATCGTCAGATCGACGTCCGTCTTTGCGACCACTTCATTGAGCAGTTCTTCAAACTGGGCCTGAATCGTGGCGATGTAGGCTTCCGTGTCAGCGTCTTTCTCCGTGTAGTCCTTGACCAGTCCGGTGGAGATGCTACCGTCTTTCGTAATGTAGAGCAGGCCCACCGCCTCCAGTTTGGTTCCGGTTTGTGTCAGAAGCACGCGCGTACCATCGAGGTTTTTCACGCGCTCGCACTCCACCGTGCTGTGTGAGTGCCCATCGATGACAACGTCAATTCCTCTCGTGTTCTCAATGAGCTCGCTCGACGTATACGGGGATGTCGACGCGTCGATGCCCAGATGCGTCAGCGCGACCACATAGTCCGCTCCGGCGGCAGTTGCCTGATCTACAGCGGCCTGAATGACCGCATAAAACGCAGCGGCGCCGTCTTTTTGACTGAAGTCGTAGATAAAGTTGCCGTTCGCATCTTGAAAGAATGTAGGAGTGGAGGTTGAGATGGTCATCGGCGAACTCACGCCGACGAACGCAATTTGAATGCCGTTGAAGGTAAGCATCGCATACGGATCAAGCACGGACTTGCCCGTTGCGCTGTCCATGAAATTTGCGGAAACGATCGGGAACTTCGCCATGTCCCGCAGCTCCAAAAAGCGATCCATGCCATAGTCAAACTCATGGTTACCCGGCGTCATCACGTCGTAGCCCACCTCGTTCATGATATCGATGATGTAGCTGCCTTTCGAGAGCGTGCCGATCGCGTCGCCTTGTACGGCATCGCCCGCATCGACCAGCGCGACATAACATCCCTCGTCAACCAGTTGCCTCTTGAGCGCGGCAACGCCGGCATAGCCAATGGCGCTGTCGACCGCGCAGTGTACGTCGTTGGTGTACAGAATTGCAAGATCTTTGTCCAGTGCGGGTTCGGGAGTCAGTTCTGGCGTTGCGGTCGCTTCTGCGACAGCGGGTTCTTCTGTTTTCGCTTTACAGGCAAACGAAATTGCGAGTAAGAGCACCAGCAGGAACACAGTCAACTTACGAAGCTTCATCAAAATTTCCTCCTTTATTCCGTTTGTTTCTCGCAGCGTCTACGCGCTGCACCGGCGCACGCAGCGATATGTGCTGATCGCATGCGCGTGCCTCCATCTGTTTTTTACTATATCATCTTTTGTTCGTTGAAAGAGCATTCCACTTAATAGTACTAAAAATATATCTTCGCAAGGATGCAAACTACGGTTCACGGATAATCTGACGAAACGGATTGAGATCACACCCCGTTGTCCTGTATAATAACTACGTTCCGACACGCTGCAAAAGCATGTAACGCAAGATTTGCGATGAAAGGCGTTCCCATGGCTCACGCACCCGATCAACACATCGTTCTTCACCTGACCGACTACGGCGCACCGTACGCGGGCAACTTTATCGCGTCCCTTTCCGCGCTGGAACGGCTTCTGGTCGAGCGCGGCGGAAGAATGGTCTATGTGTTGCCGCCGCGTGCGAGCGAACGCGCCTGGGCGCAGGATTTTTCGCAATCGCACGACGTGCGCTTTTTGAAATCGGGCGGATTCTTTTCCTATTATCATCAAGTTCGAATCTTGCTGAGAGAAACCAACGTCGGTATTCTGCACGAGCACTTCATTCACTTTGATCAAAAGATTGCAGCCTGGCTCGCAAGCAAAACCTGCGGTCACCGGGTCAAGACCGTGCTGCACCTGCATAACCACATCACACTGCCGAAGAATCCGATTCTGCGCTTGCCGCACATGCTATATTTTCGCTCAGTTTTCCGCTTTATCTGCTGCAGCGCGTCCGTCGCGGCGCGTTTAATTTCGGATGGCGTGCCGAAAGAGCGCGTCGACATCGCGGAAAACGCCATCGCGTTTGAACGGTTGGATCAGTTTGATGATACGGTGCGCGCTTCGCTTCGTTTGCCGGAAGGAGCAAAGCTCGCACTCATGTTCGGGTATAACTTCGAAGTCAAGGGCGTCGATCTCGCGGTTGAGGCGATTCGTCTTCTGCGTGAGCGCGAGAACATGCCTGTTGCGCTCGCAGTCGCGCTTTCCTCCAATCATGAGATTGTGCGCGCACGCATTCTGGCGCAATTTGGCGTAGATTTGTTACCCGATTGGATTCTGTTGCTTCCCCCGCGCGAGGACGTCGGGTCGTATTATCGCATGGCGGACGTGTTTCTTTCTCCCAGCAGACAAGAGGGATTTTGCTACGCGCTCGTCGAGGCGGCGTATTGCCGCACACCGGTACTCGCCAGCGCAATCGACGCGCAAAGAGACCTCGCGCTTCCAAAAGAAGCCTTCTTTCCGCCGCAGGATGCCGCCGCGCTCTCGGCGGCAATTGCCCGCGTTTTGCAGGAAAATGATACGCAGAACTGGCGGGATGCACTGGAGAAAACGGCCGAACGGGTGACGCAAACCTATTCCCTTTCCCGCTGGGCGGAGCGAGTCTATGCCGCATATGGCAGCGCCCGCTAAGCGCTTGAAAAAATCAGGCGCGTGAAATCGAAAATATACACAGAATGCAGCGCTTTTCTTCGTTTTCGGGGTTGACACCAACCAGAGCGTTTGTTAAACTAATCGGTGTGCCATTGGGATTCAGTCGCCACAGCCCCGGCAGTCTGCGCTCAAGAACACAACAGAATTCAATCGATATGATATGATGGAGGAATCGCCATGAAATCCTATATGGCAAAGGGCGAAACCGTCGAGCGTAGCTGGTACGTTGTGGATGCACAAGACATGGTCTTAGGCCGTCTTTCTTCCCAGGTAGCAGCGATTCTCAGAGGGAAGCATAAGCCCATATACACCCCGCACGTCGATACCGGCGATCACGTAATCATCGTGAATGCGGGCAAAGTGCGCCTGACCGGCAAAAAGCTGGATCAGAAGAAGCACATCCACCACACCGGTTATCCGGGCGGCATTCGCGAGGTCAGCTATCGCACACTGCTTGCCACCAAGCCGGAGTTCGCCGTCTACGAGGCGATCCGCCGCATGATGCCCAAGGGTCCGCTCGGCGACAAGATGCTCAAAAAGGTTCGCATTTATGCCGGCCCCGAGCACAAGAACGCCGCGCAGATGCCCCAGCCGCTGAAGCTGAAGTAACGAGAGGAGAACAAGAACATGGCAAGTACGCAATATCTTGGTACCGGCAGACGGAAAAAGTCCATTGCCCGCGTTCGTTTGCTCCCCGGTAACGGCAGCATCACGATCAACAAGCGTGAACTGGACAACTACTTCGGCATGGAAACGCTGAAGATGATCGTTCGCGCCCCCCTCACCCTTACCGACACGCTCTCGAAGTTTGACGTTTTCGTCAACGTCTATGGCGGCGGTTACACGGGTCAGGCCGGCGCAATCCGTCACGGCATCGCCCGCGCGCTGCTCGTCGCGGAACCCGCCCTTCGTCCCGCCCTCAAAAAGGCCGGATACCTCACGCGCGATCCGCGTATGAAAGAGCGTAAGAAATACGGTCTGCACGCGGCCCGCAGAGCGCCCCAGTTCAGCAAGAGATAATCTCTTTTGCCCGAACGACACAACGTCAAAATCAGCACCTCGCATCTTATTATGCGAGGTGCTTTTTTGTGCTGATTTGCAGGTATCCCGTTTGAAGAGTATAATACGGCTATGGATTTTTCGAAAGCACAACTCAAGAAGCTCGGCAAGAAGGCCGCCGCAGCCACGGTGGGACTGCTTGCCGCCGCCTCCCTCGCGCTCGGCAGCGTCGTTGATACGCCGGACGAGCTGTTTTCCGGCGTGCCGCAGGTCGCGCAGGTGGTTCTATGCGCTTCCGCGCAGGATGATTGCGCGCCAGAGGCATCTTCCTCGGAGCCTGCAAAGAAAGAGCGCCTGCGGGACAGACTCCGCCGCCTGTTTCTCTCGCAGCCGTCCATCTTGCGCGGAATCGTCCTGCTGCCGTTTGGGGCGGCTGGAAAAGTGCTGATCGCTTTCTTCTCGCTGCTCTTCACCGCGCTCAGTCCGGTTTTACAAGTTGTTCTGGGTGTATTATTAAACGCCATACTACTCTTCGGTTTGTTTCTGGTCGTTCTGAAGCTGCTTTTTCCGAACCTGCGGTTGCGTGATTTTCTGACCCGGCGAAACATCCTTCTTCTGCTTGCGGGTTCTTTGATTCTCTCGGCAGCAGATACCGTGCTAAAGATGTTCTGGGAGGATTACCGCCCGGTCAGCATTGCGATCAAGCTTACCGTCGCTTTGATCGTGCTCTCTCTGCTCTGCTGGCGCATCTTCGGGAAACGAATAAAGCAACAACTGAATCCCGCGACATAAAAAAGAGGCCGAAATGCCTCCTTTGTTTGTAGATCGCTTGTCGCGCTATTGTTTTGCGGGAATGCTCTCCAGCAGCGCGTCCACCGCATCCGGCGGCGTCGCCCACGAGGTGCAGAAGCGCACCGCGTCGCATTCATCATCCACCGTCTGCCAAAATGCATATCCGAATTCGTTTGCGAGGGTTTTTAACAGCGCGCGCGGCAGAATCGGAAACACCTGATTCGTCGGCGAATCGACCAGCAACTTGTAGCCCTTCGCTTGTATGCAGGATGCAATCCTCTGCGCTTCTTTCACCGCGTGCCGCCCGATCTCGTCGTAGAGGCCGTCCGTAAACAGCGTTTCAAACTGAATCCCCAGCAAGCGACCTTTGGCGAGCATACCGCCGCGCTGCTTGATATGATAGCGGAAGTCCTTCTTCAGCGCAGGATCGTTGATCACCAGCGCCTCGCCAAACAACGCGCCCATCTTGGTGCCGCCAATTGAAAACGCGCTCGTATATTTCGCAAGCTCCGGCAGAAACACATCCGCGCCTTTGGCCGCAAACGCGTTGCCCAGCCGCGCACCGTCGATATACAGCGGCATGCCATACAGCAGACAAACGCGAGAGATCGCCCGCAGTTCATCCTTCGAGTAAACGGTGCCGACCTCGGTCGGCTGCGAAAGATAGACCATGCCGGGCTGCACCATGTGCTCCGCAGTTGCGTCCGCGTAATGCGCGGCAACGTGCGCCGCGATCTGCTCCGCCGTGATCTTGCCGTTGTCGGTTGCCAGCGGGAGTACCTTGTGCCCTGTTGCCTCGATTGCGCCCGTCTCATGCACATTGATGTGTCCGCTCGCGGCGCAGACTACGCCTTGATACGGCTTGATGCTCGCGGCAATGATCGTGAGATTGGTCTGCGTGCCACCGACGAGAAAATGGATGTCGCTCTGCGCGCCACCAAGCTTTGCTTTGATCAGCTCCCGCGCATGCTCACAGCGCGTGTCCAACCCGTAGGAATCGTCCTGCTCGCGGTTTGCGCGGGCGATGGCCTCTAAAATGCGCTCGTGCGCGCACTCGTTATAGTCGTTCATGAAATTATAGCGCATGGTTCGTTTCCTCCGCGCGGCGAAAGGCCGCCGCAATTCATGCACGAGTATAGCATATTTTTCATCGCTATGGCGCATGAAATTTGCTCGTGCGCGGGGCTTTCTATCGCGCTTGTTTCGCTTTGTTCACAGGCGGGTTTCGATCCCGTCACGCATTGTGTTGATTTGCGTTTGCATCCGCAGCATCATTTCCCTATAATCAAGGCATGAAACAAAGATTGACCAAAAATGCAACGCGCAATTTTTCTCGCGTCTTACTATTATTTCTCTGTCTCGCTCTGCTTGCGGGATGTACTGCCGCGCCCTCCGGCGACAGCGAAGATGTTTTAACGGATGCGGACGCACCCTCTTCCGCGAGCGATTCCGGCTCGACGCAAACCATTCCTCCGGATCGCATGCTCACCCTCTCAACAGAACCACTTGATCAACTTTCGACAGAAAACGCTTTTGAAATTCTGTATGTCAACGTTGGCAAGGCGGACGCGGCGATCCTGCGATTTGGTGAAACCGCGGTGCTGATCGACACCGGCTCCGCGGAGTCCGCGCCGCAGCTCATCGGGGGTCTCAACGCGCTGGGTGTGACGAGCATCAGCGCGGTATTCGTTACGCACAGCCACAGCGACCACCTCGGCGGGCTTGCCGCGCTCAGCGCAAACTACGATATCCCGATGGTCTATTCCCCGTTCTTCTCCGAGGCGGATAAAAACGGCATCGGCAAGATCGTCAAACGCGCGGAGAAGCTCAACCTGCCGCATACTGAGCTCAAGGCGGGCGATACGGTGCCCGTTGCGGACAGCGTCACCTTCCGTGTGCTCGGCCCGCTCTCGCTGAACGAGGAGGACGACAACGAAAATTCCCTCGTTTTACAATTTATTTATGGTGGCAAGACGTTTCTCTTTACGGGAGACATGCAGTTTATCGCGGAGCAGACGCTCATCGCTTCCGGCGTAAGCCTCAAGAGCGACGTGCTCAAAGTGGGCAACCACGGCAATCCGGATGCGACGGGCGACGACTTCGGCGCTCTTGTCGCTCCTGATTTTGCCGTGATTTCGACCGATACCATGGTGGATACGGACAGCGCAAACCCGCGTGTTTACACCGCGCTGCCGAACGCCCAGATCATTGTCACGCAGGATTTCCCGATCGGCGTGTTGCTCACGCTGGATGATTCCGGCGCGATCAGCCTCCATAACCCGGCAAGGCAGCCCTCCAACGTTTCGGTTTCGGTCGATAGCTTTGACGTGGAGACACAGACGATTACGCTCACCAACAACGGCGCGGAGGCCGTCGACCTTTCGGGTATGATCCTCCTCTCCGTTCGTTCGGACGCGGCGCTGCGCTTTCCCGATGGAACAGCGCTTGCCGCAGGAGATCAGCTCATCATTGGCGCGGGTGGAAACTTCGCCTTTTCGGCTGAAGACAAGCCGCTGAACAAAAAGAAAGATAACACGGTCATACTCTATGACCGACTTGGTTCACTCGTCAGTAAATTAGAACAATAGAGATGCGATGCATTCAAAAGCGGCGTGTGCTGAAGCACACGCCGCTTGTTTGTTTTGATGGATTATTCTTTCATCGAGGTCTCATTCGGTTGCGTTTCGGTCGTTGCTTTTCTCGCACCGATCTTCCGTTTGCCGACGTAGAATCCCGCTTCCAGCGCCTTCGTTGGGCAATTTTTCACGCAGTCACCGCAGCGGATGCACTCGATATCGTCCGGCGTCTTGGAAGGATCAACCCCCATCTTGCAGGCGCGTTTGCATTCGCCGCAATGAGTGCAGGCGCTCTCGCTGAACTTGAGGCGGTAGAAAGAAGCCTTGTTAAAGAGCGAGTAAGCAGCGCCAAGAGGGCAAAGATACTTGCAAAACGGGCGATACAGAAACACCGAAAGGCCGAGGATCAGGATCAAAATCGACATCTTCCAGCTGAAGATAAAGCCCACGACCGCGCGGAGTGTCGGATTCGCCAGCAACAGCGGGATGCCGGCAAAGAGCGTTCCGCTGGGGCAAACCCATTTGCAAAACCACGGTGTACCGACGCCGGCCGCGTTTTTGACCAGCGCAGGCAGGAGAACAACCAGCACCGCAAGAACGACATACTTGAGATATCGCAGCAGCCGGTCGTACTTGAACGAGCCGATCTTCTTGGACGGAATCTTGTACAGAAGATCCTGCACCCAGCCAAACGGACAGAGAAATCCGCAGACAAAGCGCCCGAACAGCGCGCCGAACGCAAGCAGAAAGCCCGTTACATACAGCGGAAACTTGATCTCGCGCGCCGCAAGTTCCGCCTGCAGCGAGCCAATCGGGCAGGCGCCGAGCGCGCCCGGGCAGGAATAGCAGTTGAGACCCGGTACGCAGACGGACTTGCTGTCCCCTTGCCAAATACGTCCTTGCACAAAGCCGACCAGATAGCCGTTGGTCACGACCGTCCATGCGCCTTGAATCCAGCCGCGCAGCTTGTTTTCTTTCTGTTTTTTAGCCAATGCCGATACACTCCAGGCAGATATTTGCCGCACGGGACAACACAATGGCGACTTCACCATTGCGTATACCCAACACAAGAAACGCCGCGCCGAGCGCGAGCAAGATCAGCGGTAGCGCACGCCGGCCCGCTTTCATCACGAGACCTGACTCAGCAACAGGTCGATCAGGCTCTTCCAGTCGTCATAGCTCTTTGCGCCAACGACTGTGCTGCCAACCAGCTTGCCGGTGGAGTCGAAAAACATGGTGGTGGGAATAGCGTAGATGCCATCGGAATGATCGAGGAAGAAGTCCTCCGGCGTAACAACAGGATAGGACATGCCTTGATCCGCGATAAACTGTTTTGCGCCGTCGATATCGTCGTCTCCCGTCAGCACGCCGACGATGGCAAAGCCTTTATCCGCATATTCCTCGCTGATTTTGATCAGATCGGGGATTTCGCCGACGCAGGGCCCGCACCAAGTCGCCCAATAGTTGACCATGATGAGTTTATTGTCGGTAAATACGGTTTGATCGAGTGTGTCGCCCGTGAGCGTCGTTAAGGAAAACTCCAGCGTGTCGTTCTGCTCTGCGGCTTCCGCTGTCGCGGCGGGTGTTGGTGTGGCCTCTGCTTGCGGAGATACAACAGAACAAGCGGTCAGCAAAAATGCTGCTGCCAATATACTCGTAAGGATCAGTGCTGTCTTTTTCATTTGGACGTGTCCTTTCCATATTCTGCGCTGATTTTGCTGCAATGATCGCCATTGCAGTTCACAGTCGTTATTTTTCCTTGTGGGTGGTCGAACAACAGAATATGCTTTGATGGTAAAGATTACTGCCTCCTGTTTCCGTGATTATATCACACGGCTGAAAACTGCGTCGAGTTTTTGGCGAGCGCTGGCCTTGCTGTCGAACGGAGTCATGCACGATTCGAAAAGCGATTGCGCACAGAATAATATACTGCGGTCTTCCTTCCGTCCCTCCATTGCACAGAAGCCATCAAGTGGCTATACTGAAAACTAGAAGCCTTTTCTGAATTCCTATCCAATTTTTGTACTTTTCATTCATTTTAATTCCAGTAATCTTCTGTGTTTATGTGTTTTTCTCATTATCACGTTGGAGGGATAGAACAAATGCAAAACGACATCAGTAAAAAGAACTGGATTCTCATCTGGGTGCTTGGTCTCGCGGGTCAGCTATGCTGGAACGTGGAGAATGCGTGGTTTTCGACCTTTGTCTACAACAAAGTCGCGCCGGACCCAACCATCATCAGCTGGATGGTCGGCTTAAGCGCGGTGGTAACCACGTTTTGCACATTTTTAATCGGCACCTGGAGCGACCGAATCGGCAAACGCAAGCCGTTTGTGAGCATTGGCTACATTTTCTGGGGTGTTTTTACAATCGTATTTGGCGTTGGCGAGTTTCTGCCGAAGTCGCCCATCACGCTGGTCGCGACGTTTGTCGTTCTCGCGGACGCGATCATGAGCTTCTTCGGTTCGTTTGGCTACGACGCGGGTTTTTCCATCTGGACGACGGATATCTCCAACGAGCATAACCGCGGCAGACTCGGCGGCGCGCTCGCCGTTATGCCCGTGATCGCAACCATATTCGGCACGGTCGTGTCCGGCATGATCGTAGACGCGCTCGGCTTCTTCGACTTCTTTATCCTCATGGGCGGACTCGTCATCGTCATCGGTTTCGTCTCCCTCTTTGCGATGAAAGACGCGCCCGATCTCAAGCCGCGGCGTGAAGAAAAGACCTACTGGCGGCAGCTGACCCGTGTCTTCAACTGGCGCACCGTTTCGGAAAACCGCGAGTTGTTCTGGATTTTTATCGTGATGCTCATCTACTTTATCGGTTTTAACGTGTATTTCTCCTATATCACGATCTACTTTGTCAATTATCTGGGGTATTCGTTCACCATCGCCGGTGCACTGCAAGGCGGGGCGCTGGTGCTCGCAGCGTTTATGACGATTCCAACCGCGAAGCTGATCGACAGGGGCTTGCTTGCGCGCGTCATCTCGATCGCGCTGGTCGCCAATACGATCGGTCTACTTTGTATCGCGTTTGCAAAAGGAATCGTGCCGCTCTGCATTGGCATGTTCCTCGCGGGTTGCGGATACATCCTGACCTTACAGTCCCTCACCGCGTGGATGAAAAACCTTTATCCCGAGGACCAGCGCGGTCAGTTCGAGGGTATCAAGCAGGTGTTTTATGTCGCCCTGCCGATGATATTCGGGCCGATGATCGCGGCACCCGTCATCAACAACTGGGGTGTGGAGAAGTTGGTCAACAACGTTCTTGGCATGGTGCCGGGGCCTTCGCTCTTCCTCGTCTCCGCCGCGGTGACCGCGCTGGCAATCCTACCGCTGATCGCAGCCAATCGTCTGCATCAGCGTCGCCTCGCTGAAAAAGCCGCGGCATCGGAATCACTATGAGCGAGCGTTTACCTGACCATATCTTTTCGCCTGGCGAACAGGCGCTTTTACCAAACGGCGCGCCTGTCCCCGGCTATACGCTCCACGGCGACGCGGTCTATACGCGGAGTAGAGTTCACGCGGCACCGTGGCGGCTCAAGGAATGGGACTTTTATCAGATATCGGACGATAGACTTTGCCTCCAGCTCGTGATCGGTCATGTGTCTTACGTTGGTAACTGCAACATAGCGCTGTTTGACCACGCAACCGGAGAAAAGATCTTCGAACGAGGCGTGATCACGCCTCTGCCGTTTCGCAGTATGCATCTGCCCGAAAGCGCGCATCAAAACGCGCTGCTTCCGTTTTCGCGCAATGGAGCGGCGCTTTCGTTTGAAACAGCGAACGAGATACGCCATCTGCGCGCGGTCTTAGGCGGGCTTTCGGCGGATGTGCGCCTCACACCTTCGCTTCCTGAGAGCATAACCGTCTGCACACCGTTTTCCGGCAAGCACGAATTCTACTTCAACGAAAAGATCAACCTTCTGCGCGCCGAAGTGGCCCTCATGCTCGACGGCAAGCGCTATTCGTTCAATCCCGACCGTACGTTTTCTCTGCTCGACTGGGGACGCGGCGTCTGGCCCTTTTCGCATGAGTGGTATTGGAGTAGCGTCAGCACCCTGCTCGATGGCGAGCCGTTCGGCTTTAACCTCGGCTGCGGCTTTGGTGCGGAGGAAAAAACGCGCGGCACCGAGAACGTTGTTTACTACAAAGGCAGCGCAATCAAGCTGGGCCGCGTCAAAATCCGGCATGAAGACGATGTTATGCTGCCGTGGCACTTCGAGGAAGAGAATGGTCACTTTACCGCGACGCTGACCCCGCGTTATGATCGGGATACCGTCACTAAACTGCTCTTCGTGAACAACCGCTGCCATCAGATGTTCGGCACGTTTTCCGGTTCGTTTCAAGTGCAAGACGGCTCGCGCGTTTCGTTTTCGGAAGTCACGGGCTTTGCCGAGCACGCGGTCAACCATTGGTAGCGAGAGACCTTGCCAGCGATAGAGCCGCTTCCTGCGGCTCTTGTTTTTTTCGCGCGCAGTTTACGCATTTTGCCGTATAATCATACGATTCACTCCAACTCTATACATTTTTTGCCCGCTCGGCACGGATCCGGACAAATCAGGCAAAAGTCGAGCGTTCCCCTACGTCGAGGATTTGTTTCTTGTGCATTTGTTGTCGAAAGGGGGATCGAAATGTCAATCAAAATCAAACGATTTGTGAAAAGCAGTGCGGCTTTTCGCGATTCATGGTATGGTGAACCCGCATTTCAAGGGCTGATCTGGTCTTTTCGCGCCAGATGTGTGAAATATCCGTAACATATTTAGCGGTTATGTTTACATATATATACTAGTCATGTATAATTTCCACGACAGAATGTCTTTCATGCAAGAAAGGATGTGTACCGAATGAAACGCACTATCGCACTGGTTATGAGCTTGCTGATGCTGCTCGTGCTGGTGCCAACCACCGCACTTGCGGACACAGATGTACACCCATATTTGGAAGTAACCCCGGTTGCGGTTGCCCCGGACACCACACCGACGCTCTTCCAGTTTGGCACCGACCTGACCTTTAACTGGACAAACGCAAACCTCGTCGTCAAGATTTTTGACGATAATGCTGACCCCGCTCCAGCCGGCAGGGTCCTCACGCTGGGTACTACGCTCACTGCGGACACCTATGTGCTCTACCTCAACGGCGCAATCTATAATCCCGCAACGCCGTATACCTTCCTTGCGTCCGATGTCGGTGTAAAGACCTTGACGGTGAAATACACTTATAAACCGGCCGGTAACACGAACTACGTGACGGTAACGAAGGATTTCACTATCTCAATTCAGAGAAACGTGCTTCAGAGCATCAGCATCACGGGGCCTGCACAGGTTTCTTATTATGCGGGTGAGTACCTCAACCTCAGCGGCCTCGTCGTAAAGGCGACTTATTCCAATATGGCCGATCCGGTTGAGTTGGATAGCTCGAAGTATTCGCTCCGTCTTTACAAGAACGCCGCTACCCCCACCGACGAAATCAGCATCTCTGATCCGCTGACTGTTCAGGACACCCTAAAAGTCACCGTAACGGAGAAGTATCCGGGATCGGAAAACGAGGTCACCGTTTCGAATACGGCAGCGATTGTCGTTGCCGACGCGATCACCTCGCTATCCATCTCGCCGACCGAATCAGCATTGACGCTTGGCGTAGACGGCCCGTTTGCAATCGAATCCACCGTAGTTGGCGGCGGAGCTTTCCCCTATTCCAGCCTGTCTGCCAGCGTGGATAAGCCGGCTATCGCGGCAATCGACACCTCGACGCTGACTACGGATGGTAAGGTAAAGGTTACTCCTCTTTCCATCGGTACTGCGATTGTTACCATTCGTGCCCGCGGTACGTCTCAAACCTATACCACAACCGTCACCGTGAAGAAAGCCGATGTTATCGTCGGTAGCCTCGTGTTGGATAAATCCAGCCTGTCGCTACCCGTCAACGGCACTTACACGCTCACCGCAACGATCGGCCCGGATGATTCGACAGATAAGTCCATCAAGTGGACCGTTGAAGCGGGCAAAGAAAGCGATGTTACGGTAGATTCCACCGGAACGGTGAAAGTGCTTCGCAATTTCTCTGGCTCGGTGAAGGTCACCGCAACATCTAACAGCAATCCCCTGGTCAAACAGGATTGCTCGATTTCCGTCAACTCCATTTCAGTCGACGGTATTGCCATCAGCGACACGAGCGCAACGCTCTACAAGGGCAGCTGGAAGCAGCTTTCCGCGGTCATTACGCCCAGCGGCGCGGCAGATCCCGCAGTCACCTGGAAGAGCAGCAATGAGAGCATCGTCAAAGTTGACTCGACCGGCAAGATCACCGCTGTTGGAACCATAACATCCGGTACCACCGTTATTAATGAGGCGGTTATCACAGCGCAGAGCTCCAATGCTTCTGTGTTCGCAACCTGTACGGTTAAGGTTCTCGACGCGGTTCTCATCACGAGCCTGACGCTGAACAAGTCCGAACTCGCGCTCAACGTTGGCGATGAAGAAACCCTCACCGTGACCGGTTCCCCCTCCAACGCGACGAACAAAACCCTTGTTTGGAAGAGCAGCAACCCTGAGGTTGCCAGCGTGTCCGCGGGCAAAGTCATCGCGGCATCCAAGGGTTCCGCAGTCATTCGCGCGGAAGCGACCGACGGCAGCGGCAAGTACGTCTCCTGCGTCGTGACCGTCAACAACATTCAAATCCTCAACGTTTACCTTGACAAGTCTTCACTTGATCTGAGCGAAGGCGATACGGCAAAGGTAACGGCGACGGTCTATCCTTCCAACGCCACGACCTCAACGTTGAAATGGACGAGCTCCAATACTTCCGTTGCAACCGTTGACTCCAAGGGTAACGTGATTGCGGGCGCGACCAAGGGTTACGCCATCATCACCGCATCGGCAACCGACGGCAGCGGCAAGTTTGCCGAGTGCGTCGTTCTCTCCAAGCCGAAGGTGCGTGTCACGGGTATTACGATCAACTACGGCACCTCGCTGGATCTGCTCGCGAACGACTCAACCTATCTCAAGGCGACCATCCTTCCGGCGAACGCTACCGTTTCCACCGTTGCATGGTCTTCCTCCAATACCGCCGTCGCAACGGTAGACCCCGCGACCGGTTTGTTGAAGGGATTAACACTTGGTGAAGCGATCATCACTGCGACTGCCGACGGCAGGTCGGTCACCATCAAGATCAATGTGACCAACACCGAGTATAACTACGGCGTTGCAGCAAACTTCAGACGCAGAGTCAACGTTCGCGCAAGTGCGAGCGGGTTGAGCAAGGTCGTTGGTTTCGCCTATGTCGGCGACACGTTCAAGATTCTCGGCAAGACCGGCAACTGGTATCTGATCCAGTACAACAACACCACGAAGGCTTATCTCTGGGCGAATTACCTGAAGGCAACCAAGACCAATTCGTCTTACACCTCGGCCAACGGTACGGCAACACTCGCGCCGGGCGCAACCCCAACGCCGACCACGTCAACACCGACCAAGGTGACGATCGCCAATTGCCTCTACGCGGTGAATATTCACGCAAGCGCCAGCACATCCAGTAAGCGGATTGGCAAAGGAAGCCTCGGCGCAACCTTCACCTATCTGGGTAAAGAAGGCGACTGGTATAAGATTCAGTACAATACCACGACCGTGGGTTATGTCTACGGAACCTTCGCAACCCTGAGCTAACGGTACGACATCCTGTCAATACGACGAGTCGCTCAACATCGAGCGGCTCGTCTTTTGTTTATCTGTGTTCACCTGTTCTATAATGAACGCACCTTTTCTGCGATATAACTTTGCGTACGTAATATGTCATTTCCGTAGAAAACATGCGCCTGCTCTAGCCGGGACTAATCAGGTTTGTTATACTCAAGAGCATGAGTCATGCGAAGATACCGAAGCAACAAATAAACTCTGATCAATCAACGCCAACGCAAAGACGGTTTGCTGAGCGTATTTATTTGTTTCTCGCTTCGTTTTCTGCGATCCTTGTGTTACTGAATTGGGGCACGAAAACGCGACTTGTCACCCGTTATTATGAGATTTTTGACGAGAGAATTCACGATGATATTCGAATTGCCATCATCAGTGACCTTCACGGGGCACTCTACGGTAAAAAACAATGCGATCTCATCTCCGCCCTGGATCAGGCCGCTCCCGATGTTGTGCTTTTATTGGGCGATATCTATGATCAGGATGGAATCGACCAGCACGCAGTCGAGTTGATCGACGCGCTCTCCGGGCGCTTTACCTGCTATTTTGTGCCGGGCAATCATGAGTATAAGTCCGGTGAGCTCGGCATGATTCGCGAGCTCTTGTCCGAAGCGAATATCCCAATTCTTGCGGGAAATTCCGCTATCGTAACCGTCAATGAAACACGCGTGCAAGTCTTCGGCGTGGACGACGGTCAGGGCGGTAAGGCAAAGCAGCTCTGGCAGATTGCCAACGCAGGATCGCGCCGAACGAATGAAATCTTCTCCATTCTCGCCATCCATGTGCCAAACGGCGTGGAGTCCTATCTGCATTACGGGTTTGATCTGATGCTCTCCGGGCATACGCACGGCGGACAGATCATCATTCCGCACATACTCAACGGTCTCTATGCGCCGGGTCAGGGAGTTTTTCCGAAGTATGGCGGCGGGCGTTATGATTTCGGCAAGCAAGCGCTCATCATCAGCCGCGGGCTCTCGCAAAAGCCGCATTGGCTGCCGCGCCTCGGCAATCCGCCGGAACTCACTCTCGTAACCCTCAAGCCGGTTTCGTAACGCAACGAAAAAGCTGCACGCATTTCTACGTGCAGCTTATTGCTTGACTCCGTTACTCGTAAAACGTGATCACGTCTTCGATCGGTTTGCGCTTTTTCTCCCGCAGAGCGTCGCTTGCCGCATAACCGATCGCGAGGATCAGTCGCACGCGCGTGCTTTTGGGCAAACCAAACAGCTCGCGAATCTTTTGCTCGTTGTGCCAGCCGATGATGCAGGTGGAGAGCCCCTGCTCCGTTGCCGCATAGCAAAACTGAGACGCGGAGAATGCGACGTCGATCGGCGCGAAGTTTTGATCCTTGAACTTCTGCGAAAGCGACACTTTCAATATGGTGTTCTCTTCCAGCACGACCGCGAACACCGGACAGTTCTTGACGAACTTGTTCATGTTCATCTCCATCATCAGCGGACGAAGCTTTTCCGCCAGCTCCGGGTTTGTCACGATCAAATAGTGCCATGGCTGACCGTTGCATGCGGAAGGTGCAATCCATGCCGCCTCTGCACAGCGTTGCAGCTTCTCTTTCTCCACCGGTCGATTCGGGTCAAAATTACGGCAGCTCTCCCGCCGCTTGATCAGATCAAAATAATCGCTCATGTCTATTTCTCCTTGGTCTGCTCTATTTTTTTCAGCGTATCTTCCAGCATCAACGCCCGTAGTTCCTTCAGATACGGAAACTCGCTTGCGTTTTCCACCGCATATGTCTGCTGTAGATCGTATTCCAGCGGCAGCCAGGTGCTGATGTCGCTTTCGTTATGTTGAATCACCGCTTCCATCTTGTCCAGCGCTTTATAGAGTCTGGATTCGTTGCTCTCCAACGCGTCCATCTCGGAAAAAAGCACGGAAAGCTCCCTTCGCTGCGGCTCCGGCAACGTCGAAAGCAGTGATTGAACCGCGTTGACTTCTGTCATTTCATGATCTTCGGTCTTTAAAAATGACGGGATATCGCCGGTAATCGCCTCGCCAAAATCGTGAATCAGGCACATGCGCAACAGCTTGTTGCCGTCAATTTGCGGAAACTCCGGCGCAATCAGCAGCGCCAGTACGCTTAACCGCCAGGAATGCGCCGCCACCGTCTCCGTGATTCCTCCGACCGTTGTGCTGTGCCGACCGTTGGTCTTCAGGCACTCCAGTCTATGTAAAAAGTCGAGTAGTTCGCGTTGTTCCATAAGCATTCTCCTTCGGGCAGTCGTTTTACGTCAGCACGCTTACACGATCATATCACAAAGCGTTTTTATTTCAAACGCACGTACCGTATTTAGAGAAATTATTTTAAAAAGTACTTGACTCTAACGTTACGTCATGGTTTACCATAGCATCAGGAGGTGAGGAAACGATGCGTCATTCCATTGGTTCACTCAGCAAGTTGTCCGGCGTTTCCATTCGCGCGCTGCATCATTACGACCAGATCGGTCTTCTGCAGCCGAGCGAGATCGCACAAAGCGGATACCGGTATTATGACGATGCGGCGGTAGAGCGGCTCTGGCAGATTTTATTCTATCGGGAACTGGATTTCCCGCTTGGCGAAATCGCTCAGATTCTCTCGTCCCCCGCGTTTGACCGGGATCGCGCGCTGATGGAGCACCGCAACCTGCTCTTGCAGAAGCGTGAGCGATTGAATCGTCTCATCGATCTCGTCTCCAATGCTATGAAAGGAGACACAGCAATGGAATTCAAACCGTTTGATACCAGCGAAATCGACGCGCTTCGCGCGGAATATGCCGAAGAAGCGAAAGCGCGCTGGGGCAGCACTGAAGCGTATCGCGAGAGCGCAAAACGCGCCGCGAAATGGACGGAAGCCGATAAAGCCGCAATGGCGGCAAAATCCGGCGAAATCTTCTCTGCGTTTGCGGCGCTGGCCAGCAGCGATCCCGCTTCCGCAGAGGTACAGGCGCTGGTTGCACGCTGGAAAGCATTTATCAGCGAAAGCTACTACAGTTGCACCAACGAGATTCTCGCGGGCCTTGGTCAGATGTATATTGCAGACGAACGCTTCACAAAAAACATCGATCAATATGGCGCGGGTACGGCGAAGCTCATGAGCGACGCCATCGCCGTCTACTGCAAACAGTAACACAAAACCCGGCGTGGTTGCATCCCCGCCGGGTTTCGTTATTCGTTTCGTACTTCTAGATATTATCTCGCTGCATCTTTGCGCGAAACACCACTATAGCAGCGGCAAGCATTGCTACCGCGTAGGCAATCACCCACCAAAGATGCGGCATAATCGACGCATAATCGCCGTTCAGCGCCGCTCGTCCCGCGTCGACCGCGTGCGCAAACGGCAGCGCATACGCAATCTTCTTAAACGCGCCGCCCACCAGGTCCAGGTCAAACCACGTTCCGCTCAGCCAGGCGGAGAGATTGGTCAAAAGAGCGCCGCAGATGCCGCCAACCTGCTTGTCGGTCAGTGCGCTACCGCAAAGCAGTCCCATGCCGATGAAGAACGCCGCGGCAGGCAGCGAGACCACCGTTGCGAGCAATACATTGATCGTCAAGCGCATGCCCAGTAGCCCGGCCACCGCATAGCAGAGGAGCACCTGTACGAGCGCCATCGGCAGCAGCGGCAGCGTGTAGCCGAGAATGTAGTCGGTAGAGCGCATCGGGGAAGCGAACAACCGCATCAAAAACGAGGTCGTCCGGTCTTTGCTGATCAACGTCGCCGAAAAAAGCGCGATAAACGAGAGACCAAAGACTGCGATCCCCGGCGACAACTGTTCCAGTTGAAACAGGTCGACGGGAATATTGCGCTGAATTGCCGTGAGCAATAGCAGCAGAACAACGGGGAAACCGAGTCCGAACGCGAGGTTCAGCGGATCGCGCAGCATTTCTTTTGTATTCCTGCCGGAAAAAGCCGTCATGGCATTCATGCGATCGCCTCCGTTTCTGTCGCCAGCGCGATAAACGCGTCTTCAAAGTTTTTCGCGCCCGTTTGCGCAATCAGTTCCGGCACCGTTCCTACGGCGACCAGCTTGCCCTTTGCCATGACGCCTGCACGGTCGCTGAGCGCCTCCACTTCCTCCAGATAATGTGTGGTGAGCAATATGGTGACCTTTCCCTTCAGACGCCGCACGACCGTCCAGAGCTCGCGTCGGGCGATGACGTCCAGTCCCAGCGTCGGCTCATCCAGAAATAAAATCTTCGGGTTTGAAATCAGCGCCATGCCGATGCTGAGTCTGCGCTGCATGCCGCCGGAAAGCGTCTTCGCTTTGGCTTTGGCAACCTCCGTCAACCCAAGCTGTTCCGTCGTCTCTTGCGCTTTTTGTGCGGCGCACTTTCCGCTCGCGCCGTAGATGCGCGCCATCAGCGCGAGATTTTCCAATACGCTTAGGTTTCGCGCGACAGCCGTCTCCTGCGGAGAGACCCCGTTGTGCGCTTTTGCATGAATCGCATCGCTCACAATGCTATCGCCAAGCAGAAGTGCGTCTCCTCTGGTTGGCAACGTCAGCCCGCTGAGCATCTTAATCGTGGTCGTTTTACCGGCACCATTGACGCCAAGCAGAGCAAACAGTTCGCCTTCTTTGATCTGCAGCGTCAGGTCGTCCACCGCGCGCTTTGCGCCATAGACTTTCGTCAGCGCATTGGTTTGAATTGAAAACTCCATATGACCGTCCTTTATCATTCTTTCGCGCGCTTTTCCACGCGCTCCTTGATTTCGTCATAGATTTCTTCGTCAGATTCTCCTACGGGTCTCTCCGGATCGGGTTCGGCTTTCTTTTGAAAGATCGCGCTCGCAACCTGGGAAAGAAAAACATCGTTTTTGATCATTGCGAGTCCCGTTGCCTCGTCTCCCAACACCACGAGACTATCCCCCGGTTGAATGCCGAAGATCTCTCGCGCATCCTTTGGGATCACAATCTGGCCTTTTTCGCCGACTTTAACGGTTCCGAATATATGTTTACCTTTTGGCGCGTACATGAAGCCCCTTCTTTCGTATTACTTGTATGACTTTTCCTACTTTTCATTCCGTAATAGTTATAGCGCAACTTCTTGTCCCTGTCAAGCGCAAACAAAAAACGCCCCGTTTCCGAGGCGATCGCTGCATGATGAAGTTTGTTGCTGATCAACCAAACACGCCGAGGTGCTCCAACAAGATTCGCAACCCGATGAGCACGAGCACGATACCACCGATTAGCGTCGCGCGGTCCTGATACTTTGCGCCAAATTTCTGTCCGATCGCGACGCCTAGCATCGACAGCACGCAAGTCGTGATGCCGATGGTCACGACGGACGGAATGATCTGCACGTTGAGAAATGCGAACGAAATGCCAACCGCGAGCGCGTCGATGCTGGTCGCGAACGAGAGCCCGACCAGTTCCTTGAGGTCAAGCTTGTCCTCTACCGGACACTCCGCCTCATCCCCGCTCTTAAGCGCGTCGTAGATCATCTTGCCGCCGATGATGGAAAGCAGCGCAAACACGATCCAATGGTCTACACTGGTGATCAGGTGCTCAAACTGCTTGCCCAGCAGCCAGCCAATCAACGGCATCAGCGCCTGAAATCCGCCGAAAAAGAGACCGATAATTCCGGCGCGCTTCCAGCTCATTTCGCGCAGATTCAGTCCCTTGCAGGTCGATACCGCAAACGCGTCCATCGAGAGCGCAACCGCAGTTAGCAGTAATTCAATCCAAGTCATTCTTCCTAGTCCTTACTCAACTGTCATGCATCATGACGAATTTTCGCAGAGATGATCTCCGCTGCCCGTTCCATATCGCGCGCGTCCTCTTCCGAAAACCTGCCGAGCAGCGGGCTGTCGATATCCAGAACGCCGAACGGTTCGCCGTTTTGCTTGTGAAGTACAACGACGAGCTCGCTGTTACTCGCGCTATCGCATGCAATGTGTCCCGGAAACGCATGAACATCGTCCACGCGTTGTGTTTGGTTTTCGACCAGCGCAGTGCCGCAAACACCGTTTCCCGGCGCGATACGCGTGCAAGCAGGTTTCCCCTGAAAGGGTCCCAGCCGTAATTCGCCCTCTTCCAGCAGATAGAAACCGACCCAGTTGATCTGCGGCAATAGATCGTGTAAGTACGCGCTGGCGTTGGCGAGCGTGGTGATTGCGCTGTCTGCCTCGTCCAACAGGTAGCTTAGCTGTTCAACGGATGAGATCGTTTCTGATTGCATCTGTCGTCCTTCCTTTATCTTTCGTTTGCGCAAGCCCAAGCATACATGCGAATTGGCATTCGTTACGATATTTTTGCAAATTGATAATAACCGCGCCACGATGCCATATTATAATAAACTGATTTTTTGCAGGAAACAGCGGACCATTCGCAATATTATAATCGAAGACACTCCGCTTTACAAGATTTCTGTAGCATGATAGAGTAGAAAATGGAATCGAGGTTCTTTATGAAGCTGGAAAAGCGAAGACAATTCATCATCAATTTTCTTTATTTCGCTATCATTCTCGGCATCGTCATCCTGATTGCGCGCTATGCACTCGGGGTACTGATGCCGTTTCTCATCGCGTTTCTGGTCTCTCTTTTACTCAAGCCCGCGGTTGCGTTTCTGCACAGCAAGCTCAAGCTCCCGCGCGGGCTCGTCGGCATCGTTCTGGTCGTCGTTTTTTATGCGCTCGTTGGATTTCTGTTGACCGTCATCGGCGTTCAGCTCTTCTCCGCCGCGAAATCGTTCTTTATGACGCTTCCGGCGCTGTATGCCAACACCATCGTACCGTGGATGAACCGTACGTTTGACTCGTTGCAAGAATTCGCAGGCCATCTCGATCCGGATGCAGCCGCGGCTTATAACATCGTATCTGCAAATGTGACAACCTCTTTGGGGAGCGCCGTTGTGAGCGTTTCCAAGAGCGTGGTCACTTGGGTCACGGGTTTGACGCTGAAAGCGCCAAAGCTCCTGCTCAACCTGCTGATTATGGTGATTTCCACCATATTCCTCACGGCTGACTTCCCGAAGATCCATGCGTTTGTCATGCGTCAGCTATCCGACCACTGGAGAGAGTTGCTGCATAACGCGCGCGTCCAACTGGGCAGAACGCTTTGGAGCTATCTCCGTTCCTATGCCATTATTTTGGTGATCACGTTTACCGAAATCTTCATTGGCCTGAGCTTGATCGGTTTTCGGAACGCCGCCGGAATCGCCGTTGCGATCGCAATCTTTGATATTCTCCCCGTCGTTGGCAGCGGGCTGGTTCTGCTGCCCTGGACAGTCATTACGCTGATCTCCGGCAATCTACCCATGGGCATCGGGCTTGCCGTGCTCTACATCGTGGTCATCGTCGTGCGCCAAATCATGGAGCCGAAGATCGTTGGCGACCGGGTTGGGTTGCATCCGCTCGTTACGCTGTTGAGCATGGTGCTTGGTACCTATCTCTTCGGCGGAATCGGACTTCTGGGCTTGCCAATCACGGTCGCGCTCATTCACGCGCTCAACAAGCAGGGCGCGATTCATCTTTACCGAATGAGCGATAGCGAACCTGCCGTAACCGCCACACAGGCGGAACCCGCATCCAAAGAAATGGGTTCTGTTGCCCCGAGCGAAGCTTCCAATGTTGCGGGTCAGCCGGCATCTTCCGCTCCTGTGAAGGCAGCAAAATGCAAACAGAAAGCTTCCAAACGTAAATAGTGTGTTCTTCGCTCTCTTGACTGTAAACAAACCAAAAACTGGAAGAAGGCGTTTTCATTGGCTCTTGCAATCGCACATCGCGGCTTCTCTTCGCGCTATCCGGAAAATACCATGCTCGCGTTTGAGCGCGCGCTTGATCTAGGTGCGGACGGCGCGGAATTCGACGTTCAGCTCACCAAAGACGGCATACCCGTCGTCTTTCACGACGAAAGCCTCCTGCGCATTACGGGTGAGGATCGGCTCGTCAAAGACCTGACGCTCGGCGAGCTGAAGCAATATGACCTTTCCTACAAATTCGCAGGGCAGTGTCCCGTGCAGCGCATTCCCACTCTGGAGGAGTACTGCACGCTGGTGCAGAAGCACGCGTTTTTGAGCATTCTCGAGTTCAAAACCGCAATCTTCGAATATGATGGCATCGAGCAGAAGGTGATTGACATGATCCGCAGTTTCGGCTTAAGCGAGCGGATCGTGTTATCTTCGTTTAACCACTACACGCTTTTGCGGTGCAAAGAAATCGCGCCGGAGCTCCCCTGCGGAATTCTGTATGAATGCCGCATCGCGGAGCCGCAGGACTATTGCCGGCGGATCGGCATACAGTATCTGCATCCCGACTATCGCTTCTTGGATGATTCCGAGTTGTCGAAGTATGAAGCAGCGGGCGTCGAGACCAGCCCCTGGACGGTAGACGAAGACAAAGACATCCGTTACCTGCTGGGTCAAAAAAACATATTCGCAATCATGAGCAACAAGCCGGATCGCGTTCTCACGCTGCGCGACGGAAAATAATCACCAGGCAACATAAACGCTTATTTACGCGGTCGATGATGCGCAAAGGATTCTTATGAAGAACCTGTTTTTGGTCGGTGGAACAATGGGTGTAGGAAAGACTACAACCTGTCAAATTTTAAAACGTAAATTGAGTAACAGCGTTTTTCTGGATGGCGACTGGTGTTGGGATATGCACCCGTTTCAGGTGACCGAAGAGACCAAGCATATGGTGATGGATAACATTTGCTTCCAGCTCAATCGATTCATCGCGTGTTCTATATTTGAAAACGTCATTTTCTGTTGGGTCATGCATGAACAAGCGATCATCGATGAAATCGTTTCGCGTCTTGATCGAGCCGATTGTGCGATTCTCCCAATATCCCTGGTCTGCGATGCGCCGGCTCTGGAAACCCGACTACAGCGAGACGTGGATGCAGGCGCGCGGGATGCGGACGTGATTTCGCGAAGCATCGCGCGAATTCCGCTTTATGATGCTCTCTATACGCTGAAAATCGACGTTTCGAGGATCAGTCCTGAAGAAGCGGCGGATCGTATCATTCAAAAATGCTCAAGCCATTGAGAAGACCGGTTCCCATGCATTGACTGCCTGTTTATATCTGTTTTTCTCCGTTACTATTTGGAAAATTCTGTTATTAGATGTAAGAAGACCGCTGGTCAATTCCAGCGGTCTTTGTTTGCGTTATACTGTTTTTCGTGGCGGGGCGAAGCGCGAAATCACCGCTTCCGCCGCCTTAATGCCGTCGATCGCGGCGGAAACGATACCGCCCGCGTAACCCGCACCCTCGCCAATCGGGTAAAGTCCCGCGCAGGACGCGCTCTCCATGTTCTCTCCGCGCAGCAAGCGAAGCGGCGCGCTCGTTCGCGTCTCTACACCTGTCAGCACCGCGTCCTCGCGATCAAAGCCTCTAAGCTGTCTGCCAAACGCCTGCATACCCTCGGCGATACCCTGCGCCACAAATGGCGGCAAAACACCCCACAGGTCGCAGCAGGCGACGCCGGGACGATAGGAAGGCGTAACCCCGCCAAACCCGCGCGGCGTCTCTTTTCGCAAGAACGCGCCAAGCGTGCTTGCGGGCGCGACTCCGTTGCCGCCGCCCGCGCGAAACGCCGCACGCTCCATCTCTTTTTGAAAGCGCATGCCGCCGAGCGCGTCGGGCGCAAAGTCGTTTGGATGAACCTGCACCACGACCGCGGCATTTGCATTTTCGGCATTCCGTGCAAAGTTGCTCATGCCGTTTACTACGACTTCGTCGCTGGCAGTCGCGCCGGCAATCACGTTTCCGCCGGGGCACATGCAAAAGGTGTAGACACCACGCTCTCCGCTCTGCGCGCTGAGCCGATACTCCGCAGCGCCGAGACGCGGATGCCCCGCAAGCTCACCAAGCTGCGCTCGGTCAATCATGCTCTGCGGGTGCTCCACACGAACGCCGACTGCAAACGGTTTGGGCGACATCGCGATGCCCGTGTCATACAGCATTTGATATGTGTCCCGCGCACCCTGGCCGATGGCGAGCACCAGCGCCGCGCAATCGATCGTCTCCGTTCCGGACGGAGAAGAAATCATTATTTGAGCAAGTCTGCTATCGCGAATCGTCAATCCCGTCAACGTGGCGCGAAAGCGAACCTCGCCGCCCCGTCGCTCGATCTCCCTCCGCATGGTGGAGACGACGCCGCGCAACCGGTCCGTACCGATGTGCGGCTTCGACACGGCTGTAATTTCCTCCGGCGCGCCAAAGCGCACGAAGGTGCGCAGTACCAAATCTCCCCGCGCATCCTTGCTCCGCGAGGTGAGTTTCCCGTCGGAAAACGTTCCCGCGCCACCCTCGCCAAACATCACGTTGGAGTTTTCGTCGAGTTCTCCTGTTGACCAGTAGCGCTCTACGCGCTCAGCACGCTGTTTGATTGCGTCGCCGCGCTCAATTACCAGCGGCACATAGCCGCGTTTCGCGAGTTCCAGCGCGGCAAAGAGCCCGGCAGGGCCCAATCCAGCAACGACGATGCGCCCGCGCAAAGCCTCCGTTCCAGAGGCAATCTCGATCTCTTTCGGCGCTTCATACGCCTCCGCATGCGGATTTGCGCGCGCAAGCAACCGCTGCGCCGCAGATTCTTCCACCTCCGCAACCGCGGAGAGTAAAAAGTGTACGTCCTGCTTTTTTCTCGCATCCAATGCGCGGCGTATGACGCACGTGCTCAAAATCTGTTGTTTTTCTATGCCAAGCAGGTTCGCGACACGCTGATTCAATAGCTCGTCGCCTTCTGAAATCGGTTGTTTGATGTTGTTGATGCGCAGTTTCATGCGTTTCTCTCCCCGTTGATATCACAACGGCGGAGCTGATGCCCCGCCGCTGAAGCGCTTGCTGAACTATTATTTCTTTTGGTCAATCGTGACCGTCACCTCGGCGACGGAGAGCGTTGTCGTGAGTTCAATCGTTGCGTCCGCGTCGCGAACGAGAATCGAAATCGGCAGCTTGTAAACGCCCGGCGTCAGTCCGGTCACGTCGACAAACAGCTGCACATCGCTGCGCGAAAGCATGCTGACCAGGCTATAGCGGCCTTCCACGGTCAAGTCCGCCGCAGGAATGTTGAGCGAAATGTTTGCGCGGCCCGTGTTGCCGTGCACCTGAATCTCCAGCTGTTCAAATGTCTGCGAAATGACCATCTCGCGCACTTCCAGCAAAACGGAAACCGTCGCATTGTCAATCAGACGCACGCCGTCCGGCACAATCAGCGTACCGCTCACCGTCATGGTGCTGTCGAGTCCGTTGACCGGAATGGGCTCCATCGTGATCTTGTCGATCTGGTCCAGCGTCGCCTGGTCACCAACGAGCCGCACCGTCGCGGGGGTTGCGACCGCCTTGATGATCTCGTGGTTTGCCGCGAGGTTGTCCGACCCAACCAGGGAACTATCCACGTCGACCGGAACATTCTTCACCGGATAGATCGGCAGTCGCACCGTGGAAGTCGGCAACGTGCCAATCATGATGTCGGAGGAAACGACGTTGTTGTTTTTGTCGTAAAACGTTACGTCATACGTGCTGTAAATCGTGCTGGTGCGATCCGCTAAATCGACCACGCATTCGCCGTGCGTAATGGTCGAAATATCCGTCTGCGGACCGGTAATATCCAGTCTTGTCGTCGTGGAGAGCGCGTCCATATCCGCCCAGTACCCATCCGGCAGCGCTTTTGTAAACGTCGTGGTGATCGGAATCGTCTTAGTCACCAGTTTATCGATTTCAACATGTACCGTCGCGGGCGTAATCGTCTGCACAATGCCGAGCGATGAGGTCACTGAGGCCTGTATCGGCAAGTCATATCTCCTCGCTTCGCTAATGTTGCGAAGACTAATGGAGGCGATGATGGAGCTGGACGATACATACGCATAGTTGGTGATTTGTGTGCGAACCTTTACCGTCACATCCTGCAATATTTCCGCGCGATCCCCGCGAACGCAAAGTCCCTGCGCAATCAACTCCGCTTCACCGTCGAAGCTTGTTGTAACATTTGAAAGCTCTTTTTCACGCATCGGTTTCTGGTCTGTCAGCACATAGCCCCAAAGCAGCATAGCAAACACAAACGCGATAATCTTGAGCGCAAGATTCTTCGTAAAGAAGCCTTTGAGCCCCGCAACCAGCTTCGCTTTGTCGATTTTAGGAATGTTCATGAGACCCCTCCGTTGGCTTGCGCTTGAACCAGCTGAAAGCGGATGAACCGCCTGTCTGTAAGAACAGGCTTTCCAGCACGTTGGAGAGCGCCTTCGCGTCGATATAACGAACGAGTTTCCCATCGCGCGCGATGGAGATTGCCCCCGTTTCCTCCGAAACGATAATGGTTACGCTATCGGAAACGGTTGATACGCCGAGTGCCGCGCGGTGGCGCGTGCCTAACTCGCGAGAGACGGTGAGGTCGTCCGAAAGCGGTAAAAAGCATCCCGCCGCGAGAATGGTGGAACCGCGAACGATCACCGCGCCGTCATGCAACGGGGTGTTCGGCTCAAATATGTTTTCAATCAGTGCTCCGGAGAGCATGCCGTCGATTCTCGTACCCGTGCTGACCAGATCGCCTAGCCCAGTCTTTTGTTCAAAAACGATCAGCGCGCCGACTCGCCTGTGCGAGAGCGAGAGAATCGCGGTCTGCATATCGCGTATCAGCGCGGTGTGCTGCACGCTGGACGCGTCAAACCAGCCTTTGCCGAGCCGCTTGCCGCTTCTGCCGAGTTTTTCCAGCACACGCCGGATCTCCGGCTGAAATAAAATGAACAGCACGATGATGATGGAACCGGAAGTTAAAATGGAATCGAGCAGCCAGCTGAGGATGGTCAGCGAAAAGAGCTGCGCGACAATCGAGCACAAGAATAAAAGCCCAACGCCCTTGAGCACCTCATATGCGCGGGTTTCTTTGGTCCAAACGATGAGCTTGTAGATTAAAACGGTGATGATGGCGATATCGAGAATATCTTGTATGAAGAACTGCGAAAAGCCGCTGGCAAGCGCTTTTGTTATGCTGGTATACGACAATTTTGCGTTCTCCTTTCTGGGCTCCGGCACGCGCGTACGCGAAAAAAACCGGTTATTCCTCGATTACATGCCCGGCGATATCCGTTTCATATGCGATCACTTTTTCGTTGAGCATTTTCCCTGTGAGCTTGCCGGAGGTTTCATACTCTCTTACGGCAAGTTCCGCAAGCTCTTTTTGTCTGCGAAGGCCTTCCTCGTCCAGCATTGGCTCTTCGATGGGAAGTCCATCCAGTTTTCGAACTGTAGTTTTCATATTTGATCCTCGCCTAACATTCCTATTATAGCATACCAGGTCCGGCACTTTGGCGAATAAATTTGAATTTTCCGTGGCGTTTTCTTACTATGCGCAGGGCTTGATCTCGTCCCGGAAACCGGACGGCAAACGGACTTTTATTTATATGGATTCGTGCTGTACTTTTCGGTGAACGAACTATTTTGAGCTGTTGGGCTGGTCTGCCATCACAAATAAATCAAAAATATCACCGGACGATCTTTTTCTTTATTATTTGCACAGAATCGTGATAAAATCAAGCAAAAGCATATCTTTTCTGCTGTTCTGGGAGGGAATATGTCTATTCTACTCTACCACGGCTCCTCGACCGGCGGCATTCAAACGCTGCAGCCCTTCACGGCCGATCACGGTAACCCATATGTGTATTTCACAACCAACGACGTTTCGGCGGCGTTTTATACCGCGCGCGCGGTGGAGCGTCCGCATTACTGGGTGCCGTACGGGTATGATCCTCAGGGAAAAATCACCTATACCGAGGTTTGGAGAAATGCATTTTCCGATGTGTTCGCCGGAAAGACAGGCTACCTTTACTGCTGCGAAGGGGACGATCAAAAGCTGCTTCGTTTTCCGACGCATCGCAGCCTTCGCCTCTCGACTGTGCCGGTAAAGGTCTCTCATTGCGACTGTATCGACGACCTTCAGCAATGGTTTTATCAGCGTGAGCGGGAAGGAAAGCTTGTGATCCAACGATACGAATCCCTCACGCCGGATCAGCTCTCGCTTTGGCACGGTGTGGTGCTGGAAAAGCTGCTCGAGAGCTTTTCCGTCTCTGAGCCGGAGCATCCGTTTGCGCAATTCGTTCAGGAGAAAATGCCCGCCGTCTGGGAACGGTTCTTGCACGAATCACAGTAACAATTCTCTCCAACTACGAAAGAAACGCGCCGCCTGAAACCGGGCAGTGCGTTTTGTCTTTGTTTCATCTTGACCCGTTTCCCCCGAATCCACTATCTCGCTTCGCGAAGCATGCACCAAAACGGCAAGTGGTCGCCCGGCATCTCTCCCGTATGAATCAGTTGAAACCCTCGCTGCTCATAATACGCAACGTTAGCCGGCTGGTGTGTCTCCAAATAAACGGGCATCCCTTCCTGATCCGCCTTGTCAAACAAGGTGTTCAAAAGCGCGGTTCCTGCGCCGGTACGCTGCCGCGAAGGATCTACCGCGATTCCCCAAAGATAGTAGTGCGGGCGCCCCTGCGTCAGTTTTTCCTGCTGATCAGCCAGAAATACTTCGCTATTATTGACGAACGCATATCGGCTGAATCCAACGACGATCGGAGCGGCGAGAAACCCGCATGTGATATACTCCCAGTCGGTCAGCCTCGTATGACCCGGCGGCAACAGAAACAGCACGCCGGAGAGGTCTTCGGTCGTCAGCACTTCGCCGTATTTTAGCGCGCTGTTCAGTACATGCTCCATGTACCAGGGCAGCTTCCATTTGCGGTTCGCCAGATCGGGGAAATACGCTTTCAGAGACGGGTAATCAAAGAACGCATTCGCAACCGCCAATGCCGCTCTCTTCTTATCGGTTCGTTTGAGTGGTGCTACATTCATTGCTTGATTCATGTCCCTAACTATACCGTTTCAGCTGTATTTGGTCAATCAAATCCGGATTCAATCGGTTGATACATTTAAGCAAAAAAGACAGCACACAGGCGTTATCCGCGCGCTGTCTTTGTTTGTTTGATAGAATTAGTAATTCTTCACCGTCGGCGTCCAGTATTGACCGCCGTAAAGGTCGGTAATCCGGTATGCCATGTCCCATTTGACGCCGTCGCCAAGCGGCGCGTTGCCGATTTTCCAGCTGCCGGTGGCGCTCATCTGTTCGCCGAGATAGTAGGCGTCGTTAAACGTTCCGTCGTAGTTGTAATAGTCGCAGAGGAAATCGATCTTGTCTCCCGTAACGATTTCAACAAGTCCCTTCATGATTGTGTCCGTCGAGGCCGCGTCGTAGTCATACTGTGCGCCGAGCACCTCGCCGTAAGGAGTATCGTTCGCAAAGCGCAAAATGATGTTTACGCGCGTACCGTTGAGCATCGCGGGCACCCGGCCCAGGATCGTATAGTTCTCGTCAATCTGGTCTTCGCTGACGAGATAGTATGCGACAATCTGCCCGTTGAGGGAAAGCCACGTACCATCGTATGCCATGATGAGATCGTTATCCGCGTCGTAATCTGCAACGTTGTCAAGACCGAGATCGATGTAACCGCTTCCGTCGTCCACATAGACGTTTTGTTCCAGCGTGACCACGCTGCTCCATTGTTCTTCGGTGAGTACCAGCGTCGGCGTTTCGCCTTTATAGGTGAGTATCAGGTTCGCAAAGCCCGCGTTGTTTTTCTGATAGTCCGCAATCGAACCGCGAACCAGATTTTCATCCACCCAGCTGGAATCCTTGTCACCCGTCACCACGCTGCGGTTGCTCAAAAACAGGTCGAGCAATTGTGTCACCGTATCGGTTGCACCGCTTGCGGTATCGCTGCTGCTAACCGTTCCGCCAAGCAGCGTGCCAAGCAGGCTGCCCGTATTGTCGCCCAGGAGGGTCCCGAGTGGATTCTCGCTTGATCCGCTGGCAACCTGTCCACCCGCGGTGACGGAAGCAAAGCTTTTGATACAGTCGGAGTAGCTCTTGTCCAGGCCGATGGCGTTATATGTCTTGATCGCGGTGCTGACGTTTCTCATCGACTGGTACGGGAAATAGATCGACAATCCGTTCGCGTGAGATATCGTCGCGGAGTTACGATTATATTTCACCGCGTCGCGCAGCGTGCCCGCCAGCGTGTTCGACTCGTTGGTCGCTAGATTTTCCGCAAAATGGATCAGGTCAATCTGGTTGATCTTGCTGCTCGTCGAGAAATCGCGCGACCCGCTTCTCGCGGTCGCGACGGTGCTATATCCATCTCCGGCGATGAGTTTGCTCGTCGAGGATGAAAACGCCTTAAACGACGCGGGAACCGTGCTCTCCAGCTCCGCCAGGTCCGTCATGGACAGCGTCGTCTGGCTGGTCGATCCGCTCATTTTGACATAATCGTCGATGATCTGCTTGCCAACGTCCAGCGAATTCATTGCGGGGTCTTCGGAGAGCTGAGACAGCCAGTTGGTATAATACCAGCCGGTGCCGGGTTCCACCGCCTCGGATGCGACCAGATAATCGCCGTACTGTCCCGCGACCAGCGCGGTCTCGAGCGTTGCCATCAAGCAGGCATCAAAGCCGATGATGTCGAATTTCACGCCGCCGTTCTTGAGCGCGGTATTGATTCCATCGAGGCTCATACTGTCGCCGGGGAAGAGTTCGTCGTAACCATACCCGGTCAGAGAGCCGCCGCCGTGATCCCATAAAACGAGAATGTAGCGATCCGCTGGATACTCCTTCGCGCTAAACTGGATAAAGTCCGATAGCGTAGCGGGATCTACCATAGAACGCTTGCCGACCTTTGCGTCCAGTGTCTCAAGGCCGCCCTGCTTGATGCGGAATCTCTGGTTCGTGTTGCTCTTGATGATCTGGTTTTGCCAGTTGGAGGCGCCGCCGGTCTCGAGAATGACGTTGATGTTGTCGCCCAGCGTCGCATTCACCATCTCCTCAATATCCGATGTCGCCATGCCGCTCTTGCTCTCGAGGTCTGTTCCGCACATATAGACCATCACGGTGACGGTTTTCGCGCTTGCGGTGTCGGTATATTTCTCCCGTGCGGAAGTCGCCACTTCGCGGTTGGGTTCGTGCGCCTTGTAAACTTCGTCCGAGCTGGAGACCGCGGAGATCTGCCCCGTCGTGCTGCCATAGCTGCCAAGCAAAGAACCGAGCGAATCCGATATCGAGCTTGAAGAGCTGTTGTCGGTCGTGTCGGTGCTCGTGTCCGTACCGCTCAGGCTGGAATCATTCGTTGTGGTGGCATAATCTCCCAGCAGAGTGTTCAAAAGATCGCCGCTTGAGTTGCCCGAACACATGTTCAATAGCAGCACCGCGCCAACCACGATCAAAATCAACACGAGGATGCGTCCAAAGCAGCCGCGCTTGTTCGACCCGTTTGAGTTGTTGCTGGCTCCACCGATGAGCAGGGCCAGCAATACGGCGAGTAGTCCGCCGCCGCCAACGCCGCGATCCCCGCCGCCGCCAAACGATCCGCCGGAGGAGCCGCGCGGCCCTCCGCCGACGCTACCGCTGCCAAGACCGCTGCCCCGACGATATACATTCCCTCCACCGGATACGGTTCTTCTCGATCTGCCGCCCGGTCTGTTTGCAGGACTCATGATTCGACCTCCTCTATGCTGTAAAAATCAAAAATTGTAACCGATGATGAACATTCGCGTTCAGTGTGCTGCGGAAGGACTCTTCACGATAAAATCCTGTATGCCCGCATCTTCCAATATCTTCTTATCCCCGAATTGATCGCCTACGTAGGACTTGTATCCGTAGCGATCCAAAACGGGCGAATAGGTGATCACTTCCAGCGTATTCGCTTTCGGATCAAGGCGCAAAATGCGCAGGTACCCGACGCCATTATAGATGTCATCCTGCACGTTCATCATCATCTGATGCACCGTGCGGTCTGGTGTGCCGTCTCCGTCGTCGTCCAGCTCTTCGGGGATATAGACCATTCCGCCTTCGTGTCCGCTCAACACCAGCCGGATATTGGGTGACTTTTTCACAACGCCCTCGATCAGTCTTCTTCCGATCGAAGAATACCCGCCGACGCTCATATAGCTATGCACACAGAGCACCGCGTAATGATCCGCATATTCTTTACAGATTTGGTTGACCCAATCGATGGCCTCCACCTCAAACCCATAGGCAAGCGAAAACACGATGACGGGAACCCCGCCCGCTGAAAAAGCGGTGTAATAGTTATACCCCGTGGTATCGCTCGCATGCGCAGGATCAAAATCCGTGTCCACCCGATGATCGAGATATGGCGTATGTTTGTCATAGTCCGGCAGTTGATCGTGATTTCCTGCGACAGTTACGATATGCATCTCTTTCGGTACCCGGGCGAACGCCACGGTTGCATTCTGCCACTGATACTCCTTATATGCGTTGTAAACGATATCCCCGGTATGTACGGTTAATACCGTATCGTATTCTTTCTGCGTGTCGCTGATCCACTGCGTCATCTTGCCCAGTACATCGTTGTCCGCCGCGGTGTACGCCTGTGTATCGCTCATCCAGGCGATGGAAAACGCTTCCGGCTCAGGAGCGGGCTCCGGCGTAGGTTCCGGCGTGGAAAGAATGGAAGCGGTTGGCGTCGGGGTTGCGGTGATCGCGAGCGCGGCAAGCGCTTGCGTCTGATCCGGTGTTGGCGCGTTCGCCGGTTGTAGCGAGCACGACGCAAGAAGCATCGTTGCCAGCATGGCGGCGCAGAGAGCGGTTAGGTGTTTCGTCGTTCGCATACGTTCCGATGGAAGTCCTTCCGTGTTTGTTGCATGGTAACAGTTTGATCCATCTAAGATTATCTTACCATTCGCGCGCGTCTGCGTCCAGTTGTACCCGCGTCAAAATCGTGCTAGAATTGATTTATGAATATCATGCTTCGGCAAAAACAATTCCTGCTGATTCTTATCGCCGCGCTCCTTCTTGTTTCCTTTGGTTGCGGACGCGGCGCGATTACTACTCCTGCGCCGTCAGGCGAGCCTGTCGTGATCACAACAGAGGCTCCTGCGCCCGTCATCGAACTAACCCCGGAACCGCAGCCACAGCTGAAATACATCTTTCTGCTGATTGGAGACGGTATGGGATACGCGCAGATTCAGGCGGCATCCGATGCGCTCGCCGCCGCAAATCGCGATCCGCTTAGTTTCCTCGATTTCCCGGTACAGGCGAGCGTGAGAACAAGCAACGTCCTCGGCAAGGTGACGGACTCCGCCGCCGCTGCCACCGCGATCTCAACCGGACAAAAGACCATCAACGGCTATCTGGGTCTGGATCAAGATAAAAATCGCATCGAAACCATCGCCGAAACGCTGCGAAATACCGGCAGAAAGATCGGCGTCCTCACCACGGTTTCGCTCGATCACGCGACGCCCGGTGGCTTTTTCGCGCATGTAGACTCCCGACGCAGTTATTCCATGATTACGGACGATCTTTTCGCCAGCGAGTTTGACTATTTCGCGGGCGGCGGTTTTCACAGCACGCCGGATGCCTCCGTGCATGCGGAGGAAAACGGATATACGCTGATCCATTCGTTTGAGGAAGCGCCCGCCACGACCGACGGCAGGCTGATTCTCTCCTCCTCGCTCATCTTCGGCGATTACGGCGTTCTGCCCGCCATCGACGGCGGCGCGAGAACCGACTGGCTGAAGAAAGCGACCGACCTTGCCATCACGCGGCTGACGAACCCCGCAGGCTTCTTTATGATGGTGGAAGGCGGACGAATCGATTACTTCTGCCACTATAACGACGCGGCTTCGTTTGTAGGCGAACTGCTTGACTTTGACAAAGCGGTTCAGAGCGCAATCGCGTTTTACCGGCAACATCCGGAAGAGACGCTGGTGATCGTCACCGCCGATCACGAAACCGGTGACGTTTCGTTTACCGAGGGTGACCGTGGCGCGCTTCTTCTACAGACCATTTCGAGCGATACCTGCGAAAACACGCTGGTTGCCGATTGCGTCGCCGCAAAGACGCCCTTTGACCAGGCGCTGCCCATCTTTGTGTCGGCTTTCGGGCTGAATAATCTTACCGCGGACGAAACCGCGATCTTAAAAGATGCCTATTATCGCACGATTCAAAGCAGCATGCCCGGCAACACGAGCGACGAGGAATCCGGCGTCTACGACCCGATCACGACGGCGTGTATCAATCTGGTTGCAGCGCGCGCCGGTGTCGTCTTCGGCTCCGGCGGACATACGGCAAAGGATGTGCCGCTCTATGCGCTCGGCATAGGCTCCGAGTTCTTTGACGGCAGCTATGAAAACACAAGGGTCCACGACGCGATTCTTGAGGCGGTCTCCGCGTATCCTCTCTCATAAATCCAGTCGCAAGTACTGTTTCTATTTTTATGACGGATTAAATCAAACATGGAAAGGCCAACCTGTATGAAACTCACCTTCATCGGCGCAGACCACGAAGTAACCGGCAGCTGTACGCATCTCGACATCTGCGGCAAGCACATTCTCGTTGACTACGGTATGGAGCAGGGCAAGGATTTTTACCAGAACGCGCCTCTGCCCGAACTTCCCGGCGAAATCGACGCGGTATTGCTCACACACGCGCACATGGATCACTCCGGCCTCCTGCCGCTGCTCTATAAAAACGGGTTCCAGGGCCCGGTACACGCCACAAAACCAACCTGCAATCTCTGCGATATCATGTTGCGGGACAGCGCGCATATTCAGGAATTTGAAGCCGAGTGGCGCAACCGCAAAGGTCAACGCAGCGGTGAAAAGCCGTATGTTCCACTCTATACGATGGCAGATGCAGAGGGAATTCTCAAGCAGTTCGCGCCGCACCGCTATGACGAGAAATTTCAGCTCTTTGACGGAATTCAGGTTCGCTTTACCGACGCGGGGCATTTACTGGGTTCCTCCTATATCGAAATCTGGATCGACGAGGACGGCGAGCAGCGCAAGATCGTGTTCTCCGGCGATATCGGAAACGTCAATCTGCCTCTGTTGCGCGACCCTTCGCTGGTCGACGAGGCGGACTACATCATGGTGGAATCCACGTATGGCGATCGCCTGCATGACGCGCCGCCGGATTACGCAAAAGCGCTTGCAGACGTGCTGCAAAAGACGTTTGACCGCGGCGGCAGTGTGATCGTTCCCTCGTTTGCCGTTGGCCGCACGCAGGAGATGCTGTATTTCATCCGCCACATCAAAGATGACGGTCTTGTCCACGGGCACGACAACTTCCCCGTGTTCGTCGATAGCCCGCTGGCGAACGCCGCAACACGTATTTATCTGGAAAACGCGGAGTTTTGCTATGACGAAGAGGCACGCGCTTTTGTAGAGCAGGGCATCAACCCGATCTCGTTTGAGGGCCTGACCGCAACCCAAACCAGCCAGGAATCCATGGCGATCAATACCGACACGCGCCCGAAGGTGATCCTCTCGGCGAGCGGTATGTGCGAGGCGGGCAGAATCAAGCATCACCTCAAGCACGGGCTTTGGAACGCCGCCAACACCATCCTCTTCGTCGGGTTTCAAGCGCCGGGCACCCTCGGCCGTTCCCTGATTGAAGGCGCGGAAAAAGTCAAGCTCTTTGGCGAGACGATTCGCGTCAACGCCGAAATCAAGCAACTCCCCGGCATCAGTGGACATGGCGACGCGAATATGCTCATCAAGTGGGCAACGCATTTCTCGCCGAAGCCGCGCCGCGTGTTTGTCAACCACGGCGAAAGCGAGGTTTGCGATCTCTTTACCAAGCGTCTGAGAAATGAATTCGGTCTGGACGCCGTTTCGCCCTACAGCGGATCGGTCTACGATCTCGTAAAGAACGAATACATTCTGGAAGCGAAGCCGGAGCCGCTCGCCGAACACGTTCGTGAGCATGCTCCGCAGGAAGGCCGTGAGCAAAGCGACCGTACCCCCTACGAACAGAAAGGCAAGCAAAAGGGGCAACCTGCGCGGCAGCCGCGTGAGCAGGATTCGTCCTATCAGCAGGTTCTGGTCGCGTTGGAGCGTCTGGTCGATATCATTCGTTCCAGCAAGGGACGCAGCAATCGCGAGCTACGCAATGTTGCAAGCCAGATCAACGCCATCAGCAACGAGATGGAGCGAGAATAAGCGTCTCTGCTGTTTCGCTTTGAACCAAGCTTACCTACACAAAAACATCCCGCAGGTTTTCGCCTGCGGGATGTTTCTAATTACGTGATTGCTCAGTGCAGCATCAGCATGCGCTTTTCTCCGCTGTGCACCAGCGAAGCCCACATCCAGATCGTGACACCAACCAGCACCGCAAACGTGATTGGCGCGACAAGCGGACTTCCGGTTACGGTCGCAACGATTGCGGGAGCAAAGCCAGCCCCCATGCCGACGAAGATAGATACCATCGTTGCTCCGCCCTGCTTGATCGCCTCCGCTTCGCTCACCCAGTCGAGCCTCGGCATACGGATATTCACCCATAAGCCAAGAACGCCAAACGCAAAGATATAGGCAAGCGGCAGCAGATACATCCAGAGCGTATTGATGGGGCTCGTCTTCAGCCCGATAGCAACCAGCGTAGAACTGATGAGAATGCTCGGAATCGCGAGCACCAGCGTCACCTTGAGCTTGGCCGCGAGCCAGTCCCGCGCGGAGACAGGCAGACTCTTGATGATCCAGAGCGACTTACCCTCCATCGAGATGGCGCTTGCGGTAGTTGAACCCATTGACACCATCCAACCGAATACATACGGAACCAGTGCGGGCAGCGAAGGCATGTCCGGCATATCCAGAAACTTCATTACTTCATCCGCCTTGACCAGCAGCAAGACAGCCGCGATGATCATCATCACAAATCCAAACGCGGTGTTGACGACATACAAGCTGGAGCTGAAATACCGCTTGAGTTCGCGCTGAAACAGTGCGGAAGGCTTTGTGGAGTGTACCTGCTTGTGCATCACAAACGTCTCGCCGCGGGGTTTACTCTTGATGCGCGAGTTGATTGTGACAAAGTTTCTACCAAGCCAGAAGATCAGCAGCGCAATGGTTGCGGCGGTCAACAGCAACAGCCAGAGAAGCGAAAAGAACGATCCAGTCGCGAGCGCGTCCTGAAACCACTGCGCCGGCGGATACATGCCGCTGATAATCGGTTGAAACACTTCCGCAAGGTTTCCGAGTTTGCTCGGGTCCTCAAACGCCATTCCGCTTCGCATTGAAACGAACATCAGCGCAAACACGAGCACCATCTGTGCCGCAACGCTCGCCAGGCTGCTCTTCTTCATGCGCGCGGTGGCTACGGTGAGCAGCGTGCCAAGCAGCGCGCCGATAATGGTCGGCAGCGCGGGCAAAAGAAAGATCGAAATCAGGAACAGCGGATAATACCAGATCGGCGGCGCCGCCATGATGGCATAGATCACGCCCGCGGGCAGCAGCAGCAGAAACGCATAGACAAAGTTATACGCATACATGCTGAAGACGCGGCTCGCCGCAACGGCGCGTACATTGACCGGCCAGCTCATCACGATATCAAAGTCGCCAAAGCCAAACAGCACACCCTTTGTCTCAAAGATGGAGAAGATGAGAATCAACAGGCTTGCGGCAAGCGCCATTATGCCCAGCAACGTCGGCAGAGTATTGAAAAGCCGAAGTGACTTTGCAAGCATATAGCTGTACAGAACGGACATATAGCCCATCGCAAACACCATCGCTACCAGCGAACCCAGCGCGCGTTTGCCTTGCTTCTTCTCTTCCTGATTCTTCATGTGCAGGATTTTGTTGATCCCGAAGAGGGAGCTCACCTGCAATTTCGTTAATATCCAGAATTCACGCATTGTCCGTCAACTCCAAAAACAGCGTTTCCAGCGATTCATCGCCCTTCACTTTGTCCATTTCGCCCGCGGCAATGAGCTTGCCGTTTTTGATGATGGCAATCTTGTTGCAGAGCTTTTCCGCGACCTCCAGCACGTGTGTCGAGAAAAAGAATGCGCTGCCGTTTTTGCACATTTCCGCCATGATGGTTTTGAGCGTATGCGCAGCTTTGGGGTCGAGACCGACAAACGGCTCGTCCAACAGCAGGAGCTTGGGTTCGTGAATCAGCGCGGAGATCAGCGCGATTTTCTGCTTCATGCCGTGGGAGCAACTGCCGATCAGGTCGTTGAGACGCGGCGTCATCTCAAACGCATCTGCATAGCGCTGGATGCGCGCGTCGCGATTCGCGGCGCTTACGCCGTAGATATCCGCAACAAAGTTGAGGTATTGAATGCCTGTCAGATGTTCATAAAGATCGGGATTGTCCGGAATATACGCCATCTGCTGTTTGCATTCGATCGGGGATTCGGCAATGCTTTTCCCGTTGACAGTGATTGTTCCGCTGTCAAACGAGAGGATTCCCGCAATTGCACGCAGCGTTGTGGTCTTTCCCGCGCCGTTGTGTCCGATAAAACCGTAGATGTCCCCCGGCATCACGGTCAGCGACAGATCGTCTACGGCCTTTACTTCTCCGCCGTAGCATTTGGTTAGGTGTTCAATGGTCAACATAACTTTTCTCCTTGCGTCCCCCCCGAGCCGCGCAGATTTTGTTCGCGTTTTGGGGCTGTTTTGCGATATTATATCACAAAATAAGTCCCGGATTATCGATTGCGCGCAACTCGATCGAATTTCACAATTTCGTAACTATATACAAGTCTGTTTCCGATCTTCTTCCATTGCGGTTGCGCAAGATTGACATCCCCCTGTCGATTGCATAAAATGAGCATGAGAAAAGCAGCGCTTTCCTCTTTCAACAAAGAACTTGCGAACCTAACCGAACGGAGAAGATACCATACATGAAAGACGGATTTGTCAAGGTCGCGGCCGGTACGCCGGAAATTCAAGTCGCCAACTGCGAATACAATGCGGACGCGATCATCGCGCTGATTCGCCGCGCGGAAGCGGACGGGGTCAAGGTGCTGGTTTTGCCGGAGTTGACCATCGTTGGCTACACCTGCGGAGATCTTGTGCTCAGCACCGCGCTGACGGACGCCGCCATACGCGCGCTGGAGCGCATCACGCGCGCCACCTCGGGCAGCGACATGCTCATCGCCATCGGGGTGCCGATCGTATTCGGGCATTTGCTCTACAACTGCGCCGCTGTCGTGCAAAACGGGCGCGTGCTCGGCGTGATCCCCAAGACGCACCTCGGCAACTACGGAGAGTTTTACGAAAAGCGCACCTACGCCGCCGCGCTGGAAACCATCGAGGAGATGGAGCTCTTCGGGCAAAAAGCGCCTTTTGGCAACCGCCTCGTGTTCTGCTGCAATGAGATGCCGCTCTTTGCCGTCGGCGTCGAGATTTGCGAAGACCTCTGGGCAGCTGTTCCGCCCTCCACACTGCTCGCGGACTGCGGCGCAAGCATTCTTCTAAACCTCAGCGCGAGCGACGAGGCGGTCACCAAGGTGGATTACCGCCGCATGCTCGTGCAGAGTCAAAGCTCCCGCACCAACTCGGCCTATGTCTTTTGCAGCGCGGGCACGGGCGAAAGTACGACGGACGTGGTCTTCTCCGGTCATGATATGATCTGCGAAAACGGCACGATGCTCACGGAAGCAAAGCCCTTTGGCGCGGGTTATTGCGTCAGCGAAGTAGATTTGGAGTTCCTCTCCCGCGAACGCAGGCGTTTTGCCAGAAAGCTCTTTGACAACACGGATATCGTGCGCATTCCGTTTTCGATGGACATCGTCGAAACCAAGCTCACACGCGCGTTTTGGAAAACGCCGTTCATCCCGGATACAAGCGCGAGCGCGGCGACTCGATTCGATCAGGTACTCGCCATCCAGAGTCACGGCCTTGCCCAGCGCATCAAGCACACCAACGCCAAGAAGCTGCTCATCGGCATCTCCGGCGGCGTAGACTCCACCCTCGCGCTGATCGTCAGCAAAGAGGCGCTCTCGCTCCTCAATCGTCCCGCGGAGGATGTCGTCGCGGTGACCATGCCGTGTTTCGGCACCAGCACGCGTACGCGCGCCAACGCGGAGAAGCTCTGCAACGCCCTCGGCATCTCCATGCGCGAGATCAACATCGGCGAGAGTGTCAAAAAGCATCTGGAAGATATTGGGCACTCGATGGACGTTCACGACGCGGCGTATGAAAACGCGCAGGCACGCGAGCGCACGCAGGTATTGATGGATCTTGCCAACATGTACGGTGGTCTCGTCATCGGTACGGGCGACCTGAGCGAGCTCGCGCTTGGGTTTGCCACCTTTAACGGCGATCATATGTCCAACTACGGGGTTAATGCCGATGTGCCGAAGACCCTGATCCGTGCGATGCTGCGCTACTTCGCGAGCAAGTCGGATGACGCGCTGAAAGAGGTGCTGATCGACATCGTCGATACACCCGTCAGTCCGGAACTGCTGCCGCCGAAGGATGGCGAAATTACGCAGGTGACCGAGGATATCGTAGGCCCGTATGAGCTGCACGATTTCTTCCTCTATCATCTACTGCGTCGCGGCGCGGGCAAGGAGAAGATCGTCCGCGTAGCAAAATACGCCTTCGACGGCGATTATGACAATGTTACCATCGAAAAATGGTACTCCATGTTCATCCGCCGCTTCTTCTCTCAGCAGTTTAAGCGCAACTGCATCCCCGACGGGCCCCGCATCGGCAACGTCGCCCTCTCTCCGCGCGGAGACTGGCGCATGCCCAGCGACGCGCAGCCGCACGCGTTTCAATAAAATTATGTTCCCTTTGCCACACGTTTGTGTGGCATTTTTGTATTTTTGCTGTTATATGATTGGCGTTTGATAGCATCCATGCTATCATATGTAAGCAAAGGACGGAAATCTTGATGTTTCAAGTAATATTCTATGAAGACGCGAATGGGAAAAGTGAAATTCAAGGATTCTTGAATGATTTGGCGCAAAGCGCATTAACAAATAAAAGATGCTCACATTCAACTGAAGCAAATAATGTATTATATTGATTTGCTGCAGAACAATGGCACTCAACTTCCGGAGTCTATCACAAAGCATATAGAAGATGATATCTGGGAATTGCGCCCTGGTGATAATCGAGTATTCTACTTTTTCTTTCAGAACAATACTTACGTTTTGTTGCATCATTTTCTAAAGAAGTCGCAAAAAACACCGCAGCGCGAAATTGATCAAGCAAAAAACGAACGCAACCAATTCTTGGCACGAGAAAGGAAATAATCCCATGAAAACTTGGAATGACTATAAAGAATATGTTTCGACTCTCAGCCCCGAGTTGAAAGCCGACGTTGAAGAAGTAACCGAGCTTGCCGCTTTTGTCACGTTGATTATACAAAGACGAAACGAACTGGGTTTATCCCAGCGCGATTTATCGTCGCTTTCGGGTCTGCCGCAGTCGACAATTGCGCGATTCGAAACGATGCAAACAACTCCGAATATTGAAACGATTATGAAGCTGTTAAAACCGCTTGGTCTTCAATTATCTTTGTTGCCGGTCAGTGCATAATCAACTTTTGCATAACGTTTTGTAAGTGATCAAAGCCGCCCAATAAATCGGGCGGCTTTTGTGTTGGATGCGTTTCCTGATTTAACCCGAAATCGCCTTTTTGATGCGCCAGGTTTCGCTTTCGTTGAGCAACAGCGTCAGGTGTGTGCCGTCCTCCTCGTGGGATTCAGTCAGGATGGTCGCGCTCTGGCGGATCATCTGCATCGCGCCGTGTTTCTCATACGGTACCACGACCTCCAGCTTCACCTGCGTCTTGGCGAGCGCCTCCTCGATTGCATGCAGGAGCATGTCAATGCCCGATCCTGTCGCCGCGCTGATGGTGATACCGCCGTTCCTCGGCTTCGCTTCCGGTTTATCGATCTTATTATACACGTCGATTCTTGGCGTATCCAGCGCGCCAAGCGAGGTTAACACCTCCTCGACCACGCGCATCTGCACGTCGAAATAATCGCTGGAGCTATCCACCACATGCAGCACGAGATCCGCATCACAAACCTCGTCCAGCGTGGAACGAAACGCGTTGACCAGATCATGCGGGAGCTTGTTGATAAACCCTACCGTATCGCTCAGCAGACACTCCGTGCCGTTTGGCAGTGTGATCTTGCGCACGATGGGATCGAGCGTTGCAAAAAGCTTGTCCTCCGCGAGTGCATCCGCGCCGGAGAGCAGGTTCAGCAGCGTTGATTTGCCCGCGTTGGTGTAACCCACCAGCGCCACAACGGGAATCGGGTTCGCCGCTCGTTTTGCCCGGCGTAAGCCACGCTGTTTCTCAATCTCCGCGAGCTCCTGCTCCAGTTCAAAGACGCGCCTGCGGATTCTGCGGCGGTCAATCTCCAGCTTTTTTTCGCCGGGTCCGCGCATACCGACGCCGGAAGAACCCTGACGAGACAGCACCTTGCCCATGCCGAGCAATCGAGGCAGTCTGTACTTCAGCTGCGCAAGCTCGACCTGCAGCTTGCCCTCGCGGGACTGCGCCCGCTGAGCGAAGATATCCAGAATCAGCATCGTGCGGTCGATGATGGGAAGTCCCAACACCAGTTCCAAATTGCGCAGTTGAATGGCGGTCAGCTCATCGTCAAACACGAAGATATCCGCTTCGCAAGCGGACGCGGTCAGTGCAAGCTCCTCCGCTTTGCCGCTACCGATGTAGGTTGCGGCGTCCACGGCGCGCCTGCGCTGCTGCTCTTTGGCGACCACCTTGATGCCCGCGGTTTGGCAAAGCTCTGCCAGCTCGGAGAGTGTGTCGTAGCCGTCCGTGCTCTCGATGCCCGCGAGTACGGCGCGATCCGGCTTGATCTCCACAATGTTGTAGGTATCGGAAAGCAGCCGCTTGTCTGCCTCGAGAATCGCGTCCATGAGCTGCTTTTGCGGCAGATGATGCGCGCGCATCGGCCCGTACCAAACAGGGATTCGCTCCTCGCCCTCCATGTCCCCGATAAACGCGGCATAGACGCTGCTCGCTCTGCCGTCTTTCACACCAATGGCACACATCGCGTCGAGGCGCAGCGCGTTGAGCGAGCCAAGGTCGACGTCGGAGAGATACCCTGTCTCGTTCGGGTGCGTGTGAATGCAGCGAACCCCGCTGAGGCGATCGATATTGCGCACGAGGCGCATTTCTTCCATATGGACGGAGTGATCGTCACCCACGCGGACATCCTCAATCTTGCCCACGCGGGAGACATAGATCAGCACCTCGCGATTGATCAGCGAGGTGATCTGAACGAGAGCGTCGCAGACCTCGTCCGAAAGGAACTCGTCCGCAGACATCTCCATATCGTAGAGCAGCATCATTTCATTCAGAATGATGTCTCGAATACCGCCGGTATTTCCGTGTATTTCTCTTTTCATGTGTTGAATCGTTTTTTCCGTTTCTGTTTCTATTGCGTTTTCGCCCGAAAGCGGGTGTTTCTCGCTTGCACGTATCATATCATTCCCTTTGACCGCTGACAATCAAAAGCGTGTTTCATCCCGTTGCAGCCGAAATGAAAAAGCCCGAAGGATTTTCCTTCAGGCTCTCATGATCGCCGTTCAGCCTTACTTGGCGTTCTTGTCGTCCTCGTCGAAATGAAACGCGGAGGACGGCATGGAGGAACCGCCACGCGCGGCGGGACCCTGGCTAGCTTTCGACTGCGCGGTCTTGTCGACGTACTTGCGCATCTTGACGACGAGGAACACGATCAGTCCCAGCGTCAGCGCGAGCGCGACGTAGGAGATGATGTCGAACACCGTCGCCGTGAGGAAGGAAAACGAGCCGAGATCTTTGATCATCACCCAATCGTAAACGGCCTTCGCCGTCTCGGTCGCGGGTGTGATCTCCTGATAGGCGTAAAACGTGTTCCTTAGCAGCGAGGCCGCGCTGTTGATCACCATCGCGATACCGAGGAAGATGTAGATCTTACGGGAGAGAGCTTTAAACTCCTCCTCTTTTCCCTCTTTGATGTTTTCAACGCTGTAGAGTTTTCCTTTGCCGACGATGCCCGCGTAAAGTACGTAGACGGAAACGGCGAGCAGCAGCCAATCAAACATGGCAAATGAGCTGGACATAATGATTTCTCCTTGTCAATATTATTTCTTTGGTCTAAAGTTCGATGAATTACAGCTTCTTCAGCTTCGGGCCGGTCGCCGTGTCCTCCACGGTAAAGCCCATCTCCTTGAGCGCATCGCGAATCTCATCCGCGCGCGCAAAGTTCTTTGCCTTGCGAACGGCTTGCCGCTCTTCCAGCAGCGCCAATGCTTTGGCAGGGAACTCCTCGGTCTTCTTTGGAGCCAATATACCCAAAACTCCGCTGAGTTCGCTAAAGAGCGCTTGGCCTGCTTCAATCGCGGCTTTGCCGCGCGGCTCGCTGACGAAGGTATTCGCGGCTCTGGCAAAGTCAAACAATACGCCGATGGCATCCGCCGTGTTGAGGTCGTCGTCCATCGCCTCGCAGAATCTCGCTTTGATATCCTGCAGCTGTTCAATAAACGCCGCGTCCTCCGCCGTGCCGCTGGGCGCTATTTGCGCCTCTGCAAGGCGTTCCTTCGCGGTGCGAAGGCGTTCCAGCGCGCTCTGCGCCTGTTGAATCATCTCGCGCGAGAAATTCACGGGATTACGATACTGCACGCCGAGCATAAACATTCGCACGGCTTCCAGATCAAATTCCTTCGCGATATCACGCACGGTAAAGAAGTTATTCAGTGACTTGCTCATCTTCTGGTTATCGACGTTGATATAGCCGTTGTGCATCCAGTAGCGCGCAAACGGATGTCCCGTCGCGGCTTCGCTCTGCGCAATCTCGTTTTCATGGTGCGGAAAGATCAAGTCCTGTCCGCCGCCGTGAATATCAAACGTTTCCCCGAGGATCGCCATGCTCATCGCCGAGCATTCAATGTGCCATCCCGGTCTGCCCTTACCCCACGGGGAATCCCAACTCGGTTCGCCGGGTTTTTCCGCTTTCCAGAGCGCAAAATCGAGCGGGTCGCGCTTGGCTTCGTCTGGATCGACGCGCGCGCCATTCTCCAGATCGTCAATGTTTTGGCCGGAGAGCTTGCCGTAGCCATCGAAACTGCGAACGGAGAAGTAGACGTCTCCATCCGGTGTGGCGTATGCGTGTCCTTTTTCAATGAGTGTGCACACAAGCGAAATAATCTCGCCAATGTGCTCCGTGGCTCTGGGGTTCACGCTCGCGCGGCGCACGCCCAGCGCATCCGCATCGCGATAATATTCCTTGATGAAGCGTTCGCCAAGCTCTTTGACCGTCGTACCCTCTTCGTTTGCCCGGCGGATCATCTTATCGTCGATGTCCGTAAAGTTCTGTACAAAGCGCACGTTGTATCCGCGGTATTCCAGATAGCGGCGCAGGGTGTCGAATACGATAAACGGGCGCGCATTGCCGATATGAAAGTAGTTATAGACCGTAGGTCCGCAGGCATACATCGATATCTGTCCCGGAACGAGCGGAATGAGCTCCTCTTTCTTACGCGTCATCGTATTATAGATCTGCATGGTCTTTCCTCCGTGTATCGTTTACTATATCACAAATTTATTCAATCAACTGAAAATCTTTCGTTTAGCTGGGTTTTCTATGTCTCACAACTTGCTTGTGCCGTACTGAAAACCGATGATTAACCTTCGTTTTTCCCGCGTAGAGCCGCTTCCAGCGCGTCCAGACGTTGCTTGAGCTGCTGAAGCTGCTGCTCGACCGGATCCGGCAGATCGACCTGATCGAGATCGACGCCCTCTTCGCCGGACAAGCCTTCCTGCCGTTTGACACACTTTTCCGTGTCGATACACTCGCACTTGCCGTCATCACACAAACCTACGCGCTCGCAAGGCACTTTGCAGCCGTAGAGCCGTACCACGTGGCCCGGAACGCCGACCACCGTGGAGAACGCTGGAACATCCCTGAGCACCACCGCGCCGGCGCCGATCTTTGCGTGGCTGCCGACCGTCACCGGTCCCAGCACCTTTGCGCCCGCCGAGATGGTGACATGATCACCTATCGTCGGGTGGCGCTTGCCGGTGTCCTTGCCCGTTCCGCCGAGCGTCGCGCCCTGAAAGATGGTCACGTCGTCGCCGATGATTGCGGTTTCTCCGATCACCACACCAACGCCGTGATCGATAAAGAGGCGTTTGCCGATCGTCGCGCCCGGATGAATATCGATGCCCGTGGTGAAGCGGCACCATTCCGACGTCATGCGCGCAAGCAGGTGCATTCCGTGACGGTAAAACCGGTTTGCTCTGCGGTGGATGCGCACTGCGCGAAACCCCGGATAGCAGAGCATGACCTCCCAGATGGATTTCGCGGCGGGATCGCGTTTCATCACCGCCTGCAAATCGCTTTTCAGCGTTTTAAACATATCGTTTGCGTTTCCTTTCACGAAGCGTTTTGTCCGGTCGCTCCGTCAGTATATAAAATAAGCGCAACCATCATAAAGACGATTGCGCATCGCGGTTCCACTTTATTTGAAGAATGCAAGCATTCTTCCACTCAAGGCTGTAACGCAGCTGCTGCGTCCACCGATACTCGACCGGTCAGTTCCGGTTCTTTGTCGGCGGCGGCTCTCGGAAGGCACTTCGGCGGCTCTGGTTCGGGTCGGCTTTCAGCCGGTGACCAACCCTCTCTTGGAACGCGGTGAGGCTCGCTTACTCTTTTCCGATAAAACGCCTGTTTGGTTTTTGATTATGTCTTAGTTTATGGTAATTTCCGCTCAATTGTCAATATGGAATGTGACTTTCTCACAAAGCTGTTACAGTTGATTTCACGACATTCCCCCTTGTCAAATCGCTGTTTCTGGGCGATAATAAATTGTTTATCGATATTATAGAGGTTGTCGAGGAGATTTTGGTTATGAGAATGAGCGAATTGATTGGCGAGCGTTACAAAGAAAAGCCCGCGGACTGCACCATAGAGAGCCACGCGCTGATGGTGCGCGGCGGCTATATCAAGCAGGTCAACACCGGTGTCTATACGCTTCTGCCGCCTGCAAGACGCATCACGCAAAAAATCGAGCGCATCATTCGCGAAGAGATGGATGCAATCGACGGACAGGAAGTGCTTTTCCCCGTCGTGCTACCCGCCGATCTTTGGAAGGAGAGCGGCAGGTTTACCAGCGTCGGCAAAGAGCTGGTTCGCCTGACCGACCGCTGGGGCGCGGATATGGTACTCGGCATGACGCACGAGGAAGCTGCGGTTCATCTCGCACGAGACGCCGCCAAGAGCTACGCCAAGTATCCCTTTATGATCTACCAGATACAGACCAAGTTTCGCGACGAGCCCCGCGCCCGCGGCGGCCTGATTCGCGTACGCGAGTTTACAATGAAGGACGCATACTCCTTCCACACCACGCAAGCGGATCTGGAAGCATATTATGAGCGCTGCTATGTCGCATATGAGCGCATCTTCCAGCGCGCGGGCTGCAAAAACGTCATCGCCGTGCTCTCCGATTCCGGTATGATGGGCGGACGCGTGTCGCACGAGTTCATGCTGCTCACCGCAATCGGCGAGGACACGCTGGTCATCTGCGACAACTGCGATTTCAAGGCAAACATCGAAGCCTGCGCCAGCGTGGTGGATAATTCCACACTGTCCGCGACCGAAGAACTCGCCCTCGTGCCCACGCCGGAAATGGCGACCATCGAGGAAGTCGCGGGTTATCTGCATAAGCCGCATAACGCGACCTGCAAAGCCGTCGTCTACCAGCGCAACGCGGATGACAGCTATGTCATCGCGTTTGTGCGCGGAGACCTTGAGGTGCACGAAACCAAGCTTCGCAACACTATTGGCGCGGAGATTCACCCCGCCGTCATCACGCCGGAGAGCGGCATTGTCGCGGGCTTCATCGGGCCCAAAGGACTCGACACCAAGAAGATCACCGTGCTGTTTGACCGCTCGTTGGAGGGCATCGGCGCGCTCGTCTGCGGCGCAAACCAGCAGGATTATCACTACACCGGCTTCAATCTCGAGCGCGATTACGGCAAGGTCTCGTATGTAGACGTCGCCCGCGCGATCCCCGGCGGCATCTGCCCCGTCTGCGGAAAGCCGCAGCTGACCATCAGCAACGGCATCGAGGTCGGCAACATCTTCCAGTTGGGAGACAAGTACACCAAGAGCATGAACATGCAGTATCTCGATGAGAACGGCTCGCTGCAATACCCAATCATGGGTTGCTACGGCATTGGCGTGGGTCGCCTCGCCGCGAGCGTCTGTGAAGAAAGCCACGATGATTACGGCCCCATCTGGCCGATCAGCATCGCACCCTGGGAGGCGCAGATCTGCGTGCTCCGCGCCGATCAGGAAGAGCCCAAACGCGTTGGCGAAGAGCTCTATGCCGCGCTGCAAAAAGCGAGCGTGGAGACGATCATCGACGATCGCGCCGTCAGCGCGGGCGTTGTCTTCTCGGAAGCCGACCTCATCGGTGCCCCGATTCGCCTGACCGTCAGCCCGAGAAACCTTGCGGACGGTATGATCGAGCTCACCACGCGCGACAAACGGGTCAAGCGACAGGTGCCGGTTGCGGAGGCGCTTAGCGCAGTTCTCGCGCTGAAAGCCCAGCTTTTCGCCGAGATCATGGAGAAGTAACGGTCCACCAAACGAACTGCAAAACAAACGCCGCGAGAATCATCTCGCGGCGTTCTTCATTCTATTGTAACTCGATCAATCGTTTTTCGCGGTTGGTATGGGGCAGATCGGACAGCGCTCACTGATCAGCCACGCAAATTCCTCGGTCGCCATCGGGCGCGCATAATAGTATCCCTGGATGCGGTCGATGCCTAATTCCCGCACGATGTTATCTTGTTCTTCGGTTTCAACGCCTTCCGCCAGCGCGATGACGTTCATACTCCTTAACCCTTGCACAACGGTTTTGAGCATGCCGAGTGATTTGGAATGCGACGCAACGTTGCGAATAAACCCTTTGTCGATCTTCACGCATTCAAACGGCAGCGTCATGACATTTACAAGGTTGCTATACCCCGTGCCAAAATCATCCAGATACACGCCGATCCCGCGGCGGTTGAGTTCATCCATCGTCACATGTGCGCGCTCGAGGTCTTCCAGCAACACCATCTCAGTAATTTCCAGCTTGATCCGCTCCGGCGCAACGCCGTATTGCTCCAGCAACATTTCCATGTGATGTACGGTCTCGTCAAACTCATCCTGCTGCGACGAGATGTTGATCGAAAGCCAGCCGATGTCAATATCCTGATTCTCATGCAAAAAGCGACACGCTTTTTCCATGACCATCATGCCGAGTTTTGTTGCGATTCCGATTTCGATGGCGATCGGGATAAACTCGCCCGGAGAAATCGGCATTCCGTTATCCTCATTTAAACGCAGGAGCACCTCTCCGCCCGTAAACCGTTGTTGCTTGATGTCGTAAACCGGCTGAATATTGAGGAAAAACGTGTCCTGCTGAAGAGCCTTCTCCATCTGCGAGATAACGTAGTTCCTGCGGGCAAACTGGTTTTTCAGCCGGTCGGAGAAGCGAACCGGTTTGCCGTTCGGGTCTACTTTTGCCAGTCTGGTTGCATACTCCAGCGACGCGATCACTTCATCCACGCCGGCGGCATGCTCCGGACTATGGATATCCGCAAATATCGCGCGCAGCTCCGCGCTGCAAACGTCCGTCTTCCAGGGTTGAGAAAACCGCTTGATGACGGACTGAAACAACACTTCATAAGCAACTTGATCCATCTCTTTTACCACCAGCGTAAACTGCACGCCGGAGGTGCGGTATGCCGTCGCGCGTGGTTCCAGTTGCGTCAGATAGGTGCCGACCGAGTAGAGCAGCGCATCACCCGCCCGCTGTCCAAGTATTCCGTTGACCTGTTTAAAGTTTTTCAGTCCGATGATGATAATAGAATATGGCGTCTTCCTTTGGCACAAGCGGCTAATGTCGTTAAAAAATGCTTCCCGGTTGGAGAGTTCGGTCAGCGCATCCACACGCGCACGCTGCTGTTGACCCGCAATGAAGAGCGTCAGCAGAGAAAAGCCGATGATCGTTCCCGTCAGGATCGTGTCCGGAAAGAGGTATTGCACCAATCCCAAGAGCGCTGCGATCGAAGGCAATACAAAAAAAACCATCCGAAACGATTTCTTAACGCGTTTTCTCTCTAAAATACCAAACAACACGACATTCAAGATTGCGATGACTAAAAACAGAACCCCGACCGCATTCAGCGGTCCTGCGTGATAGAGTTTGTCTTCGTCAAAGTAAAACAGCCACCCGGTTACAAGGTTTACCAAAACCAGGGCAACCTCTAAAATAAAACAAGAGAGCGAAATAACGATCGCGGTTTTTAACCGGGGTTCGTCATATCGCCCTTCAAACATGGTGGCGTAGGTTGTGATGGAAACCATCGTGGTCAGCACAGCGACCGCAAAATAATAAAACGTATTGAGGGCTACGTTGAGTAGCAGCGGCATTCGAGCAGCATGTTCCATCGTGTAAATCGAAAAGATGTTGTTGACGTTCGCAATGATGGCAAATACTAGGCTGATTTGGAATATCGTTTCCTTCTGCGATCTGGTTTTTTTGTCAAACAACATATAGACGCCAATCAGCGCCAGCAAAACGCAGGAAATATATTCTGGTACGATGTTGTGAATCACGCCTGCGTATACTCCAGTTCATATTTGCTTACTTATTGTATACTACACTACCAGTTAGATAATTTCAACTAGTCATTTGAAATGTAACAGATTTCAAACAAATTTTTCAAATGAAAAGAGTTTTATCATAAAACGAGCGTGAAAATGAACTGTTATTACAATTATCGACAAAAATATATCCGAACAATGTCACATTCCGTGTGAGAAGAACCGCTCGAAAAAGCTGAATTCTTTCCGTAAACCGGAATGATTATTCATCATTACGCATATGATTATTCATTAATTTCCATCTTTATTCATTTGGTTTGAAAGGTAAAAGATCATTCTTGTATCTAATATTGGTTGTGAAGCGTCAATATCATGCCGAATGTTTTTTCTTAAATTGCTATGATTGCCGAAAAGACGGCGCGTACATCCGTTCGTAATAATCCGCATACGAGCCTGAAAGCACATGCTCCAACCATTCCATATGGTTCTGATACCAGGCAATCGTCTGCCGAATGCCCTCCTCAAACGTATAGCTTGGCGCCCAGCCGAGCTGCGTCGTGATCTTCGTGTTATCGATTGCATATCTGCGGTCGTGACCGGGCCGATCCTTCACATGTTGAATCAGCTCTTCTTTCGCGCCGAGCGCGCGTACGATGAGACGCACAATATCCAGATTTGCGCGCTCGTTGTTGCCGCCAATGTTGTAGACTTCACCCGATATACCGCGCGTGAGCACCGCGTAAAGCGCGCTGCAATGGTCGTCCACATGCAGCCAGTCTCGAACCTGCATCCCGTCGCCATAGACCGGCAAAGGCTTGCCTTCCATGCAATTGTGTATCATCAGCGGAATCATTTTTTCAGGGAATTGATACGGGCCGTAATTATTAGAGCAGCGCGTAATGTTCAGCGGCAGGCCAAACGTCTCGTGGTAGGCCCTGCAGACGAGATCGGCGCTCGCCTTTGCCGCAGAGTACGGGCTGTTTGGCGCGAGCGGTGTGGTCTCAGAAAAAAGCCCATCCTCGCCCAGCGCGCCGTAGACTTCGTCGGTCGAAACCTGTAAAAATTTGACGTTCTCGCGAAAATCACGGCTGTACTTATCCTCCGGCGCAAGCTTCCACTGCTGCTTCGCGGTGTCGAGCAGCGCCTGCGTGCCAAGCACATTGGTGGAAAGAAACAGTTCAGGGTCGACAATGCTACGGTCGACGTGGGATTCCGCGGCGAAGTTGACCACGTGCGTGATGTCGTATTCGAAGAAGATTTCGTTCATCTTTGCGCGATCGCGAATATCCGCACGAACAAAGCGATATCCCTCGTCCTGCGGAATATCGCTCAGGTTCTCCAGATTGCCCGCGTAGGTCAGCGCGTCCACATTGACGATGCGGTGCTCCGGCGCGTTTTTCTTCAGCCACCGGACAAAGTTGCTGCCAATGAATCCCGCGCCGCCGGTGACAAGGATGTTCATACCTCTTCCTCCCGCGCAAGCGCCAGCAGGTATTGGCCATATTCCGTCATGCGCAGCTCTTCGCCGAGGGTTTTGAGCTGTTCCGTCGTAATGAATCCACGGCGCCAAGCGATTTCTTCGATGCAGGAAATGTAGAATCCCTGGCGTGACTGCACCGCTTCGACATACTCGGCAGCTTTCAGCATTCCTTCCGGTGATCCCGTATCGAGCCAGGCCATACCGCGGCCTAAGAGCTCCACATGTAGATCGCCCAGCGTCAGATAGGCGTTGTTGATGGACGTAATCTCGATTTCCCCGCGTACGGAAGGACGCACATGTTTTGCGATCTCGACCACGCGGTTGTCGTAAAAATAAAGCCCCGGAACGGCGTAGTTGGATTTTGGATGCTCCGGCTTCTCTTCGATCCCAATCACCTTATTGTCTTCATCAAACTCAACCACGCCAAACGCGCGCGGGTCTTTGACGGGATAGCCGAATATGGTCGCGCCCCAGTCCCGCTGCATCACGGCGTTGAGCGTCGCGGTCAAATCCTGCCCGTAAAAAACGTTGTCGCCGAGAATCAGGCAGACGGGATCATCGCCGATGAATTCCTCACCCAGAATAAACGCGTCCGCCAGTCCCCGCGGTGTTTTCTGCACCTTGTAGGAAAAATGCATGCCGAGTTTTTCGCCGGTGCCGAGCAGCCGTTCGAAAACAGGGGTATCCTCTGGTGTGGAGATGATCAGCACGTCCTTGATCGAGGCGAGCATCAGCACAGACAGCGGATAATAGATCAAGGGTTTATCGTAGACCGGTAGAAGCTGCTTGCTGACGGCTTTTGTGCTCGGATAAAAGCGGGTACCTCTGCCGCCCGCGAGAATTATGCCTTTCATACGCGTTCCACTCCGTTCTGTTTGTAATTCGATGGCTTCCGGGATAACGCGGCTTTTCGCAACGCGGCTGAGAACTGTTTGCTCGACCGGTGGCGCAAAGGGAAATTCGCATGCGTCGCAGGGCTGATTCAGCTCGTTCAAATTCGTCACGTCAAATCCTTCCGTGCTCTCTTCTGCTAAGAAAATCACCTTAAACGTCATGAAGATCAGTTTTAGATCGTTCATGATCGAGCAATTCTCGATGTAGAGCATATCCAGCTTGAGCTTGTCTTCAAAGTTTGTGTTGTATTTCCCGTAGATCTGCGCGTACCCGGTCAATCCCGCCTTCACCTTCATGCGATAACGGAACTCCGGCATGCGCTCGCAGTAAAAATCCACATTTTCGGTCCGCTCCGCGCGCGGGCCAACCAAAGACATCTCGCCATGCAAGATGTTGAAGAACTGCGGCAGTTCGTCGATGCGCGTTGCCCGCATAAAGCGGCCAAACGGCGTAATGCGGCTGTCCCCCGGCATGGTAAACTGCGCGCCGTTTTTCTCTGCGTCTACGATCATGCTCCGAAACTTCATCAGTGTGAATTTCTGATAGTTGCGGGTATAGCGAACCTGCGTGAAAAAGACCGGGCCGCCGTCCTGCAGCTTGATGATCAGCGCTGCAATCAGCATGACAGGGCTCGTCAGGATGATGCCGATCAGCGAAAAGCCAATATCGATCAGGCGTTTCATCGCCGCCTGTTCCGGCGAAAACGTGTGGTCTCTGCACTGATACACCAGCGAATCGCCAACAATGGTCTCGCTGGCGTTGTGAAAGATGATGTCCTCCACGGTCGGCAAAACGAAGAGTCTCTTGTTATGCTCAAAGCAATGCTCTGTCAGTTCCAGCCGAAGATTCCGGGAGATATCTCCCATGAACACGGTGGAATATGGCTCCATGCAGCGCTTGATCTCGTCCAGACTGTGCGCCTCGGTGATGAGCATTGCGATCTTGTGCCGCTCTTTCATCGAGTCGATCTTGCGAAACACCGCCGTTTCGTGTTTATCCTTTGAGCAGACCACGATGCTCATCCGCGCGGGATAGAGCACATAATAAAGCTTATCCGCCCCGAAATACAAAAGCGCGGCCGCAACCCACTGCACAACCATCATGATGGCGATGGGCGCAATGTTGAGCAGCTGTTTCGCCGTCAACGAGAGGATAAAATAGAAGATAAAGTTTGTAAGAAACGAGGAGAGAATGTAGGTAAAGTAAAGCTCCCGATAGCGCGTGGTGCCGATGCTAAAGCAGCGGTAGGTCGTAGCGAACGCGAGAAACACCACGAGATACAAAAACACAAATACCAAGAACCCTTTGAACCAGAAATCCGTCTCCGGGTAATAATGCGTCGCCAAATACAAAAAGGCGCCGGCGGTAAGCGCCGTAATCGCCAATTTACATAAGAAAATCACTGTACCTTTAAATTGCCTTGGTGAAAGACTAGCCACCCTGCGTTCCTCTTTCCTGTCTGGATCGATCCGAACAAACGAATATCCTGTTACGCCGAATGTGGATGAAAGAATACAAAAAAAACATTAGCCGCTGTTCGCCGCCGCATCGATTGTAGCATGCGTGCGCGAAGATTGTCAAACATGCTTGCGCGCGAAATCGCCACCGAAAAGTCGATTTTTTGCGCGGTTTCCCGCCCTTTCCGTGTTTTGGCGGAGCGTCGAGTCGGCTCATGTTACGGTTGTTTCGGCGGAATATACGATGCCGAAACGTTTTGTATCATCTCGCGCTCGCCGGACTCGTCCGTCAGCGCGGCTTGCTCTTCCGACGCCAAGTAGGTATATTGCGCGGTCGCTTCGGAAGAAGTCGCTACACCGTTTAACTCGATTTCACCACTGCATAACACATGGTTCTTCCAGCGCAATGTTCCTTCCACATAAAACGTATACGCTCCGTCGGCAACGCGCGCGCCAGTTTCGTCCGCCAAGTCCCAAATATATCGCAACGAACCCGACTTTGGCGTTGCGCCGGAGGTCGCGTCTTGCACCGTGTTTTGCGCAACACCGGAGCGCTCAACCCAGACCGGAATCGCATCCGGTCGTTTCTCGTAGCCTCCGTTTGCGGTGAACTGCGTCACAAACAGTGTCTTCACCAGTTTCCCGCTTGCATCCTCAATCCATACGGCGAACTGGTTGGATGCATAGCCGCTTTGCTTAGTAAAGTCAAACGTAATTGCGACGATATCATCTTCCCGCTGCACCGTGGCTGCCGTTGGTGACGAAGCGCAGCCAAAGGATAACAGCATAGCCGTGATCACCAGAGCGAATATTATCCTGACTTTTTTCATCGCGTCTTACTTCTAACCTCGATTGAACAATCTCTACCTATCATAATGCATTGAAAAGCTCTTCCCCGATGTTCTCATATCATTATGAAATCTTATTGTTCGATTATAACAAAGCAGATCTTCAATCAGGGTGAAATTTCAGCGAATTTTCGCTCGACTCGTCATGAGCCTGGATGATGCCGTTTAATACCGCAAATGACTGCCGTTTTTGCGCGCGACCTGCCTGTGTTTTGGTTGAACTGTGTGTACAGTTGCTTGAATCGTACGATCAATCGGTCCGTTACTAAATTTGTATTGACAAGCTTAATTTTGTTGGATATAATGTGTTTGCAAGTTCCGGAAACGTTTCCAGTATCGTTTCCAGAAACGTTTCCAATCATATATGATCCTATGGATCCAAAATCCTGTTTTGCCTTCCCTGATGTAGCACACCGAAATCAGCAGTTGAACTGAACGCGCACCAAGGCAAAACAACCGTGCCTAACAGTAACACGAGAGTGTTTCAGCAAGATCTCTCGCCCGTCTGCCACAAATCCAGATAAAGGAACGCTTTGAACACCATGACAAACATCAAAGACATCGCGCTTCATTGCGGCGTGGCGATCAGCACGGTTTCGCGTGTGCTCAACGACCACCCGGACGTCAGCGAAGAAACGCGCGAAAAAGTGCTTCGCGCAGTCAAGGAACTGCACTATATCCCCAACACCAGCGCGCGAAATCTTGTGCGCACCAGTTCGGACACGATCGCCTTGCTCGTCAAGGGTGTCAACAACCCCTTCTTCGCGAAACTGATCAAGGTGATTGAGCGTGAAATCACGCGGCGCGGCTACACGCTGGAGCTGCATCACATGGACACATCGGAAGATGAACTACGCATCGGCGCACAATTGACTAACGAACGCAAGCTCATCGGCATCTTGTTTCTCGGCGGCAGGTTTAATTACTCTCCCGAAGAGATGGCCCTCATCAATGTACCAAGCGTGTTTTGCACCTACACAAATTCCTTCGGTACGCTCGACGCGGGGTCTTACAGCTCCGTCGCGATCGATGATAAGCAGGCCGCGCGGGACGCGGTGGAAACGCTCATTGCTCTGGGTCATCGAAAAATCGCGATTCTGACGGACAACGACAGCGATAAATCCATCAGCGAACTGCGTTTTCAAGGTTACAAAGATGCGCTTGCCTCGCACGGCATCCCCTTCGATCCAAGCTTGGTCGCCTGCACGGGAACGTTTTCCGATATGCGTGCCATCTATGAAGCAACCAGCCGCTTGATCGAGCGGGACAATTCTTTTACCGCGATCTTCGCCATTGCCGACCTGATGGCGATTGCAGCCATCAAGGCGCTGAGCGACCACGGTATGCATGTGCCGGAGAACTGCTCCGTCGTCGCAATCGACGGTCTTGAGCTTTCGGAATATACGCTTCCTACGCTGACCACGCTAGTGCAGCCCGCGGAGGAGATGGGGCTCTTATGCGCAAAGACGATCATTGAGCTGATCGAACATCCCGGAAAAAACAAGCAGTTCACCTTTCAGACCGTGCTCCGCCCCGGCGGATCGGTCAGGCAGTTACACAGATAATTCTACTAATGACACAATTCATAAGAACGAATCGATAAGCCAACCGGCTCTGAAAAATACAAGGCAAGCAAGAAAAAACGATATTCGATCAAACGCAATTCATAACAGCGAATCTATGAGCCAACCGGCTCTGGAGAATACAAAACGAAAGGGAAGGAACGTTTTATGAAAAAGCTATTTGCTCTGATTCTGGTTGCCATGATGGCGTTTGCGTGCTTTGCATGCACCACCGCTGCTCCGGCCGCCGCCCCGGAGGCACCCGCCGCCGCGACGGAAGCCGCCGCTACCGAAGCCCCCGCCGCCGATACCCCCGCGGCAGTAGGCAAAGTCTACTATCTGAACTTCAAACCCGAAGCGGATGCCGCCTGGCAGGACCTGGCTGCCAAGTACACCGCGCTCACCGGAGTTCCGGTAACCGTTGTTACCGCTGCCTCCGGCACCTACTCCGAGACGCTGACCGCCGAAATGGACAAGGGCGCAGCAGCTCCGACGCTCTTCCAGTGCGGCAACAAAGCCGGCCTCGATACCTGGGGCGACTTCTGCTATGACTTCACCGGCACCGATGTCTATGCGCAGCAGACCACCAACGACTTCAACCTTTTTAAAGAAACCGGCGAAGTTGCTGCGATCGGTTATTGCTACGAGTGCTTTGGCATCATCGTCAACACCGCGCTGCTCGAGCAGGCAGGTCACTCTCTCTCCGAGATCACCGACTTTGCCTCCCTCAAGGCCGTCGTGGAAGACATCCACGCCCGTGCCAAGGATCTGGGCTTTGACGCCTTTACCTCCTCTGGTCTGGATGGCTCCTCCAGCTGGCGTTTCTCCGGCCATCTGGCCAACATGCCGCTGTTCTATGAGTTCCGTGATGACGGCGTGACCGCGCAGCCCGCGACCATCACCGGCAAGTACATGGATAACTTCAAGAACATCTGGGATCTCTACATCAACAACTCCGCAACCGCACCTTCGCAACTCGCAACCGCGACCGGCGACCAGGCGGAAGCCGAATTCGGCGAAGGCAAGGCCGTGTTCTATCAGAACGGTTCCTGGGAATACAGCAACCTCACCACCAAGTTCAACATGAGCTCGGACAGCCTCGCCATGATCCCGATCTATTGCGGCGTGGAAGGCGAATCCAACGCGGCGGTTTGCGCCGGCACCGAGAATATGTGGGCCGTCAACTCCAAAGCAGCCCCGGAAGACATCCAGGCGAC
>CAXXUL010000002.1:0-226438 GCA_963665375.2 Christensenellaceae bacterium
CTTGCCGAAATCGCAAAAATAAGCAAGATTTTTCTTTGCATATAACGCCGAAACGCCCTACATGCGCGCGTATCGCTTTGCGAATAAAAATCCCTGTCGAACATCATACTTGATACATGAATGCGAGCATATGAACCGGAGTGAATTCGTCAACTTGATCTGCCAAATTTTCCGCCTTGGCTATCCTACTATATTCATACGCCGGAATCAAGCTAAAAAATATATGATTTCAGTATTTTTTGTATGGTGCATCCTTGACAGACTTCACGATAAAATCGCGATTTTTGCCGCGCAGGAACGGGAGATGATGGAAGGAAGCGTCACGTTACGAATATGATTTTGTTTTTGCAGAAAGTAGTTTAATTGTTCCAGATCTTTGTCCGAAAATAACAGAGAAGGGTCTTTTAAGATCGAGAGATACAGATTGAGTGAATTGAAGATTTGATTGGTAATCGCGTTGTATTTATCTTTTGCAAAGCTACCATTGCTGGCGTGAGACTGTATCGAGTCCCGCAAAAAAAACAGTTCCCGCATAGTGTCTACGACTGAATCGTCAATGGTTTTACTTAGCGCCGCGCGAATGGACTCCGGCTGCTGCTCGATCGGGCGAAGACGATTCAATCCCCCGTCGAGCTTTTCGACACTTAAGCTTGCGGTAATGGTCCGCTCATCCAGCAGGCGATCCGTGAGTTCGCAATATGTTGTTGCAAACTGATCGCAGAAAGGGTGCAGCTTTCGCACCTTGAGCAACGATACCCCGTAGAACGCCGCGGCAACCGCGAGCACCAGCAAGATTGCTAGAAATTGATCCATCCGCTCGCCTCTTTTCGAAAAGATACCGTATGCGGTCGGAGCAGTCTCCCGCCCCGACCGCGCACGATCTTGGTGTTAATTATACACCCTCGAATCCGTCAAATGCAACGACGCGCGAAATGCAGCTTTCGCCTTCGACCAGTTTCCAGGGGAAAATGCCGATGACGCAGCGCTTGTTGGAGAGCTTCTCGATATCGCCGCCGAGGCACTCCGCATGGATCGCCTCATAGGGCTTGCAGAACAGCTCGATGTGCATCGCCTGATAGTGCTCCGGCCAAGGGTAGACTTCGTCGAGCGTCTTACCATACTTCTTTTGGAAGATGGCGTCGCACTTCTTGGCTTCCATGGGTTCCCAGTCGCGAATCTTCGTGTTCATCGGGTGATCCGCGCTGCCGCAGTCCACGCCGATCCAGCTGATCTTCTTATCGCGCACCCACTGGATGAAGTCCAGCGAAGGGCCGGGATGGCGCAGCATATAGCGGCGCTCGTCCGCGGTCGGGCTGTCCCAACCGTAGATGTGGTAGCCGGTGTTGATGATCAGCACGTCGCCTTCCTTGACGGTAACGCGCTTTTCGATGTCCTGTGGAGTGTAGATGCCGAAATCTTCCGCCTGATCGCTCAGGTCGACCACGACGCCGGGACGGCAGAGCTTCGTCAGTTCGAGCGACGCGATGTCGCGGCCAGCAGTGTCAAAGTGCAGCGGGCCGTCGAGATGGGTGCCGACGTGGTTACTGTGCGTCAAGAGCTGTCCGTTTGCGCCGTTGGGCGTGAGACGCTTGAAAAACTTCATTTGCAGCGGCTCATACGTCGGCCATGCGGGCGTGCAGATGCCAATCGGAATCGTGAGGTCGTACATCTTGATGTCGGACCATTTACTCATGTGTTTAGCCTCCTAAAATGAATTTGTTGCTGTCGTTATGGTATGCCCTCTTTCGAGAGCGAGTTTCTTTTATTACGCCCAGGCTTCGGCGCACGCCGAGAGCGCCTGCTTGAAGCAATCTTCCGGCGGATAGACGATGCCCGCGCCAACCTGACCCACGCCGGGGTTTTTATGCGCGATGCCCGTGTTGATCACGGGGCGAATGCCGGTCTCGATGACTTTGCAGATATCGATGCCCGTCGGGCTGCCGCGGAAATCCAGCGCCGGAATCTTATAGGAGCGTCCCTCGCCGACGGTGATTTCATACATCCGCGTGGAGTAGTTGATCGAGTCGCTGACCACTCCTCCGACGAACTGGACGATGGCAGGCGCCGCCGCCATGCAGAAGCCGCCTATGCCGGCCGTCTCCGTAATGCAGCTATCACCCATGTCGCGCGCCGCGTCTTCCTCGCTGTAGCCGGGGAAATACAGGCCCTTGACCATCTCCGCTTCCGCCGCAAACCAGCGGTTCTTGCCGAGGCCCGCGATACGAATGCCGAAATCCGTACCGTTGCGGCTCATGGTCGCGACCACGGTGCAATATGGAATATCGAAGATCGGATCGAGCGTGCATTTCATCGCCGGCATGGAGATATTGAGGAACGTGTGGTTGTTGCCGTTGATGAAGTTAAACGCCGCGACCTTTTGCGCAAGCGGACGATCGCAATTCATGATCGCGGGCACCAGCTCGCGAATCAGCAGCGAGGTTCCCGCTTCGTTGCGGTTGTGTCCCTCGTCGCCCATCTGCAAAAGCTTACTCACCAGCACCTTGACGTCGATTTCGCCCTTGATCTGCATCGCCTCTTTGAGCACGGGATAGAGCTCTTTTTCCATCCAGCGAAGGCGGGTCAGCACCTCGTCGTCATATGCGCCAAAGCGCAGCACCTTGCCGAGGCCTTCGTTGATCGTGCAATACGCGCGGTTACCGAAGGTTTTGTTTTCGAGAATCCAGACCGGCATGCTGTACGTGACCACGCCCGCCATGGGGCCGACCGCATCGTGCATGTGGCAGGGATCAAACGCGATCTCTCCGCTTGCCGCGAGCGCTTCCGCTTCTTCGGGAGTCTTTGCGAGGCCCTCGTAGATGAGCCCACCCATGACCGCGCCGCGCTGCGGGCCGCTCATCCGCGCCCAGGTGACCGGAGGACCCGCGTGGAGAATCGTCTTTTTCGTCATGCCGGGGATCACGTCCCCCGCGATGCCGAGGCCGATGATCGTCGGCTGCGCGGAAAGGATGCGATTGAGCGCTTCCTTGTTCGCCGCGTCAATCTTCGCCGCAAGCTCCGGTTTTTTCAGTTTTCTCAGGTTCGCGGCGACCACCTTGTCTCCGCCCGCGACGGGTTTCCAGTCCACATGCACCGCGTCCACCTTCTGGCTGACCAAATCGTCATAAAACGACTCGATGCCAAAGTTCACCACGTGCAGCTTTTGCTCAAATAACTCGTTTAATTTCGACATATCAACCCTCCTGACGCAGATTCGCAAGGATACGGGAAACAAACCGCGTCGCCTGCGCGTTGCTCGGCAGCACGACCGCGCCCGCCTCCGCAAGCTGCTGTTGCGTGCGGCTCAGGCTCTGCGGGTCGCCTTCGGTACCGCAGACCGCGCAAACGCAGCAAAGGTATCTTCCCTCGCGCGCGGCTTCGTCTTTTGCCGTCTTGATTGCCGCCGCTAAATCCTCCGCAGGATTGGGATGCGAACCAAAGCCGATGACGCAATCCGCCATGATCACCGCGCACTGCTTGTCCTTGCCGTCCGTGATCACGCGCTCGGCACGCAAGCTGGGATCGATCATCGGGTGCGGGCGACCGACCGTGAACGCATCGTCGCCAAAATCGAGGAACGTGTGTTCCCGGCTCTTTCCGCCCTTGGGGTCTTCCAGCGCGTCCTCCGCATTGAGCGGAATATTGCTGTAGATATGGCCCAGCGTGCCGATCATAAGCTTCATGGCTTCGTCGCATAGCGTGCCGCCGGTATAGAACCCGCGCACATACCGCTGCCCTTTTGCCATTTTGCCCGCAATCTCTTTTGCCATGGCCTCGGCCTTCGCTTCCCCCATGGTAAAGCCCGCGAAGTCCGCCGCCTTTTCTCCGCGGCTGAGCGCTACGGCCTTGTGCGCCGCGTCTTCCAGCGAAACGGCGGCAGTCAGCCCGTAGGATTCAATCTCCTTGCGATCTCCGCCGATGAAACAGACGACGACGGGCTTCCCCGTCTTTGCCGCGAGGGCGAGCATCTCGCTCGCGATCTCTTTGGCGGGCGGCTTGCTGATGAGCGTAATGATCTTCGTCTTGGGATCGTTTTTCAGCGCATCGAGGCCGAGTTTCATCATCAGGCCGCCGATGTCTTTCTTCAGGTCTCGTCCGCCGGTGCCGATCACCTGGCTCACGCCGCCGCCGAGCTGATCGATGATGCTCGAAACCTCCTGCGTGCCGGTGCCGCTCGCCGCGACGATGCCGATATCTCCGCTCTTTACCACGTTTGCAAACGCGAGCGGCACGTGGTTGATGATCGCGGTTCCGCAGTCCGGCCCCATCACGAGCAGCTCGTGTTCATAGGCGTAGGTCTTGAGCGCTTTTTCCTCTTCTATGGTCACGTTGTCCGAAAACAGCATGACGTTGATGCCGTGATCCAGGCAGCTCTGGGCGACGTCCGCCGCATGCTTGCCGGGCACGGAGATGATCGCCATATTCAGATCGGGATCGATCTTCAGCGCGCCATCCAGCGTCGGCGGGGCATATGCCGCGCCCTTGCTCTCCGCCTTTTTGTTGAGCAACTCTTCCGTCTTTTTGAGTACCGACGAAAAAGTGTCTTCCCCGTCGCACAACACCGCGACAAAGAAATCGTTTGCGCCGACCGCGCTTTCGAGCTCCGGCGTAGAAACGCCGATGTTCTGCGCAATCTCTTTGTTTAAGTCCGTGCCCATGCCGACCAGCGCTTCCGTCACGCCTTCCAGCTTTTTGAGTTCTTTCGAGATCAGCATGAGCGTAACGGAATCGTAATACGCGTTTTTTCGAATTTCCAGCTTGATCATGTTACGTTTCCTCCAATGAACTGGTTGGCCTCGAAAGAAAGCCTCTGCTTTCTTCTGACACCAACTTGGTCATGTTACGTTTCCTTCGATGTTTTGCCGCAGCGCGAGCACAACGCCCGTGAGCATGTCCGCGCCGGATGTGGAACCGATGGCGAGTACGCGCGCAATTGCGCGAGTGCACAATGAAGTGTCCGGAAAAGCATCTACCGAGCGAAATAGTTGACAGATCGCGTCGTTTGCGAGCGCTTCCCCGCTTTGCCGCAAAAACGTTGCGCTGATGCGGTTGGTCTTCTCCGCCGCGGCCTGCGCCATATCACAGATATGCGACTTTGCCTCGGGCAGCTTTCGCGCGCGAAAGAGCAAATGCAGCGTCGCGAAATATCCCGAGAGCAAATCATCCGAAGACGGCGTGAGTCCCATTCCGCAGCCCGCGCAGTCCGCTGCGGCACGCGCGGCTTTTTCATGTTCTCCCTGCGAAACCGCTAAAAAGAGTGTTTCCAGCCGGGGTCTGAGAAAACGGGTGTAGTGGTTGTCCGTCTTGCCTGTTACGAGCGAGACAAGGCCCGCTTCCGCATCCGCCGTGTTGAGTTGGGTTATGATTTGTTCCAGCAGTGTTTCTTGAAGCAGTAATACTTGAAAATGTTCTCGGTTGCTAAGCTCGATGGAATCAATTTGAAGATCCACCCGCTTTGCGGTTAAAAAATCAATCTCAATCCGCGCTTCGGGAAAGTCGATCATTCCCTCGCGCAGATACGCCGCCATGCCCGCGCGGACGCCCGCCTGGTAGAGCGGTAGCACCGTCCGCACGGACACGGCATATGGCGTTAGGGCCTTTTCCTGCGCAATCAGCCCGATCAGGCCGGGTTCACCAAACTCCAGATTCACCGCATGCGTAAACACGGAGTGAACCGTGCCGCAACGCGGTTGACCTTGCGATAAGGCGAACAGGCGCTGACAAACGGCTGCTGCGTTCATCGTTACTCCGGCTTGGCAAACACGAAGCCGTATTCTTCGCAATCGATGGTTTCCTTATACAGAATTCTGCGCGTACGAACGACGCCGACGTTGGCGACGAGCTCCATTCCGCTCTCAATGCCGTCGTCAAAGCCGATCTGTCCCGTTACGCGAACGCCGTTTTCAAACTCGACCACGCCGAAGTTGAGCCACGGCTGCATGTATCCTTCAGGCAGGTTATAAACCCGCGTCCAGGTCAGCAGCTTGCATTTGCCGCCGAGCGGAACTTCTTTGAATTCGCGCCCGTCGCAATCCGGATTCTGGCAGACGACGTAGCGGGGATGGTGCAGCTTGCCGCACTTCGTGCATTGATAGGCATACATCTGTTCCATTTTCTTTCCCTCCCTACTTTGTCGTCAGAATCGTCGAGACGACGTTGTTGCCAAACCCGCCAAAGTTGACGGCGAGGCCTGTCTTTGCGCCCTCGACCTGTCGTCCCTCGGCTTCGCCGCGCAGCTGGCGCACGAGCTCGACGATCTGCGAAACGCCCGTCGCACCCAGCGGATGACCTTTCGCCTTTAAGCCGCCGGAGGTATTGATCGGCATCTTTCCGCCAATCTTCGTGTCTCCGTTACGCGCCGCGATGTGTCCCTGTCCGCGCGGGAAGAGACCCGTCTCTTCGCTCTCCTCGATTTCGAGAATCTGGAACGCGTCGTGCAGCTCCGCAACGTCGATATCCTCCGGACCCATACCGGCCATCTTGTAAGCCTTCTGTGCGCTGAGGCGAACCGCTAATAGATCGCTCGGGTTTTCGCGGTTTGCGACCACGTGGGTGTCCGTCGCGGAGGCGATGCCCGCCACGCGGACAAACGGCTTTTTACCAAAGCCCAGCTCGTCCTGCTTGTCTTTTGCGACCAGCAGCACGGCAGCCGCGCCGTCGGAAACGGGGCACATATCAAACTGACGCAGCGGATCCGCCACGATCGGGTTTGTCGCGTTGATGTACAAGGGATTCGTAATGCGCTCCAGCACCACGGGGCGCTGAATGTGCGCAACCGGGTTGTGGCAGGCGTTGTCATGGTTTTTCACCGAGACGATGGAGAGGTCTTTGCTCTCTACGCCAAAGCGATCCATGCAAAGCCGCGTAAACAAGCCGGCAAACGAAGGCAGCGTTAAGCCGTATTTATACTCCGCCGTGGGATGCAGCATCGTCGCGACAAAATCTGTGCCTTCCCAACCGGTTACCTCGCGCATTGCCTCGCCGCCGATGACGAGCACGCAATCGCACATGCCCGAAGCGATCGCCATCACGCCGAGCTTGACGGCGGATGCGCCGGAAGCGGGGCCGTTTTCCACGGTCTCCGCCATTGCCGGGCGAATATTGAGCGAGTCCACCACCGCGCTGGCGGCGCCGGAGACGCGGTTGACCATGCCTGCGCCCATAGAGCCCACGAACACCTGGTCGATGACGTTTCTTCTGCCGGTCTTTGCGCCGGCGTCGTCCATGGCAAGCAGAGCAGCTTCACAGAGCATATCGAGGAACGAGCCGCTCGTCTTTCCAAACTTGGTGTGGCCGACGCCAACGATTCCTACCTGTCTCATTGCCTTCTTCCTTTCTTCCTTCACGCGGCGCAAGAGCAGCGATTACGCACCCTGCGCCGCACGCGAGCCTGCCCGATGCGTCAGACGCTGATCTTGGCGGGCATGTGTACCACTTTGTTAGCCTCGATGACGTCTTCAAACGCGGGACGAATGCCGACGTTCTTGTTCGCTTTGTGCTTTTCCCAAAGCGCGCGCGTGAGAACGAATGTCGGAACACCGCCGAGCTCGTGCGGGCACTGCGGGCGGGATTCGAGTTCATACTCGATCATCCAGCGCTTAAAGCCGTTCGGGCTCTCGGCCACGATCCAAACCTCGTCCTGATTCATGAAGTCGAAGTGATATTCCATCTTGGCGGCAAAGAGCTGCGCGCCGACACGTGCGCCACGCTTGAGGGTCATGGTGTGGTAGCTCATGCCGATCTTTTCGTTGACCATGCGGCCGTTGACGATACCGGCGATTTCGCCGTCCACCGCGCCGATGAGCAGATATTCATCCTGCACGCGATAGCGCAGCATGCCCAGCAGTTCCGCAACGATGCGCGCGGAAACGATATCATAAAAATCTTTCTGGTGGTCGAGCAGAACTTTGATGCCTTCGAGAACCATTTCGGTCTCTTCGCGCGTCGCCGTGCGAACCAGCATATCTTCGCCCGTGGTCAGCGGAATCACCTTCGCCTCGTACGGCTTGAGCCCAATCGTCGGCGGACGCAGCTTCGCTTCCATTTCGTCAACAAGAATGTCATACTTACCCATGTGTTTTTGCCTCCTTATTGTTTTAAAAGAAATATGATAGGAATTTTCGACGGGATTTACAAGATCATTCTAACGTTATTATGAAGCCTTGTCCAGTATTTCTTGCAAATATATCTTTTTTTGTCAAATTCTTTCACATCCCGTTTCACCGCTTCTATTTTTTGAGGTATTTTTGTATTTTAGCCAGTCAATATCCGATTATATAACTGAATTTAGGCGTTTTTCGTTTTACTTTTAAGAATCTTCCCCTGCAAAACTTTTTGAATGCGCAAGATTCTCCATCGAAAACGCTGATATTTTTATGTATTTTTCAACTCGATGTTGATTATTATTGCAGGTTTTGTTTTTTCGCGCTTCATTTTATGGATATATATCAGGATTTTCGCAGATCGATTTGTGTTTTTTTTACGCGCGTAGTATACTGTATGGAAATAATGGGGTGAAATTTTAATTTTTCGAGTTTTGCCTCAAAAGTCAGCGCAATCTGACCTAAAAAATCGTTTTAGTACCGATTCCACTCAAAGGTGAGTGACCCGATCGGTTGAATGAGAAAAGAGGGTATAGATCAATATGGAAAGTAAACTTCGTCGAGTTGGTGTCCTGACAAGCGGCGGCGATGCGCCCGGTATGAACGCAGCCATCCGTGCGGTCGTTCGAACCTGCGTACTGCACGACATCATCCCTGTCGGCATTCACCGCGGCTATAACGGCCTGATTCATTCGGACGTGGTCGAGCTGGACGCGCGCGCCGTCAACGGCATCACTTCGCGCGGCGGCACGATCCTCTACACCGCCCGCAGCGAAGAATTCCGCACCGACGAAGGCGTACAGCGCGCGGCTGCCAACTGTAAATACCTCGGCATCGACGGCGTGATCGCCATCGGCGGGGACGGCACCTTCCGCGGCGCGCGCGAGCTCGCCAAATACGGCATCAACACCATCGGCATCCCCGGTACGATCGACAACGACATCGCCTGCTCGCATTATTCCATCGGCTTTGATACCGCGGCGAATACCGCCATCGACGCCATCGATAAGCTCGCGGACACCATGCAGAGCCATCAGCGCACCAGCGTGGTCGAGATCATGGGCAGAAACGCGGGCCACCTCGCGGTCTATGTCGGCATCTCGGTCGGCGCCACCGCAATCATTTTGCCGGAGCGCCCGTTCGACTTTGAAAAAGACGTGGTTGAGCACATTCGCGAAGGACAGTACCGCGGCAAGCACCATCATCTGATCATCGTTGCCGAAGGCACGAACAGCACCAACGAAATCGCGCAACGCTGCCGCGACGAGCTGGGTCTGGATACCCGCGTGACCATCATCGGGCACGTGCAGCGCGGCGGCAGCCCCTCCGCGCGCGATCGCGTTATGGCGACCCGCATGGGTCACCGCGCGGTGGAAGAACTCATCGCCGGCAATTCAAACCTCATCGTCTGCTACCGCAACAGCCAGATCACGACGGTGCCCATCGACGAAGCGCTGACCATGACGAAGGATCTCGACGAGTACATGTACCGCGTCGCGTCCGAGATCACGATTTGACGCAAGCATCTGCCGAAAGCCCGGGTTCCCGCCCGGGTTTTCTTTCGCAATAAAACAACAAAACAGGAGAACAACATGGTTTTCGATGCTTATGGAGACTCCAAGAACCCGACGCTGGTTCTGCTGCACGGGGCGGCGGCGCTGGACACCTTTGCGCACCAGTACGACGCGCTGACGCAGCGATTTTACGTTCTCGTGCCGCATCTGCCCGGCGCGGGCGAGGCCGCGGCAGAGGCATATAACCCGCAGGAAACCACGGACGCGTTGGCAAATTGGATCGCGTCGCTCGGCGCGGGCAAAGTCTATCTGATGGGGCACTCCGTCGGAGGTCAGCTCGCGGTCAAGCTCGTCTGCGAACACGAGGAACTCTTTTCCCGCGCGGTGTTCCTCAGCGCGTGGCTCATCTCGTCGGAAAAGAGCGTAAAGAATCTATCGAATCTGGCGCGGTTATCCTACGGCGCGATCAAGAACGCATCCCTCCTGCGTATGCAGGCAAAGTATTGGGGCCTGACGCCGGAGCAGGCGGAAAAGCTCGTTGCCTACAGTCAGAAGATTAAAAAAAACACCTACGTCGGGTTCTTCGCAAACCGCATCCTCTTAAGAAACCTGCCGGGTTACCCGCGCGTGAAGATTCCGATGCTCGCCATGTGCGCCAAAGGCGAAACGGCGGAGATGAAGGCGTCGCTTGACGCGCTGGGCAAACAAAACACAAACTGCCTCACGGTGGTCTTCCCGCAAGGCAGTCATGATTTTGTGTTGCGCAATTATACGCTACTCAATCCAATGCTGATGGATTTTCTGACGGCAACCGAGCCGCGCGTATACTGTTAATCCTTTGCCTGCGAACCCGACCAAACCATGATCAGCGCAAAGGGAATGACGTTGTTTTGCGTTAAAAAGCCGCGCATGGTGTCGATGTGGCTCTCTTTGCCCGCGTGACCGTTGAGAAAGCGGAACCGCGCTTCCCCGTCCTCCTTGGACGCAATCGCGTCGTCCGCATAAAACGTAACGAAATGAAACCCGTCCTTGTGGCAATACCAAATCACTCCCGCGCTTGTCCCTTCGGGCAGGCGCGCTTTTTTGTTCCAGTTCCATCGAATCGGCATGCGGTAGCCGTGCCGCTTGAAGTAGCGGCGCAGGCGAAAAAGGTCGGTCCCCGCCAGACCGCGAAACAGCGTGTAACGGATCAGCTCGTCTGCGATCGTCTTTCCGTCCACGGTCTGTCCCATGCGCTTGAGAAAGTTATAGGCCGCAATCCAGCCGCAGCCGTTGATATCGCTGGTCAGCACGCCGTAGCGAATATCGGTCACTCTTGCCTGATCGATGATATAGCCGTCTTTACTGAACGGAGTTTTCACCGGTTGATCCACTCTGCTTCACCGCCCTTCGGATTCCATTGCTCGAAGCGACTTAAAAAAATCGCTTTGCTTACTATTCTACACGATTCTCGCGTTTGCGAATCACGTGTGCAATATTCTTTACACGATTGTTGCGTTTGTGGCACAAGTGTTTTGTTTCTCCGCTTGCTGCGCGACGACAATCGCCCGCGCCAGCTGATCCGCGCAGGAGGTATCCCGAAATCCGCAAGTGTTTCCCGAAAGAAGCGAGACCACACGGTCTGCCTCCATGCCCTCGACCAGTGTCGCGATCGCCTTCAGGTTTCCGCTGCACCCCGAAGTAAAGACGAGGTTGTGGATTTGATTGTCTTGTAGATCAAACTCAATCTTGCTGGAGCAAACGCCCCTTGGCGAAAAACGATGTCTCATGTCTCTTCGTGTTCCTCTATTTCCTTTATCTTCTCAATTTTCTCGCCTGTCTCCGGCAAGTCGTCCTCTTCCGGCTCGGGATCGGTTGTTTCAATCTTGATCCACGACTCACGCTCTTTCTTTTGATCCAACTTTTTCTTCGGCTGCCAGGCCATGATTCGCTTTGCTGCGGGGTGCTCGACGAGGTACGTCGCCGCGATCGCCAACGCAAACGCGCCGATGAAGATCAGCAACGTATACGTCCATTGCCAGCGGGTGTTTCCCGTCATATTCGGCGGGTTTTCACCCGACCAGTACGGAATCTTCCATTCCTTCAGCTTCACGGCGATCCACTGATGCCAGATATAGACGTTATACGAGATCACCGAAAGGAACCGCATCAGCCGGTTGGAAAACAGCCAGCGAATGCCGGAGAACGTCAGCGCGGCGGAGAGCGTAATCCCCGCGAACACGAGCGAGAGCCGGAAACGATGCTGCGCCTGCCAAATCTGAACGGGCTTTACTTCCGGCGCGGCCTTCATCATCTGCGCCAGCAGCACAAAGCAAACGATCAGCGCGCAGAGCGACAGCGCCGAGAGCTGCGGACTTCTGCGCAGATATTTGCCCGCGATCGTAAAGAGATATGCAAACGCCATTCCGTTGGCGAAAACGCCAAAGAACGCGGGCAGCTGATTCACCGTCATGCGAATTTGGTCGGGGTCTTTGAGCGCAAATCCCCAGAGATAAAGCAGCGAGATGCCGAGCATGCCGAGGTAGGTCCAGCCCGGCTTCTTCACAAACGCGCGCGCAAGCCACGGGAAAAACAGATAGAACTGCATCTCGATGGCCGCCGTCCAGAGCACGCCGTTGATCTTGGTGCCAATCAGCGCATCCGGAACAAACGTCTGCGTAAACGTCAGCGTCGGGATCAGGTCTTTTAGTGCCTCGGCAACCGTGCGGTACGCGCCGGAAGGGACGGACACCAGAAAGAAGATCAGCAGTACGCTAACCAGATAGCTCGGCACGATGCGCGCGATGCGTTTCCGGTAAAAGAGCCGGATTTCCGGCAGTGCGGTCTTCTCCTGCGCCGCGCGCGCATACGGCAAAAAGAGGCAAAACGCGGAGAGGAACAAAAGCCAGTCGACAAAGAGAAAACCCGCGCGCGGGATAAACAGCAGGCTGATCGTGGTCGGCAAGCCGATGCGCGCGAGAAACGGCACATCGAGATACGGCATGATCCAGTTTTGCTGCCAAAAATGAAACCAAAGCACACCCATAACCGCCAGCGCGCGCACGCCGTCGAGTACGTCGATATGCTTTGTGTCGATTCGGGTCTTGTCCGCCGTGTTGTTGATTGAGCGGGCGGTTGTATTGCTCGTTTTTTCCATGCGCATAGTTTACCACAACACAGAATCGCAAAAAAGATGCAACACGCGATTTTTATACCCGGCGGCTGCCTTACGATTGCAAATTAAGCGGTGTTTCAGAGGCGAAAATTAGCCGCGCGCTCTTCTTTCCGGCCCGCCTGTGTATTATAATAGTAGAAACATACGATTCCATTTCAAATTGCCCTACACGGCATCAAATCACTGGAGGTTTGTCAGCATGAGCGTCACTGTATCCGAATTCGGTCATTTGCCTTCCGGCGAAGCGGTTCTTCGCTATACCATCACCAACAAGCACGGCGCGTCCGCCAGCCTGCTCAACTACGGCGCAACCTGGCAGACCATGTTCGTGCCAAACCGCAAGGGCGAATTGGTCGACGTCATTCTCGGCTACGACACGGTTGAGGATTATCAAAAGAACTTTATGTTCCTGGGCGCTACCATCGGCCGCGTGGCAAACCGCATCAAGGACGCGCATTTTTCGCTGAACGGCATGGAATACAAGCTCGCCGCGAACATGGGCAACCACTGCCTGCATGGCGGCGTCGTCGGCTTTGATAAAAAGATTTGGGAGGCACGGATCGACGGGGACTCCGTCTTCTTTTCGCTGACCAGTCCGGATGGCGACGAAGGCTTCCCCGGAACGCTCTCCGCCGTGGTCATCTATTCGCTGGACGAGGAGAACGCGCTCTCGATTCAATACCTGATCAACAGCGATCAGGACACGATTCAGAACATGACCAACCACGCGTACTTCAATCTCGCGGGTGAAAACAACGGCACCGTGCTCGGGCAGTTGCTACAGATCGACGCGGACAAGTTCACCCGCATCGATAAGGACGTCGTTCCCACCGGAGAGATCGTTCCCGTTTTCGGCACGCCGCTGGACTTCACGAAGCCGAAAGCCATCGGTCGCGAGATCGACGCGAAGGTGGAAAATATCGACGCGGCGGGCGGATACGACCACAACTTTGTGCTCAACCACCGTCAGGGCGGCGTGGAGCGCATCGCGACCGTGGTCGATCCCGTTGGCGGCGTTGCGATGGACGTATACACCGACCAGCCGGGAATTCAGCTCTTCACCGCGCCGGATTTTTCGTACATGACCGGCAAAGGCGGCAAACCCTACGGCCCGCGCCCCGCGTTCTGCCTTGAAACGCAGCACTTTGCGGACGCGATGAACAACCCGCATTTCCCGAGCATCGTGCTCCAGGCGGGTGAGGTTTTCTCTTCCGAAACCGTCTACCGCTTCCGGGTAGAGAAATAACGAAAGAAACACTAAAAATCCGCCTTCGGGCGGATTTTTTTGATTTGCAGTTATTTACACAATCTGGAATAAATAGAATTTCAGATAGTCCGTTTCGGGCACGTGCATCAGCGTCGGGTGATCCGGTGCCTGCCTGCGCGCCTCGATCAGCTTGAGCGCAACGCCCGCGTCCCGCGCGGCGGAGAGCAGCATCTTTTCAAACAGCTCGCTCGGCATGAAGTGCGAACACGAGCAGGTCGCAAGATACCCGCCCCTCGGCAGGAGTTTCATGGCGTTGTAGTTGATGGTCTTATACCCCCGCTCCGCGCCCGCGATGGTCTTGCGGCTCTTGGTAAACGCCGGCGGGTCGAGAATGATCATGTCATACGACGCGTGCTGCTCCATCATCTGCGGCAGCAGATCGAACACATCCGCACAGACGAAATCCATCTTTTCCGCGAGACCGTTTTTCTCCGCGTTTTCCCGCGCGAGCTCCACCGCCGCCGCAGAAACGTCCACCGCGGTCACGTGCGCAGCTCCCGCTTTCACCGCGTTGAGCGCGAACGAACCCGTGTGCGTAAAGCAGTCCAGCACACGCTTGCCGCGCGCAATCTTGGCGGCGGCGAGGCGGTTGTATTTCTGGTCGAGGAAGAACCCCGTCTTCTGTCCGTTTTCTACGTCTACGGCGTAGCAAATGCCGTTTTCCACGATCTCGATGCGCGGGCTCGGCGGCTCCGGCAAGAACTCCGCCCGATACCAGCCCTTCTCTAACTTGAGCCCTTCGAGCTCGCGGATGCCGACCTCGTTGCGCTCAAAGATGCCGCGGATTTCGATGCCGTCCTCTTTGAGTAACTCGACCAGCAGGCGATAGAGCATCCCTTTGATCTTCTCGATACCAACGGAGAGCACCTGACTCACCAAAATATCGTGATAGCAGTCGATTGTCAGCCCCGGCAGACCGTCCGCCTCGCCGAAGATCATGCGGCAGCAGCCGTAGTCCTCGCCCATCGCGGTTTTGCGGTAGTCCAGCGCATAGCGCAGCCTCCGCGCAAAAAACGCCTCGTCAAACTTCTCGTTTGCGTTGTTTGAAAGCAGCCGCAAGCGAATCTTGCTCTGCTTGCTCAAAAACCCCGTGCCGAGATAGGCTCCTTTTTCGGAAAACGCATCGACCAGCGCGCCGTTTTCGATCGCGTCCGTGTTGCCGGTTACTTCGGTATCATAGACCCAGGGATGCCCCGCCTTGACGGACCCCTCCGCACGCTTGGATATGGTCACTCGCGCAAACGCGCGTTCCTGCTTCATAAAGATCGTCTCCGTTTCGTCCGCTTCTAGAATCAACTTGCGATTGTTTCTGTTCAGTCCGGCATCATGGTAACATGGCGCATGTGCTTTGTCAAAGCATATAGGTTCAAATTTCAGACGTACACAATTCTTTTGAATTTTCCCGAAATCCGCATTGTCGGGCAACCGCGGGCAGGTACGACCCGCCAAGATAGAATTTGTCTCAAATTGTTCCATTCTTTTTCATTTTTAAGCTTTCCCTATCGTTTGTTTCGGTCTATAATGATAGCGAACTCAAGGAAAGGAGTGTGATTGGACGGTGGATACCGTTCCCGAACGAAGTAAAAACAATCAGTCAACAAAAGCGCGCGTTCGGGAAGCTTCGCTTTCTTGCCGCGCGCGGTAAAGCGAAAGGAGTAACACTGCCATGAAGAAGATCTTCAAGACCTTCGAGGCGGAGATGCGGCAGATCAGCGTGCCCGAAAAGGACTGCTGGATCTCGCTTGTCAAGCCGACCGAGAAGGAACTCGCCGAAATCGCGGAACAATACAGCATTGAGCCGGACGACCTTCGGGCCGCGCTGGATGAAGAAGAACGTTCCCGTATCGAGCTGGAAGACAACTACACCCTCATCCTCGTCGATATCCCCGCCGTGGAAAAAAACAAAGGTAAGGATATCTATACCACGGAGCCGCTTGGCATTATCCTCGCCAAAGACGCGATCATCACCGTCTGCCTCGAGGAAACGCCCGTGCTCTACGCGCTCAAGCAAAAGCACGCAAACGAGCTTCGCACCCACATGCGTACGCGCTTTGTCCTGCAAATTCTATACCGCAACGCCTCGCTCTATCTGCAATATCTGCGCGTAATCAACAAACTCAGCGACAAGATTGAGCAGAAGCTGCACGTCTCCACCGAGAACCGCGAACTCATCGAACTGCTGGAGTTGGAGAAGAGCCTCGTCTACTTCACCACTTCCCTGCGCTCCAACGAGGTCGTGCTCGAAAAGCTATTGAAGACCGAGCGCGTCAAGAAGTACCCTGAGGACGAAGACCTGCTGGAAGACGTTATCGTCGAAAACCGTCAGGCGATCGAGATGGCGAACATCTACAGCGGCATTTTGAGCGGAATGATGGACGCGTTTGCCTCCGTCATCTCCAACAACCTCAACATCGTCATGAAATTCCTCGCCGTCATGACCATCGTGCTCTCGGTTCCCGCGATCATCTTTGCGGCCTACGGCATGAACGTTAACGCGGCAGGCATGCCGTTTGCAAGCAGCCCGTTCGGGTTTCTCATCATCGTGGTGCTCTCGCTGGGTGTGTCCATTGCGGTTGCGGTCTATCTCGCGAAGAAAAAGACATTCTGATTTAGGACTGACCGGCGATGATACGCCGCAAAAAGGATCATATGTATACGTAAAAATACCTACGGGATTTCCTCCGTAGGTTTTTTACTTTTGGCGTTCGGTTAAAAACCTGCTTCACCGTTTAAAATTGGAAATAGATAAACGCGGTGTCCCCCGCATAGAAGAACATCAGCGTCAGCAGAATCACGAGGATCAGAACCACTTTCGGCCAGAATTTGCTTAAATCCAGAATTGGATAATACCCGTGTCCGTGGTTTCGAATTGCGCCGATCACGGTTGCAACGATGATCACCGCCGCGAAAATAAACGTAAAGACGAAATAGTACCGAATGCCAGCCGCGCCGGTGAAGATTCTTGTCAGGATCGTGATCGCGTCTGGAAACGACTGCGCACGGAAAAATACCCAGCACAGGCAGGTAAACAGGTACATGCCGATCGTAGACAGCGCTGAAACGACCGTTTTGAGTACTTTGCCGGAGACGTGCAGGTTGGCTTGATCGACTTGCTCACGAAACGACTTATGCGCGACCAGCGCCCCGCCGTGCAGCGTACCCCAGAGCACCATTTGCCAGTTTGCGCCGTGCCAGAGGCCGCCGAGCACCATCGTCAGCATCAGGTTGAGCTTGGTGCGGAGTTTTCCTTTACGATTTCCGCCCAGCGAGATATAGAGATAGTCCTTAAGCCATGAAGACAGACTGATGTGCCAGCGTTTCCAGAACTCGGTCGGGTTTTTGGAAAGATACGGCATGTCGAAATTCTTGCAAAGATCGTAGCCAAACGTCTTTGCGACTCCGATCGCCATATCGGAATAGCCGGAAAAATCGCAATAGATCTGCATGGAATACGCGACCACTGCAAGAAAGAGCGAAAGCCCGCTGTAGCTTGCCGGAGACGCGAACACCGCGTCTACGCAGACGGCGAGACGATCCGCAATCACGATCTTCTTGATCAACCCGAAGAGGAATATTTGGAGGCCCTCTACGAGGTTCTCGCGGTTCATTGGGCGGTCTTCTTCCAGCTGGGGTAAAAAGTCGCTTGCGCGTACGATCGGCCCCGCCACCAACTGCGGGAAAAACGAGATGTAGAGCGAAATCTTCACGAACTGATCGCAGGCCTTCAGCTTGCCGCGGTATACGTCAATCAGATAACTGAGTGCCTGAAACGTGTAAAATGAAATGCCAACCGGCAGAATGATATTCAGCGCGCCAAGGCTGCTAATGCCGAACAAATCCGCAAATGACTGTACAAAAAAGTTGAAATACTTAAAAAAGCCGAGGATCGCGAGCGAAATGGAAACGCCGAGTACCATCCATCGTTTCGCGGTTTTCTTCTCGGTTGCGCACGCAATCCGCTTGGCAAGCAGATAGCTGATATAGGTTTGCAGCACCAGAAGCAGTAAAAATCTCGCATCCCAGTACGCATAGAAGAGATAGCTGGCGATCAACAGGACGATATGCTTCTGCTCTCTGGTTTTAGAAAGCCTGCTGAGCAGATAAGAGGCGATGAAGAGCAATAAAAATGCCAAAGACACAAACGACATTTAGTTCTTCTCCTCTTCCTGAATGTTCATCCACGCTTTGTAAAACTCTTGCGCGACAATCTTATGACCCAGTGTGTTGAGATGTCCGCCTTGCATCGTCGTGTTAAAAAAGCCATAGGGCAAGGAGAAATCCGTTTGATACGCCGCTAAAAACGCGTCCCCGGTATCGACGAATACAATGTCGTTTGCTTCGCAGGCCGCGCGATAGTCGTCATAGTATTGCATGTCTCGATTGATCGAGATCGTTCCATCCGGCTGGATGGAAACGCCGGCGTGGTATAAAAGGATAATCGGCTTGTCATACTCCGACCGAAGCAGGGCAAACGCCTGATTCAACGCCTCAAAATTGCCGTTCGCTCCGCCGGAACCGGTGCTCTGTGCGGTGGTTGCTTCGTTTTGCGGCGCGATATCCTCGAGATCGGCATTCGCGTTGTTCTCAGTTGTCGTGCTCGTCGCCAGTTTGTCAAAATAGTCTCGAAGACCGAACGCATCGCGCATGCTAAAGTTCATGGAGTCAATCTGCTGACGCAGCAACGAGATGAGCGGAACTGCGCTCAATAGATCGTTTCGAACCCTTCGCGCCGTGCCGAGGGACTGCATCAGCGCCTGTCCTGTGCTGGCGGGGTCAAACGTTGCCTGATTCATCGCTTGCGTAAGCTCATCGTTTGAGAAGTCCAATTGGGAGATTTCAATCATCACCGCAGACGAATTTGGAAATTCGTCCAGCGCGGCTTGGAACCCCTCGATGATCAGCGGCAGCGTGTAGCCCGCCGTGCCGAGGTTGTATACCGTTCTGGTTGCAGGATCGATCAGGTTGTTGAGTACCGCCGTCATGCTGTCCCGCTGCATCACCTGCAGGCCCTCCGCATGCGAAGAGCCCATCAAGAGAATATAATGTTCGCTTAACGGCAGCGTGTCGTCGTTGAGATATCCGTTTGGATCGACATGATTGATTCCGTAGCCTTCCGAGCCGCGCACCATCCGGCTGTTTGGTGTGCGGATACTGATCGAAAACGCGTTCTCGCGGTTGATGGAGCCCGCCCCGCTGCGATAGAAAAAAGAGATCAAATTCGCGCATGACACCGCGATGATTGCAGCCAGGCACCACGAAAGAATCGTTTTGATCGGTTTTTTCAAACTTTGTTGCCTCCCGTTGTTGGGCAGATTTATTCGCCCGTGACAACTCTTTTGAGATGTCCGTTTCGTTCAAAGACCATAGCATCAGACCAAATTGACGCAGTTTCTGCCCGCGTGTTTGCTGATATAGAGCGCTTGATCCGCGCGCTGTACGATCGAATTCACGTCATCCTTCGGCTGCACCATGGCGGCGCCGATCGACACCGTTACGCGGAGGCATTCCGATCCGCGCACCAACCCGGACTGCTCCACGAGTCTGCAAATCTTCTCGGCGATGGTTCTGAGCTCCAAATGCGTTACCCCGCGCAGGATCGCGACAAACTCTTCCCCGCCCCAGCGACCGATGAAGTCATTTCTGCGCATTGCGTTTTGAAACGTTCCCGCAACCATTTTGAGCATTTCATCGCCGGTACTGTGGCCATAAGCATCGTTGATGTGCTTAAAAAAATCCAAGTCCAGCATCAGCACGCCAAACGGAATTCCGAGCGACTGATAATCCCGAATCTGATGATCCAGAAACGTATCGATGTAACGCCTGTTTGGCAGCTGCGTGAGCTGATCAAACAACGCGAGCCGCTCCAGCTCCTGATTGTTGAGATCGTATAGCTCGGTGGTATCCGCGTTTGAAAAGACCTCCGCGGCTCCCACGATTTCGCCTTGCATGATCAGCGGGCGAATACGAATGTGTACCCGTACGCGATGCCCTTTCTTGTGATGCAGATATACCTGCGCGCTGCGTGGCTTTCCGTCCTGCAATGTCGCGTGCAGCGGACAGCCGCCAAAGCAGAGTTGATTGCCCTGCTCGTCTACGTGGTTGAGCAGGTTGTCGTAGCAAAAACGGCCTACCATTTCCTCTGCGGTAAACCCGGTAATCTGTGTCGCGCCTTGATTCCAGAACGTAATCCCTCTGTCTTTATCGACAAAATACACCCCTTCAAACAGATCGTCGAAAACTTCCCGGTATTGTTCGAGTCTTTGGTTCATAGCTCTCGCTTCCCTATTGAAATATTAGTTCTGCTTTCGCCTTTTCTCAAAAACCTATCTTTATAATCTTTATACTGCAATCTTGATAGAAATGAAAGTATTATAACACAGATCGGGCGCAAATCCATCCTGAAATATTGCGCCTTCTCTTCGTTACAAAAAGCAAAACCGGGCATTCTCAGCCCGGTCCTGCTTGTTACGTGTTGGATTTCTATATGGATATAAGGTATGTCCTTAAGATCCCGATGTTGCTGTTGCCGTTTCAGTCGGCGTCGGCGTAGGTGCCGTCGGCGTAGGTGTCGCCGGTGTCGGTGTCGGCGGTGTCGGCGTCGGCGGTGTCGGCGATACCGTAGGCGAAGGCGACGGCGAAGCGCTCGGCGTAGGAGTTACAGTAGATGTAATCGTGATGTATCTGGAATATACATATCCCGTTTTCCCCGTTGCGGTGACCGTCACCTGATACCAGTCGCCGGATTTTCCAATCACGGTGACCGCGGTGTCCTTCGCGAGTTTTCCCAAGCTGGAATACGCGGTAGAAGGACCGGTGCGGAAATTGACGCCGCTCGCGTTGAGTTTGCCAACCTGCGTGCCAACGGGTACCGTCGTCGGAACCGGCGTCGGGGTTGTGGGCCCAGGCGTTGCCGTCGGGGATGTGCTGGTCACCTTGACGAAGCTTGCGTAGACATAGCCGGTCTTTTTAATGGCGATTGCCGTTACTTTATACCAGTCCCCGCTCTTTTCAAGGATGGTCAGATCGTCCATCTTCTGCAACTTGTCCAGCTTAGTATAGTTCGTGCCCGGGCCGGAGCGAAGATTGACGCTGTTTGCGGTGATTTCGCCTGCCGTGGCTGTTGTGCTGCCGCTGTTTCCGCCATCTACTTTGGAGACGATCTTCACATAGCTCGGCGAAATATAGCCCTCTTTGCCGGTTGCGTGAACCTTCACCTTATACCAGCCGGTCTTTGCATCGGCGGAATAGATCGTGAGTCCCGCTTTGGATGCGACGATCGCGAGGCTTTCGCTCTTGCTCGTCGCCTCCTTGCGCAAATTGACTCGACCGGTCGTGCTGCCAAGCGCATATGCGCTGAGGCTCGTGCTGTTGACCGAGATATATTTACCGCTAACATAGCCGCTCTTGCCCGTGGACGGAACATCGATTCTCAGCCATGTTCCAATGACTTCATAGATATTGACGGCGGTGCTTTTCGACAGCGTGTCGACAATCGAGTTACCCGTTCCTACGCCTTTGCGAAGGTTCAACTTCGAGGTGTTGACATAACCCGTTGCCAGCGTTGTCTCCGCGTGTGCTTCTCTCATCGGTATCAGGCTGACCATCAGCGCTATGCTGAATAGCCCTGCCAGTAACCGTAGCCATACTTTGTTTCGCATCTTATTATCCTCCCCGGCTTTCGCGCTCGGCGTACTAGCCGTACTAATACACTTGCATCATACGCTATGCTTAAGCCGTTGTCAATGTAAAGTGAAACGGATTCACATTCGCTTCACAATATCATCGTGTCGTATTCTCCACCGTTTCTTCCGCATGTATGCCGTTGCACACAAGAGTTTTTGTCGTTACAGATCATACATGTCAAATTTGCATAAGAAAGATTGACATTACGACCGATCTTGTTTATATGTAGATTAAGTACTATTGTGATTCATCTTATTTCAACGTCTTATCGAATGCACCGAATAAAATCAGAAAGTAAGGGGAGGTTCTATGGCCATCAACATCATGGCAATTGTCTTTGGTCTCATCGCTTGCTTCTTTGGCTACAAAGCATTCCGTGTGTGGCTTGCCTTCGCGGGTCTGCTTTTTGGCGCAAGTCTCGGGTACTATCTTGGCGGGCTCATCGGCGATCAGGTATGGCCAATCATCGGCGCGATTGTCGTAGGCCTGGTGATCTGCCTGTTGTCGTACTTCCTCTATCGCCTCGGCGCGGTGCTGATCGGAGCGCTGCTCGGCGGCATGTTTACCTCCGTCATCCTCTCCGCCTTTGGAGTAACGGCTTTGCCCTGGATGATCATCGTCGGCGCTGTCGTTGTGGCGATCCTCGCGGGCGTATTCCTCAAGCAGTTCATCATCATCGGCAGTTCGTTTCAGGGTTCCTACCTGATCGTTGCAGGCGTGTACGCCTTGATCAGCGGAATCAGCTATGCCGGATTTGATGAAGCGATGCACGCCGTAGAGCTTCCCTGGTATCTCTACGCGATCATCTTTGTGCTCGGCATCATTGGTATGATCGTGCAAAACAAAAACGACAAGAAGTCCCCCGCCCCTGCGAAAGCTTAAACCTTCTTGACTCAAGCGTAAAACAAAGCCGCATGGACAGCGATGCGGCTTTTTTACTTGATACGGTTGCCCGGACAACTCAATCCGTTGCGCTCTCAAATCGATCATCTACGCCGCGTCGTAACAAATCTGTTTACACGTCGTAGAAAACCTCCTATAATCAAAGAGAGGTGATCTTTTTTGACGCTGACCGAAAAGCTGGATATTCTGTTATCCGAGCACAATCTCAACAAATCGCAGCTCTCCGTGCAGAGCGGGCTGCCGTATACCACCATCGTCAGCCTCTATGAAAAAGGCGCGGAGAACGCAAAGCGCTCCACGCTGCTGACACTTGCGCGCTTCTTTAACGTTTCCCTCGACTATCTGGCGGACGACAGCGTGGAGGAGCGCGGCACGCGCATCTACGCCTCCGCCGGACACTTTGACGTCAGCAAACTAACGCCCGAAGGACGCGAGCGATACGAGGAATATATTGAGTTTTTAGCGGATAAGTTTACGAAATAGGAACAACGCGCAGGAAACTGCCGCAGAAAGGGGCAAAACGGGTATGGATCGCATCGAAGAACTCACAACAGAAGCAGGCGAACGCGGAATTGACGTTCATGAGCGTGAAATTCCCGTGCCCGGCATGTCGGCCGCATACATCAGGACGGAGACCGGCGAACACATCATCATCCGTCAGGACGGCACGCAGGCGGAGCGCGCCTGCTGGCTCGCAGAAGAGCTCGGGCATCATTACACCGGATCCGACCGGCGGCTGCATTACAACGCGGCGGACGACTGGCGCGCCGAAGCAAAGGCGCGCAAGTGGGCACATGACCGCCTGCTCTCGCCGGACGCAATCCGCACCGCGGCGCGCAACACCGACGACATCTACGAAATTGCGTTTACGCTCAACGTCAGCGTCGAATTCCTGCGCGAATCGATCGACTGGTATATGGCGCGCGGCCTCTGGTCGCCGGACACATTGCCGGAGGAGTTTTCCGACACAGAGCCTTCGCCGGACAAAACAAACGAGTAAACTTGCTTCATTCGAGCAAATGCGGGCAATCGCATCTCATCAAACAGATCTGCTTCTCGATCCTTCAAGTCATCGAAACAGAATCCCCTTTGCCTCTTTTTGCCGCCTTGACGAGCGCGTAGATCAGCCAAACGATCAGCGCGCCTGTTACCACGCCCGAAAAATCCAGCCAAACATCCGCAACCTGAGACCCGCGCGCGGAAAAAAGCTGTATCGTTTCGTCGGTCAAAGCGACGACGAGCCCCGCAAACAGGCAGTTGAGGATGGATTGCCATCTCACCTTACTGAGCAGGATCGTCAGTAGCACTAGCTCCGTACCCAGCGCACCAAACTCGGTGAAGTGCGCCATTTTTCGCACCAGATGGTCGGTCACGTTCTCCGGCGAGAAAATCGCATCCAAAAACGGTCGAATGAATTGCAGCACGCCGAGGCTCAACAGCTGCGACTCGCTTCTGCTCTTGAGCGAATTTCCCCAGATAAATGCGATATTGGCGGCGATGATGATCGAGATGATCACGATCCAAGTTTTTCGCGTCTTCATAAATCTATTCTTTCAATCTTCTTTCATACTTCTTTGGCATTATACGCGCGTTTGCGCGTTTTCGCTACCTTCATCACCAGAGAAACAAGCAGTATGCCCGTTCCCGCACCGAAAAAGTCGATCCAAACATCCTGTACCTGGCTCGTTCTGCCCGTAAAAATCTGTATGGTCTCGTCGATCAATGCAGTCATCAGCACGAGGAACAGCAATAACCATACACCTTGTTTCTTGATCGGAGCGGAAAGCCAACCCAGGAGCATGCCGAGTATCGCATATTCGATTACGTGGGCGGCCTTTCGCACTTCGTAGTCAAACACCTTGGCTGGAATCTTCCCCTGCGGATCAAGCAATGGCTTTAGTAATTTCTCCACCCAGCCGCTGAGCGCGTTGGACTGTTTGCTACCCGCCAGCGAATTCGACCAGATGAACAGCAGCATCAGCGCGATCACTACGGCTAAAACCCTGTGTGCTTTTCGTTGAAAGATCAATCTGTGTACCTCAAATCTGTTTACAGCATAGCGCAAATCCCGATGGCAAGTAAACTCAAACGAACCATAGACTGGTTCGCTCTTTGGATAGACAATACGAGTCAGAGTCGTATAACGTTTATCCGAGAATCGATCTCTATATGACCAAAATCGCCATGAATCAGGGCGTTTTGTTTTATGGATTCTGTTCGATTTCAACGGTCGCGCGGTGAAGTGGCAAGAAATTGGCAAGAAAGGAATATTGGCGCCTAAAGCAGAACGATGTGTTCTCTATTTCTTACTCGTTGGATTATTTCAGAGAAAATCATAGTCAATTTTTACACTACTATATATTCTAAAAATCTGGCATTTGGGCGTGCTCAACCGCACAAAGAATTCGCGTCATATCACGTGACCAAATATCATCACAGAAAGTCTCTGTTTTTCGTGGTATAAAGTCTATAATACCTGGTTCATCATCACTTTCCGGGAGCATCCAAGGTGCAAACATTGCCGGGCCATTGCACAGATTCGTTCTAGTTCGTACTTGCATTCCATACCAAGATTCAATGTCGAAATTTTTATATAGCCTATCTACTCTCTTTTTTCTACCTGAGCTTAGCGACCATACTTGATTTGTCTGAATTTTTATCTTGTTGCCCTCCACCTCGAACTCAGATAAATCTCTTCTGCATTGGTCTTCATCAGCTACACGATAATAATGACTGCGAACTAATCCGTACTGAAAAGCATCTTCGGAAAATGTTGTTAACGCGTTTAGCTCGTCCAAAATAAATTTAACCTGAACAAGACCTTCATGCGGATAAATCTTCTTGCCACCTTCCATAAGATCAAAATACTTATTTGAAATTTCTTCACTGTGCCTAAATCTAAGTTTTTCAAACCCGCTATCCTGCTGCAAAGGGTTGGATTCCCGCATATATATTGCGTAACCGTTCTGCATGTGGCATCGCATGAATGGTTGAAATCCTATTGGAAATGCTATATTTTCTGGTTTCCTTATAAAATGCGGATGCTCAAGAATCTCACTTCTTTTTGTATCAGCATTATACGGCCCTGCAGAACTAAACAGTTCATCCGCCATTGCCCATCTTCCCGACATCTGCCAACTGGGAGCGTGAAAGATCATCCCATATTGATGGGTTTCATCCGATTCTGTCTGCTTTCTCGACAATGGTTGCCATTTATCGCCATCATAATAGCAAGTAGCAAAGAACATCGCTACATTGAAATCACTGGTAATATCGAGCCAATTTGTCTGAAACCCATAATGTTGTGCTATTACATCAAATTGCACATCGCTGAATTTCCAAGTTCTCACATGTTCGAACTTACCGATCAAGAGAGCAAACTCGGCAACTCTCATATCTGCCACAATACGATAAAGCTCTTTTTCTTTCCTTGTTTCATATTTATTAAGCGTTCTTAAGAGTGATGGAACACTAGCCTTGTACAGCTGGTTCTCCCCACGATAATAGTTTCGTCGCATGGATTGTTCTATCACAATACCATGGGGATATTGCATCAAATATCCAGCGGTTTGAGGATCTCTGAGCAAGATATCCTTATAAAAATCATTTCGATCGTTCGATGTTGGCATACAAGACTGATTGCTATTAGCCGAATGTGTTACCCGTTGTCCCTCTTGTTCTTCACGCTGATTATCCTTAAAAAGGTAGTCTATCTCTTTTTCACCAATATCATGTACGATATTGTCTTGGACTCCTTCAAACAGATAGCCCGCCATAAATTACCTCGAATTTGAAATCATTGGGAATCGCTCTTTGATAATTCGGTCCACAACGCTGATAACGCTACTGATTCTGTACTATACAAACCGCAAGCAGCCGCTTACCGGAAATCAAACACGTCGTCGTGGGTTTCCCAATCCACTTTATCTTCCGGTTTTTCATATGTGACGATGACGATATCGGGGTTCGTTGCTTCAACATAGCTTCTCAAGCTTCCGTTGAAGTATCGCAAATCGATTGCGTCGATGTACTTCACGGCCATGGCTAGAAATGGAATCTCGCAATTGGCATAGGATCGATGGACAATCAGCATGCGAGGCCCGTCATCGATCAGCATATTTTCGATTTGAATCAACGGCTGATCCGAATGGTCGTATGCGCCGTAGGCGTTTTTATTGTAGTAATCAATTTCGCTGACGCTGGTCATGTCGTACGTGATATCAAATCCACCGTACGCATCAATTCCCAAACTCGGAATCACATAATGAATACGAGTATCATACTTTGGGTAGATCAGAGAAATATCTTCCGGCTTGGCAACTTCGAGCGTCACCTTTTTTCCCTGAGAGCCGAGGAACCAGTCCGGATACAGCACGGACGAATAACGATCTGCATCCAGAATGCGCTCGTCAAAGCCGTAGCCATAAGCGCTGTTGAGGTATGATAGCACGTGCTGCGAAGCCCATAACCCTGTTTCGGCTTTCCAATGATGATCCGTGTTGTAGAACAGCGAATGATGATTCAGACCCTCTTTGTGAATGTCTGTTCTGTGATCATATGTATCGACTCCCGCCGCCTGTAATAGGCTCAGAAACGAATCGATATTCTGATTTGAATAATCCGTCGCGCCGGATATCTCGGCATCTTCATAGACGCAGATTTTGGAAGGCTGTTGAATGAATACGAAATCTGCGCCGTGTTCTTCGCAGAATTTCGCAAAATCAATCGTCGATTCGGCTGCCTCCGTCACATCTTTTTCTTCCACGAGCGTCGCCAGATAGTCTCCATCCACCTGCGTAATGCTGTTGTATTCCGCATAGTTTACAACATTCCATTGGATTGCATGCTCATACCCCTTGGCAAGCTCCGTCAATTGCTTATACCAGGGTAAATCATTTGTCGTGTATGTCTCGACTTTATATTCGATTTGTGAAACTCTTTTGCGAAACAAGTCTAGGGCACTTACTGTTTCAACCGGCTTCGTATCCTCTATTCGCGTTGCCTCGTCAAAGGGATATCGCTCTTGCCAGTTGATATCAACCGTCGCTTGTCCAGACACATTGTCCTCATCCTCGTCGGCAACACTCCGGTCCTCTTCATTCAAATAATCCATGTCAAACAAGATCAGATCGATGATCTCATTTGACATGCCCATATGTTTCACAAAAACCTGCCGCGTCACGGTGCGAAGCGCAATGAAGCAAAAGAATAGAACCACCACCGAGATAAAAATATAAGATACGATGCGTTCGCTTTTGGTGCTTTTTTGCATAATCAGGCTGCCTCAAAAATTGAAGTAAATAAACGGATTGTATGTTGAGCTCACAACTTCAAGAAGGCTCAAAACGAATACGACGATCAGCCAGGCTGATTCAATCCATGCAAGGCGCTTCTCTCTCAGAACTTGAAAGGCTTTTGAGACAAGAGGCGTTGCGCCGATCAAGGCGGCGATCAAGATGAGATAGGAGCCCTTCACATAGATGGAAAATGCATTGTCCCAAAATCTCTCAACGCCGACTCCAAACATGTGGCCGATATATCGCATGCCGGAGGCGATGTCGGGCGCTCTGAAAAACACCCATGCAAGCAACACAACCGCCAACGTGTAGATATGGGATGCCCAGCCGATTTTGTTTGTGAATCCCGTTGTTCTTTCAATCAATAGAAATACAAAATAGATCAGGCCCCAAAGAAGGAACGTCCAGTTCGCTCCATGCCAGATACCGGTCAGAAGCCATGTGATGAATAAGTTGATCACCCAACGGGATTTCTTTACTCTGCTGCCGCCAAGCGGGATATACACGTAATCGCGGAACCATGTGCTAAGCGAAATATGCCATCGCCGCCAAAAGTCTGTAATGGATTTCGCAATATACGGGAAGTTGAAATTCTCCAGAAAATGGAATCCAAACATTCGGCCCAGCCCGATTGCCATATCGGAATAACCGGAGAAATCAAAATAGATCTGCAGCGCGTACGCAATCACGCCCAGCCAAGCCATCATGACAGACGGCACCGAAATATAATCAAACGTATTATCCGCTATCCGCGCGAGGAAATTCGCAAGGAGAACTTTCTTTCCCAAACCATAGATGAAGCGTTTGACCCCGGACGTAAATAGAGCAAAGGTTTCGTTTCTGTTCAGTATCTCATCCGCAATATCCTGATATCGGACAATTGGTCCGGCAATCAGCTGCGGGAACAGCGAAATATACAACGCGACATAGAGGGGATTCTTTTGAACCTGAGTGGTTCCGTAATAGACGTCAAAGACATATGACATGATCTGAAACGTGAAAAACGAAATCCCAATGGGTAAAGCGATGCTGATGATCAGCTTGTCGTTCCCCGTGATCGCGGCAAGGTTCTTTGAAATAAAGGATGCATATTTGAAAACGCCGATCATCAGCACGTCGAAAACAACGGCTGTCGTCAGCCATGCTTTTTTATGATTCTCAGATCGAGCCATGATCAGCGCAAGGAGCCAGTTCACAGCAACAGAGCCGAGCATAATGAAAACGAAGACCGGCTCTCCCCAAGCGTAAAATCCAACGCTGAACACAAGCAGCACGAAATTATGCCATTTGTTCCTGTATTCTTTCTTGATGGGTAAATAGTATAAAATTAAAAGCGCTGGCAAGAAAACAAGTAAAAAGACGGTCGAGGAGAAAACCATTCCCTGATCCTACTTTCAATCTTCTAATATCGCTGAGCATGGAATGCTTGGTGTTGACTCGCTTATAACAAACCATCCAGTCATCCATATGAATTAGCGGTAAAGATGATAACCGCGCGGCAGCATCGCCGCATTCCATTATATCCGATTCTCAACCATGCTGCATCAGCTTAAAAGCCAACAACGCTATCTGCATTGAAGCAGGCTCTAGAGACTTTTCGCCTGAATATAAAAAACGGGCTTACCGCTGGAAGCGAAAGCCCTGTTTAGTCGAGTTGTTCTTAATGGAATACAAGGTCCGCGCGGAAGTTGAGGATAGAAAAAATAGTAGCCGATTGTTTTTGTCTATTCCTTTCTCCACACCATCCGATTCACGACGCCGGTATACGACTGGATCAATTTCACAACCTTCGTGCTCACGTTCTCATCCGTATAGTTAGGCACCGGAATGCCATAGTCGCCGTTTTGGTTCATCTCGACCGCCGTATCGACCGCCTGCAGGATCTGCTCTGTCGTGATGCCCGCGAGGATGAAGTTGCCCTTGTCGAGCGCCTCCGGGCGTTCTGTGCTGGTACGGATGCAAACAGCGGGAAACGGATGCCCGACTGAGAGAAAATAGCTGGATTCCTCCGGCAGCGTCCCGGAATCGGAGACGACAGCGTAGGCGTTCATCTGCAGATGATTGTAGTCATGGAATCCGAGCGGCTTGTTCTGGATCACGCGCGAGTCAAACACAAAACCACGCTTCTCGAAGGCAAAGTTCAATAAACAAGGCGCATCAAAACAGTAAAGGAGCATCCATTTTAGATGCTGATCTTTCACATGGATCAGAGTAACGCATTCAAGATAAGTCGATCTAGTAATTAAATGACAGTATCAAGCTCATCCACTAACTGAACGCGAAAAGTTATCACAGAGATAAGGCTGCGGTAGAATAGCCTGTCAAAGTGATCAGTTGAGATTGTTTTTTTTGCGCTGTTTTAAAACGTTGGAGCAGCCCCAACGAGAATTGCTGGATTATGTTCATAGATTCGACAACATCCGTTTACATGGAAAGCTTGGGTATTCGTCATTAGCGTAACCCTAGAGTGCCCGTATCTAAAATAAGCTATCCGACATACTATTGACAATCCTGGGTGGCTTTTTTCGCCACCCAGGGTTTGTACTCTTTCCCTTCCAATATGTCTGCTATACGCTCACATGCGTGACCATCACCGTAAGGATTGCATGCGTGCGCCATTTTGTTATAGGCCCCCTTGTTTTCGAGGAGTTCCTTGAAATTATTAAAAATAACCTCTTCGTCCGTACCGACCAATCTCAGCGTTCCTGCTGTCACGCCTTCAGGTCTTTCAGTCGTATCGCGCATGACAAGAACAGGTTTACCATATGACGGACATTCTTCCTGAATTCCACCGGAATCGGTCAGGCACAGATAACACCGCGCCTCAAAGTTATGGCAGTCGAACACCTCAATCGGCTCAATAATGTGTATATGGTTGCAGTCTCCGAGCTCTTCATCGGCAATCTGACGTACAATAGGATTCATATGAATCGGATATACAGCCTTACACTCAGGATGCTCATTCAACACCCTTCTTATCGCTCTAAACATGTGATGCATCGGTTCTCCGATGTTTTCACGGCGATGTGCTGTTATAAAGATGAGTTTCCCGTCACCAACCCAATTTATCTCCGGATGTGTATAGTCCTCGCAGACGGTATGCCGCATAGCATCAATGACGGTATTACCGGTGATATATATTTTGTTCGGGTCTTTTCCTTCTTTCACCAAATTTTCTGCCGCCAACTGCGTAGGAGCAAAGTTATAGGTGGAGATAATTGAGACAGCTTGTCTATTAAACTCCTCTGGGTAAGGTGAGAAGATATTATAGGTGCGAAGACCTGCCTCTACATGTCCTACCGGAATCTGAAGGTAGAAACACGCAAGAGCGGTGACAAATGAAGTCGATGTATCCCCATGGACAAGAACGACATCAGGCTTCACTTCTTCTAGCACAACCTCAATACGATTTAAAATGTTAGTTGTGATATCGAAGAGCGTCTGCTTGTTTTGCATGATTGAAAGATCGTAATCAGGAATGACATGAAAAGCATCAAGTATTTGATCTAGCATCTGGCGATGTTGCCCAGTAACACACACCCTCGTGGTGATATTCTTTCTAGTTTTCAACTCAACTACGAGCGGACACATTTTTATCGCTTCAGGACGTGTTCCAAAGACAAGCATTACTGTCTTCATTATTTTCGATGATCTCCTTTTATTTCGAGAGAATTTTTTTGTACGTCGAAACAACAGCCTGCACCATTTCTTTGAGATTTAAAGCAATGACAAGTGTAACCGTTATTATTGCAATTGGATAATAATTATCAACATATGCAACAAGAATCGCAGCGATAAAAAGAAGAGCAAGCGAGACGTATAGTTTAGGCATATTCGCTGAAAGTTTCACGATTTTTCTTATCGTGAAAAGCCTTATAACTACCATTACGAAGAAACTAAACGCAGTCGCAATTGTTGCTCCGAGCAAACCCAAAAAGTGAATCAGCACGAGGTTTCCTAGAATGTTTACAACAGCCCCTATACAAGTTGATACGAACAGGACACTTGTTTTTTTCGCGCTAGTAAAAGCTGAAGCAAGAAATCCTGCCATCGTAGAAAACACTGCAGCAACTGTAAGCATTGGCACATATTTCCATGCGATAAAAAAATCATTCTTAAAGAAAAACGTTGCAAGGAATTTGTTGCAGACCAATACCACGCACGCACCCAGTAACAACAACATGTTGATAAGACGGAACATCCGTGAAAAGAAAATGCTGAAATCATCATCATTATAGTTCTCCATTGCCGAAAGCTGCCAAGCCTGCGTGAATATGCTTGTGACGGCCGTTATAATCGTCGGGATTTTCTGTGCGGCGCCGTACAGGCCATTTGCATCTGAGCCGACCATCCAAAGAAGCATATACTTATCTGAAGAGCTGTTTATCCACCATGAAATTGCGGATGGAATGAACGGAATGGAATACTTCATCATCTGGACAAACAGAGGCTTGTTTATTTTTAGAGAGAATTTCGTCTTATAGATGTTCGACGCAAACAAAAGATACACACAGGTGACAAAATACGCAATGATAAACGAAAGGAAATAGCCATCAAGTCCAAGATGGAAAACGGTCAGCATCAGAATGTTTGAGGTCGCAAACACAAGAGTGTAAAGAATACCCTTGATTGCAAAAACTTTTGTCTTTCCGCTTCCTTTTGCTATATACGCAAATGACGTTTCAACCGAAGTTAACGAAAAGATAATTATAAAAAACCAAAAATACCCTCGCAGTGACGGAACAAACAGACAAACAATTCCCGATCCTAAAAGTGCCACGACGCATGCGGCTAATAAGAGTATAAAGTCCACGTTCAGCACATCGTTGCGGCTGTAATTCTTATCAAATAAAAATCTCAGCGTTGCCTCTGCTGCAGATAAAGTTAACACAGGTAAAAGTAGCGAAACCGTTGTCGTAAGCACGTCGGCAGTGCCATACTCCGATGTCGTCAGATAAGATGTATAAACTGAAACCAGAAGGAAAGAAATAATTTTCGTCCCAAAGTTACCTATGGCAAAAATTCCGGTATCTTTCGCTAAACGCTTGTACTTATTTCTGCTTTTCCCGATATTTGCGTTATTTTCGTCCGTAATGACTTCACTCCGTTCTGTTATTGAAGTTTCTACTATTTGTCTTGTGCGATGTTTTCTTTCAGAGTGTTTCTGAAAATAGTATAACTTTGTTTTTCCAATTCAATTGCAGTTGCGATTCTTTCACTGTAATTATCCACCATAACTTTCTCAATGGAAGATATGATTTTTTCGATACCGCCGTCCGCAATGTCATCGGAATTGATGTAAAATTCAGGTATATTCAACCTAGTAAAAAGTAAGTCGTGAATTTTCCCCTCGTATCCCTGATTGCGTCCGAGCTTATCAATTGACACGATGGGAGTGCCATTTAGTAATGAAAAAATCGAAGCATGAAAATATTCAGTAACAGTGATTTCAGCACATCCGAATACGTTTGCCCATTCAAAAGGTGTGAGCAGACCGCAATGGTGCTTGATTGCCTTGTTCTGTACGAACAGGGAAACGACATTGTGCGTTGCGGAGTATTTATCGACTATTGCCAAACCGATTGCCGTATCCGGGGACATAACGATTATCAGCGGCTTATTATTGACAATACCGAAAGCTTTTTCAATATTAAAATCTCTGCACTTGTCCCTAATTGCCTTAATATCAATAAAAAATGACGGGTCGCAGGTATGGTGAAGCTCCGTATTAGGTGCACAAAACTCTACGAATGACTCTGTTTCTGCATCGCGAATGCCCATAAACGTATAATCGGAAAACGCCTTTCCGCAGTATTCTATTTTTTCGCGACTCAGATCTCGATAAAACAATCTATGTGCCGATGCAGCATAACTCATTTTTTTACAGTGGAGCGGTTCACCCAACAAGTATGCTGTTGGAAACGGCATCGTTCCCCAGTTGAAAACCGCATCGCTTCCGCTGATGACAACATCATACCGCTCATCCATAAACTGCATCACGTCTTTAATATCATCTGAAACAACCTTTTTTTTGCTTACTGGCAGATTATTGCTGAATTCAGAAAAAACCCTTTTTTTCTTTGCCGCATTGAAACCACTTTTAAGGCCGTTGTTCTTAAAGGCCTTTATCACTTCTTTTATATGTTTTTTCGAGCGGTCTACAGATGAATAATCCACAATTTCGATGTTTTCGTTTGGGAAATCATTTTTCAGACGGTTCACAAGCGAATATGCCTGCAAAACAGCCCCATAATTCGTTGCCCTGTGATACGTTATTATGCCGATATTTTTCATAGTGACAACCCCATCTCATTATAATTTTGCGGGAAGCGCACTTTTCACTTTTCTTTCCGTTTCGAGCTGTATTACATACACGGTTATTATAAAAGCAATGCAGAAATTCTTACCAAAGCCGGCATTTGCCATACCCAGCAGAATAATCGTTACCATAAGACTAAATGCCCAAACGTCTTCATTAGTTCTGTTTTTCACGACGCCCCGGACTTTTTTCCACGTTAAACTTACAAGTTTATAAATAAAAATCGGTGTAAAGCTCAATCCCGTAATTCCAAGAATTCCGAGATACATATTGTGTGCATTATAAAGCACTCCGAATTTGTTGTATGCATCATTATTCAGCATAATACCCCATCCCGAGCCGAACAACGGGTTGTTGCAGAACATTTTCCAATATGAAGCAATTTCGTTGAAGCGATAGGTCACATTATCTTCTTTATAGGAGGTTGACGTAATTCGATTCGTAATTCTTTCTAAATAAAATTGCAGGAAATCGCTGTTATTGATGATAATTATAGCAACGACTACAATCACGATTACGCCGATAATGAGTTTAAAACGTTTTTTATGATTGGAAAGAACTGCAATGATAAATAGCATTAATGCGGCAACCCCGCATGCAATCAGCGTACGCCCCCTTGACTGATAGAAAATCAAAATAATGAATCCAAAGGCTAAACATAAGACACCCATTATGTTCAGGCGCTTTTCCTTCACGGAAGAATTAAGTAGATAAATACCTATCAGAATCGCATATATACCGGAAGCTCCATCCACAAAATATACATTTAATTTTGCTCCCGAATAATCACGCAACAAGCCATCAATAACACTAAAACCGATCAAGAGACTTATCGCTGTGGAGATTAACAGGCCGAAAAACATCACACGTATTAATTCGGATAGTTTTATATAACTTGCCTTTACTAATGAATATATGAAAAACGGCAAATAGTACATCAGTGAATTTGTAATGGATTTAGTAAACGCCCATCCGTTAATTATACTAAAAATAATTGTGGCGGCAAAACTAAGCAGCATTAGAAAGTTAAACAGTGTGTTCCTGCCATTGCACATATCCTTTATTGTGAATACTATAGACAACCCAAAAACCAACAGATTGAACCATGTGAAAACAGGATACCCAAAGAGTGATATCGACGAAAACGACTCTGAATAAGGTAATATGAGAAGATACAAAAGGATAATTGCTTTCTTCATACAATCACAACGTTTCTTTCACAGTCTGTAGGAATTTCGTAAGGTTTAAGCGGTGAAAGTCAGTTGAGTAATAATTACCGAACACCGATTTAAAAGAATCGTACACGCTTTGCGGAGACTGTGAAGTAAGGCACATACCAACAATTTTATTTATTGAATCTTCATGATTGCTTACAACTTCGATGCAATACTCACTGTCATTGGCAACTCTGCCGAAGCCAAGTAACGCTTTAGAATAGATCGGCATCACTCCGTGGGCGATATAAGTAGACAACTTTGTCGGAGTGGCAACACGATTTACGGGTGTATCCTTTCGTATGGAGAACCCAAATTTCGCTTTGCAGAGTTCACTGCTAATGTCCCGCGGATTTACGTATCCGATTGAGTAGTTCTTAACCCCAACGTCATCCAAGACAGCTTTTGCCGCTTCACCATCCTTGGTGAGAACACGAAATGTACAGTTTTTAACTCTATTTTCTATTTTCGAGAACAGTTCGGCGGTTTCGCGAAAGCATTGCCACACCTGAAGCCCCCCAGCATAAAGGAAAACGTTTTCTGAGTATTTATTCTCCGTGAAAAACGACGACTTATCTATCTCGCTGTTAAAGCATGGCATAATATAATAATTACTAAAATTCCGACGATACTTTTTGCAGAAATGATCACGCATCGGATCAGAAACGAAGATATATGCATCAGCTGCTTTCAGCCCGCGAAGCTCCATCGCGGAAAGCACCACACTACGAAACCAGCTTTTATTCCTCATATACGATTCCTCGGGAAGTATTCCCTGCGTCCAGAGAATTATTGGGTGATACCCTTTCTTCTTCGCAATCGGTGCGTCATTGGCGCAAACCACGAAAGCTCCCGTATCCATTTCCGCGACGCTGAGAGATTCAATCTTGCGGGTCTGAATGCCGCAATTTCTTATGCATTTTTCGACAAAATCAACATATGTATCAGTAACCGCATGATTGGCATATGGATTATAGATTATGCATTGTTTCATTAAATAAGCTCCTTGTTTTATACTATACCGATAGTATTCCGCGTTTACAGCGCATTTCTGTTTCGGACGACTCTTGCGGGGTTTCCTGCGGTAATGCTGTATGGCGGAACGTCCTTGGTGACAACCGCTCCGGCTCCTATAATAGAACCGTTTCCGATACTCACCCCTGGAAGAATTATAACTCTTCCTCCTATCCAAACATCATCCCCGATGGTAACTGGTTTATAACATTCAAACCCTTGCTCCTGCATTGTTATATCCGTGCGACTGTGGGCGTGATTACGCGTGTAAATGATGACATCCGGACCCATATTGACATGTTTACCGATTGTAACGGGACCAATCACGCTACAGTTGACTCCAAGCCCCGACCTGTCCCCTATTTCAACACGTGAGTCAAATGTCGCTCCGTGTTCAATATTCACGTCATCTCCCATTGACTTCAAAATATGTCTGCCGAAAAAGCCCCGTAGTTTTTTTGCAAGCCCAAGATGATAGGACAGTGGAAGATGCTTGGCAAAAATTACATAGAAAATTAACCAGATGTTTTTACTTCTCATTGACAGCATTTCCCTCCAAATTCATGGAATCCATAATAAATCCATATGATTTTTCGCGTTCACGTGCAAGGATTTTATTACATTGAACATAATCGATTCTCTTCTTAATCAATTCTTCAGGTAGATCATCCTCAACCATACGGTCGTACAGGTCAAACGTTTTCAGAATGCTTTGCAGTCGAGAATTATATTTTTTACGTCTGACTGCAATAAACTGTTTGTTGAGGTTGATTGAAAACGCAACACCGTGAAACGAATTCGTCACGATATAATCAGCTTCAAGAATTAATTTGACAAAATCAACCGGCGATTGATACGTTAGGTAGTCATCAAGTCCCGGGATACTTTGCTTCGTATATGAAAAGCTGATAAGTTTGACGCGCAGCGAGTAAGTGTCTGCAATTGCTCTTGCAAAGTTTATCAGCGTCATTTCTTCGTGGTTAAGTGCATAAACAAGAACGTAATGGATCATTTCTCGGTGTGAAGTGCGTAACTTGCTCCATTCTGTCTTGTCAATCAACATTGTGGGATCAAGGACGTGAGACGCAACAAAACCAAGTTCATTAACAATATGTTTTGCCTGCTCTTCGCGAACTGATATACAATTGAAGTTCTTCAGTAGATGTCTCGTATATTCTTTTTCATTAGCTTCAAGCTCGCTTTTGCCGAAGCTTGCGGCATATGAGATTTTTTTCGCTTTTTTCGGCGCAAATGAAAGAAAATATGCTGGATCAACTCGTGTATTGTAATAGCTGTTCCATATTTGATCACTGCCCGCAAAATACGCATCATATTTCGAGCAGTGCATTTCCAGTTCGCTAATATCGTGATATTGCGGGGTCAGTGGAACGTTTTTTTTTAAGAAGGCAGAAAATATGTGCTGGTATTTGCTTCTGAAAGGCATAACGGCAAGACACTTGAGTTTCCCGACTACTCCGGGTTTTTCAAAATATATATTTTTGAACGAATACCGTTCAGGGATATAATTAATCACCTTTACGGAAAGGCCGACATCCGTCAACACTTTTGCCATTGCATACGACTGTAGCGCGGAGCCATAATTTATTCCGAAATGTATAGTGATGACCGCCACCTTTTGTACATTCTTTTCTGCATCCGATCTGTTCTTCACAATACAACACCTTTCTATTACAGAATGACTCATTTCTCATTGCAGTTCGCATTTATTTATTTGGTAATCTGTTTATACAATCTCAAATTTATCATTATCAAAAATTTCAAACATAATTCTCATGATATTCTCTGGCGTATATTTAGCCGCTTCCAATGCACATATGGCACGCATTTTGTTCAGTTGCTCCCGATGTGACACACAATACTGCAATGCTTCTACCAGACCCTCATAGCTTGCAAACTCATATGCAATTCCAGTTTCATTTTCCTTTATGATATCTTGCCACGAATTCCATTTTGACACCACAGCAGGAAGACCGGCATATAAAGAATCAATAAGTGATCCGGGGTGACCTTCGGTTCTATATTCGGTCGGAAATATCTGCAGAAAGTAATTCTCAAGAACATCAATAGTTTTGTTGTTCTGAACTTCTCCGCAATACCGTATTGTGGAGTTCGTTGATTTCAATAATTCATTGAAGTGTTGTACATATTGACCATCAACGTGGCCGTATATATCCAGCTTTAGAATGTTGCCATTACGGTTTATCTCTTCTATTGCTTTCACCATCTTATCGACGCCCTTTTTCATTGTCACACGTGAATAAAAACAACATGGCAATGGTTGCTCAAACGTCATATGCTGGTGTTGCTCGTCGGCGATTCTTGACAATTTGAAGTTTGGGAAAACAGTTGTATTTGTTATTCCAATCGCATCAAGTTCGTTTTTCATGGTTGATGTTTGGATAAACAACATATCTATCTTTTCAATACAACGCAAAAGTCTCGGAGTGACAACAAGTCTGCTGGCAAGCCATCCCCCAACAACGTTGTAATATACCTTGACATGAAAAATGCGTTTCAACGATACGCATACCGGAACAATTACTCCTATTGCTCTTGTATCCGGAAACACCAACACTCTTTCGCATCTACGACATAGACTTATCAGGTCAAACAACAGGCCAAACGGTCTGCTTTTCCAGTTGTGCGTACTAATACACCTAACCTTATCTGCACCGTAATGTTTTATCAACTCATTTGTTATATTTTTCGTGCGTATAGTCTGGCCGTTCTCACCGACGAGCGTTGAATCAAAGTATCCACATACACCGACCGCGTATTTATTATGCTTTTCGCCTTTCATACTTTTCCCGCTTTCAGAACAGTCGCTTTTCTGCATAAAACTCAAATATTCTCTAATAAGTCAATAATCTTCTTATATGTTGTTCCACGGTCAAACAGAGTTTCGGCACAGCGTCTTGCATTCAAACTCATTGTCTCACGTAATTCTATATTCTCAATTAATACTATAATCTTATCAGCCACTTCTAAAGCATTCCCATTCTCGCAGTTAAATCCCATGCTGTATTCGTCGACAAGGTTTCGGTATTCAGTACTGTCCTGTGTGTTTATTACCGGTAAACCGGCACAGGCATAATCCGAATGTTTGTTTATAATGCTCGCCGCAGATCCACTTACAATCGGATTGACCGCAATATCGCATTCGTGCAGCATTCCGGCAAGCTTGTCATATGGAAGTCTTCCGGTAAACACGGTGTCAACATGCTTCTCCAACGCATACTTCTGAAACTCATCTCTTCTGCTACCTCCACCCATTACAATAAGTTTCGGAGGCTTTTTCCCACGCTCAATAATAATCGCAAGCGCGTCAATTACGCATGGCAAGTCATAGCTTGCTTCGAGAGATCCGCAGTAACCCAGCCATAATTCGTTTTCCGCTTTTTCCAACTCAGCGGGGTTAGATATGATACTATTGTCAAAATCATTTAGATCTGTTCCTAAAAAAACCGTCATTCCCTGGATCGATTTGCGATTTACAGATAATGCTCTGTCAACATATGTCTTTGAAACAGCTATCACGGCATCCGCAGACGAATATATTCTATTTACGTATGATGTCAACGGAGAAAATACAATGCTGCTTAACACAGGTATATGAAAAACCATACGGAAAGCTTCTGGCCACAAGTCTTGTATGTCAATAATAAAGCGTATATTGTTATTCTTACAGAAATCTATCATGTTTTTAGCTGCTGAAAGCGAAGGTACAGCGCAGTATATTATATCTGGTCTTTTCCGTTTTTTTATGTATTTGAGAACGCTTTTACCCCAGGCTAAATGGCTTACAAATCGTTTAAGTGAAATGTTCTTTTTGTATCCCGGCTCGTGAACAAGCGTTACTTTGTAATGAAACTCCATAGCAGCATTGCTGCGATGAGTTTTTGTACTGTGACTAAAATCAGAAGTAATCAACTCGACCTGATTCTGTATACATAGTATATTGCCAAGATATGCGAACCGGCTGTTGGCGACTCCGTCAACGGCGGCAACAAAATTCGCAATGATAACAATATCCTTCATATTTATCTGTCACTTTCTAAAAAAATTACCCGCAAAAAATTTCTTGATTTCGCTTATTTCACGGTTGATGGAAGCAATGTCGTAACGTTGGTCGCATATCAACGACAGTTCACAGTTGTAAATATTGATTTGTTTTGATGTAAGTGACGCGTGATAATTCGTAATGTCCCAGTGGATCGGGCAGTAAATCCTTTTTTCTATTAAAAAAAGCCTTAATGCCCTGCGCGTTTCGTTATCAATGATAATTGGTACAAACAAAGGTGCATCATTGTCTGATATGTTAGGAAGTGCGAATTGAAAACATCCTCTCACCGTATCCGACAATTCACTTACAATCAAGCTCGCATTTTCCCGTCTCGCATTAGCAATGCTCTCCGTGTCTATGTTATGAAGTATATCAATCTCATGCGCACGCGGTGTATAACCAATATAATCGTCTCTAAGTGTTTCATCCGCTAATTGAAATAGCTCAAGATAATCTTTACTGTCGCTCTTGCCGTTTATGTAATTACTTTTTTTATCCGCAGCAAGAAGCCGTAAGTCGGTATACAGCGTATCTAGTTTTTCTTCATAATCAATTGCAAAACCTGATTTTGCATATGACATTGCAGCATTTGTAAAAAGCCATTTGCGATAGCTGCAAAATGAGTAATCCGCTCGCATGATGTTGTCGGTCGCACAGAATACTGATTGCGTTGTATCTAGAATCACAATCCGATTGTCTGTACGGCAGTTATTTATCATTTTTCTTGTTTCTGGCGATGTGACTCCGAAATAGTCTATGATAAACACTATATTGGCGTCTGTATTAAAATCGGCGGTTAGCTTGCCGTCGCGATAAACAACGTCGTAAAACTCTATTTGGTCAATTCCATTGCTGAAGAATGGTTCCAACATGGAATAACAGAAATACGAGGGCATAGCAACGCTAAAATTCCCGATTCTATACTTTATGTCTTTAATAATATGATCAAGTGCCGTCCTGCCTGAAATAAACCAGCGCGTATGCAAATTTTCCGTAAAAGACGGTGTCGTAAGATCTCTTTTTCTTTCCGGATATTTCCAGAACTCGCTCCCGATTTCACTTCTTTGCATCGTAATATTCACCAATAAGAATCGAAAAGGAAACGCAACTGTTATACCGTCCCTGTTTATAAAATCTGTCTCGAAGTATTCCTTCCATAATAAAACCACATTTTTCAAGCATCCTGCGCGATGCCTGATTATTCTCCAAAGCCAACGCATAAACGCAATTTAATCTTAATTCGTCGAATGCATACCTTATCAATGCTTTAATCGCATCTGTTCCGTAACCCTTGCCTCTATATTCACCTGCGCACAATTTTATATTAACGCAGGCTGTTCCGTTTTTATAATCAATTTTGTTCAGTATCGCCGTGCCTATGGCAGTATCGTTTACGGAAATTATACAACGGAGAACATTTTTATCTTCAGTAAGATGTTTAAACCAATTATTCTGTGCATCTGATGACGACGGGAATGACCATCCTCCTAACAGTGCTTCTGTATCCGGATCGTTTAAAAGCGACAGCAGCATATCATTATCTTTTTCCTCAACAGCTCGCAGAATAACTCTTTCTCCGATAATATTCATAATTGATTCCTTCCATATGTTTTTCTCACATTATGGTATATTATATTAAGTGATTTTCAGCTTTTCTTCTTCCGCCATATCCTTGCGCAGCACATTCAAATCCCCGGCACCTTGAATCCCGCGCACGCCAACATCCCTACGCAAAAGCACTTTTCCGATCGTGCCGAAGAAAATTTTAGCATCGTAACCAAATGACATATTCCGCACATACTCTGCATCATACTTGAATTTGTTTTCCCATGACAAATTGTTACGCCCGTTTATCTGGGCAAGTCCGGTCAAGCCGCCTCTTACGGTGTGGCGAATGCGTTCCTCAGGCTTAAAGTATGGCTGGTACAATACCGGAAGTGGGCGCGGACCTATAATACTCATATCGCCTTTAATAATATTTATGAGTGCAGGTAACTCATCGATGCTTGTCGATCGAAGTACTCTTCCGAGTTTTGTCATGCGTTGTGCATCAGGTAAAAGCTGTCCATATGTGTCTCTTTCATTGGACATAGACCGGAATTTATACATCAAAAAGTACTTCTCATCTTTCCCAATGCGCTGTTGAGTAAATAGGACCGGTTTCCCGTGCTTTACTCGTACAAGTATCGCAGCAACCACAAGAAACACAGAGAGTACAAGCAACGCTGTCACCGATAAAATTACATCGATAAAACGCTTCCCATACTTTCTATAAAATTTATGCTTCAGAAGGTACCCGTTATCACCCTGTTCCATATTTCTAACACGCTTTCTGTCAACAAACTATCCGCGATTATTCATAGTCAAATGAGATTTCTTTATCAACCTCGTCCATAGTACGGCGAAGTATTTTCTCGCTCTCACAGCAAGCAATATAATATCCAATCCTCGCCCCGTCGTTTACCGGAGGTTCTATGTAATCGCCGACTTTGAAGTTTAATTTCCACGCTATAATTCCCGGCGCGTTGTTCAAATAATCCTCTCCGTGTATAAGCTTAACAACACCGCCGTTACCGGGCGTCGTAAAGAATTTCAAAACCGCAGCCCTATTCTTACACTTGTCCGCTACAGCGAAATCATGCCGTGAATCAAGTCCTTTTCCTAGAAATGCATTTACTAGGTATTCGTAATTATCAACTCCAGACATATATGGAACTATATGGGAGGAAATAAGGTTCCCACCTCCTCTCGCAGCAGTCTCAATCATATAGAACTCTCCGTTTTCGTACTTATACTCGGTATGCGTCAGGCCAAATTCAAGTGGTGAATTGTCGACATAGGTATCAATCAACTCTCGGATCCTGTCATAATCAAATCGCGTGTTGTTATATGTGAAAAACAATTCGTTTGCGATGCTCTCGTTGTGTTTGTAGTGTTTCTTCTCTGAAATAGCGAGCGTGAAATGCCCGTATGGCGTTTTAATTCCATCGACTGTAAACTCAACACCATTTATATACTGTTCAATGAGGAATCTATGTTCAGTACGCGATTGTGAAAGAGTTTCAGCAATATGTCTATCAATGTCACTTCTGTCATGAACCACAAACACGCCGCGGCTGCTATAGCTGTCTATCGGCTTGATAATCGCTGTGCCATCTTCTCCTTTCAAAAACTCGTCCGCCTCATCGGCGGTTTCGCAAAGCCTGAATCGAGGATGCGGAAAACCGTTGCTTTCGGCGTATTTTCTCATAAGATACTTATTTACATACATATCTGAGGCTTCCTTGTTCATTGTGGGCAACCCTAAAATTTTTGATGTCTCAACTATTGTTCTCCATACTATATCGCACTCCTCGGTCAGAATGGCGTTTGCTTTTATGCTTCTGCAGTATCTAATACAGGTGTCAGTATCGAAAATATCGCCTGTAAGATGACCATCTGCGAATTCATATGATGGAGCGTTTTCGTTAGAGTCTATGACATAAACGTTATGTCCCATTGATTTAATCTTCTGAACAATCGGCACCTGCCACTTACCACCCGGAATAATTACAATATTGCTCTTTTTTTCTCTCGTCATACTTGATTCCCCATCTTCTCTTTACTGCTCTTCGCTATTTAAAAACATTTGTATTCCGAGCTTATTGACAGCACTTCTAACGAATTCATCATCGTACTCATTATTATCAATAACCTGCTTAATAATATTGAGCGCTTGTTTTAAAGTACTTTCAGATTCGACGCCTACTCCGATTCTGATAAATTTATCAGTGCTTTTTCCGTATGCTGAACCGGGTACGACCGCTATACTGTATTTCAGAAGCAGATACATGGCAAAATCCATTGATGTTCTACTATAACCATCCAGACCGATAAAAAAGTAGAAGGTCGCTGAACCATCTATGCGACTAAGACCAATATGATCTATATATCGTTCGATAGCCTTCCTTTTCTCTGTAACTGCTCTCGCCTGCGGTAGCGCGATTTCAGACATTTTATCAAAATATTCCGCGACATACATAAGGAGCACGGTAGCAGTACAGGTTATAAGATGCTGATTGAGCTTCAGAATGGCATATATTACGTCAGGAGTTGATATCGCATATCCAATTCGCCATCCAGATATACCGAAGTTTTTCGACAAAGAGTTGACAACGATAATACCGTCAAGATCCTTAACGACGTTTGCCATTGAGGTAAAAGAACCATCAGTTATAAAATCGCTATATGCCTCGTCCACTAAAATATAGATTCCTCGAGAACGGCACTCGCGATAAATCAGAAAAAGCTCATTCTTTGAGTAGATTCGTCCTGCAGGATTATTCGGATTATTCAGTATCAACATTTTGGTTCTATTCGTAAAGTACTTAATAAAATCGCAAACTGCACAGTTATAGGGAATAAAAACCGGAACCGCATTGGCGATTTTTGCCTCCTCAGGATAACTCAACCAAGCCGGTTCATGAACTAAGACCTCGTCTCCATCGTTCATGACCGCTTGCATGGCCATATAAATTAGCGGTTTTGAACCAGCAGAAATAATCAGGTTCGTATCTGGGTCTACGTTTGTATCGTACTCTAAATTATAATAATCAGCAATTTTTGTGCGGAGCTCGGGTAAACCGCGACTTTCCGAATAGTGATACCCTTTTTTGAAATCGATTTTATTAAAATCAAACATTGGGATATCAAAGTATGCTTCGCCTAACGACAGGGTAATAACAGACGTTCCTCGTCTCCTCATATTGTATACTAAATTGTTAATATATATAGATAGAGCTTCAGGTATATTCGCCACTTTACTGCTAATCTGCATTTCAGGTTTATTGTTCATTTTTGTACCCTCCCAATATTATTCATTATTTGCTGAAGCAGGTCCTGACAATCTCTATTACTGCGTCCTGTTCCTCGGCAGTCATCTTGTTATCGCTTGGCAAACACAAACCACGTTCATATATATCCGCTCCAACATCAATTGGTTTACCGTCAGTTCCGATATCTCCGCCGCTTATATACGCGTCTGAAAGTCCACGCCCGTTGCCTTCCCGTGTCACAAAACTGTTCATCCTATATATCGGCTGCATATGCATCGGTTTCCAGATCGGACGCCCTTCGGCGTTGCACTTAAGCAAAGTTTCAAGTATCTCTGTCGGGCAGGATTTACCAGACTCAGGTCTATACACCGCTTTATGTTCATCTCTAGCCTGAGAACTCATTGCATCTTTATCTATTATTAAGCATGATAACCAGTTATTGGGAACACTCTTTTTCTCATCAAACGGATTCATTGAAACTGGTAACCCTTTGAATCCTTCTTTGTATTTGTTATAGATCGCTCTTTTCTGAGCAATATGCTCATCAATATAATTCCACTGACCTCTTACCACACCCGCGATAATATTGCTCATGCGATAGTTGTAGCCAAGCTCCTCGTGCTGATACCATGGAGCGTTATCACGCGCCTGTGTACTCCATTTGCGCACTTTGTTGGCTTCGGATAAATCATTTGTCAGTAACATTCCACCAGCACTTCCGGTGATCACTTTATTACCGTTAAAACTGATGCATCCAATGCTTCCAAACGAACCTGTCTGCTGACTGTTGTATGTAGCGCCGAGACTCTCTGCTGCATCTTCAATTATTTTCGCACCATGTTTGTCAGCTATAGCCTTAACTTCGTCAATCTTTCCAGGAGTACCATAAAGGTGAGCAACAACAATTGCCTTGACTTCCGGGTATATTTCAAACGCTTTTTCAAGCGCGACCGGGTCTAAGTTCCATGTATCGTACTCAGTATCGATAAAGACGGGTACGCCACCCTCGTACACAACTGGATTGACTGTGGCATCGAAGGTCATATCGCTGCAAAACACCCTATCCCCGCGCTTCACTCCGGCAAGCTTAATCGCGAGATGCAGTGCGGCAGTTCCACTGGATAGAGCGACCGCATACTTGACACGTATAAATTCTGCTGCCATTCGTTCGACTTCATTGATGTTTGCACCAACCGTAGACATCCAATTTGTCTCAAACGCTTCAGTCATATACCTAAGCTCTTCACCATGCATTGTCGGACTGGAGAGCCACAATCTATGCGGGAACGGTGTAAAGTCCTTTGTGTTCATCTTCCTATTTCCTTTGCTAGATAAATATAATACTCAACACTTGCTGAACGAATTACAGATTCTCCCTGTACCACAGTATAGCCTCAGCTAAGCCTGACTTGAAATCATATTCAGGCCGGTAGTCAAGCAGTTTTTCAGCCTTACTTATATCAGCATTGCTGTGTTTAATATCGCCCTTTCGATCAGGGCCGAACCTCGGCTCGATGTTTTTACCTAGAGCTGAGGCTAAGGCTCTATAGATGTCTATTAAATATTCGCGACCACCATAAGCAATGTTAAATACTTGACCCGCAGCTTCAGACGAGCATAAGCAAGCTTTCAAGTTGGCCTCAATAACATTCTCAATATAAGTAAAGTCTCGGCTCTGTTTACCATCACCGTTGATTGTAGGCCGCTCGTCGTTCATGAGTTGCTTAATAAACTTCGGAATGACAGCAGCATATGCGCCATTTGGATCTTGTCGGCGCCCGAAAACGTTGAAATATCGGAGACCTACAGTCTGAAGCCCATAGTGTCTGGTGTACTGCTTCCCCCATTCTTCGCAAGTCCGTTTTGTCAGAGCATAAGGGCTCAACAAATTACCCTCTATCCCTTCTGTCTTTGGCAGGTTCGGCTCATCACCATACACGGAAGAGCTTGATGCATAGACAAACTTCTTCACACAGTTCTGACGACTCGCCTCCATCAAGTTTAGAGTGCCTTCTATGTTGTTAGCATTGTAGAAGAGAGGCATCTCTATACTTCTGGGTACAGACCCCCACGCAGCTTGATGCAGTACGTAATCCACCCCCTTAGTAGCTTCTAGGCAGGTATTGAAATCTTTAATGTCACCTTTCACGAACTCGTAACCATCTCGGTCAATAAATAGATTAACGTTTGCTATTTTACCTATAGACAGATCGTCCAAGCACCTTACACGATAACCAAGGTTTAATACTGCTTCACACAAGTTTGAGCCAATAAAGCCAGCCCCGCCTGTGACTAAAAACTGAGTATCTTTGGGGAATGTTAGATTCTTGTATCCCACTTATTACAACCTCCAGTAAATATAGCCCGCGGCTTCGTAAGAATCTCTATCAAGCAACCCTTTAACATCTATTAGAACCTTTTTACCAGTGCCATACATTCCTTCTATCTCCTTCATCGTAAATCTGCTGAATTGCGTGTGCGCCACAGCAAAAATGACGGCGTCACAAGCGGTGATTTCCTTCATACTACAAAACTCGATACCATACAACGACTGGGCTTCCATTGCGTCAGCTGTCGGGTCTGAGATGAGCGGTTCTATGCCATACTCGCGAAGCTCTTGTACAATATCAAAGACTTTACTGTTTCTCGTGTCGGGACAATTTTCTTTGAAAGTAAACCCAAGAATTGCCACCTTTGCATTTTTTACGGGTTTTTCAGCTTTTATCAAGTTCTTTACAGCATTTTCAGCTATATATTTCCCCATGTCATCGTTAATACGACGACCTGCTAAAATCACCTGAGAGTGATATCCAAGCATTTCGGCTTTATAAGTCAAGTAGTATGGGTCTACCCCAATACAATGACCGCCGACAAGTCCAGGGTAGAATTTTAAGAAGTTCCACTTTGTCCCCGCCGCCTCAAGAACTGATTTTGTATCAACTCCCATCTTGTTGAAGATGATAGATAGTTCGTTCATGAAAGCTATATTGATATCACGTTGACTATTTTCAATAACCTTTGCGGCTTCAGCGACTTTAATGCAAGGTGCTCGGTGGACACCGGCTTCAACGACCAACTCATAGACCTTAGCGACTACATCGAGGGTTTCGGCATCACAACCAGAGACGATCTTTTTTATTGTCTCTAATCGATGAACCTTGTCACCAGGGTTTATCCTTTCAGGACTATATCCAATTCTAAAGTCAGTTCCGCACTTAAGCCCAGATTCCTTCTCTAGAATCGGGACACATATATCTTCTGTAACACCAGGATAGACGGTGGACTCAAAAACCACTATGGAACCTTTCGTCAGGTTTCTACCGAGAATCCTAGAAGCTCCTTCTACAGGAGTTAAGTCCGGCATGTGGTCATCAAACACAGGAGTGGGAACCGCAACTATATGAAACTTTGCGCGGCGGAGCGCAGTCTCGTCAGAGGTGAATTCTACTGTAGTATTCTTAATCGCAATATCGCCGACTTCTTTGGTCGGGTCTATCCCTTTTCTGTAAAGTCTAATTTTCACTTCATTTAAATCGTATCCTATAACGTTTGTTTTTTTAGCAAATGCCACAGCAATGGGCATTCCAACATATCCGAGACCTATGATGCTCAGAGATTCGCTTTTCTCCACTAGTTTGTTGTATAAGTCATTCATGTGCTTGCCATTCCTTTTTAAGTGTTAATCAGTTATATTTCATTGTTCAAACTGATGAAATGTTACGGTTGCTTATTCACAAGAACATAAGCCCGTGCCGATTGACCGGATTTATTTTGTATCAGGTTGAAAAGAAACCATAATACTCTTGCTAAGGAGCTAATTCACCTGACAAACTACTTCTAACTAAAAACCGCCTTCAAGTTTTCACTCAAAGGCGTTGAATTCAAGTCTATCACGACTAAATCGTGATAATAGCATAGCTTCGCCATCCCGACAAAGTCGGTTATGTTGAAGTGTTGATCCCTTCGACCATTGCACCACTGAACTCTCAGCATCTGCCTGTTCGTCGGTATTGTATCGTTGAAATCATTCTTCACTCGGTATTCATCTGCCGACTCGTGCATGCGGCTACTGTCAGCACCAGATTTCAACTTAGTAAATTGTATACTAATTGCATCGGTCGGTCAACCCGATACAGCGAATATAATGTAATGGTTTTGTAAGAATCATCAATATCTTGTATCATCAAGTGACCGGAGCCGATAGATACAGGATTTGCCGATCAACATCAAGTCTGGAACGCTTTTGCGACCTCGAAAAATCCTTTGCAGCACGTAAAAACCCCGGATCAAGTATATCGTTTTCGCTGGATGAAACGCCTGAAATTCGCCCGTTTTATGCGTGTTTTTCATTAGCGCGTAGCTTGTTTCTCAAGCCAAAATGAACGAGTTTTTACGACTCACCCCCCCTTTTTTTCGCGCACACTTGGAAAAGGCTGTGGCCCCCGGTAGCCATATCTTTTCATGAAATCGCGATGACCGGGGGGGATGGTCATTTTCCACTCACCATTCTACTCATGTCGCATGCTGCGGCGCTTGTGGAGAGGATGTCCCATTCCTTACACCCTGTGTTGCACCTTCATCGGGTGTATCACGAAGATGCGCAGCACAGTGGTGATACCTTCCACGAGTACCGCAATTTCACAATCGTCTAGTTGCCGTGCTTGCGGGCGTTGCGCTCATCCGGCTTGATCTACGCAGCCGGAACGATCTCGAATTTATCGGTGATTTGCATGTTTCCTCCAAAACGAAAAATGACGCCAGTTTGGCGTCGAGGGGATAAAAGAAGAGACCGCGTGGATCTCTTTAAATACTTACATTACTATTTTATCAAGTTTGCGTGGGACTTTGAGGGACAAGTTAATATTTCTAATCTGAGTGTTTAGTTGCGAGATTGTTCGATCGGACGACGTAAATTAATCCTTTCTGCTTTAGTTGCTTGAGTTGAAATACTTGAATTAAGAAGATAGCAAAAGGGAATCTGAGGATAATGCTTTGTAATATCCCTCAATGCTATTCCACTAAGTTTTAGTGACGATAAGTTTCTGAGTTAAAACAATATTTCCATTATTGCATATGCTTGCCCATTTACTGTCTTAATTAATACCTGATGGGTATGCTTGACTGCATAATACATATTTCTGGATTCTCAGCAGAAGCGCGCTTTAGAGATGCTTCCGCCAATTCATAATCCATAGTTGGTGATGACATTATTGATTTTATGCAATCCAAATTATTAAATTTTAATCGTCTGTACGGAATTATTAGCCCGTCATTCACACGGTATTCTTCTTTTGGTAATAAATAGTGCTCCGATGGAAAATTAATATCCCATGTTATAACCATTCTATACTCGTGCTCGATATTGAAACACTCAGGTTTAAAAAAGTAACCCCAATAAACAATCTTATCGACAATATATTGCGCTGACAGAGTAATTTCTTCGCCTTTTGCAGCTGTTAGTAATTTATTTATGGTTTGATCAATCCATTTCTTCTGTTCATCGCGTTTATATATTACTCTACGCTGTATAGGACGTAATACGGTACTAATAGTACCCGATGGAGTGAAGGCACTTGTTAACTCATCTGCCATAAAACCTATGTTAAAGCCTCTTACACTATCTCCCTTAGTATAGTAATTCCAAAGGCAAAGACTATCGGAATCAATTGAGAAAGATAAAACATAAACACGCTCTGTACTTTTATATAGATTATCTTTTTTGACTTTCAGTTCTTTGATCAATGCTGCTTTTATATTTCCCTCTAGATCAATCTCACGGATAACTTCCTCGCAAATTTCTAAAGGTAACATTCCCTCAGATCTATCGTTTAAAAAACTTCTATCAGTAAACCACAACTCTTTATTTGTTATAATTTTAGTCAAAGGCTCCACTCCAGTATAATGGTAAACCATACGTTTCTCTGGTTTGTTAACACCGATGCTATTGAGTACTCTGGCGAACTCAAAAATATCAAAATGTTCCATATGAGCCTCCGATACTGTTTTTATTATTATATCAACACATGTTTTTAATAATAGCCTTTTATTGAAATTTATTGTGATATAAGCCTCTTGCAATGTCTTTCACAGTAATTCGTTTTTTTTGAAACATCTCTCCAGCTTAATCCGTCCATAAATCTCAACCTCAGAACCTTCTCCTGATTCTCCGGCAGCTTCTCCAACTCCGCATCCATAAATACTAATTGCTTCTCCAGTGCGATCATCTCACCGGTCAGCTGCCGCTCCAGCTCATCCAGCTCGGTCACATACTCCTCCAGCCGATCCCGCGTCGGGTCGCCGCGACCGCACTCGCCAAGTTGCTGCCGCGTGTATCCCGTGCGCGAGCGGAGCCGCTCGAAGCACACTTGAAGCGATGCTACACGGTTCCTTCCGGCGAACGATTTACACGTCAATTAGCGAGGGAAAACGTATTTATCCTCCTTACGCGGTGATATCGGCATCCAAATCGACAAGCAAATGCGCTAAGTCCTGATCCGTCAGCGTATGTTGCTCGATTCGAAGCTTCCCAGACCTCTTCGTGAATGCTCCGGCTTGGTCCGGTGGTTTCGCGGGTTCCCGGCTCTCCCAAGTTCGCGCCGCCGCCTGCCAGTCTTTCATTGGCTGACTGCCGATCATCCAGCCTTTCGCCTCGTAAAAGTCAAAGAACCGTTGCGAATCGATGCCGTTTTCCCGCTCTTGGCAATACTCGCGAATATCCTCGACCGTGGGTTTGGTGAAACGGCGCGGCTTGTCCGCGCGATTACCGTCATTCTTCTCCTTTTCCTTTGCCTTTGTCTTCTCCTTTGCCTTCTCCTTCTCCTTTTCCTTAGGGGGCATTTGGTTGCCGTCGGTAGCGTTCGGTAGCGTTTGGTAGCGTTCGCTTGGCTTCTGACCTCCGAGCGATCCGTTTCTTCGATTGATCTCACAGCGGTTCTCGTATTGTTTAGAATCCCTATCTATCTGCGACTTCATGCCAGCGAATACAAATCGCTCGTTCCCGCGCAGCTCCGGCACTTCGCCCGTCATGCTGTAAAATAGGCATGCCGTGAAAAGCCGCCCGCGCTCCGCGTCGTTGAGCGGTTCGATGGCCTCTAAGTAGCTGTGATAGGCATTAAAATACTCTCTTGCCATGGTTTACCTCAAATTGAAATATCGTTCGTTCCGTCAGCACGGTAGAAATTCCTGGCTACCGTACATACGCCAGTGTCATTTGCAGCGTCACGGGACATTTTAACGCGCACAACGGCACGAAAATTATTAGAAATCCGTCTTTCGCGAATTATAAAAACGTATACGACACTTTTTCGCTAGATGTGCCATTTCTTCAAATGTGCCACTTCTTTTGGGGCGCGTTGTCCTTTGGCGTGTTTTGGTTTGCCCAGTCCGCAGCGGAACGGACGACGACGCGACCATCGGGCGTGACCGCGATCCCGCCGCCGCTGATCAGCTTGTTGAGGTAGGTGACACTCACGCCCAGCATCTTCGCGGCGGCTTTCTTCGGCAGCGTCTCACCCCATGTGCGCACCCAGGATTCCCCAACCGAGCTGCTGCCCTGCGCCGCGCTCAGCCGCGTTGTGATCTGCCCCACCGCGCGGGAAATTGTGCTGATCCCCTCGATCGCCGTCGAAAGCTGCTCCTTGAGTTCCTCAAAATCGACTCTCGCTGTCTCCATCTAACCCGCTCCTCACGTCGAATGGTCGGTCGTGTTCACCGTGAAGAGCCGCTCCAGCGCCACGTCCGGAAAGAAATCCTCACGGATGGTCTGCGCCTCGCCAAACACAAATCCGGTCTTGCCGCGCAGCTTTCCACTGAGCGTCTTGGGCGAAATCCCCAACCGTTTGGCGATTACGCTTTTTTTGATTCCTCGGTCATTTATCAAGTCAGACAGCACCGGATACTTGTCTTTTTGCAAATCAATCACCATCCTCGGTTATTTTTGTAATCTAATCTATCACCGTTTAATGCGATTGTCAATTGCGTTATGCTGTATTTTTAACCGTCTGCGGTTATATATTTCTTGACTCAGTAACATTTACGAGCTATATTGTTTACGAGGTGAGATTATGGGATATGAAATCATCAGCGCTTACAAAAAGAAAAACCACCTGACAAACGAGGATATTGCGAGGATGTCCGGCGTTCCAAAGCCGACGATCGACAAGATCACTTCGGGAGCCACAAAAAAGCCGAGCTTGGAGACCATCCGCGCGATTGCAAAAGCCCTCGACCTCACTCTGGACGATTTTTCCGACGATACAAGCAAGTCTGTGCTGTCACTTCCCGGCATATTACCGATTCCGAACATGGTCAAGAAGCCCCGCTTGGGTGCCATCGCCTGTGGTAAACCGATCCTCGCCGTTGAAGACGCGGAGGGGTTCGACGACGTGCCGGACAATATCCACTGCGACTTTACGCTGATCTGCAAAGGCAACAGCATGATCGGCGCGCGGATTCACGACGGCGACTTGGTCTATATCCGCCAGCAGCCGGACGTGGAGAACAACGAAATCGCCGCGGTGATCATCGACGAGGAGAGCGTAACGCTCAAGCGCGTCTATCGCGACGGCGACTACCTCATGCTGATGTCCGAAAACCCGTCGTATGCCCCGATCATCATCAACGGCGAACACACCGCGCGCATCATCGGCAAAGCGGTCGGGTTCACGAGTATTTTGAAATAGCAATGCGGAGGAAACATCTGTGAAATGTCCAAAATGCAGGAGTGAGAACATCGTCATCCAAGCGGTGACGGAAGTCAAGGAGAAACGCAAAAAAGGCTGGGCGTATTGGATCTTCATCGGCTGGTGGTGGGAAATCATCGCGTGGATCCTGTTCGGCATCTGGAAGCTGCTCGTGGTTCTCTTTGGCAAAAAGACAAAGGTCGTTTCCATCACGCGCTCCGTTGCGGTCTGCCAAAACTGCGGTAACCGCTGGAACGTAAAATAAACCAAAATCAAAAAAAAGCCGCTCAGGTGCTGCGAACACCAAAGCGGCGGGTGCAGATCAATTGCCTTGGGGAGGTTCTTTTTCTGCGCCCTCAATATACCATAGTTCAGGAGGGCAACACAATGGCAACCCAAAAGAAGCGCCTGCGCGCGCAGGTGACCGTCGGTCACGACGCGGACGGAAATGCGATCTACAAGTGGGCAAACGGGCGCACCAAGAAGGAGTTGGAGGCAAACAAGGAGGAGCTGCGCCGCGCGCACATCAACGGAGCCGTCGCGATCCGCAGGGATATCTTCTTCGGCGAGTTTGTGACCGACTGGTACCGCGTCTACAAGGAGCCGTATCTCAGCGCCAGCTCCAAAGCCAACTACCGCAGCACACTCAATCACTACCTCTTCCCTGTCTTTGGCGATAAGCAGATGCGCGCGATCACGTCGCTGCAGCTGCAATCGTATCTCAACAGCCTCGCCGGAACGGGTAAGACGACGCTATGCTACATCATGATCATCCTCACGAACTGCTTCACGCTCGCCACCGCGCAGGGGGTCATCGACCGCAACGCCACGGACGGGTTACGACCGCCCAAAGCGGAGCGCACGAGCCGCCGCGCGCTGACGGCGCAGGAGACAGCCGCCGTGCTGCGCGTGATCGATTCACATCCCGATGGACTCCTTCTGGCGATTCTCTACTATACGGGTCTAAGGCGAGGTGAGGCGCTAGGCTTGCGCTGGTCGGACATCGACTTTGCCGCGCGCACCCTGCGCGTAGAGCGGGATATCGACTTCGTCACCGGCGACGTGGGCACCGTCAAAACGGAAACGTCCGTGCGTACCGTGCCCGTGCCGGACGAGCTGATGGCTCTACTCCAGAAGAACCGCCAGATCGGCAACGGCTACATCATCCGCGCGCAACGGACAGGCGAGTTTTGGTCACAATCAACTTTCGTACGGCGCTGGCGGTTGATGCAGGCGGCGCTGCTCAACGCCGCGCGCGGCATCGAAAGCAATGGCGAAGGCTCGATCCTCACCCCGCACTATTTCCGGCACAACTACGCCTCGATCCTCTACCGCTCCGGCGTGGATGTACTCACTGCGCAACGATACCTCGGTCACACTGACCCGACAACCACGATGAGCATCTACACGCACCTTGCGGAAGAGACGGAGCTCAAGGACGCGGAGAAGGTAAGGAAGGCGTTTCAATAACGGGAAAATTCGGAGAAGCCGCAAGCATATTCAAAGAAGATAATAAAATACAAACATTGACTTTGTAGAGGCTCGACAATAGAATAAAGGCAACCAAGCTAAATCAACATATCATTAAGTGCCGTTCCAAACGATTGAGAGGTATCACATATGCGTCGTTGGACTTTGATCGCGATCTGCCTGATGCTTGTTTTCAGTTGCGCTTGTACGCCGAGCGAAATCGCCACGCTTGAAGCAGCAACTTCAACGCCAACCACTTCGCCGGCTAATACACCAACCAACACACCAACGCCCACACCCAGCGCAGAACCAACGATTACTCCAACTGCCACTGCAAGTCCAAAGCCAACGGTTAAGCAGATCGATAACCCCCCTATGATTTTAAAGAAAGAAAGAGAGCGACTTGAAGCTGAAGCAAATCAGAGATTTGATGATTTTTTAAGTGGAACCGGGGCGTTCACTGAGGAGAGAATTAAAAATGAGGCGTTCCTTGCAGACTATAATAAAGAGACCGATTTAGGATGCTTGTGCTATGTTGAAGATGGGTCATTTGGTTTAATTCAGGGTGTGATTCTATACTATCAGAAGGATAATCAAGGCGAGATAATTGCGTTTGGAACGAAAAACAAATCTAAAAAACGAATTATCACGTTGATTGAATACCCATCACAATCAATTGTGGGAAACGGTGAAGATTTAGTATTTTCGATTTATCAAGATCGTTCTGATACTCCCCAACAGATTCTCCAATATTTTGATCGTGATAGCAACTATTATAGTTTTCTTGATTCGTATATTGGTAATTTCACTTGCGTTTTGATGGATACATGTCTCAGTACAGAGACATCAGATTATAATCAGTGGCCTGAAAACATAAAAAAAATTTATAAAGAAGCTATTGATCCCAAAGTAGAAGCTAATCGTGCATTAATGACAAATATAAACATTATTGATAATGGGTATCATGATTTCTTTAGAAATTGTCCTTCAGTAAAAGAGTTTTACTATTCCAAGTCAAGTTATATTACAACAGTTGAAAATCTCGATGACTTCGAACGCATGTCAAAAAAAAATTACAGTCAGCTCCCATGTTGTGAAACGTTCGAATTTTTTAAACTTGATTGATTCAAACTTCAATTTATAATCACAAAGCCAAGTCGATTATATTCCTTCACAATAGAATCGCAGTAGTTTTACTCTTTGCACATGCAAATTTCGGGCAAGAAATTGGCAAGAAACAATTTAACCTTGTACGTTATTGTATGATACTATAAAACAAAAAAAGCCCCGTTTTCGGGCTTTTTCTTGGCTGCGGAACTAGGACTCGAACCTAGACAATACGAGTCAGAGTCGTAGGTGCTACCATTACACAATTCCGCAATGCGGTCTGTTGAGTATCCCGAAGTGCCGTTCGCCCTCTTTATAACACCCGCCTCTCGGCAGGTGGGTACGCCGTGATCGCCGCGATCTTCCCATCCGTAACGGGCCTGATCTTGTCTTCTCAACGAAACGCTCCCGAAGTTACTTTGTGGGTTTATAACGGAAGACGTAACGCACACCGCAGGATAATCAATTTTGAAGGTGGTGGGATTAGTTGGGATCGAACCAACGACCTCTACGATGTCAACGTAGCGCTCTGACCAGCTGAGCTATAACCCCGAGTGCAAATATTATTATACACATGGAGGATGAAATTGCAAGACGTTTTTTCTCATTTTCGTGCGGATATCACCATTGCGTCAAACAGCGATATTCTGCATTTTACATGATCTACTAGGAAATCGGTCGCTGGTCCGCGCAAATTTCCGCATAAATACTGGTTTTTTTACCGATTTAGAAACGGTCTCTGCGCTGTGACGTACGGGCAAAAAAGGATTGTTTCAGCACCATTTTGTGTGTAACAGGAAGTTCACTTTCTATCCATTGCTATTCCACAAGCGTGGAGTACATTATCACCAGAGCAAGGACATAGACTGACAAACCCCCAATATTACCTCCCATCCCATCCCAATCAAAAGCCTCCGCAAAGAACGCGGGGGCTTTTGATTTTTGGGTATTTTGTTTTTGGGGGCGAGGCTTTTCTGTGGAAAAGTACTCTCGCCAGTCCTTGGGGCTTTTGATTTTTGGGTGTTTTGTTTTTTAGGTGAGGCTTTTCTGTGGAAAAGCGCTCCCGCTGGTCTCTTGGGGCTTTTGATTTTTGGGTGTTTTGTTTTTTGGGGGAGACTTTTCTGTGGAAAAGCGCTCCCGCTGGTCTCTTGGGGCTTTTGATTTTTGGGTGTTTTGTTTTTTGGGGGAGACTTTTTTGTGGAAAAGCGCTCCCGCTGGTCTCTTGGGGCTTTTGATTTTGGGTGTTTTATTCTTTAGGTGAGGCTTTTCTGTTGAAAAGCGCTCCCGTGTCACTTAGCGCTTTTGATTTTCGGCTTCCTCATACATACTGTTCAAACGTTTTATGTCGCGAGGCTCAAATCTTCTCTACCGGATGTCTCAGCACCGTCTTGAGCTTCTCCGGTTTGGTTCGGGTTGGATCGCCCAGATAGATTTCGTGATGGCGGCGGATGCCTAGATCGTTGCGATAGCCGTTTGCCGCAAGGAATGCGTCCATCTGCTCCACGCTCGCGGGCTCCGCGTCGTACGGGCCGATGTGCATCATCTGCGCGCAGAGTCCTTCGCGAAAGCGCCAGAGCCGCGCGCGGGACGTATCCAGTCCCTTCTTTATGCATACCTGCGCACAAGCCCAGTCGAACACGCTTTCGTCTACAAACTCCGGCTGGCGGATCAGACTCGTCCACTCAAATTTGTCCTTGTTGTTGTAATCCACGCCGGGTTTGCCCTCCGCCATCTGCCAAAATCCTTCCAGCGGAGCAACCTTGTACGGAAAGAATCCCGCAAGCGCGGTTCCGCTCATTTGGCTCATCTTAATCGTGTAGCTCAGCGCGTAGAGTAGCCCGACCGCCTTGCCATATTCCCCGTCCGGTTCGTTCGGGTTGCCTTTGCCATCCACGGCGAGAAACGTCATCTCCGGCACGTCGATGATCGCAGGCGTGGTCTTCGGCTGATAAAGCTCTTTGTATTCCTTCAAAAACTCAACTTGCTGTTCCATCTTCGTCTCTCCTTTTCTCTGATATCGCAAGTATAAAACAAAAAACCTGACAAGGCCTGTCAGGTTTTGTTTCTCTATCCGAATAAATTAAAACCCGTACAGGATTTTCGCGAATCCAAGCTCGTAAAAGAGCAGGAAGTGACCCAGAAACATCACGAGAAAATAGAGCAGCGCCTCCGCGCGAAATCCCGTTTCGGTGCGCTTCTCCCGCTTCGTCAGCGCGGCGTATCCCCGATACAGGGCAAACCCGACCACTGCGCCAATCGTGTTGAGCAGCAGATCGTCGATATCCGAATTGCGGATGTTCAGCAGCTGGCTCAGCTCGATCAGCAGTGAAAACGCAACCCCCGCAAGCAAACTCTTCCAGAGTTTGTCCTGTTTCGGCCAAAGCAGCGGCAGCAAAAAGCCAAGCGGCAGAAACAGAACCACGTTGAGCAGATAGGCGACCACGTCGATCGATTGATCGGAAAACGGGCTCAGGTTTGCTTGCGTCGCCATCGCGCTCAAACCGTATTGGCGAATGTCGTATACCGTTCCCGCTCCCGTGAAAAAGAAAACACCAGCGACGTAGACCGACAGCACCAGAATCATCAGCAGATGAAACTGCGGCTCGCGAATCCCCTTTGCGCGATAAACCGAATGCAACACACCGTAGCACAGCAGCGCAGGCAGTATCGTGCTAAGAAACCCGTATGCGATCAATACGATCTCTTTCATGTTTCACCTCCAAGAAAAATCATCAGCAGGAAAAATTCCTAATCCCGCCCGGCGGAAAAATGCGTTTCCGGCCGATAGTGCTCGAAGATGATCGCGTCGTTTTTCCGCGTGAGCTTCGCGTGGTCGTCGGTTGGCCGCGCGGTCCAGCAGACGCGCATCGCGCCCAACCACTCGCTGATGCGAACCGAGAGGCACTTCGGTCCCACGCGATAGGCGATGAAATGCGGGTGCGTGAGGATATTGGTAAACAACCGGCTCATCATGATCGCCTGATACAGCGGCATGCTTTCCTTCGAATACCGCGCGGCTTCCGAAAGCTGCCCGCGTAGAATCTGCGGTGCGTTGAGGTAAAACCAGCGCACGAGCGAAGGATGAAAGCTCTCCACGCAATAGTCGCCCTTGTATGCGGTGAGCAGCTCCAGCGTCTTCGGGCAGAGCGTCTTCCAGTCCCCGCCGCTCTTGAGCTCCACGATCATCGGAATCCTGCCGTCGATGGTCGCGAGCACCTCGGTAAACAGCGGCATCCGCTCCGCCGTACCGCAGAGCGGCATCTGCTTGAGCTCATCTAATGTATATGCGTCCACCCGCGCGTCTACGCCGCAAACGCGCTTGAGGTCGTCGTCGTGAAACACCACAACCTGCTTGTCGCGGGTAAGCTGAACATCCAGCTCCACGCCGTAGCCCCCCTCCACCGCCGCACGAAACGCGGCAAGCGAATTTTCCGGCACGCTCTGGTCGGCGGTAAACAGTCCGCGGTGCGCAAACGTCCGCCCGGAAAACGACGCGCGCTGCGCTTTCGTGCTCCGCGCGGGCATGATCAGCGCGAGCCAAAGAGTCATCAGCACAAGCAGCACTGCAAGCGTAATCCACATGATATCCATCCTCCGGTTGATTTTTACGTCGATTTTTGTTGTTATTATACGATAATTGCGCTACCATGTATATAACACAGCGGTAAGCAATCCAAGCGACTCCAGTTGATCTCATCTTAAAAAAACGGAGAAAAACACATGAAACTAAACTATAAGCGCACGTTTCTGGTCGGCTTTGCGTTTCTCTCCATCTGCGCGTTCTGGCAGATGTACGACACCATCATCCCCCTGATTTTACGCGATACCTATCATATGGGAGACGGCCCTGCCGGTATCATCATGAGCCTCGACAACATCGTGGCGCTCTTCCTGCTGCCGCTGTTCGGCGCGCTGAGCGATAAGGTCGGCAGGCGCATTCCCTTCATCGTCGGCGGCACGTTTGCAGCCGTCGTATTGATGATGCTCATCCCCGTGTTTGACAACACATACGGCGCATGGTCGTCATCCACATCGCTAATCGTGTTCATCGTGGTTCTCGGCGTGCTGCTGATTGCGATGGGCTCCTATCGCTCGCCTGCAGTCGCGCTGATGCCGGACGTAACGCCAAAACCCGTGCGCAGCAAAGGCAACGCGATCATCAACCTCATGGGCGCGGTCGGCGGCGCGTTTACGCTGATCGTCATGAAGTTGCTGGTGTTCGACGGTGCAAACGGCAGATCCAACTATCTCTATCTCTTCCTCGCGGTCGCGGTGCTGATGGTGCTCGCGGCGCTGACGGTCTTCTTCTTCGTGCCGGAGAGAAAGCTTGTCCAGCAGATGAAGGACATCAACTATGGCGTCTCCGAGGAGGAGGATCAGAGCAAGTCCATCGAGGTGGACGGCAAACAAAAGCTTCCGCCGGAAGTCATGCGCAGCTTGATCCTGATTCTTGCGACGATCACGCTCTGGTTTTTAGGTTACAATGCGGTGACCACCGCCTTTAGCAAATATGCCACCAAGATGTGGGCGTCGGGCCTTAACCACGTTTCCACCTGTTTACTCGTGGCAACCGGCGTCGCCATCCTCTCCTATCTGCCGATCGGCTTTCTGGCCTCCCGCATCGGGCGCAAGAAGACCATCGTCATCGGTCTTGTCGTGGCGCTCGCGTGCTTCATCTACGGCGCGATCGGCGCGCGCACCTTCTCTCCCATGCTGTATGTTATGTTCGCTGCCATCGGCTTTGCGCAGGCGGCGGTTACAGTCAACACATTCCCGATGGTTTGGGAGATCTCCCGCTTCGGCAACGTCGGCAAATACACGGGCTTCTACTATACCTGCTCCATGGCGGCGCAGGTGGTAACGCCCATCGTCTCCGGCTACTTGCTGCAATATGTGGGATATGATACGCTCTTTCCCTATGCCGCGGTGTTTATCGCGCTGGCGATCATCCCCGTCTCCCTCGCCAAGTATGGCGACAGCAAACCCGGCAAGCCGCAGTCCAAGCTGGAAGCGCTGCAGGGCGCGGACGACTAAGATTGGCGTATTTCCTGAGAATTTCGGGCGTTTTTTACTGCGATTTTACTTGACATGGCGCATCCCACCCCATATAATAGGTCATGTTCAAGCAGAAGCGCCCGCTTCTCACCTGCCGACGATTGTCAGGCACGGTAGCAACACTTTTTAACACAGTGATTTGTTCATGTGGGCGCAATCTGACTTGCGCCCACTATTTTTATTTTATTATGGAGGTGTACTGCCATCGCTATCACGGAATTGATGATCAATGAAGAGATTCGTGACCCGCAGGTCCGCTTAATCGGCGAAAACGGCGACCAGCTCGGCATCGTAGATGTCCGCACTGCGCAGAAAATGGCCGATGAGCGTGAACTGGATCTGGTCAAGATCGCACCCAACAGCACTCCGCCCGTCTGCAAGCTCATGGATTACGGCAAGTACCGCTTTGAAATGGGCAAGCGCGAGAAGGAACAGCGAAAGAATCAGAAGATCATCGAACTCAAAGAAACGCGCCTTTCCGCAACCATTGACGTTCGCGATATGGAGATCAAAGCCAAGCAGACCGTCAGATTCCTTGCGGACGGCGACAAAGTCAAGGTGTCCATCCGCTTCCGCGGCCGCCAGATCACGCACGGAGAAATCGGTATGGACGTTATGACCCGCTTCTACGAGATGCTTGGCGACAGCGCGATCAAAGAGCGCGAGCCAAAGATGGAAGGCAGAAGCCTGTTCATGATTCTCGCTCCCAAGGCCGAGAAGAAAACCCCGACATAACAGGATTCCCCAGCTTCGCGCAAGGAAGCGACCAAAAATAGACCAACACCATTGGTTGCCAGATTCGCTCACGGGAGCGACTAAAAATATTGTAGCAAGAAAGAACCAGGAGGAACCGACCAATGCCAAAGTTAAAGACCCATCGCGGAGCGGCAAAGCGCTTCTCCCTCACGAAATCGGGCAAAATCAAGCGCAGCAAGGCTTACAAGCGCCATATCCTGACCAAGAAATCCACCAAGCGCCTGCGTGGTTTGCGTAAGACCGCCTACATCTCCGATGTAGAGGCTAAGAAAATCCGCAAGCTGTTGCCGTACGCGTAAGGAGGAAATTGAATTATGGCCAGAATTAAAAGAGCAGTTAGTGCAGTAAAGAAACGCCGCAAAGTTCTGCGGCTCGCCAAGGGTTACTACGGCGCAAAGAGCAAGCAGTATCGCGCAGCATCCCAGCAGGTCATGAAGTCCATGGCGTACGCGTATGTCGGCCGCAAGCTGAAAAAGCGCGAATATCGCCGCCTCTGGATTGCCCGTATCAACGCGGGCGCGCGCATCTGCGGCACCACCTATAGCCGCCTGATCAACGGGCTGAAGCTTGCGGATGTCAACATCAACCGCAAAGTGCTCGCCGACCTCGCCATCACCGATATGACCGCTTTTAAAGAGCTCGTCGATATCGCGATGAAGGCCCGCGCATAAGCAACGCAACCAAAGATAAAGAACCGTCGGCCTCCGGCGGTTCTTTTTTTTGTTACACACTCTTGACGTTCTATTCTTGATATCGTTATTATAATTGTAACGTCAGGAGGTATGCCATGGAACCCATCTTGTTAACCGGCAAAAAAGAACTGGATATCTACGTCAATCCGCAGCGGCAAAACATCCTTCGCCTGATGCAGATTCACGGTGAACCCATGACCGCAAAGCAGATCGCCGATCAAATCGGCATCTCCGCCTCCTCCGTCGCCCGGCATATCCGCCTGCTTCGGGAGTTGGGCATTGTGGAGCAGAGCCATACCGAACAGATCCACGGCATCACGGCGACGTATTTTCGCGTGCTGCCGAGAAACGTGCGCGTGGGCGGGCTCAAGGACGACGGGGAGAACAACCAGCGCATCGCGCTCATGCAGGCGGATATCTCGCAGCGCTTTGCCGGCTTTGTGTCGTATTGTGAAGCACTCGGAGACCGAATGAGCGACGAGAATCAGTTTGGTGATATGATCAGTGGCATCACATACTTAAAACCATCGGAAGCAAAGGAGCTTTATCACATGATTCGTTCGTTCCTTGACGCGCATGAAAACCATGTGCAAGACAGCGACGCCTGGGAATTTGCAATCATCGGCTATCCAGTGGAGCACGAAACGCATGAATAAACCGATTCAGATCATCTACTTTCTCAAGTTTTTCGCGAGCGGCACCATCGTACCCATCCTTTCGCTGATGCTGCTCGCGCGCGGAGCTACGATAGAGACCATTTCGCTCATCATCGGGTTGTATTCCGTTACCGTGATTGCGGCGGAATTCCCAAGCGGTGTGTTTGCGGACCTTTACGGCAGAAAAACCTCGTTTCTGCTCTCCTGCGTCCTCTATCTCATCAGCTATTGCATGTTCTTCTTTTCGCGTTCCGCCGTGATTTTGCTCATCGGCATGGTCGTCAACGGCTTAAGCCGCGCGTTTTCTTCCGGCAGTATCGAGGCGCTCATGATCGACCATGCGGCGGAGCAATGCTGCCCGCTGGAGCGGGTCACCGCGCGGCTCGCCATACTGGAAAGCGCGGGCCTTGCAAGCGGCGCGCTGGTCGGCGGGCTGTTAGCCGAAGTCGGCGAGCGATTCTCTGTCAACCTCGGCGTCAATATCATCATCACCGTGATCATTCTCTTTTTAACCGTTCTGTTCGTGCACGAGGCGCCGCGAATCAAGGCGGAGCACGTTGCGACCACGCACAGCCAGCTGTTTCAAAAGCAGGTCAGGGAGAGCCTGTCCTTTGCCAAACTCGGCGGAACCGTACGGATTCTTTTGATCTTCTTCCTCTTGACGGGTTTTTCGCTGAGCGCGATCGAGGTCTACTGGCAACCCGCGCTCGAAGCGTATCAGCCGGTCTACTGGCTGTTTGGCGCGGTCAGCTTCGGCGGGTTCGCGTTCGTCATCTTCGGCAGCTGGGTGGCGGAGAAGCTGCTGCACAAGCATCCGCAATCGGGTGTCGGCCTGCTGCTGCTGCTCAAAGCGCCGCTCGGACTGGGTTTGATCCTCTTCTCGTTCGTCAGGAGCGAGTTTTCATTGGTCGGCTTCTATCTCGGTCTCTATTTGCTCATCGGCAGCAGCAACGTAGTAGAGAGTACGCTGCTGAATCAAATTGTGCCCTCAAGCCACCGCGCGAGCATCCTCTCGCTGTTTTCGCTGGTGCTGCAAATCGGTGGTGTGCTCGCGTCGCTTGGCGGGTTTCTCATCAGCACCTATTCGCGCTATCAAAACATGTGGTTGCTGGCGGGAATGCTGTTGTTACTGTTCAGCGTCGGCGCCAGCGTGTTCCGGCGGAAAATCAAAGCCAAAACGATCCTGCCGGAGCCGGATTCTCTTACTGATGCGCCCACTGCGACAAGTGACGCGCCGCAATCCTGACGAAAAAAGACGGAATACGATGGAATTTGATCACGATATCACGCCTCGGATTATGCTATACTATACGAAAACGTTAGGAGATATGCACGCATGCAGCGCCTCGAAAGCGAACGGCTCATCCTCCGCGGATTCACGGAGCTGGACACGGACGATCTCTACCGCTATGCGGTCGATCCCGATGTAGGCCCGCGTGCGGGTTGGAAGCCGCACGAAACGCGCGCCGAGTCCCTCGGCATCATTCGCATGTTTACGCAAGAGGGCAACGTGTTTGCCATCGAGCGCAAGAGCGATCACCGCGTCATCGGCTCCATCGGTCTGCATCGCGATAAGTGCCGAAACCTGCCGGATGTGCGCGCAGTTGGCTATGTGCTTTCTCAGGATTGCTGGGGCAACGGCTACATGAGCGAGGCGGTCAGACGCATGCTGCAGTTTGGGTTTGAAGAGATGCAACTTCGATTGATAAGCGTTTCGCACTATACCTTCAACGACCGCTCCCGCCGCGTGATTGAAAAATGCGGTTTTGTCTACGAAGGCACGCTGCGCGAAACGTTTTTGCGCTACGACGGCGCGGTGTTTGACGAAGCCATGTATTCGTTAACCAGGGAAGAATGGCAAAAGCTGCAAGCTTGAGCGCCGCATTCGGGCGAAGATTTTTTGTAATTACCGTAAGGAAAGAGAGCCGGAAATAGATGATCATCGAAAGCCGCGCAAACGAGCGCGTCAAGGAAGCGAGAAAGCTGCTGTTGCGTAAAGAACGCAAAGAGAGCGGTCTCCACCTCATCGAGAGCGAAAAGCTCGTACGGGAGGCGGTTTCCTCCGGAGCCGCCATCGTTTCGTGCTTCATCGAAGACGGCTTTGCGTTCGTTCCGCCGGAAAGCGCAATCCCCTATTCCGTCACCCGCGCGGTGCTGGAGTCCCTCTGCGATAGCCAGACGCCGCAGGGCGTCGTTGCCGTCGTGGAGACCCCTGCTCTTACCCCTCCGGAGCAATATCCCGCCGGCCTCGTCGTCGTGCTGGACGGCGTACAGGACCCCGGCAACGTCGGTACCATCCTCCGCTCGGCGGATGCGTTCGGCGCAAAAGGGCTCTTGCTATCCCCCGCCTGTGCGGATGTGTTCGCGCCAAAGACGCTCCGCGCTGCGATGGGCTCCACCTACCATCTGCCCGTTTGGCAGGGCGATCTGGTGCCGGAACTTCAAAAGATGCAGCAGCAGGGCTTTACGGCGCTCTGCGGCGATCTACGCGGCAGCGAGACCCTGCCCGCGCTGAACGCGAGCGTCGCGCTGGTCATCGGCAGCGAGGGCAACGGCGTGAGCGATGCGGTCGCAAGTCAATGCGAGCGTTTTCGTCTGCCCATGCGCGGTCGAGCGGAGTCACTTAACGCCTCCGTCGCGGCGGGCGTGCTGCTCTACGTCGTCTCGGAAGCAATGCCGCGCTAAACCGCGCAACCAACCAAATAGACCATCCGAAAGGAATGAAACCATATGGAACAAACACCCGTAACAAAGGTTCTCGTCGTGGTCGACATGCAAAACGACTTCATCACCGGCTCTCTGGGTTCAAAAGAAGCGCAGGCGGTGGTGGAACCCGTCGTGCAGCGCATTCTCGACTTTGACGGACTGATTCTCTACACGCTGGACACGCACACAGAGGATTACCTCAACACGAAAGAGGGGCAAAAGCTGCCCGTCAAGCACTGCATCGCGGGCACCGACGGCTGGGCGCCAAACTCCGCCGTCTGGATGGCGCTGATGCACAAAAACGTAGCGGACGAGCAGCACATGATCGCGAAGGACACGTTCGGCGGCGTGAGTCTGCCGATGCGCATCCACGAGATGCTCGACGGTCACGAGCCGGAGCAGATCGATCTCATCGGCCTCTGCACGGATATCTGCGTGATCAGCAACGCGCTGTTGCTCAAGGCGTTTTATCCCGAATCGACGATCACGGTCGATGCCGCGGCCTGCGCGGGCGCCACACCCGAAGGCCACAAGACCGCGCTCCTTGCTATGAAACCTTGCCACATCGACATCGTGAACGAATAAATAGTAAAAGCATAACGTAAGCAAAACCGCCCATATGGGCGGTTATTTGTTTCACAATCTATTACCGCTGTAATACTATTCTTTATCCAGAGCTTCTTATATCATCACAATAATACTAAGAATATCCCTAAAAACAGTTATTGGTTCACGAGCCAATCTGTTTCTGGCTTTGCGATTAGTCTAGCATTATTATATGCCATGTCTAATGTTAAACATGTACGTCCAGAATAAACATCTCCATCTCTTGAAACTGCAAGAGATAAATCAACAACGCTAGGGTCTCCTAAACTAATTGGTATTAGAAATTGAATATTACCGTTGAAAAATTGAGGTACCGCAGCTTTGTAATTCTCCATAATCCGAATACGTGCATAGTTTAGTGCCAGTCCTTTAAATAGCATTGGTAAATTCGGAATTGTCTGGTATTGTTTAGGAATTCGTTTCCTATTATTCTCATCATCTAGTATATGATCAATGTTAACCCGTAATTCCAATTGGGTATCATAAATCAGATCGGTAATATTATCAAAGTAACGTGAACGTTTCGGTAGTTTCCTAATTTGCCTGAGCTCAGTAGCAGATTCTTTGTAGAATCCAGATAAAACCCACTCCCTACTTTGACCAGCAGTGTTCTTACGAAAGAAAGCAAATATTTCTTCAAAATTTATTGTAAACAAACCAGTGTTAAAACACAAGTTTGAAGTATCTTCATAAATATAAAAATTGCTTTCTTTGCATTTCTTATTTAGCTGATATAATCTCTTAAATGTATGGTTAATATAATTAACAAGAATTTGGTGTGGAACATTCTGATCATCACTTAAAAAGTCCCATCGCTCAGGTCTTGCCATCTTTACTAACGACTCAATTTTGTCTGAAAACTCAGGAGCGTAAGCGAAATCAAATAGTTCCATATATTCTCCAATTCTATTGACAAACAACAATCTGTCTGCCATAATCAAGTAGAAAGTTGTGCAGATGGCTTTCGTGTTTTTTATTCATCTGCAACAAAGATTTTTCATTGGCATTAGCCGCAAAAAGTCATCTTCGGATGACTTTTTGTTTTGATTTTATTTCTATAAAAGGCACTAGTCAAGTGCGTTTCTAATAAATTTAACCGTTTTTGTTTATTTAGCTTAATTACTTTCTAATGTCTGAAATCCCCAAAATAGTATTTACATTAATATCGATCTAGAAAAACGCGATAACGTTTACGCAAACCGGTTCACGATTTCCTTAAACACCCTGCCCCGCTGCTCAAAGTTATCAAACATGTCCCAGCTTGCACAGGCTGGCGAAAGCAGCACCGCGTCGCCGGACTCCGCCAGCACGCGCGCGCAGGAGACCGCGTCGTCAAACGTCGCCGTCGCGTGGCAATAGCCCAAATACCCCGTGTCCCGCGCGGTATCGAGAATCTTTTGCTTCGTTTCGCCGAGCACGACGATGGCTTTCAGCTGGCTGCCGCGAAAATGCTCAAACAGCTCGTGAAAATCACTGTGCTTGTCGTAACCGCCGAGAATCAACACGGTGGGTCTCGTCATGGCCTGAATCGCCTTGATCGTGGAGTCCGGATTGGTTCCTTTGGAGTCGTTGATGTAGCGAACGCCGTCAAACTCCCGCACGAACTCGATGCGATGCTCCACGCCGGGGAAAGTGCGCAGGGTTTCACGCACCGCGTCGGTGGAAATGCCCATGCCAAGCGCGAGCAACGAACTCAGCATCGCGTTTTCCAGATTGTGCCCGCCGGGAATCTTAATCTCGTCCGCGCGAATCAGGTCGTATTCGCCGTTTTCGTCGCGGTAGACAACCATATCTCCACGCAAAAACAAACCGCGCGGCACCTCGCCCTTGCGCGAAAAATAGAATACGCGCGCGGGGGTTAGGCGCGCCATGTCGCGCACCACCGCGTCGTCATAGTTCAATACCGCGATGTCCTGGGCCGTCTGGTGGTCAAAAATCTTGCACTTGGCGGCGATATAGTGTTCCATCGTGCCAAAGTGGTCGAGGTGGTCTTCCGTAATGTTGCAAACGCCCGCCGCCCGCGCGTGGAAATGTACGTTTCCTTCCAGCTGCAGGCCCGCGGTCTCCGCGACGACCACATCGCCCTCGCGCGTTTCCAGCGCATGCTCGGTGATCGGAACCCCGATGTTGCCGAGCACAAACGTGTGCCTGCCGCCGTTTTTGAAGATCTCTCCAGTCAGCGCGGTGCAGGTTGTCTTGCCGTTGGTGCCCGTGATGCAGACAAACTCCGCGTGGCTGTAGCGATAGCCCAGCTCGATTTCGCTGATAACCTCGATGCCTTTTTTCTGCGCCGCGCGCACAAACGGCGCCGTCATGGGGATAATCGGGCTGATGACGATGAGCGATACCCCGTCAAACAACGTCTCGGGGTCTTCGCCGAGCCGCCAGGCCACGTCCACGCCGCTAAGCGCCTCGCTTAGCCCCGCAATCTCGGTCTTTTTGTCGTTGATGATCACGTCCCAGCCGGTGTTTTTGAGCAGTTTTGCCGCGCCGACGCCGCTTTTTGCCATACCGACGATCAGCGCTTTTTTGTGTTGTTCCATGTCGTTTATTGCCTCCGAAAAATATGCTTCTTGGTTTCAAGCAAAAAGCGTTGCATCCGTTCCTACCTCTTTGCGCGCCTGAACGTGCATATTATTCTAGTATTTGCGCTTACTCATGCGAAATCTTAATCATTTGTGCTTCAAATATCGTTGTAAATCCTTCAGCCAGTCCGGCACATAGTCACCTCTGGAAATGAGTTCTCCGTTTTTATACTCGGCGATCGCGACAAACCCGTTTTCATTATCGTACAGCACCGCTTCGTCCACATAATCCAGTACCTTTGCCAGCGCTTCGTTCCGCTCATCAAACCTCCGGAGCACATCCTCTCGCGGAATATCGTGTCCGCCTTTGCTCACGCGATTTTCGATTCGCTTTAGCGCCTCTTGTGCTGAACTGATTCCAACATAAAACAGGCGGACATAATAGCCTGCCTCCTTCGCCTCGCGAATCATTCGCAAAGGTCGCTGTCCCGATAGCGTCGTTTCCTGCGTAAAGCTGATACCCTCGCGAATATAGGATTCCTGCGTCTGAACAGCGGCTTTTCCGCCCTCGATAAAGGAGCCGTACTGCACCGCTAATTTATCTACATCGATGATCTTGCCCAAATCGGAACGTTCGGTCTTTAACACACCGGTCAAGCTTGATTTCCCCGCTCCATTGACGCCACCGATCACAGTATAAATTTTCATAGTTCTCTCCTTCGTCAATATCGTCGCATGATTTGTTCGCGCGAAAAGCTTGCTAGATCAGGCGCATGTGTTTATCGAAAATACGGCAGCAGGCAAACCGCACAGATCAGCGCCGTCACGATGGTATACATCGTCGCAATCTGCGAGGCGGGATGTCCCTTTGCTTCAAAATGCCGGTGGAGCGGTATCGCGCGAAAGAGCCTTTTACCGCCCTCGCGCGCGCTGCTGAACGATTGCAGAAGCACGGAACCAAGGCTCACGAGCAAACAGGCGCTCATCAGCGGCAAAATGATCAGCGAGCGGCTGAGAATACCCATCATCGCGACCGCGCCGCCAAACGCAAGCGAGCCGGTTGAGCCGGGCTCTATGCGCGCCGGATATACGTTATAGCGCAAAAAGCCGATGCCTGCGCCGGCAACCGCGGCGGCAAAGATCGCGCTTCCGGCAAAATTATAGCCCTTGAGCAGTTCCCCTTCCTGATTGACCATCGTCGCCATCGCGGCAAAAATCGCAATCATGGAGAGCGAATACGTCGCGCTCACGCCGGTTACAAGGCCGTCCATGCTCTCGCTTAGGTGCGCGGCGTTCACCTGTGTCATAACGGTCAGAATGACCAGCGGCACATACCAGAGCCCGATATCCCATTCTTTGCCGGAGATGGGCAGATAGAGCGAGGAGCCGATCAAAGGCGAGCGATAGGCCCAGATCGCGATAAACGCGGCAAAGAGCAACTCCGCGCCGAGCATGATGCTCCCGCGGAGGCCGATTCCGTCGATATCGCGTATCCGAATGAAATCATCTACAAATCCAAGTATGCCAAAGGCTACCATCGCAACCACCGACGGCAGCGCAAACTCCATCCCGTCCATGCCGAAGACAATCGTCGCAATCAAAACGGCAACCAACACCAGCACGCCGCCCATGGTTGGCACGGGCGGTTTCGGCGGCGGCGCCTGCTTCTTTTTTATCGATTGTTGCGGCGGCTGTTCCGGCGTGATGTCTTTCTCCGCTTGTGATGGTCTGAGCCGCGTTAAAACGGGGATCAGCAACGGTCCAAGCAGCAAAACGATCGCAAACGCCGTCAGCGCGGTCAAGAGAATTTTCAGCATATCGGTATTATACCCCCGAGAATACGCACGGGACAATCCCCAAAACGGGTGCGGGATTGGTTTGCCGCCCGCAGCGGCAAAAAACCCGCATTCGGCTAATTACCGGATGCGGGTTATTCAATACAATCGAAATTTACAGCTCCAGCAGCAGCTCTTCGACAATCTCTTTGTCGTCAAAGTGATACTTGGTTCCGTTGATCTCCTGATAGTTTTCGTGCCCTTTGCCCGCGATCATGATCACGTCGTCGTTTTGCGCGGCGGCGAGCGCATACCGAATCGCTTCCTTGCGGTTTTCGATGACGGTATACTTCGTTCCGCTGCGCTTCATGCCCTCTTCGATCGAGTCGATGATCGCCATCGGGTCTTCCGTACGCGGGTTGTCGCTCGTAATCACCGCAAACTCGGAGAATCGGCCTGCGATTTCGCCCATGATCGGGCGCTTGGCGCGGTCCCTGTCTCCGCCGCAGCCAAAGACGCAGATCACGCGGCCTTTTGCGAACTGCTGCACGGTTTTTAATACGTTTTCCAGCGCGTCCGGCGTATGCGCATAGTCCACAAACACCGAAAATCCTCTGTTCGTCTTCACGGGTTCCAGTCGGCCGGAGACGCTGGTCAGCGACTCCAACCCCGCCTTGATCGCGCTGAGCTTCATGCCGACCGCAAGCGCCATGCCCGCGGCGCCCATCGCGTTAAACACCGAGAAGAGTCCGGGAATCGCGAGATTCATGAGCACTTCGCCCTCCGGCGTGTGCAGATCAAAGCGAACGCCGTCGGTCGTGATGTCGATATCCGTCGCGGAGATGTCCGCGCGGTCGCGCACGCCGAAGGTGAGAATCGGAATCGTCAGCCCTTCCATGATGCGCGAAGAATACGGATCGTCCACGTTGACGACCGCTTTTTTGCTATTGAGGAAGAGGATTTTCTTCGCGGCAAGATAGTTGTCAAACGACTTGTGATAATCCAAATGATCCTGCGTCAAGTTGGTGAAGAGACCAACATCAAACTTGATGCCGTGTACGCGGTATTGTTCCAGCGCGTGGGAGCTTGTCTCCATCACCACGAGGTCGACGTGCGCATCCGCCATCATGCGAAGAATACGGAAGAGATCGACCGACTCCGGCGTGGTGCGGTCGGTGTGGATGCTCTCGTTGCCGATGAGATTGCGAATCGTGCCAATCACGCCGACTTTTTTGCCCGCCTGCTCGGCAATCGCCTTGACCATATAGGTCGTGGTGGTCTTGCCGTTGGTGCCGGTGACGCCCAGCATCATCATCTCTCGCTGGGGATATCCGTAAAACGCCGCCGCCATTTCGGCCATCGCCTTGCGCGCGTTTTTGACAACAATCTGCGGTACGGAAACCGGAAGCTCGCGCTCAACCAGCAGCGCCGTCGCGCCGTTTTGCACCGCGCCTTCGGCAAACGTATGCCCATCGAGCAGCGAACCCACGATGCAGCAGAACAAGCTGCCTTTCTTCACCTTTCTAGAGTCGTACTCGATGGAGACGATATCCGTGTCTTCGCCTTCATAGCGTTGGCCGGATGCCATTGCCAGTTCCGAAAGCAGCATGTCGTTACCTCCTGTTGCGCGGCGCCTGCCGCGCGGTTAAATTAAAAACATTATTTCGTGCGCCGGAGGAGATATTCCCCATCCTGCGGAACAAACCCGGTTACCCGCATCGCGCGTTATCCTTCCGGCAGCGGCGTCGGCGAAGTCGGCGATGTGGACGCATCCGGCGAGGCCGAAGGCGAAGGTTTTGGGAACGTCACGTAGATCACCGTTCCGGGGTCAACCTTTGTGCCCGGTTCGATGGACTGGGAGTCGATCTGTCCCGTACATTGCGTCTTATCAAAGCTCAGGATCAGTCCCAGTTTTGCGAGCGCATCAAACGCATCCTGTCTGCGGCGTTCCAAGAGATTCGGGACTTCCACCTGCGGCTTATAAAGCTGGTCGTCGTTAAACGTCGTCATCGTCGAGTAGAGAATCACGATGGAGCCGGAAGGCGCCTCCGTCTTCCCCGCCGGATACTGGGAGACAACCTCCGCCGCGTCTTCGCTCGGCACCGTGTATACCTGGAAGCCTTCCTGCTTGAGCGTATAGGCAGCGTCTCTCGTCGTCATGCCGGTGACATCCGGCACGGTGGTGGTCTTGGTGGGCGTTGTTTCCGGCAGAATTCCGTAGTACTGCACAAGGTCGGTCATGATCTTGGAGGCCCAATAACCTGCGATGCTGCTCGCTTCCATATACGGAACCTGCGGTTCATCTATGATCAGCATGCAGACGAGCTGTGGATCGTCCACCGGTAAAAAGCCGATATAGGAGGCAACAACGCGCATGCGCGAGGGCGTCGTTCCATCCTCTTCAAACTTACGCGAGACCCCGCTGAACCCGCCAACTTTATAGTTGAGCACCTGCGAGTTGTTGGCGTTTCCCTTTTCGGCAACGTCCTGCAACAGCTGCCGCATGGTTGCGGATGTACTTTCGCTGATTACCCTGCGCAGGATCGTCGGTTCGTTTTTCAAAATAACCGTGCCGTCTGTCGCGGTAATGCTGTCCACCACATATGGCTGCATCAGCGTTCCGCCGTTGATGACCGCGCAAAACGCGTTTGCCATCTGAATCGCAGTCGTGGTGATATTCTCTCCGAACGCGATGCGCGAAAGGTCGCTCTCGCGAATGTATTTACGATGAACGACCTCGCCGGTGTCCTCGCTGGGAATGCCGACGTTTGTCTTCTCGTTGAAACCAAAGGCGTAAATATAGTCGTAAAACTTGTCGATTCCTGTCGCAATCGCCAGATCCGACATCGCGAGATTGCAGGAATTCCCCAGCGCTTCCGAGAGCGTCTCGGTTCCGTGGCCTTTGGTATACCAGCAAGTCACCTTTTCCAGACGGAAAATCTTGGAGCCTTCGCATTTATAGACGCTGGCTTGCGTTGCGGCGCCGGAGTCAAGCGCGGCGGCTGTAGTAATCACGTCAAACAGCGAGCCCGCTTCATACGTATCCGTCACGGCGCGCGCGCGGGACATGGACATGAGTTCGGTTACCATATCGCGCGGCGGGTTGTTCAGGTCAAACGACGGATACGTGCCGGTTGCCAGCACTTCCCCCGTTTTCGGGTTCATGATCAGGCCGGAGACGCTGGTCGCGCGGTTGAGTTCGTAACACTGCTTGAGGTACTTTTCCAGATAGCTCTGCGTTACGGAATCCGCCGTGACCGTCATGTTATAGCCTTCGATCGGGGCCAGACGATCCTGCTCGCCATAGGAGAGCGGATTGTTCTTTCGATCCACCTCGATGACAAGGCGTCCCGCCGTGCCCGCGAGGTAGGAGTTATATTCCGCTTCCAACCCCGTCTGCCCTTCCGTCTCAATGCCGGTAAAGCCGATCAGCTGCGTAAAGAGCTGTCCAAAGGGATAGTAGCGCTTCATATCTGTGGTATAGGAGATGCCGTTGCCGAGCTGCAGCGCTTCCAGCTGGTCGATCACCGAGCTTTCCACCTGGCGCTTGAGCTGCACCTGTAACCTGAGCTTTTTGGTTACCGGATCGGGCGAGATACGCTCCATCACGTAGTCATAGTTGAGGCCGAGCACCTCGGAAACCTCGGTCGCAACGCGTACGCGGTCGTCCGCCGCGATGGCGGGCGGGTTCGCGAGCACGCGATAGGCCGTGCCGCTCTGCGCAAGTACCAGTCCGTTTCGGTCGACTATCTTGCCGCGCTGGGCAGCTAAATTCTGCCTGCGCGTCCACTGCACCTCTGCCATTGCTTTGAGCTCCGGTCCCTGAATGATCATCACCTGCGTGAGTCTCAGCGCAAGCAACAACAGCAGAAGGCCGGCAAATACCATCAGCAGAACAAGTTTTTGTTTAATCTTCGGCGCGGGGGCCGGTGTTTTAGCCATTGGTCAATCGTCCTTTCGTGAGATCAACCGCCCGCGAGCGGCTGTTCCCCCCCGCCCGAAGTGCTAGTAGCTGCCGGATCCGGCGTCGTAGTTGTCGATGTTTCCGGCGATGTGGTTGCCCCGCCTTCCGGTGAAGTGGTTGGCGGAGGCGTTGTGTTATCAAACGGAAGCGGATCCCCGATCCGCACATACTGTTTTTTGTCGGGGTAGCGCATGCCATAGGATTCGGCTGCCTTTTGCGCGTCCTGAATGGTCACCGCGCACTCAATCTGCACTTCCAGCTCGTTGATGCGAAGATCGGTCAACTCGATCTCGTTGTTGAGCGCGTTGATGTCCGCATATGCGCGCGAAATGCGTTCGTAGCCGGAGAGCGTAAAGAGCACCATGCCTGCAAGCAGAAAGCCGCTGATGATGATGCCTATGCGTCCAAGAGACGACATTTCGGGTTTCTTGACGCGAACGCCGGGTTCGGGTGCGCTTCTCGTGCCCGTGCGGCTGCGCGAAGCACGCGCTTCATACGCGTCCTGTTCCTCTTGCGTTGGTAAATAGAGTTTGGTCGTTGGGGAACGGCCCTTTTTACGATCGTCCTCGAAGCGGATATCCAATGAAAATTCCCTTCCAATCAAGCGAAAATTCCGCTCACCGGCGCGGTAGAACCGCCCGAGAGCAAATCCTCGCTAGATCTTTTCGATGCAGCGAAGTTTTGCGCTGGTCGAGCGGGAGTTCTGCGCTTCCTCTTCAGCAGAGGCGGTCAGCGGTTTCTTGGTGAGGATCTTTGCCTTCGGCTGCTTCCCGCAAATGCAGATCGGCGCGGAAGGCGGACACGTGCAGGGATTTTCGAAACGACGAAACGCCTGCTTGACAATTCGATCCTCCAGTGAATGAAATGTAATTATACACAGTCTTCCGCCTTTTTGCAACAGATCGCAGGCCTGCTCAACCGCCTGATCCAGCCCGCTTAACTCGCTGTTTACCTCGATTCTCAGGGCCTGAAACGTCCTGCGCGCGGGGTGTTGCGGCTCGTTGCGGTATTTTCCGGGGATGGCCTCGCGCACGATCTGCGCCAGCTGAAGGGTGGTCTCGATGGGATATTGTTCACGAGCGCGACAAATCTTCTCCGCAATTCTGCGGCTGAAGCGCTCCTCGCCATAGGCAAAAAAGATGCGCACAAGCTCGGACTCGGCATAGGTGTTGACAACGTCCTTGGCCGAGAGGCGCGCGCCCTGGTCCATTCGCATATCCAGCGGCGCGTCCGTCTTATAAGAAAACCCGCGCTCCTGCGTATCCAGCTGGTGGGACGATACGCCCAAATCGAGCAGTATCCCGTTGACCTCGCTCACGCCAATCCCGGAAAGGAGCGCCTTCATATCAAAAAAGTTGCCGTGCAACGCGGTAAACCGGTCCCCAAACGAAGATAGCCGGTCCCCCGCCGCGTGCACGGCTTCCCAGTCCCTGTCAATTCCAATGAGTCTGCCTGTCTGCGGCAGACGGGTTAATACCGCCTCGGCATGGCCGCCGCCGCCGAGCGTTCCGTCTACAAAAATACCGCCGCGCTCGGGAGCAAGATGCTCCAGCGTTTCATTTAGCAGCACGGGGATATGCGAAAATTGCTCGCTCATATGCCAAGCATCGCTAGATGCGCCAGCGCGTCGCCATAGTTTTCCTCGCAAGAGGCGTTATAAGCCGCGAGCGTTTCCGGATTCCAAATCTCCACGCGTTCGCCGACGCCGATCAGCGTCGCGTCCTTATTCAGCCCCGTGAGTTCACGAAGCTGCGCGGGAATCAGAATGCGACCCTGCTTATCGATTTCGCAGGCAGCCGCCATAGAATAGAGCTTTCTGCGGATCGCCTGGCCTTGCGTGTCGCTCACCGCAAGCGCGGATAACTTTTGAGAAAAGCGCTCCCATTCTTCCAGCGAGCGACCAGTGAGGCAGGCCGCACTCGTGGACTCCAGCAGGCCCAGCGTGATCACGAGCGTATCGCCCACGCTCTCCCGCCACTTCGCCGGAATAAATACGCGGCCTTTTGCATCCAGCATATGATCAAACGAACCGATCAGCACGCGCTTTCCTCCTCCGGCAAGTAAATACTGTTTAATAAGGATATACTTCCCCCAGACTTACGTTGAGTATACACCACAATCCCCCATTTGTCACCACTTTCATGTATTTTTTGCCTATTTTTTTTGAATTTTTTGAAAATAAACGTTCGTTTGCATATTTGTGCCGTTCGGCGGGGTTGCGGGTGGGTTCCGGCGCGACACAAACTGTGGTATACTGTGTTTGTCTTCGTGCCAGATATGGTGTAAGGCGCATCAACACCACCTGCAAAACCCGCATGAAATGGCGGATTTCTTCGTTTTTGCCGGGGTTGTTTGCTTTTTTTCGGCGGATTCCCGCCGATTTGCTTTCCGAAATTCTTTTCGTTCAGAACAGGAGTCTTTCCGGCGTCGGATGACTCAGTAGATAAATTAAAATCAATATCGCTATTTCGGCTTGAGAACAGGAGTCTTTATGGCATCGGATTACACAGTAGACAAGATTAAAGTAATGGAAGGGTTGGACGCGGTCCGCATGCGCCCGGGCATGTACATTGGCTCGACGGGTCAGCGCGGGCTCCACCACCTTCTCTGGGAGATCATCGACAACTCGATTGACGAGGCCGCCAACGGCTACGCCAACGAGATCGCGGTGACGCTCCATAAGGATAACTCGGTCACGGTCGTAGACAACGGCCGCGGCATTCCCGTTCAAATTCACGAAAAGATGGGCGTCTCCGGCGTGGAGGTCGTCTTTACCCAGCTGCACGCGGGCGGCAAATTTGGCAACGATTCCTACGGCTACTCCGGCGGACTCCACGGGGTCGGCGCATCCGTCGTCAACGCGCTGTCCGAGTGGGTCGAGGTCGAGGTTGCGACCGACGGCAGGCTTTATAAGATGCGCTTCACCAGCGAGGAAGACGCCACGGGCAAGATCATCTCCGGCAAAGCGACAGCCCCGCTGGAAGAGGTCGGCCGCACGCGCCGCCAGGGCACGAGCGTGACGTTTATGCCCGACGAGAGAGTGTTTGAGACCGTGGAGATGAGCTATGACATCATCTCAAAGCGCATCCGCGAGCTGTCCTACCTTAACCGCGGCACAAAGATGACGCTTTCGGACGAGAGAGCCGGGCACCAGAAGAAGGTCGAGTTCCAGTTTAACGGCGGGCTGAGCGACTTTGTGAGTTATCTCAACGCGGACAAAACGCCGCTCTACGAGCCGCCGATCCACTTTTCCGGTTCCTCCGGCGGCATCCTCGTCGAGGTCGCGCTCCAGCACAACGACGGCTACGCGGACAACATCTTCTCCTACGTCAACAATATTCCAACCACCGAGGGCGGCACGCATGAGACGGGCCTCAAGGCAGCTCTCACCAAGGTGCTCAACGACTATTGCCGCAAGATGGGTTATCTCAAGGATAAGGACGCGCCGCTAACCGGCGAAGATTTCCGCGAGGGAATCACCGCCGTGCTCTCACTCAAGATGCGCACGATCCAGTTTGAGGGGCAGACCAAGACCAAGCTCGGCAACACCGAGGCAAGGCCCGCGGTGGAGAGCGTCGTCACCGAGCAGCTCACGCCGTATTTAGAAGACCTCAAGCATGGAGACGTCGCCACCGTCATCGCGGAAAAAGCGGTCAAGTCCGCAAAGGTGCGCGAGGCCGCGCGCAAAGCAAAGGCCACCGCGCGCGAGAAGAACAAGCTCGAAAACGCGCCGCTGGTCGGCAAGCTTTCTAGTTGCAGCGGGCGTGATTACAGCAGAAACGAGCTGTTTATCGTCGAAGGCGACAGCGCGGGCGGCTCCGCCAAGCAGGGACGCGACCGGAAGTTTCAGGCGATTCTACCGCTGCGCGGCAAACCCCTGAACGTTGAGAAAAAGCGCATTGATCAGGTGCTGCAAAACGAGGAGTTCCGCTCGATCATCACCGCGGTCGGCACCGGCATCGGCGAGGACTTCGACATCTCTTCGCTCAAATACGACAAGATCATCATCCTCTCGGATGCGGATCAGGACGGCGCGCACATCCGCGCAATCCTGTTGACGTTCTTCTATCGTTATATGAAGGAACTGGTCACCGAGGGTCACGTGTATATCGGGCTTTCGCCGCTCTACAAGGTGCAAAAGGATAGCAAGCGCGTGTATTGTTATGACGATGAGGAGCTCCGCGCCGCGACGAAGTCGGTCGGCAAGGGCTACACGATTCAGCGCTACAAGGGTCTTGGCGAGATGAACCCGGAGCAGCTTTGGGAAACGACCATGAACCCCGAAGGACGCGCGCTGATTCGCGTGACCATTGAGGACGCGGCGGACGTGGAACACCTTGTCACCGTGCTCATGGGCGACAAAGTGCAGTCCCGCAAAGAATACATCTTCGAAAACGCGGACTTTAACAAGAACAACAGCGATATGTTTGAGAAGCTGAAAGACTGATCCGTGCAGACTCAAACGCAAGCGAAATGTTTGAGAAGCTGAAAGATTAAGCGATGGTTGTCGTAAGCAGCAATCCCGACAGACGATAAGGAATTTTTTGATATGCCGAAAGAACCCGTACAACTCAAGCTGGAAAAGATCATCCAGCGCAACATGGACGAGGTCATGCACCAGTCCATGATGCCGTATGCCGAGCACGTCATCCTCGAGCGCGCGCTCCCGCGCGTGGAGGACGGCCTCAAGCCTGTGCAGCGGCGCATCCTCTACACCATGCTGGAGCTGAGCTTAACGCCCGATAAACCGCACCGCAAGAGCGCGCGTATCGTTGGCGACTGCCTCGGCAAATACCACCCCCACGGAGACACCTCCGTCTACGACGCGATGGTGCGCATGGCGCAGCCATACAACATGTGCGTGCCGCTCGTGGATGGTCACGGCAACTTCGGCAGCGTGGACGGCGACAGCGCGGCCGCCATGCGTTATACCGAGGCGCGCATGACGGAAGCCGCCATGCAGCTGCTGCGCGACATTGAAAAAGACACCGTCAGCTTCTCGTTTAACTTTGACGATACGCTCAAAGAGCCGGACTTGTTGCCGGGCAGATTCCCGAACCTGCTCGTCAACGGAGCCAGCGGCATCGCGGTGGGTCTCGCCACCAACATTCCCCCGCATAACCCCGTGGAGGCGATCAACGCCGTCATCGCGGTGATGGACAATCCCCGCATTTCGCTGGAAGAGCTCATGCAGATCATCCCCGCGCCGGACTTTCCCACGGGCGGTTTCCTGCTCGAATCCTCCGAGGTGGAGCAGGCCTATCGCACCGGTCGCGGCAAGATCTATATGCGCGCCAAGACGCATTTTGAAGAGCAAAAAAACGGCAAAACGCTGATCGTGATCACCGAGCTGCCCTTTCAGGTCAACAAAGCGAACATGCTCGAGAAGATCCTCGCCGTCAGTCAGGAGAAGAAAGCGCTGTTCTCCGGCATCGCGGATATTCGCGACGAAAGCGACCGCACCGGCATGCGCGCCGTCATCGAGATCAAGAAGGACGGAGACCCGGAGCGCATCCTCCAATATCTCTTTAAATATTCCGATTTGCAGATGACGTTTGGCGTCAACATGGTCGCCATCGCGGGCGGAAAGCCCCAGCAACTGAACCTCAAGCAGATCATCGCGCACTACATCCGCCATCAGCGGGACGTGGTCACGCGGCGCACCCAGTTTGAGTTGGACGCGGCGCTTCGTCGCGAGCACATCTTAGCCGGCCTCATGATCGCGGTGGACAACCTCGACGCGGTCATTGCGCTGATCCGCGCGAGCAAATCCCCCAAGGAAGCGCGCGAAGGCCTGATGAAGACGTTCGCGCTCTCCGAAGTGCAGGCGCAGGCGATCCTCGATCTGCGTTTGCAGCGCCTAACCAATATGGAACTCGTCACCATCAAGCGCGAATACGCCGAGGTGGTTCGTCTCATCGAGGAACTCCGCAGCATCCTCGCGAGCGAGAAAAAGCTCCTCGCGCTGATCAAGAAGGAGCTTGTCGAGATTCGCGAGCAGATCGCCGTCTCCCGCAGAACGACGTTTGTCGCCTGCGACGAAACCCCTGTCGACGAGGCGGAAGACCTCGCCGTGGTGGAAGACGTCACCGTCTGCATCTGCGAAGGACTCAAGGTGCGCCGCATGCCGACGAAGGCTTTCTCACTCGCGGCGATCTCGGAAGACAAGCCGCTGTTTGTGCTCGAAACCCGCTCCAACCAGCGCATCCGGCTGTTTACGGATCAGGGCGCGGTGCTCTCGCTCGCGGTGGAGGAATTGCCGGAAACCCGCGCCACCACGAGAGCCGCAAACCTCGCCTCGCTGCTGCCGTTTGAGAAAAACGAAAAGATCATCGCGCTGTATTCCGACGAGGAAGAAGGCGACTATCTCTTCTACCTGCGCGATGGCAACATCAAGCGCACCCCGGCTGCCGAATACCGCGTCCGCGTGAAGCGCACGGTTGCGGTCGCACTGCGCGATAAAGACCGCGTGCTCGCCATCGAAAAATACGAACCCCGGTCGATCCTCATGGTCACGAAACTCGGCATGAGCATCCGTTTCGCGGCGGACACGATCCCGTCGATGGGCCGCGTCTCCGGCGGCGTGAAATGCATCAAGCTCGACAAGGGTGACGAGGTGCTCTTCGCCTCCCTCGTGCCGGACGAGGCCGAGGTGCTGACCATTACCGACAAAGGATTCGGCAAGCGCTCGCCGATGTTTGACTACGACCTGCAAGGCAGAAACGGAAAGGGTCTCAAAACCTTCGACCTCAAGAAGAACGGTTCCAACGGCACCTGCATCGCGGTGGTCGCGGTGCTCACGGAGCAAAAGACGCTTACGCTCTTGCAGCGGCACGGCGGAAGAACCGCGATTCGCACGGGCGAGGTGCGCATTGAGCCGCGCGCAAGCAAGGGCAACATGCTCGTCGCGGTCGTGCTGGACGACGACGTGGTCGGGATCGAATAAACCAAACGTAAAAAACCGGGTTGCCTCTTGCTAGGCAGCCCGGTTTTTTTGTGCTGGCAACCGATTTTGAGACGGTAAACTCACCCGCTCTGTTCCAATATCGTTACTTGTGATACACTCAAGCAAAGCTATTTAGAAAGGAACGTATCTATGGAACAGAAAACCGTCATCTCCCGCATGGGCGACTTGGAGCATCAGGAAGTCGCATCCGGCGAGGATTTTCACTTTTTCCGGCACAAGTTCATCAAAGGTGAGGACGGGTACAAGTCCAACATCGCGTTTTTGCGCCTGCCGCCAAAGAAAGCAGCATTTCCGCTGCACTATCACGAGTATAGCGAGGAAACGTTCTATATCATCTCCGGCGCGGGTCACCTGAATCTCGCAAATGGCGAAACGCAAAAGGTTTCGGCGGGCGACATCGCCTTCTTCCCGACGGGCGAGGCGGGCGCGCACCAGCTCGTCAACGATTCGGAGGCGGAAGACCTCGTCTATCTCGATTTTGACACCTATGTGCCGCTGGACATCACCTACTATCCCGGTAAGGACAAGATCGGCATCTTCGGCGAGACCTACACGGGCGTGCTCAAAAAGAGTGCGACGGTGGGTCTGTTTGAAGGCGAAGAAGCGAAATAATCGTCTGCGGCTTCGCGCGCGACAGAATAAAACGCGCTTGATGAAAGCGCGAAATCTGAAACTAGATTGTTTGATTTCGAGGTGTGTTATGGAATCCATCGCGGGAAACCCGCTCGTCGACGCGGCCAAAGGGCAGCTCTTTTCCAGTTATCAGATGCTGGAAACGCTCGTGGACGTCTGCCCGGCCGACGTTTGGCAGGACGTTTTCAACGAGATACCATTCTGGTATCAGGTCTATCATACCGTCTATTTCGTCGACTACTGGTTTCGCGAAGACCCGGCGGGTATCGGGTTTCCCAGCGCCAGGTTCGATCCGCGCATTCCGGCGGAGTTCGAGTGGGCTCTGCCTGCGGACGCGTCTCTCTCCCGCGAGACGATGCGCGTCTATCTGCGCCTGATCCGGCAAAAACTCAACCGCATCTTCGCCGCGCTTTCGGACGGCGATCTGTCGCAACCGGCCTTTGCGAGTGAACCCGACGTGACTCTGCTGGACGCGATCTTTTCACAGGCGCGGCATATCATGTATAACGTTGGCTACTGCAACGGCATCCTGCGCGAGCGCGATCTGGAAGAGGCCGACTGGTTTGCGTATAACGAGCCGGAAGATTGACGGGTTGGTCTATGAGATTGGTTTAAGCAATCCCTTCCCCAACCAGCCGCACCCAGAGCGAAACCACCGTTTCGCAGAAAGCGCTCTCCTCCGGCTTGAGCTGCCAGAGCGGAATCTGCCGCGGTTTTCTTCTTCCATAGAGAAAGCGATCGTCCGGAGCGAGCAAATCCGCAAACGCGGTGATAGTCGGCAGCAGCATCACCTCAGCCATCGCTTCTCCGCGCTCAAAAACACAGAGCTGCCAGCCGTTTGCGCCCTTTTCGCCAATGCCGAACACGCCGCCGAATCCGTCCGACTTCTGCTCGTATGATTCCGCCGTCAGTTGCGGCTCTTTGAGCAGCCGGAGTGTGTATGAGTCCGCGCGCCAATCGATCAGCACGAGCCCCGCGCGCTTTGGCAGCAGCCCAAGCGCGAGCGCGCCACCGTCGTTTTTGCGCACGTATAGCACGCGTTTTGGCAGGCAGTTCTCCCGTTTCATTCGCTCGACCAGTTCGTCCCGCGCATCCCATTCGGCGGTAAAATCGGTTGCGTGCATATGATACTCTCCCCTATATGATCTCTTTTCTTACGATCTTGTTGATCTGTTCTCTTTCAGAGTATACACGTTTCCTCTGCGAAGACAAGTAAAAAGCAAGTCGATTTGCATGAAAATACAGCGATATCTGTTTTCCGCTATTCATTCGGATGGATTTCTATTATAATGAAGGCGACGGGAACACTTCCTCGCTTTTACACTTGATCGGAGGCAAAATCCATGAACGCAAAACAAAAAACCGTACTCACCAAGATTTTCACCATATCCGGAACCCTTCTGCTCTGGGCGCCGATTCTCTTTATGCTGGTCACCGCGGTTATCGGCAGCATCGCAGGCAAAGCACTGTTGTTTGACTATCTCATGCTTGCGGAGCTCTTCCCGATTGTTGCTCTTGGGCTGGTGCTGCTCGTGCTCGCGAGTCTGTTGAGCCGAACGTTTCGCAAGTGGTTTGGCTGGGGCAGCGTGGCTGCGCTTGTCGCGCTGACCAGCGGACAGATCTTCGCCAGCGTATCGGGTCTTGCCTCTGGCGCGCTCGCGGAAAACGGCGCGGTTTTTGCCGTGGTCATCGCCTCCATCGTCGTTTACAACATCGTCGTAGTCGCGCTCGCGATCCTCGGCATTCTGTTGATTCGAAGGCTGTTTCGAAAAGAGACGGAGCTTGTTTCCGCGGCGGAATAACGGAAGCGATTCGATCGATTTGATGAGAGGTAACATCTATCATGCAATATAGAATTCACACCGACCCGAAAAAGCTGATCGGCAGACGGCCCAATCTCGCGGATCAGATGAGCGTGACCGACGAAATCGTCTCCGCGTTCTCCGTTCCGCCGGAAGATATGCCGCTTCCTCCGCTCTCGCCGCTTCCTCCGCACACCGCCGGCCTCGGCGACCGCGCCTGCCGCGCCGCGCAAGAAGCATCCGAAAGTGCTCTCCATCATTGGTACGATCCTCGTCTATTTGCCGTTTCTATTCGCCGCCGTGTATTTTGTTCACGGCGCGTTAACCGGTCATCCGCTTCCGGTCTTGGTGTTTCCGATGCTTGTGCTGATCGCGCGGTTCGTCTCCTACATCGGCGGACTGATCCTCTATTTCGCCGCTCGCGCCGCGCAATATCTGCGGAAATCCGTTGGCTTCACCGCGCTCGCCGCGGTGCTGCTGCCAATCGTCAGCATCATACTCTTCGCAAAGCCGCTCGCCGCAGTCGATCCGACAAGCGTCGGTCAAGTCACGGGCTGGATCGGGCTGATCTTCATCGCAATATCGCTGTTATGCATGCTCGCGCTTTGCGTGCTTTCCGTGCTGATGCTGATCCGCGTGTTTCGAAAGGAGAATCCATCCGTAGAAGCGTAACAAAATGCAATACTTTGCCCGCTCTTGCGGGCTTTTTCTATCTCAAACGGCATCGTTGTGTGACCTCGTCTCTCGACACAGGGATCGCGCGCATGTTAGCATGCATTTGTAGACCTTATGAATCAGGATAGAACAACTTGTAAGCTTGGTTGCTCACAAAGGAGATCATCATATGGAACAGAATGAGAAAAGCGTCATCTATCTCGCGGGCGGGTGCTTCTGGGGCATGGAGAAGCTCATGCAGTCCATCCCCGGCGTCATCGACGCCGAAAGCGGATACGCCAACGGAACCGGGGAAAAGGACGCGGACTATAAGACCGTCTGCACGGGCAAAACGGGCTTTCGCGAAACGGTAAAGGTCACCTATGATCCCGCGCGCGTGAGCCTGGATCAACTATTGTTTGCCTATTTCGAGGTGGTCGACCCAACCGCGGTCAACCGTCAGGGGCACGACACAGGCACGCAGTATCAGGCGGGCATCTACTATGCCGACGCTGAGTCGCAGGCGGTCGTCGAGCACGTTGCCGCCATTGAGCGCGCGCGCACGCCGCGCTTTTCGGTAGAGATCGGCCCGCTCGTCAACTTCTTCCCCGCGGAAGAATATCACCAGAATTATCTGGACAAAAACCCGAACGGCTATTGCCATATTCCGTTTGCCGAGATCGCGCGCCTTTCCAAGGGCACCATCGACGCTGGACGCTATCGTAAGCCGGAGGAAGCAAAGATTCGCGCCGCCCTCACGCCGGAGCAATTTGACGTCACGCAAAAGAGCGCGACCGAGCGCCCGTTTACCAGCGCGTTTTACGGCAGCAAGGCGCGCGGGCTGTATGTGGACATCGTCACAGGCGAGCCGCTCTTTACCTCGGACGACATGTACCATTCCTCCTGCGGCTGGCCTTCGTTTACCAAGCCGGTCGAGCCCTCCGTGGTGGTGGAGCGCGCGGACAACACGCATTGCATGCGCCGGGTCGAGGTTCGCTCCCGTGCGGGAGATTCGCACCTGGGTCACATGTTTGAAGGGGACGCCGAGTCGCCAAACGGCATTCGCTATTGCATCAACGGCGCGTCGTTGCGCTTTATTCCGCTGGAAGAGCTGGACTCACAGGGATACGGTTACCTGCGGGAGAAGTTCAAGGACTAACGACGCCGCCAAAAACAGGAAAAATCAAGCAAAGCGCGCATAAATGTGCTATACTGCCAATGCGCGCTTTTTTACGCGCAAAATCCAGCTTTCGCCCGATCGGAGTGAACCAGTCGAATGATCTATCTCGATAACAGCGCGACCACGCGCGTCCTGCCGGAGGCGGCGGACGCAGCTTTTCGCGCAATGACCGAGCTGTATTATAACCCGGCCAGCGCTTATAAAACCGCCGTCGCGACGGAGAAACAGGTAGAAAGCGCGCGCACGCGGCTTTCCGGCGCGCTCTTCTGCTCCGCCGGCGAGATCCTCTATACCTCCGGCGGAACGGAATCCAACAATATGGCGATTTCGGGTTCGCTCAAACCCCTGCGCGGAAAAAAGCGAATCATCACCACCGCGAGCGAGCATCCCTCGGTCTACGAGGTATTCCGCTCGCTTGATGGAACAAACGATATCGAGGTCGTCTTTGTCGGCCTCCACGCGGACGGAACGGTGAAGCTCTCCGCACTGGAACAAGCGCTTTCGGAAGACACGGCGCTGGTGAGCGTGATGCACGTCAACAACGAAGTCGGCGCCATCAACGACCTTGCCGCGATCTGTTCGCTCGTCAAAAGCCGCGCGCCCTTAGCGCTCGTACATTCGGACGGCGTGCAAGCGTTTTGCAAGCTGCCTTTTACGAAGCTGCCAGTCGATCTCTACAGCATCAGCGCGCATAAGTTTCACGCGCCAAAGGGCATCGGCGCGCTGTATGTGAAAAACGGCGTCAAATTCGCGGGCGGGCAACTCGGTGGCGGGCAGGAGAAAAACCTGCGTTCCGGCACGCTGAACGTACCCGGCATTCTGGGTCTTAGTGCCGCGCTGGAACAATATCAGGCGCATCAGGCCGCGTGGATTTCGAATATGCGAGCCTGCAAACTCCGTCTCTGGCAAAACCTGAGCACGATTCCGGATGTGTTTGTCAACGGGCCTTCGCCCGAAGAAGGCGCGGCGCATATCCTCAACGTCTCGTTCCCCGGCGTGCGCGGCGAGGTACTCGTCAACGCGCTCTCCGAGCGGGAGATCTTCGTCTCCACGGGCAGCGCCTGCTCCACACACAAAAAAGGGCAAAACCGGATTCATGCCGCGATGGGCATCTCCGGCGCTCGCGCGGAAGGCGCGCTCCGCTTCAGCCTCTCTCCCTTCAATACGCCGGAGGAGATGGATGCCGCCGCGACGGCGCTCGCCGAGCAGGTCTCGTTCCTGCGGCGCTTTCAGCGCAGATAGCGATCTTTGCGCCATTACGTTCCATCATTTTTCAACACAAATCAAACAAATCTGGAGAAGTCTATGGAAGCAGTCATGCTTGTCCGCTATGCGGAAATTCATTTAAAAGGTCTCAACCGTCCCTATTTTGAGCGCAGTTTGATGAAGCGCATCTCCCTCGCCCTACGCCCGCTGCCGGTCAAGGTCGTGCGCGAGCAAGGACGCGTTTTCGTCTTCGGCATTCCTGCGGAGTTGTTGGATGAATCCGCGCAAAAGCTCACGCGCGTATTCGGCATCCATTCCGTCAGCCCCGCGCTCGCGGTGGAGAAGGACTGGGACGCGATGGTCGAGGCCGCAAAGTCGCTCGTCGCCCGCCGCATGGATGGCATTTCGGAAGCGAGCTTTAAGGTGTTTGCCCGCCGTGCGGACAAGCGCTTTGCCATGCGCTCGCAGGATATCTGCCGCGTGATGGGAGGGCTCCTGCTGGATGCGTTCCCCGCGCTGCGCGTAGACGTGCACTCGCCCGATTTCTATGTCGGTGTCGAGGTGCGTCAGGATCAGGCGTTCATCTTTGCAGACGAGATTCTTGGCGCGGGCGGCATGCCGGTCGGCACCAACGGGCACGCGATGCTGCTCATCTCCGGCGGTATCGACAGCCCCGTCGCAGGGCATATGATCGCAAAGCGCGGCGTTCGCATCTCCGCCGTGCATTTTTACAGCTACCCTTACACGAGCGAGCGCGCGCGCGAAAAGGTGGTCGACTTAACGCACATTCTCGCGAGCTACGCCGGCGAGGTCGGGCTGTATCTTGTTCCTTTCACCGAAATCCAACTCGCGATCTACGAAAAATGCCCCAAGAGCGAGACCACGGTGCTCATGCGCAGGCTGATGATGCAGATCGCGGAGAAGATCGCGCTCTCCTGCGGCGCGCAGGCGCTCATCACCGGCGAATCGATCGGTCAGGTGGCGAGCCAGACCATCGAGAGCCTGACCGTGACCAACGACGCGGTCACCATGCCCGTCTTTCGCCCGCTGATCGGCTTTGATAAGGAAGAGATCGTCACCCGCGCAAAAGCGATGGGTTCTTACGAAACCTCGATCCTCCCGTTTGAGGATTGCTGCACGGTGTTCGTGCCACAGCATCCCGTTACGCGGCCCAAGCTGGAGGACATCCGCCAGAGCGAAGCGCGGCTCGATTTCACGCAGATGATCGAAACCGCCATCACAAACACGGAATTTTTAGCGATCGAATAACGATTGACCCGCATTTTAGCGTTTCGAAATGCTTCCCTTGATTTAACACAACATTCACAGCAGTGACACGGGCATCGTAGTATACTGTATTTGGTAAGCGATGCCCTGCTAGCCTGTATCAATTTTTGGAGGAATCAATCATGAAGTTTATCTTTCGCCTGATCGGCGTTTTGGTGGTGCTGCTGATCTTATTGATGGCGGTGCTGACCTATATGGACGGAAAGGACTTGCTCAGCGGTAAGCTGGAGCGCCTGATCGGCAATCTGCGCATACTCGGCAAGCAGGCCTGGCAGGAGATTTTATATTTCATGCAGGATTCCGGCATTGCGGAGGATGCGGCGGGTCTTCTCGACCAGGGGGCGGATTATTTGCGGGACACGGTTGAGCCGCACGAAACCAGCCAACCCGGCTCCGAAGCGTTCAATACGCCAATCCCCGAAGCAACCCCGGCAGGATAACCCGTTTTAATTAATTGATCGATACAACAAGGCCACCTATGCGGGTGGCCTTTGTCATGCTCTTCGTTATCATATTTCAGTTGGTATCGCTCAGGAGGGAATCTTCGGAATCTCGATCTCCGGTAAAAACGAGCGCAGCCAGGCGACGTTGAGCAGCGTCTTTTGATGCAGTTCGTTTGCGAGCTGGCTGTCGACAAACCGCGTCGCGATATTCTTGTAGGAAAACGGATAGTCGGACATGTAGTAAAACATCACGTCCATCAAAAAATCTTCGCAGTCGTTCTTCCGCTGCTCAAAGAGCTCCATATCCGCCTGCGCGCGAAACGCTTCGCTGCCCGTAATCTTTGAAAACAGGAAGTTGACGTTGTGCGTCTTCGGCGGTTCCGTCTCGATGAAGTAGACATACATGCCCTTGAGTTGGCGTTCCACCGCCTGCTGGCAAAGATAGGCCACGTAGACCCACCGTTCGCCTTTGATCAGCGTATCGATGGTGCCGATGTCATAATCGGATAGCATCAGCCAGTATCCGCATTTTTCTTGTTTATTCATGTTCCGATCGCTCCTCCTTCTTCGAGCGCACCGCTGTTGACGAGATGCATCAGCACGCTGGTGATTCTGCTGTCGTATTGATGTGGAAGGGACACAAGCTCTTGCGCCGCTTCTTGAAACGTCTTCACAGCGTTGTAGCCGCGGTTACTGGTCATCGCATCAAAGGAATCCGCAACGGCGACGATCTGGGACGAGAGACTGATGTCCTCCTCCCGTAACCCGCGCGGATATCCGGTGCCATCCAGCCGCTCGTGGTGATTGCGCGCAATCTCCGCGATCTGCTCGCCAAACTTCGGCTGCAGCATGCGCCCGCTATCGACGGGATGGCGCAGGATGTATCGAAGCTCCGCCTGCTCCAGCCGATCCGGTTTTTGAAGAATCTCCATCGGAACGAAGCACTTGCCAACGTCGTGAAACAGCGCGGCAAAGGCGAGATCTTCGCGCGGGATGTCGGGCCCGTGATCCTCCATCGCATCATAGATCGCGAGTGAATACTGTAGCACTGCTTTGCTGTGGCGCGACGTATAGTGGTCTTTTTCGTTGATTCGCGTGAGTAGTTCCTGTAAACTCTCGTCGATATGCGCCAGGGACTCATAGGCTGGGCAGTTGGTTACATAAAGAATTTCCGTGTCCCCGTGCATCTTGACGGGTACGTCATGCTCTAGTCCAGAAACCGTAAACGACTCGCCCGGCCCAAGCGATTGCAGGCCGTCACTCATCGCAAGATCGACGCCGCCCGCATGGATAAAGAAATACTCGATCGCGTTCGGGTCGGTCGCCGGATACAGCCAGACGACGGACTCGCCCGTGATACGGTACAGCATTACCTCCAAGTCGCCCTGCTTTGCCAGCAGATGCGCGCTTGGTTCGTTTTCCGCTGCAGATTCTCCTGCGGCAGCTTTTCTGTTAAACTGTATGCCGTCCATTCCATCACCCAGAGCGTTCCGCCATTTTGAACAAAATTAGAGACAGAGCTCTAAACCGTACGCTTCAATCTCTTCTATGATACCACATGGCGTAGCTAATTCATAGGTGTGAAACGGTTGAACCTGAATATCTATCTCGGAATTCATACAAATACGCGCCAACTGACGGAAACTCCGCAGCAGGCGCGTATCCGAATTCTTGACAAACACCGCGAGATCGATATCGCTGTCACATCCCGCGCAACCCTTGGCAAAAGAGCCAAAGAGAACAATTTTGTCCACTTCAGGCAGGGCATAGATCGCATGACAGATCTCACGCATCCGCGTGGCATGGTCTCCAAATATACCTTCGAAGTCATGGCTCGCCTTGATCATGCCTACTCCCCGCCCCGCCATGCGCAACCGTTCCGATTAGAGCGGGATTACGCGAAGCGGATCGACCAATACATACTGACCGTCGATATAATAAGTAGTATACTCACAAACCACGATCGCGCCAATAGAATTTGCATACGCAAACACCGGAGCTACGATGCTATCCACAAGGTTCAGCAGCCAGGAAACATCATTCCAGGGCGTAAACTGTGCAATTTTCACCGCAATCTCAATCTGGCGGTTCGCCGCGGTAACCATGCGCTCAAGGATTGCAAACTGCGCGTTTGTATAGCGCGTGTTGAGTAACGTAACCGCACGTACCGGCGCCGGATCGTTTCCTGCTGCGTTTGCAACACTCGGGATCACCATAACCAGGAGCATGACGCAGATTACAAGTGCCATCAATCTTTTCTTCATAAATATTCCCCTCCGAAACATTTTTTCGTTTCGGTTTGGAGTCCCCTGCGACGAAGCAATAAAAAAGACAGCCTGCCTTCCATTGCCAAGCTGCCAAAATTCGTCTTCTACGCGCGGGGGTCTATTCATGCGGTAGGACACTCAATTCGGCATCTGGCTACCATCGACACGACACGCGCGTCATTAGGCCCTTTAGCTTTGCGTCACCCGCTTTCACGGGTTTTGCCTTTTTCGTGGGAGTTGCTCCTAAACCTGCAACTAAAATATCACATATGTATTACATTGTCAATAGCAATAATGCGTAATATTTGTTATTTATGTCACTCGAATGTAAAAAAACAAGTGCGTTTCTCAAGAAAACCGCACAATCCGGCTTTTTCAAAGCATCTCTTCTTACAAATGCACTCAAATGAATGTTACATCGTATGACGCAAACGCGTTTGCAAACTGGACTGCAGGTCCTTTTCGCGAAACACACAACCGTGGTATACTATCTTCAGTATCAGGAGGTGCGGTATGGAACAGCTTGATCCGGTCAATCGTCTCGTCTCTAGTATGACGCTTTCAGAAAAAGCAAGCCTTCTTTCCGGCGCGGATAAGTGGCACACGAAGGCAATTCCCCGCGTCGGCCTTCCCTCTGTCATGGTGGCGGATGGTCCCCACGGGCTCAGAAAAGAAGTGCGCGACGGTGAGAAATATCTCTATACCGTCGACTCCACCTGTTTCCCGACCGCGTGCGCCACCGCCTGTTCCTTTGACCGCGATCTGTTGCGCCAAATCGGCGTTGCTTTGGCGGAGGAAGCCCGCGCGGAGGGCGTGGACGTTCTGCTCGGACCGGGCCTGAACTGCAAGCGAAGCCCGCGTTGCGGAAGAAATTTTGAGTATTTTAGTGAAGACCCCGTCGTCTCCGGCGAGCTCGCAGCATCCTATATCGAAGGCGTGCAGAGCAAGGGCGTCGGCACCTCGATGAAACATTTTGCGCTCAACAACCAGGAATATCGCCGCCTGACCACGGACGCGGTTGTGGACGAGAGGGCGATGTATGAGCTGTATCTCTCATCCTTCGAGCGCGTGCTCAAGCGCGTGCAACCCTGGACGGTCATGTGCTCCTACAATCGCGTCAAGGGTGTGAACGCGAGCGATAACCGCTGGCTGTTGACCGACGTGTTGCGCACAAAGTTTGGCTTCACCGGGTTGGTGATGTCCGACTGGGGTGCGGTCAACGATCGTTTGCTCGGCGTTTCCGCCGGGTTGGATTTAGAGATGCCCTATATAGGTCCGTATCACGATCGTCAGATCGAGCGCGCGGTCGCCGCGGGAACCCTGCGGGAAGAGGACGTAGACCGCTGCGCGGCGCGCGTTGTCGCGCTGGTGGAGCGGGCAAAAGCACGCGAGACCGTGCCGTATGACGCAAACGCGCATCACTTGCTCGCGAAAAAAGCCGCGACGCAGTCCGCCGTACTATTAAAGAACACCGACCACCTGCTTCCCCTCAAAGCGGGCGCCAGCGTTGCCGTGCTCGGCGCGCTGGCTAAAGAGCCTCGCTATCAGGGCGCTGGCAGCAGCAAGGTGCAGCCGCTTCATATCGAAAGCCCGTTTGAAGAGCTCCTCAAGCTCGGCGTAAACGCCGCGTATGCCGAAGGATATCGCGCACAAGAGGATGTGCCGGACGAGGCGCTGATTCAGGCGGCGTGCGATCTCGGGCGCGGCAAGGACGCGGTGCTCGTCTACGCGGGTCTGCCGGATCGCTACGAGTCCGAAGGATTCGACCGCGAGTCGCTTGCCATGCCGCTCAACCAAACGGAGTTGATCCGGCGTGTATGCGCAGTCAACCCGAACGTCGCGGTCATTCTGGCCTGCGGTAGCGTGGTCGATCTCGACTGGGAGGCGAGCGCAAAGTCGATTTTGTTGATGTATCTCGGCGGCGAGGCGGTCGGCGGCGCGGTGGCGGATCTGGTCACGGGCGCTGTTTGCCCCGGCGGCAAACTCGCGGAGAGTTGGCCCGTTCACTTGAGCGACACGCCCTGCCACGCGTACTTTCCGGGATATACGCGCACGGTGGAATACCGCGAGAGCATCTTCGTCGGCTACCGTTATTTCGACACCGCGCAAAAGGTCGTCCGTTACCCCTTCGGATACGGGCTTTCCTACACTTCTTTTTCTTATTCTAATTTGCAACTGAGCGCGACGCAACTCGATCCCAACGAGACGCTGACCGTGTTGTTCGACGTCACCAACACAGGAGAAGTCGCGGGCGCGGAGGTGGTTCAACTCTACGTTTCCCATCGTTCCGGCGTGATGTTCACTCCGGAGCAAGAGCTAAAAGGGTTTGACAAGATTTTCCTTGCACCCGGCGAAACAAAATCTGTTTCATTTGCGCTCACGCGGCGTGATTTGTGCTATTATGATGTGGCGAATCAAGACTGGCGCGTTGAAGGCGGCGCTTACGAAATCCGCGTCTCCGCCTCCAGCCGGGAGATTCGCCTCCGTGCCGGAATCACAGCCGCGCCGGATGCGGACGCGCACGTGCCGGATCACCGCGCGGACGCCGCCTGTTATTACGACCTCTCCAGCGGAATCGACGTGCCGGACGGCGCGTTTGCCGCGGTACTCGGTCGCGAAATCCCCGCACGCGAGCGGCAAAAAGGCGAAAAGCACACCATGAACGTCACGCTCAGCGAAGTGAAGAACACGTTGCTTGGGCGGCTATTGGTTTCCATCGGCAGAAAGATCGCCCAACAGGCGACGGGTACCAACGAAATCGACGGCGGCATTGTCGACCACGTTCTCTACACCACGCCGCTCAGGTTGATGAGTTCGGAGTCCGATTTTTCACCACTTCAAATCGAAGGCATCGTCCATTTCTTTAACCATGAGTTCATTCGGGGTCTGAAAGCGCTGTTTAGCAAAGAATAACACTCGCTGCGGAAATATCTTTTTAAAAAACCTCGCCAGTTTTGGCAAAACTGATCACTTACAATCGGAGGAACCGTCAGGCATGCATTCCGTGCTCTCTTGCTTCGCGCTTTCCGGCGCGCCCGTCTCCTGCGAACCGTATGGCAGCGGACATATCAACGGCACACAACTCGTCGTTTGTAGCAGCGGTGCGCGCTATATCCTCCAGCACATCAATACAAACGTGTTTCGCGAACCCGAGGCGCTGATGCGCAACATCGAACTGGTCACCGCGCATCTGCGTACGAAGGTGAGCGATCCGCGCGGGGTACTTCAGCTGGTGCTGACGCACGGCGGGCTCAGCTACGCGGTGGACGGCGGTGCGTACTGGCGCGTGTATGAGCTGGTCGAGGACAGCGTCTGCTATCAGTCCGCCGACCGCGCGTTGTTTTACGAGAGCGCGGTTGCGTTCGGTCGCTTTCAAAACCAACTGGCGGATTTTCCCGCGATGCAACTGGTCGAGACCATTCCTCATTTTCACGATACCCCCCGCGCGATACGAGGCGTTTTTCCGCGCGGTGGAGAATAACGCCGCAAACCGCCACGAGCAGGTGCTGCGCGAGATCGATTTTGTCTGTGAGCGGGAACCGTTTTCGCATACGCTGACCGATCTGCAAGCCGCGGGCGAGCTGCCGCTTCGGGTCACCCACAACGACACGAAGATCAACAATGTGCTCTTTGACGCGAAAACGAACAAGGCGCTCTGCGTGATCGATCTCGACACCGTCATGCCCGGGTTATCGGTCAACGACTTTGGCGATGCGGTTCGCTTCGGCGCCTCTACCGCCGCAGAAGACGAGCGGGATCTGTCGAAGGTGCATTTCGATTTAGATCTGTATGAAACCTATTTAAAAGGATATCTTTCCACCTGCGGCGGGAGCCTGACGAAGGCGGAGATTGCCATGCTGCCGGTAGGCGCGAAGATGATGACGCTGGAGTGCGGCATGCGTTTCCTCACGGATCATCTAAACGGTGATGTCTACTTCCATGTTTCGCGTCCGGGACAAAACCTAGACCGCGCGCGCACCCAGTTTCGACTGGTGGAAGAAATGGAGCAATCCTGGGATCGGATGCAGGCGCTGTTACCGTAATCTCCCGCAAAATAGATCTATCATAATAATAAGAAAATAATGACGAAACAAAGCCCGATTCCTTGAAAAGAATCGGGCTTTTGATTGATATGCTTTTCAGTTGCTGCGTTATTTTGTCGATTCGGTCGTCGATGTCTCCTGCGGAATAATCGATATCTCCGCGCGCTCAATGCCGTGGTTTTTCATCTCCTGCACTTCGATATGCAGGCAATCCGCGTCTACGGCAAACACCGTTCCATCCTCCGGTATCTCGTTGAGCACGCTGAAGACGAGGCCGTTGAGCGTATCATATTCGTCGGTCGGCAGCGGGCAGCCGATCGCTTCTGAGATATCCTCCAGCGGCACGGATCCGTGCGTACGCCAGACCCCCTCTGAAACCGTGGTGATGATCTGCTCTTCCCCGTCCTCCTGCTCATCGATATCGCCAACAATAACCTCGATGAGGTCGTTCATGGTCACGATGCCGCACATGCCGCCGTATTCGTCCATCACCACCGCGAAGTGGTTGCGGCTGCGCTTCATATCGAGGAAAAGATCGTCCGCCTTGATGCTCTCCGGCACAAAGCGCGGCGGCTGCACCGCCTGATCCATGACAGTATCCCGCGCGCGGTCGTTCAGGCGAAAATACGTCTTCGCGTCGAGAATGCCGACCACGTCGTCCGAGCTATCGCGGCAAATCGGGTAAAACGAGTGGCGCGTCATGTGGATGGTCTCCGCCCAGTCTTCGTCGCTCTCGTCGAGCCAGAGGATGTCCACCTGCGTGCGGTGCGTGAGGATATCCTCCGCAGAGACGTTGTCAAACTCAAACACATTGTGGATCATCTCTTTTTCATTGGGTTCGATGGTTCCCTTTTCGGAGCCCACGTCCACCATCATGCGTATCTCTTCCTCGGTGACCTCTTCGTCCTCCGCATTGGGATCGATGCCGAGCAGCCTGAGGATTCCGTTGGTGGACACGGTTAACAGCCAAACCAGCGGCGCAAAAACCTTCGCGACGCCATTGATCATGCCCGCCATGCCGAGCGCGAGTTTCTCCGCGTTTTTCATGGCGACGCGCTTTGGCACCAGCTCGCCGAAGACGAGCGTAAAGAACGTTAAAATCAGCGTGATGAGCAGAACCGAGATCGTGTTGATCGTGGCGATGGGGATGGTGGTTCCGCTCGCTGTAATCGCGGCGGTGATGCGCTTTGCGAAGTTATCCGCGGCAAACGCGCTGCCTAAGAAGCCGGATAGCGTGATCGCGACCTGAATGGTTGCCAGAAATCTGGCGGGCTGGCTCGTGAGGCGCGCAAGCTTGATCGCGCGCTTGTCTCCCTCGGAGGCAAGCTTTGCGAGCTTCGCGTCGTTCATCGTGATGACGGCGATCTCCGCGCAGGCAAACACCGCGTTGAGCGATATCAGCACCACCTGTAATATAAGTTCCCAGAATAAGGGATCGTTTCCCATTTTAAACTCCGTAATGATTTCGTTTGAAATATTGGTTCCGCGCCAGAATCGCTTCCGGCACTTTTGCAGTGTAAAAATATAAGCTTTCTACAAAATAAGAAGCTTTCTTTCTCTGTTTCGCGGCGTCGTTCTGCCAAGAAATAGAAAAAGCATAACCTGTTCTCGTCTTGTTAACAGAGACAGATTATGTGCTTCAAAAGGTATCCGGTCATGCGGTTAGGGTTGTGGTCGCCGGTACTGTCGCTCTCTTCGTCGCTCATAGCTTTCCTCTCGCGGTCATATATAGATTTAGTATACCGATACATGCCAAAATTGTCAATGATTCGGGAGAATGCCGACCATTTCTTCTGTCGCTTCTTCGAAGCAATCAATTTTTGAAAGTTTATTTTACATGCGCCTAGCGCTTCAATTATGGCGTTTCGTTGACAATTTGTTGAGGAACGTTTATATTTTAGTCATTATTTGCACTCATCCTTCAAGATTGGAATGGAACAAAAATGGAAAAAGCCATAGCGAAACGCCGCCGCGGCGACCGCCGCGACGCAACTCTCGTACGCGATCTCGACTCGATGCACGTCTTTATGCCGATCATGATGCCGAGCCGCGCGGACAACGAAGCCTTTATTCAGGAGCTTGTCGACATGAGCGCCGTTGAGGCATACCTGGAAAAGAAGAACGCGCAAAGTCCGGAGTATAAATACACCTTCTTTCATGTGATCCTCGCCGCGCTCTCGCGCACCATTGAGATGCGCCCGCGCATGAATCGCTTTATCATCGGCAACCGCTATTACGACCGCAATCACATCTCGTTTTCCTTCATCGTAAAAAAAGCGTTTGCGGATAATGCGGATGAATCCGTCATGATCCTCAAGTACGATCCAACGAGCGAAAAATCTTCCATCGACATGATTCACGACAAGATTTGCGACTTTGTATATTCCGTGCGCAAAAGCAACAAGACGGACGGAACAACGGACATTCTCGATACGCTTGCCAAGACGCCGATGTGGATGCGAAAGCTGATCGTAGCCATTCTTCGCGCGCTGGACGAGCGCGGTCATATGCCAAAAGACCTCGCGAGCGAAGACCCCTATAACAGCACCGTCTTCATCTCCAACCTTGGCTCCATCAAGCTCAACGCGGGGTATCATCACCTCTCGAACTGGAGCACCAACTCCGTGTTTGTCGTGGTCGGCGAAAAGCATATGCAGCCGTTTTATAACGCGGATGGCTCGGTCGAAGTCAAGCCCGCGCTGAATCTGGGTCTGACGCTGGACGAGCGCATTGCAGACGGATACTATTACTCCAAGACCGTCCGCCTGCTGAAGAAATTTTTAGCCGAGCCGGAGCTGCTCGATATTCCCGCCAAGGAGGAACTCAACATTGAGTATTAAGACAACGGCGCAGGCCGATTTTAACATGCGCTCAGAAGAAAATTGCTTTCCCTTCTGCGAAGATATGTCCAACGTCCGCGCTCCATGGTTCGCATTTTACGGCGACGTGGATCAAAATCTCTCCTACCCCGATGTTTCCATGTTCGACATGGTGGAGCGCGCGGCAAACCTCTATCCAACCGTCAACGCCGTCACCTTCATGGGCAAGGCCACAAAGTTTCAGGATCTCTTGAAGCAGATTCGCCAAACCGCGCGGGCCTTTGCCGCCATCGGTATTCAAAAGGGCGACAAGGTAACGCTCTGCATGCCAAACTGCCCACAGATCGTGCTCTGCTTCTATGCGCTCAATCGCATCGGGGCCATCGCCTCCATGATTCACCCGCTCTCCAGCGTGGGCGAAATCGCGTTTTACATCAAGGATTCCGGCTCCAAAGCCGTCGTCTCGCTGGACGCGTTTTACGGCAAGTTTGAGGAGGTGCGCAAGCAGGTCTCCTTCGAGACGCTCGTACTCACGAGCGTGAAGGACGCGCTCTCCCCCGTGATGAAGCTCGGCTTCGCCCTCACGGAAGGACGCAAGGTGCCAAAGATACCAAAGGGCGCAAACGTGGTCTATTGGAACGCGTTTCAAGCCGGCGCGAAGAAGAAGGACGAGTCCTGCTTTGTGGAGCGCCGCGGCGGGGACGCAGCCGTCATCCTCTTCTCCGGCGGAACGACGGGCACGACGAAGGGCATCCTGCTGAGCAACCTCAATTTCAACGCGCTCGCGCTGCAGACCTGCGCAATGGGGCACTGCGTGGTGCCCGGCAAGCGCATGCTCGCCGCGATGCCGATGTTCCACGGCTTCGGCCTCGGCGTTTGCATTCACACCATGCTCGTTGCGGGCGTTACGGCGATTCTCGTGCCGCGCGTCTCGGTGGAAAGCTACGCAAAGCTGCTCAAGAAAGAAAAGCCGAACTACATCGCAGGTGTGCCGACGCTGTATGAGGGCATCACGCGAAACCCGTATATGGACGGCGTGGACCTAAGTCAGCTGTTGGGTGTGTTCTCCGGCGGAGATACGCTCTCCATCGAGCTCAAGAAAAAATTCGACACGTTTTTAGCCGAGCACGGCGCAACCGTTCAGGTACGCGAAGGCTACGGCACGACCGAGTGCGTTACCGCAAGCTGCCTGACCCCATATGATATGTATCGTGAAGGCAGTATCGGCCTCCCGTTCCCGGACACATACTACAAGATCGTCATCCCCGGCACCATGGTGGAAGCGCCGTATGGCGAAGACGGCGAAATCTGCCTCTGCGGGCCTTCCGTCATGATGGAATACATCAACCAGCCGGAAGAGACCGTAAACGTGCTGAAAAAGCACGCGGACGGGCACATTTGGCTGCACACGGGCGATTTGGGCAACATGGATGCGGACGGCTTCTTGTTTTTCAAGCAGCGGATCAAGCGGCTCATCATCACGAGCGGATACAACGTGTACCCCTCACAGGTGGAGAACGCGATCGACGCGCACGAAAAGGTGCTCATGAGCTGCGTCATCGGCGTACCGGACTCCTACCGCATGCAGAAAATCAAGGCGTTTGTCGTGCTGCGTCCGAACATTCTTCCTACGCCGATGCTCAAGGAAGACATCCTCATGCATTGCAGCAGGCTTGTCGCAAAATACGCAATGCCGTATGACATCGAGTTTCGCAGCGAACTGCCGAAAACACTGGTCGGCAAGGTTGCCTATACCATTTTGGAGAAAGAAGAGCTTGCGAAACAGGCGATCTGATTTTATACTGTTAACAGTGTTCAAACACCTTTGAATGGTATTAAATCATTATTTGGGAGGCATTATGCGCAATTGTCCGACTTGCGGAATTCCCTTGCAGCAAAACAACCTGAAGTTTTGCCCAAACTGCGGAACCGATCTTTCCGCCGCAGCGAGTCAATCCGGCTCGACCACGCACCCGATCGCAACAATCTTAGACCCCGGCGAACAGATGAAAAAGGGCATGTCCTACTCCGCTCCGCTTGGGCTGGATAAAAAGACGTTCTTCAAGAAGTATTCGTTGGGCAATAAAGAGTGCGTCGCAGCCGCTATCATCGGATACATCTGCGCGGGTACAACCGCAATCTTCGCGGTGACGGGTATCAATCCAAACTTCAACATGTATTCGCTGGTCGACGTTGGCATTTTGCTGGCGCTGAGCCTGCTGGTGCATCTGCTGCGCAGCCGGATCGCCTCCGTGGCCCTGCTGGTGTATACGATCGCCAGCATGATGGTGATGATCATCAACGTCGGCGTGTTTGGCGGCTGGCTTGGCGTCGCTGCTGGCGCTTCCGCGGTCGTGGGATCGTTCCAGTGCGTGAAGGAGTGGAAAGCGTATCAGGCGCGGTCGCAGCAGTCAATCCCGCAAAGCGATATTCCCAGGCTGTAACGCGAGTAAAACGAATGCACACAAGGCACCCGAGTTTGCGGGTGCTTTCTTATTCACTCCGGTTGGTGTTTATCGTTCAGTGTTTTTAACACATGAATTTTGACGGAATAATTTGACATAAATATCTTGACACCAAAGTGCCATTTACCTATAATTGAAAAGCATGAGTTGCCAATGTAGCTCAGTTGGTAGAGCAGCTGATTCGTAATCAGCAGGTCTGGGGTCCGAGTCCCCACATTGGCTCCATTTTTTTCGGGGTGTAGCGCAGTTTGGTAGCGCGTTTGGTTCGGGACCAAAAGGTCGCTGGTTCAAATCCAGTCACCCCGACCACCAAAAGAGCCGATAACTTCTAAGGTTATCGGCTCTTTTGGTATCCCAAAAACCCGTTTGGTAACCCAGTTGGATGGGAATGGGTGATTTGGGGCGCTAGGAGGTCAAGGAAGCGGGATCTGAATGCGTGAATTAGGGTGTGATTGTGAGAGGTTGTGGGGTGCGGGGGATATTAAAGTAAAGGTCAAGCCAGTGACAAGATTTAGAAAAATGTTGATTTCTCGTTGGCTATACGCGAAATAAGCCCTTATGCCATCTTTAAATGCACTTGACATGCAATGTCGTATAGGTAGTACTAAATAACTAATTAACTAATATGTATCCATGTGCTTGATAAAAAGATATTCTGATCTTGAGTTTATCGTTTTTATTGCGAAAACTTTCCCGCAATTTAACATCAATGAAATCGACGTTGAAACCTAATAGCCTCCTATACGCTGACTTCGAAACTCTGCATATAGATTTGGGAGTATATCAAGATTCAGTTTATACGTTAAGAGAATACCTGAACAATACTTTATCACTAGTACTTCTTGCTGACATTAGTTACGTGTGTTTTATGAAGTTAGGGGATTATATGTGAAATCAAAATCGTACAAAAGACTTTACGTGGACATTCTTGAAATGCTAGATTCAATTTTTCTTATTATTACATTCTACGAACTATTTCACGGTTTACTCAACCGCTCTGTTGAAGAAGTATAGTAGACCATATGGACTTTGCATCGTTCCACTTCTTACAAGGTAAAAGCTTAGTTGGTCAAGTGGTACGAATTTATAATCTCCTCCCACACAAAAAGATTGTTGCCCTTCAGGCATATATACACGAACTATCAGACCATAATCATTATAAACTGTCACAAGAATATAATCCGGTTCTGCGAAGTAGTAAACTTCTTGTTCTGATGCCGCTTTTGCCCCATAGAAATATGTTAAAAAAAAGACTATGCAAAAGATGAGTGCACATCCTACCGCTAGGAGAGCAACTCTAAATCCCTGAACAATCACCTTTCTAAATGCCTCATCCGAATAATTACTCTCATCATTTTCTTCGTCTCTAGTTTGATACTCGGTCTGCTTCTTTTTCGCGCTCCAATATATAATGAATAGAAAAACATCGCACAAGAAATATATTGAAGTAGTAAACAATAAAGTCGTATCTTTTTTACATATGAAATTTATTATTGAGATTACTAGCCCTAAACTCATCACCGTTATAATGAATATCATTGATTGCGAAGTGGCATTAGGTATAACTCTATTAAAGACGACGGTTGGTGTATGCCGAATAAACAACATAATAACTAGTGATATGAATATTACACAAAGTATTACCCATGCGAGAATATACAGAAGATCTACTTTCGGCACTATTCCAACAACTGATGGTGTAGTAAAGTTGAGTGGTATCCCATAAAAAGAATTATATCCTATGTTATATCCATAGACTAAGGCAACTAATCCGGTCGATAATAGCAATGCTGAGATTGTACCGTCGAGAAGTTTCTTCTTATTGAAACTTATGGTTCTCGTATTGTTATTCTCCATAATCAACCTCCAAATATCATATACAATATAAGAAGCAGCTGCTTACTAATATACAATCGTTTAATAGATGTAGTTATTTGTATAATTTCGATTATCAAAACTACAATGGAAAGATTTCTATTTGTAATGTTCAAATTAACCGATTCCCAAATCCGAAGCATTCTCCGTCCACATCTCGCACTGGCTGATCACAATGCTCAACGCATCTTCCATCCCTTCGGGTGGATAATGATGCTTCTTGAGAAGGCGTTTAACCATGCTGCGCATCTTTGCGCGCGCGGTCTCTTTCTTCTGCCAGTCGATGGTACGGCTCTTGCGAAGCATATCAGTGAGTTCTTTTGTGATCGCGACGAGCTCATCGTTTTGATAGAAGTCCTTGACCGCATCCGGTTTAGTCAGCGCGTCGTAAAACGCGGTCTCCTCTGCTGTTAACCCCAGCTGTGCTCCTTCTGCGCTCGCTTGTGCCATTAGGTCGGCCATCTTGAGCAATTCTGCGATGACTTCTTCGTTGGTCAACAAGCCATTGAAATACGCATTCATCGTACGCTGGATCATTTCGGAGAACTTCTCCGACTTGACCAGATTGGTGCGCTTATAGACTGTAACCTGATCGGCGATGAGGCGGCGCAGAATCTCAATCGCAAGATTCTTCTCTTTCATCTTCGCGATCTCTGCAAGGAATTTCGGATCAAACAGAGAGAGCGACTCCTTCACATCCGAGAACAGATTGATCACGCCACTGCTCTGAACGCTTGCCTTGAGCAGTTCGTTGATGCGCGCGTTTATTTCGTTGAGAGAATAAGGCTTGCCACCGGAACCACCGGTCATGAAGCGAACCAGTAGCGTTCGGACAGACTCGAAGAATGCGGCTTCAAAACGCTGCTCGCGGTTCGTCATGCTGCCGCAGAGCGAGTGCGCCTGACGGAGAAGAAGTGCTTCCTTCACAAACGCTTCCTTCTCTTTTGCCTTATTGAGCGCAAGAAGGAAGTTTACGCCGCCGGTGATAAGTTTCGCGCGCTCCTGATCCGTGCCATTCAGGAAGTGCGCATAATCGAACCCGTGTATTAATCCTCGGCAGACCTCAAGCTTTTCTCTAAACTTCGGGTATGATGCTTTCGCGATATCCATCTCGCCATAGTTGCTGCGATCGCGCTGTGTATAATCGTTCATCGCCTGCTTCAGAGCTGCTGCGATGCCCACATAATCTACGACAAGTCCGCCTTCCTTTTCGCCAAAGACGCGATTCACGCGTGCGATAGCCTGCATGAGGTTATGCCCCGCCATGGGTTTGTAGACATACATCGTCGCAAGAGACGGCACGTCAAATCCTGTGAGCCACATATCGACCACGATCGCGATTTTAAACGGATCTGCGTTGTCCTTAAAGCGCTTAGCAAGCTCCGCTTTGGTCGTCTTATTGCCGATGATCTGCCGCCAGTCCTCCGGATCATCGTTGCCGGAAGTCATGACGACATTCACCTTGTCCGTCCAATTCGGGCGAAGCGCGAGGATGCGACGATAGATTTTCATCGCAATCGAGCGTGAGTAAGCAACAATCATCGCCTTGCCGGTGAGCAGGTTCGCGCGATAGTTCTCATAATGTTCAATGATATCCCGTACCAGCGAGTCGATCGTCTCGTCCGCGCCGAGTACCGCATCCATGCGTCCGAGCACGCGCTTGCTCTGCTCGATCACGTAAGGTTCCGCATTCTCAGCAAGGCGATCATATTCCTTGTCAATGAGCTCCAGCGCCTTCTGGTTGAGCTTGAGCTTGATCACGCGGCTCTCGTAATAGACAGGCTTTGTCGCGCCGTCCAGCACCGCCTGCGTCATGTCATAGATGTCGATATAGTCGCCAAATACCGCGCGCGTGTCCTTGTCCTTCAGGTGGTTGAGCGGCGTCCCGGTGAAGCCGATATACGTCGCGTTCGGTAGATTATCCCGAATGATGCGCGCGGAGCCAATTTGCACACGTCCAGTCTTTGGATCAACCTTCTCCTCAAAGCCGTATTGCCCACGGTGCGCTTCATCCGCCATGACGACGATGTTTCGCCGTGTAGAAAGCGGTTCTGCGGATTCCTCAAACTTTTGCATGGTAGTGAAGATGATTCCATTTGCCGCGCGTCCCTCTAATAACTCCACTAAATGCGCGCGGCTGTCTGCCTGGATCGGCGTTTGCCGCAAAAAATTGCTGCACTTGCTGAACTGGGAGAATAGTTGGTCATCCAGATCGTTCCGGTCGGTTAGAACAACGATGGTAGGCGAAGCGAGCGCCTGTTGCAGCAGATGCGCATAGAACACCATGGAGAGCGACTTTCCGCTCCCCTGCGTATGCCAGAACACGCCGCCCTTGCCGTCCGTTTCGGAGGCTTGTCGCGTGCGCTCCACCGCTTTTTTCACTGCGAAGTATTGATGATATGCGGCGAGGATTTTCGCCGTGCCCTCTGTCTCCTCCGAGAAGCAGACGAAGTTCTTGATGATGTCTAAGAGCCGCGCGGGCTCCAGCATGCCTTCAAAGAATGTTTCGTAATCCGCGAAAAGCTTCGTTTCGCCGATGCCGTCCTTGGTTTTCCACTCCATAAAGCGGTCTTCTTTTGCGGTTATCGTGCCCGCCTTGCTCAACGCCTGATCACTGATCACGCAAAACGCGTTGTAATCGAAGAACGACGGTATCTCTTGCAAGTAGTTACGAATCTGGCGGTAGGCTTCCGAGGCGTCCGTCTCCACACGGGAGGGAGACTTGAGCTCGATGACCACCAGCGGCAGGCCGTTGACAAAGAGGACGATGTCCGGACGCTTCTCCGAGCGCTCGACATACGTCCACTGGTTGATGGCATAGAATGTGTTTCGCTTGATCTGCTTGTAGTCGATCAGGTAGACGAGGCCGCTTCTCTCCGCGCCTTTGTGGAAGTATTTCACGGGAACGCCGTTTTGCAGATAGTTCATGAAGACGGCGTTCTTCTGGACGAGGCTGCCTGTGCAGAGATCCTTGATGCGGCGTACCGCGTCCTCGAGGGCTTCCGACGGGAGGTCTGGGTTAACGGCGGGCAGTGCGGCAAGAAGCGCGCTTTCGTAGAGCGCGTCGCGGTAGTCGCGCGTGATGTCCGGCCCGTAGAGGCGGGTGTAGCCAAGGTTCTCCAGCAAGGAGAGGATGCCGTTTTCGTAGTTGGATTCGCTGAAGGGCATGGTGGTTACCTCACAAAAACTTGCTAACGTTCACTTGATTTTCCAGAGATTTGAGAAAATTCTTATACGATTTCAATAAATCTATAAACTCAATAGACTTAGCTGCAATCACCATTCTTGTTAAGAAATCTTTATCTCTATATGGCTCTTTTTCAGATCTAGCAATTTGCTCATCGCTAGCTTTCGAAGAAATTGCAATATATCCGTCCTCAATTTTCCGAATATACTCTCGATCAATATTCGAAAGCCAGAATAGTTTGTCAAGTCTGTGAATATGAAACAATATATTCATATGATGACTATAGACAACATCACCATCAATATTTTCGAAATCATTCACTAACAAATCCGGGCTTATATTAGCTAGAGCTTTTGAAAAGAAATATATGAAAATGTTGTGATCATCAAATGCAGCGACAGTTTCATCTTTTCTATTCGAGGAGTATTGTAAACTTGCCTCCCAAGCATGAAAGAAGAGGTAAATGATTTGAAATGTATCATATCGTTCTTTAAACAGGGCAATTTTATTCTGCCTTCTCGCAGTCCCCACGGCAATGACTACTGCTATCACAGAAAGCAACAAAGTAGCCCCAGTCGCTAAATAGTCGAACCAGTCACGCGGGACAGCAACATAAATTATACTATCCATACTTCACCCCTCCACCGGCACTTCAATTTCCCCTGACATGAGTTTGGGGAGCAGGGCATTGCGAATCAATGCAAGTTGTTCATTCTGCTTGCCAAGTGAAAACACAGTCTCTTGAAACTCCATCACTATATCATTGAATTTACTTGCAGTTGGATCATCGGGTATTACAATTGATTCAACTTCCACAAATCCATTAATGTTTAAATTCTTGATGCCGGTTGTTCCATTCTCATATGAGAACAGAACATTTAGATCATATAAATATTGCCAATAGTAGTAGATAAACGCTGCAAATCCCGCTATTGGTTTCACAGCTTTGCAGAAGTTAGTGCAAATCATCGGTTTGTCATATCGACCTAGCAATGATTTGGTGATCAGAGCAATTCGGCCTGTAGATTGCGTCGGACTGCCACCTGATATTTCAGTTACAAGGTCATTCTCTTCTAGCTGCTTTGATACAAAGTTTTTAGGGAGAATATATCGAATAGGCATTTCCCCTTTGTTGCCATTACGAACTTCTGGTATGTCTGCGCCTCGGATACAAAAAACCTCTTGCGTGTTATTCCCTTCAGGGCTATCTTTCCCCCAGTCTCCCGGGATCAGCTTTTCGATAATCTCGCTGAAGGTTCCAACCCTCCACCCCTTCGGAATCAACCCCAACTCGCTCTCTTCAAACTCGCAATCCTGAAACGGCTCAAAGTCCACGAACCAGCTTTTGAAGATCGCCTGCGACTGCGCTTCGAGGTTGGCGATGATGCGGTTGTTTAGCTCGATTTTGTCGTCGAGGGATGAAAGGGCAGTGCCGATTGCAATTCTTGAGTTGTGTGATTCTGGAATGCTCACTTTAATTTGACGCATAACACTACCAGATACTTCTTTGAAAGTTGTCCCACTGGCCGTTGCCTCAATAGTATCTTTGAAAAATACTAGTAAATAATATATAAATAAAGATTCTGTCATATCAAACGGGATAATACTCTTAAACCCTTGATTCGTGCAGAGATCGTTTTTTGCTATCGCAACATATCCAATTGGAGCTCTTGACGTAAATAGCACACTGCCAGCTGGTAACATTTTTGTCGAGCAACTATTGAAGCCTTCTTGAGAAATTAATCGTTCGCCGTGCGCGATATAACGATCGCTATAACCAGACAAATCCCTTGGTGTAATCCAAGGAATGTCCCCATTATAATATTCTTCATTGATTGTTGAGGGAGTTGCTCCTCCAACAATTTCGCCAAGCTCTGATAAACTTACGGTTATTTGTTCCATTTCTTGCCTTTACTCGTTTCTTATTTCATATCGCAAATCTACTATATCATTTGCTTGTGTATCGTATTGTAGATTAACTAAGTACTTTACTTCATTCGCTGTTACTGTTAATGGTACAATGAAATTCGATTCATCTATTGAAGTTATTTGACCAATCTGATAACGTGTTACGCTATCATCGTTTATTATATCCAGCTCTTTTAAAATGCGATCCTTAATATACTCATTATCTTCGAATATACGACGGACAATTGCTTCTGTGGTCAACCCAAATATTTCAGCAAGTAGAGTTGTAAGCTCATCAGCGGATTTGGCAATAGTAAACAAGCTGAAATCCTTTACTATTTCTGGAAATCCTTGATCCTCCGTTATTAGTACGCCCTTACTATCCTTTACCCTACAGTATTCTTCAATTGTTATAGCAATCAGTGCGTCTTTGAATCCAGCATCATTATATTGTTTCTTTCCACCATTTGCCTGAAAAAACGGCCTTTCTTTTCGAATTGCTTTTCCAACAAGATATTCAAGTACGTGAGTTTCTCGCGGGTATCTAATTACTTTTATTTCAAGCTCCGAGCTGTCAAAAAAAGTGGTTTCTATTTGACTTAAGTAATCTTGATAATTCTCTTTTGTATAATCCCCAAATGAATATTGCAAATCACACAAATCTCCAAATGTCTTCTTATATGTTTGCACATTACTCTCTAGGCTTTGATAATCGGAACAAAACTGCGCTCTCATATGCTCTCGTAATTCAAGCCATACGACTTCAGGTATACAAATCTCAACTTGAGTTTCAAGTGATTTATCCTTGATAAATCTTAGTGTCTTATAAAACTCAATATTAAGTCGAATAGAAGAAAGCTGAAGCTTTCCAGCTTCATGTCGAGCTTCTAAGAAGTTTGTGTCGAAAAAAACACTAATCTGGCTACTCACTTATATCACCCAATATCGAGAAACTTGTTGAGTTGGACTTTTATCTCTTTTTCCAACCGATGCGACTCCTCAAACAACCCGCTCAATTCCTCCGTCAGCCGCCGCATCTTCTCGTCAAACGGTTTCCCGTCGTCCTCCACATCCTCAATACCCACATACCGCCCGGGCGTGAGGATATAGTACTGCTTCTTGATCTCCTCCGTCGTCGCCACAGCGCAGAAGCCCTTGACGTTCTCCAGCGTCCCCGCGACAAACGCTCGGTGGGCATCGGCGATCTGCGCGATGTCCGCATCCGTCAACTCTCGCAGCTTGCGCGTCACCATTGTGCCGAGCTTTCGCGCGTCGATGAACAGAGTCGTACCCTTTTGCTTTTTATTTCGGCTCATGAACCACAGCGAAACGGGAATCTGCGTAGTATAGAAGAGCTGCGGTGGCATGGCAACGATGCACTCCACCAGATCGGCCTCAATTAGGTTCTTGCGAATTTCTCCCTCGCCGCCGCTCTGCGAGCTTAGCGACCCGTTCGCCAGAACGCAGCCCATCTTACCGTTGGGCGAAAGGTGATAGATCATATGCTGGAGCCAGGCATAGTTTGCGTTGCCCGCGGGCGGAATGCCATATGCCCAGCGCTTGTCGCCGCTGAGTTTGTCAGCGCCCCAATTGCTCAGGTTAAATGGAGGATTTGCCATGACGAAATCTGCCTTTAGAGTAGGATGGCAATCGTCTGTAAATGAATCTGCGTTAAATTTGCCAAGATCGGCTTCAATGCCGCGGATGGCAAGATTCATAGTGCACATCTTCCAAGTGGTCGGGTTGCTATCTTGACCGTACACAGATATGTCATTGATGTTTCCACTGTGGTTTTCGATGAACTTTGCGCTCTGCACAAACATGCCGCCGCTTCCACAACAGGGGTCAAAAACACGACCATGAAATGGTTCCAGCACTTCAACGATAGTGCGCACAACGCAGGAAGGCGTGAAAAACTCACCGGCTCGCTTCCCTTCTTGTTCAGCGAACTTGGTCAGGCAATATTCATAGGTTCGACCGAGGATGTCTTTCTCCGAACCGTGATCCATCATGCGAATGTTGGTAAAGAGATCGACCACCTCGCCAAGCCGTCGCTTGTTTAGCTCCGGACGCGCAAAGTTCTTCGGCAGAATATCCTTTAGTCTGCGATTTGCCTTCTCGATGGCGCGCATGGCGTTGTCGATCGTCGTGCCGACCTCCTCGGTGTGCGCCGCATCTGCAATGTTCTTCCAGCGCGCATCTTGCGGAACGAAAAAGACACCCTGCGAGGTGTATTCGTCGATATCCTCCTCAAAGCCCTCACCTTCATCCATGAGTTGTTGATATCTTGCGTCAAAGCGATCCGAAATGTACTTTAAAAAAATCAGGCCGAGCACGACCTGCTTATACTCCGATGCGTCAAGATTTCCGCGCAGCACGCATGCGGCATCCCAAATTTGCTTTTCAAACCCGATGTTGGCGGTGTTTTGTTCGGCCATGTGATTCTCCAATTGCTACAATTAAGATTTGAATATTATCGTTTTAATTATACAGAAATGGCCAGTGTTTCGCAATGCAGAATTGACCTATCCCCATAAAAAGCGGGGACTCTTAAGGGAAATAATCAACTTTGATACTGATTCTCTCAAGTTGAGTGCATCCAAAATCTAATAAACTAATTGACCTGATTGTTTAAAAATCACCATTTAAAATAGTGACATTTTTTCAAAATTGTAGTAAACTGATTTACAAATATAAAATGTGAATGCGAAACTGATGAGCAATATCAATAATCCACATTTTCTATTCAAAATATCCAGTAATATTATTGATCTCATCTATGCGAAAAGCATCAAATACTTATCTAGGTAACATAAAGCAATTAAAGGGATATCTATTCGCTGAAACAAATCTCACAGCATGATTAATTAACCAACTCCGCAATTACATGTTGAGTTTTCCGTAACAAATTCTTATGTAATAAATTCACGAACATCGGTGATATGAGAAGCCTGTAAATTGGCACGAGAGTTACCTCTCTAATCCGTCGAACGTTAAATATCATTTAAAGAAAGTCTTGAATCAGGTTGCATCTCCTTCATGCTCCCGGAAAATGAGCCGCGGTTCGGTTTAACTAGAAGTCCATATATAGTTGTTTGACAACCTGTCATAATTCAAACTTTGTTTATCTATTAGAGGGGGACTGTAATATGAAAATTGATAAAACGGGATTTCCAAAAAGAGAGATCGCAAAACTAAAGAACGATTATTCGATCATATCAGCAATTAAAAGAGGGGATGCAAAAGCAGTAAAATTACTCGATCTAATTTGCGAATCAAAACATCAACTCGATAATGCATATTCGCTCTCAAATGAAGATTCAGTAATATTCTATGTGTTGCATGAGTCGTACGATGGGAAATATGCTGCGCAACAATTAGTCGAAGATATGTCTGTTGGTCAATACCAAGTTGATGAGATTGAGGTCCACAGTAATAATCCGTTTGATTGGATTAAAAAAGAAAGCCTAATTAACGCTGCAAAAACATACGGAAATTGGGACTCTACACTCAAAATACAAGAATCATCAATGCAGTTTTGCATTACTATATTTGTTGGCTTGTTAACCCTGATCACTAGTATTTTTGGTCTGACCCCATTGAAGCAATATCTTTCCGATATGTTTAATACTATAATGATCCCTTTATTCGTGTTAACTGCTATTGTTTTTATTGTGCTCGTAATTTATCTGATCAAGCACCATTATAAACAACGGGAGATGCGGTATAGAGAATTAGTTGATATGGTTGCTAGTTTTAATGACGAAGAATTCGAGAAATTTGCGGACTTCTTTGGTCCCGCGGATTTTGAGTTCTCATATGCCTCGTTTAATTATCGAAAGGAATGTTTTTTATTGCGAGGTTTCAACAAGTTATCACCGCCACATCAGTATCTTATAGGAAAATATCTCGATAGTATTCCTAAAAAACAGTTCTGGTTCATTTTCTCCGAGTACGACGAAACCTACGAGAAATTCGCAAATCAAAGACGAAAAGACGCTGAAAGAAGAGAGTATTACTTAAAACCTTTAACATATAATCAGAAAACTGAATTTGCTAAAGAGCTTCGTTACAGCGCAAACATGCTTAAAAATCCAGGTCTAAAGATGCTTGGCCTTGACTATGTTGTTGATTATCAGATGGGAAAGGCTTCTGCAGACCTCATACCAATGTATAAAAGGGTTACCGATTTCTCAGAGCAATGGCGAAAAGAAAACTTCCAAGTTAATATAATTACACTAATTTTTTTCGTTGCCGATTTGTACTGCACTTATCTTGGTGATATTCCAACAAAAGCTTGGGAAAACCTATTCCGTATAAACCGCAATCAACCTACCGAACTTGACAGGATTGATAATGCTCTTTCGCTCAAACTGTTCTTTCAAATAGAGGACGAGAGTATTTTTGGTCAATTGCCGAAACTAATTGTTCTCATTTTGAACAATTTCGCTGGATATTTTGAAGATATACTCGCTTGCAGCAGCTTAAGACGAGAGGTTATAATCGACGAAAGGTATCAGCAGCTAATTCTATCAAAAGTAGTAAAATGCGAAGCAGCGATGATTGAGCATCGAAGTATCTCTGTTAGCCGGCAACTATATGATATTATTTCCACTGCTATTTCTAGTAATGATCCATCTTGGCGCGACTCCTTCCATAGTAGAGACTGGGTATGCATAATCTGTTCGATCCTTGATTTATGCGATAGATGCGAAATATATTGGCATATGCCTTTCATCATTAACAGTTTTATTGATATCTATTATGTCTCCTTGCCAAGTTTACTTGCGGATGCAAATATATTCTCGGAGAGTTCAATCCTGAAGGCTGCAACTAGCTGTGTTTTGCTTAATCCGGATGAGAGCTATGACTCCATTATTGACCATTCAATTATATTATCAAAAGCAGTACAAGAAAGAAAAACCATTAGTACAAGCCTTCAAGTAAGCAGAACTCCAAACTCATTTGGTTTACTAGGAATGACAAACTCCCAGCGAGACGAGTACTATAGGAATCTAGTAATTTTAAATGAGCAAATCGTAATTAACTATTTCAATTCAATGTTCGACTTGTTTTGTATTTCAGCTACAAACGGAAATGATAGTAAGAAAATCCAATTCTTAAGCGCTGATGTTGCTAATAATGACATTTTTGATAAGTACATAAAAAAAGCTCAAAAATTGCCCCTAGATATTAGTTTATTCAAGAAATTTACCATTATTGTTATTCGCGAATTGATTCAAAGCATAAACGACTGCTATCCATCAAATAAAAGCATGCAATCAATCTGTTCTTCTCTGATTCAATGCATAACAAACCCCGAGACTGTTCAACGTACTCATCACCTTCTTATGATTACTACAAGATGTGATGCTTATGGAAGCGCAACACTAATTTTTGCAGCAGCTATATTAACGTTACGTCTCTCATCAGAAGGAGTTGTCCAAAGTACGTACTTAGGAATTGGCAGCAGCTTGCTCCGGATGATTTTTCTTATGAACTTTCAAGTTGGCTTAACTAACTACTTTAATGATGATGTGAAATACTTAGTAGATATACTAACAAGCTATAAAGAGCCTTCATCCGGAATTTTCGGTTACCTTCTATCAATACAAAACGTGTTAAAACCAAAGGTTATTAATGAACAGATTAAGGCTTTCATGGAGATTTATAAGATTAATATAATCAATAATCTAGTTCAGATGTCTTCTTGTATTAAATATAGGAATATTGAATCGTTTATTCTGGAAATGTTTACACTTAGAAACAACATTATTGATGAGATCGACTTCAGAAAAATATTATCGTCAATTCAACAACTAATAAATGAACAATTTATTGGTACAGCTATTTCTAGGATAGTGAGGGAATTAATCTCGGTTTTTGTAGACGGTGTAATACTAGAAGAAGTACTAAACCAAGGTGCTGATATCACCATTGACAATTGGCTTGCTTCATATTCGAAAGATACGGTATTTTTGTTATACTATAAGTATATACAACTAAATGCAGCTCAGTATCTGGAAAAATGCCCTAAAGTCGCGCAAACATTACTTAACAGTTGTTATGTATTTAAGGGGTTGCCCATTTTGTATTACTTAACAAGCTCAACTATTTCAAGGTGTACAGAAGAATATAATAGTACTAAGAAGTTGTTTTGTGCACATATTAGTAATGGAGATTTTCAAGACATAGAAGTATTGAACAAATATATCAAGTTCGTTTGTCAGGAGTGCTCCGGAAGTGATAATCAAGTTTGGGTACAGGATCCTGAGGCAATTGTTGAAAAGCTATGTTCCCAAAAAGACTCAGTATTATATATTGAAAGTCAAGCCTATTTCCGCAAGAGAGTTTTAGGACATTATGGAATTTTGATGTACCTCCAATTCCTTATTCGATCCGACTTAAAGCCCATCTATATTGCGAAGGAATATCAAGTTATGAATGATGATGAAAAAACAGACTACATCATTACGAATTTCTCGCTTTTAAAGCCAACAATAGAGATTTCGCCAAACTGCTGCCATTACGATAAAGTATATATAGATGCCCTAGACGCAATAATTAACAATACATCCGAAATTCAGAAACGCATCTGTGTATCTGAAAAACAATTGCTATTACGATTTGCCAACGACACTTTATATGTTCTTAATTTAGTTTTTGCTTCTGAATCTCAGATAAGTCTTCAAATAAGAGAGATGCTCCAAAGTTATATAAGGATTCTCGAGAACTAATTTTCATATACTACTGCATGTGTTTTTTTGTGCTATTCTATTCAATAGCGTCGATGATTTTTGTCTGCAAAAAATCATCGACGCTGCTCGCTCGAAACTAAGCTCTAACTTTGAAAGTGTATTTATTCAAGGCTCACTTAACCGCTATCATTTTTATTCTTTCCCACAAATCATGCACAAAGCTCGGACCTCTGCCCAGCGCTACACCGGTGAGCGCATATAGCAGATACAGCAGTACCGGCTGCGTTGCGTCGACCACACCCTCGAGGAAGTTGATCTTCGCCACCACGGCGATTACAACGCCGATTGCCATGCTCACAATCTCCGCGGTGGTGATCTTCCCAGCCGTCTTGTCCCAGATGGGTTTCATGGTCTGCACGATTGCCTCTACAAAGAGCGCCAGAATAATCAAATTTGCCAAATCCATAATTGTTCTCCTTTTCTTTATCCCACAGCGTCGTCGCTGTTGGTGTCTGTTGTATTGCTTTGTCCCGTGAACGGGTTTGCGCGATTCAGGAGCAGTTTGCCCGTTTTGAGACCGGAGCAGAGGAAGATTTCCGATCCCCAGAAGCCGTACCAGAGGCGGGAATACTCCGTGTCGATCCAGAAGTCGTACCGCACCCGCAGCCACAGCAGCACCGCGGTATAGATCGTGATTGCCGCCATGGACAGGACGATAAACTTCGTCAGCGTCGGTATCTTCGCCATACGTGCGCCTCACACGTTGCCGGGCAGCACTTCGGAGGCGAGATCACCGTAGAGGTAGCCCACCGAACCGCTGTAATCGATCTGGTACCAGTCCTCAACGACGCCGTACACGCTGTAGACATCGTTTTTCTTTGCTTTGCCGATGATCGTGTACTCCATCCCTGGCCCGCTGCGCACGTTGCACCACTTGTTGATCTCATCGACTATGATCTTGCCGACCACCTTGAGATCGCTAGCTTCAGTCACGCCGCTTGCGCCGCTGCCATCCTCTAGCGCCATGAGTGTGTGACCATTGCGCAGGTAGATGCCGCCTCGTTTGGCGAGCTTGTCGGTACCGATGTGCGCGCTGTCGCTGTAAGATTTGAACTTTCCTGTCGCGAGCAGCTTCGCGCGCATGTTGCCCGTGTAGCCGTCCGGAGCCATGTCCAAGCCTGCAAGAACGTAGCAACTGATCACCAGCGTGCTGCAATCGAAATCGCCATGCGCGCCGGAAACCACACCGCCGTTTGCCTTGATCGAGCGGTAGCCGTCCCAGCGCTGCGTTTTACCCTGCGAGTAGCCAAATCCGCTGTCCTCGCAGATCTGCTCCATGTACTGCGCCGCGCGCGCCGCCATGGCAGATTCCGTGCATTCGAGGTAGTATTGCCACACGCGTCCGGATTTGTTCTTTGCGTACCAAGTACTGAGCGCGATTTCTTTGCCGGTCTGGTCGCCGGGCGTTAAACCAATCGTCTTGCCCTTCTCGTCCATAACACCGTGCCCGATTTGAATATTCATCCAGTCCTCCTCCTAAAGCACAAGCGACGCAAGAAATGCAATCAGCGCACCCAGCGCGAGCGAAATGATCCGGTCGAGCCAGATGCCGCCTTTGTTCTCCAGCGCCCGGATGCGCGTTTCCTGATCTGCGGTCTGCGCCATGGACTGTTTCTGCATGGTCGCCATCTCGGTCACGAGCCGCGTGAGGTTCGCGATTGCTGTGTCGTTCTGCGCAATTGATTCCTTGTCCCGCTTGAACCGGTCGTCGCAGAGCCGCTTCTGCACCTCGTACTCCTTGCGTTCGATTGCCTCCATAGGTTTCCCCTCCTGGTCCCGCCGTCAGCGGAAATCACTCCAAATAAAAAAGAGCCGTCTGGCTCAAGTCTGATCTGCCGGTATTTCGTCCGGCGGTTGCGCTGTCGCGGCGATCTCTTCATATGTAAGTATTGGAACGCCGTCCCGCAGGAAAACGCCGTTCTCGTACCGATCCCCGATCGTAACCGGGCGATCCGTCGCCAGAACCGCGTTTGGAAAGTCCGTCAGGTTCTTTGCGTACATTGAGATGATATTGACCACCTCACCGTTTTCAATCAGCGCGAATGTTCTCGGCCCCATATAACCCTCCTTATCTTGCGTTGCGTATCACAGCTATTCCAGAACCGCCAGCCGCGCCAGCTCCGCCAGATTTTGTTGTAGAGCCGCCGCCACCACCGCCGCCGCCAAGATTATTGGTACCAGCAGCTCCACCGTAGGCGGTACCGCTATAGGTTGGTGCGCTGCCGCCAGCGCCGCCACCACCGTCACCACCAGCGGCTCCATTACTGATTGAGCCACCAGAACCACCGCCGCCAGCATAAAGCGCTGCGCCTGCTTCTCCGAACTCGCGAGTCGTTGTCCCTTGTCCCGTTCCATAGTAGTTGCTGCCACCGTTGCTTCCGTCACTACCACCAGCGCCAACAGATCCGCCTCCGCCGGAACCGCCGTTGCCGCCATAATAAAAAGCAACACCGGGAGTGCCACCGGCTTTGGACATTGTGGGAATCCCTGGTCCCGATATAGAAGTTGTCCCGCCTGTTCCACCATTCGCCGCTCCACCTGCGCCAATCGTTACTGTATAGGCTTGATTTGCAGCAAGTGTTATATTTCTCCAAGTTCCGGCATATCCACCCGCACCGCCAGCGCCAGCGTTACTGTTTGCTATTCCGTTTCTCCCGCCGCCGCCACCGCCAACGAGAAAGATATCGATCTTGATTTTCTTTTTCGGCGTGAACGTGCCGCTCGAGAGGAATTTCAAACGAAAGTTTCCGTCTCCATCGTCCACCCAAGTCTTTGATCCGGTGAAGGTGAAGTCTTCCTCGGTGAAGCCTCTGGAAAGCACGCTGTTGGTTTTGCCGAGGTAGCCTGCAAGAGCGAACGGCAGTTGCTTGCGTTCCACAACAGATACCGTGCTTTTGTCCGATTGCGTGATTGCGGATGTTGCCGCCTGTTGCGGCGCACCAAGCAAAAAGCCTGCTGCAAGCGCGGCAAAGATCAAGTATGGAACCCCGTTATAAAGAATTGAAACACCGTGCTTGTTCCGTCGCTCTGCTCTGTTTCGTTCCAGCTTCATGTTCGGCTCACCTCCAGCAGATGATCGTCGGGATCGTGATGTCCGCTGCCGGTACTTCAGAAGCGTAGAGATTGATTCCGCCGTCATAACAAGCCGCCACGGGCGCGAAGATTCCGCTGATCGCGTCCACCGCGCCGAAAACCACATGCGGTACCATGGTGGAAAGAACGCCAGCGAGCGTTACTGCCGTCCGATACGGAAAATCCGCGTAAGTCGCATTCGACACAAACGCCGCGTTGTCCACGACGGTATTGATAAACTGCAACCGCGCGGCCTCCGCGCTGACGTTTGAGCGCGCCTGTGCCTTTTCTGCGTCCGTGAGCACCTGCGCCCCACCGTAGTAGACGAATTTCGCCACATCGTCCCCGCCCGGCTCGTGCGTTGCCGCGTGGTCGATCACCGCTTCGCCCTGCAGGTCGTTGACGAGGTCTTGCGCCTCACCGAGGATTTCATTGAACTGCGCGACCGCCATGGAGGTATCGACCTCGGTCGACTCCGTCACGATCCCGCAGACAGCAGGATCAAGCCGCTCGTCCGTGATCATTCCAGCCGTAATGGCGAGCGTACCCGCCGCAACGCTGATCCGTGCGAGCGAGATTTGCCGCAGGGATGCGTCGTTCGTCAGCGCGGGAGCGACCGGAGAAACCGCGTTGGTACCTTTGAGAATCTTGATCTCCGGCAGCTGCGTATAGTTCGGCGTCGACCATTCGACGATCACGCGATCGATCCTGTTGAGTACGCCGTCCGCGGTCGCGACCGGCAGCTCCAGCAGGCTTGCCGTCACCGCGAAGATATCGTTCCAGAAATGGATGCCGTTACCGTTTGCATCCGTCAGCCAGCCGCCGCCGTCCGAAACGGTCACCGCCATACCGGGCGTGGTCAGCGCCTTGACCGCCAACTCACCCGGTGCGCCGTAGACGCCGCGCGTCCGCCCGTGGTGCCAGCGCATGACGCTTTCCGCGCCGATCTCCTCATTGACGTTGTTGGGATAACTCTTTATCTGCGCCATGTCAGTTTCATTTCTCCAATCACTGTGATTTCCGGTTCACCCAGCACGATCGACACCGTTTCGCTTTGCGCCTGAATCGTGCGTTTCACGCCCTGTATGATCGCGGTGAACTGCACGCCGAATCGCTTGGACACGCACCGCACGCGGTCGCCCATCCGGTATTTGACCCCGTATTCGCCGGGATCGACGCGGACGGAGAAGCCAAGGCTCCGCACACGCTTAGCGATCTCAGCAGCGCCCGCCGCTTCCTGCCTCGCCTGAAACGCCGAAAGCAGCTCGTCGCTTTCCTGTTTGAGCCGTGAGTCGTGCCAGTATTCGTATCGATCGGCTCCGGTCGCCGTCCCGACGGTCTGGACGATCGTCGAACCGTCCGTCAGCGTACCCAGCACATAGATCACATTCTTAAACAGGCTCTCGTCATCCTCGATCTTGAGATCGCGCGCGGTACCCTGCTCGTCCGAAAAGATCACGGCCTTGGAGCCGCTCGTCAGGTCGGTCCCCTTATAGATTTCGAAGATGTGTTTGCGGGTCTTCGTGTCGAAGCGCATCCGCTGGCCCAGCTCGACTGCATCGAGGATAGGCATAAACTCATCCAGCATCTGACCACCGAAAAGGATGGCGCTGTACGCCTCGAACAACGCTTGCAAACCGCCTGTCTCCACATGCGGGAGGTCACGCAGGTTTGCGTTGATCGCGGCGTAGATATCGCTCTCCACCATCGAAATCGACGCGGGAGACGAGATCGTCCGCTTGTTGAGCAGCCAGTTGGTCGTGTACCCGTTGATCGTGATTCGATCCTGCGAGGTGTCCGGCGAGACGCGCGTAACCACCATCGCCTGGTTGATCTTGTTGCGGTACAGTATCGCGCCCTTCACAAGATGCTGGATGTTGTAGTTGGTCGGCGGTACGATCAGGGTGAATTTGCCGACGTCGTTGTACCACTCCTCCGTCTGGTACGAATTCGCTCGGATTTCGTGATATCCGGTCAAAGCCGGGTTGAACGCCACTAGCATGTGAGAATCGCCACCTTTTCGATTGCCACGTCGATGCTCGCGACGAGGTTCGCCGCGCCCTCGTCCGCCTCCGTCTTGATCAGGTTGTCGCCGACCGCCATGGAAGCGAGCGTATTCTCGATCTCCAGATCGCCGCGGATATCGCCGTCGATCGTCGAGGTGACATAGGTCAGATCGTGCGTGATCCGTATCGTCACCCGCTCGCCCGCCGCCATCGTGCGGTTGAGCTGCATATATTCGCCGGTGATCGCATTAACGAGCCGTGGATTGACCACCGGCCCTTTCGCGTTCAGCGTCGCCGTGAACGGGCACGCCACCTGTCCGCTGTTTCGTATGTTGATAAACGCGGTATCGATCACCTCGCCGAAGCGGTACGGCTGCGAAATGTTCCATGGGAACTTGAACCGCGGCAGCACGCCGGTGAGAATCGTCTTTGTCGCCTGATCCAGCATCCAGTACGGGTATGGTGCCAGCAGCGAAAACTGAAAGCCGGGAAAACGCAGCGCGTTGTCGACAACGGGCGTTGCGGTTGGGGTCACAATCCGGTAGTAAGTCCCGTTGTGATAGAGCCGCGCGCCGATATCCGGCAGCACGACCGCGAAGAGCCGCTCCGCGCTCGCTTCGATCTGCGCGCGGGAGCCGAAAAGATAACCGGTCACCGTCATGGGTACCGACTGCACGACGCGCGATTGCACGGTCGTCCCGATCTGCCCGATGCCCTGCGCCTGATTCGCGTTGACGCTGATTCCGCTCGTGCCGGTGATCGACGTGATCCGGTAGCCGTTCGCGGCGCTGAACGCGAGCGAATCGCCGTTGTCATTCACGTAAGTAAAGATATCTCTCATGTGGACACCGCCCATCTGCCGCGTTGAAACGCCGCGAGCGTCGCGTCGGCAGCTTCCAATGCGGTCTCTTTGTCCCGCGCGTAGATGTGGAACACATACTGCGGCGAGCCGCCCGCGCCGGACGAGCCGGTCGGATTGCCGTTCACATCCAGCTCGACGCTGGAACCGGACATGGTCGACTTCACTTTGTTGATCACGTTGCCTGCCGCCGCCAGCGCTTCCCCGATGCCGCTTTCGGTGCCAAGTCCGATCGCTTTGGTGATGTAGTAGCCCACGCCAAACGCCCACTTAGAGGGCGAATGCTCATCGAACCCCTCTTTGCCGGTAAACCAGCCCTTTATGATATTGACCAGTCCCCTGATCTGTGATTTCAGCCACGAAATCTTGTCCGAAATGCCGTTCCAGAGTCCGACGATCAGGTCACGGCCTACATTAAAAAAGTCCGAAACCTTGTCTTTGACCGGCTGCGTGATGTTCTCGGTTACGAGCGTTCCAATCGAGAGGAACACCTCAGAAAACCGCGCCACGATGCCTTCCCACATCTGCGCGATCAGTTCTTTGCCGCTCTCCCAGAGCTGCGGCGCCGCTTCGATCAGGCCAACCGCAATGTTCAGCACTATGCCGGGCAGCCGCGCAAGCAGCTCCGGCAGCGCGAGAATTAAGCCTTGCGTGACTGCGAGGATGATCTGCAGCGCAGCTTTGTTCAGCTCGATCACCGTATCAGGATTCGTGAGCACATTCACAATCTCCAACACCATGGCGACGATCGCGGGGATCAGTTCCGGCAGACTTTGCGCAATGCCCTGCGCCAGCGCGATTACGACGTTCAAACCCGTTTCGATCAAAATCGGGAGGTTCTCCGTAAAAAACGTCGCCACCATCATGACGATCTGCACGACCGCCTGCGAAATGGCGGCTGTATTCTGCTGCAGCGACGCGAACACCGCCGAGAGCAGACTCGTCGCCGCCGAGACCAGCACCGGAAGCAGCGCGGGCAACGCCGCCGTCGCGGAAGATGCAAGCGTAGTCAGCGTCTGCGTCAGCATGCCGACCAGCGCGGGCAGGTTGCCGGAGATCGACTCGACGACCTTAGGGATCGCTTCGTTGATTTTTTGCGTAATCTCCTGCGCAATGTAGCCCGCCTCTTCGGTCAGTCCCTTGAATCCTTGCGTGTCAAACGCCTCCTGAAGCCGCGCGACATACTCGATCGCCGCGGGCAGCAGGTCTGTGCGGATCGACTCGGTGATGGGTTTGAGCACGCTGCCCACCAGCGCTTTTGCGTTGTCCGTCAGCGTCGAATTCAGGCCGTCGGTCGTTTGCGCAGCTTTCGCCATGCCATCATAGAACTGTCCGCCCTCCGAGGTCGCGATCTGCATCGCTCCGGTCAGCTCACCTACTGATATCTTTCCAGCGCTCATGCGCTTTTGCAGCTTCTCCATGCTTTCGCCGGTCTGTTCGGAGATGATCTTGAGCGGGTTGAATCCCGCCTCGACCATCTGCTGATACGTTTCTCCGGTCAGCTTGCCAAGACTCTCTGCTTTGCCGAGCGCCGTGTTGAGCCGCTGAAATTTATCGCTGTTGCCGAGCGCGATGTCACCTGTCATCTTTAGCAAGCTCGTGCTTTCGCTGTTGGCAACGCCAAACGCGAGCAGCGTTTGCGTGCCTTGCGCGAGATCGGACATTTCAAACGGCGTGGATGCGGCGAGCTGCTTGAGCTCCTTCGTCTTGTCGACCGCAAGCTCATAGCTGCCGAGCATGACCTCGAAGTTTGTGGTGTAGTTCTCCATGTCCTTGTTGAAGCCGAACGCAACCTTGAGTGCCGCGGCAAGCGCCGCACCCGTTGCCGCCGCCACCGCGCCAGCCGCGACGGCGATGCCCTTGAGCGCGCCGATCGCAACCTTGCCCGTTCCGGAGGCAAAGCTCTTCCAGCCTTCGCCGAAGCTCTGCGTCTGGCGGCCCGCGCTTTTGAGTGCCGATTCATTCTCCTGAATCTCACGATTGGTCGATTCCAGCGCGGCTTTGGCGTTGTTGAGGTTGGTTTTCATCTGCACATATGCGCGATCAGTCGGTTTGACTCCCGCCTCATCCATACGCTTGAGCGCCTGTTCCGCTTCGTTGACGGCTTTCTTCTGCTCGGTCATGGCATGGTTCAACACGTCGCTCTTCGTTTTGAGCGCGGTGATCGACGTGTTATTCTTGCCGAACTGCGCCGTCATGACGGCAGCTTCGGACGCGACCAGCTTCATGTTGTCCTTGATCGTACGAAGCGCGCTGGAATAGTCCTTGTCGCCCTTGACCGCGATGGTCGGGCCGATGTTATAACCCACAGGGCAACCTCCTCTCAAAATGGAAACATTCGGTCTATGTCCGCTTGCGTTGCGTTTTTGATCGTATTACCGGTTGATTCAAGGCAAGCATCCAAAAATAAACCGATCGTGATTTGATCTAATTCGGCGACGGTAAACCCCATGCGCTTTGCAACCAGCAAATACGTGGGAACATCGATTTGTCCGCCGTCGCCGTCTACTTTTTTGACGTTTGCAAGCTCTCGTTCAGCAGCGGTTGCAGTTCTCCGAAAATTTGAAAGATCGGAAACAGCTCAAACGAATCAATCCAGTCCTCAATATTCGGATTGACAGAATCGTCAAACGCGCGCGCCATAGCGTGCGCGATGCCGTAGAAGACCATGGTGTTCCAGTTCTTGTTGAGCTTGACCTCGGTCTCTTTCTTTTTGCCGAATTTCTTAGTCTCAACCTCTTCGGTGCCGTCTGCGAGCGTCTGCAGATCAACAAACAAATCTCTGCCGGTTGCGTTGTAGTAGCGTACAGGCAAAGACGCCGGCGCTTTGAAGCCGACGTCCTGTCCCGAAATCTTTATAATCTTTTCCATACGCTCTTACGCTCCTGCCGCCGATTCCTGCACCGTCGTAAACCAGTTTGCGTAGACGGTCGCGTCCGTGTCGCTCTTGGTGTACCGCTGAACGAGGTTGTCGCTCGCACGCGGACGCGCTGCAAACTTGACCTTCGTCGTGTCAGGCGTTTTGGTCTTTCCGGTTTTCGACGCGATTTCCGGTCGCGCGGTGATCACGCAGTCGTACAGAGCAATTCTGCGGTTGTGCGCGTCGCCCTGAAACTGCGCCAAAAGCGCGAACTGCGGGTATACCCGGCCCGAATACTCCTCCGCGACTTTCTTCGCGTCTTCCGTGATGGCGAGGATCGCCGCAGCAATCGTGGCCGGGATGTACGCTGTCTCCAGCTCGCCGTCATATCCTTCGCTCTTGTCGATCATGGCGTAATCCATATTGTCCGCTTCAAACGGCTCGATATCGCCTTTCGGCGACAGCGTGAGCGCGGTTGAACCCGGCCAGTTGATGGGCGCTCCGTAGGAGTACACCCCGTCTGTGATCGTGATGGGTGCGATCGCTGCGCGACTGATGCCGTAACGATATTTGTTTTCAGGCATTGTTTCCTCCTAAATCCGGCCTAATACAGCCAGTGTGTAGTGATGTTTTTGTGCGTCTTTCTCATATTCCACATATCGGCTTTCAAGCACGACGATATCCGCCGCTTTCAGCAGCAATTTTGCCGAAGCGATCACGGTGCGGTAATTATCGCCGAGGTAAAACTCGATGTTGACGTGCTCGTCTATAAAAAGATCGTCGTTATCTGCTTCAAACGCGCGCTCGAAATCCGGTACAAGGACATAGTGATCGACGGTCGGGTTGCCAAGATACAGTCCAACACCATGCTTCAAGTTAAGAATCGTAAGCGCCGCGTCGATCGTTTCAAGGGTTGGCAAGTTTCTCCACCTCCTCGTCGTAAATTCGCTGCATCTCGACAACGCACTCCGGCTCCGCTGCCGCACAGGCCGCGTTCAGCCAGGGCCGCGCGGGTTGCGCGCTCTTGCCGCTGCGACCATGCTCATACACGTTGACCGCAAGCGCGGCGGGTGTTCCAGCCTCCGTTTTGCCGCGGAACTGCACCTGCGCAAACCAGCCCCACTGATTCTTACGCGCGGCTTTCATCTTTACATACTTGGAGAATTTCGCGTTGGCGCTCTTGATCTTTGCGTAGAGAATGCGGAGTCCCGCGGTAACCATGGTTTTGATCACGTTGTCCGTGCTGTCGCCGAGTTTGGCGAGCATCTTTTCATATTCATCGAAGCCTTCAAACTTTACTGTCGCCATATCGTCACTCCGTGATCCGCGTGCAGACCAGCTCAACGGCATCCTGTCCGGTCTTATAGTCACGAACGATACGGTATTCCACATCTCCGCCCGCGGCGTGGTGGATCAGCTTTTGGTGTCCGTAAAAGTCGATCGGCGAAACCTCGAACACCGCGTCAACCTGTCGCCCGTTTGCGTCCGCCGCGTAGAATTCGCTGCGCACGACGCTCTTCTTCTCCGCCCAGCACGACAGGCTCGATACAGGCGTGATCTGCTGAAACGTCGTGCCTGTCACCGTCGTTTTGACCAGCGTAATCCAATCAGTCCTCATATTCGCTCTCCTGCCTCTCCTGCAACCATCGCTCGCGGATGGCAATCCGCAGCCACACGGGCCTGCCGGTGGTTCGGTCGCGGCTCAATAAGTCGTCCGCGGCAAGGTTCGCTACGAGCATGCTGTCCTCCACCGTGTCCTGCAGATGGATGCCCTTTCGCGTCAGCTCTGCCGCGGCGGTTCTCAGCGCGCTCGTCCAGTACTCCGTCAGAGGAGCGGGCGTGGCAACGCCGGGCCGATCAAGCCGCCCCATGAGCAGCGATAACGCTGTGGTTTCGTTATATGCCACGCCCGTATCCTCCTTCCAGAATTGGTTACGCCTTCGGCACTGCCGCGGCTTTGCCGACCTTGATCACGCGGCCCGCTGCATCGAGCTCGACCACCGTGATGAGTTTGCCTGCCGCGCAGGTGATCTGCGTGGTGCCGGACGTGAGCGCAGTGTAACCCACGACCTTGTCGCCGGTGTTCGGGTTGAGGTCTCCGATCCGGAACTTGAGCGTGGTGCCGGTAGCTTCCTTGCCGTTGACCGTGAGGACAGTGTCGCCGGAAGCGGTACCTGCCGCCGCCGTTACGCCAAGTACGCCGAGCTCAGCGTTCGCGTAGTCGAACGGGAAGGCTGCGCTGGTGACCGCATCCGTGTTGTCGTAGCTGACCATAACAAACGCCTCACCGATGACCGGCTTGCCGTCGTAGCGGGCATATCCCTTGAATACCGTCTGGTTTTCGAGGAACTTCACATGCTCGGAAGACTCGATCTTCTGCCCTTCGCGCTCGGAGAGCAGGTACAGCGAGCCGAAACCGCCGACGATCTCGCTGTCGCCGAGCATCTCGCACTCTTCGACCGTGCCGCCAATCACCGGAAACGTGTTATCGCCTGCGGTGAGTAGCGCCGCGGGAACGAACGCCAGCGCCTTTGCCTTGATGTCCATGTGCGTGGCGCGGTTCATAACCCAGAAGGATTGACCGTCCGAATAGAGCGGATTCGCCGCGCCCAGCGCCTTGATCAGCGCAATGAAGAAGCTGGCCCCGGTACTCTCGGCAATGCTGATCTTCTTGATGTTGCTTTCGTGCAAGTCCGTCCATGCCCGTGCGTTGGCTTCCCAGTTAGAGGGCTGCGCGATCTGCTTCAAGCGCGTCACGATGCCGATGGGCATCTTGACTCCGGTGCCGAAGAGAATCGCGCGGTCGAGGCCGAGGCCGATCGCCTTGCCAAGCGCGTCCATGATCTCCGCGCCGAGGTTTAGATCGCTGTCTTCCAGATAGACGTTGGAGATCGGAATCCAGCCGCCGATCATGTAGCCGTCGACTTCGATCTGGTTGAGCGTCAGATCAAGCTCGTTAAGCGAGCCTACCGCCTCGATCCAGACCGCTTCGGGAATCGCGCCCATGATGTTCTGGCGTGCTTTGCCTTTCACGCGCTTGAGGTTGACGTGCTTGACGAGCTTGGAATACTGCGTCATATTGTCGCGCAGCACTTCGAGCATGACGTCGGGAATCGTCAGAGTCGTGTTGGTGACGGCGCGCGTCTGACAACTGGAACGGATCTGCGCAATGAAGCCTTTCACATCCTCTCGCGCGAAAAACGCGGTGCGCTCTTCATGGGACATGCCGTAAAATTTTGTTCTGTTCACCATACCGGGTTCCTTTCTGCTCCGATTGTCCGGGAGCGCGGGTTTGTTTTGTGCCGGAGGCGCGCTGCGGGTATCCAGCTGCTTCACCTCGGTTTCAAGGCCGGATACGACCTCGTCAAGGCGGGTCTGTTCCGTTTCGTGATCGCCGATCTCCTGATTCAGCGCCGCCTGTTCGGTTTCAATCGCGTTGGCTTCCTGCTCGATCGTGTCCCGCTCTTCCTGCGTCGATTCGCTGGTCAGCTCATTGAACGCGTTCTCCGCTTCCTGTTCGCGGGTCTGCAATGCCGTTTGCCGCTCGTCCAAAGCCGCGCGACGGCTGCGGTGGCTCGCCGCTTCGGCCTGCGCCGCTTCCAGTCTTTTTCGCAACATCAGCTGTTTGAGTGCCATGTATGCATCCTCTCTTTCATCTTCTTTTGCCAGAATTCAAACGACTGCGCCTTCCGCAGCGACCGCGCGACCGCCTCCGTCTTTTCGTAGGCCGGAAACGTGACGATGGAGCCTTCGTAGAGCTTGACCTCCAGGATTGTCCAGTGCTGCGTGCCGTCCGGATTGATCCTATAGTCCTCGCGCAGGATGTCAAACCCCACGGAGCACTGCGACACATCGCCGCGCTGCACGCGAGCGTACAGGTTCATCGCGTCCTGATCGTGCTCGTTGATCTCGACAATGCCTTTGAGGCCGTAGTTGTCGATTGAGAGCGCAAGCGTTCCGGCTTTCGTGCGTCCCAGCACCTTGGAAGGATCGTGGTTGGTGAGGCAACGAACGTCGCTGCTTATCGCGCTGTCGAACGCATGTGAATCAAAGCTCTCGGTAGCTCCCGGCCACATTTCGAATATGTCGCCGAACACGGCAAAATATGTTTCAATCGTGCGCTTGCCGTCCGACTCTTCCGCGCGAAACTGCGTCGGCTGATAGCTGCGAAACTGGCGCTCCTGTTCTCGCACGTTAGGTTTCGCCATCTTTGTCGGCTCCTTTCTTGCCGGAAGAATCCAGCTTCTTTTGTTCTCCGATTTTGGAATACGGGATGTAGTTCTCCAAGATTGCAAGCTCAGACAATCCATCCCTTGGATCGTACCCCAGCGCGTCGCGGGCTTCGTTTCTATCAATGATGGCTCGGTCCACCAGATTGCAGTTCACTTCGCCCAGTTCGGTGATGGAGTACGCGTACAGCGAGCGCGGGTTGAACCGGAAATACCAGTTCGGAGAGATCAGCAATTTGCGCGTCAGCTCCTGTTCGATCGCGCGCGCTATCGGTAGCACGACGATGCGAATAAAAGCGTTGAACTCATCCTGATCGAATTTACCCACGCCCACCAAAAAAGGCGGCACGCCGATAATCGCCGCTGCCGTCCGTTTGTCGAGGTTGATGCTGTCTATGATCGCGAGATCGTTGAGGTTTAATGGAGCTACTTTCTCAATGGCGAACGCCTCTGCCGGGATGAACCACGGCTGCCCGTGCTCGGAGCTGCTGAGATACTGCTCCGAGAGCTTCCTGCGTCCTTCCGCAGAAGAGAACTCCTCCGTCAGTCCGTCGACTTTGACGATGATCGATGGAGCAGGGCTTTCCATGAGCGCCGCTGCCGTGTTCCGCGCGCGGGCCAGCTGCCGCGCGACGCTCTTGAGAAGAACCGCATGCCCTAATCCCCGCCACGGATGTTCCGGATCGGGGTTGAGGATGAAGTGCAGCACCTCGTCGTGGTCGAACCGTTCCCCGCGAATGAGCAGGTCGTAACCGTAGTCGCGGTCAAGGATGGAATACTTGCTCCGCGCGAGCGGCTCGATATCGTCCAACAAATTCCCGCGGTAATGCGGAATCTGCACGCTGTTGCCGCCGATGATCATGTCCTTGACGATGGTCTCGATCCACGCCTTGCGGGTAATGTACTTGCAGGGTGTGATGTCCACCTTTCGGGAAAGCTCGTTCTTGATCCGCTTATCTCCATCCCGCGCGTTTTCCATGAGATGGATCGTCATGGAACTAACGAGGTCTGCGATACGCTGAATCGCGGTTTGTACTTCGGGGTTCTCGCTAAGAGGCGTGTACCCGGTCAAAAGCGTGTAGGTGTCCGGCGAGCACAACCATGTGAGTCCGCTCACGGCTCGCTGCTCGGTGGGTGCACGGGCGTTTCGCGCGTGTTTCTTTGCCATATCTATTCTTCCTCCAGCCATTTCTGGGCTTTGCGACTGCGCTCGAGCGATTCGAGCATCCTCACGCAAGCAAACACCGAAGCATCGAATACATCGATCCTCTGCTCCGGCTCGATCTTGTCGTACTGGATCATGTCGTCGGTCTTTTCGATCGCATGCACGTTCTGTACGCAGTACTCGAACGGTGCTGCGTGGCAGTAGTAGAGCTGCCGGTTCTTCGCCTTGACTTCGATGTGCCGGAATCCCTCAGACTTTTTGTAGAAGTACTGCGGCTGGTCGATGATCTTGAACCCCGCGGAGCGCATGCCGATGAAATACTCGCGGCAAAACTTCCGGTCATGGCCGACCTCCGCGATGGAAAAGCCTGCCGCGCGCATCTGCTTAAACCAGTTGACGACCTCGGCATGGTTGACCGTGGGTGCGTTGCTCATGGTGAGCCAGCCGTCGTCCTTCCAGCCGAAGAGCGGAATGTTGTCCTCGTCCGCCTTTTTGTATGCCGCGGTGATCGGGAACCAGCAGTGCGTGATCACGATATCCACGTCTTTGTAGGTGCCGTACAGCGCTGCGGTGGTCAGATCGTGCAGGCGGGACAAGTCCGCGCCGCCGTACCACTTGATCGGGAGCTTCGCGAGCTGCTCGATCGTCCAGCCGTACTCCGCGTCACTTCTGCGGAACTCCTCGACATCGAAGTACGCTTTCATGGCGGACGTGAAGATGTTCAGACGCTTCGCTAAGAAATCTTTCCGCTGCTGCGGATCGTTCTGCGCCTGAATCGCGTCGTCCATGATCTCCGCAGGCCGGATCGAGATACCGTAGTTCGGATTTGCTTTCTCGTGCTCGATCGCGCTGGTGTAGTCCACGTCGCCGTTCTCGTCTTCGTCGGCCTTGCAGATGAAGATGAACAGCTGCTCGTCCGGGCAGGTGCGGTTCAGCACCCTGCGGCAGTATTGCAGTCGCTGGTAACAAAAACCGGTCGGGTTATCGCCGCCGGTTGTGATCCCGATGCAGAGACGGTTGCTGTATGCCTTGCCGGATTCTTTGATGACGTTGTACTGCTTGGCGCTTTTGTACGCGTGCAGCTCGTCGCAGATCTGGATGTTCGCGACCAGCGAGTCCTGCTTGTCGGGGTTTGCGGCAAGCGCCTCGATCCGCAGCGATCCGGTCACTCGACCTTTGTCAAAAAACGTGCGCGAAATCGAATGCTCCGCGTTGTTGTCCAGCACGCGAAACTCCCGTAGCTCGCCCATCTGGTCGAGGTTGAAGAGGATATGATCAAATGCCTGCCGTGCCTGCTTGAGCGCCGCGCCCACGATATAGATACGCGATCCGCTCCGCCGTTCGAGAAACGCAAGCGCGAGCGCAAGCGCCGCGGAGAACGGGGTCTTGCCGTTCTTGCGCGCAACAAAAAGGAACGCCTCTTTAAAGCGGCGCTCCTTCGTTCCCTTCAGCCGGAAGCCGAGCAGGTTGTAGACGATGAACTTCTCCCATGGTTCGAGCAGAAGTGGTTTGCCCAGCAGCGGCTCGCCCGTGAGTGATTCGCCCTCTTTGTGCGACACGCACGTTTCGATAAACCGAATCACGAACTCCGGGTCTTTACAGTCGAACTCGTAAGCGGGGTTTTCTAGGTCGCGGAAGAATCGCTCGCACTCCTGAATCTTCTCCTGACAGGCGATCTTTTGACCTTCTAAAATACTCCGGGCGTATGCAACGACGACGTCATATCCGGTCGGCTTCATCTAAAAACTGTTCGAGCTTGGACGAACCGCCGCCGCTGCCGCCGGACGGTCGCCGCGCGGTCGGGTCTTGCTGATCGAGATACTGCTTGCCCAGCCAGATCGCCATGCTGGGGTTGCGCTCCGCAAGCTTGAACTGCGAACGCAAAAGAGACGCTCGCCCATATGCCCGGAAGTGGGTCTGCATCTCTTCAAAGGTTTGTCTATATTTCTCCTTCACAAGGCGGTCAAGCGTCTTTTCCGAAACGTCCATAACGGCGCAAATATCCGCCTTGGAACACTGGATTTTGCAGAGGGCTTCGAACTGCTCAAAGTCCCTAGCCGTCCATGTTTTTTGAGGTCTGGGCATGCTGTTTCACCCTCCTTTTTCGGGGGAGTTTTTCCCTATACCCCCTTCTATATTCGCGCACACTTGGAAAAGGGGATGGCCCCTGGTCGCGGTATCTTTTTTGTCGATTGCGCTGACCGGGGGGGCTAATGTCTGCCACCCTTCTCCGGGTGCCGCTTGCTGTGGCACCTGTGGCAGAGCGCGACGCCGTTGCGAATGCTGTACGCGAGATCCGGTCGCTCACTGATGGGTTCAATATGGTGCGCGACGTCCGCTGGCACATTCCTTCCATACCGCTTGCAGTCCTGACAGAGGTACTTGTCCCTGCGCATGACCGCGGCAGACCAATCACGGTGCCGCTGCTTGTTGTACGCCGGATTCGTTGACATCCGCTGTTCCTCTTAATTCTTATTTACCGCTTGCATTCTTTACCATTTGGAACGATAATAGAAGCAAGACATCATCTGTGTTGGCCATTGGTAATTGTCGCCTTTCTTTCAACACACGTGATGTCTTTTTTTTCTTGCTTTTCATTCAATTCGGGCTCATAATGTAGTGAAAGACATCGTCATTGAAGGTCGTAAGCAATTGTCGCTACCACCCTTCAGTTGACCGATGTCTTTGTTTATCTTGCTTTTTTCTTTAAAAAGCGTTAATAATGTAATGAAAGACATCGTCATCGTGGGTCGTAGGCAATTGTCGCCTACCTACCAGCAGTTGATTGATGTCTTTTGTTTTACATCGTTATTTTTCCTGCTATATCAGCACCGCCGTGTCCCCAGTGAACTTCTCCCACCGGTCGATGATCACATCCACATACCGCGGGTCTTTCTCCATGCAGTAGCAGGTGCGCCCGTTCTGCTCCGCTGCGATGATGCTCGTGCCCGAACCGCCGAAGAGGTCGAGCACCACATCTCCACCCTTCGTGTTGTTCTGCATCTGATAATCGAACAACGGAATCGGCTTCATGGTCGGGTGTTCCTTGCTGCGCGTCGGTCGGTCAAACTCCAGCACGGTTGTCTGCTTTCTATCGCTCGCCCAGAGGTGGCCTGCGCCTTCCTTCCAGCCGTAGAGGCACGGCTCGTGCTTCCACTGGTAATCCTGCCTGCCCATGACCATGCTGTTCTTCACCCAGATCAGGCACTGGCGCACGGTAAGCCCCGCCTCCTGCACCGCCGCGCGGAAGACATACCCGTTCGAATCCGCGTGCCAGATATAGAACACCGCGCCCGGCTTCATATGCTCCTGCGCGTTTGCAAACGCCTTGACGAGGAACTCAAGAAACGCATCGTCCGACTGCGCGTCGTTCTCGATGGTCAGCTCTTCCTTCGTCTTTCCTTTGTAGTCCACGTTGTACGGCGGATCTGTCAGCAACATATCCGCCTGCGTGCCGTCCATGAGCAGCGCAACGTCCTCCGCGTTCGTACTATCCCCGCACATGAGCCGATGGCGACCAAGGCGATAGATTTGTCCTTCCTTACTCTTTGGTGTCGTAGGCAGCTCCGGCTCATATCCATCGTCAACGGCTTCCTGCGCCAACTCCGGCAGATCAAAGCCGGTGATGGTCACGTCAAAGCCGAGGTCGTCAAGGAACTTCAATTCTTCGTTCAGCAGGTTGATGTCCCACGTCGCGTGCTCCGCAAGGCGATTGTCCGCGAGCATATATGCGCGACGTTGCGCTTCGGTCAGGTGCTCCACGAAGATACACGGCACTGCGGTCATGCCTTCCGCGATTGCCGCAACGAGCCGCCCGTGTCCCGCGATGATCTTCTTCTCCTTGTCGATCAGGAGCGGATTGACGAAGCCGAACTCCCGCAGCGAGCGTCTAAGCTCTGCAATCTGCTCGTCGCTGTGCCTTCGGGCGTTGCGTTCGTCGGGTTTGATCTCCGCAACCGGAACGATCTCGAATTTATCGGTGATCTGCATGTTTTTCCTCCAAAAATGAAAATGACGCCGGTTGGCGTCGTAAGGATAAAAAGAAGAGACCCCGCGTGGGTCTCTTCATAATTTTATGGTATTATTCTAGCATAGAAAAAAGAGACAGTGGTGGACATTTGTTGATCATACTCTATCTATTTGTAATACGTGCAAGATCAAGTTGTATTAAAAGAACATCTATTTTTTCAAGATGCCCAATATAATCCCCGAAGTCTGCTGGGTTTAACTTTAAACACTTGTCTAATCTCACCACAGTTGGTTTTTCAAACCCAGCTTCTTTCCAGCATTGTATTGTATAACAATCATATCCAGGTTTCGGTGCTTGAGTAGTTGCGTAAAATGACATAAGAAAAGCGCCGCCATTGGCTTTAATCACAACAGGACGCCATTTCTTTTGTGTCGGATCTTCTTCAAAAGCAACTTCAGCCCAATAGATATCCCATTCAACAATCTTCCCCATTCGTAATTGTTACCTACTCCCAGTCAGTTGGCAGTACATACGTACCGCTGTCATTTCGGTAACCAACACTTGGGAAGTCATCGCCTGTGCCAAAAAGTTTTAGAGGCTTTTCTTTAGAAAAGAACGCCTTAATATCTTCTACTTGAATAGTTTGAATTCCGTGAGAAAATGCTTGATCCCACGGGCTTCCGGGTTTATGCGTAATATCAACTAGACCGTGTGTTGAGTATTCACCATAACGAGCCATTACAGCAAACAGTAGCTGCTGCTCGTCATAGCTAAGCATATCCAAACTGAATGACGGATCTACCTCAACTATCGGATTTTTGCCACATGTTCTATATTTGCGATATACGCTTGGAATAACAGGGCCTAACTGCCAAGCTTCAATTGCTTCTCTAAATAAAGGCTTGTCATGCAAAACTAAACTCCAAGCCTGTGTAAAATACATCAGCTTGTTTAGGCGAAGGTTTGTCATATAGTCTTCATTTTCGCCTAGTCCTAGCGAAATGAAGTAGCTGGCAACCGCCTCTTCTTTTTTCATTTTAATTATCTCTCTTTCTAGGTTGAGTATATTGAACATTAAGCAATTTTGCAACAATCAAGTCAATAATTCACAAAAAATCCAGCAAAAATCCAGATTTAGCTATGAATACTATCTTTTTTCGATTACTCTCCTACATTGCCTCATACTATAGTTCGCTATTTCCGCAACCCTTCTCCATTTCATCCCCTCCACATATCTCAACCTCAACACCTTCTCCTGATTCTCCGGTAGCTTCGCCAACTCAGCGTCCACAAACACCAGCTGCTTCTCCAATGCGATCATCTCGCCGGTCAGCTCTCGCTCTAACCCATCAAGCTCGGCGACATACTCCGCGAGGCGATCCCGCGTCGGATCGCTACGACCGCACTCACCAAGCTGTAGCTGGGTGTATTCCGCGCGTGAGCGGAGCCGCTCGATACGCTCCTGCAATGATTCCACGCGCAGCTTCTGGCGACGCACATTTTTCAGGTCATCTATCGTCATGTTGTTCTCCTTCCCGTTGACAGGATGTTCCTGCCGCGATATTATGTGTTTGAACCTGTGATTGACACTCGAGGGCAATTGGAGCCCAGAGAGCAAGCGTCAATTGCGGGTTTTCTTTGTCTAGATTTCACCAATCTCCGCATGATTGGTATTCGGTTCCTGCTCTAACAGCATCGCCTGCCGGTTACCTTCAAACAAGGCAAGCACATCCTTCGGGATCTTCGCCCGTTGTCGCTCTGCCTCCAACGCCGCGCGATACGAGCGCATGAAATTCGACTGGATCACGGGCATGCTTTCGATATCCGTCATTGCCCATTGGCAGAGTTGAGACGCGCTGCCGACCGCGCGCTGAATCACTGGCGGCAGGGATAGAAAATCCGCGCGCGTGGCGTAGCAGCTCATCTTGCCGCGGACGATGTTCCATGCTTCGGCTTCGGTCAGTGCTTCCGGCTGCGTGAGGTTCGCAATCGCCGCCTTGATGGCTCCGATGTGCGGAGGAAAGCCTTTTTCGTCCGATGCAATGAACGTCTTTACCGCGGCGCTGACAAGCTCAAACGCGTCGTCTTTGAACATCGTTGCCCAAAGAAAAACGGTGTCGCCATGATCTTTTTCGCTCATACCCTTATAAAAACTCGGATAGGCTATCCGCAGAATCGTCAATATCTTTGTGGACTCCAATTTGTCCATTTCGTCTCGCCTCCTCCATCAACATTCGCTTAAACGGGTTCGATGTGCCTTGGTCGGGTGGCTTTGCCGGTTCCCGCCCCTCCCACGTTCGCACAGCAGCCTGCCAGTCCTTCATCGGCTGATTACCGACGCGCCAGCCCTTCGCCTCGTAGAAGTCAAAAAAACGTTGCGGATCAATGCCGTTTCCCCGCTCATGGCAATACTCGCGAATATCCTCTACCGTGGGTTTGGTGAAGCGGCGCGGTGTTTCCGCGCAGAATGCTTTCGCATTCTCTTTCTCTTTTACATTCCCATTAGCTTTATCTTTCGCTTTCTCTTTCTCTTTAGGTTCGGTGTTGGTTACGGTTTGGTTATCGCTTGGTTTCGCTTCGGTTACGCTTAGGTTAATGTTTGGTTTCTCGTCGGTTTCCGGTTGGTATTCACTAGGTTCCGTCTCTTGCGATTTCGTTGGCCTACCGCCGCGCGCGCCGACGTCGCGTCTGCGGTTATTAGCGTCGATCTGCGGTCGCATCAACGTAAAAAAGCCGCTTGCGATACCGTCGCCGCCAAAGTCCGGTTCGATGTCATAAAGTGCGTAATCAGCAATCGCGTTGTATAAGAGCAGCTGCGTTTCCGCAGGTAAGCCCTTCATCGCGTTTCTGAATGATTCGTAGAAGATAAATCCGTCGCGCATGGACGCAGCCCTCGTTTCTTAAAATGGAATATCGTCGCTCGATATGTCGGTAAAGCCGGACGCGTCGGGTGCGCTGTCGCCTTCCTGCTCGTCTTGCTTCGGCGAGAGGAATTCTACCTCGTCCGCAAGTACGTCCAGCGACATGCGCGTGCTGCCGTCCTTCGCTTCATAGGTGCGCACCTGAAGCTCTCCGGTAACCGCTACCTTGCGTCCTTTTGCAAGATACCTTCCGCAACTCTCCCCCAGCTGTCGCCAAGCGTTGATGCGAAAGAAGTCCGTTGTTTTCTGACCGTTGGCAGCGCTGTGTTTTCGGTTGACGGCGATCGTGAAAGAGCAAACCGTGTTGCCCGATTGCGTCGAGCGCACCTCCGGTGCATGCGTGAGATTGCCGATTAAAGTGATCCTGTTCATATCAACTCTCCTTAGAGATCATTTCGTCCAAATATTAGATCAAGCTCAGTTTCGAGTGCTTCAGGCCAAACAGCGACCAACCCGTACAATCCGCGGTTCACGAGGGTTAACCGTCTTCGCCGCCGCCTCTGCCCTTTTCCCCTTTGGTGGAAAATACTGAAATATGTTCTCGGTGTTCGCGTTGAGATAGTGCAGAATGTCATAGCAAAGATCGGTTTTCGGGTAAGTTCGCCCGGCGAGAATGTCGTTGATGTGCGTCACCGATACGCCTACGCCGCGCGCAAGCTGCTTTATCGTTACGTCCTGCGCTGTCATAAGTCCGCGCAGCTCAAGATACAATCGTTCCATTTGTTTCTCCCTTCGTATTAAGCGCGCTTGTCTCGTTCTTCAAAGAGTTCCTCAAGCGGCACGGCGATTTCGTAAAAGCTTTTTATCTCTTTCGCAAACGAGACAGGTAATGAACTTTTGCCAGCCAGTCTTGAGTAGACAGTTGAAATCGCAAGCCCAAAATCCTGTGCAATCATCCGGCGCGATATCCCTCGCCTCTTGAGTTCCGCTTCTAGGTTTGGAAACATCCTTGTCAACCTCCGATTCACGCAATTTCGTTAATTATTTTCTATACTACACGACATTGCGTAAATGTCAATGGAAATTCACGCAATATCGTAAATTATTATTGCTTTTTCGGACATATCGCTATAAGATGAAGCAAAGGCGGTGAATGCGAATGCCATTGGAGCAAGAGCTAAAAAGCTTTATTTTACAAAGATATAAGAGTATTCGGGCGTTTTCCGAAGAGACTGGCATCCCTTACTCAACGATTGACAGCATATTCAAGCGTGGTATCGAAAACTCCAGCGTATCCAACATCTTAAAGATATGCCGGACACTCGGCATTGATGCTGATGCGCTTGGCGATGGCAGGATCGAGATGAAAACAACTGAGATTACCGGAGCCGCCGCACATTTTGATCTCGATAAACTCACACCGGAAGGCATTGAGCGATACCATGAGTTTATGGAGTTTTTGGCAGAGAAATACTCTAGGAAATGACCATAAAGGAGATAGAAGCACGATAGAATGAATCGGTTTGAAGAGTTAGAGAATGAAGCCTCCTCCTTGGGTATAGAAGTAATCGACATCGATATTCCCGTTCAAGAAATGAATGCAGCCTATTTGAATCTACACGGAGTTGAGCGAATTATTCTAAGAAACGGCGGCACCGTTCGGGAGCGAGCCTGCTGGATAGCAGAAGAGCTTGGGCATTATCATACAGGCCGAAACCGGTATGTACACTATCACTCAGTCGATGATTGGCGAGCGGAAGCCCGCGCGCGCAGATGGGCGCATATGAGATTGCTGACCCCGGATGCTATTTATACCGCAGCACGTAATACGGACGATATTTATGAGATCGCCGAGGCTCTAGATGTGAGTGTTGAATTTCTAAGAGAGTCAATAGACGACTTTCAAGCAAAGGGTATCTGGTCGTCAACATTCGTTTCTGTAGGTGAAATGGACATATAAAAAAACCGCCCCGGTGCTGGAACACCGAAGCGGCGAGTGCAGAGAAAAATGCCTGTGACAGGGTCCTTTTTCTGCGCCCTAAATATACCATAGAACGCAGATTTGCACAATGAACTTGCATTAAGCGCCCGTAAGAGCAAACATGTGAGTGTGAAAATATGCTTGTTTAGGAGGGTAAAAATGCCGACCAGAATCAATGAAGCGCAATGGCTTCAGACGCAGAATCGCTGGCAAATCAAGGTGCAGGCGAACGGTGTCCGAAAAGCCTTTACCAGCTCTACGCCGGGACGCGCAGGGAAAATCGAAGCCAACGCCAAGGCTGACGAGTGGCTCTCAACACAGCTGCTTGATTCTACTTCCCCCGTGTCAGTACTATGGGAAAAGTGGCTTCCGACCGTCTGCAGCGATATCACGAGAACACAGGCAAAGACGTTCTGGAAAAACTATATCTCGTCGATTGGAAAAAAAGCGATCGGAAAGCTGAACGAAGGCGACCTGCAAAGCGTGATCGACCTTGCCGCAAAGAAAGGTCTGGCGAAGAAAACGCTTTCGCTGATCCGCGCTGATATGTCCGCGTTTATAAAATGGTGCAGAAAGAATCGCTACACTACGCTCACAACCGAGGACGTATCAATCCCGAAGAACGCGCCGGTCATCGGGAAGAAGATTCTGCAGCCGGACGACATCATCAAGCTGTTCAACTGTCAACCGCGGATGTACTCGAATGTCTATAAGATTGGGGTTTTAACGGGACTCCGACCGGGCGAGCTGATCGGTTTAAAGTGGGAAGATATCACCGGAAACGAATTGCGGGTCAGGCGATCCATCAATCGCGAGGATCAGATCACGCCGGGTAAGAACGCGAATGCGCAGCGTCCTATCCGGTTAAGCAAGTATGAGCTTCAGGTGCTTGCCGATCAAAAGGAGGCCCTCAAGCGGCGAGGCGTTATATCGCCCTGGGTTTTCCCCGCGCAGGACGGAGACCACGCCGCGCAGAAGTTCGTATCCAGAAGCTGGACGGCTCTTTGTAAAGCGGAAGGCATCACGCCCGGGGTCACGATGTACGGCCTAAGGCACACGTTCGTTTCTATGACCGGCGACATGCCAGACGGATTGAAGAAGCGGCGCGTCGGGCACTCTCAGAATATGGATACCGAAGGCATCTATGGAAAGCATTTCAACGGCGACGATCAGCTGGAAGCGGCGTATATTGAAGAGCGAATCTCCACGATCCTAAAGCACACTTTGTAACCCACTTGGTAACCCACTCGCCTATGCATTCGCCTGAATATGGCACTCGCGCGGACGAACGCAAGAAGTGATAACCCCAGACTTTACGCCATTTATTCGCACACGCGAATGTATAATTCGCACCAAAGAACCTACTTATTCAGTTCAAATCCAGTCACCCCGACCATAAAAAAGACCATCCGCACCGGGTGGTCTTTTTTATGCTTTCAATTCACTGGATTTGTATACGCGAAGCGTCTCGGAGAAATCTCATCTCCGAAAAGCGAAGCTTTTCTATTGATCAAGGTTTCTCACGTAGCTCCAGTGAAAATTAGAACTTCACCATATGCGGTTCGCCGCCAAACGAATAAAACGTGGCGGTCGCATCCTTGAGGTAAAACGCCTGACAATTGCCGTCGTCCGCCTGATACATGCTCTTGAGCTGCGGCATCGCATCCAGGATATGCTGCCTCGCCTCCATGCGATCGTCCTCCACAGCCAGTGCCTCCACGCGAATCCAGGTGTTCCCGCTTGTAGCGGAGATCTCAACCTTTGGGTTTGCCAGCAACTGCCTGGAAACGGCCTTCCGCTTTCCCGTCAGGAAATAGAGTTTCCCCTCGAATATCTCCGCTACCCCGAACGGGCGCACTCTGGGTTGATCGCCTTCCATCGTCGCGAGATAATAAACCCCGCATTTCTTCAAATACGCACAAACAGATTCCATAGTTCCTCCGATCCATGATAGCAAGGAATGCTTCCTTATTTATTCTGATTTTATACGGATAGCGCTTGTTCTGCAAGGGAGAGTTAGGAAGTAAAAATTAGCCGCATCCTAGGCAGAAAATGCAGTGTGATGAAAGTCGATCCGCAACATTGAGTTTTCCCGACGCTTGCGATACAATACGTTTGGTTCAAGCCCGAACAACCTGATCGACGACCGTCTCCGTTGGAGCATGTTTCAAAATTGCAGCGGTTAACGCAACGAAAAAGCAAGGACACCGCGATTCGATGAAAATTCAGCACAGACAAAATTCCGATACCAAAACCGACTTGCAGCAAATCGTCGTTTTCTTGCTGTTGGCGTTTCTTCTGCCGTTTCTTTGCGCATTCATCATCGCGTATGCTTCCATCTCAAGCGCGCTTTCGCTGGTCTTGTTCGGCCTCGAAGCTGCCACACCAACGCTTGCCGCGATTCTGACGGTCCTCTTCATTCCATCCCGTTCAGGGCTTGGCAACTGGCTGCGTCGATGCTATATCGATCACTTTGACATTCGGCTGATCCTGTTCGGATTCTTTCTTCCCGCGGTGCTGATCTCCTTTTCAAAGCTGTTGAGTTGGCCGTTGACCGGCGTTGCCCCTTCCATCGCTTCGCTTTCACCAAAGACGATACTGATCATTTGCTGGGCGCTGGTCGCGGAGGAGCTTGGCTGGAGAGGCTTTCTTCAGGAACGGTTCCAGCCATATTTGAGCGGATGGACACTCCCGCTTCTCCTAGGTCTCATCTGGGCCGCGTGGCATTATCATTTCTTCCTCTCGGGCGGGATGCCGGTGCCCGTGTTTTTGTTTATATCGGGTTGCATTGCGGATAGCTATCTGTATTATGCCTGCACCATAGCCGCAAAAGGAAATATTGTCCCGGTCTCCGTACTGCATTTTTCCGAGAATCTGTTTCTGAACGTTTGGTTGATCAATCCGCAGTATAACAACGGCAGCAATGCTCCATATCTTCTGTCTGTTGCGTTAAGTGCTCTTGCCGCGATGATTGTATACGCCGTCATCAAACGGAGTCAAACGAAAGCGCATATTTAAGCCCTTTTGTTTTTTCGCGCGTGATGAGAAAATTCGTTTCCGATTACTGAAAAGAGAGGTAACCGATGATTTCTGTGGACAATCACACTTATCAGGAAACGCTGGATCTCCTGAAAGGCCGAAAGAGGCTCTCTCCCATGTACGCGGAGCTGAAGGCCTGGCTTTCCGACGAGTTTCAGATCACGGCGTACAACTTTGAGTTTCGCGAGATGAACTGGAATCACGCCCCGGGAATATACCGGCTGTTCATCCAGCTCTCTTCCAAGGCCGATTATGATGCGATGTTTGACGGCTACAATTACTCCGCTGAAAAGCAAGCCGCCATCTCAGAGAAGCTCTGCGAACTGGCGTCAAAGTATCAAATGCCAGAACGCAACGTTTATCAGAATGTCTTTGTCGCGTACTGCGACTTCTCGGAAGAAATCCGCTCGGACTATAACGGCAAAGCCTATTTATTATTGAAGGAAGAGCTGAAGGAGAAGTATACGCGCCATTCTGTTTGGGATATCATCGCGCTCTTTTCCTCCCTCACCGTCTTTTATCAAACCGATTCCGATGTCGGGTTAAATGAAGCGAATGGAATCTCGATGCAAATCAAGAATGAGTATTACGATACGCTGCATCGTCTCGACGAGTTTCACGTTTTCACGTATGATAATCTCAGCGTCATGTTTGACAGCAAGGAAAATTTAGACAACAACTTTGAAGGAAATCTTTATTACTATTTTAAATAGCATTGGAAATGGAATGCCTTTTTCTATATGATATCAAGTAAAAAACGACTTTGGGGAGCAACCATGATAAACAGAGACGACTTCCGGCACATGCTTGACCATAAAACCATACTGCTCACCGGTGCCGGCGGCGGCATCGGCATCGAAGCCGCGCTCGCGTTCGCCGCGATGGGTGCGCGCGTCATCCTCGCGGAAATCGACCCGGTCAAGGGAAGACAAGCGGAAAAAACGGTCAACGAGGCATATCCCGCTTGCCCTGCGGTCTTCTACGAAGTTGACCTGTCGGACGAAGCGCAGGTTCGCAATATGGCGAAACGGGTTCTGGAGCAGGAAGGCGCGCCGGACGTCGTCTTCAACAACGCAACCATCACGAAGATGGGTGCGGTCGATCAGGTGGATATCTCCTTCTGGGACAAGAGCTATCGCGTCAATCTCAAAGCCCCCGTCCTACTGAGCCAGCTGTTTTTGCCGCACATGAAGGCGCGCAACAGCGGCGCGCTCGTCTTCGTCTCCTCCTCCGGCGCTTCGCCATACATGGGCGCTTACGAGGTGTTCAAGACCGCGCAGGTCGAGCTCTCCAACACGCTCTCGATGGAACTGGAAGGTACGAATATCTGCGCCTATACCATCGGGCCGGGCCTCGTGAAAACGCAAACCGCGATGAATGCCATCGAAATCGTGTCCGCCAGCATGGGAATGTCGCTCGACGCGTTTTACGAGATGAATAGCAATCATATCCTCGCAGCAGAAGCGGCAGGACTTGGCTTTGCTCTCTCCGCCGCGCATGCGGAGCGTTACCGCGGGCAGGAGATCGGCTGCATTCAGGTGCTGATGGACAACGGTTTCTATGCGGAGGAATCCGGTAAGCCCGACACCCGAAGCGACGCTGCCGATCAGCTTCCGTTGCTCCTGCCGATCCAAAAAACATTTCAGGAGCAGTATGACGGATGGCAGAAGATGAATCTCTTCGAGCGCCAGTGGGTCTTTCGCGATTTTAAAAAAACGATGGGCCTTTCCGCCGAGCAAGCGCTTGAGGCGTTGCAGCGGATATCCGATTCGCTCCCCGGCGGCTTGTACGACGAGCAGAAGGACGGCGCGTTTCTTGCCAACTTAAAACAATATTGGCAGCATCAACTCAAGCTCATGCAGGGATATGAAAAGAATCCGGCGAAGCTGGAGGAACATAGCCGCATCATCGAAAGCTGGATCAACGATATCCAAAAATTTCTGGAGGCATAACGCTTCCCCGTCTTGTTCGGCTTCCGGCGGTGGAGTCCGGGCGGACGTTTTCCCTTTCTCCGTTACTTTCCCGTTACACACAAATGCGGAATCAAAAAGCATCATTTGACATCTCTCGCTCCACATCCTATTCTATAGTTAGACCTGTCTTTTATCATCTATCCGTTCGGAGGTCCTCGAATGATCAAAAAACTACGTGCCGAAGACAGTAAGCCGTTTCTACTGTCTTTGCTTTTTGTTTTTCTTGCAGTATCGTTGCTTTTCCTTATCGCAACGATGCTGATTCAAGAACAATCCAATCGTGTGAAGCGGCTGGAAATCGATATCTCCGAACGAAGTCTGATTGCTTCCGAAGAATATTTCGTAAATTATAAGATCAACCGCCTGACTTCCGATCTCCAATTTATCTACGATACATTAGAGCAAAACGATATCCGTCAAACCGATCTAGGCGATATTGAGACGCTTTGGCGCGCCTATTCCAACAGTAGAAAGGTGTATGACCAAATTCGTTTTCTCAACACGCAGGGCGATGAATTGATCCGCGTAGATTATTCCAAAAAAGGCGCAGTGATTCTGCCCAAAGATCAACTCCAAAACAAAAAAGATCGATATTATTTTCAGAAAACAATAGAAATGGATCCGGGGCAATCGTACATGTCGCCGCTGGATTTGAATATTGAAAACGGAGCAATCGAGCTGCCGATCAATCCGGTGATTCGCCTTGCACAACCGTATTTCGATTCAGCCGGCGTCAAACAGGGCATCATCGTTTTGAATTACTCCGCGTCGGATATATTAACGGAAATTGATTCCATCGCTTCCGGCAGCTTCGGCGAGGTCTATCTGCTGAACAAAGACAGTTTTTGGCTCTATCACTCAAAAGATTCTTATAAAGAGTGGGCTTTCGCATACAATCCGAACTCAACGGTCCGGTTCTCCGACTATTATGCCAAAGAATGGAGCATGATTTCCGCGGGCGGTTCAGGGACGATGTCAACCGAAAACGGATACTTTAATTACGCGACGATAGCGTTTGATACGGCTCATGTCTCCGACTCGCATGGGATCGAACAGGCATGCGACATTGGCAACTGGTACATCGTTTCCTTTATTCCACGCGGTTTCGAATCAGGCGCATATCCTTCCAGCGATTTGGGTAGCCTTGCTCTTTCGTCGCTTCACCAATATGCCATCTTCTATATCACAATTTTGCTATTCTCCGCGGTTCTGGCCGCGTTTATCACCAGCAGCCGGACGAAGAGCCGACAGGTCAAGTTTTTCTCAGAATTCGACGTGATGACAAACGCCTACAACCGCCACGCGGGCATCGATAAACTGGCAGAGCTCTACAAGTCCCTCTCGAAGAATAATTGCAGCATGAGCATTTGCTTCATCGACGTCAACGGCCTCAAGCAGGTCAACGACACCCTCGGACACGAAGTGGGAGACGAGCTGATCATCACGGTTACAAAGACGATCCGCATGCACATTCGCGACAACGATTTTCTCGTTCGATTGGGCGGAGACGAGTTCTTAATCGTGTTTCAGGGGATCGATGAAATGCAGGCGGAAAACGCCTGGAGCCGTATTGTAGCGGAGTTTGAAACCATCAACAACACCGAACAGAGAAAATATCTCATCAGCGTCAGCCACGGCATCATGATGCTGAATTGCACGCTCAATCAAATGCTGGATAACGTGCTAAACCAGGCGGATGTGAAGATGTATGAAGAGAAACGACGGATTAAGAGCGATGTTCAAATCATCCGCGAATAACGCGCGTTTGGGTGTTGCGCGCCGCAACGCGGTTCGTTTCGTCATTGTCATGTTCCTCCTATCCACTTGCGCGGGTTGCGCCGCGGCGATGAATCCGCCTTCCGAAGCGCTCCCCACCCCGACGGCACAGAGTTCGGCCACGCGACTTTCGCTCATGAGCAGCGCTATGGACGCCACCGTCCCGTTCATCGTCTATCTGCCCTGCGGCTATACGCCCGCGCAGAAATACCCCGTTTGGTATGCAATGCACGGCTACAGCTCCACCGAAAACTGGTGGCTCAGCGACGGTCACGCGGGCGAACGCACGGACGCGCTGATCACGAGCGGCGAGCTTACCCCCATGATCATGGTGTTCCCTATGACGCGCTATGACGACGCGAAGACCATCGAGGCAGACATGGCGGACGGCGTTCGCGGGCCGAGCCGGATGGAGCGTTTCCTCTGCGACGAGCTGATTCCCTATATCGACGAGCACTATAGCACCATCGGTTCCGCCCAGGGCCGCTATATCGGCGGTTTCTCCATGGGCGGACTTTTTGCGCTGCAAATCGGGCTGCACCGGCCCGATCTATTCACCAAGATCGGCGCATACAGCCCCGCGCTGACCTATCGTGACTTCTCCGGCGATCACTTTGAGCGCTGGCTTTCGAGCGATCCTGCCGATGCGGCGTCGCTCCCCGGCTATGCCGAAGCGCACGGTCTTGGCAAGCTCTCGATCTACCTCGACTGCGGCGGCGCAAGCGATCCCTTCTCCGAGGGCGCAGCGTCTTTGTACGACGCGCTGGTTGCGCGCGGCATCCAAACCGAGTTTCATCCGCACGAGGGCGGACACAGCCTTGATCTTACGCTGGTGGATGGCTATCTGCTGTTCTACGGCGGAGAATGATTGTATCCCCGATTTACGAGCAAATCTATTGCATTACGCTGTGCGCCCATTCGCCGCTCGCCTGACAACGGTAACGCAATCATAACTGCGGTGCAAACTGCTCCGCTTTCTTTTTACAATTTTGTCACGTGATATTGAAACGTTTGTTCGGTATAATAGTGTTGTATGAATTGTTAGAATTCGTCCAGATGCGAATTCTTTTCATCGCACATGTCGTTCACGGTGTATTCTTAAAATAGGCAGGATATGATTAGATTTTAAATTGGGTTATTTCGGGGAGCAACGACATATGATTGGATATTTAACAATTACTATCCTGAAGAGATTTAGCATAACTAATCGCATCATTCATTATGTTTTTTCACCTAGCATCCAAATGCAATATTTGGTTCGCGCTTTGTTCTTTCTGTTTGTCGCCGTCATATTGATCCTAGCTGTTATTCATGCAATCCGCACCAAACGTAAAGCGATGCGCAAAAATAAACCTGTAGAGTTTTCTATTATGAAGCAGTTTTTTGCCAGTTACCAAGACGGGTTTGTCTACTTAGGGGCTCTGTGCGCTGCAATATCTGTTTTTCTTGTTTGTGATCAAATGGTTCATTTGATTTCAACGTTTCGCTAGATTTGCGTTTCATATGGATAAACAATCCTCGCATACGAACCAACGACATTTTGAATGGATACTTGCAAAAACGGAGCCTCACCGGCTCCGTTTTGTGTCGTTCAAACCAATTACTTACAGCGCCTCTCCCGCGCCGAAATCGATGCCGATCTGTCTGCGCGCTTCGTCCAGAAGGCGCATCACACGAAGGCTTTGCTCGTCGTAAACCGCCGTATCTTCGCCGTTTGCAATCATCCGCGCAAAGGCGTTGAGCTCATGCACCATGTTGTTCTTCACAGGGGTAAAGAGCTCCTCCGTGCGCCCGTCGCGGTAGAGCATCCGCAGGTAGCTCGGCTGATTCAGCGTGTCAAACACGAGCGTACCCAGCTCGCCCTGCACGATGCTCGGGTTCACCGAGCTCGTCACCTTAGAATAGGAGATCGTCGTCTGCTGCGCGCCGTAATCGAGCAGCATGGTGCCCGAAGCCTCCGTTCCGTTGGGCAAAAAACTCGCGCTGGCGCTCAACTTTTGCGGCACGCCAAATACCGCAACGCACGTATGCAGGCAATACACCGCGAGGTCCATCAATGCCGCGTTGCCCAGCGAAGAGTCAAATACGTTGGGCCTCTCGCCCGCGAGAAAACGATCGTATCGCGAGGAATACTGGCAAAACTCAAACGTCGCCCGCCGAACTCTGCCGACCTTGTGCAGATTTTCCTTCAGCGCGGTGAGAAACGGATCGTGTACGGGCCGAATCGCCTCCAACAGGATCAGGCCTTTTTCGTGCGCATGCGCAATCATACGCTCCGCCTGCGCGGCGTTGATGGCGAGCGGCTTTTCGCAGAGCACGTGCTTGCCATGCTCCAGCGCGCGCAGCGTCTGCCGATAGTGGGCGATATTCGGGCTCGCTACATACACCGCGTCGATCGCGTCGGAGGAGAGAAACGCCTCTTCGTCGTCAAAGCAAGCCTGAATGCTCTGCTTTTCGGCATACGCCTTTCCGCGGCAAAGATCGCGCGAAAACACCGCGGAAATCTCGCAGCTTTCACTCATCGAAACCGCCTCGCAGATCCAGTCGCTCACAAAGCTCGTGCCGATAATGCCGATGCGCAATGGATTCGCCATGTTCATTTCTCCGTTGATTCTAAAAACTTCTTTCTTATTGTAAAAGCCGCTCGAAAGAAAGTCAATCGTGATATTGTTTTCGGAAGTATATTTGCTTTCTTTTGAAAGTATCTTGTTTACTTTTTGCGAAAATTCGTGTAAAATCAACTCGAATTGAGGGTGATGTGCATGCAAGAAGCGTTGGTATTCAATCTGCAAAGGTTTTCTATTCACGACGGCGCGGGCATCCGCACGGACGTATTTTTTCAGGGCTGCAATCTGCGCTGCGGTTGGTGCAGCAACCCCGAAAGTCAACCTATGGAGCCGCTGCCGGGAGAGAAAGTGACCTGCTATACCGTGGATGCACTCGTGCGCGAGCTGGTGAAAGACAAGCCGTTTTACGACGAGAGCGGCGGCGGTGTCACGCTGACCGGCGGAGAGGCGCTGCTGCATCCTGCGTTTGTCATCGAGCTTTGCGAGGCGCTGCACCGCGAGGGAATTCCTGTCGCCATCGAGACCGCAGCCTGTGTCTCGGAGGATGAGTTTGCCCGCGTACTCAGCAGTGTTGATTTTGCCTATATCGATCTAAAGCATTATGATAATGACGCGCATCGCGCGGGTACGGGCGTTGGCAACACGTTGATTTTGCGCAATATCGCCTCTGCGCTCAAGAGCAAAACGCCTGTTGTCCTGCGTATTCCGGTGATTCCGGGATATAATGACAGTGAGTCGGACTTTGCCGGGTTTGCAACGGCGCTCAACGAGCTTGGCGCAAAAGAGGTGCAGTTGCTTCCCTTTCATCAGTTGGGTGAAAGTAAATATAAGCGTTTGCAGATACAGTATGCCTATGACGGGCAAAAGCAGTTGCGAGATGGCGACGTTTCAGCCTTTGCCGAGGCGCTGGAAAAATCCGGCATCAAAGTTCAAATCGGGGGATGATTTTTTTTGCGGCTTTCGCCGCTTTTTTTATGATCGAGAGCATCAAAGATGCAAAATGAAGAAATATAAAAGAGCATAAAAAAAGAAGCTTACGCCTTTGTAAGCCTCTTCGTCGTTCTATTCGGTTTTTTACTTGCCCCGACCCGGGATTCGTCCGTTGGAGGATTCTCTACCGCCTTCGGAACGAACCACACTTCAGGAGTGTTTGGTTACGCCGCGTAGATGCGCGAAGAGCCCATGGTCTCGTTGAGGCTTCTGCCGTCTTCCATCATGAACCGAATCAGGCGAATCGTGTCGCGCTCGGATGAGGTCTCAATGGAAAGCTTGGTAACGCCGTTCTGGGTATCGAGCAGGAGGTTTTGTACAAAGGTGTTTCCCTTGAGTTCTTCCGGCTCGCGTTCCGCTACGATCAGTTTGATCGAGGCTTCGCTGTTGTTCACGATTTCAAAGAATCGCTTCAGGTTCGTTACGTTGATCTTCATCATGTTAGTGTTTCTCCTTTCATTTACTTCGCTGTCATTATACTTCCTGTTCGCGAAAAAATCAACCACTATTACGCTATTATTTGTGACTATTCTGCCATAACGTTATATATTAGTAAACGCAATGTGAAATCCAAGTGAAAATCGTCTTTTCGTTTCGAGAAATTTCTCTCTTGTACGCGATTTTTCGATACATAATAGGCGATATTGTTGCGAAATTAGCGTCTTCCAAAAATACAACTAGCCGCTGACAACTGTCATACGGCGTATTATCTTTCTTCAATTGGGTCGCTCGTGTGTGTTCATCAGGCGCGGTCGCCTGATTGGGATGGTGATTCATATATTCGATCTGCAAATCACCGGGTTTCGAAGCTGATCTGCTTCAGCTTCTATCATTATACTACCGACTTGTGAAAAACGCCAGCAGAATTTTCCGCCGCCGGATCACACGGCAAAACGCATCCAAAACAAGCAGTTTTGCCGTTATAGCACGCGCGAATACTGCACACCGGAGTTCTTGAGCACGATCTGAAACTTGTTGCGATCCCCGCGCGCAAGCTCCACGCAATACTCAAATATCTCCCCCGCCGTGTTCTTCGAGATGCGCTGGATGCGAAACGCGGCTTCCCCCGCGCGCATGTGCAGCAGCTCCGCGTCGCGCTTGTTGAGCGTGACTGCCTCGTAGATCTCCACCGCCTCCAGCGGCGAAGAGCCGGAGCATTCGCGAATGGTCGCATAGAGAGAATCGTTCAGCTGCTCCCGGCTGAGTGTCGGGCAGATGCGCGTCGGAATATACGCGGTCTCCATCAGGAGCGGTTCGCCGTCCGCCATGCGCAGGCGCTCAATGCGAAACGCGGTTTCTCCGGCGGAGAGGTGCAGCGTTTCTGCGATCTTCGCCGGCGGGTGAACGGTGGTAAACGAAAGCACCTTTGAGCTGGGCAATAGCCCCAGCGCATGCATCTCCGTCGTGAAATTATAGAGGTTGTTGATGCTCCTCTTGAGTTTCGGCTTGCAAACGCGTGTACCGACGCGCTTTTTGCGGACGATCACGCCCTCGTCCTCCAGCATTTGAAACGCCTGGCGAACGGTAGAGCGGCTGATGCCGAGCGTTTTGCACAGCGAGGTCTCCGTCGGCAAGGCGTCTCCCTCCCGCAATTCGCCGGAGGAGATACGCGCGGAGAAATAGTTTGACAACTGCAGGTAAACCGGCGCGTCGTCCGTCCAAGTTATCTTCAAATTTTTCCAATCCATTTGGTGCCCTCCGATGAGAAAGAAATGCCGCTAATCGTTCGTTTGCGCGGAAGATCGAGATCAAACCGAGTGTGTCGGTGAATCCGTCGCGCAAAAAACGCGACTTAATTCCTACATTATACACGAATTGTATGGTCGCGCAATCACAAATCACATCGTCACCCCGCGCAATAGCTGCAAGGGTAGCACGCAGCTCGTCGTCTCCCAAGAAAAACACGGCGCTTTCGAAATGAATCGGTTACTTAATCGATTTAGTAATAGTCACCTTCCTTTCATACTTTCCTATGGCTTTCTCTAAAATAACAATCAATCTCGATCCGTTATTGCGGGATTCGTGTAATATCGCGATAGATTTTACAATTATCAACCAGGATTTTGTACTTGCGGCATATTGACAAGCCGTTTTATCGCGGCTATAATCAAATCACGAAATCGTTTAAGTATATTTGAATTTTACTTATACTTTTTCGTGCTTTTCTTTTGTTCTTGCCGGCGTCTTTTCGCAGGCACAGTCTGATTTTTCTCAATCTGGTTTTTTCAAGATTTTATTGCGACAGGCGGTATTCACCATGGTAACGATCAAGGATATTTCCGAGCGCTGCGGCGTTTCGCGCGCAACCGTGAGCAAGGCGCTCAACGGACACACGGATATCGGCGCGGATACCATCGCTCAAGTTCGCCGTGTCGCCAAAGAGATGGGTTATTTACCGAATGCGACCGCGCGCGCGCTCAAGCTCGGGCGTTCGCACAACATCGGCGTTCTGTTTGTCGATAAAACCGCCTGCGGTTTAACACACGAATACTTTTCTTCGATTTTAGACAGTCTAAAGGTGGAGGCGGAGCGCCGCGGATACGACATCACCTTTATCAGCAAGGATATCGGCGAGTTTTCGATGGACTATTATGAACACGCAAAGTATCGCAACTGTGACGGTGTGGTCATCGCCTCGGTCGATTTTTCCGATCCCGCGGTGTTAAAACTCATCGCCAGTGAGATACCGACAGTCTCCCTCGACTTTGTCTACGACAACCGCACCTCGGTGCTTTCGGACAACATCGGCGGCATCTCCGCACTCGTGCATTATTTCTATGAGATGGGCCATCGCAGAATCGCCTTTATCCACGGCGAAGATACGTCCGTCACCCAAAAGCGTTTGATCAGTTTTCACAAGACCTGCGCGAGCCTCGGCATCCGCGTTCCGGAATACTATGTCAAGCCCGCGCTCTATCACGACCCGAAGCTCAGCGGGCTTGCGACGCGTGAACTGCTCGCGCTGAACGACAGGCCTACCTGCATTCTTTATCCGGATGATTTCTCGTTTATCGGCGGTATGAACGAGCTGGAGCGTCAAGGTATCTCAATTCCCGATGACATGAGCGTAGCGGGATACGATGGAATTTTGCTTTCCCAGGTGCTGCGCCCGCGTCTCACCACTTACCATCAGGATGCGGAGGCGATGGGCTGTGAAGCTGCCGCCAAGCTGGTGGAGCTCATCGAGCAGCCGAAGACCAGCTTGCCGCAACAGATTATGGTGTCGGGCCAATTGCTCAAAGGCGACACGGTGAAGAATATTAACGACGAAACCAATTTCTGATGAAATCAGTTTTTTACGGATCCTCTAACCCCTCATCAAAACCAATCGACGCGTTTGGAGGCGCACACCATGGAAAGCATCACCAATCAGGAGATTGCAACCGTTTACTACAACACTCACGCGAGCAGAACCCTTTCGCTCGCCAATATACAGAGAGGTCTCATGACGCAATCGTTGATCAAACCAGTTGGACGTATGTTTTACCTGCAGCGCTGCGGCGTTGCGCTCGACTCCGCCCGCGCGGGTGTGTTTTCTCATCCGGCCTGCCACACCGCGCCGGCCCGTGTTTTTCGTACGGATTCCTTCTTGCAGGTGTCCGGCGGCTGGCACGACGCAGGCGATTACGGACGGTATGTGGTGCCAGCATGTAAAGCCGTTGCCGATCTGCTTCTGGCGTTTCGGGCCGCGCCGGAAGCATTCGGCGACGACTGGGACATTCCCGAAAGCGGAAACGGCGTCGCGGATGTGCTGGACGAAGTTCGCTTTGAGCTCGAATGGCTGCTCAAGATGCAGCGGGATGACGGCGGCGTTTACCACAAGGTGACCTGCGCATATTTTCCAGATGTCACCGCAAACCCGCAGGACGAAACGGCGGATCTATTCGTCTTCCCCGTCTCCACGGCGGCGACCGGCGACTTTGCGGCGGTTCTCGCGATGGCGGCTCCGCTCTACGAGTCCATCGATCGCACGTTCTCCAAAAAATGCCTGCGCGCTTCGATCAACGCCTATGAGTTTTTAAAGCACAGCAAGCCGCTCCCCTTCCACAACCCATCCGGCGTTGTGACCGGAGAATATAGTGACGAGAGTGATACGGACGAGCGCTATTTCGCCGCCTGCGCGCTGTATCAGGCAACAGGGCAGGCGTATTACCTCACCGACGCGTCCGCGCTCTATCAGTCCGGCAGAGCCGCCGACTTCGGTTGGGCGGACGTTGGCGGATACGGCAACGCTGTCATGTACTTTGGTCAGCGCAGCTGTGAGGACGATATCCTCGCGGGCCGCATCCGCGCGGAGTTGCTGGCGACGGCGGATCACATCTGCGAGCGCACGGAGCGCAGTCCCCTCGGTATCTCGATCACCGAGTTCCTCTGGGGTAGCAACATGTATTTACTCAACGATACGATGACGCTGCTCATGGCAAACGATATTCAGCCGGGCGATCGCTATCTTTCCGCCGCGCGGTCGCATCTGGACTACATCCTCGGCAACAACCCGCTGGGGGTCAACTTCATCACCGGCGTAAGCGAAAACTCACCCAAGCATCCGCATCATCGCCCTTCCGCCGCGGTGGGCGCTGCGATGTCCGGCATGCTGGTCGGCGGCCCGGACGAAGGCTTACACGATCTTGCGGCAAAGACGCTGCTCGCGGGCAAACCGTCGGCCGAGCGGTATCTCGACTCGGTCGAGAGCTATTCCACCAACGAGACCGCAATCTATTGGAACAGCGTGCTGATCTATGTTCTCGCGCGCATGAGCAAGCTAGACGCGTAAAAACACCAAACAACACAAAGCAACACAAAACGGCGGAGCAAGATGCCCCGCCGTTTTTTTAATCTCGTTTATAATCCCAGTTGCTGCCCTGCAGCCTCTTCCGAGGCCTTACAGGCGAGGTACGCGCCTTCCAAGTCCGCACCGCAGCAGATCACCCCGTGGTTCATCAAGAGGCACCCGTTGCGATTGCCCAGCGCTTTGAGCGCAACGCGGCTCAGTTTCTTTGTCGATGGCAGCGCGTGGCCCGCGCAGCGCATCTCGTCTCCAACGATGCGCCGCATCTCGCCTTCGATGCAGCAGATGCTCTTTCTTGCCGCCGCGAACACACCGCAGTGTTTCGCATGCGTGTGAATCACCGCACCGACGTCCGCGCGCGCGGCGAAGATATCGCGATGCATCCTTTTCTCACTGGTGGGTTTCCGCTGTGTGCCGTAGTCCAGCGTGTTTAGCTCCACCTTCACGATATCTTCCGGCTTGAGCAGACGATAGTCCAGACCGCTCGGCGTGCAGAGCATATAGGTTTCATCCAGCCGCACGGCGAGATTTCCCCATGTGCCCTGTAATAGCCCTTCGTCCTGAAGGCGCTTTCCGTAGGCCACAATCCCTTCGCGAATGCTGCGTTCCCGTGCGGTCTGCGCCGGTGCGTCGGCTTGGGATTGCTCCGTCTCCTGCGCGGGCGCGCTCTCCGCGCTCAGGTTGATCTTGGAATACTTTTTTTGGTAGATAAAGTGCATCAGCGCAGCGGAAAAGAACGGAACGCGCTTTGCCCCGCCAATTTTTTTTGCGAGCAGGTGTGTCATCGCGGCTTTTTCCAGCAGGATCGCACCCGTGAGCGCCTCGCTGATCGAGCGGCCGGTGATCAGCATTCCCTCACCTTTGACGAAGCAGCTGTTTCTGCCGCGCAAGCACCGTTCGATCTCCTTTGGCGTGAGTTCCTCCGCGACCCGCGCGGTAAGCCCCACGATCTGCGCCATGTCGTCCAGCTCCGCGGTCAGCGCGCGCATGCCGTCTGCAATCTGCACGGCATAGGTTCCGCGCAGCAATAAAAGCGTTCTTACTTCGGGTTTTACGGCGAATGCGTACAGGAACGGTTCCTCCGGGTTTCCGGTAGCAAGCTCCTGCATGGCGACGCCCGCGCCGTCCAGCTCCGCCAGATAGACCGTTCCGTCCTCCGCGCGAAGGGCCGCTTTTACCGCGCCCTGATGCTCCTCTAGAAGCCCTTCATGCTTGAGCTGTGTTTGAATATCAAAAAACGTCTTTGCGACTTCCGGTTTTGTCATATCGTTTGCTTCCTTTATTGATACGTTACGCCTGTTTTGTCTCTTGGGTAAAGCGCGCGCCGTTCGCCTCGGCGTAAACGCCCGCAAGCGAATGATAGAGCTGCTGATACTGCGAAAACAGCGCGTTATAGATCTCCTTGTTTGCCGCATTCGGCTTAAACACCGCGCTCACCCGCACAAACTTCTTTGCGGAGGCAAAGTCTGGCAGCTCGCCGAGGCCGATGAGCGCCACAACCGCGGCTCCTACCGCGCCGGCGTTGCGCGGGTTTTCCACCACGCTGATGTTGCGCCCCGTGATGTCCGAGAGAATCTGCATCCAGCCCTTGTCCAGCGCGCCGCCGCCGATGATGCGGATATCGTCGCAAGCGATGCCGTAATCTTTGCAGAAATTTTGCAAGATCCAGCGGATATTGTAGGCGATGCCCTCATAGACCGCGCGCATGAGATGCTCCCGCGTGTGTACCATGCTGATGTTAAACAGCGTGGCGCGCGTGGTCGTGCTGGAAACAGGGCAACGTTCGCCCAGCATCCAGGGCGTGCAGATCAGCCCGTCGCTGCCCGGCGGTACGCTGTCGATCACCTCGTCCATATAGTTGAACACGCCCGCGCCGTACTTTTCCTTCTCGTGGCGGAAGAACTGGTCGCGAATCCATTCGATATTCGCGCCCGCGCTTTCCGTAATGCCGGCGATCAGGTTCATGGCGGGGTCTGCGCTCTGGATGGCGGCAGCACCGTGTTTAAAGCTATCCCCTGTCTTTGTCGCCGCGGCAACCCATGCGGAGGTGCCGAGGTAAACGTGAACGCCTCCGTCCTCCGACTGACCGGAGCCGACCGCCGCGGACTGCACATCGTCGCAGCCGCCGAACACGGGCGTGCCAACGAGCAAGCCCGTTTCCTGTGCGGCCTCCGCCGTCAGTCCGCCGGCCAGGTCGGTGCTCTTGACCAGCGGCGGCAGTTTCTTCATATCGATTCCTGCGAGCGGCAGCACGGAGAGCCAGGTCTTTTTCTTGAGGTCAAAGCCATAGCCGGAGGCGCCCGAAAGCTCCGTCACCATCTTGCCCGTGCAGCGGTATTTGAGGTAGCCGTTGACGTCGAGGATGCGATACGCGTTTTGGTAGACTTCCGGCCGCTCTTCCTTGAGCCAGATGATCTTTGCGATGCAGTCCTTGCCCATGATCGGAGTGCCCGCAAGCAGCGTGAAGAGCCGTTTGCCGCCGATCTTTTTCATGATGCCCTGCGCCTGTTTCTCCGCGCGCCCATCCACCCAGGTGATGTTCGGGTAAAGCACCGTTCCGTCTTCTTTGACAGGAATCACGCCCTGCGCCTGCGTGGAAAAGACGATAGCAGCAACGCTCTCCGGCGAGATATCGTTGTCCTTTAGTACGCGGCGGCTGGTTTCGCAGACGGCTTTCCAGTAGTCCGCGGGGTCTTGTTCCACCCACGCCGGGTTGGGATAATAGGTGGGATACGGTTCGCTCGCCGTCGCGCGGATCGATCCGTCAAATCGCACCAACACCGCCTTGTCGGAGCTGGTGCCGATGTCGTGGGCAAGGATATAGCGTTCCATCTGACTACCTCCCGTCAGTATCGTCCTCAAGTCAAATCAGCATTTGCCGGTGTTCACCACGTGCGAAAAGACCGTTTCAAATCTCGTCAGCGCGTCCGCGACCACCTCGTCGGTATCCGCCAGCGAGGTATAGAGTCTGCTGCCCGCTAGCGTCACGATGCCGTTTGCCATGTAGGCGGCACCCATGCGTTCCATCGCGTCCTTGCGGCGCGTCATCATCTCTTTGTTTTTGAGCAGGCCCAACGCGGACTTGATGAAGCTCATGCTGGAGTAGTCATAGCTCATGGCTCCGGTGCATTCGAGGTGCACGATTGAGCCCTGATTATATGCCACAAATGGTAGATCGTATTTCGCGATCAATGCCTTCAATCCGTCGGTGAGCTTGTCGCCCTGACGGCCTGCGACTTCACAGGCGTTGGTGCGCTCGATTTCGCGAATCGCCGTATAGCCCGCGAGCGACGAGAGCGGATTTGCCGCGAGGGTTCCGCCGACATAGGCGCGGTGTTTGCCGGTGGCAACGCCCGCCGCCATGAGCGAGGCATATTCCTTCTTGCCGCCGACGCCGCCCGCGGCAGGATAGCCGCCCGCGACGATTTTGCCGAAAATGGTGAGATCCGGCACGATATTAAAGTAGCCTTGCGCGCCGGAAAGCCCCACGCGGAAGCCGGTGACGACCTCGTCGAAGATCAGCAGCGCGCCGTATTTATCGCAGAGCGCGCGAACGCCCTTATTATAGTCCTGTGCAACGGGGCGCGTGCCGCTCTCCGGGCCGACGGGCTCTACGATAACCGCCGCCGTGCCGCCCTTCACGCGGTTGAGGCGCAGCATGGTTTCGAGCATGCCTAAGTCGTTCGGGCGCACTTCGTCCGTCAGCGCATAGCAGGACTTCGGAATGCCGTGGGATTCCAGCAGCGCGCGGCTGCCGGGAATCTTCAACCCGTACACCATCTGATCCGACCAGCCGTGATACGCGCCGCCGATCTTGATGATACGCTTATGATTCGTCGCGATGCGCGCAATGCGCAGGCTCGCCATCACCGCCTCCGTACCGCTGCCGAGCATGCGGAACATCTCGACCGCCGGCATATGGCGGTGAATCTCCTTGGCGATGAGCAGTTCCGCCTCGTGCAGCAAACCCGTCACGGGGCCGCATTCCTCGATGAGTCCCATCGCGGCCTTGCGCACGGCCTCGTTGTTGCTGCCGAGGATGGTTGGGCCGCCCGCCTGCAAAAAGTCGATATAGCGGTTGCCGTCCGCGTCGGTCAGGTACGCGCCGTCCGCGCGGTTCACGCAGATCGGAAACGGCTTGTTAAACGCGAGGTTATGCTGTACGCCACCGGGGATAAACTCCTTCGCCTCTTCGTACACCGCGCGGGAGCGGGTGCATTTCTTGTCAAAGTAATTCATGACCTCGTTGGTATAGTAGTCTTCCGATACTTCATAGATCGGAGCACTGGTGAGCTTTTTGAGTTGTTCGTTGATTGCGTTGGGATCATCCCAGCGGCTGATACCGCAATTTTTCATGTTCCTGTCCCCTTTAATATTTCATTCTTTTTTAATACTTATGCGCCCGCGTGGACGCCGCGCAGCAGCAGATCCAGCATGCCGCGCATCTGTTTGCACATCTGCTCCGCTTCAAAAGGCAGCCCGAACGCCAACTGATGGTTGACCTGACCGTAATAAAGCCCCATCGTCATCTGCGCCAGTATTGCGCTGGATGTATTCGCCCGCGCGAGCGATTCGCGAAACTCCAGATCGTAATGCCGCGCGATCAGCCGCTCAATCTCGCTGACCCTGCCGCTTTCGCCGCCGAGGATCGTCGCGTTGGCGAGCCGCGCCATCACGCGCGGGTAATTTGCCGTGTCGTCGATGAGTTTGTCCAGCAACGCGTAGATGAGCGGAAGTCCCTTTAGCTTCGAGCTTTCGCCGAACTCGATCAGTTCCCCGATCTCGGCGACCGCGATCGCCTGCTGCAGCTCGCCCGCGTCCGCAAAGTGGTTGAATACCGTCGTGCGGCAAACGCCCGCCTGCTCCGCAATATCGTCGAAGGGAACGTTGCCCACGCCGTGCTTTTCATACAGCACCTTCGCCGCGTGCAAAATCGCCCGCTGCGTCTTGGTTCTTTTCCGTTCGCTCATTTTGGTTCCTCCTGTAGTGTCACTTCCTGTAGTTCTTCTTCCGCCAGTCGTTTTTTGGCGCGATCGTTGGTGTTGATGCTGTCGCGATAGACCACCAACCGCCAATAGAGAAACTCAGTGACAAAGTTGATCAGCATCGATATGCCGGTCATGAGATACCAGTTCCAACCAAGATTGGTCAGCGCGTTGCCCCACCAGCTTGACAGCGGCGTATAGATTGCGTAATACAGCGCCACAAGCAGCATCGCCCGCGGAATATTTGCCGCGCTTTGGAAGGTGAACTGCCTGTTGAGCGTAAAGTTCCATAGCACGCTGAGCACGAGCGCGGACAGATAGCAGAGCCAATAGACCAGGCCGAATACTTCTTTAAATAAAGTAAACGACAAAAATTGAATCACGCCCGCCGAAATCGAGAACAAGGCGTATTTCACGACGCGCACAATTTCTTCTTTCTTCTGTTGTTGCATGAAAAGCAATCCTCCATCAATAGAAATGTGTGTGGATATCTGTATTTCAATTTGGATTTTAGTACAATTTCAAATTATCACGAATTTTGTGTCCCGTCAATAGACACGTTGTTCAAAAATGCTGTTTCTTCGGTAAAATCGTGAAATATGAACCGTTGGTTGATTGTTTTTTCACGTACTGCGCTTGCATTTAAAAAAAGTAACGCAATGGTTGTAAGATTTTTGCAAAATCCCTGTCCGTTTTTCGGATCTCGCACAGGAGTTGATTGAATATTGAGCGGTAATCTGATAGGATACGTAAGTGTGTGATTCGCTTCATACACAGAAGTTGACCACGCGAAATAAAAACACGATCTTTTGAGTTTTGATCGTTTTGTAAGGAATGAGGAAACCAACATGAGCGCCGGATTTGATCTGGATCGATATTTGACCGAGGGCGTCGAGAGCATCGTAAAAGACGCGCTCGCCGCCAGTCTGAAAAACCCAAAGGAGACCGCGTTTCTGCTCTCCTATGCGCTCGCTTCCAAGCGGGCAGCCTCCGCGCGGGAAAAATTCGCGGCGGAAGGTAAACATATCCCTTCGTTTTTAATCGCCAGCATCACAAACCGCTGCAATCTACACTGTGCGGGTTGCTATGCGCGCGCAAACAGCCTCTGCGACGACGCGGAGACCGCCGCCCTTCTTACGGACGAGGACTGGTGCCGCATCTTTGCGGAGGCGACTCAGATAGGAGTCTCGTTCTGCCTGCTTGCGGGCGGGGAGCCGATGCTGCGGCGCGGCGTGCTGGAGTGCGCGGCAAAGCGGCGGGAGATTCTCTTTCCCGTGTTCACAAATGGCACACTGCTCAGCGAGAACATGCTGGAGCTGATCGACAAAAACCGCAACCTCGTGCCCATCGTGAGCATCGAGGGCGACGAGCGGCAGACCGACGCACGCAGAGGTGCGGGTACCTATCAAAAACTCACCGCGAACATGGAGCGCATGCGCGAAAAAGGCATTCTCTTTGGCGCCTCCGTCACGCTGACCACCGAAAACATTCAGACCGTCACAGGAGACGCGTTTTTATCCATGCTGCGCGCGCTCGGCGCAAAGGTCTCCTTCTTCGTCGACTATGTCCCGGCGGACGCGGGCACGGAATCCCTCGCCCCCGGCGACGCGGAGCGGGATTTTCTCGCGCGCAGGCTGGACGAGCTGCGCAAACAGCCGGATAGCATGATCTACGTCTCCTTCCCAGGAGACGAGCAGTTTTCGGACGGTTGTCTCGCGGCGGGACGCGGATTTTTTCCACATCAACCCCACAGGCGGCGCGGAACCCTGCCCGTTTTCGCCGGTTTCGGACACCAACCTGAAGCACACCTCGCTGCTTGCTGCGCTCGATTCCCCGCTGTTTTCGCGCCTGCGCGCCAGCGAGCTTCTAAGCGGGCATCACACCGGTGCCTGCGCGCTCTTTGGCAAGGACGAGGAGCTCGCCGCCATGTGCGATCAATAACACTTTTACCGAAAACAAACACAAAGCGACGAATCTATCGTTGATTGAACTACCGAATGGAGACCGCATGCGAATTCCTTTAATCGAACGAAACCTGCCCAACTATACGAAAGGCGAAGAGATCTTTCATATGACGTCCCATATCGCGGGCGGGGTCTTCGCGCTCGTCGCGCTATTGCTTTGCGTCATCAAGTCCGCGCTCGGCGGCAGCGCCTGGGCCATCAGCACCTCGATCGTCTACGGCTTGGCCATGATTGTACTGTATTGTCTTTCCAGCGTGTACCACGGGTTAAGGCCCTCTCTGGGTAAGAAAGTGCTGCAGGTGCTAGATCATTGCTCGATCTATTTCATGATCGCGGGCAGCTATACGCCGATTTTGCTTGTGGCGATTCGTCCGCTCTATCCCGTGCTGGCCTGGTCGGTCTTCGGCGCGGAGTGGGCGCTCACCGCGCTCGCGGTCACGCTGACCGCCATCGACCTCAAGCAATACCGCGCATTTTCGATGTTTTGCTATATCTTTATGGGTTGGGCGGTCATCTTCTTTGTGAAATACGCGATTGCGACGCTGTCCCCCGCGGGATTCTGGCTGTTGCTCTCCGGCGGGCTTGCGTATACCATCGGCGCGATCCTCTACGGAATCGGTTCCAAACGACGCTATTTTCACGCGATGTTCCACGTTTTCGTTCTCGCGGGCAGCGTACTGCAATTTTTATCGATCTTTCTATACGTACTGTAATATCGACCAAAACCCAAAAGTCTCCCGTTCGTTCGGGAGACTTTTTGTATCGCGTTACTTGTTATACCTCGATCTCACCCTTAAGATGAAAGCTGCTCTTGTCAAACGAAAGCATGCCTTCGTCCCGCATCTTACACAGCTCGTTACTCATCGCGCTGCGATCCACGCAGAGATAATCCGCGAGCTGCTGGCGATTGAAGGGAATCTCAAACTGGTCGCTTCCCGCTGCCAATGATTGACCGGAAAGATAGGAGAGCAGCTTTTCGCGCGTGCTTCGCTTGCTCATGTGCGATAGTTTTCGCGTGAGCGCGAGGTTTTTTTTCGCGGACTCCGAGAGAATGTTTTGCACAAGCCGCGTGTGAAACCGGCACGCGCTGGAGCAAATCTCCAGCATGTGCCGCGCGTCGATCATCAATATCGAGCTGTTCTCCGCGGCAACCGCGCTCACGCGCAGCAGCTCGCCCGGTAAAAACGCGTAGGATTCGCCAAAGACGTCGCCCGGCCAGATATCCGCGATGATGTTCCGGTTGCCCCAAAAATCCTCTTCGATGATCTGCACGCGGCCAGAGAGCACCAGGCCCACGGAGGTAATGTCCTCACCCTGATGCAAGATGATTTCGTTTTTCGAAAAGTCGCGATAAGCCGGCTCGATGCAATCAAGCAGCATCGGCAGCTCCTCCTCCGTGATGCCGCGAAACAGAGAAGTCTTCTTTAAAAAAGCATACGATACCGGTCGGGTTCCTGCTGCACTCATTGCGTTTCCTCCTTGGCTTGACTTCTACGGTAAGATTCTCTCTTATATTGATAGTTTAATGTAAAACGATCGTCGTCAACGTTGTATTTCCAACATACTCGTTTGCTTTATCATAATATACTACGTTTGCAGCGTCAAGAGACGCATACGAAACCATCAAAAAGACGTCCGCAATACAAAATTACGCGGATACGAAAGGATTTTTTTTATGATACGTCAGATCATTCAAATCGACGAGGAACTCTGCAACGGTTGCGGCGCTTGCGCAAACGCCTGTCACGAAGGTGCGATCGCCATGGTGAACGGTAAAGCGAAGCTGATGCGCGACGATTATTGCGACGGGCTCGGCAACTGTCTGCCCGCCTGTCCGACGGGCGCGATCACGTTTGTGGAGCGCGAAGCCGCCGCCTATGACGAAGCCGCGGTCAAGGCAAAGCAGGCCAAGGAGCAAGCTCACGTAAAGCAGGCAGCACCGCATTTCGGCTGCCCCGGCACGCGCAGCCGCGCCATCGAGCGGCAGGATCGCCCGGCGGCGGAGTCCTGCGACTGCGCGAGCGCGGGCAATACCGCCGTCTCTCGCCTGAACCAGTGGCCGGTGCAGATCAAGCTTGCGCCCGTCAACGCGCCGTTCTTCCATCACGCAAAGTTGCTCATCGCGGCGGACTGCACCGCCTATGCGCGTGGGGACTTTCACGATCGCTTCATGAAAAACCACGTGACGCTCATCGGCTGCCCCAAGCTCGACATGACGGATTATGCGGAGAAGCTGACGGAGATTCTACGGCTCAACGAAATTCAGAGTGTGACGGTCGTGCGAATGGAAGTTCCCTGCTGCGGTGGAATCGAGCACGCGGTCAAGAGCGCGCTGCTCGCCAGCGGAAAGATGATCCCCTGGCAGGTGGTCACGCTCGCAACCGACGGAACGATATTGGATTAATAACTGTTTTTTACGCACGAGCGTCGTGTTTCGCGGCGCTTTGCGCTTTGGGTTCCAACCGTAATTATTTAGAAGCTTTTCGATAGTAATGTAACTGTTTTTATCGATATTTTTGTATTGGATTGCAGATTGATTCGTGCTCCTTTCGCGAAAACAATGCGTGATTCAAGCTTTTTCTTGCTTTTTGATGAAACAGTTATATAATGTAATTATCTTGTATAGACAGGAAATCCAGGGTAAGGGGTTGAGCGAAATGAAAACAACCGAGCAACCGATCTTTCGCAAGATCATAGACCGCATCAACACCGGCATCGAGAGCGGCGAGTTTGCGCGCGGCGATGCCATTCCTTCCGAACCCGAACTCTGTAAACAGTTTTTCACCACGCGTATGACCGTGCGCCGCGCAATCGACGCGCTGGTCAACGAAGGCAAGCTCTTTCGCGTGCAGGGCAAGGGAACCTTTGTCTCCCAACTGGATCTCGACAAGACGTATCAAAAACAGGGTTTCTCCAGCAATATGCGCTCGCTGGGTGTTCATCCTTCGAGCTATGTCCTCCTGGCGGATCAATGCGAGGGCAATGAGGAAGTTCGCCAAAGCCTCGAGATGATGCCCGACGAACCGATTTTCTGCCTACAGCGCATCCGCATGGCGGATGAATCCCCGATCGCCGTCGAGCGCGTTTGGATTTCACTCCGGCGCTTTCCGCGCTTGCCGGAGTTCGATTTTTCAAAACGTTCCCTCTACGAGGTGCTGCATGAGGAGTTTGGGCTCGATCTGACCAGCAGTTACTCCCGCCAGCGGATCAACGCCCTTTCGATCGGCGGCAAGGACGCGGAGTTGCTCTTTCAAACCAAGCGCGGCGTTGCGCTGCGCATTCGCAATGTGGATTACGACAAAGCGCACCGCCCGTTTGCCATGGCGGATACGCTCTATCACGGCGGAAAATATACACTTGACATCGTCATCTAACCAAACATAACCCGTATACAGCAAGACAGCCACCGGTAAAAGTGGCTGTCTCTGAGTATCGGCAAACTCTAAAGGGGGTATGGGGGATTCGAAAATCCCCCATCTTCCAATCAAATTCGGCGATTCATTCGCCGAATTTGATTAAAATGGCGCGATTAGCGGCATTTTTTCTCACAATAAAAACCCATCGGCGAAGTCCGCAGGACCTTGTCGATGGGCTGAGACAGCCACCGGTAAAAGTGGCTGTCTTTTGTTGCTTCGTGTCAAATTACTGAATCGCGTGCAAAACCTTGTAGAGCAGTTGATACAGCGTATCCGCTTCGCCTTTTGTCAGCGGTAGGCATGCGCCGATTCGCTCCGGAATGGTCGCGGCCCGCTCTCTGAGCGCTTCGCCAGCACCGGTCACCGTGACAATGACGCTCCGCTCATCCGCGGCATTGCGCTGGCGCGAAACGATGCCCTGCGCTTCCATCTTCTTGAGAAGCGGGGTGAGCGTTCCACTATCGAGGTAGAGATACTCGCCCAGTTCTTTGACGGTGAGTGAGCGCTTCTCCCAAAGCACCATCATGGCGATATATTGGGTATAGGTCAGCCCGATCTCGTCCAAAAACGGCTTGTAGAGGCGAACCACTTCTTTTGATACGGCGTATAGCGGAAAACAAAGCTGGTTTTGCAGCAACAGCGCGTCATACTTGCCGGCGGTCTGTTCGCCGCAGAGCGCGCCGGATGTCGCTTCCTTTTCGCTCATATCACTCGCTTCCTTTCATACATATTCCTGATTTCTTGTGTTACAGCAGCGCAACGATGTCCGCTTCGATGCTCTCGGGTGTATCCGTCGGGGCAAAGCGCTTGACCACGTTGCCTTCGCGGTCGATCAAAAACTTCGTAAAGTTCCACTTGATGGAGGAACCCAGCGCGCTCTTCTTTTCCTTTTTCAGGAACTTATACAGATCGCTGGCGTTCTTTCCGTTTACGTCGATCTTGGCAAAGCGCGGAAACGTCGTGCCATAGTTCAGCGTGCAGAAGCTCTGAATCTCATCGATGGTGCCTGGCGCCTGGTTCGCAAACTGGTTGCAGGGAAAGTCGAGAATCTCGAACCCCTTCTCCTTGTATTTGTCGTAAAGCTTTTGCAACCCTTCATACTGTGGCGTAAAGCCGCAGCCGGTTGCGGTGTTGACGACGAGTAAAACTTTATCTTTATATGTCGAGAGCGAAACGTCTTCGCCCGCTCTGCCCTTCACGGTATAATCATAAAATGTCATATGTGTGATCTCCTTTCGTTTCTTACAATTAGATTTTATCCAATCATTATGGTTTTGTCAAGAATGATTCTTAAATATATTATTTTCTTCACATTTTATCGCGTTTTTGATCCCGATTTTTTAGTCGCGATTGGAGGAATCTTTGCGTAAGACGACAAAGGCCGCCATTTCTGGCGGCCCGGTCGTGTTTCGGGGGTATCCCCTGTTTTGTGTTTGCCTTATGCGATCTCCAGCTTACGCGAGGTGGGGAGCGTTTCCTGTTTCTTTGGTAGTGTGAGTTTCAGGATTCCGTCCTCATACGCCGCGGCAATATCCTCGGTACGGATGCCGGTCATATCAAAGCTGCGGGAGAAGCTGCCATAGCAGCGTTCGCGCTTGATATAGTTGCCCTTGCTGTCCTTTTCCTCGGTGCTGTCGCTGCGCTCCGCGCGGATGGTCAGCGTATCGCCCTCGAGATTGACGGCGATGTCTTCCTTCTTGAATCCGGGCAATTCGGCTTCCAGCAAATAGCTCTCGCCGTTGTCGCGGATGTCTGTCTTGAAGTCGCGAACCGCATTCTCTCCAAAGAAGCGGCGCTGCATGTCTTCAAGCTCGTCAAAAGGATTGTAGAACGTCAGGTTGCGCTTTCTGGTGTAAGGTACTAATTCAAACATATGCTTCTTCCTCCTTTGGAAAAATGAATGTTATTTACGCCGCATCCCCGGCGCTGGGTTTTAGTTTCAATGGTTGTTTCCTTTCGGAACAATCAAATCATACAAAATAATTTTTACAAAAAAACAGACAGCTTGTAATGGAATTGTGAATTTTAGCACTCATCTTGTTAGAGTGCTGATTGTGTTGCGCGCAATTTTGTTTACGCGTTGAATATCCACTTCCGCGCAATCAAAAAACCGCCGCAAACGCGACGGTTCTATGAATGAATCTTTCCTTATACAGGTTGGTCTTCTTTCGATTCCTTCTTCACCAGCCGGATCACGATGATATACATCGCGACCACAAACACGAGGAACAGCAGCAGCGAAAGCACCGTGCCCAGCAGCGCGCAGGCATCGTAAAACCCGTGCAGCAGCACCGCGCTGATAAACGCCGCCCAGAGGTTTCTGCGCCTGCCCCAAACGTTACCCGCGTCGTGGCAGCGCTTTGCCCGCGCGTAAAAGTAGCCCATGAACACCGCGAAGCCCATATGCGCGGGGATTGCGAGCAGCGCGCGCGCAACCGCCGTCGTCAGCCCGTAACCCACAACATAGCTGATGTTTTCAAACGCCGCAAAGCCGAGCGAGACAAACACCGCGTAGACGATACCGTCGAAACTGTAGTTGAAATTCGGGTCTCGCCAGGTGCGCCAGAGCAGAAAGAGAAACTTCGCGCCCTCCTCCACTACGGCGACAACGAGAAACGCCATCACGATCGTATACGCCGGCGTTCCCTCCGCCAGAAATCGCGTTAGAATATTTTCACCCAGCGTCTCGAAGATAACCGCGACGACCGCCGCCGCAACGCCGAGAAACACGAGCCCCGTCAGCATTCCCTTTGGCTCTTTTTCAATCGTATCCTTGCGGTAGATGTAGCGCATCAAAAACAGCGCCGGCAGTAGCGCCGCAAGAAGGTAAACGATGATCACCGCGATCATAGGCATTTGCATCAGCACGAGGTTGTTCCGCCTTTCCTGTCAGTTGAATAGAGGATGATCAATCTCTCAAGTCGATGATATCTGGATGAGAAAATTGCTTCTTTAAGCGTTCGGGTTGTCGAGGTTTCTGTGTTTACCGGAGATTTCGTCCAGCATCACGCGGTTCACCGCGGTGACCGCCATCGCCTCCGCGGGGCAAGCCTCGGCATGGATGCCGCAATGCTCCAGCAGCAGGCGAATTCCCTTCTGCGCCTCCGCGCCTTCCAGCAGCTCAACGTTACCGTAGCCGATCACGCTCTCATAATCACAGGTATATCCACCGCGGCCGTTATCCACAAAACCGTGGCAAAGATCTGCCTCCACGCAAACGCGCGGGAGCGAACGAAGCAGCTCCGCCTTTCTTCCCGCCTTTGCGCCGTGAAAATAAACTGCGATTTTGCCGTCCAATATTTCAAAGCCAAAAGAGAGCGGCACAATATAGGGTAGTCCCGCGTCGTTGATGCCGATTCGAACGGTATCGCATCGGGACAATACATCCGCAATCTCTTCCAGATTTGTGATTTCGCGTTCTGCTTTTCTCATGGTATCCCCATTCGTTTCTGTTTTCTTTCTAAGAGAATACCATAATTTCATCTCACACGACAGAGAAAAAATGCGGTCCCTGTTTCTTGCTTTCTCGGTTCATAAGGTCTGTATTATACTGCTTTATCCAGTGTTGACAAAGAAAGCAGCAGGATTATACTGAAATCAACCATTCTTGTTTGCACACCAAAATAACGAAGCTTTTCTGTTTTTTGAGCCAGCCATCGATCATACGAAAGGAGAGTTCAACGATGAAAAAGGCAACCGCAGCTCTTGCTGCTCTGTTCCTAATCGCATTCGGTTTTGCGTGCGCGCCCGCGCAAGTTATCGCCGCGCCGCAGGCCACGCCGACCCCGACGCCGGTCGCCTCACCGTTATCTGAAATCGAGCAGGCCCAACTCGCCGGAAGCGCTGAAAGCCCTGATCCAGCGATATCAGGATGAGGGCGATTTTCAGCTTGTCTACGACGCCGCGCTGAAGCTCACGCAGATTGACCCTGCCAATACGGACGCGTATCTGACCGCGGCGAGCGCGCTATTGGCCCTCAACGAACAAAACGAGCAGGAGATGAAGCGCATCCTCGCGGAAGGGCTTGTGAATGCGCCGGACAGCGTGAAAACCATCTCCAACTGGCTCACGGATAACGGATTGGAAGGCGCGGTCGAATTGCCGTTTCAGCCGGACTACACCAGCCCGGATCAAATCAACACGCTCGGCAACAGCTCGGGCAACATCACCAACATCCTGCGCGCGGCCTACTGGCGCGGTGGATTTGTCGCAACGCAGGCGGGCTGGATTTACTATTCGCGCTTCACGGATGATCCCGCCGCGCTCTACAAGATGCGCACGGACGGCAGCGGGCAGATGAAGTTTGAGGGCGTCCACGGTTATAGCCTGAACGTAGTCGGAGACTGGCTCTATTTCATCAATCCCGATGACGGTGATAAACCATATAAGATGCGAACCGACGGCAGCAAACTCCAAAAGCTGTCCGACTATGGCTTGCTCTTCCATCAGCGTATATGGCGATTGGGTCTATAGCGACGGTTACGGGGAGAACGCCTCCTACTACCGCTTCCGCACGGACGGATCGGAGCAAACGCAACTGTATCCCGATATGATCACGCAAAACTTCTGCGACGGTACATCCGGCTATGTGGTCAAAAAGAGCATGGAGGACGGCGGCCTCATCCGTGTTCCGCTCGATGGAAGCACGCAGACGCGCGTACTCAACGCAATCCCGTTCAACGGATTCTGCGTGACGCAAGATTCTGTCTTTGCGCGCGATGAGTCCGACAATTGGGCCGTCATCCAAGTCGATCTCAACAGCGGCAACGCAAAGCAGGTGTTCCGCGCGGATGACCAGATCACCGCGCTGAACGTCTATCAAGACAAGCTCATTGTGGCATACGGTGTGTATTCCGACTTTGACGGAAACACCGTCAGCCGCGAAATCGCGATTGTCGACCTCACCAGCGGCGAAATCATCCGCAGTTGGACGGCGCACACCGATCCGCTCTGCATCGGCGAAGGGCTGCTATTCTATACCGAGCAGGACGAGGGTATGCGCTGGCACTGCGTCAACATCGAAACAGGCGAAGAGATCAAGATGGAATAGACGGTTAGATTCAACCATGATTTTGTTCCATTGCGCCCGTTCACGCGGGCGCTTTTTGTTTGCGCTGCGTTGCGCACGTGGCATTGTGGAAATCTCAGCTGTTTTGTGTTATCATTTTTCTAACTTCAAAAAGCAGTATCCTCTCATTTGTGTTACAATTTTGTTTTTCAATCCTTACGGAAATCAGGCCGCAACCAATATGCCGCGTAAACGCTCGAATGTCACAAAAGCAAACCTCTCCATCCTCGCCGTCATCGTGATGTCCGTCGTCACGCTCGCGAGCGTATTTGTCTATCGCGGGTTGATCGCGAGAACGTTTAACCTCGATACGGGCGGATCGAGCTATTATACCCACCACATCGCCATGGTGACGGAATCCCACGCGGATCCCTTCTGGAAGAGCGTTTGGTACGCGGCAAAGCAGGAAGGCGCAAGGTCGGACGCGGTGGTCGAGTGGGTCGGCAGTGAGCTGACGGAGGAATACTCCCTCTCGGCGCTGATGGAGATGGCGATATCCGCCAAGGTGGACGGCATCATCCTCCAGCCCGACGGATCGGAAGAGATGAAGGGGCTCATCGCCCGCGCCATTGAAAACGGCATACCGGTCATCACCGTGATGTCGGATGCATCCACCACAGGCCGACAGGGTTTCGTCGGCTACAACAGCTATGACCTGGGCCAGCTCTACGGCGCGCAGGTAAGGGCCGCCATGGCGCAGTCCCTCACCGAGTATCATGCTGTGGTGCTCTTTGGCAACGACATATCGGAAAACACACAGAACATCGTCTATTCCAGCATCAAGGAGAGTCTGGAAGGCGGAAACGTCACGCTGGACGTCGTCAACGTGGACAACAGCAAAGTTTTCTCCGCCGAGGAAGCCATCCGCGAGCTGGTCGTCACCACCCCGTCCGCCACCGCGGGCCCGAACACGCCGCCGCAACTCGGCAGAACTTACGGGCCGGATATCCTCATCTGCCTGAACGCAACCAACACGATCTGCGCCTATCAGGCGGTTGTGGATCACAACAAGGTCGGTCAAATTCAAATCCTCGGTTATTATGATTCCGACGAGATATTGACCGCGATCGACAAGCGCGTCATTCAGGCGACGGTGGCGGTCAGCGCAAAACTCGTCGGCGCCTCCTGCGTCACCACGCTGATGGAGTATCTCGACCTCGGCAGAACGAGTGATTTTACCCCCGTTTCGCTCCAGCTGGTCACCGCCGCAAACCTGCAGGATTATCGAAAGATACTTGCGGAAACGGAGGGCGAACAATGAAGCTGCTCTCCCCGCGTACACCGAACGTTTATCGACCTGCCGTTGCGCACCAAGCTGGTGCTCGTGTTTGCGTTCACCATGTTTATGGTCGCGTTTGTCAACATCTACATGCATGTGAGTATCAACAACGTTGTCGGTACGATCGACAAAGTCTACGCCAGCAACATCAGCCTCAACCAGCTTCTGGATTCTCTGGACGACGTGCAGACAAACATGTTTCGTTACCTGAGCACGAAGAGCACCTCCGCGCTGAACGATTACTACCTCAGCGAGCAAGCCTACAGCGAGCAGATTGAGATTCTCAACGATAAACCGACGGACAACGCGCTGAAGCTGACGGAAAAAAACATCCGCAATATCTCCGAAGCATACCTCAAGCTCGCGGCCTCCGCCGTCGCGGCAAAGCGCGGGCGGGACGTGGAGCAATACCGCTCCATCTACGAGGAAGCGAGCAAGCTCTACGGCTATCTGGATACCTATATCAACGAGCTGAACAACGCGCGGTTTAAGACCAACGCGGAGAGCTACAACACCCTGCGCGCCTCGCTGGGCTATATGCAAACCTTCAGCACGGTGATTCTGCTCGTTGCCATCACGGGCAACATGTTTGTGCTGATGCTGCTCTCCAGCACCATCACCAAACCGCTCACCAAGCTCGCGCGTCAGGTGGAACAGGTCGGCCGCGGCGAGTTTGATATCGACTTCATCTCCGTGGAATCGCGGGACGAAATCGGCGTGCTGGCGGACGCATTTAACCAGATGACGGATAGCCTCAAGGAGCACGTCGACCAAATCAAAACGCGCATGGCGGAGGAAAGCCGCCTCAAAGAGACCCAGCTTCGCATGGAAAACAGCCTCAAGGAAAGCCAGCTGATCTTTTTACAGAGCCAGATCAACCCGCATTTTCTCTACAATACGCTCAACGCGGGCGCGCAGCTCGCCATGATGGAAGGCGCGGAAAAGACCACGCTCTTCATCGAAAACCTTGCGGATTTCTTCCGCTACAGTGTCAAGCATACGGGACAGACCAGCAGCCTCGCGGACGAAGTCAGCCAAGTGGAGACTTATTTGCACATCATCAACGTTCGTTTTTCCAACGAGATACAGTATCTCAAGCGTGTGGAAGGCCAGACCGAGCGCGTGATGATGCCGGGCGTGATCCTGCAACCCATCGTCGAAAACGCGATCAACCACGGGCTAAGGGACATCACCTGGGAAAAGAAAATCACGCTCACCGTCTGCGAGGAGGAAGATCGAATCCTCGTCACCGTTGCGGACAACGGCAAGGGCATGACGAAAGAGGAGATCGACGCGGTGTTGGTCGGTCAACCGATGGCGATCGAAATGGACGGCCAGCAGCACCGCGGCACGGGGCTGAAAAACGTCATTGAACGCCTGCGCATCTACTACGGCATGCACGACGTGTTTGAAATCAAGAGCGGCGGGCGCGGGCGCGGCACCGCGGTCACCATCATCATTCCCAGAAGCGGAATACAGATTTAATCTCGGCACACCAAATCCTCTCAAGCGAAACATCGGAGAAAAGCATGTACAAGATTCTATTGGCGGACGACGAGGGCATCGAACTCGACGCGCTCACGTTCATCCTCGAAAAAAACTTTCCCGGACAATGCACCATCGAGACGGCGAAGACCGGCTACGACGCGGTGGAGCTTGCGGAGCATTTTCGTCCGGACATCGCCGTGATGGATATCCGCATGCCAGGCATCAACGGCATGGAGGCGATTCAGGCGATTCAGACGATCTCGCCCGGCATCCTCTTTATCGTTTTGACGGCATATGATAAGTTTGAATACGCCAAGGAAGCCATCCGGCTCTCGGTGTTTGAGTTTTTGACCAAACCGGTCAACCGGCTTGTGTTTGCCGATATCATGCGCCGCGCGATGGGCAAGGTCGATTCCGAGCGAAAGGCGCGTTCCTCCGCACTGAAGACACGCGAGCGCATCGAAAACATGCTGCCCGTGCTGGAAAACAGCTTTGTCTATATGCTGCTCATGCAAAACGAAGACCCGTCGGCGTATGCGCGCCTGTTCGATATTCTGGGCATCGATTCAAAGTTTGCAACCGTCATGGTGCTGGAACTTACGCGCATGATCGGCGGAGACATGCTGGATCTGGATATCAAGACCAGCGAAGGATACGCCTCCATCCGCGGGCTCATCAAGGAATCCTTTCCCTGTGCGGTCGGTCCCGCGATGGCAAACAGAGTCATCATCATCCGCCCCGCCGAAGAGCCGGAAAACGAATATTACGAGCGTCTGCTGCTCATTGAGCAAGGGCGCGCGCTGGCGCACCGGGTTGAGGATAAGTGCGGCGTCGAGTGCAAGCTCGGCATCGGCTCAACCGTATCGCTCAACCGCATTTGCGAGAGCTATACGCAGGCGGTCAGGGCGGTCAAGCACTGCAAGGGCATCGTGTCGCATTTTAACGATCTGCCGATCGTGTCCGATTACGAGACCGGTTACCCGATCGATCGGGAAAAACATTTGGAGGAGATGATCCTGCGCGGGGATTCGGCAAACGCGGCGTCGGATGCGGAGGTGTTTTTCCAGTGGATGGTCGAGCGCTATCCGGATCACGACATGGCGATTCGCCTCAAGGTGCTGGAGCTCGTTCTGCGCGCGGAATACAACGCGTTTCACGAAGGCGGCGGCACGAAGTATCATTTTCTCGATCGGGACGATTACCTGCAGACCGTACTCTCCTTTGAGCACTATGAGGAACTGAAGGGCTGGTTTTTGCGAAAGATCGCGGACAGCGCGCGAAACGTCTCCACCAAGGCGGACGAAAAAGCAAACCGCGTGATCGCGAAAGCGCGCGCGTTTATCGACCGGAACTTTAGCCGCGATCTCACGCTGGAAGAGGTCTCGCGCGAAGTACACGTCAGCCCGTATTATTTCAGCAAGCTCTTTAAGGAGCAAACGGGCGATAACTTCATCAACTACCTCACCCAGCGGCGCGTCGATACTGCAAAACAGCTGCTTTCGGACGGAAGATTGAATATCAAAACCATCTGCAACGAGATCGGTTACAACGATCCGAACTATTTTTCCCGTCTGTTCAAGCGTTTTGAGGGCGTCACCCCGACGGAGTATCGCGAACAGGTGCTCAACTTGACGAATGTTTGAGCAATCTAACGGTTGGATTGAACATGTTTTAGAGAGGAGATCACATGAAGATGCCCCTGTTTCGTAAGCGGGCGATTGCGCTGTTGATGATGCTCGCGCTTACGCTTCTCTCTCCCGGCTGCGGCACAAGCAGCCCGGAAACGAAAAAAGAACCCAGCGGCGAGAATAAGCCGCTGATTGGCATGTCGCTCGACTCGTTTTTGATCGAGCGCTGGCAACGGGATCGGGATGTATTTGTTTCCACAGCGAGCGAACTCGGCGCGGAGGTCAATGTTCAGATTGCAAACGGAGATCCCAACGAGCAAGTCTCCCAGATCGAATATTTTATTAAGAAGGATGTTGACGCCATCGTGGTGGTTGCGGTCGATTGCTACGGACTGTCGGACATCGTGCAAAAGGCACGCGACGCGGGCATTTACGTCATCTCCTATGACCGCCTGATCATGAACGCAAACTCCGATCTGTATATCTCCTTTGACAACGAGATGGTCGGCACGATGATGGCGGAGGCGCTGGTGGCAAACCTGCCCGCGGGCAGCAATATCCTGAGCATCTGCGGTTCTCCCACCGACCAGAATGTTTCGCAGGCGAACCTCGGCTTTGACGCTGTTATTACAAAGAGCAACCTCAACGTGATCGTGCAGGAATATGCGCCAAACTGGCTGGCGGAGACCGCCTATAGCGTGGTCAACAAAGCGCTCGCAGACGGGCTCGTCTTCGAAGGCGTGCGCTGCGGAAACGACGACCTCGCAAGTCAGGCGTTTCTCGCGCTCTCCGAGCATCGCCTCGCCAGCTCGGTAAAATTGGTGGGTCAGGACGCGGATCTCGCCGCCTGCCAGCGCATCGTGGAAGGGACGCAGTTGATGACCGTCTACAAGCCGGTCGAAAAACTTGCCAAGGAAGCAGCCGAAATGGTGGTCAAGATGGCGCGCGGCGAAATGCCCACCGTCACCGATACCATCTTTGACGGTACGTATACTGTTCCATACAAAAAGCTTGTGCCCATCATGGTCACTCGGGATAACATCGACGAGGTGATCATAGACGGCGGGTTTCACCGCAGAGAACAGGTCTACTTAAATATGGACTAGTCGTTTCACACCATCGCCATATTTCAAGCGCTCAAACGATTCGTTTGGGCGTTTTCATTACAGAAAATAGCATAATATTGCAATACAGGATAATATTGCTCGATTTCTCGTGACGTTGAGCAATATTTTGCTGTTACTGAACATTCATGTGAAAAATAAGCCAATATTGAGCAGAATTTATCAGATATGTCCTATTTATGATTGCATTTCAATGTGATAGCTTGTAGATACAGCCAAGTTGGCACATCAAACACATCACATCTTAAGGAGGAGAATTCTACACATGAAGAAAATCATCACCGTACTCCTAGTCGTGGCACTGCTGTTCTCAATGGTGGCATGCGCTGGCGCAGGCAAGAACGACAAGTTCGTCGGTATCTCGATGCCCACCCAGGATCTGCAGCGTTGGAATCAAGACGGCGCGAACATGAAAGAAAAGTTCGAAGCAGCCGGTTTCAAAGTTGACCTGCAATACGCCAACAACGAAGTCGCAACCCAGGTCAGCCAGATTGAAAACCTGATCTCCGCGGGCGTAAAGGTTCTCGTCATCGCCGCCATCGACGGCAAGACGCTGACCCAGGTCCTCGGCTCCGCCAAGGAAGCCGGCATCACCGTCATCGCCTATGACCGCTTGATCATGGACACCGACGCTGTCAGCTACTACTGTACGTTTGACAACTACATGGTCGGCACCATCCAGGGCCAGTACATCAAGGATCAGCTGAAACTTGATGAAGGCGGCAAGTACAACATGGAAATCACCGCGGGCGACCCGGCAGACAACAACGCTCTCTACTTCTATCAGGGCGCGATGGATGTTCTCCAGCCCTACATCGACAGCGGCGTGATCACGGTCGTCTCCGGCCAGGTCAAGTTCGAAGAAGTCGCAACCCCCGCGTGGAACACCGAGACCTCTCAGGCCCGTATGGAAGCGATCCTCGCGTCCTTCTATGCCGACGGCACCCAGCTGGATGCCTGCCTCTGCTCCAATGACTCCACCGCGAAGGGCGTAACGAACGCTCTGGCCAGCTCCTACACCGGCAAGTACCCGATCGTCACCGGTCAGGATTGCGACGTTGCCAACACCAAGGACATCATCGCTGGCAAACAGTCGATGTCTATCTTCAAGGATACCCGTACGCTTGCCGCCCAGACCGTGACCATGGTCAGCGACATCCTCGCGGGCAAGACGCCGGAAACCAACGACACCAAGAGCTATGACAACGGCACGGGCATCATCCCGACCTACCTCTGCAAGCCGGTGTTCGCGGACAAGAACAACTACAAAGAACTGCTGATCGACTCCGGCTACTACAAAGCGGAGCAGCTCGGCTAATCTACAACGAGTTCCGACTCAAACCGGTCGAAGGGCGGACGGTCACCCGCCCGCCCTTCGAACTTGTCTACTCCCTTAATATTTGATTTCACTCATCGCCGCGATTTCAGTGCGCCAGACTCCCCGGCTAAGGCGCAGTGAAATCGTTACGCAATCCCCGATGCGTTCACAGAGCTTTTATCAGTCAAGTCAAATTCAGATTTGAAACTCGCGATCTTGGAGGAACACTATGTCGGATCATATTCTCGAAATGAGGCATATCACAAAGGAATTCCCCGGTGTCAAAGCGCTGGACGATGTCAGTCTGGAGGTGCGGCGCGGAGAGATTCACGCGCTGGTCGGTGAAAACGGCGCAGGCAAATCGACGCTGATGAACGTGCTTTCGGGCATCTACCCGTATGGCAGCTACACCGGCGAAATCGTCTATAACGGCAAGCCCTGCCATTTTCAGAAGATTCGCGACAGCGAGAAAGACGGTATCGTCATCATCCATCAGGAGCTGGCGCTGGTTCCCTATCTCTCCATCGCGGAAAACATGTTTCTCGGCAACGAGCGCGGCAGCGCAATGAGCATCGACTGGAACGAAACCTACGCCAAAGCGGATGAGCTTCTCGACATAGTCGGCCTCAAGGAATCGTCCCATACGTTGATCAAGGACATCGGCATCGGCAAGCAACAGTTGGTCGAGATCGCAAAAGCGCTCTCAAAGAATGTGCAGCTGCTGATTCTCGACGAGCCGACCGCCTCCCTCAACGAAGGCGACTCGATGAAGCTCCTCAACCTGCTCAAGGAATTCAAGCAGAAGGGCGTTACGTCCATCATCATTTCTCACAAACTCAACGAGATCGCCTATGTGGCGGATCAAATCACGATCATCCGCGACGGCGCCGTCATCGAAACGCTCGACATGGCCGAGCAGGCGGTCGACGAAGCGCGCATCATTCGCGGCATGGTGGGTCGCGAGCTGACCAGCCGCTTTCCGGCGCGCGAATCGCATGTGCAGGATGAAGTGGTGCTAGAGGTAGAGCATTGGTCGGTACAGCACGCGCTCTACTCCGACCGAACCGTGGTGGACGACGTCTCCTTTAAACTCAAAAGGGGCGAAGTCGTCGGCATCGCCGGCCTTATGGGCGCGGGCAGAACCGAATTTGCCATGAGCATCTTCGGCAAGAGTTACGGCAACGATATCCGCGGCACGCTGAAGATTCACGGCAAGGAAGTTTCGCTCAGCAACGAAAGAGACGCGATCAAGCACGGCCTCGCCTACGTCACCGAAGACCGCAAGGGCAACGGCCTGATTCTTTCAAATCCCATCCGCGTCAATACCACGCTGGCAAGGCTGGATAAGGTCAGCCACCACCACATCCTCGACCTGGATCTGGAATACAAGGTTGCAGGCGTAATGAAAGAAAAGCTTGGCGTAAAGAGCCCGTCCGTTGAACAGACGGTCGGCAACCTCTCCGGCGGAAACCAACAGAAAGTATTGCTCGCCAAGTGGATGTTCGCAGAACCGGATATCATGATTCTCGACGAGCCCACGCGCGGCATCGACGTCGGCGCAAAATATGAAATCTATTGCATCATCAACGACCTGGTCGCGGCGGGGAAATCCGTCGTCATGATCTCTTCGGAGATGCCGGAAGTACTCGGCATGTGCGACCGCATCTACGTCATGAGCCAAGGTCAGATCGTCGGTGAAATGGACGCAAAGAGCGCGACGCAAGAGCGCATCATGTCCAGCATACTCAGCGTAAACAAAGGAGCATAAGTCATGAGCAGCAAAAACGCAATTCTCTGGGAAAAGACAAAAGCATTTCTTCTGAAGAACACGATGGTCATCGCACTCGTCGTGGTCTATCTGTTCTTCGTCATCCGGTCGGAAGGCCGTATGTTCCTGCCGCAGAACATCAACAACCTGATCATGCAGAACTCCTACGTGGTCATCCTCGCGGTAGGCATGCTGCTCTGCATTCTCACCGGCGGTAACATCGACCTTTCGGTCGGCGCAACAGTCTGCCTCGTCGGCGCGATCGCCGGCGTACTCATGGTCAACCTCGGCTGGAATATCTATCTGGTCATGATTATCTGTCTGCTGGTCGGCGTGGCCATCGGCGTTTGGCAAGGGTTCTGGATCGCCTATGTGCGCATCCCGCCATTCATCGTAACCCTCGCGGGCATGCTGCTCTTCCGTGGACTGGCGCAGGCTATCCTCGGCGGTACGACGATTTCCGGCTTCTCCGATAAGTATCTCTCCCTCTTCAATAATTACGTGTATGTCCCTGTGCTCGACAGCGGAACCGTAAAGTTCTCCTGCATCATCTTCGGCGTGATCTGCTGCGCGATCTATATCGCAGCAACCATCTGGACCAACCTCAGCAAAAAGCGCAAAGGCTACGAGGCGGAAAAGCCCGGCCCGCTCTACACGAAAATCGCCTTGCTGTGCGCCATTGTCATGTTGCTCATGTATAAACTTTCGCTCTATAAAGGCGTTCCGTACATCCTGCTCTGGCTGATCCTGATCGTCGCCATCTATACCTACCTCACGGCGAAAACCACATTTGGTCGCCACTTCTACGCACTCGGTGGAAACGAGAAGGCAACGAAACTCTCCGGCATCAATACCAACCGCATCTATTTCTCGGCCTACGTCAACGTCTCATTCCTGAGCGCTTTTGCGGCGCTGGTTGTCGCCGCGCGCTTCACCTCCGCCAACCCCGCTGCAGGTACCAACTATGAGCTGGACGCCATCGGTTCCTGCTTCATCGGCGGTGCGTCCGCTTACGGCGGTATCGGCAAGGTCAGCGGCGTGGTCGTCGGCGCGGTACTCATGGGCGTGCTCAACCTCGGCATGAACATCATCGGCGTGGACTCTAACTTCCAGAAGGTCGTTAAAGGGCTCGTTCTGCTGGCCGCCGTTATCTTCGACGTTGTCAGCAAGCGCCGCTCGGTCAAGTCTTTCGCCTAATATCTCATGCTAGGATTCCGTTTAGGATTCCGTTATAGAATGAACAAGCTGCAATTTACCAAAGGAGCTCGCACCATGGCATACTTTGATCAGATCGGCAATATCGCATACGAAGGGGCTAATAGCAAAAACCCGTTTTCGTTTAAGTACTATAACCCCACGGAGATCATCGCCGGTAAGCCGATGAAAGAGCACCTCCGTTTTGCGATGAGCTGGTGGCATACTTTCACCTATCGCGGCAACGATCCCTTCGGCGGGCCGACCATCTATCGCCCGTGGGATGAGACGAGCGACGACGTCGCCCGCGCAAAAGCGCGCGTTCACGCGGCGTTTGAGTTCATGGAAAAAGCGCAGATCGGCTACTTCTGTTTCCATGACGCGGACATCGCGCCCAGGCAGGCAAATCTGTTGGAGACGAATCGCGTTCTCGACGAAGTGGTCGAGGTCATCCGTCAGGAGATGGCGCGCACCGGCATCAAGTGCCTCTGGGGTACTTCCAATTGCTTCGGTGACGACAAATTTGTCCACGGCGCTTCCACCTCTCCCAACGCGAGCGTGTTTGCCTATACCGCGGCGCAGATCAAGAAAGCGATTGAGATCACGCAGTTGCTCGGCGGCGAAAACTACGTCTTCTGGGGCGGACGCGAAGGATATGAAACACTACTGAACACCAATATGTCTCTAGAGCTGGACAACTTCGCAAGACTGCTTCAAATGGCGGTGGATTACGCGAAAAAGATCGGCTTTACGGGACAGTTTTTAATCGAACCCAAGCCAAAGGAACCGACCAAGCACCAGTACGATTTTGATACGGCGACGGTACTCTCCTTCCTGCGCAAATATAAGCTTGAGCCGTATTTCAAGATGAATATCGAGGCAAACCACGCGACACTCGCGGCGCACACCTTCCAGCACGAGCTGAACATGGCGCGCATCAACGGTGTCTTCGGCAGCGTGGACGCCAACACGGGCGACCCGATGCTGGGCTGGGATACGGATCAATTCCCCACGAATGTTTACGACACAACGCTTGCCATGTATGAGGTTCTGCTCGCGGGCGGCTTCACCACCGGCGGACTGAACTTTGACGCAAAGGTGCGCCGCGGCTCCTTCCAGGAGGACGACCTCTTCCTCTCGTACATCGCCGGCATGGACACGTTTGCCAAGGGCCTGCGTGTTGCGGCTAAGCTCGTAGAAGACGGCGTGTTTGAGCAGTTTATCGCCAAACGGTATGAGAGCTACTCGGACGGCATCGGCAAAGACATCGTCGGTGGTCGCGTCGGTTTCTCCGAACTTGAAGCATACGCCCTGATTCACGGGGTCACGCCGAACACATCCGGTCGTCAGGAGTATTTGGAGACCGTGTTGAATCAATACATCCTCGAAGGCTGAGCCTTCGTCCCATCGGTGTAGCAGCTTCGCTGCACCGAACGTTTTATCCGCTTCATCCGCGCGTCAACTCGCGCCGTTCGCCAATCGCCCGTCCTGCCGTATCCTTCATACCGCTGGGGCGATCTATCGGGGAACCGCGCATGGAAGCGCTGTATGCTGATTTGTTCAATACAGCGTTTCTATTTCAAGATCAGTCCTGATCAGACGCGCAAATGAAGAACCTGCAGGTCAATGCGAACGGTCCGCATCTGGGCAGTGCGAATCTATCGCTGCGACAAGCGCAATCGTATTCTTCTTTTCCTCTCTCCTCGAATTATCCCCGACGGGCGGCGGTTTCCACATCGTTTGGATGATGCGATGCGGTAAAACGTTGCTCGCGGGGATAATTCCATTTATAAACGAACGCTAATGCCGCGCGAAGCTTGACGCGCGGTCAAAAACCAGTTACGATTTTAGTAATCAATCTCGATAAGCGAATTTAATAAGACGGATGGTAATCGTGTATGGGACAAGCGCTTCTTTTTGCATCCGCCGGAACCGGCTTCACGTTTCTGATGACGACGCTCGGCGCCGCGATGGTGTTCTTTTTCCGCAAGCAGATGACCGGCAAGGTTCAAAAGGTGTTTATGGGCTTTGCTGCCGGCGTGATGATCGCCGCCTCCGTTTGGAGCCTGTTGATCCCCGCCATTGAGGAGGCGCAGGCCGCGGGACGCATCGGTTGGATTCCCGCTGCGGGCGGTTTTCTCGTTGGAATCGGCTTCCTGCTCGGCCTGGACTATCTGATTCCCCATCTTCATCCCGGCTCTGTCGACGCGGAGGGTCCCAGCACATCGATGAAGCGCACGTCGCTTCTCGTGATGGCGGTCACCATCCATAATATTCCGGAGGGCATGGCGGTCGGCCTTGCGTTTGCACTCGCGGCGCAGCACGGCGCCTCCTCGCCCGCGGCATACGCGGCGGCGCTTGCGCTCGCGCTCGGCATCGGCATCCAAAACTTCCCCGAAGGTGCGGCGATCTCGCTCCCGCTGCGGCAGGAAGGCATGAGCGTCAAGAAAGCCTTCGTCAGCGGCATGCTCAGCGGCATTGTCGAGCCGATCTTCGGCATCCTCACCGTACTCATCTCCTCGCTAATCGCGCCGTACATGCCCTGGATGCTCTCGTTTGCCGCGGGGGCTATGATGTATGTCGTGGTGGAGGAACTCATCCCTGAGGCGCATCTGGGCGAGCACAGCAACATCGGTACCCTCGGTGTCATGGGCGGGTTCTTGGTCATGATGATTCTCGACGTCGCGCTGGGGTAATCTTACAACCAATCTTACCGCATCAAAAAAGAGGTTCCGTCGCCGGAGCCTCTTCGTGTATCTGGATTTGTTTGTCAGGAATCGATTTACGAAAGCTTGCAAAGTTCTTTCGAGATTTTTGCCGCAACGCGCGCGTTGTTGTAGGCCAGCTGCACATTAGAGGCAAACGAAACGCCCTTGGTGAGTTCCTTGATCTTCGCCAGTAAAAACGGTGTGATGTCCTTGCCGCGCACGCCTTTTTCGTCCGCTTCGGCGAGCGCCTCGTTGATGATGCCCTCCATATAGTCGTAATCGAGCGCGTATTCCTCCGGAATCGGGTTGCCGATCAACACGCCGCCTTCGAGTCCGAGATCCCACTTCATCTTGATGATGGCGGCGATCTCCGTTTCATCCTTTGCGGCATAGTCCACGCCAAAGCCGCTCTTGCGGCAGTAGAACGCGGGGAAATCGGAGGTTGCGTTGCCGAGCACGGGTACGCCCATGGTCTCGAGGTATTCCAGCGTACGCCCGATGTCGAGAATCTGCTTCGCGCCCGCGCAAACCACCGCAACGGGGGTTTGCTTGAGCTCCTGCAGGTCGGCGGAGACGTCCATCGTTACTTCGCCGCCGCGATGCACACCGCCGATGCCGCCGGTGGCGAATACCTTGACCCCCGCCATCGCAGCGCAGATCATCGTTGTGGCAACGGTGGTTGCGCCGTTTTTCTTCATGGCAAGATAGGTTGCCATGTCTCTGCGGCTCACCTTGCCTACGTTTTCCGCGCGGCACATGGTCTGCAGCTCCGCAGGGCTGAGGCCGACCTTGATGCGGCCTTCGATCAAGGCGGTCGTCGCGGGGATCGCGCCCTCCGCGCGAACCACCTTCTCCACCTCCGCCGCAAAGTCAACGTTTTCGGGATACGGCATGCCGTGGCTCAAAATCGTGCTCTCCAGCGCGACCACGGGTTTATTGTGATTTAGCGCTTCCTGTATCTCCGGTAAAACATCCAAATACTGCTTCATTTGCATTTTTGTTTCGCTCCTTTCGGGCAAGTCTGCCCTCACAGTCGATATTGTGCGATGTTCGCTCTCACGAGCGCGTCGCTCATCTCCGGGTTTATCGTCGTCATGCTTTGAATCGCGGTGATGCCGGAGGCCAGCGCGTAGTCCAGCATCTCCTCCACCGGCAAACCATCGACCAACGCGTGGGTAAATCCCGCCAAAAATGCGTCGCCCGCGCCGGTAGCGTTCACCATCTGCGAAACGGGCCTGAGCGAACGAAACATCCTCTTCCCTTGCGCATCCGCATAATAACATCCCTTTTCGCCGCGGCTGACCGCGATTCGCACGACCCCGCGCGTGAGCAGCGCCTCGCAGGCGTGCTCAATCTGCGCCTCCGTCTCCGTTGGCAGGCCGGAGAGGATGCTCAGCTCCATCTCATTGGGCTTCATGGCGTAAAACTTGCCCGCGATTGGTTCTATCTTCCGCGCATACGCGGTCGACACGGGGTCGATCAACACGGGCGTACCTTTTGCCGCCTCCGAGATCAAATGATCCAGCGCTGCAACCGGTAAACACGCGTCGCAGACGATCGCGTCCGCCGCGCGCAACAGAGCCGCCTGTTCGTCCAGATAGGACGAAGGCATGTCCTCGACAATCCGCATGTCCGACATGCCGAGCAGCATATCGCCCGTTTCATCGAGGATAGCGATATAGCTGGAGGACACCGCGCCCGGCTTATGCATCACGTACGTCATGTCGATGCCCGCAGCCGTGCTGTCGCGCACAATCTTTTCGCCGTAGAGGTCGTCCCCAACGGCGGACAGCAGCGCAACGGGTACCCCTTGCCGCGCGAGGTTTTCGAGGATGTTTCGCGTCACTCCGCCGACGGAGGTCGCCATATAGCCGGGGTTACTATCGCGCATTACGATGGGTTTTCTGCTGCGTCCGTGGACGTCCACATTGGCCGCGCCAACACCGACGACTCTTGGGCGTTTCGTTTCACTCATGCGCGTATCCCCCGCGTTTGTTATTTACTCGCCTACTCATGACGGCTCCGTCCGCATTATGCGAATTTTGCCGTCACGCAATACAGTATACTCGCCCAATTGTGTTTTTTCAAGCTTGCGGGCGGGTCGCCATTGTGTGTGAAAAAGCGAAAACATCGCGCCAAAAACCAGTCAATTTTCCATCCGTTTGTCGTAAAACAATTGCGTTTTGCCGCCTTGTCGTTTAAAATGAGCCCATTGCGCGGTCGCAAGACGGCGGCGTTGTTCGATCGAGGAGGAACTATGGGCGCCTTTGACGGCTATTATCTCTATTGTGATTTGGATGGAACGCTCTTTGACGATGAGAAACGTGTCTCTTCGGAGAACCGCCTGGCAATCGAGCGCTTTGTGAAAGAGGGCGGTCGATTCGGCGTCGCAACCGGGCGCGTTCCCTCCATCATCGGCACGATTGAGCGCAATCTTCCGGTCAACGCGCCCTGCATCCTGCTCAACGGCGCGGGGCTCTATGACCTTTCCGAAAAGCGTTTTCTTGCGACACATCCGATCAACCGCGCGTTGATGGAGAAAGTCGTATCTCGCGTGGTAGAGGTGCGCGGCAACGCCTGCGTGCAGGTGTTTACCGAACAATCGATCTTTGAGACCAACCCCGATCAGCGCGACGATCCATTCACCGTGATGGAGGGGCTGCCGGTGACCAGCGTCTCGATGGAGCAGATTCACGAGACCGCGCTGAAGCTCCTGATCGCGCACACCTCGCCCGATCTGGACGTGATTCAAGCCGAGGTCATGCGGGAGGCGTATATCGATCAGTTCTCCGTGTTTCGCACCGCGGACTGGTATCTGGAGTTCGTTACGGCAGGCGTCAACAAAGGCACCGCGCTGGAGGACGTCCGCGCGCGCTGCGGAGACGTGAAAAAGATCCTCGCCATCGGGGATTATAACAACGATCTGGAGATGGTGTCGCTTGCGGATATCGGCGGTGCACCCGCAAACGCGATAGACGAAGTCAAGGCCGCAGCGGATATCGTGCTGACCGCCAGCAACAACGAAAGCTGCGTTGCCCGCTTTTTAGAAGCGGCGCTAGGCTAATCATTCAACTCATAACAAAAAAGTGCCGTTGCATGTATTGCAACGGCATTTTGCTTATTCGTAATATTGCTGTCTGCGCTGTTTTGCCCTGGCGCGGCGCTTACGCTCATAGCGGCGCTTGCGTTCCGAAAGGATGAAGATGACGATCAGCGCCACAAGCAGGATCGCGAGCAGCACGAACGTCAGCGTCAGCGTGTCCCCCGTCGTCCAGTCCTTGCGCCCTTTGTCGATGAGCGGCGTGTCGTCGGGTCCTGCGCTGACGACTGCGGTCGCCGCCGGATCTGTTTCCGTGGTCGCCTCGCTTTGACCGACCGCGAAATCCGCCACCAGCTTTGTCGTGTAGATGACCTCGTCGCCCAGCTTGTATTCCACCGTTCCCATCTCCTGGCCCGCGGTAATCGGTGCCTGCGCGTCGGTCGTGAGCACCATGTTCGCCTGAATCGCGCCGGCGTTCGCCTTGATGTTATTGATTTTATCGGTCGGGAAACGCAGCGTATCGCCGAGCTGCGCGGTCATGGTCAGTTGCCCGTCCTTTAAATCCGCGGCGTTTGCGTTGACCACGCCCGTTGTAAACGTCGTTTGGAGGCCCATTTCCGACGCGGACGTGCTCTGGTAATCGTTGGCAAACACATATTCAAAGATTGCCGCTGCGTTGACAAATCGCGCAAGATTCGTCGTTACGACGTCGCCGCCGTATAGATCCGCCTTGTCACCAAACATCGTGATGATGACGCGCGCGCCGTCCTTCTCCGCAGCAGCAACGAGGCATTTGCCCGCGCTGTCCGTGTCCCCCGTCTTGCCGCCGATGGCATAGGGATAGACGGTCTGCACCGGATCCCCCGCAACCGCGTTGAGCAGGCGATCGGTGTTCACGAGTACGAGATCCGTCGTGCGGACGTTGTTTGCAGGCACGGTGTAGGTCTTGGTGCCGGCAATCTGAACAAACGCTTCGTTCTTCAGCGCGTAAGCCATGAGCTTTGCCATGTCGCGCGCCGTCGTATAGTGGTTATCGTTCTGCACGCCGTGGGGATTGCTGTAATGCGTGCTGGTCATGCCGATTTCCTGCGCTTTTTCGTTCATCAGCGCGACAAACGCATCCACGCTGCCCGCAACATGCTTGGCAATCGCTTCGCCCGCGTCGTTACCGGAGACAAGCATGAGCCCGTAGACGAGATCGCGCAGCGTCAGCGTCTCGCCCGGCTGAATGCCCATGAGCGAAGAATACTGGGTGAACTTGATCGTTGTTCCGAGCACCTCGTCGCCAACCGTAAACGAATCGTCGAGATTGCCGTTTGCCAGAGCGACGAGCGTCGTCATAATCTTGGTTGTGCTCGCGGGATATACCTTTTGGTCCGCATTGCGCTCGAAAAACACAACGCTCGGATCATCGCCGTCCACTACGATCATGTTCGGTGTCGGAATCGAGTCGTAATCATAGTCTGCAAGCGCCATCGCGGGTGTGCATAATAAAATTATAATCAGCAAAGCGCTGAGGATTCGTTTCATTTCAGTCTCCCATATCCTATGATCATCGTTTTGCAGTATAGCAAACGTACCCCCTTTTGTGTAGTGCTTTTTCGCTTTTGTGATTGATTGTTTACATTCCCGCGGCTATACTAAAAGTACGGCAGTGCTGTAAAGTGAGCCGCAAAAACAGCAATATGAATGTATTCAATTCCTGAAAGGAGCGATTTTTTATGACAAAACAATTCCGTTGCCCCGTCTGCGGGTATGTTCACACAGGGGATTTTCCGCCGGAGTTCTGCCCGGTCTGCAAGGCGCCGGGTGATTCCTTTATCGAGATCACGCAGGAGGTTAAGCACTACGCTTCCGAGCATGTCGTCGGCATCGCAGCCGGTGTGGATGCCGAGGTGCTCGAAGGCCTTCGCATGAACTTTTCCGGCGAATGCACCGAGGTTGGCATGTATCTGGCGATGGCGCGCGTTGCCGAGCGGGAAGGATACCCCGAGGTTGCCGAAGCGTTCAAGCGCTACGCGTTTGAAGAGGCGGATCATGCGTCCCGCTTTGCAGAGCTGCTGGGCGAAGTGCTCACCACCTCGACCAAGAAGAACCTCGAACTCCGCGCCGAGGCCGAGTTTGGCGCCTGCGACGGCAAAACGAAGCTCGCCAAGCGTGCCAAAGAGCTCAATCTTGACGCGATTCACGACACCGTTCATGAGATGGCGCGCGACGAAGCCCGTCATGGCAAGGGATTTGAAGGCCTGCTCAAGAGGTATTTCGCATGAATCCGCTGAATACGTATTTGGATCATACGCTCTTGAAAGCAGACGCGACCGGCGCGGATATCCTCGCCGTCACCGCGGAAGCCAAGGCTTACCATACCGCGAGCGTCTGCGTAAACACCTGCTATACCGCGCTGGTTGCGCGGGAGTTAAAGGGCAGCGGTGTGAAGACCTGCGTCGTCGTCGGTTTCCCGCTCGGCGCGATGTCCAGCGGTGCAAAGGCCGTTGAGGCGGCGCTTGCCGTGCGTGAGGGTGCGGAAGAAGTCGATATGGTCATGAGCATCGGCTCCGCAAAAGCCGGAGACTGGGCAGCCGTACAGGCGGATATCTCCGCCGTCGTCAACGCGGCAAAGCCCGCCATCGTTAAGGTCATCATCGAAACCTGTCTGCTGACGGACGAAGAAAAGGTGAAAGCCTGCCTCGCCGCAAAGGCAGCGGGCGCCGCGTTTGTGAAGACCTCGACCGGTTTTTCGACCGGCGGCGCAACGGCCGAGGACATCGCACTCATGCGAAAGACCGTCGGCCCCGATATGGGCGTGAAAGCCAGCGGCGGCGTTCGCTCCCGCGAGCAGGCGCTCGCCATGATCGGAGCCGGAGCCTCCCGCATCGGTTGCAGCTCTACGAAAAAGATCATGGAGTAACCCACACTATATATTGGGAAGCTTTTCCCGATCGCAATTTGGGAAAACCGAGTTCCTTTGTTCATATTTTACAGTTCACTCGCGTGTCCATTATGGGAGCCGAATGCCTAAATCAGGCATTTCGGCTCCATTTTTACTCATTCTTCCCCACTTTGCGTGTTTTACCAGTGAAAGGATTAACAATTTATCCATAGATTCTTCACAATAACCCTGATCATTCACCCCCACAACCTATGGTAAACTATAGTTGCATTGGAATGGAGATTTATATCCTGTGCCCGAATACGCCAAACGCGCTCGTTTAGATCGTGTTATCGCGCATTCATCTTCTTCTCGTCAATGCGCAAGTTCCATCAAGCAAAGCAAGACTACGGCGACAAATGCCGAGCCGATTCTCAAGTGAGGAGCGTGAAACATATGGATCAACACGACGGCGGTTACGGATATCCGCCATATGAAGAAGACCCCCGCGCAGCCGGACAGGGTTCTGGTTCGTCTCGTGGCTATCGCGAGGATCCTGCTTATGGCGCGGATCCCTCGCATCAGTACGATCCGAATGCCCCCTACGATCCCGCTTACGCGGGTCAGCCGGGCTATGATGAAAGAGGATATGCCGCGCAGCCGCCGCAGGGAGGATATGCGAATTCGGATAATCCTTATGCACCGCACCCCATCGACCCGAATTACGACTATTCCTATCCGCAGGGGAATGTCTACGGCAATCAACCGAGTTATTATACCCAGCCGCAGCAGCCCGCCCCATACGGGCAGCAGCCGGTCGATCCCTACACGCAGCCAATCGATCCGTATACACAGCAACCGGTTGACCCCTATGCGCCGCAGCAAAATACCGGACGGTATCCGGAAAATCCCGACAGCGCTTATGCAACGCGCCTGCAAATGACAGACTATTCGCAGCGCGGCTCTACCGCGCGCACCGTGGTTCCGCCCGTTGAAGGCGAGTATCCCTATACCGCGCGCGGAACAACCGGACGCACCTCTATGCCGCGTGAGAGCGGCGGTTACGGCTATGCCCCACGCGGCGCGACGGGACGAACACGCATGCCCGACGACGTAGAAGAATTTTCGCCTCGCGGACAAACCTCGCGTACGCGCATGCCACAGGGCGAAGAGAACTACTCCCCACGCTCGGCAAGCGGTCGCTCCCGCTATCCGCAAAGTGACGATCGCTATTCGCGCGATACGGATGAGGATGACGAAGCATATGAGCGCCCGCGTTCCGGCGGCAAGAAGAAACGCTCGAAATTCGGCAAATTTATGCATGCGCTCGGCCTCTACCTCGCGCAGTTGCCATCCAAGACGCTGATTATCATCGGCGGCGGTTTCGCCGTTCTGGTTGCGGTCGTTATCCTGATTGCGGTTCTTGTGCCAAAGAGTGACCGTACGGAAAAACTCGATAACGGGCAGCTCTCCATTTCGGATGTGACCATTACCCCTTCTCTCGCGCCAACGAACACCCCCGTTCCGACCGAAGCGGTATCTCCAACGCCCTCCATCGCTGTATTGACGGATAACATCAAAGACTTGAACTCAACAAGCGATTTGATTCCGGATATTCAAAAACGGCTAGTCGAGCTCGGCTATATGACCGAACCCGATGGTGGCTACACCAATAAGTTTGGAAAAGCCACGAAGACGGCCATTCGCCTCTTCCAGCTCAAGAATTTCGAAAGCAGAAAAGACTGGGACGGCGTCATTGGCAACACCACATATGCAAAGCTTATGAGCGACACCGCATCGCCTTATTACCTCTCGCGCGGCGATGGTGATGATCGCACAAAAGAGATCACCAAGCTGGTCGAGGACGTCAAGAGTCTGCAAAAACGGTTAATCGAGCTTGGCTACCTGACGGCCGGCAGTGACACGGGTCTTTATGGAAACACCACCGTACTTGCGGTGCAAACCTTCCAGGAATATCATGGTTTACCGATGGACGGCATCGCCGGACAGGAAACGATGAAGCTGATCTACAGCGCCGATGCAATGACAGCCGAAGTCGGCAAAGTGAATAACAAGACCAAGATAACGGTCTCCCCCAGCGGCTCGCCAACGACGACAACCCCGAATCCGGGCACATCCACTTCCCCGACCAATCCGTAAGCGGCATACAAAAACAGCATCTATCGAAAAGAGCGCCTGACGGCGCTCTTTTGATACGTTTCTGGCAGAACGATATAATTACGTGAAATCACACATTGTTATATAGATTGAAGGTTCCGTTATGCATCCTTTAAAAACGCATCCAGCATCTCTTCCGGAATCTCCATCCGCTTTATTGCTTCTTCCCGCGTCATCCCTTCGTTAAGGAATCTGCGCGCAACATCGCCCAAGTGTTCCCCCACTTCGATGATATGTCCATCATAATCATAAAAACGCACGACGCGCTGACCCCAGCTATGTTCCTTGAGCCCGTGAATCAGTTCAACGTCAAACACGTTTAAGCGGATGTAAAACGACTCTATCTCATGTTCGTCAAAATAGATTTCCGCGTCGTTGGCGCCGTAGACGATGTCGTCCGCTTCCTTTTCGATAAACGAAAGCCACGTCTCCTCCGCCTGCAACGCAATACCGTTTGTATAAGCGACATAAACGCCAAGATCCATTGCCACCTGACACCCGAGCAGACCTTCGTAGAGCTTTCGTGCGCGGTTGATGTCGCTTGTGACCAGTAATGTTCCCGAGAACTTCATCCGTGTTCCTCCTGCGGCTAACGGGCCGTACCGTCATCTCTTGCTCTATCCTAACACAACCTTGTATCATTTCGCCAGATTCTGTTCTCATTTGATCCATAAAAAAAGAGTAAACGAGCGCCTCTGCACGGATGCAGAGGCGCTCGCGTTTGACTCGTATCGCTTCTTCAAGCTGTGAAGTCGATTTTTCTACCGGTTATTTCATCGAACCGTAGAAGAGGATCGGCTCGGCCTGGTAAAGCAGAGCATCGCGCTCCGCGCCGCCGGGCAGCTTCTTGGCCTGGTCGATGAGGGCGGTGTACTCGTCGTTGACCCACTCGCCGTAGTTGTAGGAGTTGCCATTGACGAAGAGCTCAAGGTAGGTAACCGGATCGTTGTAGTCCGCGATCCAACCGAGACGCGCGAGACCGAAGGTGTCCGCCGCGAGGCCGTCCGTGTAAACGTTCCAATCCTGGTTCGCCAGCTCGAGGTTCAGACCCAGAACAGACTTCACATCGCTCTGCACGGCTTCGGCAATCGCCTGGTGCGTCTCAGAGGTGTTGAAGTTGTAGTAAATGGTCTTGGCGGTGTCGTAACCGTCCGCAGCAGCCTGGTCCATGAGGTACTCGGCGAGCTCGCAACGATCGTCATAGTTGTTCAGATCGAGACCGAGCGCATCGCCCAGGTTCGCCTGGAGCCATGCCCACATTGTCGGCATATCAGCAGAGACGGTGTTGGCGAAGTTCTTACCGGCGCTGTCCTTGATACCAGCGGCGGTGAGACCGGTCGCGGGCACCTGGTTGGCCTGGGTCACGTTGTCAACGATGTTCTGACGATCGATGACCAGCGTGATCGCGGCGCGTACACGCCAATCCGGAATGTTCTTCGCGCTCAGGTAGAGGAAGTAGGTACCAACGTAATCGTTGATGTAGCAATCTCCGCTTGCCTGCAGGGTCTTCACCATGTCGGTCGGGAAGTTTTCAATGAAGTCATACTCGCCGGACTGATAGGCGGAGAGGATGGCGGTTTCGCTGTCGCTGAGGTAGTAGGTGATGGTTTCCGGGCCGGTCACGTTCGCGGCATCATAGTACTCGGGGTTCTTCGCGAACTTGATGTAGCTGTCGTGTACCCACTCAACCGCTTTGTACGGGCCGTTGACAACGATGGTCGCCGGATCCGTCCAGGTTGCGCCTGCGCCCACAATGTCCTCACGCAGCGGCACGAGGCTGGCAAATGCACAGAGTTCGAGGAAGTACGGGCACTCCGCAACGAGGGTGACCTGGAAGGTCTTGTCGTCTACGGCGGTGACTGCGAGCTGGTCTGGCGTCATCGTGCCGCCGTTGACTTCGGTTGCGTTCACGACGATACCGTCGAGGATGTAGCCGTAATCGCTCGCGGTGGCCGGATCGACCAGGCGGCGCCAGGCGTATACGAAGTCATTCGCGGTGACGGGTTTGCCATCGCTCCAGTTGGCGTCGCGCAGCGTGAAGGTATAGACCACGGAGCCGTCGTCATTGGTTACGGAGGTGTAGGATTCTGCCATACCGTTGACGATCTTCGTGTTGAGCATGGAAGGATCGTCCTGATACTGTTCGCCCGTGGTGGTATACTTCATCAGGTTTTCAAACTGATGCTGCGTATAGGTGGAGCCGTCGACGGAGCTGATCGTGCCCGGGTCGATGGTTTCCGGTTCGGACGCGATGCAAGCGGTGATGTCCGCTTTGCCGGTTGCGCCGGTGAAGAAATAGTAACCAAACGGCGTGTACCACACGTTCTCTATACCTTCATGCAGGCAATACATGTTGGTGTAGAAATACAGCGGGCTTACGGGGAAACCGCCGCCTTCACCGGAAGTCATCGGCTGAGCGACTTCTTCGGTCGGCGCAGCGGTTGCTTCTGCGGTCGGGGCTGCGGTCGCCGCGGGCGCGGCGGTCTTTGCGCAGGCGGTCAGCAGGCTGAGCGCCATTACAAGACTGAGCAGAATTGCGATAGTCTTTTTCATTTGTTTCCTCCTCATAGAATGTATTGGGTTTATTTACAAATCGCCGCGTCTTTTTGTTTGCCTGGCTCAAAGCCGCTCTAGCGATGTTGTAACGATTGAAAGTCCCTTTATTGCTCCATCTCCAGCTTGTGGCAGGCTGCAAAGTGTCCGGGAGAATATTCCTTAAACTCCGGCTCATTTTCGCTGCAAATCGGCATAGCGTACGGGCAGCGTGTATGGAAACGGCATCCGGACGGCGGGTTGAGCGGGCTTGGAATATCGCCCTCAAGCAAAATACGCTGTCTCTTTTTGTTTTTCTCCGGATCCGGCAGCGGCACCGCGGAAAGCAGCGTCTGCGAATACGGATGAATGGGCTTGTTGCAAAGTTCGTAGCTTTCCGCAAGCTCGACCAGGCAGCCCAAATACATAACACCGATCCGGTCGGATATATGACGCACCACCGAAAGGTCATGCGCGATAAACAAGTAAGTCAAGCCGCGATCTTTTTGCAGGTCTTCGAGCATGTTGATAACCTGCGACTGAATGGAGACATCCAGTGCGCTGATCGGCTCGTCGCAAACGATAAACTCCGGTTCCACCGCCAGCGCGCGGGCGATGCCAATGCGCTGCTGCTGTCCGCCGGAAAACTCATGCGGAAAGCGATTGCAGTGCTCCGAGTTCAGGCCGACGTCTTCCAGCAGCTTGTTGATGCGCGCGGTGCGCTCCGTCCTGCCGGAAGCCAGATGGTGAATATCCAGCGCTTCACCGACGATTTCACCAACCGTCATACGCGGGTCAAGAGAAGCGGACGGATCCTGAAAGATCAACTGCATCTTGCGACGGAACGGCAGCATGTTGACCGCGATTTTCTTTTCGCTGTCAAAAATGGTCTCGCCATTGTAAACGATCTTTCCGGAGGTCGGTTCATACAGACGCAAAATCGTTCGGCCCAGCGTGGTCTTGCCGCAGCCGGATTCGCCGACAATGCCGAGCGTCTCGCCTTTATAAATATGCAGCGATACATCCTGAACCGCTTGCACATAGTCTTTTCGCAAAAGGCCGGTCCTGACTTGGAAATATTTACGGAGGTTCTCAATCTCCAGCAGCTTGACTCGTTCTTGTTCCATGATTACTTCTCCTCCTTCCGTTCCGCTGCCTGACGCACATGCAGCCAGCAGGCGGAGACATGCCCGTTTTCGCCGATTTCAACCATCGGCGGGGCGTTTCGGAGGCAGATTTTCATGCAATGCTCGCAGCGGGGGCCAAAGCTGCAACCCTTCGGCGGATCGAGCAGATCGACCGGCGTTCCCTCAATAGGAATCATCCGTTCCTGACTCTCGGAATCCAACCGCGGCATGGAGCGAAGCAGCCCGCGCGTATAGGGATGCTGCGGGTCGTAAAAAATATCGTTGACCGCGCCCTGCTCCATCACGTGGCCCGCGTACATAACCGTCACTTTATCGCAAATCTCCGCGACAACGCCGAGGTTATGCGTGATAAATACGATGGACATATCCGTCTTTTTCTGCAGGGCTTTCATCAGCTCGATGATCTGCGCCTGAATGGTCACGTCAAGCGCGGTGGTGGGCTCATCCGCAATCAGGAGTTTCGGGTTGCAGATCAGCGCCATGGCGATCATTGCGCGCTGGCGCATGCCGCCGGAAAACTCATGCGGATACTGCGAATAGCGCTTCTCCGCGTTGTTGATGCCGACCAGTTCCAGCATGTCGATGGCGCGCGCCTTCGCGTCCGCATTGGAGATGCTCTTATCGTGGCAGGTCAGCGCCTCGATCAACTGGTCGCCGATCGTATAAACCGGGTTTAAGCAGGTCATCGGGTTTTGGAAGATCATGCTGATCTTGTTGCCCCGCAGATCCGTCATCTTCTTGCTGTCGTAGGTTAAAATATCCTCGCCGTCGAAAATCACCTGTCCGCCAACCACGCGGCCCGGACTTTGCAGCAGCCCCATGATGGCGTAGGCTTCTACGCTCTTGCCGGAGCCGGACTCGCCGACGATGCCCATGACTTCGTTATTGCCCAGGCTATAGTTGATACCGTTCACCGCTTTCACCTCGCCAACGGGGGTGAAAAACGAAACATGCAAATCCTTGATCTCTAATAACTTCTCGCTCATGCCATTCGTCCTCCTATTTCTTCAGCCGCGGGTCCAGCGCATCCCGCATGCCGTCGCCGACGAGATTGAGCGAAAGGACGAGCAAGCTGAGAATGATCGCAGGGAACAGCAGCCGGTACGGGTAGACCGTAATGGTATCGATGGCGTCCGAACACATGGAGCCAAGGCTCGACATCGGCGCGGAGATACCCAAGCCGAGGAACGAAAGGAACGATTCCAGAAAGATTGCCGCAGGAATTTCCAAACACGTGGTAACCACGAGCTGGCCTATGCTGTTTGGCAGCAGATGTTTACGAATGATGCGGCTGTTGGAGGCGCCAAGCACCGTCGCTGCCGTTACGTATTCCTGTTTTTTCAGCATCAGCACCTGGCCGCGGATAATGCGCGCCATGCTGACCCAGTAAAGCAGAGCAAACGTGATGAAGATACTCACGATGCCGACGCCAAGCGAGCTTAGCGCACGGACAAACGGTACGGTTGAGGTATCAAACCAGTTTTGCAGCGGTGTTTGCAGCACGACCTGCAATAGCAGCACGATCAGCACATCCGGTATGGAGTAAATCAGCTCGACGATGCGCATCATGATGAAGTCGACTTTGCCGCCGAGGAAGCCGGAAATCGCGCCGTAAATGGAGCCGATCACGAGAACGATCAAGCTCGCGATGACGCCGACGAGCAGCGAAACGCGCGCACCATACATCGTTCGGGCCATGATATCGCGTCCCGATGAGTCCGTACCGAACACGTGCGGGAAGATGCTCTTACTCAGCTTGATCACGGTAACGCCGGGATCGCTTGGCTTTTCGCTGATCTGCGTAAAGCTCACAGCCGTTTTCTCGTAGTCCCCGCCCGCGATGAAATCATCTTCCTTGACGGTGTAGAGCGGATCGGCGGCGTCCGCCTGATACATTAAGAAGCCCGATCGAAGGGTCTTCTTCATGGTAAACGCGTACCATTTTCCTTCATAGGGAAACGCGTAATCGCCTTTTTTTAGTGAAGTAAGAGACCCCTGCATCAGCGCGGTGTAGAATACCGCGTCCGCGTTTTCCAGCGCCTGCTTGGCGAGCTTTTCGCTGTCGGAGTTCTCGAATGGGCCCAGTTTAATAGAGCCGCGATACTGTTCTTCATAGGAATACGGAATCATGTACGGTCCCGCAAACGCGAATATGGTCAGCAGCAGCACGACCGCAAGCGCCACCATCGACACCGAGTTGTTCTTAAAGCGGCGAACAGCGTCTTTCCAATAAGAGATGCTCTTGTGCTTCTCTACCATGGATTCCTTTTCCTGTGCGGTCGCGCTCTCGAAGTCCTCGCTGGAAAACTCGTTTAATGCGAGTATGTCGTCTACGTTGGCATGAAAGAGGTTGAATTTCATCGCTTTCTTTTCCATCTTACTCGTCTCCCTTCGAAAGGCTGATTCTCGGGTCTACGAGCTTATAAGCGATATCGACCACCAGATTCATGATGATAATCAGAGAAGCCAGCACAATCGTGGTACCCATGATAATCGGATAGTCGCGATTGAGAATGCTCGAAATGAAGTATTTACCAAGTCCGGGGATGCTGAACGTCGTCTCTACGACAAATCCGCCCGTGATGATATAGGCGGTCAGCGGCCCGAGATAGGTGATGACAGGAATCAAGGAATTGCGAAGCGCGTGCTTGAAGATAACCTTGCCTGTCTTGAGGCCTTTGGCGCGCGCTGTGCGGATGTAGTCCTGATTGATCGCGTCCAGCATGCTCGCGCGGGTCAGCTTTGCGATATAGCAGGAAGGATAGAATGCAAGCGCAAAGACGGGAAGGATAAACGCGCTTGCGGACTCCAAACTGCCCGAACGCACCGGAAGCAACTGTAATTGAACGCCGAACAGCACCAATAAGCTTGTCGCCACGACAAATCCGGGAATGGCGACGCCAATCGTCGTCACCACGCGCAGCAAGCCGTCGAGCCAGTTGCCTCGGTTATAAGCTGCGATACAGCCGAACGGAACACCCAACACAACCGCAAACAACAACGCATAAGCGCCGACGCGGCTGGAAAGCGTGAGCTTGTTTTGATTGAAAATGATCTGCGCTACGCTTGTGTCCTGCTGCATTTTGAGAGAGACACCCATGTCTCCGACAAAATAGCCCTTCACGTAGTTAAAGAATTGAACGACCAACGGCTTATCCAGGCCATATTTTGCTTCAGCACGGGCGACCATTTCCGGCGTCGATTTTTCCGTGATAAACGGGCTGCCCGGTACGGCGTTCATCAGAAAGAATGTTGCGGCGGCAACCACGAACAGGGTGATCAACGCCGATCCGATTCGTTTCAGAATGTAAGATGTCATGTCCACGCTCCTCATCATTGTTATCCGGCGGCGGGTAGCGCAGTTTCCCTCTTACAAGGGGGAACGGCACCGCGATCCTGAAACAATCATTTCGGGCGTACATGAATACGCCCGATTCCAACTGATATAGTTGCCTGATCTTATAACCAAACAATTATATAATATATAAACATATATGCACGCATAAAGTCAACAAAAAATTCACAGCATTGTAAAGATATGTGGGGAATTTCCTTATTTTAAGCGCTTTTTTAAATTCTTGACTCCATTCGTACTATCATGGCGTTGCATGCAACTCATTTCGAAGTTTATGTATTTTTATTCTATTTTATTACTATTTATTCATTTTATTTACCGATATTTTCAATATTATTATCGCATTCTGCGGTATAATAATATATCTCTTCCAATCGTGGAGGCTATCATGGAATATACAACCGCGCAACCATCCGATCTGCCGGAAATCCTGTCGCTTTTTCGCGCCGCAACCGTTCACATGGACGAAGAGGGTGTTTTTCAATGGGACGAGATCTATCCGGATATGAGCATTCTCAGCGACGATGTCGCGCAAGGCGCAATGACGCTGGGCTGGATCGATGGTCGCATCGCCGTGGCGTTCGTGCTGGAGTATTGCAGGCAAGGCGACTACGAAAGCGCAAACTGGCGCTATTGCGAGCCATGCTTTGCTGTGCTGCATCGTCTCTGCGTCCATCCGGATTTTCAGGGAAAAGGTGTTGCGCGAAAAGCGATGGACTATTTGGAGCGTCAGGTGCTTTCAGGGGATATTCACGCCATTCGGCTGGATGCATTTTCGCAAAACCCCGCCGCGTTGTATTTGTATGAATCGCTCGGGTATGAAAAAGCGGGTGAAGTCCGGTATCGCAAAGGATTGTTTTACCTCTACGAAAAGAAGTTGTAGCTATCGTCATATTTTTTGCATAGAACGATGATCATTTCATTTTCCTCATCATTCCGTTTTCGAAGAAAAAGGAGGATCCAACCATGGATTACGCTTCCGATATCGATTCCATCCTCTCCCATAGCCGCGACAACGGCGCGGAATTCTGGGCGACGCCGGACAATTATCTGATCAAAGGCGGGCCGTTTTCCACGGCCGAGGCCGTCTATATCCTCTCGGAGCTTGGTTTGCCCGCTTCTCATCCCGCGCTGGAAGGCGCAACCAGCCTGATTTGGCAGGCGCAGCGCGCGGACGGTCGCTTTTCGCTTGTTCCAAAGAGCAGCCTATTCCCTTGCCATACGATTCTCGCGGCAAGGGTGCTCTGCTCCGCGGGTTTTGCGGCGGATAGTCGCCTGCAAGCGACCTATTCGCACCTGCTCGACACGCAGTATGCCGACGGCGGCTGGCGCTGCAACAAATTCTTCTTCGGTCACGGGCCGGAGACCGAGGCCTCCAATCCAGGGCCGACGCTCACCGCGCTGGATGTATTTCGTCAAACACCGCTTGTCAACGCGGACGCGCGGCTGGATCGCGCGGTAGAGTTTCTTCTTCAGCATTGGGTTACGCGCGCGCCGCTCGGGCCCTGCCATTACGGCATCGGCACACTGTTTCATCAGGTGCTATTTCCGTTTCTCAACTATAATCTCTTCTATTATGTTTATGTGCTTTCGTTTTACGACGCGGCGAAGCGAGACCCTCGCTTTTTAGAAGCGCTCACCGTTCTCCAAAGCAAGCTCAAGGACGGTCAAATCGTCGTCGAACGCCCGCACGCAAAACTCGCCAAACTCTCTTTCTGTAAAAAAGGCGAGCCCAGTGAGCTCGCGACAAAGCGGTATGAAACGATTCTGATGAATCTGGAATCCCAACCCCTTTGATTTGTTTCGCAGCGATTGTTGTGGTATGCTTACGCACGAAACTTGATTCTCAGGAGGTATCTTTATGGACGTAGCAGTCATTGGCGGTGCGGACGGCCCGACCGCGATTTTCGTCGCTTCTTCGGTCAACTGGGTTTGGATTGCGGCAGCCGTCGTTCTCGTCGTCGCAGCGATTCTTTTTATCGTTGTAAAGAAACGCAAGAAATAGCTTTCGAAGTCATCTGGCGTCACAGCGTCAACGCAGCCTTCACGCGCTCCGTCTCCCGCTTGCTCGCCGGCACCTCTACCGCGCTCAGGCCCTCAAACATGAGCACCGCGCGCGGCGCAAGCGCGTAGTTTCCCGTTAGGCACGCGCGCTCGATCAAGCAAGCGATATAGAGTTCGCTGCCCATGGCGGGTGAAGCGAGCAGGATGCGCAGTCTGCCGCCTTCATGAATAAGCGAGATCGTTTTTTCGTCCGGTAGTCCTTGCGTGTTTTCGCAGAGTAAAACGGACACATATGGTTCATCGATGTCCATCAACTCGCCGCCGCGAAGTTCAGCCATCCGGCTCAGCAGCGTCTGCCAGTCGTGCACGGTTCCGCTTTCCAGCGCGGTGAGCAAGCGAAGATTGGGCGGTTCCGGCTCGTTAGTTCCTACAGCCAACAATCGCTCAACCAGAAAACGCACCTGCTCGCGATATCGCTCAAACGGTGATTCTTTCCCGCCCGAGAAAAAGCGCAGTTCTCGATCACCCTCGATCAGCGGTCGCGAAAGCACGAGCGCTCCGCTCTGATTTGCCGCAAGCAGCAGCGTCAACAGATCCAGATGCGCAAGTCCGCCCTGCGCGCCATCCACAATCGCGGCGCAACCGCAGCCTTCGAGGAAACTTTCTGTTCGATGAAGCGCGGCAGTAAGCGTTTGTATCGGTGTGCAGTTATCCGTTTCTTCGGTACTAATCGTAAAGAGCAGCTTGCGATTGACCCAGCTTCCGTGCAAAAACGCGTCGGAATCGACGGTTTCAAACGCAACGCCCGCAAGCGCGTATTCGAGGATATCCCCGAGGCGCGCATGTCGGCCTATGGAGACGACGACGAGTTTTTCGCCGGATGGTTCGGCTGCGTCAATTGGATTCTGTTGGTTTTGCATACTCATATGATACGGGAAATCTCGAAAAAAGCAAGGCGCGAAACCTTGCTTTCTTGTTATCTTCGTTCTGTTTATCTAGTCTTTGGGATGCGTGATCTGCGCGGGCAGCGCTTCCGCCGAAACAGTTCGTTTCCCGAGCCACTTTCTCCACGGCAGCTGGGATGTGATGATCGCGACAAAGACCAGCGCGCAGCCGAGCAGTTCCCGCGCGGAGAGCACCTGCCCCAAAATTGCCCAGCCTGCCAACGCGGCAAATACATTCTCCGGACTTAAGAGCAGCGAAGCCGTGGTCGGCTCCACGCGCCTTTGCCCCAGCATCTGCAGTGTATACGCGCCGCAGCCGGAGAAAAGCCCCGCGTAAACGATGGGTAGCCAAGCGTCGGATATCGCGGATACCTTCGGCTGCTCCAGCACCATCATCGGCACAAAAGAGAGGATCGCCATCACGCTGAACTGGATGCAGTTGAGCCGGATGATATCGACCTTCGGCGAAAAATGATCGACCAAAAGAATCTGAAACGTAAACGCGACCGCGGAAGCCAGCACGAGCAAATCTCCGCCGCTCATGGAAAAATCGCCGCGAATCGAGAGGAAATAGAGCCCCACCAGCGCGATCATCACACTGATCCAAAGCAGCGGATGCGGCTTTTTGCGAATGAACAGCCCAAGCACCGGCACGAGCACGATGTAAAGGGACGTGATGAATCCCGCTTTTCCGGCGGAAGTGGTCACGAGTCCGATCTGCTGGAGATTGCTCGCGATGGTCATCACGATTCCGAGGATAATGCCCGCCCGCCAAAGCACCTTTTTATCGGTGTTCTTCGATTTAAAGCTTGTTTTGTCGAGGATGAGAATCAGTATACCAAGCCCGATGGCGGCAAGCGCGCTGCGTACCGCCGTGAAGGTATAAGGCCCGACATACGACATGCCCGCGCTCTGCGCAACAAACGCCACGCCCCAGATGAGGGATGCGGAGAGAAGCATGATAGCGCCAATTCCATGTCCTTTGTGTTCGCTGTGAGTTATTGTTTCCATACACCAATTCCATTTTTCTTGGTTACAGGTGCGTTTATGATCCAGATTCGATCAAAACATCACTTGTGCGCAACCAAACTATTCAACGCACTATCATATCCGTTTTACCGGCAAAACGCAAGTACGGGAGCGTTGTGGAGAGCGAACAATTGTGCTATGATAGAATCAATCATTATAATATTATCGACATAGGGAGAACCGGAGTTCATGGAGCCTTCAAAAGTATACTTCACAAATCTAAGAACCGATTACGAAAACCCGCTGCCTGTCAAGCTCAGGCGGCTCATCAAACGCGCCGGAATTGAGAGTATCGACTTTGCGGATCGCTTTGTCGCCATCAAGGTTCACTTTGGCGAGCCGGGCAACCTCTCGTTTCTACGCCCGAATTTTGCACGCGCGGTTGCGGACGTGATCCGCGCGAAAGGCGGCAAACCGTTTTTGACCGACTGCAACACGCTCTACCCCGGCAGACGGAAAAATGCGCTGGAGCATCTGGACGCCGCCGCGGAAAACGGCTTCTCCGTCGCCTCCACCGGCTGCCAGATCATCATCGCGGACGGGCTCAAGGGGCTCGACGAGAAGCTTGTGCCGCTGACCGGTACCAAGCATGTCAAAGAGGCGAAGATCGGTCAGGCGATCATGGACGCGGACATCTTCGTGTCCCTCAATCACTTTAAGGGTCACGAGGCGACTGGCTTTGGCGGCGCGATGAAGAACATCGGCATGGGCAGCGGCTCCCGCGCGGGCAAGATGGAGCAGCACTGCGACGGAAAGCCCACGGTGGATCGTGATCTGTGCAAATCCTGCCGTCAATGCATCAAGCAGTGCGCGCACGGCGCCATCAGCTACGACGAGAAGAAAATCGCATGCATCGATCATGACCGCTGTGTCGGTTGCGGTCGCTGCATCGGGGCTTGCAACTTCGACGCAATCGAAAACAACGGTTTCAACAGCGAGATTCCCCTGAGCGAGAAGATCGCCGAGTATTCGCTCGCCGTGCTGCAAAACCGCCCGAATTTCCACATCAATATCGTCATGCAGGTTTCTCCGAACTGCGACTGTCACAGCGAAAACGACGTGCCGATCATTCCCGACGTGGGCATGTTCGCCTCGTTTGATCCCGTGGCGCTCGATCAAGCCTGCGCGGACGCCTGCAATCGCATGCCCGTCATGGCCGGAAGCCAGCTGAGCGATAATCTGGAGAAGTGCGAAAGCCACCACGACCACTTCACGGATTCGGCACCCTCCACAGACTGGACATACACGCTGGCGCATGCGGAATCGCTCGGCATCGGCACGCGGAAGTATGAGCTGATCACGGTGAAATAAACCGGCGCAAAAGGAGCTTCGGCTCCTTTTTTTGTTCCGAAAAAACGATGAAAAGCACAGATTCTAATCTACAATGAGAAAGGCAGGGTATTGATATGATTCGGTTCCATTCAAAAGTCGTTGCCTCGATTGCTCTGCTCGCTGCGGTGCTGCTTTGCGCCTGCGCCGCGCCCGCCTTGCCGGAGGCAACCTCCTCTCCGATTCCATCCGCGACGGACACACCTGCGCCGACCACCGCACCGACCACCGCGCCGACCGCAACCCCCGAAGCCGCGACCGCAACACCCACGCTCACCGCAGCGACGTCAACGCTTAGCCCCGCTCCGTCGCCAACACCAACGCCAAAGGGCCCGTCGATGTATTCCAGCTATGCCGACCTGATCTCGTTCGATCCCGAAACCGGCATCGCAAAGTTCGACTACTTCGACATGCTGCGCGGGGCGGATGCGGTGAAGTTCCTCGTCGACCACGAGGGTTATACGCAGACAAACGCGCAGAACATGGTGGATGATTTTACCGACTCCGAGTTTGTGAAAAAGAACACGAATCCCCAGCTCCGCGCAATCGATATCGACGATGTTCCGCTGAAACTGATGGTGAAGCCAAGCGGCGAGCCCGTCGACGGAGCGGAGTCCGTCACCGTGACCGCAAAGGAGTTTCGCGCCATCTACGCGCTCAACACGTCGCTTCTGCTCGAATCGTATTTCTTTCACGTCACGGTAGACGACGACGGCAAGATTACCCTCGTCGAACAGGTCTATTGGCCGTAAGAGACAGCACACAAAAAATAGCGCCCTCGCGGGCGCTATTTTTATGATTTTCATCTTGTCTCCGTCTCCAGCATCATCGAGAGAATCTCGGTCTCGGTTTCGCGCATGCCGTCTTTGGCGAGGCGACCGATGTTGCGGATCGTGTTATCCACGCCTTTGACCACGATGCCGTCGCCGCTGAGGAACTCCTGCTTCTGCGTATACATCCGGTAACCGAGGATGCCCGCGTCCACCGCGACCGCTATCTTCGCGGCGCAGCTGGCCTTTGCCCCGTCGCAAACCATGCCGCTGATGATGGCGAGCGCGTTGACGACCGTGTGCGCCACGCCGTCGTAACCGCCGCCTTCGAGATACGCGATACCAGCGCCCGCGCCGCAGCCCGCGCAGACCGCGCCGCAGAAGGCGGATAGCCTGCCGATGCCCGTTTTTTGATGAATCGTAACCAGATCGGAGACGATCAGCGCGCGCAGCAGCGCTTCTTCGGAAAACCCGCGCTCCTGTGCCCAGATGGCGACGGGTACGCTCGCCGTAATCCCCTGATTCCCGCTGCCGGAAACGATGACGACCGGGAGTTCCGCTCCGCTCATGCGCGCGTCCGATCCGGCGGCGGCATAAGCGCGCGCGCGGGCGACAAGATCGCCCTCACCCTCGCAGAGCAGCACTCTGCCGATGTTCGCGCCGCATCCTTGCGTCAGACCGTATTCCGCAATCGCGACGTTGTACGAAAGCTGTCGCATCAGTGGCGCGCGAACAAGGTCGAGATCGACCATATCCGCAAAGGCGACGATATCCGCCGTGTTGAGTACGCCCGGCGCGTCGTCCTCATGTCCCGGCTGCACAACCGGTTCATCCAACAGGACTTCGCCGTTTCGCTCTACGCGAACCACGCTGGTGTGCGCGCCGGCAATACGGACAAACGCGGAGTCGCTTCCCGCATAGCCCGTGATACGGATATCCAGCGCCAGTCCGTCTTCCACACAGGAGACCGCGATCTGCGCGTTTTTAAGATAGGATTCAATCTGCTCGCGCTGATCCGACGTGATTCCGTCAATCACCTCCAGCAGGCGATCGCTCTGCCCCGCGACGGCGCCCGCCGCGGCTGCCGCGGCAATGCCCTTTTTACCGCCGGTGCTGGGAACGACGACGCTCTTTGCGTTCTTGACGATGTTTCCGCTGACGCAGACCTGCATGCGCTCCGGCAGTTTCCCTAGCGTTTTTCGCATCAGCGCCGCGGCGTAAGCAATCGCGATAGGTTCCGTGCAGCCTGTCGCCGGAATCAGTTCCCGGTGCAGCAGCATACAGTAGGCGTCGCGGGTCCCCTGTGTCAGCATCATGGGTTTTCTCCTTATGGTTGAAAAAATGCGCTTTTCGATGCGTCCGCCAAATCTGTTATCTGCCGCGTGATCGAAGCAGCGCGTTGACCTGCTTTTGCGAAAGTTGGCGAAGCAAAATCTGCTCCGCCTCACCTTCGTTTGTTTCATGAATTGTCTGCGCCCGCTTTTCTTCCCAACGCTCCGCTGTGCCGTAAGCAAACGTACACCAGCTTTCGTGAATCGTCACGTCTCTGCGCAGCACGGTGACAAACAGCTCGCTTACGAGCGCGTTCAGCGTCTCGGTCTGCGCTTTTTTCTCCAGCATGCACGTGTTTTGCATCTGTTCCGCGGTTGCTTCACCCGCAGTTTGCAAGAACGCAAGCAGTCGCTCGCTCTGCGCGCTCAGCCGCTCCGCTCTACGGCGGTAAGGCTTGAGCGCAAGGTAGAGTTCGCGGGAAAGATACGTTACGCGGTCTTTGTAAAAGCGGCTGTAAAACACATCCCCGCTTTCCATCAAAGAGACGATCGCATTCCAGCTTCCGCCGACAAGATCAAGATACGGCAGTTCCGTGTTCTCATTGCAAAGTAGCAGCCCGTTTTGAGAGAAATAGCGGAGTAGCTCTTCGCGGGCAGGATCGTTGCTCATGTTTTCGCGTTATTTAAGATACAGTCCAACCAGCATGAGATCTTTGTCAAACGAGAGCGTATAGACGAGGTTTGCGTTCTCATGCTTTGCCATCACCTGCACCACAGCGTATTCTTCGCCGGTCGTCTTGTCCTTCGTACTGGAGAATACGGTCTTGGTGATGCTGTCAAACGCGCCGGCTTTTTCATAGGTCGCGGCCCAGCCCTCTTTGAGTTGATCCGCCGTGACGCTGCTCTTGAGATCGTCGCGCAGGGAAAGAATGATGGAATCATAATCGCCCGCGGTCGCAAGACCTACTATTTCTTCCGCGGCGGTGCCAACGTCCTCTTCAACAAAACCTTCCGGCAATTTGTTCGCCGCGCAACCAATCAAGCTCAAACCCAACACGAGAATCAGCGCAGCACTCAAGATCGTTTTTATCTGTTTTTTCATCTATTATATCCTCCATTTCTTTTGTAACAGTATAACACAATCGTTTGCGTTTGATTCGCGTCCGTCCTAAAATTCGCCCCGAGTTCACGCTTTGGATACACTCTTGTCGAGACAGGTGCCTCTCTTTTCTTTCTTAAGGCGTACACGCGCTCCGCCGGATCACGCACGGGCTGTCGTTTTCACTTGCGGTAGGACGACACCTATGATATTCTAGTTGATAAAGTTTGTGACAAACAGGCGGAGAATGACATGCGCAAAGACGGAAAACGCGTGACGGACGCGAACCCAATCTATACGGTCATGCCGTATATCCTCAAGTATCGCTACGACGCTATGAATATGATCGAGGTCGATATCCCGATTTCGCCGATGCAGGCGTATCTCAACGAGAAGCGTAAGCAGGGCTATCGGTTTTCGCATCTTGGCCTCGTGCTCGCGGCTTATTTACGTACCGCCGCCGAATATCCGCTGCTCAACCGCTTTATCGCCAACAAGCGCATCTATCAGCGCAACGAGTTTTCCATCGCGATGGTCGTGCTAAAGCCCGGCGATCTCGACGGCACGATGAGCAAGATGTATTTCAATATGGAAGACGATATCTTCGCCGTGCATGAGACCATGGACCGCTACATCAACGAAAACCGTGCGGAAGGCGACACAAACGCGACGGACGACATCGTGCGAACGCTGCTCAAGATACCGGGCTTGGTCAACTTCGGCGTCGGCATGTTTAAGCTGCTGGATCGCTACGGTCTGCTCCCGAAGAGCATCATCAAGGCGAGCCCTTTTCACACGAGCCTGACCATCAGCAACCTTGCGAGCATCCGCACCAACCACATCTACCATCACGTATACGAGTTCGGCACGACGAGTATCCTCATCACGCTGGGCAACATGCGCGAAATCCCCATCCGCAAAGGCGAGGAGATCGTGTTTGAGCGCTCCCTGCCCATGGGCGTCGTCATGGACGAACGCATCTGCTCCGGCAGTTATTTCGCCGCCGTGTTCCGCCGCTTTCGGCAGTATTTGACCAATCCGGAGCTTTTGGAAGGCCCGCCGAAGGTGGTCAATACCACGCTGGACTAAGCAAAACAGAGCATTCATGCGGCGGAGCAACATTGTCCGCCGCTTTTTTTTAGCCTGCTACGCGCGCGGCGCGTTGCATCCGGCGATCATTTCATGATAGAATCGATTGAATAAGGAGTAGCCATCATATGTCATTTTTTGAATCGTTTTCGCAAAAGCATCTCGTGTTTGACGGCGGCATGGGCACCATGCTGCAAGCCGCAGGCCTGCCCGCCGGCGCCTCGCCGGATGTTTGGAACGTCACCAATCCGGACGCGGTGTGCGCGGTGCATACTGCGTATTTGAATGCGGGTGCAAATGTGATCACCTCCAACACCTTCGGCAGCACCGCTCCCAGGCAAAAGCGCAGCGCATACAAACCCGCCGAGCTCGCGTCATCCGGTATTCGTCTCGTCAAGGAAGCCATCGCCGCCTCCGGCAGGACTGCATACGCCGCGCTCGACGTCGGCCCGCTGGGCGAGTTTTTAGAGCCGCTGGGCGATCTCACCGAGGAGGAAGCCACGGCGTATTTTCGCGAGGAGATCGAGGCGGGCGTTGCCGCCGGCGCGGATTGCATCCTGATCGAGACCATGAGCGCCCTGGACGAGGCGCTTGTCTGCGTCAAAGCCGCGAAGGAGTTCGGCGCGGGTCTTCCCGTGCTCTGCACGCTGACCTACAGCGCGGCGGGACGGCTCATGACCGGCGAAACGATTGAAACGGTTGTAGACGCGCTGGAAGAGGCAGGCGTAGACGCGCTCGGCTGCAACTGCGGCGTGGGTCCTGAGCAACTGGTCGCGCTTCTGCCGCGCTTTGTCGCCTGCGCGACTAAGCCGCTGATCATGCAGCCCAACGCGGGTCTGCCGGAGTATCACGACGGGCAAACGGTCTATCTCGTCGGCCCGGAAGCGTTTGCCGGCGAGATGCAGAAGCTCGCGCAGGGCGGCGTCTGGGGTCTTGGCGGTTGCTGCGGCACCACGCCGGAGCACATCGCGCGCGTGGCGGATATCGCCGAAGCGTAAAAAACAGGTAACAAAAAGCCCGCTTAAACGCGGGCATTCTCATATCTATTGTTCCGTATGCAAGGAGAGCCAGTATGCAAAACATCGTGTCCATCCTGAAGATCGTGCTTCCGCTCGTCGTCTCGCTTGGCATCGGGTTCTTTGCGCGTAAGCGCGAGATCTTCTCGCCCGAAGCGATCGAGGGCATGAAGACGTTTGTGATGAAATTCGCGCTGCCTGCGATGCTGTTCGGCCTCTTCTTCACTGCGGAATACGCGCCAAGCGTTCTGCTGTTCGCCGTTACGATGTTTACCCTCGGCTTTGTCGGGTTAGGGTTGGGTTTTTTAATCGGCAAGCCGCTCGAAAAGCGCAGCCCTATGCTCAAGTTTATGACCGCGGGCTGGGAAGTCGGCATGCTCGGCTACGCGCTCTACGCGCTGCTCTACGGGGTCGAGAACCTTCGCTATCTGGCGCTGATGGACTTCGGCCACGTTCTGTTCGTCTTTTCGGGCTTCACCGCGGCGCTCAGCGCACACATGGGCTGTTCCTCCAAAGAATCGCTCAAGTCGCTGGTGCGAAATCCGATTCCATGGGCGATGCTCACCGGCTCGATCCTCGCCATACTCGGCGTCTCGCGCGCGCTTGCACCCTCCGGCGTGACGGATCTCGTCAAAACCCTCTGCGACTTTGTCGCGGCTCCGCTTTCCTGCGTGATCTTAATCGTCGTCGGCTACGGCATCGAGTTCTCCAAGAAAAACTTCGCGACCGCCGCCATCTCCGTTCTGATCCGCTCGCTGGTCTGCGCCGCGCTCTGTGTTGCAGCGCTTTTCTTCATCGGCGCGTTCATTCCGCTTTCGGACGCGATGCGCTGGGCGATCATCATCCTCTTCATCACACCCGCGCCGTACATCATGACCATGTACACCACAAACGAGCAGGAGCGCGCGGATGTCTCCATGTCGCTCTCGCTGCAAACAATCGTCACAGTGCTGGAATTCATCGTGATCACGATCATCAAGCGGTAACTTCCGCGCGGGCTAGTTTGCTGAACCGGGCTTAGCTCCAAAGCTCCCGCATACGCTTTACATCTTCGTTCTCGATGTATTCATCATATGCCTCGCGCTTGTCGATCACTCCATTGGGGAGAATCTCCATGATGCGGTTTGCGACCGTCTGCGTTACCTGATGATCGTGCGAAGTAAAGAGCATCACGCCCGTGAACTCCGTCATGCCTTCGTTGAGCGCCGTGATCGCCTCCAAATCGAGGTGGTTCGTCGGCTCGTCGAGAATCAGCACGTTCGCGCCGGAGAGCATCATCTTGGCGAGCATGCAGCGGTTTTTCTCGCCGCCGGAGAGCACGCGCGCTTCCTTGAGCGCTTCCTCGCCGGAGAAGAGCAGCCGCCCCAGCCAGCCGCGAATCGTCGTCTCATACTGATCCTTGGAGAACTGCCGCAGCCAATCGACCAGCGAATAGGTGACTCCGTCAAAATATGCCGTGTTGTCGCTCGGCAGATACGCTTGCGTGGTGGTCACGCCCCACTTGAAGCTGCCCGAATCGGGTTCCATCTCACCCATCAGAATCTGAAACAGCGTTGTACGCGCGAGCTCATCCTCGCCCACAAACGCGATCTTATCACCGCCGCAGACGACAAAGCTCACGTTATTGAGCACGTTTCTGCCGCCGATGTTCTTCGTCAGCCCGTTGACGGCGAGCACATCGTTGCCCACCTCGCGGTCGGGTTTGAAGTGGATGAACGGATACCGGCGCGAGGACGGCGCAAAGTTGCCCATGTCGAGGTTATCGAGCATCTTCTTGCGCGAGGTCGCCTGCTTAGACTTACTGGCGTTGGCGGAAAAGCGCATGATGAACTCCTGCAACTCTTTCGCCTTCTGCTCGTTTTGCTTACGCTTGTCCTTTTCCTGACGCGCGGCAAGCTGGGTGTATTCATACCAGAAATCGTAGTTGCCGACATACATCTGCATCTTGCCGTAGTCGATGTCCACGATGTGCGTGCAGACCTTATTCAAAAAGTGACGATCGTGGGAGACCACGATGACGGTATTCGGAAAATCAAGCAAAAACTCTTCCAGCCAATGGATCGCGTAGATGTCGAGGTTGTTGGTCGGCTCGTCCAGCAGCAGGATGTTCGGCTTGGCGAAGAGCGCCTGCGCGAGCAGCACCTTGACCTTGGTGGGACCGTCCAGCTCCGCCATGGGGGCTGTTTGCTGCGCCGCGGGTACGCCCAGTCCGTTTAATAAAATCTCAACGTTGGACTCCGCGCTCCAGCCGTCTAGCTCCGCAAACTCGCCTTCGAGTTCGGCAAGGCGGATGCCGTCCGCATCGTCAAAATCCGGCTTGGCGTAGAGCTCTTCCTTGAGCTGCATGATTTCATGCAGACGGCCATAACCCATGATGACCGTCTCCATGACGGTATACTGGTCAAAGGCATAGTGATCCTGCCGCAGCACCGCGATGCGCTCGCCGGGAGTGACGGAGACTTCGCCTTTGTTCGGCTCCAGCTCGCCGGAGAGGATGCGCAGGAACGTAGACTTTCCTGTCCCGTTCGCGCCGATGAGGCCATAGCAATTGCCGTTGGTGAACTGTATATCCACGTGCTCAAACAGCGGTCTTCCGCCGAATTGGAGGGATACGTTGCGTGCGCTGATCATGATATCTTACCTGCTTTCTGTCAAAACACCCGATATCATACCATAGATCGCGACTATTGCATAGCGTTACAGACAATTCACTTTGCAAAATACAGCAAATCCAGCAATTCCAGGCCGGTTTTGGTGCGAAATAGCTTCTCCCGCACGGTGCGGATCGCGTCGTCATCCATCTCGTCCTCAAACGCGTTCACGAGAAAATCCGCCTCGACGAGAATTTGATAGTCCATTCCCTGAATGTCCGTATACGTGTGGTGATGCGCAATCAACCAGCAGACGCGCTCGATTACGCGCTCACTTGCTCCCAGTTGCGAGAGCAGCGCCCGCGCCTCCGGAGGGCCTTCCTCCTGCTGATGTGCGCCCGTGCAGTTGCCATATTTCCGCTCGCTGTTGCGAATGCCGATGTCGTGGGTCAGCGCCGCAATCTCGAGAATCTCCTGCGTGTCCGCGTCCACCCCTTCTCGCTCGCCAATCGTCTTGGCGAATCCATACACTTTGAGCAGGTGATTCACCCGCCGCGCGTCGCCCGCGTTATACGCGGTCATCGCCGCCAAAACATCTCCAATTTTCACGCAATCACCCTCGCTTTTTAATTAGCTGTATTCTACCTGTTTTTATTCCCCGTGCATAGTATCAAAAAGAGAGAGGTTTCCCTCTCCCTTTCTTTCTTATCAATGCTCTTTCTCATGCCTGAGCAGCCAGTCCTTGCGCCAGAGTCCGCCGCCGTAGCCCGTCAGCGCGCCGTCAGCTCCGATCACGCGATGGCACGGAATCATGATCGCGATGCGGTTCATGCCGTTTGCCGTTCCCACCGCGCGCACTGCCTTAGGTTCGCCAATGGCGGACGCAATCTCGCCGTAGGAACGGATCTCGCCAAACGGAATCTCGCGAAGTGCCGTCCAAACCCGCTGTTGAAACTCCGTTCCCGGCGCGTGCAGCGGCACGGAAAACGTCTTTCTTGTGCCAGCGAAATACTCCAATATCTGATCAACAGCAGTTTGCGTAAATTCGTTTTTACCGGGCAGGAGCACCGCATCCAGCCGCTTTTGCAGGTCGGTAAACTCGCTTTCGAGCATACGGCGATCACCAAATTCCAGCAAGCAAAGCCCCGTTTCGCTCGCCACCGCGACCATCGGACCCAGCGGCGCGTCAAAGCGTTGATAGACCAACACGTTTTTCGGTTCGCGCTTCGCTTTGCCCGGCGCGGTGCCGATGATCTTGTCAAACGCGCTGGCAAAGCCGCTCGCAGACGAATAACCGCTCTCCAATGCCGCGTCCAGCACGCTGTTTCCGTCCTTGATTGCGCCAAACGCCGTGTTGATACGGTTCATCCGGCAAAACGCTTGAAACGTCATGCCGTAGTGCTTTTGAAACCAACGCCTGAGCGTGTTCGGGTCAAAGCCGCGCTGTCTAAGCTCCCATTCGGTCACGCGAAACTGCGGGTTCGCCTGCACCTCGGCAAGCAGCGCCGCAATCTCCTGCGGCACCTGATTTGCGCTCTCCATGGGTCTGCAAATCTTGCAAGGGCGATATCCCGCGGCGAGCGCGTCATGAATCGTATCGTAAAAGCAAACGTTTTCCGGTTTGGGTTTGCGCGCGGTGCAAGTCGTGCGGCAAAAGATGCCCGTCGTCTTGACCGCGGCAAAGAACGCGCCGTCGTAGGCCGGGTCTTTCTCCACAAGCGCTTTATATTTTTCGTTGTCCGTCATAGAAATAACCTCACTTTATGGTGAGTATAGCATGACAATCACTGCGCGCTCCACCGAAAAAACGTCAAGTATGTTGCCACCAGCGCCTAATTCGATTGATTTTTCTCCCGCCAAGCCTTATATTCCTTCACGTCGTCGTGAACGAACTTGAGCGCAAGTCCTATCACCGCGGCGTCGTCCACGAGGCCGATGGCGGGCAGAAAGTCCGGCATCAAGTCAATGGGGCTTAGAAAATAGATCAGTGCGCCAACAACCGCGATGATCGAACCGATCGGGATATCGAGATACCGCTTTTCGATATAGGCCTTGACCAGCGCGATAAGAATCGGAATCTCCGAAAGCATGCCGCCAACCACCGGAACATGCTTGAGTTTTCGTTCCAATCGCTCTAAAAAGCGATCCATCTTGTCACGATCTTCGAGCAGTTTCTTCGCCTTCTCTTTGCTCTGCTCAAATCGCTTTTGGACCTCTTCTTCGTCGAGCACCTCAACAACCTTTTCTTCGGAATGATCGTCTGCCACAGCGTTATTCTCCTTTTTGCAAACCGAATCAGCTTGTACCCCTTCGCGTTTGCACAATATTGTTCTCAACATTTTTTCGATCAATGGATCCCTTCGTCTATTATATTACGTTTTCGGCCGATAACGCCTGTTTGATCGAAAATACTTCGTGGACTTAAGGTTCCTGTTTCGTTGAGAATTCTAGCGCGACATCGGATGCGCATGTTACAAGCAATATCTTTGAGATTGCAGAAGTATCAGAAGTAGGTGTAAAATGACTCAAGGAGTCGATTGACGATTTCCGAACACGATATTTGGTCGCAAACATGGAATTCTGTTCCATTGTATGAAGAAACGCTACGGTACCTGCTGCACTTAACCGACCGCAACTGATTTTTTCCGGCGTCATATCGCAGAATGAGGAGGACAAACATTTGAAAAAATTGATTTGCATCTTAGCTGTTATGCTTTTGCTGACCGGCTGCTCCGCAGTAAACGGGATTGGCTTCAACGCGCAGAATTCAGGCAGTCCCTCTCCTGACGTTGTCGAGGTCTCCAGCTTTACTCCAACTCCCGTAGTCACCCCCGTGCTAACGCCGGAACCCACGGCGACGCCCAGCCCGACGCCGCGCCTATATGGTCGTCTCTCGACGATGACGTTGAAAGCGTCCATCGACGAGCTGATCGGCCTTAATGCAGACATCACCAACATTGTCGAGTACGATGAAGCTGCCGCCGCAAAATCGGGTCTGGGTAAACTGGCGCCGTATACCCAGCGCATCGATTTCACGCTCAACGGCAAGCACGATTGCGTCGTGGAAGCATATGCGGATGTCGACGCCGCCACCGCACGCGCAGAGTACTATTCGCGCATCAGCGAGACCGCAACCATCGGCGCTTATGTTTACCGGCACGATATGGTCGTCTTCCGCATCAAGGAAACAGCCACGCTCGACGAAGCAGAGGCGTTTAACCAGCTGTTGACGCAAGTCGATCAATAAGTTCCGCGTAGTCGCTGCTTGATAAACGGCCTCGACGAAGCGGCGTTGAATCGCGATTCAATAAATAGAAAAAGAAAAACAAAGTCGGAATGAGCAAAACGCGTCATCTCCGACTTTGTTTTATATGGTGCAAGTTTACGACAATCAAAAGAGTCTTTTGGCGGATTTTATCTCTATCATTGTTTCCGTGTTTTCTCCGCGGATTCAAACGATGAGCGTCAAGTCTGATTGATTATGTGTTTGAATTTTCCGCTGCCGGGCATCTGACTCGGCAAATCGTTTGAGAAAGCGAGAGAAACGCTCGTTACATCCTGCGTAAAAAGAAATTCGCGTAGTGCAGTTTCCGCCTTCTGAAACGCCGCTTCCCGGGAAACACCGTCCACAGGTTCCAAACGCAACTCCGCATGATTCCCGGATTTTACGACAAGCTGGAATCGACGCAGTTCATGAACCTCTTTCAATGTTGCGTATATAGACAGCGGCGCGATTTTTAGGACACGTCCGTCTTGCATAAAGCTGACCACATCGTCCGTTCGCCCTTCAAGCTCCAACCAGGGAGATACGTTTCCGCATCTGCACGGTTCGTGATGCAGAACCACTCGATCGGTAATCTCATAGCGGATAAAGGGCTGCGAATAATTATAGAGGTTTGTGATAAGTACTTTATCCGATTGTACACCGTCCGGAACGGGGTGGTTGTCATGATCGACCGGCTCGACAATGACCCAGTCGTCATTGATATGAAAATGCTTTTCTCCGCACTCGCAGGCAATCGTACCTGCCTCCGTGCAGGAATAGGAGGTTTGAACATAGCAGCCGAAGGTTTCCGCCAAATCTTGGCGTAGTGTGTCCGACAGATACTCTCCGCCGGTCATAATGATTACGGGAGAAATATTTAGGCGCCCTGATCTTACTTCGTCAAGCAGCAATTCCAGATTGGAGGGGTAGCCTCCCAGCATCGCGGGTTGGAAATCGTTTAGTTGCTTTACGATCTCTGTCGTTGGCAACAGCGCGTTCGTAACCGCCATTTGTCCTCTTTTCCACGGCATGGAGAGAAGGCGTGCGCGCACGGAGCCGTTACTCAGATAAAAACCGCTGGTTGCGAAAACGCCTATGGTCTTGCCTTTTCGGGCGATAAAGGCCCTCAAGTCTTGCTTGCGGGCAAAGGCTCGAAGCGCGTTTACGGCGCTCATGATATTGTTCGTGGTCTTGTCACAAATGCACTCAAGTGGATTTCCCGTGGAGCCGGAGGTTGTAAACACCAGATACTTGCCGTTCAATCTTCTGCCCACGTTGTCCATGTTTTTCATGAAGGCGGTAACGTCCGATCGCTTTAACCCACGATCTGTAACCCAATCATCCCAATTTGCCATCAGGTCACGTTTATTGACCGCCGGTAAATCGGCGAGGGAAAAATCATCCAGGATATCCTTGTAAAGCCTTGCATAATAAGGGCTCGTATCCTTCGCCCAACTCACGATTTCTGCCAGTCGCTGCTTTCGCAACGCGTCTCTGTGCTGAACGTCCAGCTTCTTATATTCTCGGCATAGCTTAATTGCTTTCATCATGCCAATATTCTTCATCATTTTTCCTCCTTGCAAACGCCATATAGCATCAGATCAAGAAAAGACTTCATTTCAATCTTGATCGCGTCCTTGTTTTCAAAAAATGCAGCCGGGTTTTTCTGATAGAGCAATAAGAATCGGTTCACAATCGCATTTGAGTAAAGAAGCAGTGCCTCTGTGACACGATGCTGATCGGTCACTTTCAGATGCAAAGAGGCCACGGCGCAAGCCATGGTCTGCGCTGACTGTGCTTGCCGCTTTATTAACGTGTGGCGAAGGATTTCGTCTTTTGGAACCTTCACCTCAGCTGCGTTTTCCCGCGACGCCATGTTGATAAAGTAGGTTTCCTCCGGGTGCGCCGTACAGAGTCGAATCTTGCTATCCATGCTTGAAAAGAGTATCTCAAAGAAATCTCCTTTGAAGTCCTGCTCCGTGTCGTCGTCCAGCGTTTCCATCGCTTTTTGCAGACAGTAAAGGTAGAATTCTCGCTTTGTATGAAAATAGTGAAACAGCAGTCCCTTTGAAATACCGCAATCCACAGTGATTCGATCCGTACTGGAATCTGAATACGATTTGACTGCGAATTCTTTTATTCCGGCGTTTGTGATCGCGCCTCTTTTTTCCGGGAACAACCGCTCAAAAGCATCCAGATTCATCCGTAAACCTCCAATATTGACTGGTAAGTCAATGTATAGCTGTATCATACCATCAATTGACTCGCCAGTCAATTGTATGTTGCGTTTTTAATCGGAGTTTGTTGTTTCGCCAGCTTTTATTAAGAGCGAAAGTAAGAAATCATACTATGATGAAACAAAATCCATGTATCCGTTTTAATCCTGACACATTGTGGGTTGAATGGAGGCGGGGAAAGTCGGGTATCGGAAACAAAGGCGGATATATTCGCACTCCATGCTTCGCAAACCGCCCGTTTGACTCTACCACGGCCCGGAAAATCGCCGTACAGCGGCGATTTTCACCGGGCTTCGATTCTCCTCCATTGCATTCGCGCCAAAAAAGCAAAAAGGCCAATTGGCCTTTTTGTTTTTTTGGTGGAGGCGGGGAGAATCGAACTCCCGTCCGAAAACCCCTCAACCAGACTTTCTACGAGCGTATCCGGTGTTTTAACATTCCCTCTACCGATCTCTCTCCGGCAGGATATCGGCTTTAGTAGCTTCATAAATCCGGCCCGCTGCAAAGCTTAGGCGGGTTCGTTCCCTACCCTAAATGACGCCCGTATCTGAGACGGTAAGTTTTCCCAGGCGAACGGTCACTGCTTAAGCAGCGACAGCTAAAGTATTTTTGTCAGTTACTTTAATCTGTTCCCGCTTTTAACGAAGCTCGGGGCTTCGGCTCGCTTATCCAACATCGGCGATCCCCGTCGAAACCAGGTTCGCCCCCATATATTGTTATTATACACGAAAAAGCAGGTTTTCACAAGACCAAAGCCGTTTCTCTACTAGCGCATTTCAGGCGTGTTCAGCGGAGAAATGTGTAAATCCGGCAGTCGATCCCGCTTGACGCTCATCAGCCAGAAATAGAACCCGCCGAGCATGGTCACCGCCAGGATACGGTATTGAAAATGCATGCCTTTATACATCGGCTCCGTCGCAACCAGCGTCCATAGAATCGGCAGGAACGAGACCGCCAGCATAACCAGCGCACGCGCGTAGGAATGCTTGTCCGTTCGGGAGAATACCATATAGATCGCAGCAACGAGTCCAACCACCGCGGAGATAAACAACATCGGCCAATCGAACAGATGCTTAAATGCCGCAATAATAACCGTAGGCTTATCGTAAAGTATCTCCGTTCCTTCCGGCTTCGTCACCCCGATGTGCGTCGCGAGCGCGTTCCAGGCCGTACCAAACGCGTCCTGGTCGGTAAATGCGCTGCTCAACAGCAACTTTGCGATCCACATGGCAAAGTACGCCGCAAACCAGACCGCCATGCACTTGAGTGTGGTCAGCAGCATCTCCTTTGCGCGCACTTCCGGCTTTGCATAGCTGATGCAGATCAGCCAGCAGAGCATAGGCAGCCCAAAGGTCACGAGCGGAGCCGTATAAAAGTCGATAAACTGCGTCGTCATGCCGAGAATCATAAACAGCATCGGCGCTCGCTCCGGCTTTTTCATCAGCATCGGCACAAATAAAATGCCGATAAACGCAACAACAAAACACCCGCTGTATTGAAACAACGCGCTCACGACGACGGGGTTGATAAACAGAATCGCCGCGGTAAAAAGCATCGGCGGCCAGACGGATCTGGTCTGAAACCCGAGCATCAGCGTGCAGAGGCCCATCAGCAGGAAGAACGTCCACATGATGAGCGTACGCATGGTGCCGTAGTCCATCACGGAGAGCAGCGCGCGCACATAGGTGCGGAATCCGTGCCAGTAGCGCACGTAGAACACATCCGCCTCTTCATGATTTGTTACGGTATCGCGCGCATCCTGAAACGTGAAATCGTCCTCCAACGGATAGGAGTTTTTCAGTACGCTCTCCGGCGAATCCTTCACATCCATATATGTCGAAAGCGAAAGGATGATGACCTCTGTCCAAACATCCAGCGAATACGATCCCCATTTGCGGCGGATAATGTTGAAATTATTCCATTCCGGTTCGATTTCATCCAGTGAAAGTAAATAGTTTTTCTCGACCTGCTCTTGCGGCGCAAGTCCGCACAGAAACAGCATTCCAACGCCGAACGCAACCAGCATGATAAACACGATCACATAGCGCAGGAAGCGGGAAAGCCATTGTTTCATAAAGAATACCCCCGGTGATTGATGATAAGTGTAGTTTCGCCTAAAAAAATCGGGATGCGTGTCCAAAGAAAACGCATCCCGAATACTGCTTGCGCTTCGTTCTGCGTGTTTCTCTGCTCCGTGCGCTCTGAATCCATTCAGGCCGCACATTGATACTATCTTAACACACAAACAAAACGCGATCGAGTCTTTTATCGGCAAAACTACAATTGCCCGCTCTTGTTATTCCAGATTCAAGCCCAGAATATCCAGCGTGCTGAAGTAATCCCGCGGCGTTTCCGCGCGGCGGATCAGTTCCGCCGAACCATCCGGCTTGAGAAGAACTTCCGCGCTCCTGAGCTTGCCGTTGTAGTTATAGCCCATCGAGAAACCATGCGCGCCGGTATCGTGAATCACCAGCAGGTCGCCGGGCTCGGTCTTCGGCAGCGGACGATCGACGGCGAACTTGTCGTTGTTTTCGCAAAGCGAGCCAACCACGTCATAAACATTGGTCAGCGGGGCGCTCTCCTTCCCCATCACGGTGATGTGATGGTATGCCCCGTACATCGCGGGCCGCATGAGGTTGCAGGCGCAGGCGTCTACGCCGATGTACTTCTTATGCGTCTCCTTTTTATGGATCGCACGCGTCACAAGATAGCCAAACGGGCCCGTGATATAGCGCCCGAGTTCCGTGAAAATGCGGAGTTTAATCTTGCTCGGCGCGATAATTCGGTCATATTGAAGCTTGACTTCCTCGCCGATGTAGCGGATATCCGTCTCCTTTTCATAGGGACGATACGGAATGCCGATGCCGCCGGAGAGATTGACAAACGTGAAGTTCGCGCCCGTCTCTTCGTTGAGCTCCACCGCGGTTTTAAAGAGCTTTTTCGCCAGCGCGGGATAATAATCGTCGTCCGTCGTGTTGCTCACGAGGAACGCATGTAGGCCGAATTCAACGGCACCCAGCGCTTGGAGCTTCTTTACCGCCTCGCTGAGTTGCTCCCGCGTCATGCCGTATTTCGCCTCGCCGGGGTTTCCCATGATGGTGTTGCCCAGTAAAAACTCGCCGCCGGGGTTGAAGCGCAGGCAGACGGTCTTCGGAATTCCGCCGTTCGCCGCGAGAAAATCAATGTGTGTGATATCATCCAGATTGATCAGCACGCCCATCTCGCTCGCGAGTTGGAACTCGCTTGCGGGCGTGTCGTTGGAAGAAAACATCACGTCGTGTCCCGTCACGCCGACCGCGCGCGAGAGCATCAGCTCTGTCAGTGAAGAGCAGTCCATTCCGCAGCCGCTGTCAAACAGCAGCTTCATGATGATCGGATTGGGCAGCGCTTTGACCGCGAAGTATTCGCGGAAGCCTTCGTTCCAGGCAAACGCCTCCTGCAAGCGTTTCACGTTTGCGCGGATGCCGGCTTCATCATAGATATGAAACGGGGTCGGATATTTGCTTACGATCGCCTCCAGGGCATCCTTCGTAAACGGCAGGTTCCTCATGATCTGTCCTCCTTGATCCGTCGTTCCATTTCGCGATCCGCGTCTCGATCCGCTATCGTATGGCGCTTGTCGTAAAGCTTTTTCCCTTTCGCAATCGCAAGCAGCAGCTTCATTCTGCCATCCTTGAGGTAGAGCTCCAGCGGTACCAAGCTCATGCCATCTTTTTGAGACGCAACCTGCAGCTTTCGAATTTCGCTCTTGTGTGCAAGCAGTTTGCGCGTGCGGAAGGGGTCTTTGTTGAAGATATTCCCTTGCTCATACGGGCTGATATGCATGCCGATGACGAACAGTTCCCCGTTCTTCACCTGCGCATAACTATCCTTGAGATTACACGCGCCCTTGCGGAGCGACTTCACCTCGGTGCCGAAGAGTTCGATTCCGCACTCCAGCGTCTCCTCGATAAAGTAGTCGTGACGCGCTTTTCGGTTCTGCGCAACAGGCTTTACGCCGCGTTTTACGGGCATTGGATCAGCCCTCTCACTTTCCGACGGAAAATAATATATTATTTTACAATCATTCTAATCGGTTCCATGCTGCAAAGTCAAGTGTCTTTGCCGCGTAAGTTACCGAAGAGGACTGTCCGTTTCCGTCTGTCGATTGGATTGTAAACATCTACCGAAAAAAGCGGCGCACCTCGCTGGCACGCCGCATATGGTTCGCTCTACCGGCCTTAGAATATGGTCAATAACAGCGCAAGCACACCGACGATAATCGCCAGAGCGATCGTCAGTTTCTGTAGTTTGGCTTCGCGGCTTGCGGCCTTGCCCTTCGTGGTAAACGATTGGGTATCTCCGCCAAAGGATGCGCCGAGGCCGGAGCTCTTCGTCTTCTGAAGCAAAACGACGACAACGAGCAGAATCGAGATCAACATCAGCGCGATGCGAATGATAAGCGCTAAGGTATCCATTGTGATAGTTCCTCCAATTTTGATCTCCGGTTCTCGCGGCGTTTTTCGCAGCAGACGGAGCGATCAGCAGTATTGACTTATGCATTCCGAAATCCGGCGCCTAAGCCTAGTGATTATAACACGCACCCGCCCTGATTGCAAGGGCGAATGCGTGTTTCTAACGGTGAAAATCCGCAATTCAACGGGTGAAAAATCAGCCTTCGATCAGCGATTTTCCGGTCATTCCTTCCGGCACCGGCAGCCCGAGCAGATCCAAAAGCGTAGGAGCCAGATCGCTGAGTCTGCCGCCCGTGCGGAGAGTCACGTTCTTGCGGGTGTTGTCTACGAGGATGCAAGGCACGGGGTTCGTCGTGTGCGCGGTAAACGGCACGTGCTCGACCTCGTCCCACATCTTTTCGCAGTTGCCGTGGTCCGCGGTGATGATACAACGTCCGCCGGTCTTCAAGATCGCGTCTACTACCTTCGCGGCGCAGGCGTCCACCGCGTGGACGGCAGCGGTTGCCGCCGACATCACGCCCGTGTGCCCGACCATGTCGGGGTTCGCGAAGTTGAGAATCATGACGTCATACTTGCCGCTTTCGATGCGTTTCACCGCCTCGTCCGCAACTTCAAACGCGCTCATCTCCGGCTTGAGATCATAGGTCGCAACCTTCGGCGAGGCGATCAGCGCGCGGTCTTCTCCGGGATTTGGCGCTTCCACGCCGCCGTTGAAGAAGAAGGTTACGTGCGCGTATTTCTCCGTCTCCGCAATGCGCAGTTGCGTCAGCCCTTTTTCCGCGAGATACTGACCAAACGTATTGTCTAGCGATTCCGGGCGGTAGGCGACGTGTACACGATCTCCAAACGTCTTGTCATACTGCGTCAACGTGACATAGTAGAGCGGGAAGAACCCGTTTTTGCGCGGGAACGCGTCAAAGTCGTCAAACACGAGCGTACGCGTGATTTCGCGCGCACGATCGGGACGGAAGTTGAAGAAGATTACGCTGTCGTTGGCCGAGATCTTGCCGACCGGCTTGCCGTTTTCCAAAATGACGGTAGGCAGCACGAATTCGTCCGTCTCGCCCTTGTCATAGCTGTTCTGCATGGCGATTTCGCCGGTTGCAGCCGTTTCCCCTTCGCCGTACACAAGCGCGCTGTAGGCCTTCTCCACGCGCTCAAAGCGATTATCGCGATCCATGGCATAATAGCGGCCCATCACGGTCGCGATCTTGCCCGTGCCAATTTCTTTGAGCTTTTCGTCAAGCTGCTCAACATAGCACTTGCCGCTGCTCGGCGGCACGTCGCGTCCGTCCATGAAGCAATGCACGAAGACCTTCGTCAGCCCCGCTTTTTTCGCCATCTCGACAAGTGCGTAGAGATGCGTGTTGTGCGAGTGTACGCCGCCGTCGGAGAGTAGCCCCATCAGGTGCAGCGCGCTGTCGTTCTTTTTGCAGTTTTCAATCGCGTCGAGAAACGCCTTGTTCTCGAAGAAATCACCGTCTAAAATCGCCTTCGTAATGCGAGTGAGTTCCTGATAGACGATTCTGCCCGCGCCGATGTTGAGGTGACCTACCTCACTGTTGCCCATCTGGCCCGTCGGAAGGCCAACGTCCATACCGCTCGCCGCGATCTGCACATGCGGATATTCGTTCCAAAGCCGCGAAATATTCGCAGCGCCGTCGGCCTTGATGGCGTTGAATTCCTTTTCCGTGGAGCAGCCGAAGCCGTCCAATATGATTAATGCGGTGATCGGTTTCGTCATTAAAAATGAACCACCTTTGAGAAGTCTTCGCTCTTGAGGGAAGCGCCGCCGATGAGGCCGCCGTCGATCTCCGGCATCGCCATGAGCTCGGTGGCGTTCTTCGCGTTCATGCTTCCGCCGTACTGGATGCGCACTTCGTCCGCAACCTTCTGACCGTAGACGCCCGCGATCGCGTCGCGAATGACCTTAATGGTCGTGTTCGCGTCTTCGCTGGTTGCGGTTTTGCCGGTGCCAATCGCCCAGATGGGTTCGTAGGCGATGACCGAGCGGACGACTTCTTCGGCGCTAAAGCCCGCGAGTGCCGCGACGGTCTGCTTGCTGACGATGGTGTCGGTCACGCCGCTTTCGCGCTGTTCGAGGCTCTCGCCAACGCAGATGATAGGCGTGATGTTCGCGTCCAGCGCGGCCTTTGCGCGCTTGTTGACGGTCTCGTCCGTCTCGCCGAAATACTGTCTGCGCTCGCTGTGTCCAACGATTGCGTGGCTGACGCCCATCGCGAGCAGCATGTCCGCGCTGACTTCGCCGGTGAACGCACCCTTGGGTGCCCAGTGAATGTTCTGCGCGCCAAGTTTGATGTTGGTGCCGACGAGCAGCTTGCCGACAAGCGCGAGATCGACATAAGGCGGGCAAACCACGACTTCGCAAGCCGCGTCTTTGACCAGGGGAATGAGTTCGACTACAAGACGCTCCGCCTCCGCGGGGGTCATATTCATCTTCCAGTTGCCTGCAATGATCGGTGTTCTCATGATGTTGTTTCCTTTCGATGTATGTTTGTTTGTTTAAAAAAGTAAAATGACCGAATGATCATACCGTTGCATGAAACCGCCGGAGCGCGTCAAGCGCTCCGGCGGACGTTTGAATCGCTTACTTATCGTTGAGCACCGCCACGCCGGGAAGCACCTTACCCTCGAGGAACTCAAGGGATGCGCCGCCGCCGGTGGAGATGTGCGTCATCTGCTTGGCAAAGCCAAGCTTCTTGACCGCGGAAGCGGAGTCGCCGCCGCCGATGATGGTCGTGCCCTTGCACTCTGCGCAGGCCGCGGCAACCGCGCGGGTGCCCTCGGCGAACGCGGGCATTTCAAACACGCCCATTGGTCCGTTCCAGATGACGGTCTTGGCTTCGATGATCGTCTTGCGGAAGAGTTCGCAGGTCTTGGGTCCGATATCGAGGCCCATCCAGCCGTCGGGAATATTGTCGGAATCGATGACCTTATGTTCCGCATCCGGCGCATACGCGATCGCAACCACGTTGTCGACCGGCAGCAGGAAGTTCACGCCCTTGGCTTTCGCCTTTGCCATGATTTCCTTCGCCAGCTCGATGCTGTCCGCATCCAGAAGCGACGTGCCGATTGCATAACCCTGCGCCTTGAAGAAGGTATACGCCATGCCGCCGCCGATGATGAGGGAATCGCACTTATCCAGTAGGTTAGTGATGACGCCGATCTTGTCGGAGACCTTCGCGCCGCCAAGGATGGCGACAAACGGGCGCTCCGGATCGTCCAGTGCTTTGCCCATGATGCCGAGCTCTTTGCCGATCAGGAAACCGGCAACCGCGGGCAGATAGGCCGCAACGCCCGCCGTAGAGGCATGCGCGCGGTGGACGGTACCAAACGCGTCCGAAACGTAGATGTCCGCAAGGCTCGCCAGCTCTTTGGCAAACGCGGGATCGTTCTTCTCCTCTTCGGGATGGAAGCGAACGTTCTCGAGAAGGACGATTTCGCCATCCTTCATGTCCGCAACCGCGGTCTTGGCGGATTCGCCGATGACGTCGTCCGCCATCCAGATCCGTGTATCGGGCAGCAGCTCGCTCAGGCGCTCGCCGACGGGGGTAAGCGAAAGCTCGGGGGTAACGCCTTTGGGTCGACCGAGGTGCGAGCAGAGAATAACCTTTGCTTTATGATCCAGCAGGTATTGAATCGTCGGGAGCGCCGCGACAATGCGCTTGTCGTCTCCAACTTTGCCTTCGGGTGTGAGGGGAACGTTGAAGTCCACGCGCACCAGTACGCGTTTCCCTGCGACGTCGATATCCTCAATCGTCTTCTTTGCCATAGTGGTATCCTCCGTATTTTTTATATTCAATCACTTTTTATCGATTTATTATAGCATGCTTCCCGTTTTTTGAACAGAATCCTGCCTGGAATCAGGGAAATTTTACCCTGTTCGGCACACGGAAAGCGGGCGGAATCGCGCGCTAGCGCGCGAACAGCCGCCAAATGACATATAAACTGCTGCTTGCGCAGCAAACGCTGATCAATTGCATGTTATTCTTCTAAATGCAATATCTCACCCGTTCTTTTACCACAATCGCGGAGGGGAAGTCAATCTCTTTTTTCATCTCTTCTTCGGTGTCTCGTTTTCCCCATAAGTGCGTGAGATATAGAGTCTTCACGTTGGCGTTTCGCGCCATTGCGCAGGCTTCTTTCACGTTCATATGCGGGCCGGTCTGCGAAAAATCGACAAAACAGGCATCCGCCAGCAGCGCATCCGCGCCTTGAGCCCCCGCTTCCATGCCGGGATAAGGCTTCGTGTCCCCGGTGAAGAACAGCACAGCGCCGTCCGCACCCGTAATGCGCATGCCGTTGGTCGGCACGGGGTGCGCCATCGGCGTAAACGCAAAGTGCAGGGTTCCAATCTGAATCTCGTCCCCGCCCTTGATCGTGTGCTGCGCAAACAGCGCGCCGTTGGTAATCGCTTTCAGCGTGTCAAACGGCTCCGCCGGGGTATAGAGAGGCACGCGCCGTTTCTCCTCGCCCTCGCGGACATCTTGCTGCTCCAGCGCATAGCGCATCACAAACAGGTCGGAACAATGATCAAAATGCAGGTGCGATAGCACGATCGCATCCAGATGCTCCGGCCGCACATGCTCGACAAGGCGCGAAAGAACGCCGCTGCCGCAGTCGATGAGCACGCGCGTCGGGCCATCCTCGATATAATATCCGCTGCAGGCCCCGCCGGGTCTGGGATACGGGCCGTTGCGGCCCAATACGGTTAAAAACATATTTCCTCCCGATTAATCGACAGGTCTGCGAATCTCCAGCATCTTGTCCGGCTGCATGACCGGCATGAAGCGCAGGATCACCGCACCGACCATCATGCAAACGACCGCCTGCGCCAGTTGCAGCAGCAGCGTAATGCCTACCACCTTAAACTCGCGAATGATCACAAAATCATAGACCACGAACAGCACGAGCATGATGCCCTCCATCACGCCGGCAACGACGAAGCTCTTCTTCCAGTCGTCAACCTTTGCGGAAAACGCGAGCGCAAAAAGCGCCATCAGGCTGCGAATGATGATGTTGCCGATGATGAAGTTCTTGCTGCCCATCACGATATCGCCAATCACAATACCTACGACCGGGGCAATCACGCCCCACGGCCCGCCGAGCGCCATGACGGAAGCGAAGATGCCAACATCCTGTAAGGATGCGTAGGCGTTCATCGCGCCGATTGCGGTCGTCGTTGCGTCCACCTGTACCCGAATAATCGAGAGGATGAACGTGCCGACTGTGCAGAGGATGATCGTAATAAGTTGCCGCTGATCGATGTTTTTCCAGTCCATGAAGGAGCCTCCTGTCAGAAAAATCGGACAAACGAGCGTTTAATCTCCGGCTTTGATGATTTCGTCGAGTAAGTCGTCCAGCGAGATGTCGTCGCCTCGATCCGGTTGCCCTATAACGCGAGAAACGGTCGGAATATCGTCCATATCCGGTTCGGGTTCCGGCTCCCACTCGCGAATTTCGCCGTATTCGTTATATTTCCGCGGCGCGGGTTTGGGTTCTTCCTCTTCTTCGGGTTCGTCCGAAGCGTCGTATGTCGCCGTCTGCGACTGCGGTTTTGCTTCTTCGAATGTCGGCTCGTAAGACCATTCGCTTGTGGAGCCGGAAGCCGGCGCAGCGCTCGCCGTCTGCTTTGGTGCGTCAGCACCCGCAAAATAGTCGTCAAACGCCCTCTCCCCATCGAAGGATGATGCCGTCTGCTCGGGTGTGTTTTCTGTCTCGCGCGTCAATGCTGCTGCTTGCGCGGGTGCCGCCGGTACTGCGGCTGGCGCAGGCGTCGTAAACGAAGCGACGTTCGCTAAGTAATCGTCAAACGCGCGCTCCGCATCGGAGGAGACTGGCGGCAGTTGCGCGTCGTCCGAATATGCGTATACAGGCTTCTTCGGCTCGACATCCTGCTCGCCAAACAGCGCGCCCTCCGCTTGCGGCTCCAGATCGCTGGAAAACGAATCGCGCGACCAGGCTTTTTCAGAGTAGGGCTCCGGTTCGGCTGGAACTTGCGGCGCGGCTGCTTCCACGGGTGCCGCCGGTTCTGCAGCTGGCACAGGCGTCGTGAAAGAGGCGACGTTCGCGAGATAGTCGTCAAACGCGCGCTCCGCGTCGGAAGACGAGGTTGACTGTTCATACTCGTTGCCGGTTCTCGCGGGAATGCTTGCCGAAACGTCCTGCTCGCCAAACAGCGCGCCCTCCGCTTGCGGCTCTAAGTCGCTGGTAAACGAATCGCGCGACCAGGCTTTTTCAGAGTAGGGCTCCGGTTCGGCTGGAACTTGCGGCGCGGCTGCTTCCACGGGTGCCGCCGGTTCTGCGGCTGGCACAGGCGTCGTGAAAGAGGCGACGTTCGCGAGATAGTCGTCAAACGCGCGCTCCGCGTCGGAAGAGACTGGCGGCAGTTGCGCGTCGTCCGAATATGCGTATACAGGCTTCTTCGGCTCGACATCCTGCTCGCCAAACAGCGCGCCCTCCGCTTGCGGCTCCAGATCGCTGGAAAACGAATCGCGCGACCAGGCTTTTTCGGAGTAGGGCTCCGGCACATCTCCCGTTTCCGGTGCCGGAGCAGAATCCGTGCTCATGATCGTATCTAAAAGTTCTTGCAGTTTTTCATCACTGATCGATTCCTGGTCGGATTCCGGTTCTTTTGTTTCTTCCGCAGTTAACGCGACTTCCGGTGCGGTGCCTTGCGGCTCCGTCGTAATACCATCCTGCGCGGTTTTGCCGCCCTGCTCTAACGTTTCGTCAAAATACGCGTCAAACGCACGCGCGGCGTCCTCCATGGGTTGCGCATCCAGTTTCTCGGTCGCGAGCGTCGCGGCTGCGGGAATGGTCGCTGCGGCTGCTCCGGCGAGCGTTTCACCGCCCGATATCAGCGTGTCAAACGCGCGCTCCGCGTCCGCCTGCATCACGCTGCATTCGTCGGTACGAACGGTATAGTCGCTCTTTACAAACGCGTCGTCAAATGTCTTTACAAACTCCGCCTGCGGTTCGCTTTCGCTTTCTTGCGCCTCGTTTGCCCAGGCCGCCTCGGAGTAAGGCTCCGTCGCCTGCTCCGTCGGGGACCCGTCCTGCGCGGTTTTGCCGCCCTGCTCTAACGTTTCGTCAAAATATGCATCAAACGCGCGCGCGGCGTCCTCCATGGGTTGCGCATCCAGTTTCTCGGTCGCGAGCGTCGCGGCTATGGGAATGGTCGCTGCGGCTGTTCCGGCGAGCACCTCGCCGCCCGACATCAGTGTGTCAAACGCGCGCTCCGCGTCCGCCTGCATCACGCTGCATTCGTC